>CAWFGZ010000008.1:0-74698 GCA_963815435.1 uncultured Alphaproteobacteria bacterium
GATCCACGAGGATCACATCGGGCCGCAGGTCGGCAAGGATGGCGCTCTCGGCTTCGGAAAAGCCTGCGCAGCCGACGAGAGCGACGTCAGCGCGCCCGCGCGTCTGCAGGCTGCGGGCGAGGCCCTCGCGCATCAGCCGGATGCCGCTTATCACGAACAGCCGGATCTGGTTCAAAGGCTCGATGCCGAGACACCAGGTCAGAGGATGCCCGGCGACGGCATGAGCCAGGTGCATAATGGCCATCCAGTGCGCTCCGAGAATGCGGCATCGATTCCGGGCCTAGCCCGACCGCTTGTGCTTCTTCGTTCCGACCGTACTATACCGCCAAGTTGATAACAATGGCGAAAGCGAAGGCGGTCCGGAACCTTTGGTTTCGATTGCCGGTGCCCTGCCGGAGAGCCTATGGTTCGCAGCGATGCGTTGGCGACCGGGAGCGGAGGACGGTGATGGCGAAGGGGCAGAAGAGAAGCAACCGCGAGCCTAAGAAGCCCAAGGCCGACAAGAAGAAGCCAGCGGCGGCGAGCGGCACCGTGCCGAGCGCGCTCAGCAAGCCGAAGCCCGGCCGGGCGAGCACCGAGAGAAGACATACAAGACATAGAAGTCCTTGCGGTCCTCGTTCAGCCCCGACGACCGTGCCGATCACTACCGCGAGGAGCTCTCGGGCGGCCAGCAGCAGCGGGTCGCGATCGCGCGCGCGCCGGCCGGGCGGCGGTTGCGGGCAAGCGTGGCGGCGTTTCTCGCCTCTTGCCGTGATCTCGTCGAGGGGACGGCCGGCACCGCCGCCTCGCGCCGGGTCCGGGAGGGATTTCCGTATCCGACCCGGGCCGTGCTATGGTCAGCCTGAACGGGGCTCGAGCTGGAGGAGGGATCGATGGCCGGCAGCGTGAACAAGGTGATTCTGGTCGGCAATCTCGGTCGCGATCCCGAGGTGCGCTATACCCAGGACGGCCAGAAGATCGTCCACCTGGCCGTGGCCACGTCCGAGCGCTGGCGCGATCGCAACACGGGCGAGAACCGTGAGCGAACCGAGTGGCACCGGGTGGTGATCTTCAACGAGCGGCTCGGCGAGGTCGCCGAGAAGTATCTCTCGAAGGGTCGCTCGGTCTACCTCGAGGGCCAGATGCAGACCCGCAAGTGGACCGACCAGTCTGGCCAGGAGCGCTATTCGACCGAAGTGGTCCTGCAGCGCTTCAGGGGCGAGCTGGTTCTGCTCGGCGGCCGCGACGACGTCAGCGCTGGCCCATCGGATGACGACAGCGGCGACTGGGCGCGCACCCCAAGTCCGGGGCGCAGCCCGAGCCAGCCCGCCGGCGGAGGCGCGCCGCGCCGCCAGGAGAAATCCGAGAACTTCGACGACCTGGACGACGAAATCCCGTTCTGATCGGCGTGACCGGGGTAACACCGGTCGCGAGGCCTGGACGATCTGCGTCAGTCGCGTCTGATCCGCGCAGCTGCTCGCCGACCCGATCCTCGAGCCAGCGGGCAAGCGCGGTGTGGTCGGCCTCGGGGTCGAGCGCCGCGAGCGCCTGACGCGCGGCATCGAGGATCGGGGCACCCAGGATCGTCGGCGTTCCGGTCCGCTCGGCCAGAGCCAGCGCCGTCGTCAGGTCCTTGGTCATGAGCCGCAGCGCGAAGCCGGAATCGAACCGCCGGCTCAGGACGTGCGGGATGATCTTCTTGTCGGTCGCGTTGTTGCGCCCGGTCGAGACGTTCAGGATCTCGGTCATGAGCTTCGGGTCCAGACCGAAGCGCTGGCCGATCAGCAGCACCTCGAGGGTGAGCAGGAAGGCGCCCGCCGAGGCGAGATTGTTCAGCGCCTTCATCGCCTGACCGCTGCCGAGCGGGCCGGTCCGGAACACCCGCTCGCCCATCAGGTCGAACAGCGGCGTGGCGCGGTCGATCGCGCTCGGATCACCGCCCGCCATGATGGTGAGCGTCGCGGCCTCGGCGCCGCTGACCGCCCCGGAGACCGGAGCGTCGATCAGATGCGCGCCGCGCCGTGCGAGCGCGGGCACGATCTCGGCATAGACCTCGGGATCGGACGAGCCCATGTCGACCAGGATCGCATCCGGTAGCAGGCCATCGACGAGGGCTGCGCCGCCCGCCGTGCCGAGCGCCACGTCGCGCACCGCATCGCCGTTCGGCAGCATGGTGATCACGATCAGGCTGGCGCCGGCCAGAACGGCGAGGTCGATCGCCGGTTGGCCGCCAAAATCGCCGGCAAAGGCTTGGGCCCGGCCCGGCAGTGCGTCGTAAAGTGTGAGCTCCACGCCGCCCCGGCTCAGATGGCGGGCCATCGGCCAGCCCATGTGGCCGAGACCGACGAACCCGACCGGCGGCAGAGCAGCCATCGCACCTCCTCCGGCGGCGAGGATCTTCCTTGCGTCAGTTCCGGCGGAGCCGGATCAGACCGGCGCGCCGCCGCCGAACTGACTGGCCAGGCCGACCAGGCCGAAGATGATCAGATAGATGGCGACGATGTAGTTGAGCAGGCGCGGGACGATCAGGATCAGGATGCCTGCGATCAGCGCCACGATCGGCTGCAGAACGACCAGAAGTTCATCATCCGGTTTTCTCCCTCAAGGATACCCAGGTTCGCAGGGTCCGACCGGCGGAGCGTGCCGTCAACCGCGCAAAGCGACGACCGCGTTGGTTGCCTTCTCGAGATCCTGCCGGCTCGCCTCGATTCGCACCGGTACCGTGCCCTCTTCGACCATGTCGAGCTTCCTGGCGGCGGCCTTCGACAGATCGATCGCGCGCCCCCGGACGTAGGGCCCTCGGTCGTTGACCTCGACCCTGACCGACTTGCCGTTCTCGAGATTGGTCACCTTGACCTTGGTGCCCAACGGCAAAGACAGATGCGCTGCGGTCAACCTGTTCTGATCGAAGGTCTCGCCGTTCGCCGTCTCCTTGCCCTCGAAGCCCGGACCGTACCAGGACGCTTCGCCGTACTCGACATATGCCGGGTGGTCCCGCTGCCCGCCGAGCGCCGGCCCCGTCGACCAGGCGAGGAGCACCGTCATAGCGCACCGCATCGCCAGGCTGCGCATCGCTTCTCTACCCTCCGCCCTGTTCTGCCGCCTCCCTAATGCGGCAGGGCGAGGCGAGTTCCCGGTTGCCGCTCGCAGCGGACGTGGACGGCCGGGCAGTGTGATCCGGGCGGCACATCGGCGCCCCCGCGACGGTCATCGCCCGGTGGGAGGCTTGACGCGACGGTCGACCCTGGCGTTCTTGACGGGCTCTGGTTTGGATCGAGGAGGTGCCCCCTGATGAACGATGCCGCTCCCATGTCGACCAGTCGTGCCGCGGCCACCGGCGGCGTCGCCGCCGAGCGGCTCCGCTCCTTCGTCCAGCGGATCGAGCGGCTCGAGGAGGACAAGGCCCAGATCGGTCACGACGTCCGCGAGGTCTACGCCGAAGCCAAGGGCGAGGGCTACGACGTCAAAGTGCTGCGCAGGATCATCACCCTGCGCCGGAAGGACCCGCAGAAGCGCCGCGAGGAGGACGAGTTGCTCGAGCTGTACCTGGCCGCGCTCGGCGAATAGCGGCCTGCTGTTCGAGATCTGATCCGGTGGGCTTTGCCGAAGGTTATTGCGCTGTTGGTTTGGCGGCTCGATGGCCCGATGCGACCTTCTATGCCTTTGATGCTGACCCAAAGGGAGTGGGGCAACTGTCCGCAATGTTGCCGCCCGCCTACACGTGTCTGGCACAGTTCGTGCCGCTGGATTGCAGCCGTTGTTGCGGCTCGGCCGGGCGCTCTTCGTCATGGATTGCGAGGGCAGCGAGTTCGAGTCACTCGATCCGAAAGCGGCACCATCGCTTGCCAGAGCGAATATCGTCGTGGAGCTTCATCCGCACCGGCATGCGGTTGAGGAGACGATAGCTCACCGCTCGGGACTAACGCACACGGTCGAGCGCATCGTCCAGAGTTCGACGGAGGTGAAGCTCGTCCGCGCTCCCTCGTTGGCAGCCCTTGGCGCGTCTGATAGCTACAAAGCCGGCGCCGAGCCGCGGCCGGCTCTGGATGCAGCAGTCCTACCGCTGGGATCGGATCGCCGCCGAGATGAAGTTTGTCTACGCGTGGCTGCTCGGCGGCGGGCCGCCACCCTCCTGCATCAAGATCTCGTAGCTGGCTTGAGGATGCTCGCTCCGGGTCCGGCAGGCTCCCGGCAGGTGTTGCCGGAACCGTGGATGGGATTTTATACCTACTATCGATCGCCATCAAGCATTTTGCACCAACCATCAACCTGGAATGACCACCTTCATTGCTCTGAACCTGTCCAGATCTGCGCGCGATGGCGGGACAGCGTCAAATCCTTGACATAGGAATATAAGCGGCGTAGTTTCACGCCTCTTTGGTTGGGAACTCATGGCCCCCAATCCGCTGTTCGACGCTTGCTCTCCAACCTCGTTCCGGGACGTCGGGAGACGTTTTCACCACAGAAGGCATTCATCGATGACGGCACTTACCCTGAACTCCCTCAGCAGGAGCCTCGGCCTCAGCCCGCGCGGCCGCAGGTTTGGGGGCGACGCTGCGCCCGCTATCGTCGCCGCCGGCCTGATCGGCGAATGGCGCTTCGATGACGGCGCCGGGCAGACCCTCACCGACGCCAGCGGCAACGGTCACCATGGCCGGCTCGGCAGCACGGCCGGCCCCGACGTCAACGATCCCGCCTGGATCGCGCCGGGGCTGAGCTTTGATGGCGCCGACGACTACGTCGAAGTGCCCGATTTCGGGGCGCCCAGCACCTATCATCTCGACCTTGTGGTCAAATGCGCGCCGGCGACGCAGGCCTACTCGATGTTGCTGGTCGCCCACGGCCTCTACGACACCGACTCCATCCTGCAGATCTTTCGCGATGGAGCAAACGATCGTCTGGTCTATCGTGTGCGGCATTCGAGCGGCACTACCGACTTCCCGGGCTCGATCAACGTCTTCGACAATGCCTGGCACCTCGTCCAGGTCTCGCGCAGCGCCTCGCAGGTCCTAGCGCACGTCGACGGCGCCGTCGATGTGGCCCTGCAAGCGGTGACCGCCCCGCCGACGCCGCCGACCGGCCCGATCTGGTTCGGAGCCCGTAGCGCGGGCGTTGGTCAGCTGTTCCTGCAGGGAGCCGAGGCATGGGCGGCTTGGTACTCGGCCGCCTTCGACGAGGGCCAGCGCGCTCAGAACGAGGCATTCGCACGCTATCTGATGGCGGGGCGCGGCGTGACGCTCCCTTAGCGGGCGGCGGCCCTGACGACGCGATGATCCTGGCGGACGAGTTCCTATGGCCAGCATGATCAGCCGGGGTGACAGCTGGGCCAATATCCGGCGCGCGCTCAACGCTGCCGTTCTTTCCCAGCCCACCGCCCACGTGATGCGTGTCCTGCGAGAGGGGAATGACGGCAATAGCGGCTTGTCCCTGGCCGAGGCGAAACGCACCATTCTGGGAGCGTACGATGCCCTGCCAAATGGGGGCACGATCCTGGTCTACGGCAGCGCCGTCGATATAGGCGGCGAGGTGCGCGATCAGGGGCTGTGGCTTGCCGGAGCCGAAGACCCGCAGTCCAACAGCTTGCCACCAGGATGGCGCCCAGCCCGTCCCATCACAATCGTGGGGTTGGGGGGGACCTTGCAAACGGGGGCTGGTAGCCAGGCTCGCGCCCGTGTCGCGCTGCGAGGCGGCTCCGCTACTGACCGGCTCAAGCCGACAGTATGGCTGGCCTGCACCCAGTGCCCCATCCGTTTCGTGGACGTATACCTGGGCTACGAGAGGGCCCGTCCCGTCTTGGTCGGGATCACCAGCAATGATGTGGCCAACAACAGTGTCACCGCCGGGGTAGAGTTCGACGGCTGCGCCATGCGGGTGACCCAGCAGGCAGGGGCTGGCCCCGGCGTGGAGATCGGCACCGGCTTCGACCTTACCTTCCGCAACTGCTCGATCGACGCCAATGAGGCAGAGGCAGATCTGACCGCCGATGCCCGTGCCGCCATCCTCGTCAAGCCGCGCGCCCACACCTCCGCAGGGCCGCGCATACTGCAATGCGGCTTCGCGCGGGGCGGGGTGAAATACTATCGGGCCACCTCTTCGTGGAGCCTCATCGTGGATGACCTGCTGGTGGAAGGCAACTTCGTTGACCCGGTACCGCCCGCAGTGTGGCTGCCCAACGCTGACATCTTCGGCTGGGCCTATCTGAAGCACATCACCATGGCGGATGCGCCGGGCTCGGGACCGAATGTCCTGATTGAGGGCTCGCAGATACCGGATCAGATCCTCTGTGTGCAGGTGGGCGCCGTCTCAGGGCCGGCCGCCATTCTCGGTCGGCAAGATGGAGTGGTGGCGTGAAATGGGGTGCTGGCGTGAACACCCGCCCAGCGATCCGCATCGCCTGGTGCGATGTGTTCTGGTCGATGTCCGGATGATGGCCGCTCCGATCGTCGCCCGCTCGGTCAGGTTGTTGGCGCGCCGTCTGCCCGCTGGCCGATGAGGGCGGACACCATGGCGAGCCGTTGCAGGTCACCCTTGTCGATGAGATAGGCGGTCGAATCCTCGCTGGCGCGGACACACCCGTGCTCGGATGAACCTTTGCCGTCGATCGACATCCCGAAGTAGCCGCCCGGGCCGATCTTGCGTGGCTCGGCACCCGGGTCACCCGGCGCCGTCGCGGAGGGCTCGATTTCGAACGCGCCCGAGGTCACGACGTAAAGTCCGCCCGGCTCGATCCCTGGCTCGACGACCAGGTCCCCGGCGAGGAAGCGGACCTGGCGGCTGGCTGGTTGGGCGGCGCGGATCTCGGCGATGCTCGGGCTGACCAGGAGGTCGAGCAGCCAGTCCGCGGCGACCCGCAGACGGGTGGCGATGCCGGGCAACAGGCTGAGATAGAAAAGGCGCCAGGCGACCCACGCGGGGAAGCCGCTGATCCGCACGCCCATGATGTCGGCAACCCCGCTGCGGCCGCCAAGCGCCGCCATGGTGCCAAGCGAGCGATACTCGAATGCCGTGAGCGGGCGGCCACCGAGGTGGGCGAGGATGTTCTGCGCCAGCACCTTCGCTTCACGAAACGCGAACTGCGCGAGCGGCGGCGCGTAGGCGACATGGTCGCTGTTCGGATCGCCAAGCGGGATGTGAGCGTCATCGCCCAAAGCCCACACGTCCTCCTGGCCTTGGACGCGCATGCAGCGATCGACCACGATCCGGCCGTGCTCCAGCGCCAGCGGCAGCGACCGCATCAGGGGCGATGGCGCATTACCGATCGCGGCGATGATGGTCTCGGCGTCGATCGGCGGGCCGTTGCCGGTCTCGACGCCGGTGGGCGTTGCCGCCTTGACCCCGGTGTTCAGGCGAATCTCGATATTGCGCCGGCGCAGCTGCTCGGTCGCGTAGCTGGCGAGATGCTCCGGCAATTCGGGCAGGATGCGCGAGCCGTGCTGGATCAGGATGGTGCGGATCTCGTCCGGTCGAATGTTCGGATAATACTTGAGAGATTTCCGGATCAGCTCCTGAACCTCGCCGATCGTCTCGACGCCGGTGAACCCGCCGCCGATGACGACGAAGGTGAGCAGCGACCGCCTGCGCCGGGCATCGGTGGCTGCGTCGGCATCCTCGAGACAGCCGAGGACCTGATTTCGGATGTGAAATGCATCCATCACGTCCTTCATCACGAGGGCGCGATCGGCGAGACCGGGCGTCCGGCTCAGATCGACCACCTGGCCGAGGGCGATCACCAGCTGGTCGTACGGAACGGTCCGAATTCCGCTTTCGCGGCTCAGCGTAACGTGCACGGTCTTCGCCCCGAGGTCGATCTCGCGAATTTCCGCGACCATGACGGCAACGCCTGGCAGAAAGCGGCGCAGCGGGGTCACCCCGTCTGCGGGATTGATGCTGCCCCCGGCGATCTCGGCCAGCAACGGTTGAAAGACGAAAAAGTTGTGCCGGTTGATCAGCACAATATCGACGTCATTGCCAGCGCGTCGCCGCAGGTGCTTGGCGGTAAAGACGCCGCCAAATCCGCCGCCAAGAACGAGGACGCGCTTTCTGGCATTGCTCGTCACCGGACCTCACCCCTTGACGATTGTTTCATCAGTGGGCGCCGCGGAGTGGCGACGCTTACCGTTCTGGCCCAAAGATCACAACGGGAACGACGGAGTCAAATCCTTCAGATGCTCGCGCGCCGGCCGGCCGGGCCTCTTGATGTTGGCGCCTGAGCGCGACACACTCCGTATCGAACAACTGCTAGTGGGGAAGCCGGTTGACGTCACATGCCGCCAACGGCGCGTCGCAAAACGTCATCGCTGGCACGGTCCTGATCGTCGTCGCTTTCTTTTGCGTGGCGGTGATGAGCGCCTTCGGCAAGGCGGCGGTGAGCGTTCCCGCTTCGGTTCTCGTTTTCTTCCAGAACGCCATCAGCCTGGTCATCATGCTGCCCTGGATGCTGGCGCACGGCGTTCGGGAACTGAAGACCGATCGATTGCCCCTGCACATCGTTCGGGCGCTGTCCGGCCTGCTGTCACAGGCTCTGTTCTTCGTCGCGGTCAAGCGCATGTCTCTGGTCGACGCAGTGCTCCTGGTCAACGCGGCGCCGCTCTTCATTCCCCTCGTCGTTCTCTTGTGGCTGCGAACGCCGATCACGACCATGGTATGGGCTGGTCTGGTGATCGGTTTCGCGGGCGTCCTGCTGATCCTGCAGCCGAGCGCGGCTCTCATTGGTAACCCGGCGGCCCTCATTGCGGCCGCAGCAGCCCTGTTCTCCGCCATTGCCCTGGTGACCGTAAACCGGCTCTCGTCGACCGATCAGCCGAACATCATCCTGTTTTATTATTTCCTCATTTCGACGATTGCCGCCGCGCCGTTCGCCATTTTCGGCTGGGTGGCCCCAGACCCGCACGACTGGTGGCTCCTCGTCGGCGTCGGCGTGTTCATGGCCATGGCTCAACTGTTCATCATTCTGGCCTACCGCCACGCCTCGGCGCAGAGCATAGCGCCGTTCAACTACTCGGTCGTCGTCTTCTCCGGACTGATTGGTTGGCTGGTCTGGAACCATGTGCCCGACCGACTGGCGCTGCTCGGAATCCTTCTGGTGTGCGTTGGCGGCATCCTTTCGATCATGTTCGGCGGCCGGCCGATGCAGGGTCATCCTCTCGGCCACGGGCACTGGAGCCTCCATGCTGCGCCGGGCAACGCCGGACGCGGGTAGGGGAGAAAGGAGGGCTCGAAGGCATGAACAGAACGGGGAAGGCGCCCGAGATCCCACCCGACCCGGAGAAGGTGACCTGCGTGGTGCACGGCGACGACATCGTCATGGAATCGCCGGTGTGGTGTCCCTTGACTCGGAGGCTCATCTCCGTTGGCATTCAGCACAAGGCCGTCCATATCCTCTGTCCGTCCGCGGGTACCTATCAGACCTATCATCTCCCGGAGCTCGTGACGTCGGTGTCGACTCGGGCGGCGGGGGGCCTCTTGTTGACCCTGCACAAGAACTTTGCCTTCTTCGACCCGCAGACCCAACATCTCCAGCGTCTCCTGGACCCGGAGCCGGATCGCGCCGGCAATCGGTTCAATGACGGCAAGTGCGATCGCCAGGGACGCCTGTGGGCCGGCACGATGGGCGAAAAGGACTGGTGGGCCGACAGCGGCGCCCTCTACAGGTTGGATCCCGACCTCACCGTCACCCGCATGTGGGGCCGCGTGATCTGCTCGAACGGGACCGGCTGGAGCCCGGACGGCCGGACCATGTACTATACCGAGAGCTTCCGGTACGGCATCTTCGCCTACGATTTCGAGACCGAGGCCGGAACGATCTCGAACCGCCGCCCCTTTGCCGCTCTGGACCCCGAGGTCAGCGGGTTTCCGGACGGCCTCACGGTCGACGCGGAAGGGCATGTCTGGAGCGCCCAGCCGGGCTACGGGCGCTTGGTGCGCTACGATCCGAACGGCGCCATCGAGCGGATCGTCGAGCTGCCGGTCTCGAGACCGACCAGTTGCATCTTTGGCGGCGACGACTACGAGACCCTCTTTATCACCACGGCCCGCGAAACCCTGAGCGCCGAGGAGTTGGCCGAGGAGCCACTGGCCGGAAGCCTTCTGGCCATCAGGCCGGGCGTCCGCGGCATCCCCGAAACCCCCTTCGCAGGCTAAGTGATTCCGCCCACGCGACGCATTGGTCGAGGGTTGTTTGAGATCAAACCTTCAAGTCATCCGGTGAATCGGGCATCAAGGGGTTGAAAGCGTGCGATGCGGCTGCCAAGGTGCGACCTCGGACGACGCCTTGATCAGGCCGCAAGACGGATCGCGTCGGACCAAGAACGAAGCGGGTGGCACATGGATTGGGGCGTGGTTCTGTCGTCGCGAATTCGGTTCGCGTTCACCGTCTCTTTCCACATTGAAGGCGATCCACGAAGCCACGCCGATCACCGACCGCCGCTCGCCGATCATCGAGCTTTCCGACGCCGTCGGGAAGCGCGCGGCGATCGCGATGGCTGAGCGGACGCGGACGCCGATCCTCACCCTTTCGGGGCTCGGGCTGGTGCTCGCGGTCTCGGGCTGCAGCCTGGCCGAGGCGCCGGTGCTCGCCCCCAAGGGGCCGATCACCCTGGCCGAGCGCGACCTGTTGTTCACCGCGTTCGGGCTGATGCTGCTCGTGGTGATCCCCGTGTTCATCATGGCCGCGGTGTTCGTCTGGTTCTATCGGCCGGCCAGCAAGCACGACGTGTACCAGCCCGACTGGGGCTATTCGGTCTGGATGGACGCGCTGGTCTGGCTGGTGCCGGCGGCGATCGTGATCGCGGTCGGCTCCATGGTGTGGGAGTCCACCCACAAGCTCGACCCCTATCGCCCGATGGATCCGGACAAGCCGCCGCTCGAGGTCCAGGCCGTGGCGCAGGACTGGAAGTGGCTGTTTCTCTATCCCGAGCAGGGCATCGCCGTGGTCAACGAGCTGGTGTTCCCGAGCGGGCGGCCGCTGAGCCTGCGGATCACCTCCGATACGGTGATGAACTCGTTCCTGATCCCGGCGCTGGGTAGCCAGATCTATGCCATGGCGGGCATGGAGACCCGGCTCCACCTTCTGGCCGATCAGCCCGGCGAGTTCCGGGGCCGCAACATGCAGTTCAGCGGCAGCGGCTTCGCCAACCAGTATTTCGAGGCGAGGGCGGTCTCGGACCAGGACTTCGAGGCCTGGGTCGCCAAGGCCAGGCAGTCGGAGCTCAAGCTCGACGCTGCCGCTTATGAGCAGTTCGCCAAGCCGAGCCAGCTCCATCCGGTGACCTACTATGCGGGGTTCGAGCCGGATCTGTTCGCGCGGATCATCGCCAAATATGCGCCCGCCGGCCCCGGCGCGCCGCATTCTGAACAGGCCCAGGCCGCGACCCCTTAGCCCGGAGGACGGACGTGTTCGGAAAGCTTACGATCGACGCGTTGCCGTTCTACAGCTCGATCGCCATGGGCGGCGCGGCAGCCACGGTGTTGGGCGGCCTGATCGTGGCCGCGGTGATCCTCTGGATCGGCCTGCCCTACGTCTGGCGCGAGTGGCTGACCAGCGTCGATCACAAGCGGATCGGCATCATGTACGTCGCGCTCGCCGGCGTGATGCTGCTGCGCGGCTTCGCCGATGCGATCATGATGCGCGCTCAGCAGGCGATCGCGCTCAACTCCGAGGGCTATCTGCCGGCCAGCCACTTCGATCAGGTGTTCAGCTCGCACGGCACGATCATGATCTTCTTCGTGGCGATGCCGTTCCTGACGGGCCTGATGAACATCGTCATGCCGCAGCAGATCGGCTCGCGCGACGTCGCGTTCCCGTTCATGAACTCGGTCAGCCTGTGGTTCACCACGGCCGGCGCGTCCCTGGTCCTGATCTCCCTGGTGATCGGCAAGTTCTCGACGGCCGGCTGGACCGGCTATCCGCCCTATTCCGAAATCGAGTACAGCCCCGACGTCGGCACCGACTACTGGATCTGGGCGCTCCTGATCAGCGGCGTTGGCTCGACGCTGACCGGCATCAACTTCGTCACCACCATCCTCAAGCGGCGCGCGCCCGGCATGACGCTGATGCGCATGCCGCTGTTCGTCTGGACCTCGCTTTGCACCAGCCTGCTGATGGTGTTCGCCTTCCCGGCGCTCACCGTGGCGGCGGCGCTGCTCGGCCTCGACCGGTTGTTCGGCATGCATTTTTTCACGAATGAAGCCGGCGGCAACATGATGAACTACATCAACCTGCTCTGGATCTGGGGCCATCCCGAGGTCTACATCCTGATCCTGCCGGCGTTTGGCGTGTATTCGGAGGTCGTCGCGACCTTCTCGCGCAAGCGTCTGTTCGGCTACACGTCACTGGTCTATGCCACCGCGGCGATCGCGCTGCTGTCGTTCACGGTCTGGCTGCACCACTTCTTCACGATGGGTTCGAGCGCCAACGTCAACGCGTTTTTCGGCATCACCACGATGATCATCGCAGTGCCGACCGGCGTGAAGATTTTCGACTGGCTGCTGACCATGTATCACGGCAGCCTGCGCATGACGGCGCCGATGTACTGGACGGTGGGTTTCATCGTGACCTTTGTGATCGGTGGCATGACCGGCGTCCTGCTCGCGGTGCCGCCGGTCGACTACCTGATGCACAACACGACCTTCCTGATCGCTCACTTCCACAACATGCTGATCCCGGGCGCCCTGTTCGGCTACTTCGCCGGCTATATGTACTGGTTCCCCAAGGCGGTCGGCTTCACCCTCGACGAGCGCTGGGGCATCCGCGCCTTCTGGCTCTGGTTGGTCGGCTTCTGGCTCGCGTTCATGCCCTTGTATGCGCTGGGCTTTCTGGGCATGCCGCGGCGCATGCAGCACTACAACGTGCCCGAGTGGCAGCCCTATCTGATGGTCGCGGCCTTCGGCGCGGTACTGATCGCGCTCGGCATCGCGTGCCTGATCATTCAGCTCGCGGTCAGCATCAGGCATCGTAGCGAACGGCTGGATCTGACCGGCGATCCCTGGGACGGCCGCACGCTGGAATGGCTGACCTCGTCGCCGCCTGCGCCCTACAACTTCGCCGTGGTGCCCGACGTGCGCGAGTCCGACGCCTTCCACGAGATGAAGCGGCGCGGCGTCGCCTATCGGCGGCCACCGCCCCACATCGACATCGAGATGCCGCGCAACACCGGCATCGGCGTGATCATCGGCGGCCTCGCCTTCGCGCTCGGCTTCGCCATGGTCTGGCATATCTGGTGGCTGGCGATCGCATCGGGCCTTGGCATCCTGATCGCAGTCGCGGTCCGTGCCTTCGACGAGGACACCGAGTTCGTGATGCCTGCGGCCGAGGTCCAGGCGATCGAGGACCGGCGTCGCCAGGTGCTCGCGGCCCATCCCACCCATGTCGACGAGCACACCCGGATCCGGGACGACGCCCTGGTGCGAGGCGCGGCATGACCAGCGTGCCGAGCGCCGTCGAGCCCGTCGAGTTCCGCGCCCCGGAGGTCGACGTCTACGAGGAGAAAGCGCTCGGCTTCTGGCTCTATCTGATGAGCGATGCGGTCATCTTCGCGCTGCTGTTCGCGACCTATGTCGTGATGGCGCCGAACCACGCCGGCGGGCCGACCGGCAAGACCCTGTTCAACCTCGGCCGCACTTTCGCCGAGACAATGCTGCTGTTGTGCAGCAGCATCACCTTCGGCTTCGCCACTGTGGCGGTGCGGCTCCGCAACCAGCGCGTGGCCTTGACCTGGCTCGCCGTCACCTTCGTGCTTGGCGCCGGCTTCGTGGCCCTGGAGATCAGCGAGTTTACCGGCCTGTACATGCAGGGCGCGGGTCCGCAGCGCAGCGGCTTCCTGTCGGCGTTCTTCACCCTGGTCGGGACCCACGGGCTGCATGTCAGCAATGGCCTGATCTGGATCGTGATCCTGTCGATCCAGGTGCTGGCCAAAGGGCTGACCGAACCGGTCGTCTCGCGCCTGTTCCGGCTCGGCCTGTTCTGGCATTTTCTGGACATCGTCTGGATCGGCATTTTTTCGATGGTCTATCTGCCGGGAGTCCTTTGATGCAGGCGCCGACCGATTCCTCCGACATGCCGCAGCGCCCCTACATCATGGGCTTTGTGTTCGCCCTGGTGCTCACCGGCATTCCGTTTGGGCTGGTCGTCGCAGGTCTCCTGCCGCGTTTTACGACCCTGGTCGTGATCGCCGTCCTTGCCCTTGTGCAGGTCGTGGTGCACCTGCGCTATTTCCTGCATCTCGACCTGAAATCGACGCCACGCGAGAATCTGCTGGCGCTCGCCTTTGCCGCCGTCCTGATCTGCATCATGATCGGCGGGTCCTTGTGGATCATGCTCGATCTCAACGCCCGCATGATGAACTGACCAGGGTTTTCACCTGCCCGCTCGTCGTTCTCGGTCACGATCTGGGACGCTCTGCACGGCGCGCCGGGAGGAGAACTGGCCAACAGATCGATCGAGTTCTGAGGGCAGCGAGTAATGCCGACGGCAGTGATTGCCGGGACCGCCATGAACAAGCCGCGGGCGCGGCCGATTGGCGCGGCGATGTTCAACCAACCGCCTGCACGAACTGAAGCTCAAGGAAGCCCAGGACCAACAGAGCGTTGATCGCCCACGCCACCGTGAGCGCCCGCGCCATGTGACTGTAAACCGGCTTCTCCACGTTGAACGCGCAGCGCCAGACCGAGACCACGATCCAGATCGTGTAGGCCGCCAATAGCAGCAGCACGAGCTGAAACCAGACGCTACCGAGGGCGCTCCTCTCCATCAGAACCAAGAGGATCAGAGCCAGGACGTTGCTGCCGAGGACGCCATAGAGCCAGTACACCTTCCAGAGTGGACCGTGGCCCCGCCAGTAGTAGCTCGCGACGCTTTCGCTCATGCCGAGTCTCCGTCACCGATATCGGCCGAACGCTGGCCTCTCTGGTCGCCGGCTGATGCCGGCAGGCCGCGCCCGCAGCCGCATGCAACGGCATCGAGCTTCAGCTGCACCGCCATCGCGACCAGGGTGATGCCCGGCTCGGCGCCATCCCGCAGCCGGCTCATGAGGGTCGCCCACTCTTCCTCGCTGGCCCGGTCGAGGAACGCCCGGCAGGCGCCCAGCACGTATTGGTTCAGGAACAGACCGGCCGCCGCGGCGGCCGCCCGCGTCCGGCCAAGGAGCACCAGATCGGGCAGCAGCTCCAGCGCAACCAACTCGTCGGACGTGCGCGCCAGCTCTTTGAGCGTCTGTCCCAGCATCATGACCGCTGGCACCGCGCCTTCTGCGGAAACCCGCGCGCGCCGTGAGCTGAGTGCCGGAAAAGCCTCATTGGACCAGGGGCGTGCTCGCCCCGTTCAGCTCGATGCCCCGGATCTCCGCCTGACCGACCAGCAATTGCAGATACTGGCTGACGGCACGCCGCCAGACGTGCTCGCGCAGATAGCCGGCGATCCGCTCCTTGACCGCCTCGAGCGGCAGCTGGCGGCCCTCGATCCGCCGGTCGAGGCGCAGAACGTGGTAGCCGAACCGGGTCTTGACCGGCACCGGGCAGATCTGGCCCTGCTCGAGGTTGTAAAGGAAGGTCTCGAACTCCGGGACGGTCTGGCCGCGGCTGATCTGACCGAGATTGCCGCCATGCGCCGCCGACGGGCAGGCCGAAAGCTCCTTCGCGAGGTCAGCGAAGCGCTCCGGCGCCGCCAGCACCTCCTGAAGCACCGCAGTCGCCTGCTGCCTGGCCGGCGCGGTGGCGTCGGCGTCCGCCGGATCGGCCGGGAACAGGATGTGCGCCGCTTCGAACAGGTCCGGGCTGCGAAAGCGCTTCAAGTTCTGTTCGTAGAAGCGCCGGCAGCTCGCCTCGTCAGGCTCTGGCGTGCTGACCTCGCGCGCGATCAGCGTCCGGATCAGGGCTTCGTCCTCGGTCTCGCGCTCGTCCGCCTGCCCCGGCGCGGGCGGGTCCGGCCGATCGATCCCGTGCCGTGCTGCCGTCTGCAGCAGCAGTTCGCGCACCACCAGCGCCCGCGCGGCGTCGTCGCGCGCCTCTTCGACCGAGTCCGCCGGGTGATACTGCAGCTCGGCACCGATCGCGTGGTCGCTGATCTCGACGCCGTTGACGAACACCGGCACCCTCAGACGCCCTCCTTGGACAGATGCGCATGCCGGCGCACGATCTGATAGCCGGGCCGCAGCAGGTACCAGATCGGCGCGCTCCACACGTGCACGAGGCGCGTGAAAGGCGTGAGCAGGAACAGCGTCATGCCGGCCGCGATGTGGATCTTGTAGATCCACGGGACGCCCGCGAGCAGCTCCGCCGAGCCGGGCTGGAACGTGAGGATGTTGCGCGCCCACTCGGCCATCACCAGCATGTAGGTGCCATCGGCGTTGGCGAGCGAGACCGGAATGCCGACGATGCCGAGGATCAGCTGGGCATAGATGAACAGCAGAATGAAAATGTCGGTCGGCTTGCTGGTCAGGCGGATGCGTGCGTCGAACAGGCGGCGGTGGATCAGCATGGTCATGCCGACGAAGCAGGTGACGCCCAGGATGCCGCCGACCACGATCGCCATCAGCTGCTTGGCTTTCGAGCTCAGCCCGAGCGCGTGGTAGACCTCGGGCGGCGTCAGGAGGCCGAAGAAGTGGCCGAAGAACAGGCCGAGGATGCCGACGTGGAACAGGATGCTGCCCCAGAGCAGCTGCTTGCGGCGCAACAGCTGGCTCGACTGCGCCCGCCAGGTGTACTGGCTGCGATCGAAGCGCGCCCAGCTACCGAGGAAGAAGGACACCATGCAAAGATACGGGTAGAAGCCGAACAGGAACTGGTCGAGGTAGGTCATCGCGGGCAACTCCCGTCAGCGGTCGTCCTGTGCCCAGACCGCGGCGCGAAGCGCGCGACCATGGCGGATGCGGCGCCACAGCCCGAGCTGGCGGTGGTGCTTGGGTCGTTGCCGAAGGTGACGGGGGCCTCCGCCCAGGCGCGATCGAGCGCTTCGGGGGTATCGTCGGGCGTCTCCGCCATTACGGTCTCGCGGATCGCCGCCTCGTCGGCCCGGTGTCCTGCGAGCGCCTCGATCGCCCGAAACACTGCGGCATAGGACGAGCCGCGCCGCTCCAGCCGCGCCCGCAGCAACGCCACGACCGGGGTCGCCTGGTCGAGCAGGGCGCGTACCTCGTCCGCCGGCTGCATCGAAAGGAATTCGAGCAGCACCGGCAGGAAGTCCGGTAGCTCCGTCGTGCCCGGCTCGAGCCCTTTGGACCGGTAGTGATTCAAGAGATTGACCATGGCTTGGCCGCGATCACGCAACTCGCCGTGGCTGTGCTCGTAGAGATGCAGCGATAGCGAGCGTGATTGGTCGAACAGCGCGACGTAGCGCGCCTGCGCATCCATCAGGTCGGCGCGGCGCAGATCCGACATCAGCGCCTCGACCTCGCGGCGCTCGGCTTTGGGCAGCGCGCGCTCGGCATCGAGGACGACCGCCATCTCATCGAGGCTCTCGATCAGCTCCGGCTCGGGGTAGACCAGCAGCGCCGCCAGGACCTTGAACGTCAGCATGGTGCTGCCTCCCTCCGGCGGGGCTCACGACGCCCGCTCGCCCCGGGTCTTGCGGGTGTCCTGGCCGAACAGGCTGAAGGTGCTGTTGCCCTCGCTGCAGCCTGCGCCGAAGGAGAAGCCGCAGATGCCGCGCTGGTCGTAGGCCTGCTCGCCCAGCTCCTTGTGGCTGGTCGGGATGACGAAGCGATCCTCGTAGTCGGCGATCGCCATGTAGCGGTACATCTCCTCGACCTGGCGCTCGGACAGCCCGACCCGCTCGAGAATGCCGCCGTCGAGCACGCCGTCGACGTGCTTGCGCCGCATGTAGCCCCGCATCGCGAGCATGCGCTCGAGCGCCGCCGCGACCGGCTGCTCATCGCCGGCAGTCAGGAGGTTGGCCAGATATTTCAGTGGGATGCGCAACGACCGCACGTCCGGCATGCGATCGTCGTCGACGTCGATTCCGCCGTTCTCGGCCGCCGACTGGATCGGGCTGAGCGGCGGGATGTACCAGACCATGGGCAGGGTCCGGTATTCGGGGTGGAGCGGAAAGGCGACCTTCCAGTCCATCGCCATCTTCCAGACCGGCGACAGCTTGGCCGCCTCGATCCAGTTGTCCGGCACGCCGTCGCGGCGCGCCTGCAGGGCGACCTCCGGATCGTTGGGGTCAAGGAACAGGCCGAGCTGCGCTTCGTACAGGTCCTGCTCGTTGGGGACGCTCGCCGCCGCCTCGATCCGGTCGGCGTCGTACAGCAGCACGCCGAGATAGCGAATCCGCCCGACGCAGGTCTCAGAGCAGACCGTCGGCAGCCCGGCCTCGATGCGTGGGTAGCAGAAAATGCACTTCTCCGACTTCCCGGAGTGCCAGTTGTAATAGATCTTCTTGTACGGACAGCCGGAGACGCACATTCGCCAGCCGCGGCACTTCTCCTGATCGATCAGGACAATGCCGTCCTCCTCGCGTTTGTAAATTGCGCCCGACGGGCAGACCGCCGCGCAGGACGGATTGAGGCAGTGCTCGCACAGTCTTGGCAAGTAGAAAAGGAAGGTCTGCTCGAACTGACCATAGATCTCCTTCTCGACGTTCTCGAAGTTCTGATCGCGCGAGCGCTTGGCGAACTCGCCGCCCAGGATCTCTTCCCAGTTCGGCCCCCACTCGATCTTGGCCATGCGCTCGCCGGTGATCTGCGAGATCGCGCGCGCGGTCGGGGCCGCTTCGGATTCCGGCGCGTTGTGCAGGTAGCTGTACTCGAAGTCGAACGGCTCATAGTAGTCGTCGATCTCGGGCATGTACGGGTTGGCGAAGATGTTGGCGAGGACCCGCCACTTGCCGCCCATGCGTGGCTCGATCTTGCCGTTCGCCTTGCGCCGCCAGCCGCCCTTCCATTTGTCCTGGTTTTCCCAGTCCTTCGGGTAGCCGATGCCCGGCTTGCTCTCGACGTTGTTGAACCAGTGATATTCGGCGCCCTCGCGCGACGTCCACACCTGCTTGCAGGTCACCGAGCAGGTGTGACAGCCGATGCACTTGTCGAGATTGAGGACTTTGCCGATCTGCGCCCGGATTTTCATTCGACCGCCTCCATGTATTTGCGCTTCTCCTCCAGAGGACGGTCGCGCCAGTCGACCTCCTGCATCTTGCGCATGATTACGAATTCGTCGCGGTTCGAGCCGACCGTGCCGTAGTAATTGAAGCCGTAGCTGAGCTGGGCGTAGCCGCCGATCATGTGGGTCGGCTTGAGGGTGGCGCGGGTCACCGAGTTGTGGATGCCGCCGCGGGTGCCCGTGATCTCGCTGCCCGGCACGTTGGTCATCTTTTCCTGGGCGTGGTACATCAGGGTCGTGCCCGGCTGGATGCGCTGGCTGACCACCGCGCGGGCGACCAGCGCGCCATTTCGGTTGTACGCCTCGACCCAGTCGTTGTCCTCGATCCCCGCCCGTCTGGCGTCCACCTCGCTGATCCAGATGATCGGGCCGCCGCGCGAGAGCGTAAGCATCAGAAGATTGTCGGTATAAGTGCTGTGGATGCCCCACTTCTGATGCGGGGTAATGAAGTTCAGCACGATCTGCGGATTGCCGTTGTCCTTCTCCTCGATGACGGTGTCGATCGTCTTGGTGTCGATCGGCGGCTTGTAGAGTGTGAAGCCCTCGCCGAAGGCCAGCATCCACGGGTGGTCCTGGTAGAACTGCTGGCGCCCGGTCAGCGTCCGCCATGGGATCAGCTCGTGCACGTTGGTCCAGCCGGCGTTGTAGGTGACATCCTCCAATTCGATGCCGCTCCAGGTCGGCGAGCTGATGATCTTGCGCGGCTGGGCGACCAGATCGCGAAAACGGATCTTCTCATCCTCGCGATGCAGCGCGAGGTGGGCGTGCTCGCGACCGGTGTTCTTGCCGAGAGCCTGCCAGGACTTGACTGCGACCTTGCCGTTGGTCTCCGGCGCCAGCGTCAGCAAGGTCTCGATGGCGTGCAGATCGGTCAGGAGCTGCGGCATGCCCTTGGTGATGCCCTCCTCGGTGACCTCGCGATTGAGATGGCGCAGATACTCGACCTCATCTTCGGTGTTCCAGCTGATCCCCTTGCTGCCGTTGCCGAGCTTCGCCATCAGCGGGCCCAGCGCGGTGAACTTTTTGTACGTGTTCGGGTAGTCGCGCTCGACCACGGCCATCGCGGGCATGGTCTTGCCGGGCACCGGCTCGCAATCGCCGCGCCGCCAGTCCGTGACCCGGGGCTGGGCGAGCTCGCCCGGGGTGTCGTGCAGAAGCGGCGTCAGCACGAGGTCCCGCTCGGTGCCGAGGTGGCCCTCTGCCGCCTTCGAGAAGGACTCGGCGATGCTGCGGAAGATGTTCCAGTCGCTCCGCGCCTCCCAGACCGGATCGATCGCCGCGGTCAGCGGGTGGATGAACGGATGCATGTCGGTGGTGTTGAGATCGTTCTTCTCGTACCAGGTCGCGGTCGGCAGAACGATGTCGGAGAACAGACCGGTCGTGTTCATCCGGAAGTCGATCGTCACCATCAGGTCGAGCTTGCCGTCCGACGGGCTCTCGCGCCAGGTCACTTCCTCGGGTTTGACCTGCCCCGTCGCGCCCAGATCCTTGCCCAGCACGCCATTCTTGGCGCCCAGCAGGTGCTTCAGGAAATACTCGTGGCCCTTGCCGCTCGCGCCGAGCAGGTTGGAGCGCCAGACGAACAGGTTGCGCGGGAAGTTCTTCGGATTGTCCGGGTCGGCGCACGCCATGCGAAGGGCGCCCGATTTCAGGCCCTCGACGGCGTAGGCGACCGGCTCCTTGCCGGCTTTGGCGGCCGCACGGCAGACCTCGAGCGGGTTGGTCTGGAGCTGGGGCGAGGTCGGCAGCCAGCCCATGCGCTCGGCGCGGACGTTGCAGTCGATCAGGCTGCCGCGCCACTCCGCCGGGTCGGCGAGCGGCGAGAGGATTTCGCCGAGCGTCAGCGTCTCGTACTTCCACTGGCTGGTGTGGGCATAGAAATAGGATGTGCTGTTCATGTGCCGCGGCGGCCGGTGCCAGTCGAGCGCGAAGGCGAGCGGCAGCCAGCCGGTCTGCGGCCGGAGCTTCTCCTGGCCCACGTAGTGGGACCAGCCGCCGCCCGGCTTGCCGACGCAGCCGCACATCAGCAGCATGTTGATGATGCCGCGATAGGCCATGTCCATGTGGTACCAGTGGTTGAGTCCGGCGCCGAGGATCACCATCGACCGGCCCTCGGTTTTCTCCGCAGTCTTGGCGAACAGGCGCGCAACGCTGATCGCGTGTTTGCGCGGCACCCCGGTCACCGCTTCCTGCCAGGCGGGCGTGTAGGGCGCGACGTCGTCGTAGGACGATGCGACCTCGCCGCCGAGGCCGCGGTCGATGCCGTAATGGGCGACCATCAGGTCGAACACCGTGGCGACGTAAGCGGGCCCTTCCGCGAGCTCGATCTCGCGGACCGGCACGTTGCGCGTCAGGATTGGCGGATGATCCGTACTCTTGAAATACTCGCGGGCGTGGCCGCCGAAGTAGGGGAACTGCACGGGCAGAGCCGCATCCTTGTACTCCATGTTCGAGAGGCGCAGCCGGATCTCCGCGCCACCCGCGGCGCTCCTGTGATCGATGTTCCACTTTCCGGCCTCGCCCCAGCGGAAGCCGATTGAGCCGGTCGGGACAACGACCTCGCCGCTCAGCTCATCGAAACCGACCGTCTTCCATTCCGGATTGTTCTTCTGGCCGAGCCCGCCCTCGAAGTCGGCCGCGCGGACGAAGCCGCCCGGAACGTACGCCTCGCCCTGCTTCTCCAGCCGCACGAGGAACGGCATGTCGGTATAGCGCCGGCAGTAGTCCTCGAAATAGGGCACCTGCCGCTCGACGTGGAACTCCTTGAGGATGACGTGGCCGAGCGCCATCGCGAGCGCGGCGTCGGTGCCGGCCTGCGGATGCAGCCAGAGGTCGGAGAATTTCGCCGCCTCGCTGTAGTCGGGCGAGACGACGACGCTCTTCGCGCCCTTGTAGCGGACCTCGGTGTAGAAGTGGGCATCGGGCGTGCGCGTCTGCGGCACGTTCGAGCCCCAGAGGATCAGGCAGTGCGCGTTGTACCAGTCGGCGCTCTCGGGGACGTCGGTCTGCTCGCCGAAGGTCTGCGGCGAGGACGGCGGCAGATCGCAATACCAGTCATAGAAGCTCATGCAGGTGCCGCCGATCAGCGACAGATAGCGCGTGCCGGCGGCATAGGAGACCATCGACATGGCCGGAATCGGCGAGAAGCCGACCACGCGGTCGGGGCCGTAGGTCTTGACCGTGTAGACGTTGGCGGCGCCGATGATCTCGTTGACCTCGGGCCAGGTCGAGCGGACGAAGCCGCCCATGCCGCGGATCGACTTGTAGTGCCTGGCCTTCTCCGGGTCCTCGACGATCGAGGCCCAGGCATCGACCGGCGCGAGTGTCCGCCGTGCCTCGCGCCAGAGCTTGAGCAACCGGCCGCGAATCATCGGGTATTTCAGCCGGTTGCCGCTGTAAAGATACCAGGAGTAGCTGGCGCCGCGCGAGCAGCCGCGCGGCTCGTGGTTGGGCATCTCCGGCCGGGTGCGCGGATAGTCGGTCTGCTGGGTCTCCCAGGTCACCAGCCCGTTCTTGACGTAGATCTTCCAGCTGCACGAACCAGTGCAGTTGGTGCCGTGGGTCGAGCGCACGATCTTGTCGTGCTGCCAGCGCTGCCGGTAGCCGTCCTCCCAGGCGCGGCTCTCGTTGGTCACCACGCCGTGTCCGCCCGCGAACCGTTCTTCGTATTTCTTGAAGAACATCAGGCGGTCGATGAACTGGCTCATGATCTGCTCCGGCGAACGACGACTGAGTTCAGGACCTGTGGCGTGGATCTTTCCGCCCGGTCAGCATCTGATCTCCGCATGGCGGCCCGAATACTCCATCCAGGTGATCACGATGCAGGCGATGTAGAACAGGAGGAAACCGTAGAGCGCCATCTCGGGTCCCCCCGTGAGAGCGATCGAGCTGCCGTAGCTCTTGGGGATGAAGAAGGCGCCGTAGGCGGCGATCGCCGAAGTGAAGCCGATCACCGCCGCCGCCTCGCGCTCCGCCTCCCGATGGATGGTGTCCGGGCTGACAGGCGAGCCCTCGCGCTCGGCGTAGGCGCGCTCCCGGTCGACACGGAAGATCACCGGGATCATCTGAAAGGTCGAGGCGTTGCCGACCCCGGTGGCCGCGAACAGCACCATGAAGGTCAGGAAGAAGCCCCAGAAGCCGATCCCGGTGTTGCCGAGGCCGAGGAAGAACAGCAGCAGGCCCACGCCTGCGGCGAGCACGACGAACACCCAGAAGGTCACGCGGCCACCGCCGATCCGGTCCGAGATCCCGCCGCTGAAGGAGCGCGCGAGCGAGCCGACCAGCGGCCCGAGGAACGCGAACTGCAGCGGGTTCACCTCAGGATACTGCTGCTTGATCAGCAGCGGAAAGCCTGCCGAATAGCCGATAAACGAGCCGAAGGTGCCGGTATAGAGCAGGCACATGATCCAATTGTGCCTGCGCTGGAAGATCACCGCCTGCTCGGCTAATGACGCCTTGGCGCTGGCGATGTCGTGCATGCCGAACCAGGCGGCGAGCGCCGAGAGCGCGATGAACGGCACCCAGACGAAGCCGGCGTTCTGCAGCCACAGCCTGCCGCCGTCGCCAATGACCTGCGGCCCGCCGCCGAGCGCGCCGAACATGCCGATGCCGATCACCAGCGGCACGACCAGCTGGACCACGCTGACGCCGAGATTGCCGAGCCCGGCGTTGAGGGCCAGCGCATGACCCTTCTTCGCCCTGGGGTAGAAGAAGCTGATGTTCGCCATCGACGACGCGAAGTTGCCGCCGCCGAAGCCGCAGAGCAGCGCCAGCAGGAGGAACAGCCAGTAAGGCGTGTGCGGGTTCTGGACCGCGACGCCGATGCCCGCGGCCGGGATCAGGAGCGAGGCGGTCGAGATCGCGGTCCAGCGCCGCCCCCCGAAAATTGGCACCATGAAGCTGTAAAAGATGCGCAGAGTCGCGCCCGACAGGCCAGGCAGTGCGGCGAGCCAGAACAGCTGGTCGGCGCTGTAGGCGAAGCCCACCCGTGGCAGGTTGACCACGACCGCGCTCCAG
This sequence comes from uncultured Alphaproteobacteria bacterium, assembly GCA_963815435.1. Classification (GTDB taxonomy): domain Bacteria; phylum Pseudomonadota; class Alphaproteobacteria; order Geminicoccales; family Geminicoccaceae; genus DATAOG01. The sequence goes on from CAWFGZ010000008.1 coordinate 24,085, forward strand.
ACCATCCAGACGGCGAACGCCAGCAGCAGCGCCGGGATCGAGATCCAGAGATTGCGGCGCGCGATCGCCTCGCCGCGGCTGGTCCAGAAGCTCTCGTCCTCCGGGCGCCAGTCAACCAGCACGTGCCCGGCTGCTGGGATGGTCTGGACCGCCATCGTGCCTCCCCGCTTCTTGGCTCCACCCTTTAGCGCGCGACGATCACGGCGGCAAGCCTGCGCACTCTACCAACGCGCGGCGTCGACGTAATTGACGAGCGTCAAGGCGCCCGGCCGGCGCGGCGAGCGGCGCCCGCCTCGCGCCGCGCCCGATCGCCGCAGCCGGGCCGAGGCTTGACCACGGTCAAGGAGATCGCCAGCGCCTGTGCGTCCTGCTGAAACGATCGGCAAGTCCGCGGAGTGAGCGTCATGCTCGGCCTTGCAGGCACTCGACATCGGGCCGGGCCGGCTATCCTGTTCGCGTACGGCTTTCGGCCCTTCTTCCTGCTCGCCGGCCTCTACGGCGCGCTTGCCGTACCGCTCTGGCTCGGCCTCTACACCGGCTGGCTCGGCCTCGAGCCCGCCCTGCCGCCGCCGCTCTGGCACGGTCACGAGATGCTGTTCGGCTACGCCACGGCGGTCCTGGCCGGTTTTCTCTTGACCGCGACGCCGAGCTGGAGCGGGCGGCCTGCCGGTCGCGGGGGCCCCGCTCGCCGGGCTCGTCCTGCTCTGGCTCGCGGGCCGGATGGTGAGCTGGTTCGGGGGCGGACTGCCGGCGGCCGCCATCATCGTCGATCTCGCTTTCCTGCCCGCCCTGGTTCTCGCCATCGCGCCGCATCTACAGGCCGCCGCACGCCGCAATCTGGTGTTCCTGCCGCTGCTCGGCGCGCTGCTCCTGGCCGATCTGGCGGTCGATCTGGACGGCACCGGCTTTCTGCCCGGGTTTGGCACGACGGCGCTCCGCGCCGCCCTCGACCTCTTCGTCCTGATCATCGCCCTGATCGGCGGGCGGATCGTGCCGGCATTCACCGCCAGCTTTCTCAAGACGCAGGGCGACCCGGTCCCGTTGCGCTCCTTCTCGTGGCTCGACCGGCTGGCGCTTGGCGCTCTGATCGCCATGTTGCTCGCCGACCTCGCGGCCTTACACCAAGCCGCGGGCGTGCTCGCGCTGCTTGCGGCGTTGCTCAACGCGCTTCGAATGCGGGGTTGGCAGAGTCGCCGCACGCTCGGCGAGCCGCTCCTCTGGGTCCTGCACCTCGGCTACGCCTGGCTCGTGGTGGGCCTCGCCTGGAAGGGGCTGGTCGACCTCACCGGCTTCCTGCCCACTTCCGAGGCCCTGCACGGCCTCGCGATCGGCGCGATCGGCACCATGACGATCGGCGTCATGTCGCGCGCCAGTCTCGGCCACACCGGCCGGCCGCTGGTTGCGCCGGGGCCGGCTGGTCTCGCCTATGTCCTGATCTCCGGCGCTGCGTTCGCCCGCCTCGCCGCACCACTGCTCGCCGCCGATCTCTATCAGCCAGCGCTCGTGGTCTCGACGAGCCTCTGGTGGGCGGCCTGGCTGCTGTTCCTGGCGGCGTTCGGTGGCGTCCTGATCCGCCCCAGGATCGACGGCCAGCCCGGCTGGCCGCCGATCGCGACTCGCCCCGGAGCTTGCGCGCTTCGGGTCTATCATTCTTGATCTGCCGCGCGCCTCGGGCCAAGTAGAGAGGGTGCGGCTGCCCGGCGAGCGGGCCACCGCCGGCAGGCGGCACCCCGGTTGGCCACAGCATGCACATCGAACCCGGCGACCTCGAGCTGATTGCCCGGCTGCCGTTGTTCGCCGGCCTCGACCAGCGCCGCCTCGGACCGCTGCTCGCACCAGGCCACCCTCCGCCGCTTCGAGCGCGATGCCATCCTGTTCCTGCAGGACGAGCCCGCGACCCGGTTCTACGTCGTGCTCGAAGGCTGGGTGCGGCTCTATCGCGAGACCGCCGAGGGCCAGGAGAGCACGATCGGGGTGTTCACCCGCGGCGAGTCCTTCGCCGAGGCGGCGATCTTCCAGAGCGGTACCTTCCCGGTCAACGCCGTGGTGGTCGACGATGCCCGGCTCTTGATCATCCAGGCGGAGCCCTTCGTCCGCCAGCTGCGCGCCGATCCGGACCTCTGCCTCAACATGATGGCCTCGATGTCACTCCATCTGCGCCGCCTGGTCCGCCAGATCGAGCATCTGACCGTACGCTCGTCGACCGAGCGGCTCGCCGACTTCCTGCTCAGGCTCGCCTCGGCGGACCAGAGCCCGACCATCGAGCTGCCTTGGGACAAGGCCCTGGTGGCCGCCCGTCTCGGCATGCAGCCGGAAACCCTCTCGCGCGCGCTCGCAAGGCTGCGCCGTCTCGGCGTCGAAACGAGCGGCAGCCGGATCACGATCGGCGACTTCGACGCCCTCCGCCGCTTCACCATCGGCCGCCAGCCACCCGGCTGAGCGGTGGGCGAGCGCCTCAGCCGGGCGGCTGGCGGGCGGGCAGGGCAGGGCGCATGGCACGCGCCAGGCCGAAAATTCACGCGAGCGCCCGAATCCGGAAATTCGCGGAATTAGGGTGCCGGCGAGCGTGCCCGGCAAGGCCGGCAAGACTGGGCGGGGCTGGTGATCGGGGCGGACATTCGGGCATATTCGGGTCGGCGGCCGGGATTTTTGCCAGAACAGTCCTAAAGGGCAGGCGGATCGTTGATTGATGCTGGACGCGACGGGCGCGCGTCAGCTCGCAGCTTATGAGCCTATTGACCCTGCTCGCTCGTTGCTTGACAACTGTTGGTTGTACGACTTAGCTGAGAGAGATCGAGCCCTGAACGATGCATCTTGAGGAGTTGACGCCGGGAGCATTGATCCACGGGCTCGTCGCGGGCGAGACGGCGAAGATTGTCCAGGTCGAGTGGTTCGGTGACCAGGCGGTCAAGGTCACATTCGAGGAACCGAGCGGGGCGGTTCGCAACCGGCTGGTCTACCGCAGCGACGAGGCTTCGCTCGAGCTGGCTGGATCGGGTCGGGCGTGGTCGTTTGGCGGTGATGGCTACTTGTTCCGGCTGACGTCTGAGGCCCAGCGTATCCGGCTGGCCTATCTGTTCGATCCCTACCTCGCGCTGTCGACCTCGCTGATCGAGCCGCTGCCTCATCAGATCACCGCGGTCTACGGCGAGATGCTGCCGCGCCAGCCCTTGCGCTTCCTGCTCGCCGATGATCCCGGCGCCGGGAAGACCATCATGGCGGCGCTTCTGGTCAAGGAGCTGCTGATCCGGGGCGACCTGGAACGTTGCCTCGTGGTTGCGCCCGGCAACCTGGTCGAGCAATGGCAGGATGAGCTCGCCGAGAAGTTCCACCTCGAATTCGCGATCCTCACCCGCGACCGGATCGAGGCAAGCCGCACCGGCAACCCTTTCGACGAGACGGGCCTCTGGATCGCGCGCCTCGACATGCTGAGCCGCAACGAGGACCTCCAGGCGAAGCTCTTGGCCGCGCGCGAATGGGACCTCGTGATCTGCGACGAGGCGCACCGCATGTCGGCCAGCTACTTCGGCGGCGAGGTCAAGTACACCAAGCGCTACCAGCTCGGGCAGCGGCTCTCCGGCCGCGCCCGGCATTTCCTCCTGATGACCGCGACTCCGCACAGCGGCAAGGAGGCCGACTTCCAGCTGTTCATGGCGCTGCTCGACGGCGACCGCTTCGAGGGCCGCTTTCGCGAGGGCGTGCACACCGCCGACGTCAGCGACATGCTGCGCCGCCTGACCAAGGAGGAGCTCAAGACCTTCGACGGCCGGCCGCTGTTTCCGGAGCGCCGCGCCTACACCGTGAACTACCAGCTGTCGGCCGACGAGGCCGCGCTCTATCAGGCGGTGACCGAATACGTGCGCGAGGAGATGAACCGCGCCGAGCGGCTCGCCGAGGGCGATCAGCGGCGCCAGAACGTCGGCTTCGCGCTCCAGATCCTCCAGCGACGCCTCGCCTCCTCGCCCGGCCGCGATCCACGAATCGCTCCGCCGCCGCCGCGAGAAGCTCCAGCGCCGCGTCGAAGAAGCGCGCCTCCTGCAACGCGGCCGCACCGCCCGCCTCGATGCCGCCAGCGAGCTCGCCTCCTACCGCTCCGAGTTCTTCGAAGACCTCGACGAGCGGCCCGAGGACGAGGTCGAGGCGGTCGAGGAGCAGCTGGTCGACAGCGCGACGGCCGCCGAGACCATCGCCGAACTGGAGATCGAGATCGCCGTGCTCACTCAGCTCGAGGAGCAGGCCAAGGCGCTCCGCCGCTCGGGCACCGACACCAAGTGGCGCGAGCTGCAGAGCATCCTCGATCAGCCGATCATGACCGACCCCGCGGGCAACCGGCGCAAGCTGATCATCTTCACCGAGCCGCGCGACACGCTCACCTACCTCGCCGACAAGATCCGCACCCGCCTCGGCCGCGCCGAGGCCGTGGTCGAGATCCACGGCGGGCTCGCCCGCGAGGCGCGCCGCAACGCCATGAACGCCTTCCTGCACGACCCGGCGGTCCTGATCATGGTCGCGAACGACGCCGCCGGCGAGGGCGTCAACCTCCAGCGCGCCCATCTCATGGTCAACTACGACCTGCCCTGGAACCCCAACCGCATCGAGCAGCGCTTCGGCCGCATCCACCGGATCGGCCAGACCGAGGTCTGCCACCTTTGGAACCTGGTCGCGAACGAGACCCGCGAGGGTGCCGTCTACGCCCGCCTCCTGGAGAAGCTCGAGGCGGCGCGCGCGGCGCTCGGTGGCCGGGTCTACGACGTCCTCGGCCAGCTGTTCGAGCAGAAGCCGCTGCGCGATCTCCTGATCGAGGCGATCCGCTACGGCGAGCAGCCCGAGGTCAAGGCGCGCCTCCTGCAGGTGGTCGACGACGCGGCCGGCCACGCCCATCTCCTGGATCTCCTCGAGCGCCGCGCGCTCACCCAGGAGACCCTTCCCTTCAGCCGGGTCCAGGCGATCCGCGAGCAGATGGAGCGGGCGCACGCCCAGCGCCTCCAGCCCCACTACATCGAAAGCTTCTTCCGCGCGGCTTTCGAGCACCTGGGCGGGCGCATCCACCGCCGCGAGACCGGTCGCTTCGAGATCTCTCGCGTGCCGGGTGCGCTCCGCGAGCGCGACCGCCAGTCCGGCGCCGGCGCCCCTGTCCTCGCGCGCTACGAGCGGATCTGCTTCGACAAGCCCCACATCGCCGGGCCCCCGGTCGCCGCCTTCGTCTGCCCCGGCCACCCGCTGCTCGACACCACCATCGATCTCACCCTTGAGCGGCATCGCGAGCTGATGAAGCAGGGCGCGGTCCTGGTCGACCCGCGCGATCAGGGCGAGCGCCTGCGCGTCCTCGTCACCCTCGACCAAGCGATCCAGGACGGCCGCGCCGACCGCCACGGTCGCCACCAGGTTGTCGCGCGGCAGCTCCACTTCGTGGAACTGTTCGAGGACGGCGCGCTCCGCGATGCCGGCCCCGCTCCCTACCTCGACTACCGGCCCGCGAGCGACGCCGAGCGCGCGGCGACCCTGCCTCGGCTCGAAGAGCCGTGGCTCGCAGGCGACCTCGAGAGCCGGGTGATCGGCCACGCCGTCCAGCACCTGGTGCCCCGCGAGGTCGACGAGGTGCGGGCGCGCTGCCTCACCCAGATCAACAAGGTCGAGCGCGAGGTCCAGGCCCGGCTCAAGCGCGAGATCAACTACTGGGACCACCGCGCCGAGGTCCTGAAGGACCAGGAGCGCGCCGGCAAGCAGCCGCGCATGAACCCGCAGCGCGCCGCCACCCGCGCTGAGGAGCTGGCCGACCGGCTGCAGCGACGCATGGCCGAGCTCGCCAGAGAGCGCGACATCTCGGCCCTGCCGCCGGTCGTGATCGCCGGCGCCCTGGTGGTACCAATCGGCTTGCTGCGAGAGCTCGGCGTGACAGAGGGTCCTGACGAGGCCGCCCCGCCCGAGATCGATCCCGCCCGCCGCGCCGAGATTGAGCGCCTGGCCATGGACGCAGTCATCGCGGCCGAGCGCGCGCTCGGCTTCGAGCCGCGCGACGTCAGCCGCGACAATTGCGGCTACGACGTCGAATCGCGCGATCCCGCCACCAACGGCCATCTCCGCTTCGTCGAGGTCAAGGGCCTCGGCCCCGGCAACGACCGCGTGACCATCACCCGCAACGAGCTGCTCCGCGCGCGCAATGCCATGGCATGGCACCGCCTCGCCATCGTGCAGGTTGAGGGTGACATCGCCGCCTTACCACGCTACGTCTCCGGCCACGACTTCGGCGAGGTCGGCTTTGCCGAGATCGGCCGCATGCTCCGCCTCAGTGAGCTGCTCGCCATCGCCAGGGAGCCGCATTGATGGCCGGTCCTGGGAAGTGAGATGACAGAAGCGAGCAGCGAGATTGCCCTGTGGTGAGAAGTGAGGTGACAGAAGGCGAGCAGCGAGATTGCACTACCGGCAGACGATCTTGTGGGCGAAGGCGATGGAGTTGGTGCGCGAGGTGTATCGGCTCGCACCGCTCCTGCCGCGCGAGGAGACCTACGGGATGCGGTCTCAGATCACGCGGGCGGCCGTCTCAATTCCGGCCAACGTGGCGGAAGGTTGGACCAGGGAATCGGCGAAAGAGAAAGCGCAATTCCTGTCGATTGCCCACGGCTCACTGGCGGAGGCAGAAACGCTCCTGACCTTGTGCGAACAACTGGGCTGGTTTCCAGAGACTTCGGACACACCAGGTCCGCACGCTGATGGACGAGGTCAGCCGCATCCTGACCACCATGCGCCGCAACCGCAGAGCCAAATGACGGCAGACCGGTGCGTGCCATCTCGCTCCTCACTCCTCCTCCCTCGTTTCTCTCTCGACACCCGCACGCCATCTCGCTCCTCACTCCTCTTCCCTCGTTTCCCTCTCGCGAGCGCGGCCTGACATGACCCAACGCAAGAAGCTGATCGAGGTGGCGCTGCCGTTAGAAGCGATCAATGCGGCCAGTGCCCGGGAAAAGTCGATCCGGCATGGGCATCCCTCGACCCTGCATCTCTGGTGGGCGCGGCGGCCCTTGGCGGCGTGTCGGGCAGTATTGTTTGGACAGCTCGTTGATGATCCTTCGTCCTGGCCTGACCGTTTTCCGACCGAAGAGGCGCAGGGGGCCGAGCGCAAGCGCCTGCACGACTTCATCGGCGGCACCAAGGGCAAGGAATACAGGGACGGCCTCGTCGCCTGGGAGAGTAGCAACAACGAAGCGATACTGAACAGGGCGCGCTGGTACATCACCCGCTCGCTCGCCTGGGGCCGGGGCGAGGAGCCGCCGCCGGAGAACAACCCGGAGGGCGTACGTCGCTACCTTTTCGAGCACGCCCCTCCCGTCTACGACCCGTTCTGCGGCGGCGGCTCGATCCCGCTCGAGGCCCAGCGCCTGGGCCTCCGCGCCTACGGCTCCGACCTCAACCCGGTGGCGGTGATGATCAGCAAGGCGCTGGTCGAGTTTCCGCCGAAGTTCGCGGGCCTGCCGCCGGTCAACCCCGAAGCCCGGAGAAAGCTGGCGAACGGTGGCGCCTGGAACGCCAAGGGCGCGCAAGGTCTAGCCGAGGATGTCCGCTACTACGGCCGCTGGATGCGCGACGAAGCGTACAAGCGCATCGGCCGCCTCTACCCGGACGTCGACCTCCCGGATGGCTTGAAAGCCACGGTCATCGCCTGGCTTTGGGCGCGGACGGTGGCGAGCCCGAACCCGGCAGCACGAGGCGCGCACGTGCCGCTCGTCTCGAGCTTCATGCTCTCGACCAAGCCGGGACACGAAGCCTGGGTCGAGCCAGTACTCGATTCATCAGAGCGCGACGGCTACCGCTTCGAGATCCGTATCGGCAAGGCCGACCCAGCGACGATCGAAAAAGCGAAAAAGGGCACCAAGTCCTCGCGCGGCTCGAATTTCTTCTGCCTCCTGACCGGCACACCGATCACGCCCACCCACATCAAGCATGAAGGCAAGGGCCAGCGTCTGGCTGCGCGGCTCATGGCGATTGTCGCAGAAGGCAAGCGCGGCCGCATCTACCTGCCGCCCAGCGAAGAGCACGAGCGCATCGCCGTGAGCGCAAGACCGACTTGGGCGCCGGAAGGCGACATGCCGAAGAACCCGCGCTGGTTCTCGCCTCCCGACTACGGCATGCCGAGTTATGCTGACCTGTTCACCCCGCGGCAGCTGGTGGCGCTGACCACGTTCTCTAGTCTGGTGCTAGAGGCCCAGGCGAAGGTAGAGGCGGATGCGCGGACCACGAGCCCGACCTCCCTCGGCAACCGCGGCCGCAGAGAGGGATCTTACAGCGACGCGCTAGCGGTGTATCTGGCGCTCGGAGTGAGCCGGTGCGCCGACAGGCACAATACAATTTGCACCTGGGACATGGGTCCCCCGACATCGAGGTCTTCGACCGGATCGCCCGCGCGAAGTGCTTCAATCCGGAATGCATTCGCACGTCAGGCTCTTCCCATGACCTGGGATTTCGCGGAGGGAAACCCATTCAGTTCGTCTGCGAGTAATTTCGAGGATGCCCTGACTTGGATTGCGAAAACCCTTGATCGTGTTTCGCCGAACGCGCCGAGCGAGGTGATCCAAAGGGACGCAGCTAACACCGAGGTGGAGCGAAGCCAAAATCTTATCGCCACCGACCCGCCTTACTACGACAACATTGGATACGCCGATCTTTCCGACTTCTTTTACGTCTGGCTGCGGCGCATGCTGCGTGACCGCTTCCCAAATGAATTTGCGACCCTGCTCGTCCCCAAGGCCGAGGAGTTGGTCGCTACGCCCTACCGGCACGGCGGTAAAGAGGAGGCTGAGGCGTTTTTCCTGACCGGCATGAGCCGCGTACTCAAGAGGATGGCCAATGCAAGCACACCCGAGCTTCCGGTCACGCTGTACTATGCATTCAAGCAAAGCGAGATACAGAAGGAGGGTGTGGCCTCGACAGGCTGGGCCACCTTTCTCGAGGCGGTGCTTCGTGCTGAACTGCAAGTCGACGGTACTTGGCCGGTGCGCACCGAGCTGGGGACTCGGATGATCGGCCGCGGGACCAATGCCCTGGCATCCTCGATCGTCCTCGTCTGCCGCAAGCGACCGGCCGACGCACCGAGCGTGACGCGCGGCGAGTTCCTGCGAGCGCTGCGGGCGGAGCTGCCAGTGGCGCTGCATACTTTGCAGGCAAGCGCAATCGCGCCGGTCGACATGGCCCAGGCCTCGATCGGCCCCGGCATGGCCGTCTTTTCCCGGTATAAGGAGGTGCTGGAGGCGGACGATACGCGCATGTCCGTGCGCGAGGCCCTTCGCATCATCAACGCCGAGCTCGACGAATACCTCGCCCGGCAGGAGGGCGACTACGACTCCCGCACCCGGTTCGCGCTGACCTGGTTCCAGCAGCACGGCTTCAACGCCGGGCCGTTCGGCGACGCCAATACCATCGCCAACGCGCGCGACGTCTCGGTCGAGGGCGTGGCGAAGGCGGGGGTTCTGGAATCCAGGGGCGGCAAGGTGCGGCTGTTGCGCCGGGACGAGCTGCCCGCCGACTGGGACCCGTGGACCGACCGGAGCCTCACGGTCTGGGAAGGCACCCAGCATGTGATCCGGCGGCTCGAGGGCGCGGGTGAGGACAGCGCCGCGCGGCTGGTCAAGCGCCTGGGCCCCTATGCCGACATGACCGAAAAGCTCGCCTATCGCCTCTACCAGATCTGTGAGCGCAACAAGTGGGCCGAGGAGGCCCGCGCCTACAACGGCCTGGTGGTCGCCTGGCCGGCGCTGGTCGGCATCGCCAGCACGCTCCCCGACGAGACCACCACCGGCCCCGCCCAGGCCGAGCTTGCAGTCTGAGTTTTGCTTGGCCTGGCCTTGCACTCCAAGAGTGCACGGCTCTGACGTATGGAGTAGGGCGCGTTGCCGTAGGCCAAAGGAAATGTCAACCGAGTGGGCTTATTGAGCCTGGCGCGCAGAGAGGGGATTTGACCATGGCGATCACCAACCGAGACCGTGTCGGTCGCGCGATGGACACCTTGGTCCAGGGGCTCGCGCCCTTCGTCGAAAAGCAGATGGACGCCCGAGTGGGCGCCAGCTGGCGCAAATGGATCGATCACGACCGGCAGCGCAAGTTGGAGCGCAACGCGGATGGCTCCCTTCATTGGGACGTCCAGGCGCTGCTCCAGACCATGGTGCAGAACTGGCGGGACGTGTTCGGTAAGACCTTGGGTTACGCCGAGCGCTCCCTCGTCGGCGAGCTGATCGACGTTCGCAACCAATGGGCGCACCAGAAGACTTTCGCCTCCGAGGACACCTATCGGGCGCTGGACAGCGCCCAGCGCCTGCTGCAAGCGGTCTCCGCCGGCGAGCAGGCGGCCGAGCTGACCAACATGCGCCAGGAGGTGCTGCGCACGGTGTTCGCCGAGGAGGCGCGCCAGCAGACCCGGCGCCAGACGTTGAAGCTGGACGGCGCACCCGCGGCCGGGCTCAAGCCGTGGCGCGAGGTCGTGACGCCGCATCCCGACGTCGCGAGTGGACGCTACACCGAGGCCGAATTTGCCGCCGACCTGGCCCAGGTCCAGCGGGGCGACGCGTCGAAAGAATATGGCGATCCGGTCGAGTTCTTCCGCCGCACCTACATGACCGAGGGCCTGACCCGTCTCCTGGAGAGCGCGCTCCGGCGTCTCGCCGGCCAGCCGGGCGGCGATCCGGTGATCGAACTGCAGACCAACTTCGGCGGCGGCAAGACCCACTCCATGCTCGCCCTTTACCACGTCTCCGGGCACGACAACCCGAAGACGCTGGTCGGCATGGATCAGCTGATGGGCGGGCTGGGCTTGGCGAGCCTGCCTCGGGTCCAGCGGGCGGTGCTGGTCGGCACGGCGCTCTCGCCCAACGAGGTCTGGATGCGCGGCGGGGTCGAGACACGGACGTTCTGGGGCGAACTCGCCTGGCAACTGCTCGGCGCCGACGGCTATCGCATGCTGGAGAAGTCGGACCAGAGCGGTGTCAGCCCCGGCTCCGACCTGCTGCACAACCTCCTGGCTGCGGCGGCGCCATGCCTCATTCTGATCGACGAATGGGTCGCCTTCATCCGCCAGCTCTACGCCGCACCAGGCCTCTCGGCCGGCAGCTTCGAAGCCAACATCACCTTCGCCCAGGCACTGACCGAGGCGGTCAAGGCGACACCCGGAGCGCTGCTGGTTGCAGCCCTGCCGCAGTCGCGGATCGAGATCGGCGGCGAGGGCGGCGACGTCGCACTCGATCTGCTCAAGAACACGTTCGGCCGGGTCGAGAGCTCCTGGCGCCCGGCGAGTGCCGACGAGGGCTTCGAAATCGTGCGCCGCCGGCTGTTTCAGCCGATCGTCGAGCGCGAGGCGTTCGCGGCCCGGGACGCCGTGATCAAGGCGTTTGCCACGCTGTATCGCGATAACGGCGCTTCGTTCCCATCCGAATGCAGCGAGGGCGCCTACCGGCGCCGCATGGAGGCAGCCTACCCGATCCATCCCGAACTGTTCGATCGGCTGAACAACGACTGGGGCTCGCTCGATCGCTTCCAGCGCACCCGCGGGGTCTTGCGGTTGATGGCAAACGTGATCCATTGTCTATGGGAGCGCGGCGACAAGAGCCTGATGATCCTGCCTTCGAGCATCCCTCTGGACGACGCCCTCGTGCAGTCCCGCGTGACGCGGCTGCTTGAGCAGAAGTGGGATGCGATCATCAGCGCCGACATCGACGGCGAGACCTCAAAGCCGCTTGCGATCGACCGTGACAACCCGAACCTGGCGCGCTACTCGGCGACGCGACGCGTGGCACGCACGATCTTCATGGCCTCGGCGCCAACCTACGGCGGGCCGAACCCCGGGATCGATGACCGCCGTATCCGGCTCGGCTGCGCGCAGCCGGGTGAGACGCCGGGCTCGTTCGGTGATGCGCTGCGTCGGCTCGCCGACGGTGCGACCTATCTCTATGTCGACAGCGGCCGGTACTGGTTCTCGGTACAGCCCAGCGTGACGCGCACGGCCGACGATCGCGCGAGCGCAATCGAAGCCGACGACGTCTGGGCCGAACTGATCAAGCGGCTGCGCCAGGACCGCGAGCGCGGGCCGTTCGCCGCCGTGCACGCGGTCCCCGAGAACAGCGGCGAGGTGCCCGACGAGATGGAGGCGCGTCTCGTTGTGCTCGGGCCCGACTATCCGCACGACAACAACGCCGAGAGTAAGGCCAGGGCAGCCGCGGATGCGATACTGACCACGCGCGGCCAGCAGCCGCGCATCTTCCGCAATACGCTCTTGTTTCTTGCGCCCGACCAGCGAAGGCTCGGCGAGCTGGAGCAGGCGATGCGGCTGCTCATCGCTTGGCGCTCAATCGTGCAGGATCAGGAGACGCTCAATCTGGACGCCTTCCAGCTCCGGCAGGCAAAAAGCAAAGCTGAAGAGTGGGACAAGACTGTCACCGCTCGCATCGGCGAAACCTGGGTCTGGGCGATGGCGCCCCACCAGCCCGATCCGAAGCAGTCTGGGATCGAATGGGCGATCAATCGCGTCAGCGGCCAGGATCCGATCGCCAAGCGCGCAGGCAAGCGCTTCGAAAGCGACGAGGCTCTGCTCACCCAGCTCGGGCCCGGCCGCCTCCGCAAGGCTCTCGATCAATTCAGCCTCTGGCGTGATCAGAATCATGTCGAGATCAAGCAGTTGCTCACCGACTTCGCGACCTACCTGTACCTGCCGCGTCTGCGTGATCGGCACCTCGTGATCGATGCCATCCGCTCAGCAATTGGCCAGCTGGTCTGCGATCATTTCGCCTATGCCGACGGCTACGACGACGCTGGGCACCGCTACGTCGGCTTAGCGGCCCCCGGCGGCGGTGCGACAGCGATCGATCCTTCTGGCCTGATCGTGAAGCCCGAGGCTGCGTTGGCCCAGATCGGAGAGCAAATCGACACCCCGACGCCACCTCCAGGCGACGGGGAGGACGGCGGCAAAGCGCCGCCAGAACCTCCCGGACCGAGCCTACCCCGGCGCTTCTACGCCAGCGTGACGATCGATCCGAACCGGGCCGGCCGCGACGTCGGCCGGATCGCCGAGGAAGTCCTCCAGCATCTGACCACCTTGCCCCGCGCCGGTGTGCGCCTGACGCTTGAGATCGAAGCCGATGCCCCCGATGGCGTGCCCGACGACGTCCGGCGTGTCGTGACCGAGAACTGCCAGACCCTGAAGTTCGCCTCGCAGGGCTTTGAATGACCGTCAGCGGTCACCTGGGTTCGCGGGTTTTAGCGAATTTCGGGAGGGGCTTTAAGGAACGAAACGGGCAGCCGTGGCCGTGCGACAGGTGGCGCATTTTTGCGTCACTCTCGCATCACTCTTGCGGCTCAAAGACGCTGAAATCGCCGCTTTTCGACAGCTTTTTGGCGGAAAATCAGCGGTTGAATCGCCGCCTAGGGCCAGGCAGATCGGGTCGGACTTTCGCGCCAAAGGCTGAGCCTCACCGGTTCGGAGCCAATCAATCGCAGACGTGGTCCAGCACTCCTCCGCAGCTTTCCCCTTTCGGTCCCGCCCACCTCCCCACACAGCCTGGCGATATTTCGGCCAGGGATAGGTCAGTCAGCCTTTGCCCACCCCGCCCGCCTCCCCTTGCCGCCCGGCGATTCGCGGTGACGGAGTCCCACGGTCTCATGGACCCACCCAAGATATCGTTAACCATCAAATGGTTAACGCCTGGTTAACGCTCCTCCGGGCGACCGCCGCAGGCGCTGACGAAAAATTCAGTGGAATTTCCGGAGCGGACGAGGCCTTGCCCGAAAGGCTCGACCGGTGCCCGATGCGACAGGTGGCGCATTTTTGCGTCACTTTGCGTCACTCTTGTGGCCGAAAAGACGCTGGAATCGCCGCTTCTCGAGCCCTTTTTGGCCGAAAATCGATGATCGAATCGCCAAAGTGGCGAAAAAGCCTGCCGGCGCAAAGGGTTAGGCGGAGTCTACAGATGTTACAGAAGTGGCCCACTTGACGGCGACACCCAAGGACGCCCGACCAGCCTCTTCCCCGCCACCCCGCCCCCTTGCCGCCCTCGATTCACCGCCAGGGAGTCCCACGGTCCCATGGCGCGGCGCTCCGGGGCGGCCTTGGTGGCTCGCTGGACCGGATCGACCTCGGTGGTTGGGTCTTCGGTCCCAAGCGAGCGTGGGGGCCAGCCGCGAAAATTCGGCCCTCGGCGAAATTGCAAATCCTTCGGTTCTTACGGCCAATCCCTCAGGCCGGTTTCCCGGGTCCGACTGCCAATCCCCGCCAGCGTCTCCCCACACCCCCGCCCACCTCCCTCGCAGCCTGGTGATTCGCGGTGACGGATTGCCATGGCGCGGCGCTCCGGGGCGGCCTTGGTGGCCGCCGCTGGGAGCCAGCCGCGAAGATCTGCGTCACTCCTGCGCGCGACCTCCGCGGGACCCGATGAAAAATTGGGCGGAATTTCCGGAGCGAACCACGGCGCCCAAAAGGCTCGACCCGGTGGCCGATGCGACAGGTGGCGCATTTTTGCGTCACTTTGCGTCACTCTCGGGAGCGAAAAGACACCGAAATCGACGCCTTCCGAGCGTCTTCTGGCCGAAAATCGGTGGTCGAATTGCCAAAGTGGCGAAAAAGTCTGCCGCCGCAAAGGTTTAGGCGGATGCTACAGATGCTACAAAAGTGTAGCATTGTGGCGCATTCTGTCCACTCCGCGGCGGCCCGGGAAATTCGCCCCGCCGGCCTGGAAATTCGGAGAAAATCCGAAAATTCCTCCGCCCGGCATCTGGAAAAATCCGCTAAGTGCTTGAAAAACGGCCGGAATTTATTCTCCGGAGCTCGCGGCAGACCTGAGCGTCACCATTTCGGCGCCAGTCATCCTCGAGCGAGACCCAACGCCTCCGAGCCAGCGTCTCCTCACTTCGTCCCACCCACCCCCGACATAGCCGATACGCTGAGGCACCCAGCCGACGCCTTGCGCGAGCGCGGATTGCCCCTGACGGGCTTGTGAAGCACCGGAGGCGACCGGCTCAAGCCGATTCCCCGTCAAAGTTCTGAGGAGGTCGTCGTGTCGTTGCATATATTCCTATTGAATGGTAGCATGATCACCTCGGAATTCGGCGCATTCGCCGAGGCCGCCTCGCACCACCAGCACAACCCAGCACACCAAGGACTCCCCGCCCCATGCGCAAGGACGACACGGCCAACGCCCGAGCGGCGGCCAGCCGCCGCAACGGCGCCAGGTCGCAAGGCCCCAGGACCGCTGCCGGCAAGGCCCGAACGGCGAAGAATGCGCTCAAGCACGGTCTCCGCGCGCGCCGGCTCGTGCTTCTCGACGACGAGAATGCGAGCGAGTTCCGGGCTTTTCAGGCCGCGGCGCGGGCCGAGCTCGCACCATCGGGCACCCTCCAGAGCGAACTGGTCGAGCGCATCGTGACGGCCGCATGGCGAGCCAGGCGCGGCGACCGGCTCGAGGCGGCACTGCTCGGCTGCCATCTCGGCCCCAACGCCCCGAAGGCTGGCGACGCGCAGGCCGCGCTCGGCCTCGGGCTGATGCGCGACGGCAACGGTCCGCGCGCGCTCGAGACGCTGGTGCGCTATCGCGGCTCGGTGCTCGCCGAGCTGTTCCGCGCGCTCGGGGCGCTCAGGCTGCTCCAGCGCGAAGCGCGCGATTTCCCCGAGAACGATCCACCCGACGCCGCGCCCGCGATCCTGCCGCCGCCCCGCGCCACGACCAAACGAACCCGAGAAGTCACGGCAAAACAATCCATTAGCTCCCGATCCAGGGGATGAATTGGGGCGCACCGCATGCGGTCGACCGGGGGCAGTTCTGCGGTATTGGCTCCGCTCGAAGTAACGCTGGCCCCACGTCGTAGGACGCGATGCATTTGCTGAAAATCCGCGGGTTCCGGCAAATCAATCGGGCCGCAAACATCTTGACAAAACTTCAACGCGTTAGCGATAATGCTTGCCCTAGTGCGTGAGTTGCCTCTGCCAGGAGGTCTTGCAGCTGCTGATGCCGACCCGCGGCGCGCGACAGGGAGATCGGCCAACATGGTGAGCGGTCGACAGCCGGCAGCCATGCCGGACCTCGAGGCCAACGACAACTCAGGCGGCCCGACGCCGGGCGAGGGGAGGCGTCCCCGACCCCGCGCGAAGCAGGCCTGGCCGCGCGAGATGAAGCCGGCCGTCATCAACGGCTCGACACCACCGCGGCCCGCCTCACCGACGCTCGCGCCGGTGCCGGTCGTACCACTGGAGGCGACATCCTCGGCCAACGGGGTAGCGTCACCAGCTGGCGCGACGACACCGACCGAAGTTGCGCAAAGTCATCTCGTGCCGGCCCTCAAAGCGGCGGCGGCCGCACGGGCACGTGCCGCCCGGATCCGCGCCAACGGCGACCGTCACGCGTTGGCCGCCGGCGGCGATCCGAGCGCTGCGCGCCGGGCGCCTCGACCGGTCGTGACCTCGCCGGTGTCGGCCTACCCTGCACCGGCCGCTCCGCCACCTCCGCCGAGCCGCGGCCTCAGCGTCGCCGAGGCGACCGAGGCCGCGCAGATCACGTTTCGGCCGCTTCGTCGCGGACCGGACAAGCCGCCGTACCGGACCGACTACGATCGGGAGTCGAGCCAGACCGCGCCCGAGGACGGGGCCGTCGCTCCGTCGGAGACCAGGTTGCGGATCGATCCGCCCCGGGAGGCTCAGCTTCCGGACGCTTCGGCCCGGAACGATGCGAGCGCCGCCGAAACCGAGGGCGAAAATCGGCGCCGTTTCGGCCGCACTCTCGCCGAACTCGAACGCTACCGGGCGGAATGTCGCGAACGCGAACCGTGGAGCAACGTGGTGCCGCGGCCAGCGGCAGCGGGGCCGTCCGCTCAGCTACGCGAGGAGGGCTCGAAGACGGGCGCCGACCCGGAGCCGTGGAGCAACGTGGTGCCGCGGCCGGCGGCAGCGCCACAGGCACAGCCGGCGACAGCGCGCAGGGGGCGCCCGAAGACGACTGGCGGCGAGCCTGAGCCGTGGAGCAGCGTGGTACCGCGACCGGCAGGCCGGTCAACGACCGAGAGTGAAGCGGGCACGGGCGACTTGGCCTGGGCCCGACTCTGGCGGCGGGGCAAGCCGGCGGGCCCGGATTGAGCCGGGCATATTGCCGGCCACGCTCCGTATCACGCACGGACCGCGCCACGAGCCGAAAGGAAGGCGACCGGCCTCGGTCCGCTGCGATCATTGAAGCGCGGTCGCATCGACCCCGAGAGCGGCGGCCGCAGCGAGGATGCCCTGTACCGTCGCCTCGTTCAGCGGCACGCCCTCGGTCAGTTGGCGCTGCTCGAGCTCGGCCTCCATCTCGCCCGGCACCCAGACCCGCTCGACGCCGGGCGCGAGGCGGGTCGCCTTGTACTCGCGGATCAGCCTGTCCATGCGCGCCTTGAAGGTCGCCGGGTCTTCGAACGCGGCGATGTCGAGCGCCAGATAGAACTGGCCGTCGCGCCCGGGCCTGGGGCCGTCCACCATGTTGCCGCTCTCGGTGCCGTAGCCGGCGCCCGACAGCAGCGTCGAGAGAATGCCGGTCGCCATCGCGAGCCCGATGCCCTTGTACATGCCGATCGGCTGGACCAGGCCTTCGAGCGCCTCGTCGATGTCGGTGGTCGGGCGGCCGTTTTTGTCGAACGCCCAGCCGGGCGGGATCGGAATGCTCTTTTGCTTGTAGATCCGCATCTTGCCGTGGGCCGTGGCGCCGAAGGCGAAGTCGAGCACCAGCGGTCGCTCGGCACCGGCCGGCACGCCGATCCCGATCGGATTGAGGCCGACCAGCTTGTCGATGCCGCCCCAGGGCGCCATGGTCGGCAGCGCATTGGTGGTGGCAATTCCGATCATCCCGGCCTCGATCGCCAGGCGGACGTAGTATTCCATGGCACCGGCATGATTGCTGCCGCCGACCGCGGCGGCGGCTACGCCGGTCTCGCGGGCGCGCTCGATCGCCTTGCCCATCGCGAAGACGCCTGCAATCTGGCCCATGGCGTTGGCGCCATCGATCACCAGGACAGCACCTCGATCCTTGAGCACGCGCGGTCGGCCCTTCGGATCGACGCCTTCCCGGGTCAGCTTGCCGACGTAGTCGGGCACGCGCATCACGCCGTGCGAGTGGATGCCCCGCAGGTCGGCGCGCACCAGATGCCCGGCGAGGAGGCCCGCATCGGCGGCCGCCATGCCGGAGCGCTCGAAGATCGCCTGCACGATGCGCTGCAAGGCGTCATGCGGAAAGCGCTGCTCGTTCTCGACGCCCGGATACTCGGCCATCCCGCTCCCCTCCGGCTCGCGCGCCCCTTGCCTTTCTGCGCGACTGTGGATCAAGCTGGCGCGCGGGGTCAACGGACCTGGCACTTCGAGGAGGCGAGCCGATGCCGAGCGCCTTCGATCTGAGCGGGCAGCGGGTTCTGGTGACCGGCGCCGCAGGCGGCATCGGGGCCGCCACGGCCAGGGTCTGCGCCGGGCTCGGCGCGGAGGTGCTGCTCGTCGATGTCCGCTCGACCGAGGCGCTGGCAGCCGAGCTGCGGACCGAGGATCACGCGGTCTCGAGCTTCACCTGCGATGTCGGCGTGCGCGCCGAGGTCGAGGCCGCCGCAGCCGCCAGCGGGCCGGTCGACGCGCTCGTGCTGTCGGCAGCACTCTGCCCCTTCGACGATTGGCAGGAGCCCGGCTGGGACGAGGTCTTCGAGCGGGTCATAGCGGTCAACCTGCACGGACCGATCCACTTCGCGCGCGCCTACCTGCCCGCCATGATCGAGCGCCGCCACGGTCGGATCGTCCTGGTCGGCTCGGTCGCCGGGCGGATGGGCGGGTTCATCGCCGGAGCGCACTACGTCGCCTCGAAAGGCGGCCTGCATGCGCTGGTGAAGTGGCTGGCCCAGCAGGGCGGGCCTCACGGCGTCCTGGTCAACGGCGTGGCGCCGGCTTCGATCGAGACCGAGATGATCCGGGATCAACCGGTCGATCTCGGTCGCATTCCGCTTCGGCGCAAAGGCCAGCCGGACGAGGTCGCCTGGCCGATCGCGTTCCTCTGCTCCAGAGCGGCGAGCTACATCTCTGGCGCCGTGCTCGACGTCAACGGCGGCGTCTACATGAGCTGAGCGATGCATTTCTGCTCTTCGCCGCGCACGGTTCGGCGATTGTGCTTGAATGATCGGGCCGATCCGATAGATCGAGTGCAGGACGGTCCTGCCACGTCACATGTCGTGGGACGAGTTGCCCTATGAGCCCGTCAGCGCCCCGCGCGGCCTTGGAGCGCGTGCCGCGTATCGTCTGGAGTCTGGCCTGCCTCGCCCTGGTCAGCCTCTCGGGCGATCCCTTGGCCGCCGCGACCTGGACGACCGCGGGGCTGTCGTTCAGCGATGAGCTCGGCGGCTCCCGGCTGCTGGCCGCGCATGGCACCGGCACGGCGCGCGACCCGATCGTCCTGGTCGAGGAGATCGACGATGCCGGACCGGCGACCCTGGTCGTCCAGAACTTTCGCCACGGCGGCGAGCTGATCTCACCGGCGAACGGGTTTCTCTCGCTTTCGGTGGTGGTGATCGTCACCAACGGCGGACCCTGGCGTTGGAGCGGCTTCGATCTGGAACTGCGGACCACGCCCGACGACCCGAGCGTCTACACCGACGGGCTGTCCTTCGATCAACCGCAGATGTTTCGAACCAGCGCGAAAGCGAACCGCTTCCAGGAGAGCCATCAGGAGGACGAGCCGTTCGATCGTATCCGCTTCGACGGCGGCAACGTCGATCCGCGTGACCACCTGCGGCTCGACTTCGACATCGTCGATGCCAACGGCCGGCCGGTCTTCTATTTGGTCCAGCGGCCGATCGTTCTGCTCGCCTGGAACGACCTGCTGCCGCTCTTGCCTCCGACGACGAAGCTCGCCAGCAAAGCTGATTGAGCCGATTCGGGGCTTCGGGCGCGAGCCAGCCATGAACGTCCTGTTCATCACGGCCGATCAATGGCGGGGCGAATGTCTCTCGGCCCTCGGCCACCGGTGCCTCCGGACCCCGCATCTGGATGCGCTGGCCGCCGATGGCGTCCTGTTCCGGCGCCATTTCACCCAGGCGACGCCTTGCGGGCCGGCGCGCGCGAGCATCCATACCGGCATATACGCGATGAACCACCGCTCGGTCACCAACGGCACGCCGCTCGACGCCCGCCACACCGACCTGGCGGCCGAGGCGCGCAACGCGGGCTACCGGCCGGTCCTCTTCGGCTACACCGATCTCAGCGTCGACCCGCGCGGCCGCCCGCCGGACGATCGCTGGCTTCGCACCTACGAAGGCATCTACCCGGGCTTCGAGGTCGGCCTCTATCTGCCCGAGAACCTCGAAGCCTGGCTGGACCATCTCGAAGCGCGCCACGCTCGCCCGTTCACGCTCGCCGACCTCTACCGCGGTCCGCTCGGCGCGCCCGCACCATTCTCGGCGGAGGAGAGCGAGACCGCGTTCCTGACCGACCGTTTCCTGCAGTTTCTGGCGCGCGACGATGGCGGGACGCCGTGGCTCGCCCACCTGAGCTATCTCCGGCCGCACGCGCCGCTGGTCGCGGCCGCACCGTATCACGCCATGTACCACCCCGACGACGCGCCGGCGCCGGCGCGCGCGCCGACCAGGGCGGAAGAGGCGGCGGCGCACCCCTGGCTTGCGGCCAGGCTCGCGCGGCCGCTCGGCCAGAGCTGGTGGGGCAAGCCCGCGAGCCTCGACGAGCCCGAGATCCAGAAGGCGAGGGCGGTCTACTACGGTCTGATCAGCGAGCTCGACGATCACCTCGGCCGGATCGTTGAGGCGCTCAGGGCGCGCGGCCAGTACGAGAGCACGCTGATCGTCTTCACGGCCGATCACGGCGAGATGCTGGGCGATCACTGGCTGCTCGGCAAGGAGAGCTTTTTCCAGGAAGCCTTCCACGTGCCGCTGATCATCCGCGATCCAGGTCGAGCGGCGATCCGTGGCCAGGTGATCGAGGCCTTCACCGAGCACGTCGACCTGATGCCGACGATCCTCGAGCGGATCGGGCTCGAGCCGCCGCTCCAGTGCGATGGCCGGAGCCTGGTGCCCTGGCTCGAGGGCAAGGCGCCCGCGGACTGGCGCCGGGCGGCGCACTACGAGTACGACTTCCGGGACGTCGAAACCCTGGTGTACGAGAGCGCGCTCGGCCTCGCCTCGGACCGCTGCGCCCTCGCCGCGCGCCAGGACGAACGCTACGCCTACATTCACTTCAACGGGCTGCCGCCGCTTTGCTACGATCTCGCGCGCGATCCGCACCAGTTGCGGAACATCGCCGGGGATGCCGGCCGGGCAGCCGAGGTGCTGGTGCAGGCGCAGGCGATGCTCAGCTGGCGGATGGACTTCGCCGAGCGGCGGCTGACCGGCTGCAAGCTGACGCCCGCGGGCGTGATCGGCCGCTTCTGAGCCGCGCGCGCCGTCAGCCGACGACCTGAAAGTGGGCCTCGGTCGGGCGCAGGTCGACCCCGTTGATCGGCACCATGTCCTGCGGGCAGGTGGACATGGCGACCACGCAGTCGATCTCGGCGCGCAGCACGACGTAATCGCCGGCTTTGCTCACCGGCGGCAGCCAGTCGATGCCGAGACCATCGACCACGGGCGTGTTCATCCAGAGGTTCAGGGGGCTCGGGCATTCGGGCGGGATCAGGCCAAGCTCGGCCATGCCCGCGAACAGGTTGTCCCGGCAGTTGTCGTGATACTCGGTGCAGCCGAGGTTGCGGTAGCGCCAGATGTCGCAGGCGGCCAGCAGTGTGTCGTGGACGCCGGGCGAGCTGTCCTCGAGCAGCGTCAGGATCGGCCGGCGGTGGTTGGTGGCGAGCGGATCGCCGGGGCGCGGGATGATCCGGTTGAGCACCTGGCGCAGATGCTCCATCGACATGAACTCGTCGAGGTCCTCGGCATTGAATGCCCAGGTATCGACCACCTGCTGGCCATGGGTGTTGATCACCTTCAGCGCCTGACCTTTGGCGAGCCGTAGTGCCTTGCCGCGTCGGGCGGGCAGGGTCGAGAGCGTTGGATCGGTCATCATGCGGCATCTCCGGCTTCGGGGTTCGATCGGGCCGGGCTCAACACCTCGGCCAGCCACGGGCCTGCAAACGGGCGGAGCTCGGCGAAGGCGCGCGGCGTCGGCATGATCGGGGGCGAAGTCGCGGGGAATGCGCTTGTGTGCAGCCGCCGATCACTGCTCGCTCTCCCTGATCTCGGCCCAGGTTTAGGGCGGCGGGCGACGCCGCGCAATCGCTCGGCTGACCATTGACAGCACTTGCCCGCCTCCCAGAATCGGCTCAAGAAGGCGCGGTGAGGGGGGCGATGGAGCTCAGGCTCGACGGCAATCGGGTGGTCCTGACAGCGGGCAAGTATCTCTGCGCGCGTCGCGCCGTGCCGATGATCAGGGCCGGGGGCGGCGGCGCGATCATCAATCTGTCCCCGGCCGCCGGCCGCTTCGGGCTCGCGCTGCGCACACCCTACTGCACCTCGGAGTGGGCGCACCGGGAGGAGGGAATTACCCACGACATCAAATCGTGAACGCATTTCTACGGCCGCGAACGTCGCGCGCGTTCCATGATGGCTCCACTGGAGGGTCAGGGCGGCGTCGAGCTGTCCCACGTTACCAAACGCTTCGTCACGCCCACCGGCGCGGTGATGACAGCCCTTCGCGACGTCGACCTGGTCGTAGCGTCTGGAGAGTTCTGCGCGATCGTCGGACCGACCGGCTGCGGCAAATCCACAACGTTGACCTTAACTGCAGGTCTCGACCTGCCGAGCGAGGGGAGCGTGAACGTCTCCGGCAAACCGGTGGACGGCATCACAAAAGGCGCAAGCTTTGTTTTCCAGACGGATGCCCTGCTCCCTTGGAAGCCTGTCGTCGCCAACGTGGCGCTCGGGCCGGTTTTTCGCGGAAGTCGCCAAGAAAGAAGCGTTCGCGAAGGCCCGAGACTGGCTGAATGTTGTAGGGCTGGCAGGCTTCGAAAATCACTTTCCCCATCAGCTTTCGGGCGGCATGCGCAAGAGGGTCAGTCTCGCTGCAGCGCTGATAAACGAGCCGACCATACTGCTCATGGACGAGCCGTTTTCTGCGTTGGATGTGCAGACACGAGCCATCATGGCCAATGAGCTTCTGGCTCTTTGGGAGAAGAGCGAGCCGTCCGTGATGTTTGTCACGCACGACCTCGAGGAGGCGATCGCGCTCGCTGATCGCGTCGTGGTCATGACCGCGGGGCCGGGCACTGTCAAGGCCGTCTACGACATCGATCTGCCGCGACCACGCGGTGCAGTCCAGGAAATCCGGTTCAGCCGGCGCTTCCTAGAGCTCTATCAGCAGATCTGGGAGTCGCTCCGCGATGAAGTCCAGCGTGCGTACTCGCGCACAGCCACGGCAGCGCGCGCCGAAGGGGCTCCAGCATGAGTTTTCAAGGCGCAGCGAGGCCTGACACTGCGGGAAACAGGCCAACTGAGTCGGCAGCAGACGAAACATCGATTGCCGTACGTGCGCAACTCCGAGCCCGTCGCCGCAAGCGGTCTGTGCTAGCTGGACAGATAGCAACTCTCGTACTGATCGTGGGTAGTTGGCAGCTCCTCAGCGACCTGAACGTCATCGATCCTTTCTTCTTCGGGTCCCCGCTTGGCATCATTCTTCGATTGGCCGATTGGGCCGTAAATGGCACCGCGTATGGCTCGCTGTGGCTGCAGATATGGGTCACGCTTGAAGAGGCCCTGCTTGGCTTCTTCTTCGGAGTCGTAAGCGGCGTCGTCCTGGGGGTTCTACTCGGGGAGATTCCTTTCCTGGCGGACGTCGTCGGGCCCTACATCAAGGTCGTCAACGCCCTTCCGCGCATAGTGCTCGGCTCGATCTTCACAATATGGCTGGGCCTGGGGCTGGCATCCAAGGTAATGCTGGCTGCGGTTCTGGTGTTCTTCGTCGTCTTCTTCAATGCGTTTCAAGGCGCGCGCAGCGTGGACCGTAACCTCGTTGCGAACGCTCGCATCCTCGGGGCGTCGCGGCTGCAAGTAGTTCGTCATGTCGTGTTCCCGTCGGCGATGACTTGGATCATCGCCAGCCTCCATGTCGCCCTTGGTTTTTCAATTATCGGCGCGATCGTCGGTGAGTTCCTTGGATCGCAGCGCGGCCTGGGCTTGGTCATCGCGACAGCCCAGAACACCTTCGATGCAAATGGCGTGTTCGGCGCGATGCTGGTCATCGGAGTGCTAGCACTCAGCGCCGAGGCCGTTATGGCAATGGTGGAGAAGCGGCTCCTCGCCTGGCAGCCCGCATCCAAATCAGAAGCAGAGATCGCCGGAATCTGACCAACGATCGATCGGTCAACATCTCTTTGTGAGAGGTTCGATCCCGAACCTCAGGAAGCGGAGGAAAGGAACGATGGGAATACAAACGCTGACATGCAAGCTCGCGTGCACCGCTGCGGTCGCGGCCGTGGGTGGATGTCTCTCGGGAGCAGCGATTGCGGCGGACGCCATGCCGACGGTCAAGCTTATGGTCGGCGGTATCGACAAGCAGATCTACCTCCCCTACCAACTCGCAGAGAGCCTCGGCTTCTACAAGAAATATGGCGTGAACGTCGAGCTGAGCACGGAACAGGCCGGAGGCGTCGGTGCCGAGGACGCCCTGATATCAGGCCAGGTTGATATGGCCGGCGCCTGGTATGTGCACACGATCGAGTTTCAGCTGCATGGAAAGAAGGTGATCGACATCGTGCAACTGAGCGGTGCGCCCGGGGAGCGCGAGATGTGTGCCAAGGACTCCGGCGTGAAGACGCCGGCCGACTGGAAAGGCAAGGCGGTCGGCGTGACGGACATTGGTTCGGGCACCGATGACCTGACGCTCTACCTGGCGGCAAGATACAACCTGACGTCGAAGGACTTTTCCCGTGTATCTGTCGGAGCCGGACAAACTCTCATTGCCGGACTTCAGCACGGGAAAATTGTCTGTGGTATGACGACGCAGCCGACCGTGAATGCGATCGAAAAACTGGGCGTCGGTTACTCGGCGATCGATCTGGCAACGACCGAGGGCGTGCAGAAGTGGCTGGGCGGCTTTTGGCCCACGGCCTGTGTCTTAGCGCAGGCCGATTGGGTTGAGGCGCACAAGGACGCTACACAAAAAGTCGTCGATGCACTCGTGGCGACGATGCACTGGATCAACACGCACAGCGCCGCCGACATCGCCGACAAGCTGCCCAAGGATTTCGTGAGCAACCCCCTCACAACGAAAGCGGAGTATGCCAAGGCGCTTTCCCAGGATAAGGGCCAGTTTCTTCCTGACGGGATGATGCCTGCCAACGGTCCGCAGACGGTTCTCGACGTCGAGAAGCTAGCCGGAAAGATCACCGGGCCTGTTGACCTCTCCACGACATACACAAACGAGTATGCCGCTGCCGCCAACAAAATGGAGGGCACTAACTAGAAGAGCCGGTGCGCCGTGGCCACCAAGCGAAACCAACGGCGCAAAACGGCCATTCGGACGGGAAAGGCGGCCCACCGGTCGCCTTTTCTCTTTGCAAGACTGGCGGGCGCCGCCCCGCTGCAGAACGGTCGTCAGGCGGTTCGCGCTCGCGTAGGCGCCGAGGAACTCGACGAGCTCGCGCGAAAACCCGGGAAAGGCCGCCCCGCCGATCACTGCTCGCTCTACCTGCCGTCGTCCCAGGTTTAGGGCGGTGGGCCCGGCCGTGCAATCGCCCCGGTCGGCCATTGACAGCACCCGTCCGCCTC
This sequence comes from uncultured Alphaproteobacteria bacterium, assembly GCA_963815435.1. Classification (GTDB taxonomy): domain Bacteria; phylum Pseudomonadota; class Alphaproteobacteria; order Geminicoccales; family Geminicoccaceae; genus DATAOG01. The sequence goes on from CAWFGZ010000008.1 coordinate 49,804, forward strand.
TCAGAATGAGCGCAAGAACGGGCGGGGGAGGCGGGCGGATGGAGCTCAGGCTCGACGGCAAGCGGGTGGTCCTGACCGCGGGTGGTGCCGGGATCGGCCGGGTCACGCTCGAGACCCTGTTCGAGGCCGGCGCCCGGCTCGTGACCTGCGACGTCGATCAGGCGGCGCTCGACAAGCTGCGTGGCGAGCGGCCGGAGGTGCCGGCGATCCCGGCCGACGTCGCCCTGGAGGCGGACGTCGACCGGCTGTTTGCGCTGGCCGAGCAGCAGCTCGGCGGCCTCGACATCCTCATCAACAACGCCGGCATCGCCGGCCCGACGGCGCCGATCGAGGAGGTCGAGCCCGACGACTGGCGACGCACCTTCGAGGTCAACATCACCGGCCAATATCTCTGCGCGCGCCGCGCCGTGCCGATGATCAAGGCGGCGGGCGGCGGCGCGATCGTCAACCTGTCTTCGGCTGCCGGTCGCTTCGGCTTCGCGCTGCGGACGCCGTATTGCGCCTCGAAGTGGGCCGTGGTCGGGCTGACCAAGGCGCTCGCGATCGAGGTCGGCGCCGATCAGATCCGGGTCAACGCGATCTGCCCGGGCGCGGTTGAAGGCGATCGGATCAACCGGGTGATCGCCGCCAAGGCGAAGGCGCGCGGCGTCGCGTTCGAGGCGATGTACGAGGAGTACACGCAGTTCGCCTCGATGCGCCGGATGATCAGTCCGCAGGACATCGCCAACATGATCCTCTATCTCTGCTCCGATGCCGGACGCCTGGTATCGGGCCAGGTGGTCGGCGTCGACGGCAACATCGAATATCTGCGCTGAGAGCGGAGGCGGTCGTGGCACACCCTGAGCCCGATCGGGTCGAGCGCGTCGCGGTGCTCGGCGCCGGAACGATCGGCGCCAGCTGGACCGCGCTGTTCCTGGCGGGCGGCCTCGAGGTCAGCATCTACGATCCGGCAGAGGGCACCGAGGCGCGCGTGCAGGGCTTCGTCGAGCGGGCCTGGCCGACGCTGGAGCGTCTCGGGCTGCTGCGCGTGAGCGCGCTGGCGGCGCCGTCCTTCCATTCCGATCCGGCCGCAGCCGTGGCGGGCGCTGGCTGGGTGCAGGAGAACGGTCCCGAGAACCTCGAGGCCAAGCGCGCGCTCTACACGGCGATGGAGCCGGGCCTCGGCGCGGATGCTGTGGTCGCATCCTCGACCTCCGGGTTCATGCCGAGCGAGCTGCAGGCGGGCCGGGCTGGCGAGGGGCGCTACATCGTCGCTCATCCCTTCAACCCGCCGCACCTGATCCCGCTGGTCGAGCTGGTCGGCGGGCGCGCGACCGAGCCCGCCGTGATCGAGCGCGCCGAGGCCTTCTACCAGGCCGTTGGCAAGGTCACGATCCGGGTCCGGCGCGAAGTCCCTGGCCACGTCGTCAACCGGATGCAGGCAGCCCTCTATCGCGAGGCGATCAACCTCGTGCTGGCGGGCGTCGCCGACCTCGAGGACGTCGATCGCGGGATCGCCTACGGGCCCGGGCTGCGCTGGGCGCTCATGGGGCCGCACGCGACCCATCACCTGGCGGGCGGCAAGGGCGGCCTTCGCCACCTGCTCGAGCACATTGGCCCCGGCCTGCAGCGCTGGATGGACGACCTCGAGGGGCTGCGCATCACGCCCGAGGTGATCGAGCGTCTGGTCAGCGCCTTCGAGGCGAGCCACCCGCCGTCGATCGAGCGCCTCGAGGCCGAGCGCGACGCCCTGCTGCTGGCATTGCTCGAAACCCTGCAGGCCACCCGGCGGCGGCTTGCCGAGGCGTCTTGAAGGAGGGCAGCGTGAGGTTCAAAGACAAGACCGCGATTGTTACCGGCGGGCGCGTCGGGCATCGGCGAAGCGACCGCCCGGCTGTTCGCCGCCGAAGGGGCGAGCGTCGTGATCGCCGATCTCGAGCCCGCTGGCGAATCCGTCGCGCTTGGGCTTCGGGAGGAGGGGTACGAGGCGGCCTTCGTCCGAACCGACGTCACGAGCGCCCGCGACGCGGAGAACCTGATCGGGGAGACGCTTCGCCGCTATGGCCAATTGGACATTCTGCACAACAACGCCGGGGTCCTCGTCATCGGCGACGTCGTGAGCCTCTCCGAGGCCGCCTGGGACCGGTGCATGGACATCAATCTGAAGAGCGTTTTTCTGGTCTCGAAATACGCCGTCCCGGCGCTGCGGCGCGCCGGCGGCGGGGTAGTCGTCAACACCGCATCAGTGGCCGGCAAGGCGGGCGGCCGCGGCTATGGCGTCTACGGCGCATCGAAGGCCGGGATCATTGTCCTGACCCAGTGCATGGCGCTCGATCTCGCCCCGGACCACATCCGGGTGAACGCGGTCTGCCCGGGCCCGACGGCGACGCGCATGGTGCTGGGGCTGACCGGCGATCCGGACCACGAACGCAGACGCTGGTCGAAGGAGCTGCCGGCCGGCCGGATGGGCCAGCCCGAGGATACGGCCAAGGTGGTCGCCTACCTCGCCTCCGACGACGCCGCCTTCGTGACCGGGGCAGCCTGGGTGGTCGATGGCGGCCGGTTGTTGACCGGCATCGGTCAGAGCACGGTCGATCGCCCCTGACCACTCCGGTGGGCGCCCCGTCGGCCTGGATCGTTCGCTTTGCGCCGCTCGTGCGGGTGGGCGGGCCGGTGCTGGATCTGGCCTGCGGGCAGGGCCGCCACACGCGCTTCTTTCTCGAGCGCGGGCATCCCGTGACCGCGGTCGACATCGACCTGAGCGGGCTCGACGATCTGCAGGGGCATGAGGGGCTGGAGGTCCTGCGCGCGGATCTCGAGGACGGCTCGCCCTGGCCGCTCGGGGACCGACGGTTCGACGCCGTCGTGGTCACCAATTATCTCTGGCGACCATTGTTCCCGCGCATCGTAGACGCCGTCGACGAAGGCGGCGTCCTGCTCTACGAGACCTTCGCCGTCGGCAACGAGGCTTACGGGCGGCCGGCCAAGCCCGATTTTCTCCTGCGCCCGGGCGAGCTGCTCGAGGTCGTCCGCGGCCGCCTGCAGATCGTCGCTTACGAGCACGGCTATCTCGACGAGCCTCGGCCCGCAATCAAGCAGCGGCTCTGCGCGGTGCGCTCGGATCAGCCGGTCGCTCTCTGTCTTGATCCCCGGTGGTAGAAAGCAATATGGCAGTGGGTGAACCTCGGGAGGACGCGCGTGCGCGGCAACCGCCTGGTGCCGTACCTCGCCCGCCACTGCCTTGCCGGCATGCTCGCGGGCTGGAGCGCCGTGGCCGCTCTTCTGCTGCTCGATGTCGGCGGGCTCGGCAGGTTGATCTTCGGCGCCGAGGTCTGGCTGCTGGCGCTCGTGATGCTGCTGGCGTTCTTCGGGCTGACCTTCGGGAGCGTCGCCATGGGTGCCGCGATCATGAGCCTCGGCCGCCCTGATGATGCATCGCGCGGGTTGATGGAGCGTTTGCGGCGGGTACGCGGACGCCCGGGCCAGGGCGAAAAAGCTTTTCCACGAAAGGCGAGAACGACGTGATCGATCTCTACACCTGGAGCACGCCGAACGGGCGCAAGGTCTCGATCATGCTGGAGGAGGTCGGGCTGCCGTACGCGGTCCACCCGATCAACATCGGCAAAGGTGAGCAGCACGACCCCAGATTTCTCGAGATCAGCCCGAACAACAAGATCCCGGCGATCGTCGATCGCGACAACGGCTATTCGATGTTCGAATCAGGCGCCATCCTGATCTATCTCGCCGACAAGACCCGCCAGTTGCTGCCGCCGGCAGACGACTACCTCAGGCGCATGGACGTCATGCAGTGGCTGATGTTTCAGATGGGCAACGTCGGTCCGTTTTTCGGCCAGACCCACCACTTCAACCGCTTCGCCAAGGAGAAGATCCCCTACGCGATCGAGCGCTATGTCAGTGAGACCAAGCGGCTCTATGGCGTCATGGACAGGCGGCTGACGCAGGTCGAATATCTGGCCGGCGACGACTACACGATCGCCGAGGTCGCGACCTGGCCCTGGGTGTCGCGCTTCGACTGGCATGGCCTCGACGATGGCCTGAACGACTACCCGAACGTCAAGCGCTGGTATGAGGCGATCCGGGTGCGGCCCGCGGTCCAGCGCGGCTACGATGTGCCCAAAGTGGGCAATGAGATTCCGGTCGCGTGAGCCGGCTCGGGCATCCCGCGGTGCGCCGGGTGCAGGTGGCGCTGGCGGAAAAGGGCTCGAAGGCGGCCGTCATCGAGCTCGCCGACACGGCGCGCACCGCCGAGGACGCCGCGCGCGCGCTTGGCGTCGAGGTCGGCGCGATCGTCAAGTCTCTGGTGTTCACGATCGATGGGGCGCCGGTCATGGCCTTGATTGCCGGCGATCGCCGCTGCGACACCAAGGCGCTCCCGGCCGCCCTCGGCCGGAGCGGGCTGGTGCTGCGCGCCGATGCCGAGCGCGTCCGCGCGGCGACCGGCTTCGTGATCGGCGGCGTCGCACCTCTCGCCCACCCGACGCCGTTGCCGACCGTGATCGACGAGAGCCTCGGCCGCTTCGATGTCGTCTATGCTGCTGCCGGTCATCCGCACTGCGTCTTTCCGACGACGGTCCTCGAGCTCAGCCTCATGACCGGCGGCGCCGTGGTCAAAGGGCTGTCGAGCGCCTGAGCGGGGGCGGCCCGACAGGTCGAGAACTTTGCGGGGTTTCGTATAAGCACTGTAGAGCACGCGGAGGCTTGGGGGAGGGAACCAATGCAGCCAGGCGACAAGAGGAAGCTCGGCCACTCGGGCGTCGAAGTGACCATCATGGGCTTCGGCGGGGCGCCGCTCGGCAACATGTACGCCGAGTTCCCCGACGAGCAGGCGCGGGCCGCGGTCCGGGCCTGCTACGACGCCGGCATCCGCTTCTTCGACACCGCACCGCTCTACGGCTTCGGGCTCAGCGAGCACCGGGTTGGCGAGGCGCTCCGCGGGCTGGATCGGGCGAGCTTCGTGCTGTCGACCAAGATCGGGCGCCTGCTGCGGCCGGTCGAGCCCGAACGGGTCGATCGGACGCAGTTCAGGACACCGATGCCGTTCGCGGGCGTGTACGACTACACCTATGACGGCGTCATGCGCTCTTTCGAGGATAGTCTGCAGCGCCTCGGCGTCCATCGGATCGACGTCCTGCTGGCCCACGACCTCGACGTCTGGACCCACGGCTCGGAGGCGGCGCGGCGCGAGCGGGTCGAGGAATTCATGGGCGGCGGCTACCGCGCCATGCGCAAGCTGCGCGACGAGGGCGTCGTGCAGGCGATCGGCGCCGGCGTCAACGAGGTCGACGCCTGCCGCGATCTGGCCGAGCGGGGCGATTTCGATGGTTTCCTGCTCGCCGGCCGCTACACGCTGCTCGAGCAGGCTGCGCTCGAGAGCTTTCTGCCGTTCTGCGAGCAGCGCGGCGTCGGCCTGATCATCGGCGGCGCCTACAACAGCGGTATCCTGGCAACCGGCGCCACCAAAGGCGCCTGGTACAACTACCAGCCAGCGCCGCCCGAGATCATGGAACGCGTGCGCCGGATCGAAGCCGTCTGCGCGCGCCATCAGGTCAGCCTGGCCAGTGCTGCCCTGCAGTTCCCGCTCGGCCATCCGGTGATCGCCACGGTCAGTGTCGGGGTCCGCGCGCCCGAGGAGGTCGAGCGCAACCTCGCCACCTTCGCGCCCCGCATCCCGGCCGATTTCTGGGCCGAACTCAAACACGAGGGCCTGCTCCGCCAGGACGCCCCCACGCCCTGATTCGTTGCAGGGCCGAGCCAAGCAGCGCTGGTTTCAGACCACCTCGATTGCTTCAGCTACGGCCCGCCAGGCTGCGGCATAGCCTTCGAGGCCCGCGATCGGGATCGCTTCGATCGGCTTCAATTCCAGTACGGCCGGCACCTTGCGCTCGGCCCAGCCGGCGAGGAGCGCGGCACCCAGAGCGGTGCCGTTTCGCTCGGTCGAGACTGCGACCGGCTGGTCCGGCCTGAGCGCGGCCAGAAGCCCCGCAAACAGCGGGTTCTCGGCGAAGCTGCCATCGACGATCACGCGGCTGCGTGAGTCGAGAAGGTCGAGTCCGACGTTGGTCATCAGCGCGACATAGAGGTTGGCCAGCGCCGCCCGCTCGAGGGCGGAGGCCGGCTCCGGACCGATAATCCTCCCCTTGCCGCCGGTGCCGGGATAGGGCCCGCCACTGTTCGAGAAGGACGGCAGCGCCATGGTGCCACGCCCGATCAGAGCCTCGAGGTCGGCCGCCGTAGGGCGCGCCTCGAGGCCGTCGGTCCCGGCGACCCGGGCATATTCGCGCCCGCCCATGAACCGGGCGCAGGCCACCGGGCGCCCGAGGAGGTCGGTGTTCGCCACGGTGTCGCGCAACGGGTGCAGCCGGTCCAGCGGCAGGCTCGGGTTGAAGGTGATCAGCCAAGTGCCGGTCGAGATCAGCGTGAAGTCCTCGAGGCCGGCCGCGAGATAGCGGGCGAAATTGGCGTTGCTGTCATGAATCCCGCAGAGGACCGGAGTGTCGATCGGCAGACCGGTCTTGTCGGCCACGTCGAACTGCAAGGGGCCCAACTCCTCCCAGGCATTGCGCAGTGGCGGGAACTTGTCGAGCCAGCCCTCCCGCTTGACCAGGCTCGAAAAGTCGCGCTCGCGTGGATCCCAGAGCTGGGTCTGCGCGCCGAGCGAAGTCGCTTCCGAGGCCGGAACGCCGCAAAGCCCCCAGGCCCAGTATTGCGCGAACGTCAGGATCCAGCGCGCCCGCGCGAAATCCTCGGCGAACAAGCGGCTCTGCCAGAACAGCTGGCGGCCGAGCGTGAGCCCGCCCGGGTTGATCGGACAGCAGCACTCCTCGAACCAGGGTGCGACCTCGGCGTAGGCCGCGGCGATCTCGGCCGGCGGGTCGGCCTCATAGTCCAGGATCGGCAGCACAAGCTCGGCCGCGTTGACCAGCGCCGCGGTCGAGCCGTAGCTGGTCGGGACGATGGCGGTGATCGCGAAGCGCTCGCCCAGATCGGCCAGCGCGGCCATCAGCCACCGCCAGAGGTGCTCGGTATCGCAGCTCGGATAGGGCTCGCCGGAGCGCACCGCGTTGGGCGCCTGGCGCGACGACAGAATGGCGCCGTGCGGCGCGATGGCGAGCAGCTTGACGTTGGTCTTGCCGACGTCGAGCACGGCGACGGCTGCGGGCCGGGACGATGCACGCACCATGGCCGCGCCGTGTTATTCACTTGCGCCCGCGGATGCAAGGACGAAGGGTGCTCGCCCCGCCGCGCGCTGGGGATGCTGTCAGCGCATTGCGCTGAGCCGGGCAGATGGCCCGTCTCGGTTGTGTTTGCGCCGGGGCTGAGCTATAGACGGCGCGCGTCTCAATCGCCCCTCATCGAGCGAGGCCTTCACCATGGACCGCCGCATGAGCCGTCGCCGCAAAGTCTACGAAGGCAAGGCCAAGGTCCTCTTCGAAGGCCCCGAGCCCGGGACGCTGATCCAGTATTTCAAGGACGACGCCACCGCCTTCAACAATCAGAAGCAGGGCGTGATCACCGGCAAGGGCGTGCTCAACAACCGGATCTCGGAGTACCTCATGCTCCGGCTCGCGGCGATCGGCATTCCGACCCATTTCGTGCGCCGCCTCAACATGCGCGAGCAGCTGATCAAGGAGGTCGAGATCATCCCGCTCGAGGTGGTGGTCCGTAACGTCGTCGCGGGCTCGTTAGCCAAGCGCTTCCGCATGGACGAAGGCACCGCGCTGCCGCGCTCGATCGTCGAGTACTATTACAAGTCCGACGAGCTCGAGGATCCCATGGTCAGCGAGGAGCACATCACCGCCTTCGGCTGGGCGAGCTATCAGGACATCGACGAGATCCTCAACCTCAGCCTGCGCATCAACGATTTTCTGACCGGGTTGTTCGCCGGCGTCGGGCTGCGCCTGATCGACTTCAAGCTGGAGTACGGCCGGCTCTGGGAAGACGACGACATGCGCATCGTGCTGGCCGACGAGATCAGCCCGGACAGCTGCCGGCTCTGGGACGTCGTGACCAACGAGAAGCTCGACAAGGACCGGTTCCGGCGCGACCTCGGTCGGGTCGAGGAGGGCTATCAGGAGGTGGCGCGGCGCCTCGGAATTCTGCCCGAAGCCGGCCCGCGCGATCTCAAGGGGCCCGAAACGGTCCAATGAGACGGACTAGCCAGCCCGGGCGCTCGGACATTCCATGAAGGCGCGGGTCCACGTTCGGCTCAAGGACGGCGTGCTCGATCCGCAGGGGGCGGCGATCGGACGGGCGCTCGCCCAGCTCGGCTTCGCGGGGATCGGCTCGGTCCGTCAGGGCAAGCTGATCGAGCTCGAGCTCGACCAGACCGACCGCGCCGCCGCGGAAGACGAGATCCGGGCGATGTGCGAGCAGCTGCTTGCCAATCCGGTGATCGAAACCTATTCGGTGGCCTTCGACGACTGACCCGCTTGCGGAGTGGAGGGCTTGCGCGCAGGGGGTCATTACCTTCCCGGGTTCGAACTGCGATCGGGACGCGGCCGTGGCGCTGGCGGCGGCCGGCGCTCACGTCGCGCACGTCTGGCATGCCGAGACCGAGCTGCCGCGGCTCGATCTGATCGTCCTGCCGGGCGGCTTCGCTTATGGCGACTATCTGCGCTGCGGCGCGATCGCGGCGCGCGCCCCGGTCATGACCGAAGTGCTCAAGCGGGCCGCCGCCGGGGTCGCCGTGCTCGGCATCTGCAACGGCTTTCAGATCCTCACCGAGGCGGGACTGCTGCCGGGCGCCGTGCTCAGCAACGCCGGGCTCAAGTTCATCTGCCGCCCGGTCGAGCTCGAGGTCGCGACCAGCGAATCCGTATTCACCGGGGGCTACACGACCGGCCAGATCATCACGATCCCGATCGCTCACCACGACGGCTGCTACGTCTGCACGCCGGACGAGCTCGCGCGTCTCGAGGGCGAGGATCGGATCGCGTTCCGCTACCGCGCCAATCCGAACGGCTCGATGGCGGCGATCGCCGGGGTGCTCGGCCCCGGGCGCAACGTGCTCGGCCTGATGCCGCACCCCGAGCGGGCGGCCGATCCGCGGCTCGGCGGCACCGACGGTCTGGTGCTGTTCCGATCCCTGATCGAAGGCCTCGCTTAGTCCTCGTCAGCCATGTCAGGCGAAACCGATCGGATCACCCCCGAGCTCATGGCCGAGCACGGGCTGTCGGCAGGCCGAGTACGGCAGGATCCAGGAGATCCTCGGCCGCGCGCCGAACCTGGTCGAGCTCGGCATCTTCTCGGTGATGTGGAGCGAGCATTGCTCGTACAAGTCCTCGAGACACTGGCTGCGGCAGCTGCCGACCGCGGCGCCGCAGGTGATCTGCGGGCCGGGCGAGAACGCCGGGGTGGTTGATCTCGGCGAGGGCATGGCCGCGGTGTTCAAGATCGAGAGCCACAATCATCCGAGCTTCATCGAGCCTTATCAGGGTGCGGCGACCGGCGTCGGCGGCATTCTGCGCGACGTCTTCACGATGGGGGCGCGGCCGGTGGCGCTGCTGAATTCGCTGCGCTTCGGCGCGCCGGAGCAGCCGCAAGACCCGCCATCTGGTCGACGGCGTGGTCGCCGGCATCGGCGGCTACGGCAACTGCATCGGCGTGCCCACGGTCGGCGGCGAGACCACCTTCCATCCCGCCTACGACGGCAACATCCTGGTCAACGCGATGTGCGTCGGCCTCGTGCGCAAGGATCAGATCTTTTACGCCCGCGCCGCCGGCGCCGGCAACCCGGTGGTCTATGTCGGTGCCAAGACCGGGCGCGACGGCATCCATGGCGCGACCATGGCCTCGGCCGAGTTCAGCGAGGCGAGCGAGGCGCGGCGGCCGACCGTCCAGGTCGGCGATCCGTTCACCGAGAAGCTGCTGCTCGAGGCCTGCCTGGAGCTGATGCAGACCGACGCGATCGTCGCGATCCAGGACATGGGCGCGGCCGGGCTGACCTCGTCGTCGTTCGAGATGGCGGCCCGCGGCGGCACCGGCATCGAGATGGATCTCGACCGCGTCCCGATCCGCGAGGCCGGGCATGACGCCCTACGAGATCATGCTGTCGGAGAGCCAGGAGCGCATGCTGCTGGTGCTGCGCGCGGGCGCCGAGGACACGGCGCGGGCGGTGTTCGCCAAATGGGACCTCGACTGCGTCACCGTCGGCCGGGTGACCGACAGCGGCGCGATGGTGTTGCGCTGGGCGGCGCGGAGGTGGCGCGCGTGCCGATCGCGCCGGTCAGCGGGAATTCGCCGGTCTACCAGCGGCGCCACGTCCGGACCGTGCCGCCGCCGCCGATCGCGCCTGCGCATGTCAGCGACGCCGATCCCGCATGCGGGCGGCGCTGCTGCGACTGCTGGCGAGCCCGGATCTCGCCTCCAAGCGCTGGATCTTCGAGCAGTACGACTACATGGTGATGGGCGACACCGTGCAGCGGCCGGGCGGCGATGCGGCGGTGGTGCGCATCCATGGCAGCAACCGCGGCCTCGCGCTGACCACCGACTGCACGCCGCGCTACGGCCTTGTCGATCCCCGCCGCGGCGGGCGTCAGGCGGTTGCCGAGGCGTGGCGCAATCTCACCGCCGTCGGCGCGCGCCCGCTTGCGGTCACCGACTGCCTGAATTTCGGCAGCCCCGAGAACCCGATCGTGATGGGCCAGTTCGTCGGCTGTATCGAGGGCATGGCCGAGGCCTGCCGGGCGCTCGATTTCCCGATCGTCTCGGGCAACGTCTCGTTCTACAACGAGACCGATGGTCGGGCGATTCTGCCGACGCCGGCGATCGGCGGGCTCGGGCTGATCGACGATCTCGAGCGCATGCGCGACGCTCGCCTATCGCGCGCCGGACTGCGCGCTGATCCTGGTCGGCGAGAGCTTCGGCTGGCTCGGCAGCTCGCTCTATCTGCGCGAGATCTGCGGGCGCGAGGAGGGCGCGCCGCCGCCGGTCGATCTGGTCAGCGAGCGGCGCAACGGCGACTGGTCCGCGCGCTGATCGCCGCGGCGGATCGAGGCCTGCCACGATCTCGCCGATGGCGGCCTCCTAGTCGCCCTCGCCGAGATGGTGCTCGCCGCCGGCATCGGCGCCGATCTCGCGCTGCCGCCGGACGGCGAGGCGCCGGCTGGCTGTTCGGCGAGGACCAGGGGCGCTATCTGCTCGCCGCCGCGCCGGCGCCGCGAGGACGCGGTGCTCGAGGCAGCGCGCCGGGACGGCGGCCTGGCGCGCGCGGTCGGCACCACCGGGGGCGCCGCGTTGACGCTCGCCGGCGGCGATGCCATATCCATGGGCGAGCTGATCCGGGCCCACGAGGACTGGCTGCCGGGGCTGATGGCCGTGCGCGGCTGACCGGCGTGGCCGAGCGCTGCCGAGGAGTGGACGGTACCCGATGGCGATGATGGCCGAGGAGATCAAGCCCTGATCCGGGCCGGTCTGCCCGATGCCGAGGTCACGATCGAGGACCTCGCGGGCGACGGCAATCACTACGAGGCGCACGTCGTCACGGCGGCCTTCCGCGGCGTGAGCCGGGTCCAGCAGCACCAGATGGTCTATCGCACGCTGGGTGAGCGTATGGGCGGCGAGCTGCATGCCCTGGCGCTGACCACCGCCGTGCCGGAGCAGGCGTAAACGCCGCTGATTGGAGCCGATCATGACCGAGCCAATAATGTGCCGAGCGCATCCAGGCCGAGATCGATGCCCACCCGGTGGTGCTCTACATGAAGGGCACGCCGGTGTTCCCGCAGTGCGGCTTCTCGGCCCAGGTGGTCCAGGTGCTCTCGATGGTGGGCGTCAAGTTCAAGGCGTTCGACATGCTGAGCGACGACCGGCTGCGTCAGGGCATCAAGGAGTTCAGCAACTGGCCGACGGTGCCCCAGCTCTACGTCAAGGGCGAGTTCGTCGGCGGCTGCGACATCGTGCGCGAGATGTATCAGAGCGGCGAGCTCGCCGAGCTGATGCGCGCCAAGGGCGTCGAGACCGAGGCGGTCGCCTGATCCTGCCGACGGGGGCGTCAGCGCGCCGCGAGCTGACAGCCGGACTTCGCCGGAGCAGTCCTGCAGCAGCTCGATGCTGGCGGCAAGGATGCCGTTGAGCGTCCGCATCTGGAGCGGCAGGAGCCGTCTGTCGTCGCTCAGCAGGAACTCGAGTTCGATCCGCTCGTCGTCGGTTGCGATCTCGTCGAGATCGTCGGGATCGGACCCGGCGACGGGAGGTCAGGGTCAGCGCGACACGGAGGACAGCCTGGTCGTGCCCGGCAACCTAGCGCGATCGTGCCCGGTCACCCGCGCGGCGAGATCGTAGCGGCGGCGACCGTCGAACACGCTGTGCGCCGAAGGGCTCGTCCCGGCGCGGGCCCGGCGGCGATGTGCTCGCGGATGCTCAAGAACGCGGTCAGCGGATCGACCACGTCCTGACGCAACGCTGCGGGCACTTTGCTCGTATCGGGCGGCCGCGTTTGGTGATCCGAGACGTCGACGGCGTCGCCGGCTCGCCGGATCGAAGGTCACCCGGGCGGTACGTGCCTTCCTGCGCGACTGGTACGCGGTGCTGAAGGTCGACGGGCAGCAGGCGCCCGCCCGGCCCGAGCTCGCCCTGCGCGCGGACGTCTTGGCGCGATAGCGCACGAGCTGGTCGAGCAGCCCGACGGTCTCGATGATCAGCTCTGGCGTGGTAGCTGTCGGGCTCGACCGCGTGCTGCAGCTTGAGCTGGCGATCTGGAAGCCGGCCCAGTAGAGCCCATAGCGCAGGTCAAGCGGCGGCGCTTCCTCGGCGGCGCGCGCCAGCCAGGCGACCAACGCCAGCGCGATCAGTCCGCTGACCAGCACGAGGGGGCTCGGGCGAGCCGGCGGGACAGTGCGAAAGCTCCTCATAGGCCGGGTGCCGCACGACAGCGACGCGCGGCAGGCGGTCGCAAGCCGGCATCATGTTAGTCGTCAGCGGGCGGGAAAAGCGACCATGTTCGGTCGAGTTGACGGGATTTCTCGTCGATGTGTTGGGACTCGCGCGCCACGGCGACGGCGGCGGGCGCGGCCCAGGACCTGTCGGGCTACCGGGTGACCCGCCCGGGCGAGGTGCTGTTCGACCGCGCGGTGCGTGCGGCGTGGCTCGCGGCCCTGCCGGCCGAGCGCCGCCGCCATGGTGCGGCCCGGCCACGGCGACGACTGGCGCTCGCACAAGGCGAAGACCCGCCTCAAGACGCCGCGCCGATGACGACGAGGGACGCACCGAGACGGCGAGCCGTTCGCCTGGACGATGATGACCGCGCGCGCGCCGTCGCGTTCGGGCGCGACGAGCGGCCGAGCGCGCAGGCGCTGATCGCCAATCTGCGACGCTGGGCGCGAGGGCAAGGCGCTGACCAAGCTTCAGGACCGAGGAGGAGAACACCTACTACAGCTGGAACGGACGCTGCTGCCGACGATCGTCGCCTACAGCCTGATCCGCGACGATGCCGACATGGCAGCGAAGATAGAGCATGATCGAGGTTGAACGCTGGCTGAACCGGCTGGTCCGGCTGCGCGGCATCAAACGGCCCGAGGCGTCGCAGGGCCCGGTGAGCCACTCAACAACCACCGTTATCTGAGCGATAGTGTCGATATGGCGTGGGGCGCGCTGCGCGGCAACGACGAGCTGTTCCGCCAAGGCGTCGAGAGCTTCTTGATCGCGCTCTCTCAGATGCGCGCGGACGGCAGCCTGCCGCTCGAGATTGCGCGTGGCGCGAAGGCGCTCTGGTATCAGCGCCATGCGATCGCGTCGCTCGTGACGATCGCCGAGATGGCGGCCGTCCAGGGCTACGACCTATACGCCATCGAATCGAAGGGCGGGGCCTGCACCAGGCGATCGAGTTCCTCGCGCAGGCGATCAGCGGATCCCGAGCTCGTCCTGGCCTATGCCGCTGCCAATCGCAAGCCTGGCGAATTCCACAATTATCTGGTCCAGGATCTCACGTTCATGGTGCGCCGCGGCCACGAGCGGCACTACATGGCCTGGCTTGAGCCCTATCGCGCGCGCTTTCCGACCCGCGCCGCGACGCGGCAACTGGTCGGCCTGCTCGATCAGTATCAGGCCGACCCGCGACCGATGATCGACGAGTTCAGCGGCGGCAACATGACCTGCTTCTTTGCCCTGCCGGACGAATCCGTCCGGGCCGTGCCGGCAAGCAGCCCTCAGCGCGAGTAGTACTCGATCACCAGGTTGGGCTCCATCAGCACCGGATAGGGCACGTCGGCGAGCTTGGGCACGCGCACCAGCGTCCCCTTGAGCGCCTTGAAGTCGACGGAGAGATAATCCGGCACGTCGCGCTCGGGCTGCTGGATCGTGCCCAGGACCAGCGCCAGGTTCTTGGACTTCTCCCGGACCTCGACGACGTCACCCTCGCGCACCAGATAGCTCGGGATGGTCACCCGCCGGCCGTTGACCATGACGTGGCCGTGATTGACGAACTGGCGCGCGGCGAACACGGTCGGCACGAAGTTCAGCCGGTAGACGATCGTGTCGAGGCGCCGCTCGAGCAGACCGACCATGTGCTCGGCGGTATCGCCGCGCCGCCGCGCCGCCTCCTGGTACACCCGGCGGAACTGCCGCTCGGTGATGTTGCCGTAATAGCCCTTGAGCTTCTGCTTGGCCGCCAGCTGCTGGCCGTAGCCGGAGATCTTGCGCCGCTTCGTGCCATGCTCGCCCGGCGGATAGTCGCGCTTGACGATCGGGTTCTTCGCCCGCCCCCAGAGATTGACCCCGAGGCGGCGGCAGATCTTGTTCTTCGTCGGCGAGCGCTTGGTCATGGCGGCTTTGCTGGCAGGGGACAGAAGGGAAACGGACAGGAAACCGGGCCGCTGCCCGGACCTTTCGGACCGCGCCCTTATACCGATCGGCCAGCCAATGTCAAAGGCTTTGGGTCGAGGGCCTAGCGCTGCGCGCCGCAGCGCGGCGCCTTCGACCCGTCGCTCGGGCGCTGTTCAGGACGCGTTCTGCGTGCCGCGGATCTGAAAGCGCCAGCGCTCGATCGTCTCGTCGATCAGCCCGTCGTCGTCGAGTTCGTTCTGCCACGCCCGGGCGAACGGCGGGGTCGTGCTCGCCGGGCGATGGTCGGGCGGCAGCTCCTCGAAGCGGATGTGCAGCGGCACCGGCACGCCGTCGCCGAGGACCAGCGCCTCCTGGGTGTTCAGCGCCGGCAGCGCGTCGGCCAGCCAGCGCGAGCTGTCGGGCACGGCGTGGCGGACGAACTCGAGGTCGTGCTCGTTGCCGAGGCGAAGCGCGAAGATGGTGTTGCACTGCGACAGGCTGCTGACCGAGAGCTCGGCCGGCCGCTGGGTCACGAGGCACAGCGAGAGGCCGTACTTGCGGCCCTCCTTGGCGATCCGCGACATCGACGCGCCGGGTCGGCGCGAAGCCCGGTCTGGTCGTCGCGCGGCACGTAGCGGTGCGCCTCCTCGCAGACCAGCAGGATCGGCGGCGCCCGGTCGCGGTCGCTCCACAGCGCGAACTCGAAGATCAGCCGGCACAGCACCGAGACCACCACGTCGACGATCTCGGACGGCACGCCCGAGATGTCGATGATCGTGATCGGTTTGCCCTCGACCGGGATGCGCAGGATCCGCGACAGGATCTGGCGCATGTTGTCGCGCACGCTGAAGCTCGAGAACATGAAGTCGTAGCGCTTGTCGCTGCTCACGCTCTCGACGCGATTGATCAGATGCTGGAAGAAGACCGCGCTGTCGGCCTTGTTGAAGGCGCCCATGTCGTCCTTGAGGATCTGGATCAGCTCGGAGAGCCGGTAGGGCACGGGCGTGTCGACGGTGACGTGCTCGTTGCTCTGTTCCTCGCCGGAGAAGCTGCGCCGCGCCCGAGGATCGCCCGCCGCAGGATTGCGCCTTCGGCATAGGCGCTCTCGGGCGAACTCCTGGTTGACCAGGATCGCGGCGACTTCCTCGAAGTTGAACAGCCAGTAGGGCAGCTTGAGATTGCCCGGATTGAGCAGCTCGGCCTGATCGCCGAAGGCGGTCGCATACTCGTTGTGCGGGTCGAGCATGATGACGTGACCGAACGGATGCGCATCGAGGATCGCGCGCAGGATCACGGTCACGGCGCAGGACTTGCCCGCTCCGGTCGTGCCGAGGACCGCGAAATGCTTGCCGAGCAGGTTGTCGGTGATCGCGAATGCCGGCAGACCGGCCGCGTTGCGCAGCGTGCCGAGCCGGATGGTCGAGGCCTCCGGCCGGGCATAGATCGCGCACAGCTCCTCGCGGGTCGCCGCGAAGATCAAGGCCCTGGCCACCCTGCAGGCCGGCGACACGCTGGTGTTCTGGAAGTCCGACCGGTGGGGCCGCTCGGCCGCGCACGTCCTGACCACCATCGGCGAGCTACGCGACCATGGCGTGACGGTGAAGTCGCTGACCGAGGACTTCGACCTGGACACCAAGGAAGGCCGGTTCATGTTCGCCGTCCTGGCCGCCGCCGCCGAGTACGAGCTCGAGCTGCGCGCCGAACGCCAGGCCGAAGGAATCGCCGCCGCCCGGCGCCGCCAGGCCGAAGGCCGGATGCTGCCCGGCAAGAAGCACATCGGCCGCCCGAAAGTGACCGGGCCAGCCGAGATCACCACACTCCGCCGCCTCGTCGATGACGGCACCTCCGTCACCCAGGCCGCCCGCACCCTGAAAATCTCCCGCTCCACCGCATACGCCGCGCTCGCCAGCACACGCTGACCTGTAGCCAAGGTGCAGGCCCGCAGCACTAACACCCGGTATTACGGTCAGGTCAGGGTATTCAGTGACGTGTTATCGCAGGGATATCCGACCAAAATTTCCCCCAGGACTACCGGGACCCCTGGACGGCCGCGACCTGATCTGCGACCGCCTGCTCGATGAGGTCGGCTGGCTGCGCCAGTGCGCCGGGTGGCTGACCCACCTGCACACCAAGGGGTTCCCGTCGGCGGTCAACCTGCGCCCAGAGGGCGACCACCCCGAGAGGGCGCACGTGGTGGCCGGCCTGCCCCGGGTGGCGGCGATCCTGAACCGGATTGCTGCCGATGTCGATGAGCTGGCCCGCGCCCGCCGCGTGGCCGACCTGGACGCCGCGGCGGTGCTGGGTGACCGGCGCGCCGAACGACGGCGCCAGGCAGCAGAACCGGACCTGGACTTCCGGGAGTTCTGCCGCCGCAGCAAGCTGCTCCAGTCCGAGCGCTCCTGGGACCTGTTCGCCGCTGAACGCTACCGGCGCGGCGAAACCGGCATCCCCTCCTATCAGGCGGACAACCCGTTCCGTCACCGCCAGCCGGGCCCGTACGCATAGCACCCTGCCGGGAGGCCGTGTTCAGCAAACTGGAGAGGCTTTAACGCGGTTCCTGACACCGTTCTTACCGGCACCCCTACGCGCTCGACTCCGCTAGTGACACACGAACGGCGGTGGATGTAGTGCCGTATGTTGATAACTGCACCCGAGGGCACTGAGACCCTATCCAAACTCGTGGCGACAACGACTTACCAGATTGGCTGCCCCCCGGATGATACGTGCTGAAGAAACCCTTGGAATCGATCGCCACCGCGTTGTGTGCCTTCTGGTCTTCGTTCACCTTTAGCCACACGCTGCGGGCGTCATCCAGCCCGCGGGAGGCCAGCGCCGCCCCGAAATCTGTAGCGATCTTGTTCCCGACTGGGGAGTCCCTCGGTGCTTGGCGGGGGTGCCGACGGTACGGAGGATCGTAAAAGAGCTTAGCTCTCTCCTCGCCATATCCCAATAGCAGACGAACAGGTCCTCCGGCTCGCTCGAGCAATGGAAGCCAGGCGAGACCAGGCCCACTCGCTGGCTAACCCGGTCGGGGAGTGTGGATGCTGAGAACAGAGCAGCCGGCAATCGTGAGGATGTCGATTCGGTTTTGCCCGATCGCCTGCCAGGCTTCGATCAGGCTCTTCGGGTAGAGCCAGCACTCATATTTATGGGAACCTATTTCAATAGCTAGACAGTTTTCTTCGTACAGACCCTCCCCGGAGTAGTAGACAAGGGTCGCCGGACTTCTAATGAGCCGCGCCGCACTGGTCGATCCCTCCGGTAGTTTCCATCCGTTTGTGGGCACGAATCGGACGTCCAGCAACTCCACGCCTCCGGCCAAGAAGAGGGCCATGGCATCGGGCTCCTCGCTTTGCTGGGAGCCACTTGTTTCGCTCGCCCGAGCCGGCTGGACCGCTGTGCCACGCCCAGGAAAGCGGAGGCCTTTCCGAAGGAAGTCATCACTCGTGCCGCCTTTGCGTGCCACGGTCGCAACCGTACTCTTTCCCGTCGGTTTACCGAAACCGAGTTCCGTGGCCTTAAGTTCGAGCCGATAATAGGTCTTCGTCTGACCGGTCGGCCTATCCGCTCGCTTCAGCTCGACACGTCTTGGCGTCGGCAGGGTCGTGGATCCGGCGGAGGGGACGGTAGAGGTCCCGTTCACCTTCGTCTGGCGGCTGAAGAGTTCCGCATAGATTACGTCCGGCATCTTGCGTTTGCCCGAGCTGTAGGCGGTGGCCTGCACGTTGACTCGTGTCGCCGCTCCCATGCCAATGACGTCCATCCAAATAAGGGAGGCGGTGAAGCCGTCCCGCCAGAAGCCAAGCGTGTCAGCAACGAAGTCAGTCACGAGGCATTTTAGCCGGATCAGACTGAAACTGGCAATGCGACATGTTGAGGTGACAGGGACACGGCAAAGTCGCGTTCATGCAGCCTGAAGCAGCTTTAGCGTGCGCTGCGGGTCCCGGAGGTGGTGACGGTTGGCCGCTGCTATGTTGTCGTGGCCGTCCAGGCGCAGGAGACTGATGGCCAGGCTCCTCAGCGAGGCCATCACCCGGGGCGCGTTTCCCGTCCTGACCAGCGATTTGTCTTCCAGGTAAGTCACGTCCCTGACCCAGTGCAGACAGTTTTCTATCTCCCAGTGGCTCCGGACCCAGGCGGCCAGGGTGGCCGGGCCGGCGTCTTTGTCGCTGGTGATCAGGTAGACGACCTCGACGGTCTTCTTGCCGTTCTGCGTGACGGTGCGGCGCAGCTGCGCGACCTGGGCGGCGCCGTCGAACCCGATCCAGGACGGCGCGAGCACCGCCTTGATGGTGCGACGGGCCCGGCGGCCGTGGTCCGTGCTCACGGCCGAGACGGCGGGGATCGCGGCCCAGGGAAGCTTCTTGAGCTGCTTGTACAAGGTGGGCATGTTGGCTTTGACGGTCATCACGTAGTCCGCCCGCCGGGCGAGGATCACCTTCGCCGTGTCAGCCTGCGTGTGCATTGCGTCAATCGTGAAGACTGCCCCGGCCACGTCGGCGAACGCCTTCAGCAGCTCCCGGACCGCGGGGATCTCGTTGGACTTCTCGTCTACGGCGACCTGGCCGAGGACCGCGCCGATCCCGTGCGCCAGGGCCGCGACCAGGTGCGGGGCCTTCCCGCCCTTGCGCTTCGCGCCGCGGACGGTCTTGCCGTCGATCGCGATCACCAGCCGCCCGCCGCCCGCGCGGCCCGGGTCCACAGCCAGGCGCCGAGGACCCGGTCGAGCATATCGGCGCTGACCAGGGCGAACGCGCGACGGTAGGTCGACTCCTCCGCCGGGCCGCGTTCCGCGCCGAGTACGGCCAGCACATCCGGGCCGGCGTCGCCCGCCCACTGCCCGATTGCCGCGAACGACTTCGACCCCGCGATGACCGCCGCGATCCCCACTGCGAGCAGCCCGGCCAGCGCATGCCGGCGGCCTCGCTTCTTCCGCGGGTCCGGGACCTGGGCAAGGAGACCGAGAAGATGCTGGCAGCGGGCAGCCGCCATGGGCGAAGATGTCATCGGCGGGCGGAGTCCTCGTGGCAGGCGATGGTGAGCGTGAAGAACTTCCATCGTTCCGCCCGGGCCCGTCCGCCGCCCCCGGACACGCCGGACGAATCACCCGCCGTTACGACATCCCAGGTCACGCCCTCAATTCACGACTTTGCCGTGTCCCTGGTTGAGGTGAGACGAGTAGTGGCGCGTATGCCAGGTCGTCGCCGCGGTAGATTCCGTGACCGTTTCGGGGAAGGAACTTCACAATGCAGTGGCTGCGGCGGACGACCGCGCGTCCTGGAAGGCGACGATAAGGACAACGTCGTCCGGTTCCTCGTAGCTGTAGATGACCAGCATCCATCGCCACGGTCCGAGGATGAACCGCATCGGCTCCCAGCGCCCCTCCAGTGGCCGGCCGATCCTGTGGGGTTCGATTACTGCATTGAGCCTGGTCGCGCCCCGGCTGGGATCATCGCTGAATGGTCATTTCGGTCGTCTACCTGCTCGTACGCTGCCTGCTGGGCTGCGTGACGGTGCTGTCCCGGGGCCACGCGTCCAAGGACGCCGAGGTCTTGGCGCTCCGGCACGAGAACGCTGTCTTGCGCCGCCAGGTCGGCCGGGTCCGCTACGAGCCGGGCGACCGGCTGTGGCTCGCGGCACTGTCCCGCCTGGTTCCCCGCCGCCGGTGGGGCGAGGTGTTCGCGGTGACGCCCGCGACGCTGCTCGCCTGGCACCGACGGCTGGTCACGCGCAAGTGGGACTACGCGAGCCAACGCCGTCCCGGGCGACCGGCCACAGCAGCTGCGGTCCGCAGGCTGGTGATCCGCATCGCGACGGAGAATCCCACATGGGGGCACCGGCGGGTGCAAGGCGAGCTGGTAAGGCTCGGCCACCAGATCGCAGCCTCCACGGTCTGGCAGATCCTGCATGACGCCGGGATCGGCCCCGCACCCCGCCGCACCGGCCCGACCTGGAAGCAGTTCCTGACCGCCCAGGCGCGAGGCATCCTCGCCGTCAACTTCGTCCACGTGGACACCGTGCTGTTGCGGCGCGTCTACGCCCTGATCGCCATCGAGCACGACACCCGCCGTGTCCACCTGGCCGGCATCACCGCGAACCCGGACGGCGCGTGGGCCACGCAGGCGGCCCGCAACCTCATAATGGACCTCGGCCAGCGCGCGGCCACAGTCAAGTTCCTGATCAGGGACCGCGCGGGCCAGTTCACCAGCTCCTTCGACGCCGTGTTCACCGCCGAGGGCGTCAGGATCCTGGCCAGCCCGCCACAGGCACCCCGAGCGAAACCTTTGGTTTCACACTGCACCTTTTCGGGTCGGTTCGTGGGTGTCTGATGTTTGTGCAGGTCGCCGGTCGGTAAGCCGGGGTAGTCCGTGGTGCGGGGCGGGTGGGTTCGGTCCGGGCGGGTGGTAGAGCGCCTGGCCTTTATCGTTGTAGCACTGGCCACTGACAAGACCGGCGTGGCGCCAGGCCTTGACTGTGCCGGCGGACACGCCGAGCTGGCCGGCCATCTCGTCCAGGGTGAGCATGCCGGCGTCGCGGAGCCGCTGTTGCCGGCTGCGGAGCCCGTATTCGTCGCGGATGTTGCGGATGATCAGGGGGTGGAAGGGGCGGCCTTCGCCGCTGGTGTGGCCGCGGGCGTTGAGGATGGCGGCGATCTCGGCGTGGGTGTGGTGGTCCAGCAGCTGGTCGATCGCTTCGACGACGTGCGGTGCGGTCTGGCGCAGTTCCCAGGCGGTTTGGGGACCGGCAGGGTGAGGGTGTGGTCTTGGCCGCCCTGCCATCGCATGTTGCAGGTGATTGTTTTCGCGTTCCTGGTGACGGTGACGTCGGTGAGGAGCAGGCGGGTCATGCGCTTGCGTTCTCGCTGCGGGGTGGCCGGGTCGTTCCAGATTGCGGGGAAGTCGGTGACCAGCGTGCGGATGCTGTACCGCTCGAATACTCGATTGAGTGGCTGACCTGCGCTTTCGTCAGCAGGCTTGACGTGGTGGTGGTTGGCTTGCCGGGTGCTGCTCAAGATCGTCTACTTGCTTACGTGCCGGGTACTCAGCCTGGCGGTCCTGGTGTTCCGCGGGGACCGGGTGAAGGATGCTGAGCTGCTGGTGCTCCGGCATGAGAACGCGGTCCTGCGGCGGCACGCCGGCCGGGTGCGGTACGAGCCGGCCGACCGGGCCTGGTTCGCCGCGCTGGCGCGGCTTGTACCGCGCAGGCGCTGGGCCGAGGTCTTTCCCGTGACGCCAGCGACGCTGCTGGCCTGGCACCGCAGGCTGGCGGCGAAGAAGTACGACACGAGCAAGCGGCGCAAGCCAGGGCGCCCGCCGACAGCCCCGGGCATCGCCCGCCTTGTCGTCCGTCTGGCGAGGGAGAATCCGCTGTGGGGACACCGCCGGATCCACGGCGAGCTGATGAAGCTCGGCGTGACGGTCGCGCCGTCCACCGTGTGGGAGATCCTGCATGCCGCGGGCATCGATCCGGCGCCGCGCCGCTCGGGCCCGACGCTGGCGGCAGTTCCTGCACGCCCAGGCCGCCGGGATCGTCGCAGTCGATTTCCTGCACGTGGACACCGTGCTGCTGAGGCGACTGTACGTCCTGGTGTTCATCGAGCATGGCACCCGCCGGATGCATCTGGGTGGCGTCACCGCCAACCCCACTGGGGAGTGGACCGTGCAGCAGGCCCGCAACCTCGCCCTCAGCCTCGGCGAGCGGTTCGGGGACATCCGGTTTCTGATCCGCGACCGCGGATCGAACTTCACCGCCTCGTTCGACGCCGTATTCCAGGCCGTCGGCACCAGGATCCTGCGCACGGCCGTCCAGGCTCCGCGGATGAACGCGATCTGCGAGCGCCTCGTCGGTACCCTGCGCCGTGAGCTCCTGGACCGCGTGCTGATCCTCGGGGAGGGCCATCTGCGTGCCGTCCTGGCCGAATACCAGGTGCACTACAACACGGCCCGGCCGCACCAGGGCATCGCCCAGCGCGTCCCTGACGGCAAACACGACGGTGGACACGTCACCGTTCCGACATCGACCGCGAACGGATCCTCCGAAAACCCGTCTTGGGTGGCTTGATCAACGAATATACGCGCGCCGCATGATATCCCGAAGAACAGCAGGTCACGACGCTCGATCTGATTTTCGAGCGGCACAGGATCGGGCCGGGGCTGGCCATCGACGAGACCGCTGACCTGCGCAAGGGAATTCGACCGCGTGCGTGGCGCCGCAGCACGCGGGGGTGACCGGGAAGATCGAGAACTGCGTGAGTGCGCCATGAGGCGCACTGCTGTATCGCCCGCGGAGCGGGCAGGGATGAGAGGAGTTATCTCTGGATCTGATGGCTTACCGGAGTCCGAAAGGACGATAAGGGAAAACAGCATGCCAGAAAACCGGCGACCGCGCCCAGGTGTACGGGGCGGTGCGCCGGGAGATCCGCGCGACACGGTGAAAGTCGGATTACCTGAATCCTAGCCTCCAGAAGATGCAAGTTCTCATCCGCCGGAAAGACACCTGAAACCGGCGCCGGTCCCTGCTGCGGGGTAGTCTCGCACCCACGGCAATCCTCCGGGACGCAGGAGCGATGCCCTGTCAGGGCATTCAAGGAGACGGACGGGACGCCTAAATCGCGCTAGATACGTACAGCAGTGTGAACATGGGATCGCCTAAGGGACGCGAGTCCTATGGCGACGGAGTGCCTGTAGTAGTCGGCGGGGTAACGTCCGCCCAATCTGGAGACCGCTAATAGCGGACCACAGGGCGAAGAGGCACAGGCGATGAACGGTTAAGAACCATGAGGGATGCGCAATGCAACCAGCCGAAGTGGTATTGAGCGTTCTCCGCGAGCGCGGCAGGAAGGGCCTGCCGTGCACGCAGCTGTACCGGCAGATGTTCAACAGGGATCTGTACCTGCTGGCCTACGGGAACATCTACTCCAACTCCGGGGCGATGACGCCGGGGGCCAGCGAGGAAACCGCCGACGGCATGTCCGAGGAAAAGATCGAACAGATTACAGGGCTGATGCGACGCGAGAAGTACCGGTTCTCGCCGGCACGACGCGTCTACATTCCGAAAAAGAACGGGAAACTCCGCCCTCTCGGCATGCCGTCATGGTCCGATAAGCTAGTCGGCGAAGTGGTCCGCCTGCTCCTTGAGGCGTATTACGAACCGCAGTTCTCTGATAATTCACACGGGTTCCGGCGAGAACGAGGGTGCCATACAGCACTGCGGAAGATAGATGACACCTGGACCGGGACTACTTGGTTTATCGAGGGTGATATCTCCGACTGCTTTGGCAGCCTGGATCACGAGATCCTTCTCGGGATACTGGCGGAGGAAATCCACAACCAGCGGTTCCTGCGGCTCATCCGTAACATGCTGAAAGCCGGGTACCTGGAAGACTGGGAATATCACGAGACGCTCAGCGGGTGTCCGCAAGGCGGCGTGGTGTCCCCGATCCTCAGCAACATCTACCTGCACAAGCTCGACGAATTCGTCGAGCGGGAACTGATCCCGCAGTATACGCGGGGAGCCTGCCGGAAAACCAATCCTGAATACAAGAGGATATACCGGCAGCTGGAAAACGCGCGGCGACGCGGAGACCGGGCGGCAGCCCGTGACCTGCGAAAGCAGCTGCGCACGCTCCCCACGGCCGACCCGATGGACCCCGGTTACCGGCGGCTGCGCTACATAAGGTACGCAGATGACCACATACTGGGATTTACCGGGCCGAAAGCCGAAGCCGAGCAGATCAAGGCCAGGCTGGCCGCGTTCCTCCGGGAGACCCTCGGGCTGGAACTCAACCAGCAGAAGACCCTGATCACCCACGCCCGCAGCCAGCCAGCGCGGTTTCTCGGCTACCACATCAAGGTCCAGCACTGCGACGCGAAGATCATCAAGGGCCAGCGGGGAATCAACGGGAAGATCGCGCTGCGGGTGCCGCCCGACGTGATCAGGGCCCAGTGCGCCCGCTACCGGGAACACGGCAAGCCGTGGCACCGGTCCGGGCTCCAGAACCTCGACGACTACGACATCGTGAGGATCTACGGAGCCGAGTACAGGGGCGTGGTGAACTATTTCCTGCTCGCCCGGGACGTCTGGCGGCTGAACACCCTGCACTGGCGCGCCATGACGTCCATGCTGAAGACCCTGGGCG
>CAWFGZ010000009.1:0-584827 GCA_963815435.1 uncultured Alphaproteobacteria bacterium
TCGAGAAGATCACCGAGCGTTTTCACATGCTCGACATCGGCCCGGCCGAGCGCGACCTCGACTGCGGGCCGCTGATCAACGCCGGGCAGAAGGAGCGGGTCGAAGAGTATCTGAGGCGGGCGCACGCCGATCGCCTGCTGCTGCTCGCTGAAGGCAAGATCGCGCCCAACACCCCGGAAGGCGGCTTCTACGTCAAGCCGACCCTCCTTGGCTACGTGCCGCCCGATCACCTGCTGGCGCAGGAGGAGATTTTCGGCCCGGTGCTGGTTGCGCTTCGCTTCAAGGACGAGGCCGATGCGCTCCGGATCGCCAATGGCACGCCCTACGGGCTGGTCGCCGGGGTGTGGACCCAGGACGGCGCGCGCCAGCTGCGCCTCGCTCGCCTGATCAGGGCCGGTCAGGTGTTCGTCGAGATGTATGGCGCCGGCGGCGGCGTCGAGCTGCCGTTCGGCGGCATGAAGGGCTCGGGCTTCGGCCGCGAGAAGGGCTTCGAGGCGCTCTACGGCTTCTCGACCCTCAAGACGATCGCGATCCGGCACGGCTGAAGGTCAGCGCTGCCGGCTGATCAGCGGATCAGGACGAACTCGCATCCCAAGGTCGAGTTCGGCTCCGGCGCGATCCGTCGCGCTCGTGCTAGGATGGCGCCCATGCAGGTCACCCTCCTCGGCACCGGCTGCCCGCAGGTCCACACCCGCCGGTTCGGACCGGCGAGCCTGGTGCGCCAGGGCGGGCTGAGCTTCCTCGTCGACTGCGGCTCGGGCGTCACCCAGCGCCTGGTCGCCGCCGGCAGTTCCGGCGCCGCGCTCGATGCGCTGCTGCTGACCCACCTCCACTCCGACCACGCGGGTCGACCTTTATCAGCTGATCGTCTCGAGCTGGCATCAGGGGCGCGATCGCCCGCAGCGGATCTTCGGCCCGCCCGGCACGCGCCGTTTCGCGGAAGCGACCATGGCGCTCTGGCAGAGCGAGCGCGAGCAGCGCATCGAATGGGAGTGCCGGCCGTCGGCCGCGGCGCTCGAGCTCGAGATCACCGAGTTCGAGGAAGGCGCCTCTGGGACGCCGACGGCCTCAGGATCAGCGCCTTCCAGGTCGACCACCGCCCGGTCGAGCCGGCCTTCGGCTTCCTGTTCGAGAGCGCGAGCGGCCGGGTCGCCTTCTCGGGCGACACCACGGTCTGCGACAATCTGGTGCGCTAGGCCGGGACGTCGATCTGCTGGTCCACGAATGCTTCATCCACCACGAGATGTGGCGCGACGCGGCGGGCGCGCCGACCGGGCCTCGAGAACGTCGCCGCCTATCACACGCTCTCGAGCGAGGTCGGCAAGGTCGCCGGCCGGGCCGGCGCGAGGCTGCTGCTCCTCAACCACTTCGTCCCGGTCGAGTTCGACCGCGCAGGCGCTGCTGCGCGAGGTCCGCGGCCGACTTCGCCGGCCCGGTCGTGATCGGCGAGGACCTGGCTCACGGTCGATGCGCCACGCCGGGCGGTCAGCTACGGCCGGCTGACGCTCGGACTTGGGTCAGGCTGAGGTCGCACGTGCCACCCGGCATGGGGTGCCCGGCTGCCGAGCGCGGCGATCAGGGCGCAGAGCAGCACGACCAGGCCGAGCGCCGCCGGGCAGGCCGATCAGCTCGGCGAGGCCGCCGATCAGCGGCGGGCCCACCAGGAAGCCGAGGTAGCCGACCGTGCAGACCGCGGCGATCGCAGCGCTCGGCGGCAGGCCCGGGGTCCGGGCCGCGGACGAGAGCACCACCGGAAAGACGCAGGAGAGGCCGGCGCCGACCAGCGCGAAGCCCACGACCGCGAGCTAGCGGCGTGGCCGATCAGCAGCGTCAGCGCGAGGCCGCGTCGCGGCGAGCGCGCCGCCGGCCCGGACCACCCGATCGCCGCCCAGGCGCGCGACCAGCCGGTCGCCGGTGAAGCGCCCGGCGGCCATCATCAGCGAGAAGGCGGCGAAGGCCGCGGCCGCCATGGTCGTGCCGGCGCCGAGGCTCTGCTCGAGATAGACCGCGCTCCAGTCGGCCATGGCCCCCTCGGAAAGCAGGCCCGCGAGCGCCACGATGCCGGGCAGCAGGAGCGCCGCCGACGGCGCATGCGAAGCCTGGCCCGGCCGCGCCCTCTTCGGCCGAGCCGGCAGCATCGGACGGCAGGCGGCGAGGCCGATCAGCGCGACCAGCGCGCCGACCGCGATGAAATGCGGCAGCAGCGCGATCCCGGCGGCGGCGATCAGCGCGGCGGCCCCGGCGCCCGCCATGCGCGCCGAGGCTGAACATGCCGTGCAGCGACGACATGATCGGCCGCCGCAGTGCTTCTCGACCGCGACGCCCTGGGCGTTCATCGAGACGTCCAGCGCGCCGAAGGCGGCGCCCAGGAAGCAACAGCGCAGGCCGAGCGCGAGCGAGCCGGGCGCCAGCGCGAGCACCGGCAGAGCGAGCCCGAACAGCACCACCGTCACCGCGGTCGCTCGCCGGCTGCCGAAGCGATGCGCGGCCGCGCCGGCGAGCGGCATCGCGAACAAGGCGCCGACCGCGGCCATGAACAGCGCGAGGCCGAGCTGCCCGTCGCTGAGGCCGAGCCTGCGTCTGGATCTCGGCGATCCGCGGCACCCAGCTGCCGTAGCCAAAGCCGTTCAGGAAGAAGACCGCCGCGACCCCGACCCGCGCCCGAAAAGGGCGCGCGACGCCACCGGAGGCGAGCAAGACCGCCGTCGCCTGTCGAGGCCGCTTAGCGCAGCGGCTCGAGGATCGAGACGTAGTTGGCGACCGCCGCGCCGCCCATGTTGAAGAGGCCGCCGAGCCGGGCGCCCGGGATCTGCATGTCGCCGGCCGTGCCGGTCAGCTGCATCGCCGAGAGCACGTGCATCGAAACGCCGGTGGCACCGATCGGATGGCCCTTGGCCTTGAGCCCGCCCGAGGGGTTGACCGGCAGCCTGCCGTCCTTCTGGGTCCAGCCCTCGAGCGCGGCGCGCGCGCCCTGGCCGCGCTCGGTCAGGCCCATCGCCTCGTACTCGATCAGCTCGGCAATGGTGAAGCAGTCGTGGGTCTCGACGAAATCGAGGTCGTCCAATTCGATGCCGGCGTCACTCAAGGCTCGCTGCCAGGCCTCCGCGCAGCCCTCGAACAGCGTGATGTCGCGCCGGCTCATCGGCAGGAAGTCGTTGACCTGCACCGCGGCGCGGAAGACCACCGCCTTGTCCATACGAAAGCGCGGTCTCGACGTCGGTCAGCACCAGCGCGGCGGCGCCGTCCGAGACCAGCGAGCAGTCGGTGCGCTTAGCGGGCCGGCGACCAGCGGGTTCTTGTCGGAGACCCGGCGGCAGAACGCGAAGCCCAGATCCTTGTGCATCTGCGCCAGCGGATTGGCGCAGCCGTTCTTGTGGTTCTTGGCCGCGATGGTGGCGAGCGCGTCGCTCTGATCGCCGTATCTCTGGAAATAGCGCTGGGCGATCTGGCCGAACACGCCGGCGAAGCCGCCTTCGATCGCCGCCCTCCTCCTTGAGATAGGCGGCCGAGAGCAGCGCCTGGCGATCTCGGGCCCGGGCAGGTCGGTCATCTTCTCGACCCCGACCACGAGCACGAAGCGGGCTCGCCGCGCCGGCGATCGACTTCAGCCCCTGGTGGATCGCGGCCGAGCCGGTGGCGCAGGCGTTCTCGACCCGGGTCGCCGGCTTGAAGCGCCAGGCGTCCTCCGCCTGGAGGACGAGCGAGCTCGTGAACCCCTGCGGGCTGAAGCCGCCGCCAAAGTGGCCGAGCACGATCTCGTCGACGTCGTCGGGCGCGATGCCGGCATCGGCGATGGCGCCCTCGGCGACCCGCAGGATCAGCGCCTCGACGTCCTCGCCCTCGTGCTTGCCGAAGGGCGTGTGGCTCCAGCCGACGATGCATGCGGTCATGACGAACTCCGTTGCGAGCGTCGTGTCACGGGTCAGCCTCGGCCAGCCCGTACCGATCACAACTGAGTAGTCATATAGGGACTTGGCTCGTCTTTCCGCCGCCGGCGCGCAGTCGTGCACCGTTGACGCCGCCAGACCGGGAGGTTATTGATATTTAACTTTTGGGTTAATTAAAGATAGGCCAAGTGGCGTGCCAGGAGGGTGGAACACCATGGAACGGGACGTTGAGACCCGCATCTCCGAGGTCGAGGAGCCAGATCGAAAAGCTGGAGCATGAGCTCGTCGCCCTGCGAAGCGAGGCGCATGGCGGCCCGGTGGCCGACTACGAGCTCTCGCGGATGGGACGGCCCGGTCAGGCTCTCGGAGCTGTTCGGCGATCGGGACCAGCTGATCCTGATCCACGACATGGGTTTCGCCTGCCCCTACTGCACGATGTGGGCGGACGGCTTCAACGGCCTTCTGCCGCAAATTGACGAGCGGGCGGCGTTTGCGCTCGCGAGCCCGGACGCGGTTGAGCAACCGAAGAAGGGCGCGGCCAAGCGGGGCTGGCAGTTCCGCATGGTCTCGACGCGGGGCAGCAGCTTCTCGAAGGATATGGGCTTCGGGGATGAAGGCAGCCCGATGCCGGGGGTGTCAACCTTCGTCCGCGCGCCCGACGGCGCGATCTCGCGCTACGCCGCCGCCTCGTTCGGTCCGGGCGACAAGTTCTGCTCGGTCTGAAGCTTCGTCGATCTCCTGCCCGAGATGGAAGGGCGCTGAGCCGACCGCCTGCCCGAAGCGGAGACCGGCGCGCGCATTGCGCGAGAGATTTCGTATGGCGCCGACCCGGCGGAGTTTTTTGCCCTCATCGAGGTCGAGCCGGCTGGCGGCCCCCCCCCGCCAAGATCGGCGATGTCGAAAACGACGGCCACGCCGACGTCATCATCGCGTCACAATGAGTGATCTGGCCTGGCTCCGGCCTATCCGGATTTCTTTCGTCACATGGACCCGGCCAGGTGACTTTTACGGCATTGGTCAGTCGAACAGGGATGCGCAGGCGCCGGTAGGCGAGCACGAAGGCCGCCGCCGCGAGCGCGATGACGTAGCCGAGGTGGCCGAGGGCGCCGAGGGCAGGCTCTGCGGCTGGCCGGCGGTCAGCGGGCGGACGACCTCGATCACATGGGTCATCGGCAGGACCCAGGAGATCGGCTGGACGTAGCCCGGAAAGCGGTCGACGCCGAAGAACACGCCCGAGAAGACGAACATCGGCGTCACCCAGAAGGTGAAGAAGTAGCTGAAGAACTCCCAGGACTTGGCGTGCGCGGTGGCGGCGAGCCCGCAGGCGGCGAAGCAGAAGCTGGCGAGGAAGATCAGCGGCAGGCTGAGCAGCGCGCCCGGCGAACGAGCCGACCCCGCCCCACAGAAGGCCCCGACCACGAGCACGCAGACGGCGGAGAACAGCGCCTTGCAGGCGGCCCAGAGCGCCTCGCCGAGCAGCAGCTCGAGCAGGCTCACCGGCGTCGCCAGCACCGCGTCCCAGGTCTTCAGCATGTTGAAGCGGGCATAGGAGCCGATCGTGGTCTCGAAGCTCGCCGCGAACATCGCCGAATAGGCCATCATGCCCGGCACGACGTAGGCGAGGTAGTCGAGCCCGCCCATGTTGTCGATCACCGCGCCGAGGCCGAAGCCGAAGGCGAACAGGAACAGCAGCGGGTTGGCGACGTTGGTGGTCAGCGACGGCCAGATGATCTTGCGCCACACCAGATACTGGCGCCACCAGACCGCGAGCGTGTGGGTCGCGAGCGCAACGGCCTCTGCATCAGTTGTCTCGCAGCTCGCGGCCGGTCAGCCGCAGGAAGACGTCCTCGAGGTTGGCCTGGCGGTGCCAGTAGACCACGCTCTTCGGGCAGCTCCTCGGTGAAGCCGCGCGGCGTCTCGACGTAGTAGAGGATCGCGTCGCCGATGTCCTCCTGCTCGAAGCGGCCATCCCGAAGCCCGCCGGCAGGGGCTTCTGCACCTCGAACACGTGGCCCTTGACGTGCCGGTCGATCAGCGCCTGGGGCGTGCCGCGGGCGAGGATCTGGCCCTGGTCGATCGATGATGATCTCGTCGCACAGGCGCTGCGCCTCGTCCATGTAGTGGGTCGTCAGCAGAAGCGTCTTGCCGCGCCGCTTGAGGTCGAGCAGCTGCTTCCAGATCATCACCCGCGCCTGCGGGTCGAGCCCGGTGGTCGGCTCGTCGAGGATCACGAGCTCCGGATCGCTGATCAGCGCGCGCGCGATCACCAGGCGCCGCTTCATCCCGCCCGAGAGCTGGTTGACGCTGCTGCCCGCCTTGTCGCCGAGCGCCATGAACGCGAGCAGCGCCGGGATGCGCTCGGCGAGCACCGCCCGCGGCAGGCTGAAATAGCGCCCGTAGACATCGAGGTTCTGGCGCACCGAAAGGTCGGGATCGAGGTTGTCGTCCTGCGGCACGAGGCCGATCCGCGCCTTCTGCGCCGCGGCTGAGCGCGCCGGCCGGCGCGCCGAACACGGTGAGCTCGCCGGCCGATCGGCGTGGTCAGCCCCATGATCATGCGCATCGTCGTGGTCTTGCCGGCGCCGTTCGGCCCGAGCAGCCCGAGGCACCTGCCCGGCCACGACCTCGAGGTCGATCCCGCGCACGGCCTGGACCTGCGCCATACGACTTCTCGAGGCCGCGGCCCGAGATCACGGGTACGTGGTCATGGGTGGTCCGATGGGTGCTGGTGGCTCGGCGAAGCACGGAACGGCTGGCGTCGTGACTACAGCGAAATCTGGTTCCCGCGCAATGGCTCCCGACAAGGGCGTGAAGAGTCGGCTGGCCTCGATCGTCGCAACCTAGCTGTGGGTGGCCACGGTAAGTGGCCGCTCGAGGTGCCTACCCGCCCCGGCGATGCATTTTCTCTCCGCCGTTGACACCCCCGAGAGGCGGGCGAGGGCGCCTTCGATCATTTCATCGACGCTTGCGGTGCCAAGTACGACACGGCCCGTGGCCCGCCTGGCCAAGGACCGGGAAACGCTGCTCGCCATCTACGACTTTCCCGCCCAGCATTGGAAGCGCGTGCGGGCCACGAATCCCGTTGAGAGCAGCTTTGCAGCGGTCCGCCGGCGGACCACCAAGACCAAGGGCTGCCTGTCACGCCGGACCGCGCCGACCATGGTCTTCCAGCTCTGCCTGAGCGCGCAACGCCGTAGCGCCGGCTGGGCGGCCTGACCCGCCTTGGCGAAGTGGTCCGCGGCGTCCGCTTCGTCGACGGCCAATCCCGCATCTTCGGGCTGGATTCGACCAAGCGTTTGCTTTAGTCGTTAACTAACCCAGTGGTCACCAGGATCCCCGGAATACGGCAATGCCTGACAAACCGATGGCCACAATCGCTTTCGTTTTCAGGGAGCGTTTGAGTTCCACGGTTGAATACCTCGAATACCTTATCGACGATACGCCCGGCCCCTACGAGCTGATATGCGTGGACGCCGGCGCGCCCGAGGCCATCGCGTGCCACCTGCGCGAGCTGGCTTCCCGACACCGGTTTACCCTGATCCGCAGCGAAGATTATCTGACCCCGAACGAGTCACGAAACATCGCCTTGCGGCACGTGCAAACCCCCTATGTGGTGTTTGTCGACAACGATGTTCGCGTGGGTGATAACTGGCTGGAGCCACTGGTTCGGTGTGCGCAGGAGACAGGCGCTTGGCTGGTCGCGCCGCTCTATATGCAGTCCCTTCGCGGAGAGCTGAGAGTCCACATGTTCGGAGGCTCTGTTCGGGTGAGGGATGAAGAAGGGCGGCCCGCTTATCTGGAGAAGCACCAGCTGCAGCACAGTTTTCTCAAGGAGGGCGACCGCCTGGAGCGCCAACCGACAGACCTGATAGAGTTTCACACCGTATTGATGGACATGGATGCCTACCGCAGTCTGGGCCCCCTGGACGAAAAGCTGTTCAACTGTTCCGAGCAAGCGGATCTGTGTCTGGCCGTGAAAAACGCCAACAAACCGATCTATCTCGAGCCCGCCTCCGTCATCACCTACCAGATTGCCGATGGCCTCGAAGTCGTCGACCGGGATTTTTTCGCACTGCGGTGGAGCGAAGCCTGGACACAGGCCACACTCGACCGGCTGGCGGAGAAGTATGGCATCCCGCGCGACGAGTTCGGCCTCAGGAAGATCGGCGTTTGGGTAAGACTGCATCGACAGCGGGTCCTGGCGGCCTATCCGCGCATCCGCAGCTGGTTGGGCGCCGCCGCACACCAGAAATTCTGCAGGCTATTCGGCCAGCCTCTGGAAAGGCGCCTAAATCTGCGCCGTTACCCGCCGGCGGAATATGTCGCCGGCCGCAAGCTAAGAGCGGAAATCGTGACAGTTTGAAGCTGCGTTTATGGCCTCCCGCGCCCAGACACATCTCCAGTTTTACCGGCAGATGCAGGATGCCGAATACAGCACACAGGATCTGGTTCTTGTGGATCGTGCGTACCGGCTCGCCATGCAACTGTTCGCGGGACACTACCGCCCCAACAACAAACCCTTTATTGCGCACCTGGTTGGCACGGCCAGCATCCTGGCGGCCGTGCACCAGCCTGCTTTTGTCGTTGCGGCGGGTTTGCTGCACTCGGCCTACTGGCTGGGGCTGGGACGCAAGGGCGCGGGCGTGAAGCCGCGCTACAGGAAGGACCTGGCGGCGTTGCTGGGGGCACAGGCGGAACAGCTGGTGTATAACTACTCGAACCGTCGCTGGTCGGTTGAGGATTTCCGCATCTCCGCGGATGATGTGCGTTCGTTAGCGGCCGAAGAAAGACAGCTATATCTGATCAAACTGGCCGACGTACACGAAGAGTTTCTGGACGCAGGACACTTGTACCAGCCGCTGAAGAAAATGCTGTGGGACCAAGATGCCAGTGCCTCGTGGCTGCCGGACGCGAGCCAACTGATCCAGGCGCTCGGCTTCGACGCCTGGGCCGGGGAGTTTCAGCGGGCCATCGAGAACCGCAGCCGGGCGATACCGGCGGAGATCCGCGGCGAGGCCAGCAGTTCCCGTATCCTGGCGCCGGGCTGGGCCAACAGCCATTGGAAAAACAGACTGGTTCGCTGGCTGAGCAGGCACTGATCAGCGGCGGCGCTGCCCCTCGCCATTGCCGGTGGTCTCGTCTATTGGCCGGCCAGTTCAGATGCCTATCGCGCCGGAAAGGCTTACCTGCAGGACCATCCAGCCATCATCACCAGGGCCGGCCACTCGCCAAAGTTCGACACTAGGTAGTACCGTGAGCCAGCCTCCCACCGTCAGCGTCGTCCTTCCGACTTACAAGCGGATGCATCTGGTCCGGCGGGCGGTGCATTCGGCACTGTGGCAAACCTTCGGCGATCTCGAGGTGATCGTAGTCGACGACGCTTCGCCGGATGTCACGGCCGAGGTCGTCCGCCAAGTCGACGACCCGCGATTGCGCTATGTCAGACACGAGACCAACCGCGGCCTCGCCGCAGCGCGGAACACCGGGATTGCCCACGCGCGGGGCGCGTACATTGCCTTCCTCGACGACGACGACCTTTGGCTGCCGGACAAGCTGGAGAAGCAGTTGCGGTGCTTCGAGCAATCGGCGCCGAGTGTCGGTGCAGTGCATTGCGGGTTCTTGCGCTGGCAGGCCATGCCGCCATACCGGGGAGTGGTGCCAACTGGGCCGTCGGAGCTTCAGGGGCACGCGCTTTTCAAGCTGTTGATACGGAAGGCGTTCACGCAACCTTCAGCGCTGGTCGTGAAGAGATGCGTAGTCGACGAAATTGGCCTCTTTGACGAGGCATTCGTTCGGGTCGAGGATACAGATTTCATTTTGCGCATTGCGACACGCTATGAGTTTGGCTTTGTCCCAGAGAATCTATTGCTTTATTATGAACTACCGGGGTCCCTGGTAACAGACAAGTTTCTCATGTTATCAATGCTTGAAAAACTCACTAGAAAGCACAGATCACTTTATGAACAACATCCAGGCTTGTATGCTCAGACGCTAGCGTGGCTGGGCGGACAGTACAGGGTTCTCGGCGAGCTCACGAAGGCACGCGAACTGGTGGCAGAGGCGCTGTGCAGAGATCGACGAAGTGTGTTGGCACGCCGGATCGCGAGAAGAATTCGATATCGAAGGCTGTGGGGCCTGGCGAGCCGGACGAAGGCGGTTCTTCGTAGCGTTGCCACCAGCAGAGTCGGGCGAGGGGGGACCCCATGGCCTTGATGGGATGATCTCAACGACCATACAGTAGTCGAAAACGCGCCGAGCGGCCGAGTTTTCGCATCGCCCACCAGGCATATTCGAGCCCATAGGGCGGGTGGTCGTACCCCGGAAACGGGCCCGTGTGCAGGTCGCCAGCGATCGCGGTGATTCTGCCAGGCGCACCGCCAGGCATGACGCTCACCTGCCGCGAAAGGCGACGCTGGCAACCGCCTGGCGATCTGATGTGGCGGCGCGACGATGCTGAACTGATCCGGCGATTGTGCCACCCTGAATGAGCCGTCCGAACCAGGGCGACCGAGCTGCTCGACCACGAGCCCCGCCCAGCCGCCGAGCTCGGCCGCGAGCTCCACCCGCTCACCGATCGCGAATTGCGGCATGGCCAGCTGGCGCGTGTTCGGCAGGACGATAGCGCGCGGCCGACGGCGCCGCCGGACTGTCAGAACGGCAGGCGTACGGCTGGCTGGCGCGCCCTGCTGGCCAGCCGTGCTCGGCGATCCACTGCACCAGCAGGAGTCGACCTTGCGGCGTCATCCGGGGGGTCTCCTGATCAGCGCTGACCGTCTTGCAACCGACAGCTTGTCCGGGCCCGGATCAACAACCTTCATAGCAACCACAGCTAGCGCCCAGCGCGCATCGGCAGGAGAAGGCCCGTCACGGCGTTACTTCCGATCCGATCTCGGCGCGACCCGCCCAGATCGCGCCAGTCGAACCCCACCGGTCGGACCAATGCGGTCCGTTTGAGCGTTGTCGTCATCGGGCTCACCCCCAAAATCCCAGAGGGGTGCGGCAGCGCTGCCGGTGTGCCAGGGCATTAACCGAAGATTAAACCTTCTGACCGCAACTCGTACGTCGGATGGTCCATGCGACCGTGGGAATCCGCGCGGCCGGTTTGGTCGGGCGGACGGACTTCCAGGATCGCATGGACCATCGAACACGGACACGCTGGCAACCAATCGTTGACGAAGGGTTAAGCGGACGCCTTGGCGTCGGACGCATGCTCATTGGACGGCTGAACTCCAGGTCGGGCGGCCCTCGATCGGGTAGGCCGGATCGTTGTAGCCGGGGTCGAGGGATGACCGGGGCTGACCAGGCGGTCGATCAGCTCCTCATCGTCGGCGCCCAACGTGTACCCGAGCGCCGGCAGGTAGCTCTCGAGCTGCTCGAGCGTGCGCGGGCCCGCGATCGGCGCGGTGATCAGGCGGTTGTTGAGCACCCAGGCGAAGGCGAACTGGACCGGCGTGATACCCTTGGCCTCGGCGTGGCGCTTGATCTCCTGCGCGATCAGGAGCGATTCGCGCCGCCACTCGCTCTGCATCATGCGCGGGTCCTGGCGGCCGGCGCGCGTGCCCTCCGGCGGCGGCCGGTCGGGGTCGTACTTGCCGCTCAGCACGCCGCGGGCGATCGGGCTGTAGGGCACGACGCCGAGGCCGTAGTAGCCGCAGGCCGGCAGATGCTCGACCTCAGGCATGCGGTTCATGGCGTTGTAGTAGGGCTGGCTCACGACCGGCCGGTCGATGCCGACCGAGTCGCAGAGATTGCAGATCTCGGCGAGGCGCCAGCTCCGGTAGTTCGAGATCCCGAAGTAGCGCACCTTGCCCGCGCGGATGAGATCGGCCATCGCCATGACCGTCTCCTCGAGCGGCGTGTCGTGATCCTCCTTGTGCAGATACATGATGTCGACCCAGTCGGCGCCGAGGCGCCCGAGCGAGGCGTCGCAGGCCTGGAACATCCAGCGCCGCGACAGCCCGCGCTGGTTCGGCCCGGGCCCCATGGCATTGCACATCTTGGTGGCCAGGACCCACTCATCGCGATTGGCCGCAATCGCCCGGCCGACGATCGCCTCGGAGTGGCCCTCGTTGTAGACGTCGGCGGTGTCGACGAAGTTGATGCCGGCCTCCCTGGCGCGGGCGATGATCCTGGCCGAGGCCGGCTCGTCGGTCTGGCCGCCGAACATCATGGTGCCGAGGCAGAGCGGCGATACCTTAAGGCCGCTGCGGCCAAGCTTTCGATACTGCATCCTGATTGTCCCCCCTGAGTCGCTTCTGGTAGTGCCTGACCCGACGCAGGCCGCCGCGCTGCGGATAGCGGCGCCGGGCCACGCCGAGATAGGTAAAGCCGGCCTTCTCGAGCACCCGCGCCGAGGCCGGGTTCTCGACGAAGCTGAACGCCTCGAGCCGGGCAAAGCCGACCTCGCGGGCATGCTCGATGATCGCGCGCACGGCCTCGGTCGCATAGCCCTGTCCCCAGTGCAGGCGGCCGAGCGCGTAGCCGAGCTCGGCCAGATCGTCCTCGCCGCCGAAGCCGATGCCGCCCAGCGGCTCGCTATCATGGCGCCGGAGCACCAGGAAGGTATGGCTGGCCGGCGCCGCCTGGGCCGCGATCCAATCGCGCAGCGCCGCTTCGCGCGGCGGATAAGGCATGCGCCCGGTCTGCTGGATGGCCTCCCAATCGCCCGCGAACAGGCGCGCCAACGCCGCCGCATCGGCGACAGCGAGCGGCCGCAACAACAGGCGTTCGGTCTCAAGCTGCATGGCGCATTGTCGGACGGATCTGGGTCGGACGGATCCCGGTCGGCGGAGTACGGGCCGGACGGGACCGCGCGGGAGCGAGCTTGCGGCAATCAGGATTTCGACCGGCGCAGGCTCGCCGGGCGCAGGCTCCAGTTTGCCCTTGCGCCTGGGAGCCTGTCCCCCGGTCGCGCTGAGCACGCCCGGCGTGGCCGGAGTGCGAATGTGCACATCACGCTGCGGGAAGGGTATCTCGATGCCATGCTCATGGAAACGGTCCCAGACGCCAAGCAACACCTCGCTCCTGACGTTCGATGTGCCGCCGGCCGGATCGTTGATCCAGAACCGTAGCTCCAGATCGACCGAACTATCGCCGAAACCGGTCACGAGGCAGACCGGCTCGGGCCGCTTCAGCACGCGTGCCGTCATCGCCGCCGCATCCAAACACAGGCGGATCGCCTTGCGGACATCCGAGCCGTAGCTGATACCGATCGGCGCGTGCAAGCGCACCAGATTATTGCTGTAGGACCAGTTCTCGACCCGGGTCGTGATCAGATCCTCGTTCGGGATCAGATGCTCGATGCCATCGCGCGTGACCACCGAGACGTAGCGGGCGCCGAGCGAGTCGATCCAGCCATAGGTGCCCGCAACCGCGATCACGTCGCCCGGCTTGACTGAGCGGTCGAGGAGCAGGATCACGCCGCTGATCAGATTGGCGACGACCTTTTGCAGTCCGAAGCCGATGCCGACGCCGACCGCGCCGCTGAACACCGCGAATGCGGTGAGATCGATGCCGACGCTGCCCAGCGCGGCGACGACCGCGATCGTCACCAGCACGATCTTGAGCAGCTTGGTGAACAGGACCTGGACCGACGGGGTCAGATTGGGCGCGCTCTTGATCCGGCTCTCCAGAAGACGCGAGGCAAAGGTCGCCACCCAGAGGAGCACGGCAAGCGCCAGCATGGCCTTGATCACGGTCAGCGCGGAGATGCGCAGCCCGCCCAGGGTCAGCCCAAGCTGATCGAGCAGAACGATGGTCGGCTGCAGCAGCTTGAGGATGTTGAGCGCCGCGATCGTCCAGACAGTGATCGCGACCGCCTTCGACCAGACCGGGTGACGGACCAGGCTCGATGTGAGGCGGATCACCACCCAGGCGGTGAGCAGGCTGACCGTTGTGCGCACCAGGGCCTGCGGCCAGCCCATGGCGGTCGCAACCGAAACCGAGAGCCACTGGAAGGTCAGCCAGCAGACCGGCAGGGTCAGCGGCGCAAGGGCGCGGGCGCCCGCCTTCAGACGCTCCTCGAGCTTGCGCCGCCGCGCCTGCCGCTCGATCCAGGCACGGACCCGGGGTGCCACGAAGCGCGCGGCGAGAAAGGCGAGCCCGACGATGAGCAGCTGCACCAGCGTGCTTGCGACGAGCACGTCGCCAAACAGCCATGCGTGCAACCGGTGCACGAGGTCCTGGAGGTAGGAGAGATCGAACAGCTGCCCGATCCCGATATCCGGCCAGATGCCACTCACGGCTCAGATCCACTTCAGACGACGCAGCACGACGATTTCTACCACAGCGAGAACCACCAACAGAACGATTACGATCGCGAATGCCCAGGGTTGCTCCGCGCCCGGCATGCCGGCCACGTTGATCCCAAGCAGACCGGTAATCAGGCTCGGCGGCAGGAGCACCGTCGCGACCACGGTGAGGACGTACATGGTGCGGTTCATCTGATCCGAGAGCCGCGTGTTCAGCTCGTCCTGAACGACCGCCGCGCGCTCGCGCGCCGCATCGAGATCTTCGACCAGACGGGTAATGCGATCGGCGACCTCTCGGAGCAGGGCCTTATCGCCCGGAGCGAGCCAGGACGCGCCGGCCGTGGTCAGCCGGGCCATGACCTCGCGTTGCGGCGCCAGATAACGGCGCAACGCGATCGTCTCGCGGCGCAACTCGGCGATCCCGAGTCGCTGCTCGGTGCTCTGGCTCTGCAGGACGGCCTCCTCGAGGTCGTCGATGCGATCGACCAGCTCATCGATCACGGGCCCCATGCGGACGATCAGCCGATCGCTCAGCATGGTCAGGAACTGGCCGGGGCCGTGCGGCCCGACGCCGCCCGCGAAGGCCTCGCGAACGTCGTTGATCGCCATCAACTTGCGGTGGCGGAGCGTCACGATGCGCGCCGGCTCCAGCCAGATACGGACCCCGACCATGTCCTCTGGATCGGCGCCGGGGTTGAGATTGACACCGCGCAGCGTGACCAGCAGGGACTGATCGACCGGCAACTCGCGCGGCCGGACGTCCTCGGCAAGGAGCCCCTCGGTGATCAGCGGGTCGAGATCGCTTTCCTCGCGCAGCCAGCGGCGGCTCTCGCTGCCGGTCCGATCGAGGTGCACCCAAAGCAGGCCCTGGTCCGGCCGCCATTGACGGACCTCCGCCCAGCCGATCTCCCGTCCGCCGCCCCGGCCATCGAGAAGGTAGGCGCAGATCAGTCCGTCGTCCGCTGCCATCGTCGGTCTACTCCATCTCAAAACATCCCGGCCGTCACGCCCGCCCGAGGGCCTCGCGATGGGCCCGCCAGCTCTGCGCCTCGATGAACACCCGTCTGATCTCCGGGTAGCGCCCCCTGATCGCCCGCTCCATCTCGGCAATCGTCGCTTCTACCTCGTCGGCCGAGAGGTCGCTGGCGAAGTCCAGGCTGAGATTGAGCAGCACGTCCTCGGGTCCCAGATGCACGCTGCGGTGCTCGTTCACCCGGAGGATGCCAGGCTGCCCGGCGATGATCGCCTCGATGCCGCGCCTCACCTCAGGCAGCACAGCCTCGCCGATCAGCAGGCTCTTGCACTCGTAGGCCAGAAACACAGCGGTCGTGGCCAGGATCAGGGCGATGCCGATCGAGGCCACGCCGTCGAGAGCCGGCATATCGAGCCGTTGGCCAAGGGCGATGCCGAGCAACGCAAAGACCAGGCCGAGGAGCGCCGCGGTATCCTCGAACAGCACGGTGAATACCGCCGGATCCTTGCTCCGACGCACCGCCTCGAAGTAGCCAAGACGGCCCTTCAGATGCCGAAATGTCTTGAAGGCTACCCACCAGGACCCGCCTTCAAACAAGATCGCGAGACCGAGCACGATGTAATTGACGTAGGCGTTCTGGACCGGGGTCGGGTTGTGCAGCTTGTGCAGGCCTTCGTAGAGCACAATCCCGGCGCCGCCGGCGAAGATCAGGAGCGCGACCACGAACGCCCAGAAGTACAGCTCGCGGCCATGGCCGAAGGGATGCAGCTGATCGGGCGGCCGGGCCGAGCGGCGCAGACCGTAGAGAAGCAGGCCCTGGTTACCGGTATCGACCACCGAGTGCACCGCTTCGCTCAGCATCGCCGAGCTGCCGGTATGGGCCGCGGCCGCGAACTTGGTGACTGCGATCAGAGTGTTGCCGGCCAGAGCCGCATAGATCACCGTTTTCGAAGAATGCGCCGCCATCGCTCGATCAGCCTGATGGCCCCGGATTCAGCCGGTACGCGGCCGGCAGGCGGGCAAGGAAGGTCGCGGCCGCCTCGATATCGCGCCGCAGCGCAGCTTGGCGGCGCTCGGCCTCGGCCTCGCGGCCCCAGCGCTCGATCTCGAAGTCCTCGTCGAGCAGGCCCGCGCCGAGCGCCTCGGCGGCATCGATCCGGCCGCACGCCAGGGCGAGCCCGAGGATCAAGGAACCGAGCGCCGTGGTCGCCGCGTGCAGACCGATCAGCGGCCAGTCGCCGAGGGCCTCGATAGCCGATGGGAGTTTTCCGAGCGCCGCTTCGGGTTGAGCCACCGGCAGAATTGAGGTGGTCACGGTGAGCCTGACGCCATAGGCCTCGCTCGGCCCAGTCGAGGAGCGGCTGCCAGGCATGCTGCTGGCGGCGGACCAGGTCCAGGGGCGCGGTGGCACGGTAGCAGAGCAGGTCGGTGTCGGCGTAGCCGAGCAGCTCCTCGATCGCCGCCGCCTTTTCCTGGGGCATCCGATCGACCACCGTACTCGCCAGGCGGGTGAGCGGCAGGGTCTGGGGTTCGATGGTCTCGCCCTGGCCCTGCCACTCCGCGGCGATCGCCTCGGCGAGCTCGGGTGAGGGAGCGATCAGAACGCGCTTGGCGGGCGTGCGCAGCGGCCGGCCGTCGAGCAGGACGCGATGGCCGCGCTCATCCGATACCACCCCGACCAGTCGGTAGAAGCGCTTCACGCCCTGCCGTCCAGCACCAGCTCGACCAGATCCTCGAACCGCTCGAGGATGGTGGTGGCCCCCGCCTGCTCCAGGGCCGCGACCGGATGGTAGCCCCAGGCGACACCGACCGCGCGCACGTTGGCCGCGACCGCCATCGCCATGTCGTAGCTGGTGTCGCCGACCATCAGGGTCTCGGCCGGCTGGCTGCCGGTATCCCGCATGGCCTCCTCGAGCATCGCCGGATGCGGCTTGCCGGGATGGCGATCGGCCGTCTGCAGGCTGACGAACAAAGGCGTGAGGCGGTGGTGGTCGAGCACGTCGAGAAGGCCGGGGCGCGACTTGCCGGTCGCGACCCCGAGCAGATGCCCCCGGCGGTCGAGTTCAGTCAGGACCGCGAGCGCGCCGGGATAGAGCGGCTCGCGCACGCCTTCGGCATCGCGCAACGTTCGCCAGGCCGCGCGGTAGCCATCGACCAGCGCCAGGCACTCGGCCGGGCTCGCTCCGGGGCAGAGTTCCGCCATCGCAACATCGAGGGACAGGCCGATCACCCGGTGCACGGCAGGAGCCAGTGGCGGCTCCCGTCCGTGCGCCTGGAACGCCCGCACCGCGGCGGCCACGATCAGGTGCTGGCTGTCGACCAGCGTGCCGTCGCAGTCGAAGACGATCAGCCGGATCACGACGGATCGAAGTCGGCGAGCTTTGCACCGGGCAGGTCAGGATCGGGCTGGAAGCCGAGCCAGTCGAAACCGGCCTGCACGACGTCGCTGAGCGGCGCCGTCAGCGCAAGAACGCCGCCATCCGGATGCGGCAAACGGATCTCGCGCGCGTGCAGCATCAGCCCTTCGGGCGCGCCCGCAGGACTGGCGGCCGCACCGCCATACTTGCGGTCGCCCAGGATAGGCGCGCCGAGCAGGGCGCAGTGGACTCGTAGTTGATGGGTGCGCCCGGTGAGCGGCTGCAAGGCGAGCCAGCTCGCGACCTTGCCGGCGCGGGCCACGGTCCGATAGCGCGTGCGGGCGGCGAGACCGTCCGCGGCATTGGCGACCCGCTCGCCGCGCACGCCGGCCTGCTTGGCGAGCGGCCGATCGATCACGCCCTCGCCCGGCGTCGGGCGGCCCAGCACCAGCGCCCAGTACAGCTTGTCGACCCGATGCCGGCGGAACGCCTCGGTCAGCTTCGCCGCCGCGCGCGCGGTCTTCGCAATCACCAGAAGCCCGCTGGTGTCGCGATCCAGGCGATGCACCAGGCGCGGGCGCTCGCCGCCGGCCGCGAGCGCCGCCAGCATACCATCGATGTGACGCCTGGTCCCGGTGCCGCCCTGGACCGCGAGACCCGGCGGCTTGTTCAGGAC
Organism: uncultured Alphaproteobacteria bacterium; assembly: GCA_963815435.1. Classification (GTDB taxonomy): domain Bacteria; phylum Pseudomonadota; class Alphaproteobacteria; order Geminicoccales; family Geminicoccaceae; genus DATAOG01. The sequence continues at coordinate 18,144 of CAWFGZ010000009.1, forward strand.
CATGAGCGCATCGTCCTCGACGAGGATCAGCGCCCGCAACGCCTCGGCGTCCCCGGCGGACGGGCGACCGGGCTGCGTTCTCGGCCGATCCGGGTTCGGGTGCGGCGCCCGCAAGCGGCGGGATGCGGATCGTCTGACCGGGATGCAGACGGGCATTCGCCTGCGCGCGCCGGCCGTCGACCCGAACCTGACCGGTTCGGAGCAGCTTCTGCAGGTGGCCATGGCTCAGCTCGGGAAAGTGCCGCCGGAACCACCGATCGAGGCGAAGCTCAGCCTCGTCGAGATCGACCGCGCGCAACTCGACGCCGCTCATCCGCCACCGCCACGCTCGCGCCGCAGCTTCGCCCAGCCCGCCAGCTTTCGCCTGAGCGCAGCCTCTTCGCCCTCCCCGGTCGGCTGATAGAAGCTCGGCCGTTCCATGCCGTCCGGGAAGTAGTTCTGGCCCGAGAAGCGCTCGGGCGCGTCGTGGTCGTAGGCATAGTCCCGCCCGTAGCCGAGCTGCTTCATGAGCCGGGTCGGCGCGTTCAGGATGTGCAGCGGCGGCATCAGCGAGCCGCTCTCCCTTGCCGCCCGCATGGCCTCGCCGAACGCCCGGTAGACGGCGTTGGATTTGGGCGCGCAGGCGAGATGGACGGTGCATTCGGCGAGCGCCAGCTCGCCCTCGGGACTGCCGAGCTGCTCGTAGGCCTGGCTCGCCGCGATCGCGAGCGGCAGAGAGCCCGGGTCGGCCAGACCGATGTCTTCGGACGCCATCCGGACCAGCCGGCGGGCGATGTAGCGGGGATCCTCGCCGCCCAGCAGCATGCGCGCGAGCCAGTAGAGCGCGGCGTCGGGATCGGAGCCGCGAACCGATTTGTGCAGCGCGCTGATCAGATTGTAATGCGCCTCCTGCTGGCGATCGTAGAGCGGCATCCGCCGCTGCAGGACGTGGGCGAGGCCCGCCGGATCGAGCTCGGGTCGGGGCGGCAGATCGGCGAGGTTCTCGATCATGTTCAGCAGATAGCGGCCATCGCCGTCGGCGAGCTCGGTCAGCCGCGCCCGGGCTTCGGCATCGAGCGGCAGCGGATGCGCCGAGCGCCCTCTCGGCCCGTCCGATCAGGGCTTCGAGCGCGGCCTCGTCGAGGCGCTTCAGGACCAGCACCTGGCAGCGCGACAGCAGCGCCCCGGTCAGCGCGAAGGAGGGGTTCTCGGTCGTGGCGCCGATCAGGGTCACGGTGCCGTCCTCGACCTGGGCGAGCAGGCCGTCCTGCTGGGCGCGATTGAAGCGGTGGATCTCGTCGATGAACAGGAGCGTGCTCTGGCCGGTCTGGCGGCGCGCCCGCGCCTGGTCGTAGACCTTACGCAGATCGGCGACCCCCGACATCACGGCCGAGAGCGCGACCAGCGGCTGCCCGAGGCGGCTCGCGAGGAGACGGGCGAGCGTGGTCTTGCCGCTGCCGGGCGGCCCCCAGAGGATGATCGAGCTGAGCTGGCCGCGCGCGAACATGCGCCCGAGCGGCGTCTCCGGGCCGAGCAGATGGTCCTGCCCGACCAGCTCATCGAGCGTCCTCGGCCGGAGGCGATCGGCCAGCGGCTGGCTCGCCCGTGACCGCCGGCGCGCGGGCGGCATCCCCAGCGCTCTCGAACAGATCGCTCATCCGCCGATCACCACGGCGACCCGTTGCCCCTCGCGCTCGATCTCGAGCCGCCAGGGCGGCCGCGCGCTCTCGAGCACGTCCTTCAGCTGTTGCGCGTTCTCGATGGCCTGGTCGTCGATCCCGGTCACCAGGTCGCCGCGCCTCAGGCGGAGCCGCGCCGCCGGACTGCCGCGCTCGACCTCGAGCACCACGACGCCGCGCGCGAACATGTCGATGCCGAGATCCTGGTCCAGCCCGGGCGACAGATTGGCGACGGTCGCGCCCGCGAGCGGCTGCCTGCCGTCGAGTCTGGTCGCGTCCGGTGCCGGCTGATAGGGCGCCGTCTCCAGCGGCAGACGCGCATCGAGCGCGCGGCCGGCCCGCCACACCTGGAGATCGGCGTCACCACCGAGCGGCGTGATCGCGAGCCGGAACCCGAGCGCCTTGGGATCGAGCACCTCGCGCCCGTCGACCGCGAGGATCACGTCGCCCTGGGCGAGGCCGGCGCGCGCCGCTGGACCGTCCGGCTCGACCCGGTTGACCAGAACCCCGACCGGATGGTTGAGCCCGAGCGAGGTCGCCAGATCGGCATCGACCGGCTGGATGGCGGCGCCGAGCCATGCGCGCGCGAGGCCCTTGCCGCCCGCATCGACCGAGCGGACCAGCGCCTTGACCAGATTGACCGGGATCGCAAAGCCGATCCCGATCGAGCCGCCGACCGCGGGTGAAGATCGCGGTATTGATGCCGATGAGCTTGCCGTCCAGGGCCACGAGCGCGCCGCCCGAGTTGCCGGGATTGATCGCCGCATCGGTCTGGATGAAGGACAGATCGGAGCCTGCCCCCGGGGTCGTGCGGGCGAGCGCCGAGACGATGCCGCTGGTTACCGTCTGGCCGATGCCGAACGGGTTTCCGATCGCCAGCACCAGGTCGCCGACCTCGAGCGTGTCCGAATCGCCGATCGCCAAGGTTGGCAGGCGGTCGCTGGCGTTGATGCGCAGCAAAGCGAGGTCCGCCGCTTCGTCGCCGCCGATCACCTCGGCCGGGAACTCGCGCCGGTCCGAGAGCACGACGATGACCTGATCGGCGTCCTTGACCACGTGGAAATTGGTGACGACCAGCCCGTCGGCGCGGATGATCACGCCCGAGCCCAGGGAATTCTCCATGCGGGGCGGCGCCCGCCCCCGGCCGAGGTCGCCGAAGAAGTGGCGAAAGAACGGGTCCGAGGCAAAGGGATCGAGCGGTTGCCCGGGCAGATCCTTGTGGGTGTAAATGTTGACCACGGCGGGTGCGGCCTGGCGGACGACCGGCGCGAAGGAGAGTTCAATCTGTTCGCGCGAACGCGGGATCTCCGACGCCGCCGTGGCGCCGGCCTTCAACCCGGAAGCGAGCAGGAGAGCAAGCCCCATCGTGGCGACCCATGGTCGCCAGCGCGGGCGGCCTGGCGCCGCACGCCACCCGTTGGCCCGGCAGCATCGTGGCGCCGGGCCAGCTGCGGTCGAGCGCGGTCGGGCCGCCGCCTTAGGCGGCTGCGGCTTCGGTCTCGTCCCGATCGCCCCGGCTCGGGGGCGGTCCGGAATCCTTGCCCTTGGCCGAAACGTCGCGCTCGACGAACTCGATGATCGCCATGGGCGCATTGTCGCCGTATCGAAAGCCCGCCTTGAGGACCCGCGTGTAACCGCCCGGGCGACCTTCGTAGCGCGGCCCGAGCACGTCGATCAGCTTGGCTGCGGTGCCATGATCGCGGGTCTTGGCGATCAGCAGGCGGCGCGCGTGCAGATCGCCCCGCTTGCCGAGGGTGACCAGCTTCTCGACGTAGCGCCGCAGCTCCTTCGCCTTGGGCAGCGTCGTCGTGATCTGCTCATGCTTGACCAGCGCCATGGCCATGTTGGCGAACATCGCCCTGCGATGGCTCGCGGTCCGGTTCAGCTTGCGACCACTCAGTCGATGACGCATTGCCCTCTCCCACGCCTCTGCTCAGAGGCCTGCTGCCGCCGTCGTAGGGCCGGCCTCAATACGGCTCCTCGATCCGGCGAGCGAGGTCCTCGATATTGTCCGGCGGCCAGCCCGCCACCTCCATGCCGAGCGAGAGGCCCATGTGCGCCAGGACCTCCTTGATCTCGTTCAGGGACTTGCGGCCGAAGTTCGGCGTCCGCAGCATCTCGGCCTCGGTCTTCTGCACCAGATCGCCGATGTAGACGATGTTGTCGTTCTTGAGGCAGTTGGCCGAGCGGACCGAGAGCTCCAGCTCGTCGACCTTGCGCAGGAGATGCGGGTTGAACGGCAGCTCCGGCTTCGCCTCGCCCGCACTCGCGGCGCGCGGCTCCTCGAAGTTGATAAACAGCTGCAGCTGATCCTGCAGAATGCGAGCCGCGAGCGCGACCGCATCCTCGGGCGTGACCGAGCCGTTGGTCTCGACCTGCATGGTCAGCTTGTCGTAGTCGGTAACCTGGCCGACGCGGGCGTGATCAACCCGGTAGGCGACTTTGCGCACCGGGCTGTAGATGGCGTCGATCGCAATCAGGCCGATCGGCGCGTCCTCGGACTTGTTCTGCGCCGCCGGGACATAGCCGCGACCAATCCGCGCGGTCATCTCGATGTTCAGCTCCGCCTCCTCGTCGAGGTGGCAGATGACGTGGTCGGGATCCATGATCTCGATGTCGTGGCCGGCCTCGATCATGCCGGCCGTGACCACGGCGGGTCCGCGCACCTTGAGATACATGCGCTTGGGCGTGTCGCTGTGCAGACGAATCGCCAGCGCCTTCAGATTGAGGACCATGTCGGTGACGTCCTCGCGCACGCCCGAGATGGTCGAGAACTCGTGCAGCACGCCGTCGATCTGGGCGGCGGTGATCGCCGCTCCCTGCAACGAGGAGAGCAGCACCCGGCGCAAGGCGTTGCCGAGGGTGACACCGAAGCCCCGCTCGAGCGGCTCCGCGACGACGGTCGCCTCGCGTTCCGGGTGCGCTCCGGGAAGCACCTCGAGCTTGGGGGGCTTGATCAGTTCCTGCCAGTTCTTCTGGATCACGGGGATACCTCGAAATCGTTCGAGCCTGGGCAAACAGTTCACTAGAACCCCGGGGTTCCGCTGCCGATCGGGAAACCCGGCCGAAGGCACGTTGGGGTGACGGGCGGCGGCGCCACCTCGCCCCTAGACGCGGCGCCGCTTGCGCGGCCGACAGCCGTTGTGGGGGATCGGGGTCACGTCGCGGATCGAGGTGATCGTGAAGCCGACGCCCTGGAGCGCGCGGAGCGCCGACTCGCGCCCCGAGCCGGGGCCGCGGACCTCGACCTCGAGGGTCTTCATGCCATGCTCCATGGCCTTGCGACCGGCCTGCTCGGCGGCGACCTGGGCCGCGAACGGGGTCGACTTGCGCGAGCCCCGGAAGCCCTGGCTGCCGGCCGACGACCAGGCGATCGCGTTGCCCTGGGCGTCGGTGATGGTGATCATGGTGTTGTTGAAGCTGGCGCTCACATGGGCGACGCCAGAGGAGATGTTCTTGCGCTCGCGGCGGCGCAGGCGCGGGCTGGTATCCTTGGCCATGGGCTTACTTCTTCACCTTCTTCTTGCCGGCGATCGGCCGCGAGGGGCCCTTGCGGGTCCGGGCGTTGGTGTGGGTCCGCTGGCCGTGGACCGGCAGGCCCTTGCGATGGCGCAGGCCCCGATAGCAGCCGAGATCCATCAGGCGCTTGATGTTCATGGCGACATCACGTCGCAGATCGCCCTCGACCCGGTACTGCCGGTCGACGGTCTCGCGCAGGCGCCCGACTTCGGCGTCCGACAACTCGTTGACCCTGCGGCCGAACGGGATGTCGACCGTCGCCAGGATCTTCTCCGAGCTGCTCCGGCCGATGCCGAAGATGTAGGTCAGAGCGATGCCCACCGGCTTGCCGCTCGGGATGTTCACTCCGGCGATCCGCGCCACGTGCAACTCTCCTCGTGTTCGTCCCGGGCCACGCCAAGCGGCCAGCCGCTCGCAAGCGTCCTAAATGTAGGTACTGATCGCCCCGCGCAAAAGCCGCGCGATTATAGGGATCGCGATGGCTCTGTCAACGCGTCGCGGCATCGATTGTCTTGAAAAGCTGGTCGGTTACCCGATCGATCTCGGCCATTCCATCGACACTCACCAGCAACCCTTTGTTCCGATAGTACGGCAGCAGCGGCGCGGTCTGCGCGTGATAGGCATCGAGGCGCGCACGCACGGTCGTGGCGTTGTCGTCCTGGCGCCGGACGAACTCGGTGCTGCCGCAGAGGTCGCAGACCCCCTTGGTCTTGGTCGGACGGAAGCGGTCGTGGTAGTTGGCGCCGCATTTGGCGCAGGCGAAGCGGCCCGAGATTCGTTCGACCAGGGCCTCGTCGTCGACCTCGAGCTCGACCACGGCATCCAGCCGCAGGCGGCGCTCTGCGAGCAGGCGGTCGAGCGCCTCGGTCTGAGCCAGCGTGCGCGGAAAACCGTCCAGAATGAACCCCTTGGCGCAGTCGGGCTGGACGATCCGCTCGGCTACCAGGCGGATCATGACGTCATCCGGCACCAGCCGGCCCGCATCCATGATCGCCTTAGCCTGCCGGCCGACCTCGGTGCCCGCAGCCACGGCTTCGCGCAGCATGTCGCCGGTCGAAAGGTGAGCGAGCCCGTAGCGGGTCTTGATCCGCTCGGCCTGGGTCCCCTTGCCGGCACCGGGCGGCCCGAGCAGGACCAGGTTCATGAACGCCTCGCGCCGCGCAGCCGCGACTTCCTGATCAGGCCCTCGTACTGATGAGCGATCAGATGCGACTGGATCTGGGCCGTGGTGTCCATGGTCACCGAGACCACGATCAGGAGGCTCGTGCCGCCGAAGTAGAACGGCACGGCGTATTGCGAGATCAGGATCTCGGGCAGGAGGCAGACCCCCGAAAGATAGAGGGCGCCGACCGCGGTGAGGCGTGTCAGCACGTAGTCGAGATACTCTGCGGTGCGCTGACCAGGCCGGATGCCGGGAATGAAGCCGCCGTGCTTCTTGAGGTTCTCGGCGGTGTCCTGGGGATTGAACACAATAGACGTGTAGAAAAAGGCAAAGAACACGATCAGGCCGACGTAGAGCAGCATGTGCAGCGGCTGGCCACGGCCGAGCATGGCGGCGATGGTCGCCAGCCATTCGGGCCCGCCGGCCCCGCCGAAGCTCGCCATGGTCGCCGGCATCAGGAGCAGCGAGCTCGCGAAGATCGGCGGGATCACGCCCGAGACGTTGAGCTTGAGCGGCAGATGCGAACTCTCGCCGCCGAACATCCGGTTGCCATGCTGGCGTTTGGGATACTGAACCAGGATCCGCCGCTGGCTGCGCTCCATGAACACGATAAAGGTGATCACGGCGACGACCATGACGATGAGAAAGACGATTAGCAGGGTCGAGAGGGCGCCCGTGCGACCAAGCTCCAGGGTGCTCGCCATCGCCGCCGGCAGCTGGGCGATGATGCCGGTGAAGATGATCAGCGAGATGCCATTGCCGACCCCGCGCGCGGTGATCTGCTCGCCGAGCCACATCAGGAACAGCGTGCCGCCGACGATGGTGACCACGGCGGTGATGCGGAAATACCAGCCCGGATCGAGCACCGCGCTGCCGGAGGGACCGCTCATCGCTTCCAGCCCGACCGCGAGGCCGTAACCCTGGAACGCCGACAGCACGACCGTCAGATAGCGGGTGTATTGGTTGATCTTCTTGCGCCCGACCTCGCCTTCCTTCTTCAGCTGCTCGATGGTCGGTGAGACCGCCGTCATCAGCTGCATGATGATCGAGGCCGAGATGTAAGGCAGGATGCCCAGCGCAAAGATCGACATGCGCTTGAGCGCGCCGCCGGAGAACATGTTGAACATGCCCATGATGCCGCCGGCGTTGCGCTCGAAGATCTGCGCCATCACCACCGGGTCGATGCCCGGCAGCGGGATGTAGGTGCCGAAGCGATAGACCACCAGGCAGCCGAGCGCGAACCAGAGCCGCTTCTTGAGCTCGGTCGCCTTGCTGAACGCGCCGAGATTGATGTTCGCCGCCAGCTGCTCGGCCATCGATGCCATGGCGGGCCTCCGCTTACTCGCTCGGCGGCGGCTCGGCCGCCACCTGCCGCAGGATCAGCCTGCCGCCCGCCTTCTCGACCGCGGCCACGGCGGCCTTCGAGGCGCTGTCCACCTCGATGGTCAGCGGGCTGGTCAGCTCGCCGCGGGCGAGCAGGCGAACTCCGTCGCGCCGTTTGGAGATCAGTCCGGCAGCGCGCAGCGTCAAGAGGTCGACCGGCTGCGCCGGGTCGATTCGCCCGGCATCGACCGCGGCCTGCAGGCGATCCAGATTGACCGGCACGTGGACCTTGCGGAACAGATTGTGGAAGCCGCGCTTGGGCAGGCGGCGATAGATCGGCATCTGGCCGCCTTCGAAGGTCCGGGTCGCCGAGCCCGCGCGCGCCCCCTGGCCCTTGTGGCCGCGGCCCGAGGTCTTGCCGGTGCCCGACCCGATGCCTCGACCCAGTCGCTTGCGCGCTCGCCGGGTGCCCGGGCCGGGTGCCAGTTGATTCAGTTTCATCGCCCCGCCTTCGCTATGTCTTCGCCGGCCCCTCGTCGACCGGCTCGACCCGGATCAGATGCCGGACCTGATTGATCCGGCCGCGCACCGCCGGCGTGTCGGCGAGGATCTTCGAGCGCGCGATCTTGTTCAGGCCGAGGCCGATCAGGTTCGCCCGCTGGCGCCAGTGGCGGCCGATCGGGCTGCCCGTCTGGGTGACGCGAATCCGCTTGTCCGCCATCATGCCGGCTCCGCCCGGCTCTCGCCGCCGCCATCGCGCCGGCCGATGATGTCGCCGACCTTCTTGCCGCGCTTGGCCGCGACGGCGCGCGGCGACATCATGCTGTTGAGAGCATCGAAGGTCGCCTTGACCATGTTGTGGGGGTTCGAGGTGCCGAGGGATTTCGCAACCACGTCGCCGATGCCGAGCGCCTCGAAGACGGCGCGCATCGGCCCTCCGGCAATGATGCCGGTCCCGGCGGGCGCGGCGCGCAGGACCACCCGGCCGGCGCCGAAATGGCCCTGGACGTCGTGATGCAGGGTGCGCCCCTGGCGCAGCGGCACCCGGATCATGCTCCGCTTGGCCTGCTCGGTCGCCTTGCGCACTGCCTCGGGCACTTCGCGCGCCTTGCCGCTGCCGTACCCGACCCGGCCCTTACCGTCACCCACAACCACCAGGGCCGAGAAGCCGAAGCGGCGGCCACCCTTGACCACCTTGGCGACGCGATTGATGTTGACCAGGCGGTCGATCAGCTCGCCGTCCGCGCGGTCGTCGCTGCTGCCACGTGCCGTGCCGCTCATCCGTGCCGCGCTACTCGTGCGTGGTGCCATGCTACTCCCCCTCCGGACCTAAAAGACGAGCCCGGCGGTCCGGGCGGCCTCGGCCAACGCCTTGACCCGGCCATGATACCGATAGGCGCCGCGATCGAACACCACCGCCCCGACGCCGGCCGCTTTGGCCCGCTCGGCCACGAGACGACCGACCTGCTCGGCAGCGGTGCGGTCAGCGCCGCTCTTGAGCTGCTCGCGCAGTGTCTTGTCCAGGGTCGATGCGGCCGCGACGGTGCGCCCGGCCTCGTCGTCGATCACCTGGGCATAGATGTGCTTGCTCGAGCGGAACACCGACAGCCGCGCCCGGCCGTGGTTGCGCCGGCGCAGCGCGGAACGGGTGCGCCGCCGGCGCCGCGAGAAGCGCTCAGCTGGCTTGACCATGGGCCTACTTCTTCTTGCCTTCCTTGCGCAGGATGACCTCGTCGTCGTAGCGAATGCCCTTGCCCTTGTAGGGCTCGGGCTTGCGGAACGCGCGCAGCTCGGCGGCAATCTGCCCGACCCGCTGCCGATCCGCGCCGGTGATCGAGATCGCGGTCGGGCTCTCGCACTGGACGTCGATGTCGTCGGGGATCGCGTATTTGATGTCGTGGCTGTAACCGAGCTGGAGATTGAGAATCTTGCCGTCGAGCGCCGCGCGATAGCCGACCCCGCTGATCACCAGCTTGCGGGTGAAACCGCTGGCGACGCCGTTCACCATGTTGGCGACCAGGGTCCGCGACAGGCCCCACATCGCGCGGGCGCGCTTGCCCTCGCCGCGCGGCCGCACGGTGATCGCGCCATCCTCGTGGCTGAGCTGCACCTCGGGCGGAAGGCTGCGCCGCAGCTCACCGAGCCGGCCCGATACGCTCAGGTTCTGGCCCTCGAGGGCCACCTTGACGCCGGCCGGCACCTTGACCGGGTGTTTGCCAATTCGTGACATGGTCAGAATACCGTGCAGAGGACCTCGCCGCCGATATGCGCCTCACGCGCTTCGGCGTCCGACATCACCCCCTGTGGCGTCGACAGGATGGCGATGCCGAGACCGTTGTACACCCGCGGCAGATCCTTGACGCCGGAATAGACCCGCCGGCCGGGCTTCGAGACCCGCCTGATTTCCCGTATCACCGGGTCGCCATTGTGATACTTGAGCTCGATCGACAACTCGCCGTGGCCGGTCTCCTCGCGCCGATAGCCACGGATGTAGCCCTCGCGCCGCAGCACTTCCAGGACATTGACGCGCAGTCTCGACGCCGGGCTGTTGACCGCCGTCTTATGCGCCGACTGACCGTTCCGAATCCGGGTCAGCATATCGCCCAAGGGATCGCTCAGCGACATCCGCAAACCTCCCCTCTCGCTTCCCGCTGCCCCCGCCTACCAGCTGGCCTTGACCAGGCCCGGGATCTGCCCGCTCGAGCCCAGCTCGCGCAGCGCGATCCGCGACAGGCCGAACTTCCGATGGTAGCCACGCGGTCGCCCGGTGAGCGAGCATCGGTTGCGCAGCCGGACCCTGGCGCTGTTGCGGGGCATTCGAGCCAGCAGCAGCGTGGCCTCGAACCGCTCCTCGGGCTCCCGCTTGCGATCCCTGACGATCGCCCGCAGCTCGGCGCGCCGGCTCGCATAGCGATCGACCAGCGTACGCCGATTGCGGTTCTTTTCGATCGCACTCTTCTTCGCCATACGCCTCGCTCCTTACGCCTCGACTGGCGCCTCAGCTCGCAAACGGCATGCGGAAGTGCTCGAGCAGCGCCCGCGCCTCACGGTCGCTCTGCGCATTCGTGCAGATGATCACATCCATGCCGCGGATCTCGTCGACATCGTCGTAGTTGATCTCTGGAAAGATGATCTGTTCTTTCAGGCCAAGCGCGTAATTGCCTCTGCCATCGAAGCTTTTCGGCGATACCCCTCGAAAATCGCGGACCCGCGGCAGCGCGATGTTGATCAACCGGTCGAGAAACTCGTACATCCGCTGCCGGCGGAGCGTGACCTTGCAGCCGATCGCCATGCCCTCGCGCAGCTTGAAGTTGGCGACCGACTTGCGCGCCCGACAGACCGCGGGCTTCTGGCCGCTGATCAGGGCCAACTCGTTCTGCGCCGTCTGCAGCTTCTTCTGATCCTGGGTCGCCTCGCCCACGCCCATGTTGAGCACGATCTTCTCGAGCTTGGGGATCTGCATCGGATTGGCGTAGTTGAACTGCTTCTGCAGCTCGCCCCGCACAACCTGCTGATATTGCTCGTGCAACCGGGTCATCGCCACGTCTCCTAGCGGTCGATCACTTCGCCCGAACGCTTGGCGAACCGCACCTTGCGCCCGTCCTCGAGAAACTTGTGGCCGACCCGGGTCGGCCGGTTGCTCGCGGGATCGACGTGAGCGACGTTGGAGAGGTGGATCGATGCCTCCTTGTCGATGATCCCGCCGGGGTGGCCCGCGCTCGGTCGCTGGTGGCGGCGAACCATGTTGACGCCGTGCACGATCAGGCGCTCGTCCTTGCGCAGAACCCGCAGCACCTCGCCCTGCTTGCCGCGATCGCGGCCGGTGATCACGACCACCCGGTCGCCCTTCTTGATGCGGAACTTCTTCGCCATGAGACTACGTCTTCGCCATCGGGTTTGCGGGCGCGCTCACAGGACTTCCGGCGCCAGCGAGATGATCTTCATGAAGCGCTTGGCCCGCAGCTCGCGCGTGACCGGCCCGAAGATCCGCGTACCGATCGGCTCGCCCTGCGGAGTGATCAGCACGGCGGCGTTGCGATCGAAGCGGATCGCGCTGCCGTCGGGGCGGTGAATCTCCTTGGCGGTGCGCACGATGACCGCGCGGTGCACGTCGCCCTTCTTCACCTTGCCGCGCGGGATCGCTTCCTTGACCGCGACCACGATCACGTCGCCGATCGAGGCCCACCTGCGGCGCGAGCCGCCGAGCACGCGGATGCACTGCACCTGACGCGCGCCCGAGTTGTCCGCGACTTCGAGATAGGACTCCGACTGGATCATGGCCCTGGTCCCCGCTTACCGATCCGGCCGCCTCAACCGCTCGGTTCCCATACCACTTCCCACCGCTTGCTCTTGGAGATCGGCCGGCACTCCTAAATCCGGACCAAGTCGCCGATCTTGTAGCGATTGCCCTCGTCGTGCGCGGCGTATTTTTTCGAGCGGCTGACGTACTTCTTGTACCTCGGGTGCATGACCCGACGCTCGACCCGCACGATGATCGTCTTGTCGCTCTTGTCGCTGACCACGGTACCCCGGAGAACCCGTCGCGGCATGCTCGTGCTCCTCAGCCCGCCGTCGCCCGCTGCTCGGCGAGGATGGTCTTGATGCGGGCGATGTCGCGCCGCACCTCGCGCACGCGACTGGTGTGCTCGAGCTGACCGCTCGCCTTCTGAAAGCGCAAGTTGAACTGCTCCTTCTTCAACTGCAGCAGCTGCTCGCGCAGCTCCTCGGCGCCCTTGGCACGCAACTCCGCCGCTTTCATCCGCCGATCTCTTCGCCGACCCGCGCCACGAAGCGGGTGCGCAGCGGCAGCTTTGCGGCGCCGCGCCGGATCGCCTCCTGGGCCAGCGCTCCGGGCACGCCGTCGATCTCGAACATGATTCGCCCCGCCTTGACCGGCGCCACCCAGTATTCGACCGACCCCTTGCCCTTGCCCATCCGGACCTCGGCCGGCTTCTTGGTCACCGGGATGTCCGGGAAGATGCGGATCCAGATCCGCCCGGCGCGTTTCAGATGTCGGGTGATCGCACGACGCGCGGCCTCGATCTGGCGCGCCGTGACCCGCGCGTTGGTGGTCGCCTTCATGCCGAAGGCGCCGAAGTTCAGCTCGGCTCCGGCCTTGGTCAGACCGTCGTTGCGGCCCTTGTGGCGCTTGCGGTACTTGGTTCGCTTGGGCTGCATCATGGCTGCCGCCTCCGCTCAGGTGCGCACCGCGGCCAACTCGCTGAGCCGCTTGTCGTGGGCCGACGGGTCGTGCTCGAGGATTTCGCCCCGAAATACCCAGACCTTGATGCCGTTGGTGCCGTAGGGCGTGAACGCCGTCGCGCGACCGAAGTCGATGTCGGCGCGCAGCGTGTGCAGCGGCACCCGACCCTCGCGATACCACTCGCCGCGGGCGATCTCGGCGCCGCCGAGCCGGCCCGAGCAGGCGACGCGGATGCCGTGCGCGCCGAGGCGCATCGCCGACTGCACGGCCCGCTTCATGGCACGGCGGAAGGTGACCCGCCGCTCGAGCTGCTGGGCAATGTTCTCGGCCACCAGACGGGCATCGATCTCAGGCTTGCGGATTTCGACGATGTTCAGGTGGACGTCGGCGCTGGTCATCTTGGCCAGCTCTTTGCGCAGCGCCTCGATCTCCTGCCCCTTCTTGCCGATCACCACGCCCGGACGCGCCGTGTAAAGCGAAATCCGCGCCTTCTTGGCCGGTCGCTCGATCACGATCTTGCTCACCCCGGCCTGCTTCAGGCGCTTGTGCAGGTAGTCGCGGATCTTGAGATCCTCGAGCAACAGGTCGCGATACTGATCGTCCGCGTACCAGCGGGAATCCCAGGTCCGGTTGATGCCGAGCCTGAGCCCGACCGGGTTGACCTTGTGTCCCATCAGGCCGCCTCCTCGCGCTCCTCGACCACGATCCGCAGCCGTGAGAACGGCTTCTCGATCCGCCCGACCCGGCCGCGCGCTCGCGCCCGAAAGCGCTTCAGCACCAGGGATTTGCCCACGGTCGCCTCGCTCACCACCAGGCGATCGACGTCGAGGTCATGATTGTTCTCGGCGTTGGCGATCGCCGACATCAGTACCTTGCGGACGTCGCGCGCGATCCGCCGCCGGCTGAAGCTCAGCTGGTTGAGCGCCTGCTCGGCCTTGAGGCCGCGGATCAGCTGCGCGACCAGATTGAGCTTGCGCGGGCTGGTCCGCAGCAGGCGCGCCGCCGCCATCGCCTGGCTGTCGGACAGAGCGCGCTCGCGTTTGGGCTTACCCATCGCTCACTCCTGCACTCGCTTGCGGCCCGGCATCAGCGCCGCCGCGCCTTCTTGTCGGCGCCGTGACCGTGGTAGGTCCGGGTCGGCGAGAACTCGCCGAGCTTGTGGCCAACCATGTTCTCGGTGACGTAGACCGGGAGGAACTTGTGGCCGTTGTACACAGCAAAGGTCAGGCCGACGAATTCCGGCACGATGGTCGAGCGGCGCGACCACGTCTTGATGATCTCACTGCGGGTCGACTGACGCGCCTTCTCTGCCTTGGTCAGCAGATAGCCGTCGACGAATGGGCCCTTCCACACCGAGCGGGGCACGGCTCAGCCTCCTCCCCTCTTCTTCGCGAGATGGCGCGAGCGGACGATCAGCGGCGTGGTCTTCTTGTTACGCCGCGTCCGCGCGCCCTTGGTCGGCTTGCCCCAGGGCGTCACGGGATGCCGGCCACCGGAGGTCCGGCCCTCGCCGCCACCGTGCGGATGATCGATCGGGTTCATCGCCACGCCGCGCACGATGGGCCGCCAGCCAAGCCAGCGCATGCGGCCTGCCTTGCCGAGGTTGGTGTTCTGGTGATCGGGGTTCGAGACGGCGCCGATCGACGCCATGCACTCGGCGCGCACCCGCCGGATCTCGCCCGAGGACAGGCGCAGCTGAGCGTAATCGCCATCGCGCCCGACCAGCTGGACGTAGGTGCCCGCGGCGCGGGCCAGCTGGCCACCCTTGCCCGGCTTCATCTCGACATTGTGCACGATCGTGCCGATCGGAATGCCCCTGAGGGGCGCCGCATTGCCGGCCTTGACGTCGACCCGCTCGTCGGCGATCACCCGATCGCCCGCCTGCAGCCGTTGCGGCGCCAGGATGTAGGCCAGCTCATCGTCCTCGTAGCGGATCAGCGCGATGAAGGCCGAGCGGTTCGGGTCGTATTCGAGGCGCTCGACGGTGCCGACCACGCCGAACTTGCGCCGCTTGAAGTCGATCAGGCGGTAGCGGCGCTTGTGCCCGCCACCGCGATGCCAGGCGGTGATCCGGCCATGATTGTTGCGCCCGCCGCTCTTGGAAAGGCCCTCCGTCAGCCGCTTGACCGGCTTGCCCTTCCAAAGCTCCGAGCGGTCGACCAGCACCAGCTGGCGCAGCGACGGCGTGACCGGTTTGTAGCTCTTCAATGCCATGACCGAAGTCCCCGCTCCGCTCTCAGACGCCCGTGGTGATGTCGATGCTGTGGCCTTCCTCGAGCGTCACGATCGCCTTCTTGACGTCGCTGCGCTTGCCGGGGCGACCACGGAACCGCTTGACCTTGCCCTTGCGGTTCAAGGTGTTGACTGCCTTCACCTTGACCCCGAACAACCCCTCGACGGCGGCCTTGACCTCGGGCTTGGTCGCTTCCCGGCGCACCCGGAAGGTCACCTGATTGTGCTCCGTCCCCTGGGTCGACTTCTCCGTGATCACCGGCCCCAGGATCAGGTCGTACATCTGCTCGCGGTTCATACCAGCCGCTCCTCCAGCTGCCGGACCGCCGCCTTGGTGAGCGCCAGCACGTCCCGGCGCATGATGTCGTAAACGTTGGCCCCGGCCACGGGCAGCAGCTGCACGCCGATCAGATTGCGCGCGGCACGCTCGAGGTTGGTGTCGAACTCGGCGCCGTCGATCAGCAAGACCGAGCTCCAGCCCAGTTTCCCGAGCCGTTCGGCCAGCTGCTTGGTCTTGGGCTCGACCAACGTGGCCTGCTCGAGCACGACGAGCTTGCCGTCGGCCAGCTTGCTCGAGAGGGCGATCTTGAGACCGAGCCGGCGCACCTTCTTCGGCAGATCGATGGCGTGGTCGCGCGGCGTCGGTCCGAATGCCTTGCCGCCGCCCCGAAACTGCGGAACGCTCGTGGCGCCATGGCGTGCCCGCCCGGTGCCCTTCTGCTTGTACATCTTGCGCGTGGTCGCCTTGATCTCGCCGCGGGTCTTCGCCTTGTGCGTGCCCTGGCGCCGCTTGGCCAGCTGCCAGCGCACGACCTGATGCAGGATGTCGCCGCGCAAGGGCTGCCCGAACACGGCCGGGTCGAGCTCGATCGTGCCAGCATCGCCCTGCTCGAGCGTGGTGACCGCCACCTGCATCACCCTACTCCTCGCCGCCTTCGAGGTCGGCGGTGGCCGGCCCCGTGTCGGACGACGTCTGATCGGACGACGCCTCGCCGGCCGATGCTTCGGCCACGCCGACAGCCGCGACCATACCGGCCGGATAGGGCGCGTCCTTCGGCAGAGCGCGCTTGACCGCATCAGAGATGCGCACATAGCCGCCCCGCGCGCCCGGCACGCCGCCCTTGACCAGGACCAAGCCGCGCTCCTCATCGATGCCGATCACCTCGAGGTTCTGCACCGTGACCCGGCGGTTGCCCATGTGGCCCGCCATCTTCTTGCCCTTGAACACCTTGCCCGGGTCCTGACGGTTACCGGTCGAGCCGTGCGAGCGGTGCGAGAGCGAGACACCGTGGCTGGCTCTCAGGCCCTTGAAGCCCCAACGCTTCATCGCGCCGGCGAAGCCCTTGCCGATGCTGGTCCCGGCGACGTCGACGAACTGGCCGACCACGAAATGCGCGACCGTCAGCGCGGTCCCCGGCTCGACGAGCGCGTCCTCGCTGACCCGGAATTCGGCGAGCTTGGCCTTGGGCGCGACCTTCGCCTTGGCGAAATGACCGCGCATCGGCTTGGTCACGTTCTTGGCCTTGGCCTTACCGATCCCGATCTGGAGGGCAGAGTAGCCGTCCCGCTCCGGCCGGCGAGCCGCGACCACCTCGCAGTCCGCCACGCGGAGCACGGTCACCGAGCAGTGGCTGCCGTCCTCGTCGAACAGGCGGGTCATGCCGAGCTTCTCGGCCAGCAGTCCGGTTCGCATTGCCATCGCCCCCCTCGCCCGGCCCGCCGATCCCTCAGACCTTGATCTCGACGTCGACGCCCGCCGCGAGGTCGAGCTTCATCAGCGCATCCACGGTCTGCGGCGTCGGATCGACGATGTCGAGCAGCCGCTTGTGGGTGCGGATCTCGAACTGCTCGCGCGATTTCTTGTCGACGTGCGGCGAGCGCAGGACGGTCACCCGCTCGGTCCGGGTCGGCAGCGGGATCGGGCCGCGTACGCGGGCGCCGGTCCGCTTGGCCGTGCTCACGATCTCGCGCGCCGACAGGTCGAGCACGCGGTGATCGAACGCCCGCAATCGGATTCGAATGTTCTGAGTGTCCATGGCCTTCGCTCACTCCGGCGCGTGCTCGGCGCCTCTTCTGCTCCGCCTGCGCGTCACTCGATGATGGAGGCGACGACGCCGGCACCGACCGTGCGGCCGCCCTCGCGGATGGCAAAGCGCAGCCCCTCCTCCATCGCGATCGGCGCGATCAGGTTGACCTTCATGGTCACGTTGTCGCCCGGCATCACCATCTCGGTGCCCTCCGGCAGCTCGATCGTCCCGGTCACGTCCGTCGTCCGGAAGAAGAACTGCGGCCGGTAGTTCGAGAAGAACGGCGTGTGCCGCCCGCCCTCCTCCTTGGTCAGCACGTACGTCTCGGCACTGAACTTGGTGTGCGGCGTGATCGAGCCCGGCTTGCACAGCACCTGCCCGCGCTCGACCTCCTCGCGCTTCACCCCGCGCAGCAGCACCCCGACGTTGTCCCCGGGCTCGCCCCGATCCAGGAGCTTGCGGAACATCTCCACGCCCGTGCACACCGTCTTCTGGGTGTCCTTGATGCCGACGATCTCGACCTCCTCGCCGACGTTGATGATCCCGCGCTCGACCCGCCCGGTCACCACCGTGCCGCGCCCCGAGATCGAGAACACGTCCTCGATCGGCATCAGAAACGGCCGGTCCATCGCCCGCTGCGGCTGCGGAATGTACGCGTCCACCGCCGCCATCAGCTCGAGCACCGACTTCTTGCCCAGCTCCTCGTCGCGGCCCTCCAGCGCATACAGCGCCGAGCCCTTCACGATCGGGATGTCGTCGCCCGGAAACTCGTACGCCGAGAGCAGCTCGCGCACCTCCAGCTCGACCAGCTCCAACAGCTCCGGATCGTCCACCTGATCGCACTTGTTCAGATAGACCACGATCGCCGGCACCCCCACCTGGCGCGCCAGCAGTATGTGCTCGCGCGTCTGCGGCATCGGCCCGTCCGCCGCCGAGACCACCAGGATCGCCCCGTCCATCTGCGCCGCGCCCGTGATCATGTTCTTCACGTAGTCGGCGTGCCCCGGGCAGTCGACGTGCGCGTAGTGGCGCTTCTCGGTCTGGTACTCGACGTGCGCCGTGTTGATCGTGATCCCGCGCGCCTTCTCTTCCGGCGCCTTGTCGATCTGATCGTAGCTCGTGTAGGTCGCCCCACCGGTCTCCGCCAGAATCTTCGTGATCGCCGCCGTCAAAGTCGTCTTGCCGTGGTCGACATGCCCGATCGTCCCCACGTTCGCGTGCGGCTTCGTCCGCTCAAACTTCGCCTTCGCCATCGCTCACTGATCTCCGTCTCGTTCCCGGGCGCCCAGCACGCTCAAGCGTACTTGGCCTGGATTTCGTGGGCCACGACCTGCGGCACCGGCTCGTAATGGTCGAACGTCATGGTGAACTGCGCCCGCCCCTGAGAGAGCGATCGAAGCGTGTTGACGTAGCCGAACATCGTCGCGAGCGGCACCACCGCGTTGATCACCTGGGCATTGGCCCGGGGCTCCATGCCGGTGATGTGACCGCGGCGGCTGTTCAGATCGCCGATGATGTCGCCCATGTAATCCTCGGGCGTCACGACCTCGACCGCCATGACCGGCTCGAGCAGCAACGGCCCCGCCTTGGCCGCACCTTCGCGGAACGCCGCCCGCGCCGCGATTTCGAACGCCATCACCGAGCTGTCGACCTCGTGATAGGCGCCGTCGATCAGGGTCACGGCGAGGTCGACCATCGGAAAGCCGGCCAGCACGCCGCTTTCGGTCGCCGAGCGCAGGCCCTTTTCCACGCCCGGGACGTATTCGCGCGGCACCGCGCCCCCGACCACCTTGTTCTGGAACACGAAGCCCGAACCCCGCGCGCCCGGCGCGATCACCAGCTTGATGCGGGCGTACTGACCGGCGCCGCCGGTCTGCTTGCGATGCGTGTAGTCGATCTCGCTCGGACGCGAGAGGGTCTCCCGGTAGGCGACCTGCGGCGCGCCGACGTTGGCATCGACCTTGAACTCGCGCTTCAGGCGATCGACGATGATTTCGAGGTGCAACTCGCCCATGCCCTTGATCACGGTCTGCGCCGATTCGGCATCGACGCCGACCCGAAACGACGGATCTTCGGCAGCAAGCTTGCCGAGCGCGGTCGACAGCTTCTCCTGATCCGCCTTGGTCCTCGGTTCGACGGCGACCTCGATGACCGGGTCGGGAAACTCCATCCGCTCGAGGATCACCTGGCGATTGACGTCGGACAGCGTATCGCCGGTCGTGGTGTTCTTGAGCCCGACCAGGGCCACGATGTCGCCGGCGCGGGCGTCCTTCACCTCCTCGCGCGTGTTGGCGTGCATCTGCAGGATCCGGCCGATCCGCTCGCGCTGCCCCTTCACCGTGTTCATCATGTAGGAGCCGCTCTCGACCACGCCGGAGTACACCCGGATGAAGGAGAGCGTGCCGACGAACGGATCGGACATGATCTTGAAGGCGAGCGCCGCAAACGGTTCGCTGTCGTCGGAGCGTCGCTCCACGACCTCGTCCGAATTGGGTTTGATGCCCTGGATCGGCGGGACGTCGAGCGGCGAAGGCAGATAGTCGACCACCGCGTCGAGTAGCGGCTGCACACCCTTGTTCTTGAAGGCGGAGCCGCACAGCACCGGCACCAGCTTGTGCGCGAGCGCGCCCTTGCGGATGCAGCGCTTGAGGGTTGCCGCGTCCGGCTCCTCGCCCCCAAGATAGCGCTCGAGCGCCTCGTCGTCGAACTCGACCGCGGCCTCGATCAGGGCGTGCCGTTGCTTCTCGGCGGCCGCCCGCAGCTCCGCCGGGATCTCGCGGAACTCGAACTCGGCACCGAGCGTGTCGTCCTTCCAGATGACCGCCCGCTGGTTGATCAGATCGACATTGCCGACATAGTCGGCTTCGAAGCCGACCGGCAGGGTCAGGACCAGTGGCGTCGCGCCCAGCCGCTCGCGGATCATGTCGACGCAGCGGAAGAAGTCGGCGCCGACCCGATCCATCTTGTTGACGAAGCAGATCCGCGGCACCCGATATTTGTCCGCCTGCCGCCAGACGGTCTCGGACTGGGGCTCGACGCCGGCGACCGAGTCGAACACCGCGATCGCCCCATCCAGAACCCGCAGACTGCGCTCGACTTCGATCGTGAAGTCGACGTGACCGGGCGTGTCGATGATGTTGATCCGGTGATCGTTCCAGGCGCAGGTGGTCGCGGCCGAGGTGATGGTGATGCCCCGCTCCTGCTCCTGCTCCATCCAGTCCATGGTCGCGGTGCCCTCGTGCACCTCGCCGATCTTGTACGATTTCCCAGTGTAGTAGAGGACGCGCTCGGTCGTGGTCGTCTTGCCGGCATCGATGTGCGCCATGATGCCGATGTTGCGGTAGCGCTCAAGGGGTGTGGTTCGGGGCATGGCTGATGCTCTGCTGCTCGCCTCGACTCACCAGCGATAGTGGGAGAAGGCGCGGTTCGCCTCGGCCATGCGCAGGGTGTCCTCGCGCTTCTTGAACGCGGCGCCGCGACTGTTGGCGGCGTCGAGCAGCTCGTTCGCCAGGCGGTCGACCATGCTCTTCTCGGAGCGCTTGCGCGCGATGTCGATGATCCAGCGGATCGCCAGGGTCTGGCGGCGCGAGGGGCGCACCTCGACCGGCACCTGATAGGTCGCGCCGCCGACCCGGCGCGAGCGCACCTCGAGGGTCGGCTTCACGTTCTCGAGCGCATTGTGGAACAGCTCGAGCGGATCGCGCGCCGCGCGGCTCTGCATCTTCTCGAGAGCGCCGTAGACGATCCGCTCCGCGACCGACTTCTTGCCGTCGTTCATGATCGCGTTCATGAACTTGGACAGCACCGGATCGCCGAACTTGGGATCCGGCAGGACGTCGCGTTTCTCGGCGGCGCGCCGACGGGCCATGGCAAGCGCTCCTTACTTGGGCCGTTTGGCGCCGTACTTGGAACGGCGCTGACGGCGCCCGGTCACGCCCTGGGTGTCGAGCGTACCGCGGATGATGTGATAGCGGACCCCGGGCAGATCCTTGACCCGGCCACCCCGGATCAGGACGACCGAATGCTCCTGCAGGTTGTGCCCTTCGCCCGGGATGTAGCTGGTCACTTCGAAGCCGTTGGTCAAGCGCACGCGCGCGACCTTGCGCAGTGCCGAGTTCGGCTTCTTCGGCGTGGTCGTGTAGACCCGCGTGCAGACGCCGCGCCGCTGCGGACAGGCCCCGAGCGCCGGCACCTTGTTGCGCGCCCGCTCCGCCTTACGCGGCTTGCGGACGAGCTGGTTGATGGTCGGCATGTCTCGCTCTGTTCTCCATCGAGGCCACAACAAACCGCGAGAACCATCTCCTCGTCGCCGCGGACGGGATGGTCCTCGAGTTGGGTCGCGCTGAGTTTCGCCTTAGCGGTGGATGCTGCGTTTGAACTGTCAGTTCACCACCAGCAACCCAGCTGAACGGTGCGGCCGCTTGTAGAGACCTGCCGGACCACCGTCAAGCCCCGAATCCGGCCGCCCCCCGAGCGCGCACGCCGGGGGTGACCGGCCGTGCCGGCGCCCCGCCCGGTCGCGAGCGGTGCCGCCGCCCCGGCTACTCCGCTGGCGGCAGCTCGCTCATCTCCGGCAGCGTCATCACGGTCTCTTCCGGCGGCAGCTCCTTCGGCGGCGCGAACCGCTCGCTGCTCGCGGCGAGCCGCTTCAGCCGGTTCATCACCCCGCCGCTGCCGGCCGGGATCAGGCGGCCAACGATCACGTTCTCCTTGAGCCCCGCGAGGTGATCCACCTTGCCGGCAAACGCGGCGTCGGTCAGCACCCGCGTGGTCTCCTGGAACGAGGCCGCCGAGATGAACGACTGGGTCTGCAGCGACGCCTTGGTGATGCCCTGGAAGACCGGCATCGCCACCGCCGGCGCGCGGTCGTCGGCCGTCACCCGCTCGTTGACCGCGTCGAACTCCAGCTTGTCGACCTGCTCGCCGACCAGGAAGGTGGTCTCGCCAGGATCGACGACTTCGACCTTCTGCAACATCTGGCGAACGATCACCTCGACATGCTTGTCGTTGATCTTGACGCCCTGGAGCCGATAGACCTCCTGGATCTCGTTGACCAGGAAGCCGGCCAACGCCTCGACGCCCTTGACCCGCAGGATGTCGTGCGGCACCGGGTTGCCGTCGACAATGAGGTCGCCCTCCTCGACCATGTCGCCCTCCTGAACGACCACGTGGCGACCCTTGGGGATCAGGTATTCCATCGGCTCGCGGTCCTCCTCGACCGGCACGATGCGCAGGCGGCGCTTGGTCTTGTAGTCCTTGCCATACTCCACGCGGCCCGCAATCTCGGCGATGATAGCTGGATCCTTGGGGCGCCTCGCTTCGAACAGCTCGGCGACCCGCGGCAGACCGCCGGTGATATCACGGGTCTTGCTCGCCTCCCTGGGCAGGCGGGCGAGCACGTCGCCGGCGTGGACCTCGACCCCGCTCTCGATGTTCAGGATCGCGCCGACCGGCAGATAGTAGCGGGCCTCTGCGCCGCTCGGCAGTCGGAGCGGCTGCGCCTCGTCGTCCTGGATCAGCACCGACGGCCGCAGGTTCGCGCCGCGGGTCTGCTGGCGCCAGTCGGTCAGCTCCTTGCTCGCCCGCCCGGTCGCCTCGTCGACCACCTCGCGGAAGGTCACGCCCTCGACCATGTCCATGAACACCGCCCGGCCGGAGGCTTCGGTGATGATCGGCAACGTGTGCGGATCCCACTCGACCAGGCGCTGTCCCTTCTCGACCGAACCATTGGGCTCGATCAGCAGACGGGCGCCGTAGGGCAGTCGATGACGGGCCTTTTCCCGCCCGGTCTCGTCGTGCAGCACCAGCTCCGTGGTCCGCCCGAGGACGACCCGGCGCTGCTTGCTGTCGACCACCAGGTTGGTGTTGGTCAGCTGCATGGTGCCGCTCACCGTCGCCTCGACGCTCGAACGCTCGGCCTGCGACTGCGCCGCACCGCCGATGTGGAAGGTGCGCATGGTCAGCTGAGTGCCGGGCTCACCGATGCTCTGCGCCGCGATCACCCCGACCGCCTCGCCGCTGTTGACCGGCGTGCCGCGCGCCAGGTCGCGGCCGTAGCACATGCTGCACACGCCGCCGCGGCTCTCGCAGGTCAGGACAGAGCGGACCTTGATGCTCTCGACCACCGCCTCGTCGAGCAACCGGACCCTCTCCTCGTCGAGCAGCACGTTGCGCTCGGCCAGGAGCTCGCCGGTCACCGGGTGCATGACTTCCTCGGCGGTGGTCCGACCGAGAATCCGCTCCGCCAGCTCCTCGATCACCTCGCCGCCCTGGATCACCGGAGCGAGGGTGATCGAGTTCTCCGTGCCGCAGTCCTCCTCGACGATGATGCAGTCCTGAGCGACATCGACCAGACGCCGGGTCAGATAGCCCGAGTTAGCGGTCTTGAGCGCGGTGTCGGCCAGGCCTTTGCGGGCACCGTGGGTCGAGTTAAAGTACTCGAGCACCGAGAGCCCCTCCTTGAAGTTGGAGATGATCGGCGTCTCGATGATCTCACCCGAAGGTTTGGCCATCAGGCCGCGCATGCCGGCCAGCTGCTTGATCTGAGCCGCCGAGCCGCGGGCGCCCGAATCGGCCATCATGAAGATCGAGTTGGGCTGGTTGAACCGCCCGGTCTCCGGATTGCGCACCGCCGCGGTCGCCCGGATCTCGCTCATCATCTCCTCGGCGACCCGGTCGGTGCACTGCGCCCAGGCGTCGACCACCTTGTTGTACTTTTCGCCCTTGGTGATCAGGCCGTCGGCGTACTGCTGCTCGTACTGCTTGACCAACTCGCGCGTCTGGCCGACGAACGCAGCCTTGGTTGCCGGCACGACCATGTCGTCCTTACCGAACGAAATGCCGGCCCGGGCGGCGTAGGAGAAGCCGAGGTTCATCAGCCGGTCGGCGAAGACCACGGTCTCCTTCTGACCGCAGTGGCGATAGACCTCGTCGACCACCTGGGTGATCTCGCGCTTGGTCAAGAGCAGGTTGAGCAGCCGGTCGAAGCTGATCGCCGGGTGCTTGGGCAGGATTTCGTAGAGCAGCATCCGCCCCGGGGTGGTTTCGACCCGGGCCCGAGCGCCGTTCGCGGCACCCTCCTCCGTAGCTGCCCGGTTGCCGTCCGGCACCGGCAGGCGGCACCAGATCTTGCTGTGCAGCGAAACCACGCCGGCCTCGAGGGCCTGCTGAACCTCATCGAGGTAGGCGAAGGTCATGCCCTCGCCCGGCTCGCCCTCGAGCATCAGCGACAGATAGTAGAGACCGAGCACGATGTCCTGGGTCGGCACGATGATCGGCTTGCCGTTGGCCGGGCTGAGGATGTTGTTGGTCGACATCATCAGGACCCGCGCCTCGAGCTGCGCCTCCAGCGAGAGCGGCACGTGCACCGCCATCTGGTCACCGTCGAAGTCGGCGTTGAACGCGGTGCAGACCAGCGGATGGAGCTGGATCGCCTTGCCCTCGATCAGGGTCGGCTCGAACGCCTGGATGCCGAGGCGATGCAGGGTCGGCGCCCGATTGAGCAGGACGGGGTGTTCGCGGATCACCTGCTCGAGGATGTCCCAGACCTCCGGCCGCTCCTTCTCGACCATACGCTTGGCCGCCTTGATGGTCTGGGCCATGCCGTACAGCTCGAGCTTGGAGTAGACGAAGGGCTTGAAGAGCTCGAGCGCCATCTTCTTGGGCAGGCCACACTGGTGCAGCTTGAGCTCGGGGCCGACCACGATCACCGAACGGCCGGAATAGTCGACCCGCTTGCCGAGCAGGTTCTGCCGGAAGCGGCCCTGCTTGCCCTTGAGCATGTCAGAGAGCGACTTCAAGGGCCGCTTGTTGGCGCCGGTGATCACGCGGCCGCGGCGGCCGTTGTCGAACAGCGCATCGACCGACTCCTGCAGCATGCGCTTTTCGTTGCGCACGATGATGTCGGGTGCGCGCAGCTCGATCAGCCGCTTGAGCCGGTTGTTCCGGTTGATCACCCGGCGATAGAGATCATTCAGGTCCGAAGTCGCGAAGCGGCCGCCATCGAGCGGCACCAGGGGGCGCAACTCGGGTGGGATCACCGGAATGATCGTCATGATCATCCACTCGGGCCGGTTACCCGAACTCGAGGAATGTCTCGATCATCTTGAGCCGCTTGACGATCTTCTTGCGCTTGGCCTCCGAGTTGGTCTCGGCCAGCTCGAGGCGCAGCGCCTCGCGCTCCTCCCCGAGGTCGAGCGCGGCGAGCATCTCGCGCACCGCCTCGGCGCCGATCCCGACGGTGAAGGCGTCGTCGCCGTAGTCCTCGCGATGCTTCAGGACCTGATCCTCGCTCAGCAACTCGTGCCGCTTGAGCGGGGTCAGGCCGGGTTCGACGACCACGAAGTTCTCGAAGTACAGAATTCGCTCCAGGTCGCGCAGCGTCATGTCAAGGGTCACGCCGATCCGCGACGGCACGGACTTCAGGAACCAGATGTGCGCGACCGGCGCCGCCAGATCGATGTGGCCGATGCGCTCGCGCCGGACCTTGCTCTGAATGACCTCGACGCCGCACTTCTCGCAGACGATACCGCGATACTTCATCCGCTTGTACTTGCCGCACAAGCACTCGTAGTCCTTGATCGGTCCGAAGATCCGGGCGCAGAACAGGCCGTCGCGCTCCGGCTTGAACGTCCGATAGTTGATCGTCTCGGGCTTCTTGACCTCGCCGTACGACCAGGCACGGATCTGCTCTGGGCTGGCGATCGCGATCTTGATCTGGTCGAACTTGAGCGTGCCGCTGGGCTGCCCGAAGAAGTACATCAACTCGTTCATGTTCCGCTCCTCTCGACCACCTGGCAGCTGACGCCCCGGCCACGCGGCGCCGGGGCGGCCCTCCAGGTGGTCAATCGTCGCCCATTTCCTGCTGGAGCTCGACGTTCAGACCCAGCGCCTGCAGCTCCTTGACCAGCACGTTGAAGGACTCTGGAATGCCGGCCTCGAAGGTGTCCTCACCGCGGACAATCGCTTCGTAGATCTTGGTCCGGCCGGAGACGTCATCGGATTTCACGGTCAGCATCTCCTGCAGGGTGTAGGCTGCGCCGTAGGCCTGCAACGCCCAGCACTCCATTTCGCCGAAGCGCTGACCGCCGAACTGGGCCTTGCCGCCGAGCGGCTGCTGGGTGACCAGACTGTACGGTCCGACCGAGCGCGCGTGGATCTTGTCGTCGACCAGATGGCCGAGCTTCAGCATGTAGATGTACCCAACCGTGACCTTGCGGTCGAAGGCATCGCCGGTCCGCCCGTCGACCAGCGTGACCTGACCGGACACGTCGCAGCCGGCCTCGTCGAGCAGGCGCACGATGTCGCGCTCGTGGGCCCCGTCGAACACCGGCGTCGCCACCGGCACACCCTGTCGGAGATCGTCAGCCAGCTCGAGCAGCTGATCGTCATCGAGGCCGCCAAAGTCGTCGCCGTACAGCTCGCTCACGCGGCTGCGAAGCGCGTCCCGACCGTCCCCGGTCGCGGCCCGATCCACGAGCTGCCCGATCTGCCGTCCGAGGTTGTTGCAGGCCCAACCGAGATGGGTCTCCAGGATCTGCCCGACGTTCATGCGCGAGGGCACGCCGAGCGGATTGAGCACGACGTCGACCGGCGTGCCATCCTCGAGATGCGGCATGTCCTCGAGCGGCGCTATTTTCGAGATGACACCCTTGTTGCCGTGCCGTCCGGCCATCTTGTCGCCCGGCTGCAGCTTGCGCTTCACCGCGACGAACACCTTGACCGTCTTGAGCACGCCGGGTGGCAGCTCGTCGCCGCGCTGAAGCTTCTCGACCTTGTTGTCGAAGCGCTCCTGCAGACGCTTCAGGCCGTCGTCGAGCTGGCGCTTGAGCTGCTCGACCTCGACCATGCGCTGGGCATCGTCGACGCCGATCTCCCACCATTGGCGGCGGCTCAGCTGGGCGAGGATCTCGCCGGTGAGCGGCCGGCCTTTGGCGACCCCCTTGGGACCACCGCTCGCGACCCGGCCCTCGAGCAACTCGCGCAGCCGGCTATAGATGTTGCGCTCGAGGATCACGCGCTCGTCGTCACGGTCCTTGGCGAGGCGCTCGATCTCGGCGCGCTCGATCGCCATCGCGCGCTCGTCCTTGTCGACGCCCCGGCGCGAGAACACCCGAACCTCGACCACCGTGCCGGTGACCCCGGGCGGCACCTTGAGCGAGGTGTCGCGGACGTCGGCCGCCTTCTCGCCGAAGATCGCCCTGAGCAGCTTCTCCTCCGGGGTCATCGGGGTCTCGCCCTTGGGCGTGACCTTGCCGACCAGGATGTCGCCGGCCTGGACCTCGGCGCCGATGTAGACGATCCCGGCCTCGTCGAGGTTGCGCAGCGACTCCTCGCCGACGTTGGGAATGTCGCGGGTGATCAACTCCGGTCCGAGCTTGGTATCGCGCGCCATGACTTCGAACTCCTCGATGTGAATCGAGGTGAACACGTCATCGCGGACGATCCGCTCGGAGATCAGAATCGAGTCCTCGAAGTTGTAACCGTTCCACGGCATGAACGCGACCAGGGCGTTACGGCCGAGCGCCAGTTCGCCAAGGTTGGTTGACGGCCCGTCGGCGACGATGTCGCCGGCGGCGACCTGATCGCCCACCTTCACGACCGGCCTCTGGTTGACGCAGGTGTTCTGGTTGGAACGCTGGAACTTGCGCAGATTGTAGATGTCGACCACCGAATCGGCGCGCTCGGTCTCGTCGGTGACCCGGATCACGATCCGCGACGCGTCGACCTGATCGACCATGCCGCCGCGTCGCGCCACCACAGCCGCGCCCGAATCGCGGGCGACCACGGCCTCCATGCCGGTGCCGACCAGCGGCGCTTCGGTCTGGATCAGCGGCACCGCCTGGCGCTGCATGTTCGAGCCCATCAACGCGCGATTGGCATCATCGTTCTCGAGGAACGGGATCAGCGCCGCCGCGACCGAGACCAGCTGCTTGGGCGAGACGTCGATGAATTCGATCGTCTCCGGTCGCGCCAGGACGAAATCACCGTTTACCCGGCAGCTCACCAGGTCGAGCACGAAGCGACGATCCTCGGACAGCTCGGCGTTGGCCTGGGCGATGGTGTAGCGGCCCTCCTCCATGGCCGAGAGATAGACCACCTCGTCGGTCACCTGGCCGTCCACGATGCGCCGGTAGGGACTCTCGATGAAGCCGTACTTGTTGATCCGGGCGTAGGTCGCGAGGCTGTTGATCAGGCCAATGTTGGGTCCCTCCGGGGTCTCGATCGGGCAGATGCGGCCGTAGTGGGTCGGGTGCACGTCGCGCACCTCGAAGCCGGCCCGCTCGCGAGTGAGGCCACCCGGACCGAGTGCCGACAGGCGCCGCTTGTGCGTGATCTCGGAGAGCGGGTTGGTCTGATCCATGAACTGGGAGAGCTGTGAGGAGCCGAAGAACTCACGCACCGCTGCCGCCACCGGCTTGGCATTGATCAGATCGTGCGGCATGGCGGCGTCGATCTCGACCGAGCTCATGCGCTCGCGCACGGCCCGCTCCATGCGCAGGAGGCCGATGCGGAACTGATTCTCCATCAGCTCGCCGACCGAGCGCACCCGGCGGTTACCCAGGTGGTCGATGTCGTCGATCTCGCCGCGGCCGTCCTTGATTTCGATCAGCTCCTTGATGACCGCGAGGATGTCCTCGGTGCGCAGCACGCGCACCGTATCGTCGGTCTCGAGATCGAGCCTCGCGTTCATCTTGACGCGGCCGACCGGCGACAGGTCGTAGCGCTCGGAATCGAAGAACAGGCCGTGGAACAGGTTCTCGGCGGTATCCAGATTGGGCGGCTCGCCCGGCCGCAGGACCCGATAGATATCGAGCAGCGCATCGTCACGGTTATGACCGCGCTCGGCCGCGAGTGTGTTGCGCATGTAAGGGCCGACCGTGACGTGGTCGATGTCGAGGACCTGCAGCTCGGCGGTCTCAGCCTCGATCAGCCTCGCCAGCAACTCCGGGGTCAGCTCGTCGCCGGCCTCGGCATGGACCAGCCCGCTCTGCTCGTCGACCAGGTCGGCCGCGACGTAGCGGCCGACCAGCTCCTCGGCCGAGACGTAGAGCTGCTCGAGCCCCTGCTCGGCCAGCCGTTTGATCAGCCGCGGGGTGAGCTTGGTTCCGGCTTCGGCCAGCACGTCGCCGGTCGCGGCGTTGATCAGATCCGCGGTCAGCTTCTGGCCGCGCAGCCGCTCGGGCCGGAACGGCTGCTTCCAGCCCTGCCCGCAGCGAGTGAAGACGATCGCGTCGTAGAAGTAACCCAAGATCTCTTCCTGGGGCAGACCCAGCGCCAGCAGCATCGTCGTCGCCGGCAGCTTGCGGCGGCGGTCGATACGCACGTGGATCAGATCCTTGGCGTCGAACTCGAAGTCCAGCCAGGAGCCCCGATAGGGGATGATGCGTGCGGAGAACAGGAACTTGCCCGAGCTGTGGGTCTTGCCCTTGTCGTGATCGTAGAATACGCCGGGCGAGCGGTGCATCTGCGACACGATCACCCGCTCAGTGCCGTTGATCACGAAGGTGCCGTTGTCGGTCATCAGCGGCAGGTCGCCCATGTAGACGTCCTGCTCCTTGATGTCGCGCACGCTCTTGGAGCCGGTGTCGTCGTCGACGTCCCAAACGATCAGGCGCAGGGTGACGCGCAGCGGTGCGGCGTAGGTCATGCCGCGCTGATGGCATTCCTCGACGTCGTACTTCGGCTCCTCGAGCTCGTACTGGACGAAGTCGAGGGCTGCCCGCTCGGCGAAGTCGCGGATCGGGAACACCGACTTGAACACCTCCTGCAGTCCGACCAGCGAGCGCTGCTCGGGCCGAAGGTTCATCTGCAGGAAGTTGTCGTACGAGGTCCGCTGAACCTCGATCAGGTTCGGCATCATGGTCACCTCGGGGATGCGCCCGAAGCTCTTGCGGATGCGCTTGCGGCCTGTGATCGAATCTGTCATGGCTGGTCGTCGTCCGACGCGTAGCGGCCCGTGGCAGCTGGCGCAGCGTCATGCCGCGCCCGACCGCCGGTGGGCTCATAGACCAACAGGATCATGCCGACAGGAACCGTTCCCGTCGCTTGGTCGCCAGGGTGATCGTCCGGCGCTCCCGGTCGCGCCCCTGCCCGAACGACGCGGCGGGATACCCGCCTGTCCTCGCTCCGGCGAGCAGGGGCCTGCGTTGAGGTCCAGGGCTATTTGACCTCCGCGGTCGCGCCAGCCCCCTCGAGTTGCGCCTTGAGCTTCGCGGCCTCCTCCTTCGAGACGCCCTCCTTGACCGCCTTCGGCGCGCCTTCTACGAGGTCCTTGGCCTCCTTCAGGCCAAGCCCGGTGATCGCCCGAACCTCTTTGATGACGTTGATTTTCTTGTCGCCGATCGCGGCCAGGATGACGTCGAACTCGGTCTGCTCCTCGACCTGCTCGGCCGGGGCCGCGGCACCCGCCGCGGCGGCGACCGCGACCGGTGCGGCAGCCGAGACGCCCCATCGCTCTTCGAGCATCTTGGACAGCTCGGCCGCCTCGAGTACGGTCAGGGCCGACAGGTCCTCGACCATCCGCTGTAGATTCGCCATCGTGCGCTTCTCCTTAGATTCTGAACTCAGGCGCGCCGCCCACCCGTGCGTGCACCTGCAGCATCCCGACTAACCGCGCTCGGCGTGCCCCGCCAGCAGGCGCGCCAACTGCCCCCCCGGCGCCTGCAGGACCCTGACCAGGCTCGCCGCCGGCGTGCTGATCAGACCGATCAGCTTGGCGCGCAGCTCGTCGATCGAGGGCAGATCGGCGAGCGCCCGCACCTGCTCCGGAGACAGAAGATTGCCGGCCAGCGCGCCACCGATGATGGCCAGCTTCTCGTTGCGCTTGGCGTAACCGACCGCGGCCTTGGGCGCCGCCACCGGGTCGGCGGAGAACGCAATCCCGGTCGGCCCGGTGAACAGGCTGCCGAGCGACGCATACGGTGTATCGGCGAGGGCGATCTTGGCCAGCCGGTTCTTGGTCACGCGGAACCGCGCCCCGACCTCGCGCATGCCGCGGCGAAGCTCGGTGATCTCGGCGACGCTCAACCCTTGGTAGTGCGTAACCACGATCACGCCGGCATCGTTGAACACGCCGCGCAGGCTGTCGACGATTTCGGTTTTCCTCGCCCTAAGCACGCTGCCCTCCGCGCATCGTCGACGCCTTGCCCCATCCGGTGGTCGCCGCCGAGGCCAAACGCGGCACGGCTCCGCTCCGAAGCCCGGGCCGGATCACGCCTGCCACGGATCGCGGCAGCACAAACACCCCGCGGTCGTCCCGCCGCAGGTCGTTGGCTCCAGCAGCTCGATTGTCACGTTCGGCGCGCATGAACAGGCTACGCAAAATAGTGCGCCGATCGTCGAGCGCAAGTCCTTTTTCGCAACCATGCGTCCACCGACCCGCAACCGCGCTCAGCCGACCAGCGTCGAGACATCGAGCCGCAGGCCCGGTCCCATGGTCGAGCTGATCGCAGCGCGGGTCAGATAGCTGCCCTTGGCGCCGCTCGGCTTGGCCTTGTTGACCGCGTCGACGAACGCGCGGACGTTCTCGACCAGCCGCTCGGGTGTAAAGCTCGCCTTGCCGATGCCGCCGTGAACGAGGCCGGCCTTGTCGACCCGGAACTGCACCTGCCCCGCCTTGGCCGCGGTCACCGCCTGCGCGACGTTCGGCGTGACCGTCCCGAGCTTCGGGTTGGGCATCAGCCCGCGCGGTCCGAGAATCCGGCCGAGCCGCCCGACCACGGGCATCAGGTCTGGGGTCGCGATGCAGCGATCAAAGTTGATCTCGCCGGCCTGGATCGCCTGCGCCAGATCCTCCGCGCCGACGATGTCCGCTCCCGCCGCCCTAGCCTCCTCGGCTTTGTCGCCGCGGGCGAACACCGCGATCCGCATGGTCTTGCCGGTCCCGTGCGGGAGGTCGACCGTACCGCGCACCATCTGATCGGCGTGGCGCGGGTCGACGCCCAGATTGAGCGCGATCTCGACGGTTTCATCGAACTTGGCCGTGGCGCACTGCTTGAGCAGGCCGACCGCCTCACCGAGGGCATAGCTCCGGTTGGGATCGAGCTTTTCCCGGGCCGCGCGCAGCCGCTTGCCGTGCTTCGCCATCGCTCTACTCCACCACCTCAAGGCCCATCGACGAGGCCGAGCCCTTGATCATCCTGACCGCCGCCTCGAGGTCGTTGGCGTTCAGATCCTTCATCTTCTGCTCCGCAATCTCGCGCACCTGGCGGAGCGTGACCTTGCCCGAGGTGGTGCGACCCGGGGTCTGGCCGCCCTTCTCGAGACCGGCCGCGCGCTTGAGGAGGTAGCTCGCGGGCGGCGTCTTGGTGGTGAAGGTGAAGGTGCGATCGGCGAAGGCCGTGATCACCACCGGGATCGGCATGCCCGGCTCCAGGCCCTGGGTCGCCGCATTGAACGCCTTGCAGAACTCCATGATGTTGAGGCCGCGCTGACCGAGCGCCGGGCCGATCGGCGGCGACGGATTGGCCTTGCCGGCCGGCACCTGCAGCTTGACGTAGCCGATGATCTTCTTGGCCATGATGACTCCCGAACTGGTGCGGTGCCAGCGCGGCCGGCCAGAGCCGGAGCCGCTCCCGCACGGGTGGCGCTACAACTTCTCGACCTGCGAGTACTCGAGCTCAACCGGGGTCGCGCGGCCGAAGATCGACACCGAGACCTTGAGGCGCCCCTTGGCGTCGTCGACCTCCTCGACCGTGCCGTTGAACGAGCTGAACGGCCCGTCGGTGACCCGCACCTGATCGCCGGAGATGAAGGTGACCAGCGGGCGCGGATGCTCGATCCCCTCCTGCATCTGGCGCAGCACCCGATCGGCTTCGGCATCGGAGATCGGCGTCGGCTTGCCGGCCGCGCCGAGGAAGCCGGTCACCTTGCCCGTGTTGCGTACCAGGTGCCAAGTCTCGTCGTTCAGGTCCATCTTGACCAGGACGTAGCCCGGGAAGAATTTGCGCTCGGCATTGACCTTCTTGCCGCGCTTGACCTCGACCACCTCCTCCATCGGCACAATGATCTCTTCGAACAGCTCGGCCAGCCCCTGCTGATGGGCCTGCTCGCGGATCGAGGTCGCGACCTTCTTCTCGAAGCCCGAGTACACGTGAATGATATACCAGCGCGCCGTCATGTGTGGCCAATTCCCAAGACAAACTCGACCCCCACGGCGATGATCTGATCGATCACGAAGAAGAACAGCGCGGCCGCGATCGCCATCACGAACACGCTCGCCGTGGTGACCATCAGCTCCTTGCGCGTCGGCCACGTGACCTTGGCCAGTTCCTGGCGCACTTCGCGGACGAACTGCGCCGGTGAGGTCCTCGCCATCCGGACTATCGATCCTGCCTGCGGTTATGTTGCGACACCGCCGGCCGCGACACCTGCGGCCAACCCCAGACCGGCTGCCTGGCAGGAGTGGAGGGGCTCGAACCCCCAACCCCCGGTTTTGGAGACCGGTGCTCTACCAATTGAGCTACACTCCTAACCCGCCAACACCAAACGGCCGCCCGCGCCAGGGCCGGACCCGCCCGCGGGGCGCGAAGTCCTGGCAGCGGCGGCACGTTCCTGCGACGCCGCCTTAGCTACGCACTTTCTTTCCGGGCGACAAGGGGGTTGGCCGGTGGAACTCACTCGATGATGGAGGCGACGACGCCGGCACCGACCGTGCGGCCGCCCTCGCGGATGGCAAAGCGCAGCCCCTCCTCCATCGCGATCGGCGCGATCAGGTTGACCTTCATGGTCACGTTGTCGCCCGGCATCACCATCTCGGTCCCCTCCGGCAGCTCGATCGTCCCGGTCACGTCCGTGGTCCGGAAGAAAAACTGCGGCCGGTAGTTCGAGAAGAACGGCGTGTGCCGCCCGCCCTCCTCCTTGGTCAGCACGTACGTCTCGGCACTGAACTTGGTGTGCGGCGTGATCGAGCCAGGCTTGCACAGCACCTGCCCGCGCTCGACCTCCTCGCGCTTCACCCCGCGCAGCAACACCCCGACGTTGTCCCCGGGCTCGCCCCGATCCAGGAGCTTGCGGAACATCTCCACGCCCGTGCACACCGTCTTCTGGGTGTCCTTGATGCCGACGATCTCGACCTCCTCGCCGACGTTGATGATCCCGCGCTCGACCCGCCCGGTCACCACCGTGCCGCGCCCCGAGATCGAGAACACGTCCTCGATCGGCATCAGAAACGGCCGGTCCATCGCCCGCTGCGGCTGCGGAATGTACGCGTCCACCGCCGCCATCAGCTCGAGCACCGACTTCTTGCCCAGCTCCTCGTCGCGGCCCTCCAGCGCAAACAGCGCCGAGCCCTTCACGATCGGGATGTCGTCGCCCGGAAACTCGTACGCCGAGAGCAGCTCGCGCACCTCCAGCTCGACCAGCTCCAACAGCTCCGGATCGTCCACCTGATCGCACTTGTTCAGATAGACCACGATCGCCGGCACCCCCACCTGGCGCGCCAGCAGTATGTGCTCGCGCGTCTGCGGCATCGGCCCGTCCGCCGCCGAGACCACCAGGATCGCCCCGTCCATCTGCGCCGCGCCCGTGATCATGTTCTTCACGTAGTCGGCGTGCCCCGGGCAGTCGACGTGCGCGTAGTGGCGCTTCTCGGTCTGGTACTCGACGTGCGCCGTGTTGATCGTGATCCCGCGCGCCTTCTCTTCCGGCGCCTTGTCGATCTGATCGTAGCTCGTGTAGGTCGCCCCACCGGTCTCCGCCAGAATCTTCGTGATCGCCGCCGTCAAAGTCGTCTTGCCGTGGTCGACATGCCCGATCGTCCCCACGTTCGCGTGCGGCTTCGTCCGCTCAAACTTCGCCTTCGCCATCGCTTCGCATTCCTCGACTACAGCACAGCGGCGGCCGACCGGGGCGGCTCTGGAGCGGGTGATGGGAATCGAACCCACACCGCCAGCTTGGAAGGCTGGAGCTCTACCATTGAGCTACACCCGCTTCGGCCATCACCGGCAGACTCGACGCTCGCCTTTCCTGGACCCGTGGTCTGGTGGAGGGGGTAGGATTCGAACCTACGTACGCATACGCGGGCAGATTTACAGTCTGCTGCCTTTAACCACTCGGCCACCCCTCCAAGACGCCCTACAATCCCGCCAATCCATTGCCCGGGAGGGGAAAGGTGGGCGGGAGTATGGTTATTGCAAGTCCTTTGTCAACCGCGATGGCCGGGACGCTCGCGGGGGCGCTCCAATGAGACGTGAGCGCGGCTCCAAGCCTGGCTCGCGGCGCGGCGGGCGACCCGGCCGGACGGCGAGGCCTCCCGCCGCGCAGGCGGCGACGCCAAAGAAGAAGGCCGGCGCCAAGGCACCTGGCGCCAAGGCACTCGGCGTGAGAGGAGGCGCCACGCCCGCGGCCGCCACCTGGGGTGCGGCCCGCAAGGGGAGCGCCGTGCGCGGCCTCTGGCTGTACGGTCGGCACGCGGTCGAGGCGGCGCTCGCGAACCCGCGCCGCAGCTGCCATCGCCTGCTGGCGACTGCCGACAGCCTGGCCGGGCTCGACGCGGCCGCGCGCCGCCCTAGGCTCGACGTCCTGACCGTCGAGCGCGAGGAGCTCGACCGTCGCCTCGGCATCGGCGCGGTGCACCAGGGCCTCGCGCTGTCCGTGGCGCCGCTGCCCCGGCTCGAGCTGAAACGCGCCGCCGCCCCCGAGTCCGGTCGCAACCTGATTCTCGCGCTCGATCAGGTGACCGATCCGCACAACGTCGGCGCGATCCTGCGCTCGGCCGCGGCGTTCGACGTGCGCGCGGTCATTCTGCCGGCGCGCGGCAGCGCGGCGCTCGGCGGCACGGTGGCCAAAGCGGCCTCCGGGGCGCTCGATCTGGTGCCCGTGGTCGAGGTGGTCAACCTCGCCCGGGCGCTCGATCAGCTGGCCGAGCTCGGCTACTGGCGTCTCGCCCTGGACGCGGCGGCCGAGGCGGCGATCGACGCGGCACCGGAGGTCGACAACCTCGCTCTCGTGCTCGGCGCCGAGGGCAGCGGCCTTCGCCGCCTGGTCCGGGAGCACTGCGACCTCGCCTGTCGCCTCCCGATCGCCGCGGCCATGCAGAGCCTCAACGTCTCGGTCGCCTGCGGCATCGCCCTCTACGCTCTCGGCCGCCGGCGCGCCATCGAATGACGGGGCGCGCCATGGAGCGGACGCCATCAGAGGTGCCGGCCTCGAGCTATCGCGAGTTCCGGCCGGGTCCTGCGCTCGCGGCCCATGTGTTGTGCCTGTGGTCGCAGGTGATCGACGAGGGCGACGGCGTGCTCCGCCACCGCGTGCTGCCGGACGGCTGCGCCGATATCGTCTGGATCGGCGAAGCGCCACCGGTGGTCGCGGGACCGGCGACGGGGCCGGTGGTCGTGCCCCTCTTGCCGCGCACGACCATTGTCGGCGTCCGCTTGCGCCCGGGCGCAGCGCCCGGCGTGCTCGGCTTGCCGG
This sequence comes from uncultured Alphaproteobacteria bacterium, assembly GCA_963815435.1. GTDB lineage: Bacteria > Pseudomonadota > Alphaproteobacteria > Geminicoccales > Geminicoccaceae > DATAOG01. The sequence continues at coordinate 54,681 of CAWFGZ010000009.1, forward strand.
CGAGCGAATTCCTGAATCGGGACACCTCGCTCGTCGACATCTGGGGTCCTGGCACCGCAGCGCTCGCGGCGTGGATCATCGACCAGCGGTCGGCCGCGGCGAGACTGTCTGCCGCCGAAGCGTCGCTCGCCTTACGCTTCGCCGCGGTTGGACCGCCCGATCCCGTGATCGTCGCCGCGACACGTTGGCTGGCGCGCCATCCTGCCGGGCGGATCGAAGCTCTCGCCCGCTTACTGGAGATCGGGGAGCGGCGGCTGCGGCGCCGGTTCACGGCTGCGATCGGCTATAGCCCGAAGACGTTCCAGCGTGTCCTGCGGCTGCAACGGCTGCTGGCGCTGGCCCGCCGCAGTCCATGTCGCGGAGGGGGCCTCGCCACCCTCGCTGCCGAGGCCGGCTATGCCGATCAGGCGCACATGAGCCGCGAGCTGCGGGCACTCACCGGCCAGAGCCCCGCCACCCTGCTCCATGACAGCGCAAGCACCTTCGAACTGTCCGATTTGTTCAAGACCGGGCCGGCGGCCGACGGTTAGGCTCCGACGATCGCAAGAACGGACAGGACATGTCGCAAGGAGGAACAGGACATGGAGCAGCGTCTCAGCCTGGTGACCCTCGGGGTCGCGAACCTCGAGCGGGCGCGGCGGTTTTACGAGGAAGGCCTCGGCTGGCGCCGCAACAACGACCATGCGGAGGTCGCGTTCTACCAGCTGGGCGGCATGGTGCTCGCGCTCTGGCGGCGCGCCGCGCTCGCCGAGGATGCGCATTTGCCCGACGCCGGCAGCGGCTTCGGCGGCATCGCCTTGGCCTACAATGCGCGCTCGCGCGAGGAGGTCGACGCCGTGCTCGCCGAGGCCAAGGCCGCGGGCGCCGAGATCCTGAAGCCGGCGGAGGACGCGTTCTGGGGTGGCTATTCCGGCTACTTCGCCGATCCGGACGGCCACCCCTGGGAAGTGGCCTGGAACCCGGACTGGACCCTCGCGGACGACGGCAGCGTCAGGCTCGGCACATGATGCGCCCCTCCCCCGAGCGACGCGTCATTTGGGCTGACTCTGGATCGGCTCGCCCATCTTGCCCGGGGGTGCTTGGAGGATCGCCGCTGGCGGCTTCTTGGCCTGTTCTGCGGCCGGCGCCGGACCGGGACTGAGCAGGCTGTCGAGATAGGCGTTGATGTCGGCGATCTGCTTGCGCGAGAGCGCCAGATGCGGCAGCACCGGATGTCCCGGCTCGACCCAGCCGTGTAGTTCGGTCAGGGTCATGGAGGGGTCCCTGGCGATCACCGGAAAGGGCGGTGCGATGTCGCTGCCGGCCGATTCGGTGCCGACGATGTGGCAGCCGCTGCAGAGCTTCGAGGCGAGCTGATGTCCGGCGGCGGCATCCGCCTGCATCTGGGCCGATGCCTGCGGCGCGACGGCCAGCAGGATGATCGCGGCGGCAAGACTCTTCGCATTCACGGGTCGATCCCTCCCGGTCTGTTTTCCCGATGCCGCTCCGCCTCGGTTCGGGGCGGTCCCGACCGAAGTGATCATAGCGTGGCGACGCCGGCTGGCCAGCCGCGCCGTCGATCGAAGCTCAGCCGTCAGCGCGTCGCCGTTGCGCCCTGCTTGCCGCCCGTCGGCGCCGGGCTTAGGTAAGGAGCGCGTTGCGAGCGGCCCGGGCCGGCGTAGCTCAACGGTAGAGCATCCGCCTTGTAAGCGGGAGGTTGCGGGTTCAAGTCCTGCCGCCGGCACCACCGCGCCCTGGAGATCCCAGCGCAACGGTCCGGCACGGTGGCCCAGGCGCGGCAACCACAAGAGCCAGCGCCTGGAGGCTGAACTTCTGCCGTAACGCCATCTACAGTCCCGCGGCGAAGATCGTGCGCGTGGAGCGCATCTCGACGCCCGGCGTCTGCTGGCCGTCGGTGAGCCGTACCACCTCGGCCGTCAGGTAGCTGGTGAGCTCGGTCATGCTGATGACGCCGTTGTGGTCGGTATCGGCGGCGCTGCCGAGCGCGTCGAGGAAGGCCTTGGTGAAGGCGCCGTGCCCCCATTTCGGGTCCTCGCGCGAGACTTCGTTGCTGCTCGACGAGGTCAGCACCGTGACATTGTTGGTCGCGAGCGCGGCGCGCAAGAGCCCCGCATCGACGGTCATCGCGCCGCCGTCCATCGTGGTCTCGCCCGAGTGACAGGCATCGAGGAGCACGAGCACGCGCCCGCGGTCGCCGAGCGCACGTAGCTCCGTGGCCAGCTCGCCGACTTCGATCGCGCTTGCCTTAATGCTGACAGCGTCGGTCGTGTCGACCTCGTACGGCAGCAGGTAGAGCTTGCCGCCGATCAGCGCGCCGTGGCCTGAGAAGTCGATGACCGCGACATCGTCCTTCTGCATCGTCTTCTCGATGGTATCGAGGGCGCGAAAGATGCCGGCGCGGTTGGCCTCCTTATCGAGCAGGAACTGCGGGTTGACCTTGGCGTAAAGGCTGCCTTGGGTGTTCAAGAGGGCTGACGCAACCTCCGAGGCGTCACGGTCGGCGAACTGGAGCCGCAGTTGCTTCGCGTGCTCCTCATTGTAGTCGCTGATGCCGATCGCCAGCACGTGCAGCTGCGCACCCGGCTTGATCGCACTGTTCAGCCGTCGCTGGGTGGCGGTCCGCGCTTGGTCTAGCCCGGAAACACCGACGACGCGCGCGATGTCCATTTCCCGCAGCACTAGTGGCAGCACGTCGGGGCGGCGCAGGTCAGGAATGTCCGACACCGGGATTGCCTCGCCAGGCCCGTCCCAGCCGTGGTTGACGTGCCAGCGCAGGACCCCATACACGCCCGGCGTCGAGTCATAAAAGCCATCAGGCGTCCAGGCGACCCAGTTGCTGCGATCGGAGGTTTGGCGGCCTGGGGTTGGGGGGTAGGTAACCGGGAAAAAGGCCAGCAGCTCTTTGCCGTCATCCATGCGGTGCCAGCGGATCGTGCCGTCGCCGTAAGCCGCGACGACCAGCCGACCGTCGCCGCTGATGTTGACCGCCCAGACGGCGCCAGGCACGTCGTCCCGCCAGAGCTGCTTGCCTTCGGCGTCGTACGCGCGCAACGACCATTCGGTGCCCAGGACGAAGCGCTTGCCGTCAGGGTGAATGGCGAGGCTGCGCGATATTTCGTACCGCGCGAACCGCAGCGGCTTGCCGTTCAGCGTGGGGTGAGAGGTGTTCTCCCAGCCATCGATCGGCAAGCTGTCCTGGTCGGGCGTTGCCGTGGCGCCGCCGTCTGACAGGCCAGACGTTAGCGCGAGCTTCGCCACGTCTAACCGAGCCGGGGCTTTTCCCCACAGCTCGTAGCCGAAATCGATCTTCTGCCCATCCGTGGAGACGGCGAGCATGTTATCCTGGCCACGGAAGTCGGCGTTTGGCGCGGTATGGGCCCACTGCTCTCGTCCGAGGGGATCGAGGACAGCCAGGTAGGGATCTGCCGCTGCGACCAGCAGGCTGCCGTTGCTCAGCGGCACGAGGGAGCTGATCGTGTCCATGCCGGCCGGCCACTCGCGCCGGGCTCCAATTCCGCCAGCAATCCACGTTACGACGAGTTTCCCATCGCCACGCGAGTAGCTACCGCCGGCGAACAGAGTCTCGCCGTCCGCCGACCATGCCACCGTGTGTAGGTTGCCGCTGTCGACGCCCGCCGTGTCCGGCGCCGGCAGCTTGGCTTGCTTGGCAAGCGTATGCCCGTCGAGCAAGTCGACGGCGGTCGTGTTTTCATAGCCGACGGCGAGCTTGCTCCCGTCGGGACTGAAGCCCAAGCCCACCGCCTGTCGCTCGCCGGGCACCTTCACCTTGGCGATAAGGTGCAGCGCCTCATCGTAGAGACGCACATGACCGTCGAGGCTGGTCGTGGCCAGACGTCCATCGGTCGAGAAGTCGGCCCCGTAACTCGAATCGCCGTAGTCGGTGTCCCGGGCGACCTCGGCCCAGCTCTCCTCCTCGCGACCGTAGACGCGGACGCCATTTGCGCCCAAAAGCGTTGCCGCGAGGCGGCGGCCGTCCAGCGAGAAGATGAGGTGAAGGACAACGTCCGGCAGGCCCCCGATTCGTTGAACGATGCGGCCGCTACCGCGGTCGAAAAGGTAAATCTGCTCCGACTGGCCGGTTGACACCGTCCATCCTCCAGCCGCGATCAGTTTGGCGTCCGGGCTGATCGCGACCGCGTAGACCTTGCCGAGGTAGCCCGGCCCGGCGGGCACACGGATCGTCCGCTCCAGGTGCCCGTCGGCGACCGACCACACCCGCACCGTCTTGTCGTCGGAGCCGGTTACGGCATAGCGGCCCACGGCGTCGACATCGGCGCTACCAATCATCGCCGTGTGCATGCCCGGGTCGAGGACCAGGACGGGACGGTCGTAGAGGCCCTCGGGCGGCGGCTGCGGCGCGTCCTCGGCCGCGGCCGGCAGCGCACCGGCGAGGGCCAGGACAGCGATCAGTGCGGGGCAGCAATAGTGTCGAAGGCGGGCCATTTCGTCGCCTCCAGCTGGTTCTGAATGGTCATCCGGGTCAGGAGATCCTGCTCGCGGGCGTCGCGGACGTCCTTGCGGTAGTCGAGGTAGATTTCCTTGACGGCCTCGATCAGCGGCCCGACCGTCCCGGACACGAGATCGGTGATGAGGCCCTTCTCGCCGCTGGTTTTGGGCATAAGCTCCTTCGCCTGCGCGCAGACGGCGTCGCGGCCTTTGACCCCTTGCTGCAGCCGGGCCTCGAGGTCGGGCAGGCTGTCGGGCGGGTCGTTCTCGGTGAGCGCCGTCTTCAGCCCTTCGATCACGCCGTCGACATCGCCCTTGGCCTCGCCGTAGGTCAGCTCGCCGTGGCTGACCGCCGCCTTGTCGCCGTATTGTTTGAGAAGACGGACGCAGGTTTCCGCCTTGGTGCGCTCGCCCGCAAGGCGCGCCACCGCCTCCTGCCAGCCGATGGTCTGGGCCTGCGCGAGGCCGGCACCGATCAGGAAGGCTAAGAATCCAAAATCCGTAACCGACAATTCTCATGGCGAACTGCCTTTCCGCCAGCGCTTCGCGATCATCTCAACGCGAAAAATACAGCTGTTCCGCGCGCCGTGCAATCAAGTCAAGCGGATGTGTTTCCGGCGCGCCGGCTACGCGGCGCGCCCGTCGACCGATTGCGGGTCCGCGATTACGCTCGCTTAAGCAGTGGCGGGTTAGGCTGCGCAACCCGCCGCCTGACGCGCGCGATCGGCTGCGCGGGCGCGATGGAGGAGACACCCCGATGGCGAAGTCGGCCGCTCGCGACGCCGAGGAGTTCGCGCGCCTGCTGTTCCGGACGGTCGAACGTCTCGGCGAGGACGGCGACTGGGTGCGCGCCCGCGACGCGTTCGACCAGACCCTCGCCGAGCACCCCGACCACGTCTGCGTCGCAGAGGTCAGGGCCAAGCCCGCGCGGCGCATCGCCCTTGCGGCCGTCGCCGAGCGCCTGCGCACAGCCGAGTTCCCGCACATCGAGCGGCGCAAGGCCGGGACGAAGCGGAACGCCCCCGTGCTCTATCGGGTCGGCCGCTCCGAAGTCCGGCTCGACCTGCAACTCCCCTACGAGGCGGCGCCGAGCCACCCGCTCCTGATCCAGCGCCGCGCCGCCGCTCTCGATACGGGCGAGCCTGTCTCGGCGCGCCGCACGGCCATGACCGATCCGCAGCCGAAGTCGCCCTGGCGGCGCCGGCTGCTTCGGCACTGGCCCCGCGCCTCGAACGAGGTCGATCTGGCCTCCCGGATCCTTAGCATCTGGTGGACGCGGCTCCGCGCCACCGTTTCGGCAATCGCCGCCGGCGCGACCCGACGATAGAGCGGCCGCCGGCGGCGGCGCAACACCCGGTTCGATTACGCCGCACGTCCCGACGTCGCATCGAGCCCGGCTCGCCTTGGCATGGAGCACGGCGCATCCATGGTCGTTTTCGCGCGCAATCACCAGATCATACGGAGGTGGGATTGATCCTGAGCCGGCGCCCTAGCGTAACGAATGTGCGTGGCGCTTCGGGAGAGGACGATGACGGTGCGGATCGCGACAGCGTTTCTGGCGCTTGGCCTGTTCGGCCTGCTCTGCGGCGCGAGCCCCGCCCTGGCCGATGGCGGATGGTCGGATGCCGACCGGGCGGCGATTCGGACGACGATCGAGAGCCAGCTGGCCGCGTTCGGGCGCGGCGACGGCGGCAGGGCATTCGCCTACGCCGCACCGGCGATCAGGCAGAAGTTCGGCACGCCGGAGAACTTCATGGCCATGGTGCGCACCGCCTATCCGGCGGTCTACCGACCGCGCGAGGTGGAGTTTCGCGACCTCCTCGAGATCGGCGGCGCGCCGACCCAGCGGGTGCTGGTGGTCGGCCCCGACAATGTCGCCTATCTCGCCTACTACATCATGCAGAGGCAGCCGGACGGTGGCTGGCGGATCAACGGCTGCATCCTGCAGAAGATTGCCGACCGGGCAGTCTGAGGCGGGCTCGCTCTAGTTGCGGGCACCACCTGGACCAGGATCACGATATCGGGTCGTCGGTCGCCGAGCTTGGCCAAGGATAGGCCTTGATCGCCTTGACGAAGGCCGCGACCGCGGGCGAGAAGCGCCGCCCGGCGACCGTGACCAGCGACACCTCGCGCACAACCTCCGGCTCGATCAGAGGGCGGGTCTGCAAGCCCGGCAGAAAGATCGAGTACTCCGGCATGAAGGCGATGCCGATGCCGGCCATGACCATGGTCTGAATCCAGTCCTCGCGCTCGCTCCGGTAGACGTGGCGTAGCTCGACGCCCGCCTCCTCGCGCTTCGCGCGCAGATAGTCCTTGTACTCGCAGTTGATCCGCAACAGGTAACTCTCGCCGTCGACGTCAGCCATCGCGACTCCGTTCTGCTCGGCGAAGCGATGGCCGGGCGGGAACGCCACGACGAAGCGCTCCTGATAGAGCGGCTGGACGTTGAAGCGCTCCTCGAACGGCTCCCACTGCGCCATCACCGCGACGTCGAGCTCGCCCTCGCGCAGCTGCTCGCCCAGCCGTTGCGGCACGCCCTCGCGCAAGGTGATCTCGATGCCCTGGTTACTGCGCCAGAAGTCGGTGACGAAGCCGATGCCGCGCAGCGGCCCGATCGTGCACATCACACCGAGATTGAGCGGCGCGCTTTCGAGCTTGAGGAAGCTCTTCGCCGTGGTCTTCGCGGCTTCGGTCTGTCGCCAGACCTGCTCGAGCTGGGGGCGGATCAGGCGCCCGAGATCGGTCAGGTGGGTGAGTGAGCGTTCGCGCCGGAAGAGCAGCCCGCCGAACTCCTCCTCGAGCTTCTGGATCGCGCGGGTCAACGCCGGCTGCGTGACGTTGCACTGCTCGGCCGCGCGGGTGAAGTTGAGCGTGTCGCAGACCGCCAGAAAGTAGCGGATCTGGTGCATTTCCATGGGCGCCGACCTCCCCTCGCCGCGTTCTTGGCTGGTTGAAATACCGCTGAGCTCGATGAGCCGGCGGCATCAATTTAATGTGAAAGCGGCATTTCCCCTATGGCGGGCGTGTTCACAATATCGACAGTGCCTCCCTGACCTCTCGAGGCCGGCCCAGTGCCGGCCTCCTTTCTTCAGGGGGAAGCGAAGTCGCGCTCGTGCCCTCCGCGAAGCGCGGCGGATCACCCGACCGGACAGGAGCGCAAGCATGTCAGCTCGATTTGACGCGATCGTCATCGGCACCGGGCAATCGGGGCCCTCGCTCGCCAGACGCCTGACCGAGGCGGGCCGGCGGGTCGGAGTGATCGAGCGTAAGCGCTTCGGCGGCACCTGCGTCAACAACGGCTGTATCCCGACCAAGACCCTGATCGCCAGCGCCCGCGCCGCCCACGTCGCGCGCCGCTGCCCCGAGTTCGGCGTCAGGATCGAAGGGCCGATCCGGGTCGACATGAAGGCGGTCAAGGCGAGAAAGGACGCGATCGTGCGCGTCTCTAACGAAGGCGTCGAGGAGGGGCTGCGTGAGAACCCTGGCGTCACCGTCTATGTCGGCCACGCCCGCTTCGTCGGGCAAAAGCAGGTGGAAGTAAACGGCGAGATCCTCGAGGCGGAGCAAATCTTCATCAATGTCGGCGGCCGGGCCGACGTCCCCCCGGTCCCCGGCCTCGAGACGGTGCCCTATTTGACCAATTCCTCGATCATGGAAGTCGACTTCCTGCCTGAGCACCTGGTGATCCTGGGCGGCAGCTACATCGGCCTGGAGTTCGGCCAGATGTACCGTCGCTTCGGCAGCGAGGTCACCATCGTTCAGCGTAACGAGCGCTGCATCCCGCGCGAGGACGAGGACGTCTCAAAGGCGATCCGCGAGATCCTGGAGGACGAGGGCGTCCGCATCCTTACCGACGCCGATGCGACCCGGGTCGCGGACCGGGGCGGCAAAGTTGCGGTCTCGGTGAAAGTAGGCGAGGAAACCACCGAGGTGGTTGGCACGCACCTCCTAGTGGCGACCGGGCGGCGGCCCAACACCGACGATCTCGCTCTGGACAAGGCGGGCGTTGCGGTCGACGAGCGCGGCTACATCAAGGTCGACGGTCAGCTGCGCACCAACGTGCCCGGCATCTCCGCGATGGGCGACTGCAACGGCCGCGGCGCCTTCACCCACACCTCTTACAACGACTTCGAGATCATCGCTGCCAATCTGTTCGATAACGATCCGCGCCGGGTCGAGGACCGGATCATGACCTACGGCCTGTTCATCGACCCGCCGCTCGGCCGCGCCGGCATGACCGAGCGCGAGGTGCGCAAGTCCGGCCGCAAGGCGCTGGTCGCCCGGATGCCCATGGAGGACGTCGGGCGCGCCTATGAGCGGAGCGAGACCAAGGGCTTCATGAAGATCATCGTCGACGCCGAGACCAAGCAGTTGCTCGGCGCCGCGCTGCTTGGGATCGAGGGCGACGAGATCGTCCAGGGCCTGCTCGACATGATGTACGCCAAGGCGCCCTACACCGTGATCCAGCGGGCGATGCACATCCACCCGACGGTCTACGAGATGATCCCCTACATCTTCGAGGATCTGCAGCCGCTCGAGTAGCGGTCCGTTCTAACCGCCGAGGATGCCCATGGATCGGGAATGCCGCGTCGGCGTGCGGACGCCGCCGGAGGTGCGCCGGGCGCGTCTGGCGACGGCGACCCTGTTCTTTGCCAACGGCTGCGGGCTCGGCAGCTGGGTGCCACACATCCCCGACGTCAAGCTCTGGCACGGCCTGTCCGATGGCGTGCTTGGCCTGACCTTGCTGGCGATCGCGGGCGGTGCGGTGGCGGCCCTGCCGGTCGCGGGCGCGCTCACCGCGCGCTATGGCAGCCGCGCCGTGAACCGGGCCGCGGCCGTGTTGTTCTGCTTGGCGCTGGCGCTGCCGCTGCTGGCCCCGGATTTTCCGACGCTGCTCGCGGCGCTCGCGCTGCTCGGCGTCGGCAGCGGGGCGCTCGATGTCGCCATGAACGCCCACGCCGTCCTGGTCGAGGAACGGTACGGACGGCCGATTATGTCCTCGTTCCATGGCCTCTTCAGCCTCGGCGGGCTGGCCGGTGCGGCGCTCGCCGCCGGCGCCATGCAGGGGGGCCTGCCGCCATTGGCGCATCTGGCAACCGCCGCGATCCTGCTCGGGGCCGCCGTTCTGGCGGCCTGGCCTGCGTTCCTGCCGACGATGCCTGCGCCGGCAGGTGGTCCCCTGTTCGTGCTGCCGCGCGGTCGCCTGGTCGTGTTCGGCTTCATCGCCATCATCGGCCTCATGGCCGAGGGTGCCATGGGCGACTGGTCGGCCGTCTACGTCCGGATGGATCTCGGCGCGACGGCCAGTACCGCGGCCTACGGCTTTGCCGCCTTCTCGCTCGCCATGGCGATCGGACGCCTGACCGGCGACCGCCTGGTCGCCCGCTTCTGCCCTGGGGGCATCCTGGCCGCGGGCGCTCTGGTCGGCGGCGGCACGCTCGGCGCGGCTCTTGTCGCCGGCCATCCGCTCGCGGCCATACTCGGCTTCGCCGGCATGGGCATCGGGCTCGCCAACGTCGTCCCGATCGTGTTCGGCGCCGCGGGGAGAATGCCCGACCTTTCGCCCGGCATCGGCATCGCCGCGATCTCGACCGCGGGCTACTGCGGCTTCCTGGCCGGCCCGCCGCTGATCGGTCTGGTCGCCGAGGTGGGCGGTCTCTCGCTCGGCCTTGGCCTCGTCGCAGCGACGGTCGGCCTCATGGCTCTCGGTGCGGGCGCCCTCCAGCGCAGGTCGACCCAACTCGAGATCGCCTTCAGCCCGGTCGAGTGATCGCGGGTCATGACCCTGTGCTTTCGCCCTCGGCCGATATGACGGGCTATGGAAATCATAAGAACACGGCATTTCAGCACTTGTCCGCGTCTTGCCAGGATCACCCCATCGACAGGTCGAACCGGCTCTCTGCAAATCAGTGAAGTCGACCGGTGCCGCCTGCGTCGTCTTTTGCCAACCGCGGACCGGAGAGAGGCAGCTCGCCACCCGTGTCCGGCAAGCGAGGAACCTCCACCATGACTGCTCAACGCGTAACCGCCGTGTCGTCGCTCAGCATCCAGCCGGAGTCCGCGGCGGCGATCGGGGCGAAGCTCGAGTCGCTCGGTCTGACCGTGGCGCGCTATGCGCTCGTCCTGGTCCTGGTCTGGATCGGCGCGATGAAGTTCACCGCCTACGAGGCGGGCGCGATCCAGCCGCTGGTCGCCAACAGCCCGCTGATGTCCTGGCTGTACGCCATCTTCAGCGTCCAGGCGACTTCGAACCTGATTGGCGTCGCCGAGATCGTGGCAGGCCTGCTGATCGCCGCTCGCCCCTGGTTGGCGCCGGCCGCGGTCGTCGGCAGCCTGATGGCGATCGCGACCTTCGTGATCACGCTGACCTTCCTGTTATCGACCCCCGGCTGGGAGCCGAGCCTGGGTGGGTTTCCGGCGCTCTCGGTCGCGCCCGGCCAGTTCATCCTCAAGGATGCCGTGCTGCTCGGTGCCGCCATCTGGTCGCTCGGCGAGGCGCTGAAGGCCGTGGCTGGCGCCAGCAAGTGATCTGAGAACAGCGGAATGCGGGAGCGCGCCGGGCGCGACCAAGCCCGGCCGCTGCCGTTTCGGAGGCAGGTTACCATGTTCGGGAGTCCGGGATGGTTGAGGTCGGCTGGCCTGGCTGCGGCGATAGGGCTCGCCGTTCTGCAGTCCGCATCGATCGCCGCAGCCGACACTAATCAGGCGCCGCTTGTCGCGCCCACGGCACCCGCCGCGCCGCCACAGCACGGCGGCGGCGGCTTTGCGCTGTTGCTCCTCGACTACCGGGTCGGGTTGGAGCGCCTCATCGAGGACCTCCGTGAGCGCAGCGCCGAACTGATGGATGGCGCGCATATGGCGCCCGCCGAAATGCTCGGCGCCTGGCAGCGCGTCACGGCTGGCACCAATCCGGTTCTTCTGACCGCGGGTCTGCTTGCCATCCTGGGCGCGGGCCTGCTCGTCCGGCGCGCCGTGCTGCGACGCCTTGCCGCCGACCCGCTCGACCACTCCCCCGAGGCCGTCGCCCCCTTCTCTTCGCGGCTCGGGCGCGCGCTTTATCGGGCGCTGGTCGATCTCCTCGGGCTCGGCGCTTTCGCCCTGGTCGCGATCGGCCTGGTCGCAGCCTTCCTGCCGGCGCCCGGGCCCGCGCGCACCTTCGTCCTGAGCTACGTCACGGCGACGCTGGTGGCGCTCGCGGCCGCGCTCCTCTCGCGTCTGCTGCTCACCCCCGAGGGGGCGGCTGCCCGACTTCTGCCGCTTGGCGATCGGGCCGCCCGCTTCCTGCACCGCTGGCTGGTCACGCTCGCCACGGTCGGCAGCATCGGCTGGCTGACCGCCGCGCTCCTGATCCTTTCCGGCATGCGGCTCGAGGCGCACCTCATCCTGGCGCTCGCCATCGGCACGCTGATGGCCATCCTTCTGATCGTCATGATCGTACAGAGCCGGCCCCTGGTGGCCGCGGCGCTGCTCGGGGACCCTTCCGCAGTGCCATCGGCGTTGCGGCTGCGCCTCGCACGCTCCTGGTACGTGTTCGCGATCCTCTACCTCGTGATCGTCTGGGCCCTCTGGGCGGCCAGCATTGTGACCCGCGGACCCTCGAGCATCTGGTCGGCCGTGGCGAGCGTGCTGCTGGCGGCGGCCTTGCCGCTGATCGATCAGACCTTCGGCCGCGGCCTCGCCCAGGTGCTCGGCGCGGACCAGCCCGCCGCGCCGGCGCGCGAGCGCACCGCCGCCGTGATCCGACGCGCGTTTCGGATCGTGCTCGTCGCGGTCGCCCTGATCCTGCTGCCGTCGTTCTGGGGCATCGACGTGCTCCGACTGATCGGCGCGCCGGGCGCGGTCGTCTTCTCGCACGGGCTGTTCAACATCCTGGTGACGACGCTGGTCGCCTACGTCGCCTGGCAGCTCGCCGAGACCGCGCTCGATCGGGGCCTCGCCACCGCCGGTCCGGTATCGAGCCCGACAGAGACCGCGCGGGCACGGACGCTGAAGCCGCTTCTGCGCAAGTTCATCCTCGCCGTGCTGGTCGTGATCTGGGTGATGATCGCGCTCTCGGCGGTCGGCATCGACATAGGCCCACTGCTCGCGGGCGCCGGAGTGGTCGGCATCGCGCTCGGCTTCGGCGCCCAGACGCTGGTGCGCGACGTCGTCTCCGGCGTCTTCTTCCTGCTCGACGATGCGTTCCGGGTCGGTGAGTACATCGAAGCGGGCAGTCTCAAGGGAACGGTCGAGGGGATCTCGATCCGCTCGCTGCGCGTGCGCCATCACCGCGGCGCGCTCCACACCATCCCGTATGGCGAGCTCAAGTCGCTGACCAACCACAGCCGCGACTGGGTGATCGTCAAGCTGGAGATTCTGGTCACCTACGACACCGACGTTGATCAGGTGAAGAGGATCATCAAGCAGATCGGCAAGGAGATGCTCGCCGACCCGGAGCTCGGGCCGAATCTGATCGAGCCCCTGAAGTCGCAGGGCATCCATCAATTGGCCGACCACGGCCTCCTGGTGCGCGCCAAGTTCACGGCCAGACCCGGCGAGCAGTTCGTGATCAAGCGCGAGGCTCTGCAACGGATCAAGCGCGCCTTCGACGCCGCTCACATCCAGTTCGCCTACCCGACGGTCACGATCCATTCGAGCGGCCCAGGCGCGCCCGCGGCCGACGAAGCCGTGCAGGCGGCCGCCAGGATGGCGATCCGTGCGGCCACCTCCGCCGACGGCGCTCCAGCGCCGGCCTGAGGACCAGCGACCTCGCCCGGAACCGCCGATCCGCTCCGGACGACTCTCTCCGCAGGCCCGCTCGATGACGCCAATCGAGGCTCCGCTCGCGAGCCAACGTCTTGTTTTGACCAGCTTTCTCGGGTTCGTTTGGTTTCCAAGCCACGATGCGTCGGCGAGAGCAAGCACCGCCCGCGCCGCCGCGGCGACGTCGCCGAAGAGCGCCTGCGAGCGCGCGCAGGCCATATACTTGAGGGCGTTGCGGGCCGAGCCCACCCGGTCTGCGGCGGTTGTGGGTTCTTGCGACCTGGCGCCGTTCCGGCGGGCCGCCGCGCGGGCGTTGGCGGTGTCGTCCTGGCTCATGGGGTGGGCAGTCCATGCTGGCTTGTGGGCGACGGCCTCGAGAAGCGCCGAATTCCGAAGACGCTATGCTACCATTCAGTAGGAATATCTGCAAGAAAGCGACGACGTCCTCGGGACGTTGAGGGGGAATCGGTTCGAGCCGGTCCCTCCGGTGCTTCACGAGCCTGTCAGGGACAATGCGCGCTCGCGCAAGGCGTCGGCTGCGTACCTCAGCGTCTCGGCTATGCCCGGCGGGACGAAGTGAGAGGAGAGGCCGGCTCGGACATGTTGCATCACGCTCGAGGATGGCTGGCGCCGAAATGGTGCCGCTCAGGTCTGCCGCGATCTTCGGAAAACAAATTCCGTCTGTTTTTCAAACACTTGGTGGATTTTTACGGGTGCCGCGCGAGCGAATTTTCGGAATTTCGCCGAATTTTTCAGCAGGCGGGGCGAATTTCCGGCCGGCCGGCGAGTGGACAGAATGCGCCACAATGCTACACTTTTGTAGCATCTGTAGACTCGGCGTAAGCCTTTGCTACGGCGGGCTTTTTCGCCATTTTGGCGATTTGACCACCGATTTTCGGCCAAAAAGGGCTCGAAAAGGGGCGATTTCAGCGTCTTTGAGCCGCAGGAGTGACGCAAAAATGCGCCACCTGTCGCATCGGCGGTTGTCGACCTTTTCGGGCATCTCTGGCTCTCGCCGGAAATTCCACCGAATTTATCTTCCGCGCGCCCGAGCGAGCTCCCGCGGCTCGTCCAGCGATCTGACCAGGCCATTCTACGCGCCGCCGCCGCCCGCATCGACGCAGGGCCGCGTCGGTTGCCCTTCTTCATGGGCCTGCCGGCCTGGAGTTCGAGGGCCCGCAGCTTGTGCGCGACGAGCGCCGGACGCGCCCAGAGATAGTCGGCGTCCTTGGCGAGCAGGTGCCAGACCAGTACCGCCATCTTGCGTGCGGTCGCGACCGCGGCGATCTGATGACCGCGCCGGCTTCGGATGCGCACGAAAAAACGCGTGCAAGGGGCCCGGCGCCTTGGCCGCCGCCCAGGCCGCTTCGACCAGCATCGCCCGGGCGTGCGACCGGCCGATCTTGCTGATCCGGCCATGCTGGGCGAAACCAAGTCCGGATTGCCGGACCCGTGGGTTGAGGCCGAAGTAGCTGACCAGCTTCTGCGGGGCTCGAGAAGCGGCGGATGTCGCCGATCGCCGCGACCAAGCCTGCCGCGACCGTGACGTTGATCCCGGCGATGGTCAGCAACCGCCGCACGGCCGGATCGTCGACGGTCGCAAACCTGCTGCGCCGTAGCCGTTTGATGGAACAGGAGCTACAAAGCGCCCTGAAGTCGCGTCACGCCATGGCCATCGGTTTCGCGCCGTTCTGCGGACGGCCCGAGATCGATTTCCAGGGCGCGCAGGACGGTCTCGACGACGACGATCTGCGTCGTCTGGCAGAACAGCGTGATCGTACCATCGAAGCCCTCGAGCTCACTCAGCTTGTTGGCAGGAGCGCCGCCGCGGCAGAAAGCAAAATACGGGCAGGAGAGGCGGCAACGGCCGACCCCCTTCGAAATTTCCTTTGCGATCCGGCGCAATCGGAGATCTCTGGCGATTTCCGCCAGGCTGCTCGTGTGCACGTTGCCGAACGCGAACGCGCCGTAGTTCGGATGCGATGTCCCCAACAGCTCCGGCGCAGAATGTCGGAAAGGGCGCCATCCCAGGCGACGCTGACGATGCCGAAGGGGACATTCTGGCCGTTGTGACGATAGCTGCCGTACTTCGGGTCGAGGAGCGCATCCACCACCCGGTCGATCTCGCGCACGCGCAGGCGCTCGGGATCCTCGCGGTAATGGTCGACGATGCGCGCGAAGAAGCGCGCGAAGGCTTGCACGGCCTCGTCGCCATCGAGGCTCGAGACCGTGTTCACGCCGTCACGCTCCTCGATGTTGAAGCCGACCTCACCAATTCCAGCGTCGACGAAGAAATCGTAGATCTCGTCCGGATGATCGAGCGAGGCACGGCTCAGGACGCAGATCGCATGGATCGGGATGCCGGCCTCCTGCAGGCGCAGAATGCCGCGCATTACCTGGGCGTGGGTCCCCTCGCCGCGCCGGGTGTGGCGGGCGGCGTCATGCAGAAAAGCGGGCCCGTCGACGCTCACCCCAACCCGGATGCAATGCGCTGTGATGAAGTCACACCAGGCTCGGTCGACCAGGGTCGCGTTGGTCTGAATGCTGTGCTCGACGCGGGTCGAGGGCGGCACGATGTTGCGCACCCGGGCGAACGCCTCGGCATACCAGTGGCGCGGTACCACCAGTGGCTCGCCGGCATGCCAGACGATCGACAGCTCGTCGCCCAGGAGCTCCGCCTCGACCACCCGCTGCACGGCGGCCTCGAGCGTCGCCATGGTCATCCGCGCCCGGTTGGCGCGATCCGGCAGGTAGCAGTAGCGGCAGTCCAGGTTGCAGAACGGCGTCGGCTGCAGCACCAGCAGCCCCAGACGATCGGCCCTGTTCACCGGCCCGGCCATCGCCATCGGGCGGCCCGCCGCGGCACCCAGCCGTTCCAATTGCCCCAATTGGGCCAGTTGTACCAATACTGGGCGAGCCGCTCTCGCGGCGCCGAGTCGATGTCCTTCTCAGCTTTCATCAGCTTTGACCGGATATCGTCGACACGGTCGATGGCAGGTGGTTCCGAGCGCACCGTTGCGATTGAAACCGAACCTGTCACACAGACCGGGACGACAGCTCCGAGGGTAAGGACGAACCTAAGAGCCGCCTCAAGCTTCCTGCGGTGCATCTTTCGCCACGCTTTACCTTGCCTCTTGCTCACGGGGTTCACAGCCGTTCTCCTCAAGCCATCCTCTCATGCTCGGACTCTTTTGGGTCGCCGGAGCGGTCATTTCCCAGCTCCATCACAAAGACACTCTCTGCCGCAGTAGGTATTCCAATTGAGCCAGTTGTACCATTGAGCCAGGCGCGGTCCCGCTTGGTACGGCAGATAGGCCTGTTGCTCGTGCAGCGACCTCGTCAGGCGCCGGTCCCCGCCGCGCGATGGCTTGAGCGGTGGAGGCGAGGACAGGCAAGATGACCGCGGCCCCGAGGAGTCGTCGGAGAACTGCTTTCGTAGCGGTTTGGGCCACGGATGGAACCTCAGCTTTCTTGAAGTCCTGGTGACATCTCGGGACACGCCTTCAAGGCTTCTGACAGGGATCGGCACCGGCCGGAAGGGAGCGCCCGACCGTCTCCAGGTAGGTGGGCGACAGTGGAGTTGCCCCATCCCGGATGCTATCCTTGTCGTCGGAAGGCAGATGATCATAGGTGTCACAAACCATCTGTCGGAGTTTTCCGAGGCTCCAGACCACCTCGAAGAAACTGCTGCTAGGCGCGGACTCGAGCAGCACAGAGCCATCGAAGTTTCCGCTGCCGAACCTGATCTTCGTGATCCGCGGGCCGCTAAAGGGTATCTGCACGATCGGGTTTTGGAGCAGTCGATCCGTATCCTTCTGCCTCAAAAGCCAGGGATCAAGGCGCACCACATTCAGCGCATGAGTGAACCATCCTGGCCGGAGCTTATCCTGACCCCCGCGAGTATCTTGACTCCTGCGCGGATCTTGACTGATGACGTAGGCTACATAGACGGTATCATTGCGGGAAGTGATCAAATCAGCGGCAGCGATGAATTGCTCTTTTTTATTTTCATTATAGAGATCAGAGATGATATTATAGATGGGCACGCTGCGTCCGTCGCTCGTTTTGTAAACTAGCGAAGAACCGTAAACTGGCGAAGAATCAGAACCATCGTAAACTTGCAAATAACTAGCATCCTGCTGAAGAAACAGGGAGCCGATCTTTGCCTGAACTGCCGTGGGAGCAGGCTTGGCGAAGATTTCTTCGGCCTCCTCCCGGCGCTGAGCGTCAACGATCAGGGTTGGCGCATACTCCCAATACAGATGATCGTACGCATGCTTGTCTTTGTCCATCAGTATCCTGGGATCCGCCGTCAATCCGATACTGCCTTTCAGGGGCCCGACCACATCTGGTCCATCCACTGTCCAGTTGGTCTGACCGCATGGCTGATCGCGCCCGTACGGTTCACAGATCGGATACCAGCGCAATCTGCTGACGATCGCATTGCCGGTTTCTGACGAAACCCCTTCGCCGCCCGCCGGCGGCGGCTGAATTCAGAATCTGCAGGTTCCCATCCAGCCGGGCATTGGCTTCTACGGTCAAGGCAGTTTCCAACGTGCAGCTGACATCGTTGATCGCACCTAAGAGTAGACCAGGAGACTGGGCCTTGTCCTCTGCCGAAACCTTGCCTGGATCTTGCAGAAACCCACCGATGACGTGCCAATGGAGGCCATCTTGGCTCTTGGTTATCTTCAGATATCTTGCAGAAACGTTTCTATTTTGCATTGCCAGGTTGACGCAATCAGGCACCTTGGTATCAGGTGAGATGGGAGAAATACTGATCTCGTTATCCTTGACGTCTTTCATTGGCCATAGTGCCGACTGCAGCATGACGCGGGTTGACTCGTCCGCCAGCCTCGATGCCAATCGGATACTATGATAGTATTGTCGAAGCAAACTAGGGAAATGATTCCATTTAGGGTCGAAAAATCTGAATCGGCAAGCTCTTCGATCTTCGTCAGGGTTGCTGCCATCTCATAGAGACGCGCCACCCGCAGGGACTCTGGTGCGCCCGAGAGCGGTTTAGTGTGCGCGCTCGCAACCGCAAATGGGCCATAAGCGTCGTTAGTATGTCGAATTAAGTCGTTTACAGCATCAAGCTCTGCTGTTTTTGCCGTTAGCTTGTGGTTCAGAGACGCAAGCTGCGCCGTCTTTGCCGTTAGGTCTTTTGTCGTTGCCGTTAGGTCTTCTGTTAGAGACCAATAGCGCCAGCCGACCACGCCTGCGACGATTAAGAGCGGCACTAGAGCCGAGACGGCGTAGCAGAGCCGCCGGAACAAGGTCTGCCGTTGGCGGCTGTTGTTTGCCTCCGTCTGGCTCTTTTCGACAAACTCTTTGACGGCGTCGCAGTCGCCGTTGTATCGCGCAGCCCAGGTCTTGTTGGGAACCCAGGCAGCGCCGGGCCGCAGCCACTCAAGCGCACGATCGAGCTGGGCGCCGCGCAAAAGGTTGTCCGGTGCCTGCCCGTTTTCGCGCCAGCGCTGCTCGGCAGCGGTCAAAGTGCCGAGCTCGCGTGCCGACTGCGCTTCCGCTGCTGCGCACTCGTTACACCGCGGCCATTTCCTGACCAGTGCCTCGTGTGTGATTTCGAGCTGCGGCGCGCCGTCGGTCGCGGTGCGCATATGGATGAAGTCGTGCTCCTCACCGGCAAAGATCATTGCTATCCGGACGACGTCCGCTTTGGTGACTTCATCGGCGGCGATGTCAGCTACCGCGGCCGCGGACACGAGGCGCCGCACCACCCTTCCTGCCGGTTCAGTATCGGTAAGCTCCCTGAACAAGAGCTCGGCTATCCGTCGGTCGTGTCCGTCCAGAGACTGGTAGACCTGCTCGGCATGCGCTTCCAACAGCTTGAAGAGCAGCGTGTCAGCCGCTCTCGTGGGGCTCTTCCAAGCGTATGGGGCAGGCCCCAGGAGCGCTTCATGAACGAGGGTGTCATCGAGCACCACAGCGCCGCCACTGGCTCTCGCCTTGGCGTTCGCCAGCCACCACAGGCGTCCCAAGGCATGTTGCAAGAGCGGCAGGTGGTCGGGGTCGTCCCGCAGTGAAACGGTCTCGTCGAGCAACCGGCGGCGCAATTCGGGGTCAATCGTAACCCGGCTAGTCTGCTCGTTCTCCGGATCGACCCAGCTGATGAGCGGCTGATCGACAACTCTTTCGAGCTCCCGTCCATCGAGCCGCCGCACAAGATAAGAAGCACGATTGAGGATATCGGGCATGCGCAGGAAGGTCGCTGCATTGCCGACATATTCCGAACGCATGGTGAGGAGTACGAACACGCGGCTCTCGGCCACGTCGTCAACCTCGGTATCTCCCTTGCGAAAGATGAAGGTCAGCAAGTCAACGAGGTCTTCGGTGGACCGGCGGCCCACATTCGCGTCGTTGAAGATCTCCTCGAACTGGTCAGCGACCAGGAGCAGATTGATACGGGCGCGCTGGCGCTTCTGCTGCTCCGCCGTCAGCCGTTGCATGACCGGATCGAGCGCGAGGCGGTCAGCGAATATCCGGCGGAAGGCGGCGAGCCCGTCAACATCCCGAAGCAACCCAGCGACTTGCTTCCGGTCGGATTCTTTGGGCTCGTCGAGGAGCTTGACAAGCGCCTCACCGAGGTTACCGAGCGGGTCCGTCCCCGGCCGCATGTAGGCCGCAAGCCAAAAGTCGCCGATCCGGGCAATCCCACCGGTCGCGAGGCGCGGCACCACGCCAGCACGCGCGATCGAACTCTTGCCGCAGCCCGACGCGCCGAGGACGGCCACGAGATGGTGACGTTCAAGACGTTGCAAGATCTGTTCGATCTGCTCGTCTCTGCCGACGAAGATCGCGGCCTCGTTTTCCCGGTAGGTCCGCAGACCAGGATACGGCGCAGTCGGCGGGGCTAGCCCGGATAATTCATCAGGAGCTGGCGGGCGCTGACCAAGCCGTTGAGATCGTGTAGGATTCTGGTGCTGAAGCAGTATCCTTACGGTCAACGGAGTTCACGCCCGCCATGGCGGATGATGCACCGTTTCTCCCCGGCCTGTCACCCGTTGCCGGCAAGCCCGTGCAGGTCACGTTCGACGCCGGGCGGCTGAGCTCGGATGGCGGGGTGCTGGTGTTGGCCGAGATCGAGCGTCGCCTGGGGATCGCCGAGCACCTGGCCCGCTGCATCGAGGACCCGCGGGCACCGGATCGGGTCCAGCACGGGCTCGCCGAGATGATCCGCTTCCGGGCGCTCCTGATCGCAGCCGGCTACGCGGACGCCAACGATTGCGACGCGCTGCGCGTCGACCCGATCTTCAAGATGGCGGTCGGTCGGTTGCCCGAGAGCGAGGCTGACCTGTGTTCGCAGCCGACGATGTGCCGGCTCGAGAACCTGCCCGGACCAATCGCGCTCAAGCGCATGATGGCGGCGATGATTGAGCTGTTCTGCGACAGCTTCGCTCAGGTGCCGCAACGGATCGTGCTCGACATCGACGATACCGAGGACAGGGTCCACGGCGGGCAGCAGCTCGCGCTGTTCCACGCCCATTACGACAGCCGCTGCTTTCTGCCGATCCATATTTACGAGGCGACCACCGGCAAGCCGGTCGCGGTGATCCTCAGGCCGGGCAAGACGCCGGCCGGCACCGAGGTCGCCCTGGTCCTGCGTCATGTCGTGAAAGCCATTCGCGCCCGCTGGCCCAGGGTCGAGATCCTGGTGCGCGGCGACAGCCACTACGCCCGGCCCGAAGCCATGACCTGGTGCGAGCGTAACCGCATCGGCTACGTCTTCGGCCTCGCCGGCAACCAGGTCCTGCTGACCAGGATTGCCGCTCTCGCCGAGGATGCCGCCGTGCGCCGCGTCCAGGGCGAGGCCGAGAACGTGCGTCGCTTCGGCGAGTTCACCTATGCCGCCAGGACCTGGTCGGTCGAGCGGCGGGTCATCGCGCGAGTCGAGGCCTCACCCCAGGGCAGCGACAGTCGCTTCATCGTCACCAACCTCAAAGGCGCGCCGCGCTGGCTTTACGAGAGCGTCTATTGCGCCCGCGGCCAAGCCGAGAATTTGATCAAGGCGCACAAGCTCCACCTCGCCTCCGACCGGACGTCGTGCACCAGCGCCACCGCCAACCAGTTCCGCCTCCTGATCCACACCGCCGCCTACTGGCTCATGCACACGCTGCGTGGTCTGGCACCTAAGACCTCGTTCTGGCGAGACGCCCAGTTCGACACCATTCGGCTCGCGCTGATCAAAGTCGCCGCCCGGGTCACCGAGATGAAGACCCGGATCAAAGTCGCGCTGCCGACCTGCTATCCCCACCAGCAAAGCTGGGCACTCCTCGCCGGCCGGGCTATCAAGCTGCCCCCGTGACCTGCGGGCAGCGTGCCCCGACCGAGCCCCCTTCCTCTCAACCCAAACCCGACCAATCGCGCCCCAGGCGCCACCGTCACCCGCGGCCCGAGCCACCCCGGGCCCGCGCTCTCCGCAACCCTCATGAATGATCCGGGCTTCCGTAATGGGCCGTTGGGTGTCAAGTCCCCCGAATGATGGTCGCGGCGCCGGGTTCATGCTTCCGTCCGTGGTCGGCGTGTGATCCGCCACATCATGCCATCAGAAACGGGTCAGCGAGCCAATCTAGGTGCGCGTGATTCTCGCGGAGAACGAGATCACTCCCGGATCACCGGCTTTGCCGATCCCGCGTCCCGGCGACGGGACCTCGGTGGAGCAGGACGGTCCGGCCTGCTCCGAAACTTGCTCCTTGTCAGCCGATCACGCGGCGGCGACCTCCTTACCGAAGCGGAAGCCGGTGCCGTCGAGCCACATCCGGTGCAGGACGCTGGCGAGCTTGCGGGCGAGCGCGACCTTCGCCCGCTTCATGCCGCGGCGCCGGGCGACTGCCATCGCCCAGCGCTTCAGGCTCGAGAACCGACCCGCGCGGGTCAGCATCACGTTGGCCGCCTCATAGAGGGCACTCCGGACCATGGCGTCACCCACCTTGCTGATCCCGCCGGTGACGTCGGTCTCGCCGGACTGGTACTTCTTCGGTGTGAGGCCGAAGTGAGCGCCCACCGCTCGGGATCGCGCAAATCGGCCCGGGTCGTCGATCGCCGAGGTAAAGGTGATCGCCACCAGAGCGCCGACCCCCGGCACCGTCATCAGCCGACGGCAGGTCGTGTCCTCGCGAACGATGCCCAGCATGGCCCGGTGCAGCGCGTGGTACTCGGTGCGCAGCGCCTCGCGCGCCCGCAGCATCGGCTCGATCACCCGTTCCAGCATCGCCTGGCCGGTCACGAGCTCGCGGATGCGGCCCACGAACCGGCCCTTGCTCACCACGCCGACCTTCAGCCCGAACCCGCGCAAGATGCCCCGGATGCTCAGCTCGACATCCAAGAGCTTGCCCTGCAAGAGCTTGCGCCCGACCAGCAGCGCCCGGACCTCCTGGGCCCGCGGCGACTTGCAGTGCACCGACCGGAACCAGCCCATCCGCAACAGCTGAGCGATGCCCCGCGCGTCCTTGCGATCGGTCTTCACCACCATCGCCGACAGCGCCGCCTTCACCTGGCGGGTCTCGAGCAGCACGACATCGAGCCCGGCCTGCGTCAGGCCGGCATGCAGCCATTGCGACAGCGGTCCGGCCTCGAGCCCGATCCGCGTCACTACCAAGCCGAGCTGGCCGAGGAACCGCATCAGCGCCTCGGGCTCACTCGCCACCTTGGCCTCTCGCACGATCCGTCCGGTCCCATCCACCACGCACACGCTGCTCTGTTCCAGCGACACGTCGATCCCGGCATAATGCTCCATGGCTGTCCCTCGACGATGCTTGGGGCCGACCCGTTCGGACCCCGTTCACATCATCACTCTGAGGGACAGCCGCCCGACCGACACGCTTCGGCTCAGGCCCATTACGGCATCTAGCTCGGTCAAGCGGCGCACCCCGGCGCTTGCGGGTTCTCTGGCGCTCGGTAGTTGGCAGCCACCCGCTTAAGGAAGATACGAAGACTGTCGCTGTCAACCTCCGGCTCACAGCGGATGATGACGAACTGCGGAAGGGAAATCGGCCCCTCGGGGGAGAACAGAGCCACACCCGCAGCTTTAAGGTGCATCCGGCGCACTAGCGCTTTGGACTCCTCAGTATAGTGGAATCTTTGAGTTCTCCGGAACCGTCGCCATGAGCAGGAGAAACCCCTGATGCTCGAACGGTGTATCCATGCCGCGCAACAAGCTGAATGGATATGTGCTAAGTCCGGGGCGCGGGAGGTTTTCAAGCGCGACATCTGGCCATATCTGATCGATCAGCTGCTCGAGCTTTTCGGTGTAAGGTTTATCGCGATCATCGTTGGCGCCAACGAGGATCGAGATCTGAGCGGCACCGCGACCCCCGGGCGGCTCGGTTACCATTTTCTCGACTTCAGTAAGGATAGAATCGAGAAGGTTCTGCCGGGCCTCGCCAGCCTCGAGCTCGTCGTCGGCGACCAGGGGCTGCTGCCGCAGCAGATAGCTCGTTTGCGTTGGCTTGGCCCGGAACTGCAGGTCTACATGGCCGCCTAAATGAGGCAGCCGCACCTTGCTATCGCTCACGAGCTGGAGGAAGACCACAGCCTCCCCGATTTGCGCCCGCAGCCGCTCGACCGCCTCCGCCTCCTGATCAATGTCATCGAATTCATCGATATCGACGCTCACCACCTCGAATTTCCCGCGGCCCTTAAGAAGTTCGAAAACGTCGCGCTGAACCGCCTTGAGATCCCGGGTCACACCGATCTTCGACACCGCGATCGGAGAAAGATCGGATTCTCAGACGCTTACAGCGCGCGCGAATGGGCTTAGCACTACAAGAGGGCGGGTTCGGCGGGAGTGTCGTCGGGCTGGGAGGCAGCGTCGCGGAGGTTCGGCGGCAGCGCGACGCGAAGCGTCTGGAAGAGCTTGCCGGCCGAGCCGGTGGTCGGGGTACGTAGAACGAACCGTTTGCCGTCCTGCTCGACCTCGACCTCCTGGAGACGATCCAGGTCGCGCAGGACGTCGGCCCATTCGAAGTCGAGGCCGGCGGCCGCCAGGCGATCGCGGAGCTCCTTCTGCAGCACCAGCGCGAGGAACGAACAGAACACGTGGCCGCGGATGGTCGCGTCGCGTTTGTGGAAGATCGGCCGGGTCGCCAGCAGGGATTTGGCGCTTCGGAACAGCTGCTCGACGCCCTGCAGCTCGCGGTAGCGCAGCATCGCCTGGAGGGGGTCGAGCGCGGTGTTGGTGCGCAAGACGAAGATCCCGTCGAAGCGCGCGTCCTCGGCGATCCGCGCTTCGTCGATCGCAAAGCCGACCTCAGGCGCCTTCAGAAAGCGCCGGTAGCCGCGGTTGCCGACCAGCGCCTTGTCGCCGTGCCGGAGTGCTCGGCGCAGGCTGGCCACGATCGCCTCCCGGTCGGCGGCGTCCTTCTCCGCCTCGGCCAGGTTGCGACAGACGATGTAGCGGCGGCCGCCGAGGGTCACCGCCTTGGCCTCGAGCTCGGTGTCCGGCCGACCCTGGCGCGGGATGGTGAGCGGGACAAACGGGCCGTCGTCGTCCAGCACCAGGGTGCGAGCCTCCTTGGTGGTCCGTTCGCGGACCCCGAGCACGTACTCGAGGCCGCGCGCCTCCAGAGCGGCGAGCGTCTGGGCGCTGATCATCCCGCGATCGGCCACCACGCACACCCGAGCGATCCCGAACCGCCGGCGCAGGCGGTCGACCACCGGGATCAGGACCGTGACGTCGGTGGTGTTGCCCGGCCACATCTCGCAGCAGAGCGGCCGGCCACGTTGATCCATGACCACGGCGACGATCATCTGCATCAGGTCGGGCCGGTGGTCCTTGGAGTGGCCCCGCTGGCCGAGGGTCTCGCCGCCCGCGCCCTCGAAGTAGAGACTGGTGGTGTCCATGAAGACCACCGACAGCTCGCTGAACAGGTCGCGGCGGGCTTCGAACAGCCGCTCCTCCACCATATCCTTGCGGCAGCGCGGGACGAATGGCGTGCGGTCCGTCTGCTCGGCGTCCGGCAGCTCCTCGCCGAGCCAGCCCATCGCCCGGTAGAGATGGTGCAGCGCGAGGTCGTCGGTGCCGTCGATCCGGTAGTCTTCGCGCCAGGCATCGGCCGAGCGGTCCGAACCCGAGACCATCAGCCGGTGAAGCACGGTGAGGAAACACGCGCGTTCGAGTGAGAAGCCGAAGCCGCGCTCGGCGGCCAGGTCCTCGATCACGGCCCGGCAGCGGGTCTCACGCCAGAGCCGCTCGAAGGCGAGCGGCGGTCCGATCCGGTGAGTAGTGAGCGCCGGCACGCTGCCCTGGTCGAGCAGCGAGAGAACCATCGAGCGCTGCGCCATGCGGGCGGCGGAACGGGCGAGCCGATCGAGGTCGCCGTTCGCGTCGACGGATTCCTTGCGGCCGAGGTTCTTGATGATCCGCTGCTTGGTACGGCCACCCTCGCGGACGCTCTCGACCAGGTAGAGGTAGCGGTAGGGGCCGATCTGCTTCTCGCGGACGAACATGCCGCAAAGCAGCACACGAACTGGCCAAAATGTCAATACAAAAGCGCGCTCTAGAGCGATTATTTAGCAGCACACCCCTTCACCGCCGCCAGTCTCGCTTCAACAAAATCAATCAATTGGCGGCCAAAACCGCCCGATCTCCCCCGCCCACTGTCGAAGATCGGTCACAGCTCCGACAGCAACTCGCGGCCACTTTTGCCCCGGCACGGGTTCGAACGGTGGTCCTGGATTTGAAATGAGCTTGAGTTCACGCGCACGGTCGACAGTCCCACGAGCGAGCTTCTCTATGATCTGCGTAATCTGCGGGTTATCAACGGCCTCGGCATCACTCCTCAGGCGGATTGGCAGCGGCCCTTTTTCGTCAAAGAGCAGTTCATACAGAAAATCCCTCGGCAGCCCGCCTGGCCAATCGCCGCGCTGCTGCTCGGCCCACTGGTCGAGCACGATGAGGAACAAGCGTTGACGCTTGCGTTCGTCGCTTTCGTGCAGGAATGCTTCGAGCTCCTCACGGCAGTATGGTCTGTTAAGATACGTCTCTGACACGAAGGCCATGAAGAATGCGGATCTTGCGACGGCTTTGCGGCACTCGTCGCCAATCGTCCCATTGGATGGCATACTAGGTTGTGTCGAAAAATAACTCCGCCTTGCGGATCGGCGCTGCGTGGTCGAAATTCCTGGCTCGCCGTTCAAGCTCCCGCTTCAGGAACTCGCGGAAAGAGGCGATCTCTGAATGCACATTGTCGTCGCGTGCATAGCTGATGAAAACATCATACGCGAACGCCGGAAACAGTCCCATAACTCACCACGCCTTCTTAGGAACGTCTCGGGTCGAAGCGATCGGCCCCCCTATTCACTCATAAGGCTGGATCGGTGTGTGCTGAACCTCAAGGTCAAGAACGCCACATGACTCTGCGGCCCACGCGTCTCACCCTCAGCACCCATGGTAAGTCGCCCTCGTGCAGGGGCCGGTGATGCGCTGCCCTCCGAGCCGGACTTGGACGATCCGCTCCTTGGTCGGCCGCTTCACTTGATCCAGTAATAGATCAGTTGTGGCTTCGGAGGCTGTGAACCACTTCACAACACCACTACGATTTCTCGGACAGCCCGCTCCAGCCGAGCGACGCAGACCCCGCCGAACGGCCGGATGCCCATCAGCAAGCGTCCGTATCCAATGCGCGATCACACGCCGAAATTCGAGCATCGCCGCCATACGCAAAAATCACCCCGCCCACATCCGGGGGCGGCATCCGGCGCTTGGCTGAAGGGCCGCGCCGCTGCTGCCTCAGGGAATCCGCATCTCCCTCCCCGGGAGCGGTGGCTGCAGCTCGTCAGCCGTTAGTTGGAGGTATTCTGGCCAATTTTGGCGGAATGTCAATTACCGCGTGCATCATTAACCGGGGCGGCTCGCCATAGGCGCGAGGTGATCCCGGGGGTGACGGTGCCACCCACTCGGCCGCCCCGGGGCGCCGTCCGATCAAGCCATGCAGGCGCCGCATGACCGCCGGGCATGGAAACCAAAGCCCGGCGGCATTTCACAGGCTTGCCGTTCGCCCCCTAAGGTGATCTCGTTCCGGTGCGGCCGCGGCCGTGCCCCGACCAAGCCAACCAGCCGATCGCCGGCGCATGTCCGGAGTGGCGGAGGACCAGACGATGCCCGAACCCCTGCCCGCTCGCCTGCCCGCTGCCCGGCTCGAGGCCGCCCTGCTCGAGGCCGAGTGGCTCGAGGCCGATGGCCAGGGCGGCTTCGCCTCCGGCACCGTGAGCGGCATTCGGACCCGGCGCTACCACGCGCTGCTGCTCGCCGCGACCACGCCGCCGACCGGGCGCGTCGTCCTGGTCAACGGCCTCGAGGTCTGGCTGGAGACGGCGGCCGGCCGCTTCGCGCTGAGCTCGCAGCGCTATACCCCGGACGTCGTCTACCCGGACGGGCAGGTACGCATTGTCGATTTCCGCGCCCGACCCTGGCCGCAGTGGACCTTCCGCACCGAGGACGGCATCGAGGTCACCCAGGAGGTCGTCGCCCGCCAGGGGCGCGGCGACGTCGTGCTGCGCTGGCGCCTGCGCTCCCTTCCCGGCTCGACCCGCCTCAGCGTCCGGCCGCTGCTCTCGGGCCGCGACTACCACGCGCTGCACCACGAGAACCCGGGCTTCGCGTTCGCCGCCGAGGTCACCGGTGCGCGCGTCCTCTGGCGACCCTACCAGGGCATTCCGCCGATCTCGATCGTGGCCGACGGCACGTACCGCCACGAGCCCGAGTGGTACCGCAACTTCCAATACGATACCGAGCGCGAGCGCGGCCTCGACTTCGTCGAGGATCTCGCCTCGCCGGGCGAGTTCAGCTGGACCCTCAACGGCCGCGAGGCGACGATGATGCTGAGCGCGGGCGAGGCCTCGCCGGACGTGGACCCCGCCTTCCTGCTCGACATGGAGGCGAAGCGCCGCCGGCGCTTCACTTCGCCCCAGCAGCAGAGCGCCGATGCCTACGTCGTGCAGCGCGGCCAGGGCAAGACCATCGTTGCCGGCTATCCCTGGTTCACCGACTGGGGGCGCGACACCTTCATCACGCTGCGCGGCTTCATGACCCTGCCCGACGGGCTGGATCTGGCGCGCCCGATCCTGCTCGCCTGGGCCGATGCGGTCTCCGAGGGCATGCTGCCGAACCGCTTTCCCGATTCCGGCGAGCAGCCCGAGTTCAACGCGGTCGATGCCTCGCTCTGGTACGTGGTCGCGGTGCACGAGTTCCTGCTCGCCGCGCGCCAGCCGCCGGCGAGGGTCGCGCCGGCCGAGGCGCGAGGTGCTGCTCGGCGCGGTCGAGCGCATCCTCAAAGGCTATCGCGACGGCACCCGCTTTGGCATCCGCATGGACGAGGACGGCCTGATCGCGGCCGGGGTGCCTGGCGTGCAGCTGACCTGGATGGACGCCAAGGTCGGCGACTGGGTGGTCACGCCCCGCATCGGCAAGCCGGTCGAGATCCAGGCACTCTGGCTGAACGCGCTCAAGATCGGGCGCGGCATCTCGAAGGACTGGGCCGATATCTACCGTCGGGCGCTCGCCTCCTTCCAGCTGCGCTTCTGGAACGAGCAGCGGGGTTGCCTGTTCGACGTGGTCGACGTCGATCACGTGCCGGGTAAGAATGACCCCGCCGTACGGCCGAACCAGATCCTCGCGGTCGGCGGCCTGCCCTACCAGGCGCTGGTCGAGCCTTACGCGACGCGGGTGGTCGAGGCGGTGGAGCGGCAGCTGCTGACCCCGCTCGGCCTGCGCTCGCTCGCACCGGGCGAGCCCGGCTATCGGGCGCGCTACGGCGGCGGCGTGTGGGAGCGCGATTCGGCCTACCACCAGGGGACCGTCTGGCCCTGGCTGATGGGCCCCTTCGTCGAGGCCTGGCTGCGGGTGCGCGGCAGCACGCCCGAGGCGAAGCGGGAGGCGGACACCCGCTTCCTGGCGCCGTTGCGCGCGCATCTGGATGTCGCGGGCCTCGGTCATATCTCCGAAATCGCCGACGCCGAGCCGCCGCACCGGCCGGCGGGCTGTCCGTTCCAGGCCTGGTCGCTCGGCGAGTTCCTGCGGGCGAGCCGGCTGGTCGAGGACGACAGCGCGGAGGCGGTCGCGGCGCCCGCGGCCAGGCGAGTTGCGGCCGTCTGATCGCCTCGGGTCAAAGGGAGGAAGAACGATGCTGGTCAACAATCGGGACACGGTCACGGACAGGGCGGCGGCCAAGCCTGCAAGCCAGGCGAAACCCCAGAATGCCGAGCGGGCGCGCCTCGCCGCGGATGCTGCGGGTGAGCAGCGCTGGAAGCGCTGGGGCCCTTATCTCAGCGAGCGCCAGTGGGGCACGGTGCGCGAGGACTACAGCCCGTACGGCAACGCCTGGGACTACTTCCCGCACGATCAGGCGCGCTCGCGCGCCTACCGCTGGGGCGAGGACGGTCTCGCCGGGATCAGCGACGACACCCAACGCCTTTGCCTGGCGCTCGCGCTCTGGAACGGGCGCGACCCGATCCTGAAGGAACGCCTGTTCGGCCTGACCAACGGCGAGGGCAACCACGGCGAGGACGTCAAGGAACTCTACTACTACCTCGATGCCACCCCGACGCATTCTTACCTGAAGTACCTCTACAAGTATCCGCAGCGGGAATTTCCCTACGCCTGGCTGGTCGAGGAGAATCGCCGCCGCGGCAAGGACCGGCCCGAGTTCGAGCTGATCGACACCGGCGTCTTCGACGACGACCGCTACTTCGACGTCTTCGTCGAGTACGCCAAGGCAGCGCCCGAGGACGTCCTGATGCTCGTCACCGTGCACAACCGCGGGCCCGAGACCGCGACGATCCACGTCCTGCCGCAGCTCTGGTTCCGCAACATCTGGTCCTGGGTCGAGAACGCGAGGCGGCCGGGCCTCCTCACGCTCGATGCGCACACGGTCGGGGTGCAGAGCAAGCTGTTCGGCGACTACCGATTATACTGCGACGGCGAGCCGACGCTGCTGTTCTGCGACAACGACAGCAACCTCCGGCGGCTCTACGGGTTCGATGTCCAGGGCCACTTCAAGGACGCCTTCCACGAGTTCCTGGTGCAGGGCCGCGAAGGACGCGGTCAATCCGGGGCAGGAAGGGACCAAGGCGGGCGTGCACTACCGGCTCGAGCTGCCGCCGGGCGGCTCGGCTACGATTCGGCTCCGGCTCGCCAGAGGCGCGCTGAAGACGCCCTTCGCCGACTTCGATCAGGTGCTCGAGCAGCGGCGCGCCGAAGCGGACGAGTTCTATGCCGAGCTGCAGGACGGGCTCGCCGATCCGGACGCCCGGAGCGTCCAGCGCCAGGCCTTCGCCGGCATGATCTGGTCGAAGCAGTTCTTCCACTACGACATGCCGAAATGGCTGAACGGCGATCCGAACCAGCCGCCCCCGCCGCCCGAGCGGCGCCACGGCCGCAACTCGCGAGTGGCTGCATCTGAACAATTACGACGTCATCTCGATGCCCGACAAATGGGAGTATCCCTGGTACGCCGCCTGGGATCTCGCCTTTCACTGCATTCCGCTCGCACTGATCGATGCCGAGTTCGCCAAACAGCAGCTCGTGACGCTGACCCGCGAGTGGTACATGCACCCGAACGGACAGCTGCCGGCCTATGAATGGGCGTTCGGCGACGTCAACCCGCCGGTACACGCCTGGTCGGCCTGGCGGGTGTTCCAGATCGACCGCAAGCAACGCGGCGATCAAGGCGATCTCGACTTCCTCGAGCGCGTCTTGCACAAGCTCCTGCTCAACTTCACCTGGTGGGTGAACCGCAAGGACGCTCAAGGGCGCAACATCTTCCAGGGCGGCTTCCTCGGCCTCGACAACATCGGCGTGTTCGACCGCTCGGCGCCGCTGCCGACCGGCGGCTTCATCAACCAGGCCGACGGCACGGCCTGGATGGCGATGTACTGCCTGAACCTGATGCGCATCGCCCTCGAGCTGGCGCGGCACGACCACGTCTACGAGGACATCGCGACCAAGTTCTTCGAGCATTTTCTCTACATCGCCCAGGCGATGACCAATCTCGGCGGCAAGGACATCGGGCTCTGGGACGACGAGGACGAGTTCTACTACGACGAGCTCAATCTGTCCGACGGCACGATCATTCCGCTCCGGCTGCGCTCGATGGTCGGGCTGATCCCGTTGTTCGCGGTCGAGACGCTCGAGTCCGACCACCTCGAGCAGGTGCCCGCAGTTCAAGGCGCGCCTGGAGTGGTTCCTGAACTATCGCCCGGATCTGGCATCACTGGTGTCGCGCTGGCACGAGCCCGGTCTCGGCGATCGTCGCCTGCTCTCGCTGGTCCGGGGCCACCGCATGAAGTGCGTGCTCCGGCGGATGCTCGACGAGACCGAGTTTCTCTCGGACTACGGCGTGCGCGCGCTCTCCAAGTGCCACGAGCAGAACCCCTACGTCTTCGACTGCGTCGGCCAGCACCTCTCGGTGAAGTATCAGCCGGCCGAGTCGGACAGCGGGCTGTTCGGCGGCAACTCGAACTGGCGCGGGCCGATCTGGTTCCCGGTCAATTATCTGCTGATCGAGTCGCTGCAGAAGTTCCACCACTACTATGGCGACGACTTCAAGATCGAGTGCCCGACCGGGTCCGGCAAGTTCATCACGATCGAGGAGGTGGCGGAGGAACTGACGCGCCGGCTGACCCGGTTGTTCCTGCGCGACGAGCAGGGGCGGCGGGCCGTGTTCGGCGACAACGCCAAGCTGCAGAGCGATCCGCACTTTCGCGACCACGTCCTGTTCTACGAGTACTTCCATGGCGACAACGGCCGTGGCGTCGGCGCGTCGCACCAGACCGGCTGGACCGGTACGATCGCCAAGCTGCTGCAGCCGAGGCGCCGCGAGGGCGGGCAGACCCAACCCAAGGACATCTGACATGCGCAGAAAATACGAAGACGAAAACCTGCCGCCGGTGGTCATGCCGAGCTGCGAGGTGCGACAGACCCTGTCCGGCCAGAAGGCGCTGGTCACCGGCGCCAATTCCGGAATCGGCGAAGCCGTGGCACTCGCGCTGGGCAAGGCCGGCGCCGACGTGGTGGTCAACTATGTCGCCAATCCCGGCCAGGCCGAGGAGGTCGCCGCGGCGATCCGCAACGAAGGCGTCAAGGCCTATGCGCACAAGGCCGACGTCAGCCAGGAGGATCAGGTCCAGGCGATGTTCGCCAAGATGATCGAGCGAGTTCGGCACGATCGACATCATGGTCAACAACGCCGGCCTGCAGCGCGACGCCAGGCTCGAGGAGATGACGCTCGCCCAATGGAACACGGTGATCGGGGTCAATCTCACCGGCCAGTTCCTCTGCGCGCGCGAGGCGGTCAAGGAGTTCAAGCGGCGCGGCGTGCGGCCCGAGGTCTCCTGCGCCGCCGGCAAGATCATCTGCATGAGCTCGGTGCACGAGGTCATCCCCTGGGCCGGGCACGTCAACTACGCGGCGTCCAAGGGCGGGGTGATGCTGATGATGAAGAGCATCGCCCAGGAAGTGGCACCCCATCGGATCCGGGTGAACAGCGTCTGCCCGGGGGCGATCCGCACGCCGATCAACACCGCCGCCTGGAGCACGCCCGAGGCCTACGCCGCGCTGATGAAGCTGATGCCCTACAAGCGGATCGGCGAGCCCGAGGACATCGGCCGGGTGGTCGCCTGGCTCGCCTCGGACGAGGCCGACTACATCACCGGCGCCAGCATCTTCGTCGACGGCGGCATGACCCTCTACCCGGGCTTCGAGGAGGGGGGCTGAGCATGGCCCGTGCCGTGCATGACGGTGCGATGGCGGGGATGGTCCGGCGCGCGGATGCCGGACCTGCGCGCAGCGCCACCGATGCGCTGCGGCGGCACTGGCCCGAGTACCTGATGGAGGCCGGGGGTCTCGGCCTGTTCATGATCTCGGCCGGAGCTGTTCGCCACCATCCTCTGGTACCCCGGCTCGCCGCTCGCGCAGGCGGTGCCGGACGGTATGCTGCGCCGCGCGCTGATGGGGCTCGCGATGGGCCTGACCGCGATCGGCATCATCTACTCGCCCTGGGGCCAACGCTCGGGCGCGCACATCAACCCGGCGGTGACGCTGACTTTCTGGCGCCTCGGCAAGGTCGCGACCTGGGACGCGGTCTTCTACGTCGCGGCGCAGTTCGCGGGCGGCCTGCTCGGCGTGCTCGCTCTCGCCCGGCTGCTCGGCGCGGCGTTTGCGGAGCCGCCGGTCGCCTACGTCGCGACCATGCCGGGGCCCGGCGGGGCGACCGCCGCGCTGGTCGCCGAGGTGGCGATCTCGTTCGGCCTGATGTCGATGGTCCTGTTCGCGACCAACACGCCCCGGCTGATGCGCTTCACCGGGCTGTTCGCGGGCCTGCTGGTCGCCTCGTACATCACCTTCGAGGCGCCGCTCTCGGGCATGAGCATGAACCCGGCGCGCACGCTGGCCTCGGCGCTGCCCGGGGGGCTCTGGCATGCACTTTGGATCTATTTCGTCGGGCCGGTCGTCGGCATGCTGCTGGCGGTCGAGGTCTACCGCCTGATCCGGCGCACGCCCGAGGTGATCTGCGCCAAGCTCAACCATCACACTCATCAGCGTTGCATCTTCTATTGCGGCTATGACGCGAGCGGCCGCCCGGCCCATGCCGGCTGAAGCGCCACGAGGGGAGACGCCATGTCCAGCGAAGTCTACGACGCGATCGTGATCGGCAGCGGCGCCGGCGGTGCCGCCACGGCATTTCGCCTCGCCAAGGCCGGCAAGCGGGTCCTGGTCCTCGAGAAGGGCGATCATCTGCCGCGCGACGGCAGCACCCTCGACGTGAAGCAGGTCTTCAAGGAAGGCCGCTTCAAGAACCAGGACCTCTGGGTCGACGGCCGCAACCAGATGTTCGTGCCCGGCGAGTATTACAACGTCGGCGGCAAGACCAAGTGGTATGGCGCGGCGCTGCTCCGCTTCTCGCCGCACGAGTTCGAGGCCGACGTTGCCCATCAGTGCCTTGCCTGGCCGTTCGGCTACGAGGAGCTCGCCCCCTACTACGACGCGGCGGAAGGGCTGCTGCACGTCAATCGCTTCGAGAACGAGCCGGAATTGCAGGCGCTGCTGGATCGCATCGTCCGGGGCGATGAAGCGTGGCGGCCGGAAGCTCTGCCGCTCGGCCTGAAACGGGAGATCCTCAAGGATCCGCGCGAGGCCAAGCACTTCGACGGCTTCGCCTCGGCCTGTGGCTACAAGTCCGATGCCGAGTGGAACCTCCTCGATCTGATTCAGGACGAGCCGGGCTTCACGCTCGTGACCGACAAGGAAGCGATGAGCTTCCTGCACGCGGACGGCGATCCCCTGACCATTACCGGGGTGAGCTGCACCGACGGCACCAGCTATCGCGCGCGGACGGTGGTTCTCGCGGCCGGCGCCATGAGCTCGCCGCGCATCTTCCAGGACTATCTGGCCGAGAGCGGGCTCGCCGGGTCGCTCGCCTGCGCCGCCAACGTCGGCGCCAACTTCAAGATGCACATCAACAGCGCCTTGCTCGGGTTCTCGCCGTTGCGGGACCACGACCTGCTGCGCAAGACCGCGATCATCTACAACGAGCGCTTTCCGCACAGCACCGTGCAATGCCTCGGCTGGCTCGACGGCGAGATCCTCGGCACGCAGCTGCCGGCGGCCGTGCCGAAGTTCGTGACCAACGCGCTGGGCGCCCGCGCCTTAGGCTTCTTCGTCACCACCGAAGACGGCTCGCACCCCGACAACCGGATCGTCTCATGCGGCGGGGTGGCCGCGCCGCTGATGGACTACGACCTCGAGCGGCTGCCGCCGGCGGATGCCGAGCACAAGGCGCTCACGCACGCGTTCACGGCGCGCCTCGCCCACGCCGGCATGGCCGGCGTCAGCCGCTACGTGGGCCTGGCCGGGACCGCGCATGCGCTGGGCTCCATGGTCACCGGCACCGATCCGCAAAAGAGCGTGGTTGATCGGCACGGCAAGGTGCACGGCATGGCGGGCCTCTATGTCGGCGACGGCAGCGTGCTGGCCCGCTCCAGCCGGGTGAACCCTGCCCTCACGATCTACGCCTGGGGCCTCCGGCTCGGCGACCATCTCGCGCGCCAGGCCGGATGACGCCGATGCGCCGAGCGCCTGGATGGCCGTGGGTGATCCCGTGGCTGCTGCTCGTTGTCCTGCTGCCACTGACTGCGCCGCAGAGTGCCGCGAGCGCGCCGGCGATCGAGCGCGTCGATTCGATCGGCATCACGGTCAGCGACATGGACCGCACACTCGCCTTCTACACCGGTGTCCTGCCCTTCGAGGTCGTCTCGGAGGCAGAAGTCGCGGGCGACGCCTACGAGCATCTCTTCGGCGTCTTCGGTATGCGCGCACGGATCGTGCGCCTTCGCCTCGGCCACGAGGAGATCGAGCTGATCGACTACCTGGCACCCGAGGGCCGCTCGATCCCGGAGGGCAGCAAGAGCAACGACGAGTGGTTTCAGCACATCGCGATGATCGTCAGCGACATGGACGCGGCCTACGCGCTGCTGCGGCGGCACAACGTGCAGCACGCCTCGAGCGGGCCGCAGACCCTGCCGGCCTGGAACCCGAATGCGGGCGGCATCAAGGCGTTCTATTTCAAGGATCCGGACCGCCACAACCTGGAGATCCTGCAGTTCCCGCCGGACAAGGGTGCTACCAAATGGCACCAGCCGAACCCGCCGCTGTTCGAGGGCATCGACCACAGCGCGATCGTGGTCCGCGACACCGTGGCGAGCCTCGCCTTCTTCCAGGGCGCGCTCGGCCTCGAGGTGCACGGCCACTCCGAGAACTACGGCGTCGAGCAGGAGCATCTCAACAACGTCTTCGGCGCGCGCCTGCTGATCACCTCGCTCGGCGCCCCCGCAGGGCCTTCGGTCGAGTTCCTGGACTACCTCACCCCGACGACGGGCCGGGCCGTGCCGGCCGACACCGAGGCGAACGACCTCTGGCAGTGGCAGATCCGGATGGAGACGTCCGACCTCGACGCGCTCGAGACCGCGCTGCGCAAAGCCGGCGCCCACTTCGTCTCACCCGGCATCGTCGAGATGCCGGAAGACGCGCTCGCGCTCGGCCGGGCGCTCATAGTGCGCAGCCCGTCCGGTCACGCCGTCCTGATCAACCAGCCCCGCGGCCCGTGATTGATCTTGATGAGCGGAAAAGGCCAGTACCATTCCGCGGGTTTTGGGTTCGTTTGGTTTTTCGGCCTCCCGGGCCCGCTCGCTCCGCTCTTCTGCTCGGCCTATCTCAAATCCCATTGCTCGCCCGCCTCAAACGCCATCTGGGAATGATAACCTATTTCCGCAGCCGTGACCACCCCAATCTGACGTTCCCGCGACCACCGACTGCGGGGCCAGCGCCGACTGCTCAGGCTACTGCCCCGGCTGTGAACTCACACATAACCTTCGTGGAAGGGGGCCATGGCAACCTCGACCCGACCGTCGCGCGCCAAGGTCCGAGCGCACCGTGCAAGGTTGCGCCTTCGAGCCCGGGTTGCTGGCCTAGGCCGCCAATCCCAACTCGGGCGAAAGGACGCACTCCGAGGACGGTGAGGTTCGCGACGGACCACCGAAGGTTGTCTATGCAACACGTTGTCTTTGATCGATGCGCGAGCTAAAATGCTTGAACACCCGGATCGGCAAAGGTAGGTTCACTCGTGTCCCGCGGACCCCTTCCCGTGGTAGAGCGCCAACCGCAGGAATGCGCTTTCTGCGCTTAGAGCGCTTACGGTGGTACTAGCATGGCCGCAAAAAATAGGATCTTCATCAGCTTCGCGATCGAGGACGAATGGGCGCGCACTTACCTGGTGGGTCAGGCGCAAACGAGAATAGCCCATTCGAGTTTGTTGATATGTCGGTGAAGAAGCCCTGGGAGGAGGCATGGCGGACTCAATGTCGCACACAATGCGAGGGTGCGATGGTGTAGTAGCTCTGGTAAGCAAAAATACCAGGAACGCAACCGGCCAGTTGTGGGAGGTTAGCTGTGCCAAAGGGGAGGCGATTCCAATCCTCGGCATCTACGCCACCTCAGATAACCGCCCGGCGAGTTTTCCAAAAGAACTTGACGGCGTGCGAGTGGTGGCCTGGACGTGGCCCAACATCAAGGGTTTTCTGGATAGACTTTAGCAATGACGAAGCGCGCTCTGGTGGTCGGAATCGACCAATACGACCGCGTCGGTCCGCTCAATGGTTGCGTAGCGGACGCTACCTCAATGGCGGCTCTCCTGGACCGCAATGACGACGGCAGTCTGAACTTTGACTGTCGCGTCCTTACAAGCCCGGGTCCTGTCCCAATCACACGAGCAGTCTTGCGAGAGCAATGGGACGATTTGTTCCGGCACTTCGACGGCGACGTGCTGTTTTACTTTTCTGGCCATGGGACGCCTACGAGCCTCGGCGGCTACCTAGTCACGCAGGACGGGACGCCGGGAGATCCTGGCCTCGCGATGAATGATATCGTCACGCTCGCTAATAGGTCGCGAGCACGAACGGTGCTCCTGATCCTTGACTGCTGCTTTAGCGGGTCCGTTGGTAATCCGCCAAACTTACAAAGCGATGTCGAGAATCAAGCTCAGTTGCGGGAGGGAGTGACCATTCTCGCCGCCTCCCGCCCAACAGAACCTGCTATGGAGGTAGGGGGGCATGGTGTCTTCACCAAGCTCGTTATCGGGGCCTTACGTGGCGGCGCAGCCGATGTCCGCGGCCGCGTCTCGGCAGCGTCAGTGTATGCATACGCGGAGGCAGCTCTAGGCGCGTGGGACCAACGGCCGCTCTACAAGTCGCATGCGGCACGACTCGACCCCATACGGACCTGTGAGCCCAAGGTATCTGACGCGATCCTGCGCGAGCTGCCAACGTATTTTCGGCGGCCGGATTATGAATTTCAGCTCGACATGGACGTACGAGGAAACGAATGGTGCAGCCATTTCTGAGCACGTGAAAACTTTTAAGAAATTCAAGCATCTGCAGATCGCAGGTCTATTGCGGCCCAAAACGGGCCCGGATTTGTATTGGACTGCGGAGCGCTCAGGCCGCGTGGTACTTACTCAACTCGGACAATTCTATCTTCAGCTGACGAATGACAAGCGGATTTAACAATGGACGTCGGCATTACCGGTCACCAGAAGCGGCGGGGCATCAACTGGGACTGGGTAGCCGCTCAAATGCGAGATGAGTTACGTCGAACTCGGGGACGTGCATCAAGCCTACTCTTCTCTTGCAGTCGGTGCTGACCAGGTCTTCGCCGCTGCCGCCCTAAACATGAACATTCCGGTCTTAGCTGTACTACCTTTGTACGCGTACGAGCAGCTCTTTACCGGCCAAGAACTCACCAGATATCACGATCTTCTCGCGCGGTGCGAGCACATCGTGCTAGACAGAGCAGGCGGCAACCCGGAGCAAGCCTTCCTTGAGGCGGGCCGCTACATTGTGGATCACTCTGACGTGCTGATTGCGGTTTGGGACGGCGGTCCCTCTGAAGGGTTAGGTGGCACCGCCGATATAGTCGACTACGCTAAGTGCAAAAATCGCCATGTTTTCCATATAGACCCGTTCCAACGCACAGTGACAAGGCTCTGGCATGATCACCGCTCGTGAGCCCACTTCGAAAATAGTGATCTGGAGCCGCCCAACATTCCGCTGTTCCAGGTCAATGCCCCGACACCTTTTCCGACGCCTCCAGTTCCGCCACCACCGAATACAGCTGTCGCTTAAGAGCGCCTCCAGCGTCCTCAAAGTACCCCGAAATCGACCGACCCCAGCCAGCGATGTCGAATCCACCCGCATAGTATGCTTGGTTCCCCAATACGTTCTTGACCCGAGTTGCGGCCTCCGGGCTATTCTCAAACACTCCACATTTACCAAAAGCTTGAACAATCGCCCCGGCAGCACCAGCAATCTCAAACGCCTTCGCGATCGGGCCACCCTCCCTCGCGTTTCCAGTCACAGTAAATCGGCCCCCCCCCGGCCCTCCTTTCTCAAACAGACCTCCTTCCAGATATAATTGCAATATCATTTCGTGAAGCACACTGACAACCAACACAGCTGCCTCGGCACTTCGGGTTTTGCAGACAAAATCAACATACTTCTGAAAATCCTTCGGGATACTCTCGCCCATCTTCGACA
The DNA here is from genome assembly GCA_963815435.1 of uncultured Alphaproteobacteria bacterium. Classification (GTDB taxonomy): domain Bacteria; phylum Pseudomonadota; class Alphaproteobacteria; order Geminicoccales; family Geminicoccaceae; genus DATAOG01. Next base: position 93,993 of record CAWFGZ010000009.1, read on the forward strand.
GTGGGTTTTGCTAAGTAGCTGAACGTGAACGGCAATCGGCGCCGCGGAGGCGGCGTGGCACTACATTTCGGAGGTGGATCAGTTGCCGGCGCGGGGCCGAACGGTGGGCGGCAGGGCGACGCCTGCGGCGCGGAGCGCGAGGCTGGCGGCGGGGCGCGGGCTGGAGCGGACGAGGAAGTGCTTGTCGTCGTGGGCGATCTCGGTCTCGGTCAGGGAATCGAGGTCGGCGAGAATCTCGGCCCAGGATGCTGTGCGGCCGAGGTCGGCGATGCGCTGCTCGAGCTCGGCCTTGAGGACGAGCGCGAGGAAACTGGCGAAAACGTGGCCGCGGATGGTGTCGTCGAGCTTGTGGAAAATCGGCCGGGTGGCGAGCAGGTGCTTCGCCGTACGGAAGGTCGCCTCCACGGTCCAGAGCTGCTTGTAGCGCAGCATGGCGGCGAGCGGGTCGAGGTCGGTGTTGGTGCGTAGCACGAAGACGCCGTCGAACCTGGCGTCCGCCTCGGCTTTGGCCGGGTCGATGGCGAAGTGGCTGCCTTCGGTCTTGAGGAAGCGGCGGAAGCCGGTGTTGCCGACCAGCGCCTTGTCGCCCCTGGCCAGCTGACGTTCGAGGTTGGCCAGAATGGCTTGGCGGGTGACAGCGTCCCTCTCGGCCTCCTGATGGTTGCGACAGAGGATGTAGCGTGCATCGCCCACGGTCACCGCCTTGGCCTCGTAGTCGATCTCGTGGCCGCGCTTGGTGATGGTCAGCGGCACGGCCGGCGCGGCGTCGGCAAGCACGACATCGCGCACCACCTTGTCGGTACGCTCACGGGTGCCGAGCAGATACAACAAGTCGCGCCCCTCGAGCGCTGCGACGGTCTCGGTGCTGATCATGCCGCGGTCGGCGACCACGCAGATCCGGCCGATCGCGAAGCGCTGGCGCAGCCGGTCGATCACCGGGATCAGGGTGGTGACGTCGGCGACATTGCCCGGCCACATCTCCGAGCAGACCGGCCGCCCGTCGCCATCGATGAGGACCGCCAGGATCATCTGGGGCAGGTCCGGGCGATGATCCTTGCTGTGGCCGTGGCGGCCGAGGGTCTGCCCGCCGGCGCCTTCGAAGTAGAGACTCGTCGTGTCCATGAACACCAGGTCGAGCCGGCTGAAGAGATCGCGCCGGTGGGCGAACAGCCGCTCCTCGACCAGGTCCTTGGTGCAACGCGGGGCGAACGGCGTGCGCGCGTCCTGCTCCTCTTCCGGCAATTCTTGGCCGAGCCACGCCATCGCCCGGTAGAGATGCTGCAGCTCCAGCGCCTCGGCGCCAGCGATTCCATAGTCCTCGCGCCAACGATCGGCGGCGAGATCGGAGCCGCCGCCCATCAGCCGGTGCAGCACGGTGAGGAAGATCGCCCGCTCGAGCGCGAACCCGTGCTTGCGCTCCTCGGCCAGGTCTTCGATGACCGCTCGGCAGCCGGTCTCGGCCCACAGGCGCTCGAACACCAAGCCCGGCCCGATCCGCCGGACCACCGCGGTCGGGTCGTCCTGCACCGCGGTCACCACCAGCGCGCGCGTCGCGAACCGCGCCCCCGAGCGCAGCAGCCGCTCCAATTGGCCGCTCGCCTCCAGCTGGTCGAGGCGCCCGAGGGTGGCGATCACCCGCTGCTGCACTCGACCACCCGCACGTCGGCTCTCGGCGATCTGGAGATAGGCCCGCCCGCCCGAGGTCTTCTTGCGGAAGTACATCGCTGCTCCCACGTGGAGCGTACACACTTCCACTGTAGACCGCATGATTCAAGCAAAATCGATCGATTGCGTGGCACTACATTTTGAGCTTGACCCACCCTCGACCCTAGGAAATCTGCGGCTTTCACAGCTACTCGGCCGTCCCAACTGTCGAAGATGGGTCTCGGTGTTTGGCCACCGTGTTGTCCCTCCCCTCCAGTACATTCCAAGATCTAGCGCAACGAACACTTCATACGGAATCTCCGGATCGATGAACTCTGAGCCCTCCGCAAGATGATCCAAAAGGTAGCGCCCGAAATATTCCTTATCGGGCTCCGACATCCTCACAATTCCGCGCACGCCAGCGGCTACGCGCCTACTAAAGGCTAGCACGATAGCTCGGTGAGCTGGTTGTAAGTCCACGCCGAACTCGTTCGAGCTATCTTGAAGCCACTCCGAAAAACTTAAATGGAATGGGGCTACGGTATCGTCACTACGCAGAATGTAAGATGCCACAGGCTTAACGGATTCAAGGAGTTCTCGTTTATTAGACGCAGAAACCGCTTCCGCTACAATATTTACCGGTATCGGCGCAAATGCTGCTACGCTTATGGCCAGCACCTTGCGCGCTCGCTCGTAGCCACGGAGATCACGAAAGATCCTCCGGAAGGCTCGTGTATACTCCCCGCCCAGCTTCGCCGGGGCACCACGACCACCGCCAGGCATTCTGCCGGTGTCTTCTACCTCGTCACATATAAGCTTCGCTACGAGGAAGTTGCCCGCCGCCAATGCTTCTACTCGTCTAACTAGATCGTGTATGGGTACATGCAAACGGGCATTGATGAGCCGGCGCTTTATGTAAGCGGTTACGTCGTGCATATTACGTTTTGACTGCGCGTCTATACTTGATATTTTGCTGTCCGAAAACAAAGCCAGCACGGTAGGATCGTTCCGCGAAGTCGCGATCACACGTAATCCCTTGGGCAGGAGGTCTAGAGCCCTTGCGATAATGTCAACTATAGTTAAGTCCGGGGAAATGGAGATAGCTTCGTCCAGCGCGTCCACAAATATTATTCTGGGCGTGCTTAAAATATCAGGCGGTATGAGACCAAGCAGTCCTTCGTCGAAGGATCGCTGCGGATTGCTGAGGGCTTCACCGAGCGAGAGAGGTCCATCGTTCTTGATCAAATCTTCAAATAAGGCTAAGGAAGATGGAAAAAGCCGCGAGAGCATTGTGGCCATGCTCCGGATGGCTTTGCCGGGCTGTAACGTATCTCTTCGAGTTTGCCGACAAGCGTGATAGGCGATAACGTGGCCCCCGGGATTTTTTGAGACGATGTCGGCGAAGAAGGTCGACTTGCCAATTCCAGGATCGCCAGTGATCAATAGCATGTGTTTGGAGCTTGGGCGGCGGGTCCAAGTGAGGAGTCGACGTTCCATCCAGTTGCGCCCGACGAAGTCGCTGCGGTGATATGGAATTAGATTATCCAGAGAAAAGACATCGGGATAACCGTTGACAATCTCTGGGGCATGCCCTGAGTGGGTGACACTCTCTATCAGATCTACGAGAGTCGCAAATCGAGCGGAGTACTCCGCGGTCGAACCTGCTACTGCCCTAAAGTCCAACCATTGCTGACGGATCAGCAATAGCGGCAGTTCTGTCTGCACGGCCATGATCGGGACTATCGGGACGGGTTTGGGCCCAAAGCGCGCGAAGGCAATTTCATCGAGACAAGCGCTGTCGTGGGTCGCACCCTTTTGATCGCTGCTGCGTCGCGTGGCGTGCGGCGTCAGGATAGCCAGTAAAATGTCACTGGTGGCAATGGCTTGTTCGATCTGCGCGTCCCAGCCGCCGGCACTCCTTAGGGCGCTAACATCTCGCCATACGTCGAAGCCGACGTGTTTGAGGTCTGTCTCAAGCCTTCCGGCAAGAGCTTTTGCATCCAGGCGGCCGTAGCTCAGAAAGATCTTCGTGTGGCGCCGCTTTGGCGAGACCATATAACTGTGTCCGCAGGGATGGAGCCCCATTTGAATATCGGCATAAGCGAGCAGGTGCAACCTATCTGGACGGAGTGAAATGGTGTGACAGTCGATGGTGCCGGCATCGGCGGTCGGACGCCTGCTCTGGGGTCACGGCCGCACGGGCCCTACGGATGAGGGAACTGGTGCAAAGCTGGTGCAAACCCGTTGGGGCTAGACAGGCGAATGCCGCCAAACCGTTGATCTAGCGGGCTTTTGCTTTGGTTGCGGCGGCGGGATTTGAAGCTCAGACCTTCGGGTCATGAGCCTGAAAGGCGCGATAGCCGGGCCGTCCGTCGCGTTAGGCACTGGCTCTTCCGGTCGCGCGGATTGCCTGCACCGTGACCTCACTCGTAGCTTTCGTACGTAGGTGCCGCTGCCGAAGTCGTAGCCGGAGCAGCCGGCGCTGGCCCAGCAGTCGGTGGTCCCGGGAACGTTGCCGAGCAGGTCGTCGACCGAGGGGGTGGCGCCGCCGGCGCCGGTTACGGTGCAGGCGGCGCGCGGCGCTCAGGCCACCCGGCGCTCGCGCGCGAGGATCTGAACGAGGAGTTGCGAGAGCGTGGCGCACGTCCGACAGTCGCCGCGCCGCCTGGCGTCCTCGACAGCCTCGGTGATGGCTTCGGCGTCCGCCAGCTGACAGCCGGGAGCCCGAGGCAGCGTCTCCAGGCGTGCCGCCGCGGTCAATCGCTGCAGCTCGTCGGCCCGTTCCGGGTCAGGTTCGCGGCAGTCGGGATGGGTGGCGAGGAAGTGATCAAGCACCCGGCCGAGCTGGACGCAGTCGTCGCAATCATGGCGCGCGCGGGCCTCGCGGACGGTGTCGACGAAGAGCTGCCGCGCCTCGCCCATGCCTTCCGGACTACGCATCAGGTGGGCGCCGAGCTCGAGGGCGAGCATCAACGGGATGCGCTCGTGACGCGCGATCGCTGCCACCTCCTCCTCGGTGACGGCGGCAAGCTCGAGACAGTCCTGGAAGGTGAGCATGACGGGCCTCGCGCGAGGACATCGGGCATGCATGGTATCGCCTGGCTCGATCAGACGCCAGCCCGGATCACCGCGCTCGCCTTGGGTTTCTACGCTGAGCATAGCTTTGGCCCGCTCGGTGCCGGCGCTTCCACTGGCGGCGCGCGTCTCATCAGCTGTGGAGGCGGTGTGACGTGCAGCGAAAGCAGTAGAGGAGGGGTGCTGGACCCTCGGGTCGAGGGGGACCGTCAAACAGGCGCCCGAGGGCGGCCGGCAAAGAGCGACCGAGGGTGGCAGTGGGGACGCGCCCGCGAATCCCGGATTGCCAGGCGCGGCAGCTAGCTCACTCGTAGCTCTCGTACGTATAGCTGCCGCTGCCGGGGTCGTAGCCGGTGCAGCCCGCGCTGGCCCGGCAGTCGGTGGTCCCGGGCACGTGTTGCCGAGCAGGTCGTTTTCGCATGATCGTACCGCCTCGGCTTGCGGCAGGCGAACCCGACGCAGGGACGGGGCGGGGGCGTGGTCAATCAGCCGCGGCGGGATGGCGGGCGCCGGGTTTGGGAATCACCTGGAGCTGCACCGTGTCGACCCCATCGACCCGGGTCGAGGCGTCGGGGATCTCGAGCGCGATCAGGCGCCCCGCGGCGTCGTAGTCGAGGATCACGCCCGATTTCTCCTCCTCGCTGATGCGGGTGTGGGCGTCGCGCAGCACCACGGTCAGGGTGTCGGTCGCGGCGTCGTAGGTGATCTTCATGGCTTCGCTCCGTACCGCCGGAATTGGTTGGTCGCGTAGACCGTGACCACCTCGGGCGGGTCCTGACCCACGTCCACAACCACCCGCAGGAGCACCCTTTGCCGCGGGTCGCCCAAGGTCAGCGGCGCCTGTGCGACTTGCCGTCCCGGCCGGTTACCGGGAACCACCGCCTGCGGCGCTCGCAACACGGCGCACACCTGGGCCTCCGTGATCCGAGGACATGCAGGACGGCATGGTGATCGACGGACGACTGCGCATCGTCGATCCCTTTCGCGCGTCTTAGTATCGGACCCGCGAAGTCTTCACCTTCGCGGAGCGCGCCCGCCGCGCCGCCAACCCCGCGAAAGTCGGGACTTTCCGCGCTTGGTATTAGCGGCGCCGCGCGCGCGTTTTGCAAGGCGGCCGACAGGTCGGCGCGGTGAGGTGGACCCCTCGGGTCAAGCCCGAGGGTGACAGGTGAGGTGCGAGGGGTGACAGCTGGGAGCCGTGACTAACAATCGAGGGTCTGCTCGCGCTGCCAGGGGCAGATCCGGGCGCTCCAGGCGTCCCACTGGCGGAGCTCGAGCGAGACCGGGACAAGCTCAACCACGATATCAGAAAAGTGTTCGTAACGTACTGCATTTACTAGCTATCCGCAGGGATTGCCCTTGCCTGGCCCGAGGCGCGAAGGCCTGCGCCCGCGGCAATTCCCCTGTCAGATTTGGCCAAACGCCCGATATCCTCTATGGTGCGGACGACGATACGTCTGCGCTAGCGCATCGCGGCCCCGATCTGCCGGACCCGGTCGAGGGACGCGTGAACCTCCACGATCGAAGAGAGGCCGATGCTCAAGCAGGGAGTCGCCATGTCTGGCCCGCGGATCTACAACCTCTTCCCGCTGCTCGCCGGGCCGGTGCCGGCGTGGTCCGATCATCTCGAGCGGATCGCGGGCATGGGCTTCGACTGGGTCTACGTCAACCCGTTCCACTACCCGGGTTTCTCGGGCAGCCTCTACGCGGTCAAGGACTACTACCGGCTGCACCCCCTGCTCGCAGCCGACAACGCCACGCCGGATGTGCTGCTCAAGGGCTTCGCCAAGGCCGCCGCCAGGCGCGGCATCGCCCCGATGATGGACCTGGTGGTCAATCACACGGCCAAGGACGCCGTCCTGGTCGAGGAGCACCCGGAGTGGTACCGGCGCGACGGCGATGGCGAGCTGCACTCGCCGCGCGCGGTCGATCCGGTCGATCCGCGCAAGTTCACCGTCTGGGGCGACCTCGCCGAGATCGCCTACGACAATCCCAACACGCGCCCGGCCTTGATCGAGTACTGGGTGGAGCTGGTGCGCCATCACCTGAAGCTCGGCTTCAAGGGCTTTCGCTGCGATGCCGCCTACCAGGTGCCGGTCGAGGTCTGGCAGCCGATCCTCGAGCAGGCCAAGACGCTCGACCCGGAGTGCCGGTTCTTCGCCGAGACGCTCGGCTGCACGCCCGAGCAGGTGCTGGCGCTCGCGGCGGCTGGCTTCGACTACATGTTCAACAGCTCGAAGTGGTGGAATTTCCGCGCGCCCTGGCTGCTCGAGCAGTACGAGCTGTATCGTCACGTCGCGCCGACGATCGCCTTTCCCGAAAGCCACGACACCGAACGCCTGGCGACGGATCTGGGCGACCCCGAGCCGCCCCAGCTCGAGCGGCAGTACCGCTTTCGCTACCTGTTCGCGGCCGCCTTCTCGAGCGGCGTGATGATGCCGATGGGCTACGAATACGGCTGCCGGATGCGCATGGACGTGGTCCGCTCGCGCCCGGGCGACTGGCAGTGGGAGACCGAGGCGCCGCGTATCGACCTCACCGGCTACATCGGCCAGGTCAACGCGATGAAGGCGGCAACGCCCGCGCTCAACAGCGAAGGGCCGCAGCGCAAGATCACCGCCCCGCACAGTCCGATCGTCGGCCTGCTCCGCCTTTCGGGCGGCGACGTCGCCGCCTCGGACGACGCCGCGATCGTGCTGATCAACCCGGATTAGGCGCGACTGCGTGGGATTGACCCGGGCCCGCTCATCAACCAGGCCGGCGGGCGGATCAGCCGGTTCGAGGACGTCACGCCCGATGGCCCGGCGGTACCGTTCGAGCCGGGCCGGCCGCTCAGCCTCGAGCCCCTGTCGCTCCGCATCTTCCGCGGTCACGCCGAGCCTTTGAAGGCGCCCGCTCGGATCAGCAAGGCGGCGCAGCAGGCCGCGGAGAAGCGCCTGCTCGAGCTCGCCCGGACCCGGATCGTGATCGAGCAGGTCTATCCCGAGCTCGACGGCGGCCGTCATGCCATCAAGCGCGTGGTCGGCGACGTGATCGAGGTCGAGGCCGACGTGTTCGGCGACGGCCATGACAAGATCGCCGCCGCGATCAAGTACCGCGCCCAGGACGAACCGGACTGGCGCGAGGCGCCGATGGCGCTGGTCGACAACGACCGCTGGGCCGGCCGGTTCCCGGTGCACCGCAACTGCCGCTACTTCTACACGATCGAGGCGTGGCGCGATCTGTTCGAGAGCTGGCGCGGCGAGATCATGAAGAAGCACGACGCCGGCCTGAAGGTCGGCCTCGAGCTGATCGAAGGCCGGCGGCTGATCGAGAAGACGCTGGCCGAGGTGAAGGGCGCCGACAAGAAGGCGTTGCAGGCGCTCCTCGACGAGCTGGAGGCTGCAGGCGACGACCACGGCCGGCAGCTCGAGCGCCTGCTGGCCGAGCCGGTGCGCGCTCTGATGCGCCGCGCCGGCATTCGCACCAGCGCTTCCCGCTACCTCCACGACCTCGAGGTCTTCGTCGACCGGCCGACCGCCAGGTTCGCCGCCTGGTACGAGGTGTTCCCGCGCTCGCAGAGCGGCGATCCCAACGTCCACGGCACTTTCCGCGACGTGATCCGGCGCCTGCCCTACGTCGAGGGCATGGGCTTCGATGTCCTCTACTTCACGCCGATCCACCCGATCGGCCGGAAGAACCGCAAGGGGCGCAACAATACGCTCACGCCGGGGCCGGACGATCCCGGCTCCCCCTACGCGATCGGCTCGGACGAGGGCGGCCACGACGCGCTCCACCCGCAGCTCGGCAGCTTCGAGGACTTCCACGCCCTGGTCGAGGCGGCACACGCCCATGGCCTCGAGATCGCGCTCGACTTCGCCATCCAGTGCGCCCCCGATCACCCCTGGATCGAGCAGCACCCGGAGTGGTTCGACTGGCGGCCCGACGGCTCGATCAAGTACGCCGAGAATCCGCCCAAGAAGTACGAGGACATCGTCAACGTCCACTTCTACCGGGATGCGCTGCCCTCGATCTGGTACGAGCTGCGTGATGTGGTTCTGTTCTGGATCGGCCACGGCGTGAAGATCTTCCGGGTCGACAATCCGCACACCAAGCCGGTGCCGTTCTGGCAGTGGATGATCCGCGAGGTGCTCGACCGCCACCCCGACGTGATCTTCCTCGCCGAGGCGTTCACCCGACCCAAGATGATGAAGCAGCTCGCCAAGGTCGGCTTCACCCAATCCTACTCCTACTTCACCTGGCGCGACACCAAGCAGGAGCTGACCGAATATTTGACCGAGCTGACCGCGGACGAGCCCAAGGAGTACATGCGGCCGAACTTCTTCGCCAACACGCCGGACATCAATCCGGTCTACCTGCAGACCAGCGGGCGGGCGGGCTTCCAGGTGCGGCTCGTTCTGGCGGCGACGCTCTCGACCGTCTATGGCATCTACAACAGCTACGAGCTGTGCGAAGGCACGCCGATCCCGGGCAAGGAGGAGTATCTCAACTCCGAGAAATACGAGATCAAGGCCTGGGACTACGACCGGCCGGGCAACATTCGCGACTACGTTGCCCGGGTCAATCAGATCCGGCGCGACAACCCCGCTTTGCACGAGTTCACCAATCTCCGCTTCTACAATGCGTTCAACGACAACATCCTCTACTACGGCAAGATGACCGCGGCGCGGGACAACATCGTCCTGATCGCAGTGAACCTCGACCCCCATCACGCCCAGGCAGCGCATTTCGAGGTGCCGCTCTGGGAGCTCAATCTGCCGGACTGGGCGGAGGTCGAGGTGGAAGACCTGTTCAGCGGCCAGCGTTTCACCTGGCACGGCAAGATGCAGCACCTCTGGCTCGATCCGAACGTCAACCCATGCGCGATCTGGCGGATCACCCCGCCAGGTCTGCCCGGCTGAGCTCCTCGACCGTGGTCAAACTACTCAAAGAGCGCGCCTGATGATCGATCGCACCGACCCGTTGTGGTACAAGGACGCCGTCCTTTATCAGCTCCACATCAAGGCCTTTTTCGATGCCAACAACGACGGCATCGGCGACTTCGCCGGCCTGATGCAAAAACTCGACTACATTCAGGAGCTGGGGGTCACAACGGTCTGGGTGCTGCCCTTCTACCCGTCGCCGCTTCGCGACGACGGCTACGACATCGCCAGATACCGGGACGTCAACCCGTCTTTCGGCACGTTGCGGGATTTCCGGCGCTTCGTCAGGGCCGCGCATGAACGCGGCCTGCGCGTGATCACCGAGCTGGTGATCAACCACACTTCCGACCAGCACCGCTGGTTTCAACGGGCCCGCGCCGCCAAGCCCGGCTCCGTGCACCGCAACTACTACGTCTGGAGCGACACCGACAAGAGATACCCCGAGACCCGGATCATCTTTATCGATACGGAGACCTCGAACTGGGCCTGGGACCCGGTCGCCCAGGCCTACTACTGGCACCGCTTCTACTCACACCAGCCGGACCTCAATTTCGACAATCCGCGGGTGATGGTCGAGATCCTGCACGTGCTCCGCTACTGGCTGGACATGGGTGTGGACGGCCTGCGTCTCGACGCGATCCCGTACCTGGTCGAGCGCGAAGGGACCAACAACGAGAACCTGGCGGAGACCCATGCCGTCCTGAAGCGGATCCGGGCCGAGGTCGACAAGCGCTATGAGGGCCGCATGCTGCTCGCCGAGGCCAACCAGTGGCCGGAGGACGTCCTGCCCTATTTCGCCGACGGCGACGAATGCAACATGGCGTTCCATTTCCCGGTCATGCCGCGGATGTACATGGCGATCGCCCAGGAGGACCGGCATCCGATCGCCGACATTCTGCGTCAGACGCCGGACATCCCCGAGAACTGCCAGTGGGGCATCTTTTTACGCAACCACGACGAGCTCACGCTCGAGATGGTGACCGACAAGGAGCGGGATTATCTCTGGCAGGTCTATGCCGCCGATAAGCGGGCGCGGCTCAATCTGGGCATCCGCCGCCGCCTCGCACCCCTGCTCGAGAACGACCGGCGCAAGATCGACCTGATGAACAGCCTGCTGTTCTCGTTCCCCGGCACGCCCATCATCTACTACGGCGACGAGATCGGCATGGGCGACAACATCTTCCTCGGCGATCGGGACGGTGTGCGCACGCCGATGCAGTGGTCGCCCGATCGCAACGGCGGCTTCTCGCGCGCCGACCCGAACCGCCTCTTCTTGCCGCCGATCATGGACCCGATCTACGGCTACGAGGCGGTCAACGTCGAGGCCCAGCAGCGCAGCCCGTCGTCGCTCCTCAACTGGATGAAGCGGATGATCGCCGTGCGCCAGTCGCACAAGGCGTTCGGGCGCGGCCGGCTGCGCCTGCTCTATCCGCACAATCGGAAGATCCTGGCCTATCTGCGCGAGCACGACAGCGAGACCATCCTCTGCGTGGCCAACCTCTCGCGCTCGGCCCAGGCGGTCGAGCTCGACCTCGCGGAGTTCAAGGGGCGGGTGCCGATCGAGCTGCTCGGACGCAGCCCTTTCCCGCCGATCGGCGACTTGTCCTATCTGCTGACCCTCCCGGGCCATGGCTTCTACTGGTTCCTGCTCGCCCAGGAGGCCGAGCTGCCCGCCTGGCACACACAGATCCCGGAGCCGCTGCCGGATTTGATCACCCTGGTGATGCGCGACGGCTGGCGCGCCCTGATCGACGGCCAGAGTGCTCGCGACTTCCGCACCGAGGTGCTGCCGGCCTACCTCGCCCATCAGCGCTGGTTCGCCGCCAAGGATCTCAAGGTTCGCGAGGCGCGGATCGCGAGCTGGGCCGAGCTGCCGGACCGGGGTGACGGTCATCTGCTGGCCGAGATCGACGTCGACCTCGCCGGCGTCGAGGCGCCGCAGCGCTATTTCCTGCCGCTCAGCACCTCCTACGATGACCAGGCGCTGAGCCACGGCTGGCCGCTTCTGTCGTTCTCGCTCGCCCGCGTGCGCCGCGGTGCCAGGGTGGGCGCGCTCTACGATGCCGTCGCGGGCCAGGATTTCCCGCTCGCCGCCATCAGCGCGATGCGCCGTGAGGTGGAGCTTCCGGCACCTACCGGCGCGGCATCCCCCGGCAAGATCCGCTTCTGGGCCACATCAGCCTTCGACAGCGTCGAACTGCCCGCCGACATCGAGATCAAGCGCCTGGGCGTCGAGCAGAGCAATTCCTCGGTCCTGATCGGCGATCAGGCGATCTTCAAGGCCTACCGCAAGCTGGCGCCGGGTGTGCAGCCTGAAATCGAGATCGGCCGCTTCCTGTCTGAGGAAGCGGGCTTTGCCAATACGCCGCCCTTGCTCGGCGCAATCGAGCATGTCGACCAAGACGGTATCAGCACGGCGCTGGCGGCCGCGTTCGGCCTCGTGCGCAACCAGGGCGACGGCTGGGTTTACACCACGGAGTATTTGCAGCGCGTGCTCGACGAGTTGCGCCTGGTCGCGGGAGCGGAAGGCGCCGAGGCGCCGCTGCACGAGGAGGTGCACGGCTTCTATCTGACCCAGGCGCGGGTGCTCGGCCAACGCACCGCCGAGCTGCATCGGGCGTTCGCGACCCCGACCGAGGACCCGGCCTTCGCTGCCGAGCCGATCACCCCCCAGGACCTGCAGAGCTGGAGCGCCGGCGTGCGCCGCCAGGCCGAAGCCGCTTTCCAGGCGGTTGAGCAGGCGCTCGCCTCGCTGGACGGAGCGGATCGCCAGCTGTCCGAGCTGCTGCTCGATCTGCGCGAGGCCTGCTACGCGCGGATCGATCAGCTCGGCCGGACCAGGATCGAGGCCGCCAAGACCCGGCTGCATGGCGACTATCATCTCGGCCAGGTGCTGGTCGCGCAGAACGACTTCTACATCCTCGATTTCGAGGGCGAGCCCGCCCGCCCCCTCGAGGAGCGCCGCGCCAAGCTCTCGCCGCTCAAGGACGTGGCTGGCATGCTGCGCTCGTTCGACTACGCCGCCTGGAGCGCCAGCCTGCATTTCGCCGAGGTCCATCCCGGCAGCGAGGACGTCGTGCTGGAGCTCGCCCTGCGCTGGCGGAAATCGGTCGAAGCCGCGTTCCTCGATGCCTATCGCGAGACGATCACCGGCTGCCCGAGCTATCCCGAGGACGCCGATCAGGCGCAGGCACTGCTCGATCTGTTCCTGCTCGAGAAGGCGCTCTACGAGATCTGCTACGAGGCGGCCAACCGACCGGGCTGGCTGCGGATACCGCTCAGAGGCGTTGCCGGCCTGTTGAACCTTGAGCACCAGCAAGGAGACCAAGGTCATGGCGCGGACTAAGCTGGCCATCAAGGATGACCTGTCGCCGGCGCTCGACGCACTGGCGCGCGGCAATCACGGCGATCCTTTCGCCATCCTCGGCGCTCACACCGATGGCGACGGGCTGATCCTGCGCACGTTTCAGCCGCAGGCCGAGCGCGCGTGGGTGCTCGCCCCCGAGAGCGGCCATGCCCTGGCCGAGATGTCGCGCGTCCATCGCGACGGCGTGTTCGAGGCCCGGCTACCGGGCCGTGGGCTGCCTTTAGCCTATCGCCTGCGGACCGAGCAGGGCGGCCGCGCGATCGATTTCGACGACCCCTACCGTTTCTCGCCGATCCTCGGCGAGATGGATGTGTACCTGATCGCCGAGGGCACTCATACCCGGCTGTTCGAGAAGCTCGGCGCGCATCCGATGACCCTCGAGGGCGTCGCCGGCTCGGCCTTCCTGGTCTGGGCGCCGAGCGCCAGCCGGGTGAGCGTGGTCGGCGATTTCAACGGTTGGGATGGCCGCCGGCACCCGATGCGCAAGCGCATCGAATGCGGCGTCTGGGAGCTGTTCATCCCGGGCCTCCCGCCCGGCGAGGTCTACAAGTACGAGATCAAGGGCCCGACCGGCGGGCTGATGCCGCTCAAGGCCGATCCGTTCGCCTTCTTCGCCGAGCAGCCGCCGCGCACTGCCTCGATCGTGCACGGGCTGGGCGATTTGCGCTGGGACGACCAGGACTGGATGGCCTCGCGCGTCCGGGCCAACGCGCTCGACGCCCCGATCTCGATCTACGAATGCCAGATCGGCTCCTGGATGCGCGTACCAGAGGAGGGCAACCGCTATCTGACCTATCGCGAACTGGCCGAGCGGCTGGTGCCCTACGTCAAGAACATGGGCTTCAGTCACCTCGAGCTCCTGCCGGTCTCGGAGTTCCCGTTCGACGGCTCCTGGGGCTATCAGCCGATCGGCCTGTACGCGCCGACCAGCCGCCACGGCAGTCCCGAGGATTTCGTCCATTTCGTCGACCGCTGTCATCAGGAGGGCATCGGCCTGATTCTCGACTGGGTGCCCGGCCACTTTCCGACCGACCCGCACGGGCTCGGCTATTTCGACGGCACCCACCTCTACGAGCACGCCGACCCGCGCCAGGGCTTCCACCTCGACTGGAACACCCTGATCTACAATTACGGCCGGCGTGAGGTGACCAACTTCCTGCTGTCCAATGCCGTGTTCTGGCTCCAGCACTATCATATCGACGGGCTGCGGGTGGATGCGGTCGCCTCGATGCTTTATCTCGACTACTCGCGCGAGGCGGGCCAGTGGATCCCCAACCAGTTCGGCGGCAACGAGAACCTCGATGCGATCGCCTTCATCAGGCGCCTGAACGAGCTGGCGTTCGGCGAGGCCGAAGGTGCCACCACGATCGCCGAGGAGTCGACCGCCTGGCCCAGCGTCTCGCGGCCGACCTATCTCGGCGGCCTCGGCTTCGGCTACAAATGGAACATGGGCTGGATGCACGATACGCTGCACTACATCAGCGAGAACCCCGTGCATCGCAAATACCATCATCACGAGCTGACCTTCGGCCTGATCTACGCCTTCAGCGAGAACTTCATCCTGCCGCTCAGCCATGACGAGGTCGTGCACGGCAAGGGCTCCCTGCTCGGCAAGATGCCGGGCGACGCCTGGCAGAAATTCGCCAACCTGCGTGCCTATTTCGGCTTCATGTTCGGCCATCCCGGCAAGAAGCTTCTGTTCATGGGTGGCGAGTTCGCGCAGGGGCGCGAGTGGAACCACGACGCCAGCCTCGACTGGCACCAGCTCGACCACCCGCTGCACCGCGGCATGCAGGGGCTGGTCCGGGATCTGAACCATCTCTATCGGGAGCTGCCGGCGTTGCACCAGCGCGACTGCGAGGCCGAGGGCTTCGAATGGCTCGAGCTGCACGACAACGAGCAGAGCGTGCTCGCCTTCCTGCGCCGCGGCGCTGATCCCGGATCGATCGTGGTCGTGATCTGCAACTTCACGCCGGTGCCACGCTACGGCTATCGGATCGGCGTGCCTTCGGCGGGCTACTACCGCGAGCGGGTCAACACCGATGCGGCGGTCTACGGCGGCGCCAACGTCGGCAATGGCGGCGGCGTCGAGGCCGAGCACTTCGCATCCCACGGCCGGCCCTTTTCGCTCTCCCTGACCCTGCCGCCGCTCGGTACGCTGTTCCTCGAGCATCACGCCCCTTGATGGCCGCCCCGCGCAGCCGGGTCCGCCCGGGATCGCCCTATCCGCTCGGCGCGACGTGGGACGGCCGGGGCGTCAACTTCGCTCTGTTTTCGGCCAATGCGACCAAGGTAGAGCTCTGCCTGTTCGATGCTACGGGCCGGCGCGAGCTCTCCCGGATCGAGCTGCCGGAGTACAGCGACCAGATCTGGCACGGCTATCTGCCCGAGGCGCGTCCCGGCCTGCTCTACGGCTACCGGGTGCACGGCCCCTACGAGCCGCGCCAGGGTCACCGCTTCAACCCTCATAAGCTGCTGGTCGACCCCTACGCCAAATCGCTTCTCGGCCGTCTCCACTGGTCGGACGTCCATTTCGGCTACCGGGTCGGCAGCCCGCGCGAGGACCTGTCGCTCGACCGGCGCGACAATGCGCGCGGCATGCCCAAATGCCAGGTGATCGATCCGGCGTTCAGCTGGGGTGACGACCGCGCGCCGCGTACGCCCTGGGATCTGACGGTCATCTACGAGGTCCACGTCCGCGGCGCGACCATGCGTCTGCCCGAGATCCACCCGCCGCTCAGCGGCACCTATGCGGCGTTTGCCTCGCCACCGATGCTCGATCATCTGGTCCGGCTCGGCATCACGGCGGTCGAGCTGTTGCCGGTGCACGCGTTCGTCGACGACCGACATCTGCTGCAGCGCGGACTGCGCAACTATTGGGGTTACAACAGCCTCGGCTTCTTCGCGCCGGAGCCGCTCTACTCGGTCGGCGAGCCGGCTGCCGAGTTCAAGACCATGGTCGCGTGCCTCCACGAGGCCGGCATCGAGGTCATCCTGGATGTCGTCTACAACCATACCTGCGAGGGCAATCACCTCGGCCCCACGCTCTGCTTTCGCGGTATCGACAACGCCAGCTACTACCGGCTCGTCCCGGGCGATCAGCGCTACCACATCGACGAGACCGGCTGCGGCAACACCTTCAACCTGACCCACCCGCGGGTCCTGCAGCTGGTCATGGACTCGCTGCGCTACTGGGTCGAGGAGATGCACGTCGACGGCTTCCGCTTCGATCTCGCGGCGACGCTCGGGCGCGAGCACCACGGCTTCGACCCCGGCAGCGGCTTTTTCGACGCCATCCGACAGGCCCCGGCGCTGAGCCAGGTGAAGCTGATCGCCGAGCCCTGGGACGTCGGGCCGGGTGGCTATCAGGTCGGCGGCTTCCCGCCCGGTTTCGCCGAGTGGAACGACCGCTTTCGCGATTGCGTGCGCCGCTGCTGGCGGGGCGACGAAGGAATCCTGCCCGAGCTCGCGGCGCGTCTGACCGGCTCCAGCGATCTGTTCGAGCGCATGGGCCGCCGCTCATGGGCGAGCATCAACAAGATCACCGCGCACGACGGCTTCACCCTCAATGACGTGGTCAGCTACGACTACAAGCACAACGAAGCCAACGGCGAGAACGGTCTGGACGGCACCGATCACAACTACAGCTGGAATCATGGGGCCGAAGGGCCGACCGATGACCCCGCCATCATCGCGCTGCGCACGCGCCAGAAGCGCAACCTGCTGGCCACCCTCCTGATCGCCCAAGGCACGCCGATGCTGCTCGGCGGCGACGAGTTCGGCCGCACCCAGCAGGGCAACAACAACGCCTATTGCCAGGACAACGAGATCAGCTGGTTCGACTGGCAGGGAATCGGGCCTGAAGACCGCGAGCTGATCGGGTTTGTGGCGCGCCTGATCCGGCTCCGCAAAGCGCACCCGGTGCTGCGCCGCACGCGCTTCCTGCACGGCGAGGAAACCTCCGACGACGGCCTGAAGGACATTACCTGGTTCACCCCGGCCGGTACCGAGAAGACTTCGGATGAGTGGCGCAACGCGCTCGCCCGCTGCATTGGTCTGATGCTGAACGGGCGGGCGGGCCGCCATCTCACCGCGAGCGGCGAGCGCGCCCTCGACGATGTCCTTCTGATCCTGCTGAACGCTTATCACGAAGTGGTGCCCTTCACGCTCCCGACCGTCCCGGGAGGAGCAACCTGGCGGCGCCTGCTCGACACCTTCAAACCCGAAGTCGAACCCACCGCTCATTCCGCCGGGCAGGCGTTCGATCTCTCGGGTCGCTCGCTTGTCCTGTTCGTCCTGCAGCCCGGCTCGCCATCACCGACCGGAGGCGGCAACCAGGAGCCGAGATGACCGCCGACACTTTCACCCACGAGATGCCGTTCGGCGCCGCGGTCCGTGGAGACGGAACCGTGCGCTTTCGGCACTGGGCGCCGGCGCAGGAGGCGCTCGCCCTGCACCTCGAGGACCTGGATGCGGTTTTGCCAATGACCCGCCAGGACAGCGGCTATTTCGAGCTGGTGACCGATCGGGCCCGGCCGGGCACGCGCTATCGCTACCAGCTCGCGGACGGTGCTCGGGTCCCCGATCCGATCTCGCGCGGCCAAGCCGAGGACGTCCACGGCCCGAGCCTGGTGGTCGATCCCCTGAGCTATCGCTGGCGGAACCCCGCCTGGCGCGGCCGGCCCTGGCACGAGGCCGTGCTCTATGAGCTACACCTCGGCACGTTCAGCGAGGAAGGCACCTTCGATGGCCTGCGGCGGAAGCTCGACCACCTCGCAAACCTCGGCGTCACCGCTGTCGAGCTGATGCCGATCGCCGACTTCCCGGGCCGTCGCAACTGGGGTTACGACGGGGTGCTGCCGTTCGCGCCCGATGCCAGCTACGGCGCGCCCGACGACCTGAAGCGCCTGATCGACGCGGTCCACGAGCGCGGCCTGATGGCGTTCCTGGACGTGGTCTACAACCACTTCGGCCCGGACGGGAACTACCTGCACCTCTACGCGCCGCAATACTTCGATCCCGAGAAGCGAACGCCTTGGGGCCCGGCGATCAACTACGCCGAGCGGCACGTGCGCGACGTCGCGATTCACAACGTCCTCTATTGGCTCGAGGAATACCGTTTCGACGGCCTGCGCTTCGATGCGGTCGACCGGATCATCGATGAGGGCGCGAAGCACATCCTGGTCGAGATCGCCGAGACCGTGCGCCGTACGATCGATCTCGACCGGCACGTCCACCTGGTCCTGGAGCACGAGCAGAACGCCGCTCATCTTCTGGCCCGCGACGACGAGGGCCGGGTCGGGCTCTACGATGCGCAGTGGAACGACGACATCCATCACGTCTACCACCACCTGCTGACCGGCGAGGGCGGCGGCTACTACCGCGACTACGTCCAGGAGCCGCAGAAGCTGCTCGCCCGCGCGCTCGGTACCGGCTTCGTCTATCAGGGCGAGCCGTCCGCGCACCGCGACGGCGCGCTTCGCGGCGAGCCGAGCGGTCATCTGCCGCCGCTCGCCTTCGTCGGTTTCCTCCAGAACCACGATCAGGTGGGCAACCGCGCGTTCGGCGAGCGGATCGCCGATCTCGCCGGGTGGCAGGCGGTCCAGGCGATGACCGCGGTACTCCTGCTGGCGCCCCAGATCCCGCTCCTGTTCATGGGCGAGGAGTGGGGCGCCACCCAGCCGTTCTGTTACTTCACCGACTTTCACGACGAGCTGGCCGATGCGGTGCGCGAAGGCCGCAGGCGCGAGTTCCGGAAGTTCCCCCAGTTCGCCGACGAGGCGGCGCGCGCCCGCATCCCCGACCCGAACGCTCCCTCGACCTTCGAGGCATCACGCCTCGACTGGTCGGTCCTCGCACAGCCCGAGCACGCCGCGTGGCTCGATCTGGTCCGCCGGCTGCTACGCATCCGCAACGAGGCGATCATGCCCAGGCTTGCCGGCATCGGCGGCCATGTCGGCGACGCGGCGACCATCGGTGAGACGGCACTGCGCGCCAGCTGGACGCTCGGCGACGGCAGCCGCCTTCAGCTGATCGCCAATCTCGGCGATCCGGTGGTCGAGGTCGAGAGCATGGCGGTCGTCGCTGGCGAGACCTTGTACGCGAACCATCCGGACCTGCCGGATGAGTTGCGACGAGGCCGCCTGCCGCCCTGGTCGGTCCTCTGGCACATCGCCCCGGAAGGGCCATGAGCGCTCGGGCGCAGCTGCGTCGCCTCGGACAGCTCTACGGCATCGAACCCGGCTACACCGACTTCTGGGGCAGGCGGCGGCGCGTGTCGGCCACGACCGAGCGGGCCCTGCTCGAGGCCATGGGCATCGCCGCCGGCAGCGAGCATGAGATCGCCGCGAGCCTGCGCGAGGCCGCGGCACGGCCCTGGCGGCGGCTGCTGGCGCCGGTGCGGGTCCTGGCACCACCCGATCCGCCCGAAGTGACCTTCAGCCTGCCTCATGGCCATGCGGGTGCGCGCGTCCGCTGGTCGCTGGTCGAGGAAGCGGGCGGCGTTCAGGAGGGCGAAGCGGCGATCGAGGATCTGCCCGCGGTCGCGGAAGCCGAGGTCGAGGGCGAGCGCTACCGGCGCTGGCGGCTCCGCCTGCCGCACGAGCTGCCTCTTGGCTATCACCAACTCCGGCTTTCGGTCGGTGCGGGCGGCGGGCGAAGCCGTTCGCGGCACGAGCGGCCTGATCGTCGCGCCGCCGCGATGTTTTCTGCCCGAAGAGGAGCCGGATGGCGGACGACGCCTCTGGGGCCTCGCCTGCCAGCTCTATGGCCTGCGCTCCGAGCGCAATTGGGGCATGGGCGACTTTACTGACCTCGCCCGCCTGGCGGAGCAGGCGGCCGGACTCGGCGCGGCGGCGATCGGCATCAACCCGCTGCACGCCCTGTTCCCAGCCGACCCAAGTCACATCAGCCCCTATTCGCCATCGAGCAGACTGTTCCTGAACGTTCTCTACATCGATCCCGAGGCGGTGCCCGAGCTGACCGACAGCCCCGGGGCGCAGGCGATGCTGGCCGACGACGGTCTCCGCGCCGAGCTCGCGACCGCACGAGGCGCGGAGTTCGTCGACTACCCGGCGGTGGCGCGCCTCAAGCTGCCAGTGCTCGAGCACCTTTACGCCGCGTTCCGAGGGCGCCATCTCGCCTCGCCGGACAGCGCGCGGGGCCGAGCCTTTCGCAAGTTTGTCGACGAGATGGGCGAGCCCCTCGAGCGGCATGTCGTGTTCGACGCCCTGCATGAGCACGCCATTCGCAACTTCGGCGCCTGGGCCTGGCAGCATTGGCCGGAACCTTATCGTCATCCGGGCAGCCCCGAGGTCGCCGTTTTTGCCGCCGAGCACCGTGAGCGGGTCGAATTCTTCGCCTATCTGCAATGGCTTGCCGACGGCCAGCTTGGCGACGCGCAGGCGCGCGCGCGGGCGGCGGGGATGCCGATCGGCCTCTACCAGGACCTCGCCGTGGCGGTGAACCCGGCGAGCTCGATCGCCTGGGCCAATCCGGGCGTCAGCCTGAGCGAAGTGAGCGCCGGGGCGCCGCCCGACTGGTTCAACCCGAACGGCCAGAACTGGGTCCTCTCGCCCCTCTCGCCGGTCGGTCTGCGCGAGAGCAGCTACGGTGTGTTCATCGAGGCACTGCGCCACAACATGCGCCACGCCGGCGCGGTGCGGATCGACCATGTCATGGGCCTGAAGCGCCTGTTCTGGATCCCGGCCGGCGCCGGCGCCGCCGCGGGCGCCTATGTCCGATACCCGTTCGATGACCTGGTCCGGATCATCGCGCTCGAAATCCCGGCGCCACCGCTGCCTGGTGATCGGCGAGGATCTCGGCACTGTGCCGCGCGGCTTTCGCCCGGCGATGCTGCGGGCTGGTCTGATGTCCTGCCGCGTGTTCTACTTCGAGCGCGACCGCAAGGGCGACTTCCTGGCGCCCGAGAGCTATCCCGAGCGAGCCCTGGTGTCTGCCTCGACCCATGATCTGCCGACGCTCAGGGGCTTCTGGACCTATCGCGACGTGCGCTGGCGCGACCTGTCTGAGCATGTTTCCCGACGAGGCGGCCCATGCCGAGGCCCGCGCCGAGCGCGATCGTGACCGGCTTCTGATGCTCGAGGGCCTCGAGCGGGCCGGGCTGCTGCCCGAGGGCCTCGACCCTGCCCGGCCGCCCGACGAGCTGCCGGACGAGCTGGTCCTGGCCGTGCACCGTTTCCTCGCCCGGACACCGGGCCACGTCCTGATGGTGCAGCTCGAAGATGCGCTCGGCGAGGCGGAGCAGGCCGAACCTGCCCGGGGCCAATGAGTATCCCGCCTGGAAACGCCGGCTCACGCGCAATCTCGAGGACTTCGGAGAGCATCCGCTGTTCCGCCGGCTGATCGCCGCAGTCGCGGCCGAGGGCCGAAGCGTGCGCGGCGGCGCCCGCCGCCCCTGATCATGGTCGATCAACGATCGGCGATCCTGCCGCGCGCCACCTACCGCCTGCAGTTCCACCAGGACTTCGGCTTCGCCGACGCGCACGCCATCGTCCCCTACCTCGCTACGCTCGGCATCAGTCACGTCTACGCCTCGCCGATCACCACCGCGCGGCCGGGCTCGACCCACGGCTACGACGTCATCGACTTCAATCACCTGAACCCGGAGCTCGGCGACGAGGCCGATTTCGAGGCCTTGATCGAGGCCCTGCACGCCCAGGGCATGGGGTTGCTCCTCGACTTCGTCCCCAATCACATGGGGATCGGCTCGGACAACCCCTGGTGGCTCGATGTGCTCGAGTGGGGCCAGACGAGCACGTTCGCGGAGTTCTTCGACATCGACTGGGAGGCGAGCGCGCGCGGCCCGCAGCGGCAAGGTCCTGCTGCCGGAGCTTGGCGACCACTACGGTCGGGTGCTGGAGGCGGGCGAGCTGGTGCTCGTGTTCGATGCAGATGGCGGCAGTTTTCACATCGCCTATTACGACAATCGGTTTCCGATCGGCGTCCGCCACTATCCGCGTCTGCTGCAGCTGGCGATGGAGCGGCTCGGCGGCCCGACGACCGATCTCACCCGACTGGTCGAGGGCTTTGCCGGCACTCGCCGCCGGCGGCGCCTCCGACGCGAGGCGAGCCACCCGCCGGCGCGAGGCGGCTGCCTGCAAGCAGGAGCTGGCCGCGCTCGCGGCCGCGGATCCGCGCGAGCCGGGCGGCGATCGAGGCAACCGTCGCGGCGATCAACGGCACCCCCGGCAAGCCCGAGAGCTTTCGCGCGCTCCATCGCCTGCTCGACGACCAGGTCTATCGCCTCGCCTTCTGGCGCGTCGCCAGCTCCGACATCAACTACCGCCGCTTCTTCGACATCAACGAGCTGGCCGGGCTGCGGGTGGAGCGCGCGGAGGTGTTCGAGCAGACCCACCGCATGGTCCTGCGCCTGATCGCCGAGGACAAGGTGCAGGGGCTGCGGCTCGATCACATCGATGGCCTGTACGATCCCGCCGGCTACTGCCGGCCGGCTGCTCGAGCAGGCGGCAGCGGCGATCGCGGGATACAGGGCGCGAGCCGGTGCTCGAGCCGCACCTCGGCGCCCCGATCTACCTCATCGTGGAAAAGATCCTCGCCCGGCACGAGACCCTGCGCGAGGACCTGCCGGTCGCCGGCACGACCGGCTACGAGTTCATGGCGCTGGTCGGCGGGCTGTTCGTCGATCCGAGCGCCGAGCGCTCCCTCACCACGACCTATCACCGCTTCGCCGGACGCGAGATCGACTACGAGGAGGCAGTCGTCGCCGCGAAGACCTACATCCTGCGCTACTCGCTCGACAGCGAGCTCCACGTTCTGGCCGACGAGCTCTATCGCCTTGCCCAGCAGAGCTGGTCGACCCGCGACTACACGCTTTCCGGTCTGCGCGAGGCGCTGACCGAGGTGATCGTCCGCTTCCCCGTCTATCGCACCTACATCACCGCCGAGAGCGTCCACCCCGACGATCGCCGCTACCTCGACTGGGCGATCGGCCATGCTCGCAAGCGCTCGGGCCTGGTCGACCGCTCGATCTTCGACTTTCTGCACGCCGCGCTCAGCACCGATCTCACGCAGAGCCGCGACTATCGCCGGCGCGACGTGATCGCGACCGCGATGCATTTCCAGCAGCTGACCGGCCCGGTCATGGCGAAGTCGGTCGAGGACACCACCTTCTACCGCTACCACCGCCTGATCGCGCTGAACGAGGTCGGCGGCGAGCCGGATCAGTTCGGCACCAGCCTCGTCGCCTTCCATCACGTGATCCAGCAGCGCCAGCGTCGTCATCCGCACACGATGCTCGCCACCGCCACGCACGACCATAAGCGGGGCGAGGACACGCGCGCGCGGATCGCGGCGTTGAGCGAGTTGCCGGGAGAATGGCGCCGCCGCGTGCGCCGCTGGGCGACCCTCAATCGCTTCAAGCGCCAGGAGGTCGAGGACCAGCGGGTGCCCGGCCGCAACGACGAGTATCTGCTCTACCAGACCCTGATCGGCGCCTGGCCGCTCGAGATCGAGACGCCCGACGACCCGGGCCTCGGCGACTTCGCCGAGCGGATCGTCGCCTACATGATCAAGGCCTCGCGCGAGGCCAAGTTCCGCACCAGCTGGACCGCACCCGATGCCGACTACGAGGCCGGCCTCGAACGCTTTGTCCGCCGCGTGCTCGACCCGCAGGACAGCCGCGCTTTCCTCAGCGATCTTCTGGCCTTCCAGGCGGGCATCGCGCTGATCGGCGCGGTCAACGGGCTCGCTCAGACCCTGCTCAAGCTGACCGCGCCGGGCGTCCCCGACATCTATCGCGGCACCGAGCTCTGGGATCTCTCCCTGGTCGACCCCGACAACCGGCGACGGGTCGATTTCGACCTGCGGCGGGACTGTCTGGAGCAGGACGGTCGATCCGGCGGCGCTGCTGAGCAGCTGGCGCGACGGCCGGATCAAGCAGCACGTGATCGCGCGCACGCTGGCGCTCAGGAGCCTCGAGCCGGATCTGTTCGCCTTCGGCGACTACCAGCCGCTTGGCGTCGAGGGCAGCCACGCGAGCCGCATCGTCGCCTTCGCCCGCCAGCGCGAGGCCGAAGCAGCAATCGTCGTCGCGCCGCGTCTCGTAGCGCCCCTGCTCGAGACGGGCGAGGTGCCGCTGCCGGCCCCCCTGGCCTGGGCCGACACCAGCCTGCAGCTCCCCGCTTCCCTCACGGCGCGGCCGCTGGTCGATGTTCTGACCGGTCGAGAACTCGTGGCGTCGCACTCCGCGAGTCCGGCCATCGCCGAGATCCTGCGCGATCTGCCCGTGGCCTTGCTGTCGCCGGCGCCCTGAGCGACACTCCTGCCGCCACCGCGAGCGGGAGGGGCCCGAGATGAAGCTCGCCATCCTCGACGACTACCACAGGGTCGCCCTCGAGATGGCCGACTGGTCGGCGCTCGGGGACACGGTCGAGATCACCGTCTTCAATCATCATCTCGGCGGGCTGGACGCGGTCGCGGCGGCGCTGAGGGACTTCGAGATCGTCTGCATCATGCGCGAGCGGACGCCCTTCCCGCGCCCCCTGTTCGAGCGCCTGCCCAAGCTTCGCCTGCTGGTCACCACGGGTGCGCGCAACGCCTCGATCGACCTCGAGGCGGCGGTCGAGCGCGGGGTCACGGTATGCGGCACCGAATGGCTGTCCAGGACCACGGCCGAGCACGCCTGGGCGCTGATCCTGGCCGCCGCCCGCAACCTCGCCGCCGACGAGCGGCGGATGCGCGAGGGCGGCTGGCAGGGGGGCCGGCTCGGCTTCGACCTTGCCGGCAAGACGCTCGGCGTGATCGGCCTCGGCCGCCTCGGCGCTCAGGTCGCGGAGTTCGGCCGGGTGTTCCGGATGCCGGTCGTCGCCTGGAGCCAGAACCTCACCGCCGAGCGCGCCCGCGAGCAGGGCGCCGAGGCGGTGACCAAGGAGGAGCTGCTCGCGCCGCTCGGACGTCGTCACCATCCATCTGCGCCTGAGCGAGCGGACCCGCGACCTGATCGCCGCACCCGAGCTCGCGGCGATGAAGCCGACGGCCTGGCTCGTCAACACCTCGCGCGGCCCGATCGTCAACGAGGCGGCGCTGATCGATGTGCTGACGCGGCGCGCGATCGGCGGGGCCGCGCTCGACGTCTTCGACGAGGAGCCCCTGCCCGCCGATCACCCGCTGCGGCGCCTCGACAACACCGTGCTCACGCCGCACACCGGCTACGTCACGCGCGAGACCTACCGCATGTTCTACACCGAGACCCTCGAGGCGGTGCGCGCATGGCTCGACGGCAACCCGATCCGCATCATCGCCGCCCCGCCCACATCCTGATAGAGCAGGAACTTACCGGGGCTGCTTGGAAGACCACCGTGCTGGTTATCGTCTCAGGTCATTCTTCGAGCGGGGGGACGTCGAGCATGCGCCGCTCGGCCCAGCTTCGATAACCGAGCTCGGCGAGCTGCACCCCCTTCGCCCCCTCGAGCAGGTTCCAGTGGAATTCGCCCTCGCCGCAGAGGTGCCGCAGGAACAGCTCCCACTCGGCCTTGAAGGCGTTCTCCCAGGTCCGGTTGTCCGGGACCTCCTGCCAGCCGGCGCGGTAATCGGCGAGAATGCCGGCATCCGGATTCCAGACCGGGCGCGGCGTCGCGACCCGCGGCTGAACGTAGCATTTGGTCAGCCCCGCGACCGCCGAGCCATGCGTGCCGTCGACCTGGAAGACGACCAGATCGTCGCGCCGCACGCGGGTGCACCAAGAGCTGCTGATCTGGGCGACGATGCCGCCCTCGAGCTCGAAGATCGCGTAGGCGGCGTCGTCGGCGTCGGCCGCGTAGCGCTCGCCCCGCTCGTCGAAGCGTTCCGGGATGTGGTTGGCGCCCAGGCAGAACACAGCCCTCACTTGGCCGAACAGATTGTCGAGCACGTAGCGCCAGTGGCAGAGCATGTCGAGGATGATGCCGCCACCCTCCGCTTTCCGGTAGTTCCAGGACGGCCGCTGCGCGGGCTGCCAGTCGCCCTCGAACACCCAGTAGCCGAAATCGCACTTGACCGAGAGGATGCGCCCGAAGAAGCCCGCCTCGATCAGTGTCCTGAGCTTCAGGAGCCCGGGCAGCCAGAGCTTGTCTTGGACCACGCCGTGCCTGATTCCGGCGGCCTTGGCGGCCCGATAGAGCGCGAGCGCGTCGTCGAGGTTCTCGGCGAGCGGCTTCTCGCAATAGACGTGCTTGCCGGCGGCGATCGCGCGCTGCAGCAGACCGGCGCGCAGCCGGGTCGAGGCGGCATCGAAGAACAGCTCGTAGTCGGGGTCGGCAAGGGCGGCGTCGAGGTCCAGGGTCCAGCGGGCGATGCCGTGAGCGTCGGCCAGCGCCTCGAGCTTTCTCGGATTTCGGCCGGCCAGGAGCGGCTCAGGCAGGACGCGCGTGCCGTCGGCGAGCCCGAGCCCGCCCTGGGCGCGGATCGCCAGAATCGAGCGGACCAGGTGCTGGTTCGTGCCCATGCGCCCGGTGACGCCGTGCATGATGATGCCGATCCTGCGCTCCGCCATGCCCCTCCCCTCCTCGAACGCCGCGCGGCCCAGCATGGCGCCCCGGCGCCCGGTTGGCCAGACCCGAACCGCCCCTCGCAGCGTTTGCATGGCGTCAACTGGCGACGAACAGTAACGAGCGTTTCGATTTTTCAATTACTGCCGCTGCAACATCGCCAAAGAACAGCGTCTGGCCCGGGCGTTTTCTTACTCCCATCACGACCAGATCATACCGCCTGCCGTGCGCGCGCCGGATTATCGCCTCCGCCGGCGCCATACGTGAACTCATGGCAGTGCGGATGAGCGTGCCGTATTGGTCGGCCAGAGTGGCAGCTTCTCTCAAGATCGCCTCTTCGTTCTCCATAGCCAATAAAGAACGGCCAAACCCCATGCGTCGCCGTCCGGACCGATTGCTCGAGACATAGAGCGCGGTCACCCCGCCAGCGCTCGACCGTGCCAGACAAAGCGCAATTTCCAAGGCGCGACGTGAGACCTCTGTGCCTGTCACTGGAACGAGAATGTCGAGATCTGGTCCAAACGGATCTTCGAGATGCCCTCCGCGAGCGTCGGCAATCGCAAAGGGCCCGTCGAAGGCCTCCGCCGTGCGCGCCATCTCCGCGTTGAAATGACCGTGCGCCAAAACGGTGTTTTCAACTCCGGCGACGAGCAGGTCATAGCCCCTGCCCGCCTCGCCTGCGACCGCCTGTTCGATCGGCGCCCGCTGGGTGCGTATGACGACATCCACTGGCGCCGGTGTCTCATCCGCCAAATCGGCTTCGGCCGCCTTGCTGACATCGGCCGCCGCCTTCAAGGTCTCCACTGCGAGATGCCCGGTGTCGTCGTCGGAACCCTTTGCGGATCGAATCGCAGATTGACCGATTCGAGCCGGGTGGAGAGGGAGGACCGTCGTGGGTAGTCCGCGCCCGCCGGCGATGAGGCCGGCAAGCCGCGACGCAAATCGACCATTGCTGCTTCCATCGACGGCTATCAGCAGTCGTTCAAGTTTTGCGACGAAGCTCTTCTCCGCGAGAGCTTCGCGCGCCAATCGTTCCATCTCCTCTTCGGAGAAGGGCAGCCGCGCCAGCGCCCAGCGAAGCATCGGCGGCATGGCCAAGGTGGTGATCAGCGCCATCGCCACGATGATCGTGTACAGCCTCTGATCCAGGGCTCCGACCGACAAGCCGATGGTTGCCACAATCACCTCCGTCGAGCCGCGGGCATTCATGCCGCAGCCAAGCGTCAGGCACTCTCTCATGGTCAATCCGGCAAGCCTGCCGCCCAGAAAAGCACCGGTAAATTTCCCCACGCTCGCGACGGCAACCAGTCCGACCGCCAGCAGGAGGAGGTGCGGGTCAGCGAGCACGCGCAGATCGGCGCGCAATCCCGACAGACCGAAGAATACCGGCATGAACAGCCCCGTGATGAGACCGCGGAGCTGCCCGTCGATCTGACGGGTGAGAATGGGCGAATTGCCGACGAGCATGCCCGCAACGAAGGCACCGAGGACGGTATGCACGCCGATGGCATCGGTCGCGAGAGCCATTGCGCCCATGATGAGCAGGATGACGGTGATGACCGGCATCTCACTGATGAAATTGTCATTCGTCCAGCGGATCAGCCGGAACACGATCCGTCGGCCGATGGTGAAGCTCACCGCCAGAAAGAGGGCTGTCCCGAGCACGCTTCCCAGGACGCCCGACAGGTCGATCGTTCCCCCGGCCGCCAGGCTGGCAATGATCGCAATGAGAACCCAGGCGATCGTGTCGTCGAGAATCGCCGAAGCGAGGATGATCTGGCCGATGTTGCGGCGTTGAAATCCAAGGTCACGAACCAGCATCGCGACGATCTTGACCGAGGAGATCGAGAGCGCGGTACCGAGAAAGAGCGCCGTGGTCAAACGCTGGCCCGGGTTTGGCAGCATCGAGTGAGGCAGCACCTCGCCGAGCGCAACGCCACACAAGAAGGGAATCATGACGCCTGCGCCCGATACGATGATCGCCGGGCGCCCGATTTTCCTCACGAGCTTCAAGTCGGTTTCGATGCCGGTCAGGAGAAGCAGCATGAGCACGCCGAGCGTGGCCACGCCGTCGATCATTTTTCTTTGGCCTGGATCGACGGGAAAGATACCGGCCTGCGCGTCCGGCCATATCAGGCCAAGAACCGAGGGGCCGAAGAGAATACCGGCGAGTAACTGCCCCATCACGGCCGGCTGCCCGATCCTCTGCATAGCTTCGCCGAGAAGTCGGCCAACGAGAACGAGAAGCACGACCTGAACGAGAAACGTCGTTTCTGAATCGGGCTGAAGTTCCGCCGCGAGCGCATGCGGAATGCCGCTGGCGAAGGATGCGGCGGCACCGACGAGAAGGATCGATGGTCGGGACATGGTCACGCAAACACCCGAGTCAGCCCCGCCAAAGCTCGAGGTTCGTCGCGGCGCCAAGTTCGGAAGCCGGGACAGTCGGAGTGGAAGCGGGTCAGCGCCGACCTAGCCGTGGAAACGCGGCTGCCGGTCCGGAGTTCCGTCCATAGGTCCGGCGACAGTGCACCGGCTTCGATCCGGAAATCCCTGCCGTCCACCCCAGCCAATGATAAGAATGCTCCCGCACGCAAGGTGCACCTGCCCCCAGCGGCAATCACAAACAATTCCTGTCGTCCTGACCGCAATAATATAAATAAAGCCACAGACATCATCAATAATCTAACAGTTATAGTTAATCTAATTGGCGTTAAGGTTAATAATGATCGAAACCAATGTGACTAAAAATTTATTGACTTCGTCTCCGTTTCTTGACACGATAATTCGCACGCAAAATCATGTCTGACAAGAGCCGGAGGTCGCCGCGTTGAGGACTCCGAAGGCAGGCGTCGCCTTTCTACACGATTCGATCGTCGCTGGCGCCTCGGTAATTCTCGCACTTTATCTCAGGCTAGGCGATGTGTTATTTACCATGGATTGGCAACCGATCGCTGCCATGGTCACCGCGTTCGTCGTCATCGCACTGCCGACGTTCCTCTTCTTCGGCATGTATCGCGGGATCTGGCGCTATGCCTCGGTGCACGACCTGGTCAACATCACCAAGGCAGCCACTCTGGCGATCCTGCTGTTCTTCCCGCTGATGTTCGTAATCAACCGATTGGAACCTCTGCCACGTTCGGTGCCGGTGATTCAGTGGTGCCTGCTGATCGTCATGCTCGGCGGGGCGCGCTTTGCCTATCGTCTCCTGCGACATCATCCTTTGGGTCTCTTCGCCGGAACGCGGGCTTCGAAGACCATCCCGGTGCTCCTGCTCGGCGTCGGTGACGCGGCCGAGCAGTTCATTCGCTCGATGCGCTCGCCGAGCGCCCTCTACCGCGTGGTCGGCGTGCTGGATGACACCAACGGCATCCAAGGTCGCTCGATTCACGGCATACCGGTGCTCGGCCCGCTCGCCGACCTTGCGCCGGTCGTCGCACGTCTCTCCGCCCGCGGCGAGCGGCCGCGGCGGCTGATCATGAGCGATCCGGCGACGATCGACCGGCCGGCCAAGCAGATGCTGCTCGAGCAGGCCGAGGAGCTCGGGCTGATCGCCGCCTGCCTGCCCCGGCTGACCGAGTTCAAGGATGCCGCCGATGCGGACGGACCGGACCTGCGACCGATCGCGCTCGAAGACCTCCTGGGGCGGCCGCAGCACGCCCTCGACCGCCTCGCCATCAACCGCCTGATCGGCGGCCGACGGGTGCTGATCACCGGCGCCGGGGGGACCATCGGCAGCGAGCTCGCCCGCCAGATCGCGGCCCTTGCTCCGGCCGAGCTGATCCTCCTCGATAGCAGCGAGTTCAATCTCTACACCGTCGATCTGGAGCTGCGCGAACGGCATGGCGATCTGTCCTGCCGGCCGGTGCTGTGCTCGATCCGCGATCGCGAGCGGGTCATGGAGATCTGCGCCAGCTACCGCCCGGAGCTGGTGTTTCATGCGGCCGCCCTGAAGCATGTGCCGATGGTCGAGGCGAACCCGGGCGAGGGCGTGCTCACCAACGTCATCGGGACCCGCAACGTCGCCGACGCCGCCGCGCGCCATGGTGCGCTCGCCATGGTTCAGGTCTCGACCGACAAGGCGGTCAAGCCGAACAGCATCATGGGCGCGAGCAAGCGCCTGGCCGAGTTCTACTGCCAGTCACTCGATCTGGCGGGCGCCGAGCAGCCTCAGGACCCGGCTCGCCGCTCACCGAGGTTCATGACCGTGCGCTTCGGCAACGTGCTGGGCTCGAGCGGCTCGGTCGTGCCCCTCTTTCAGCGCCAGCTGGCCCGCGGCGGCCCGCTGACGGTGACCCATCCCGAGATCGAGCGTTACTTCATGACCGTCCGCGAGGCCGTGGAGCTGGTGCTTCAGGCCTCGGCCCACGGAGTCGCCCACACCGAACAGGCACGCGGCCAGATCTTCGTCCTCAACATGGGCAAGCCGGCCAAGATCGCCGACGTCGCCCGTCAGATGATCCGCCTGGCCGGGCTCCGTCCCGACATCGACGTCGGGATCGAGTTCACGGCTCTGCGCCCGGGTGAAAAGCTTTCTGAAGAATTGTTCGACGACAATGAGGAACATCTGCCGGCGGCGGTTCAGGGCGTCTTCGTGGCGAAGTCGCAATCGATCAATCTCGAGGTCCTGCGCCGGGTCTTCGACGAGCTCGCCGCCGTTGTCCGGCGTCGGGATCACGAGGGGCTGGAGCGCCTGATCACGCTGGTTCTGCCGAGCTTTCGCCAGGAGGCGCGGCCGCCCGCCGAAGCTCAGCCGCCGGTCGACCGTGTGGCCGCGAGCAAACCGTTGCAGCCGCTTTGGGACGGAGCCGTCGGCCGCGACTACGTGCCGAGCCTGTCCGGGAGGACCTGAATGCTCTGCCCCTCAGCCTGCCTGCCCGGTCCCGCCGGCACCGCGATCGTCCAGCCGAGCTGAGGTCCTCCACCAGCGAATGATCGGATCGAGTCATGGCCGTCCATGAAACAGCCCTTGCGAAGGCTTATCCGGGCTATCCTGGCGCCGGGTCGCCCTACGTCGGCGAGGAGCGGATGCACCCGCGTGAGATCATCAAGGTCCTGCGCCGGCGCAGGACGATCATCGCGGCGACGATCCTGTCGCTGACCTCGTTGTCGGCGCTGATCGCCTTCGGTCTCCCGCCGCACTATACCGCGGCCACGAGCGTGGTCATCGACCCCCGCGCCACCCGCCTGGTCAATACGGAACGGGCGCTCGACGAGCAGCCGCAGGACAAGTCGACGCTGGATACCGAGATCAAGCTCCTGCAGTCGCGCTCCCTGGCCCGCGCCGTGATCGAACACGCCGGGCTGCTCGCCGATCCGGAATTCAATCCGCCCAAACAGGCCGACGCGTCCGTTGCCGCCTTGCTCGCTCGCTACCGACCTCTGCTGGCCAAGTGGCTGCCCGAGTCCTGGCTGGTCCAGACCGGCCTTGCGATGGCCGCGGCGCAACCCGAGGCCACAGCGCCCGAGGTCGTGGTCCCCGAGACCGGGGGCGAAGGGCCGGCTGCGATCGAGCGGGCGATCGACCACTTCCTCTCCCGACTGTCGATCCAGCAGGCCGGCGCAGCCAGTGTCCTGACGATTCAGTTCTCGTCGAGCGATCCCGAGAAGGCCGCCCGGATCGCCAACGACGCCGCCGACCTCTACATCACCCGCAAGCTCGAGGCCAAGCAGGCCGCGGCGGCGCGCGGCGCCAAATGGTTGAGCGACCGCCTTGCCCAGCTGCGCACCCAGCTCCTCGACTCGGAAGCCGCCGTCGCGACCTACCGGGCGCAACACGAGCTGATCGACAGCAGCAACGGCATGACGCTCGACGGCGCGCAGCTGGCGGCTCTCAACAGCGAGTTGATCAGAGTGCAGGCAGAACTCGCCGAAAAGCGGGCCAAGCTCAATACGCTCCGCGCCCTGCGCAGCGGCAAGCAGAGCCTCGAGTTGGTGCCCGAAGTGCTCGCCTCACCGGTGATGGCCAACCTCCGCCAGCAGCAGACCGAGCTGCTGCGTCAGCGAGCGCAGGAGTCCCAGGTATACGGTCCGCGTCATCCCAGGATCTTGCAGCTGGAGGCCGATCAGCGCGAGCTCGAGCAGAAGATCCGAACCGAAATCCAGAACATCGTCGGCGCCTTCGAGCGTGACGTCGCCGTCACCGAGAACCGCGAGCGGATGCTGCGCCAGAGCCTCGCCCAGACCAAGGGCCACGTGGTCCAGAACAATCAGGCCGAGGTGCAGCTGGGCCAGCTGGAACGCGAGGCCGAGGCCAATCGCGCCCTGTACACGACGTTCCTCGAGCGGTTCAAGACGCTGACCGAGCAGCAGGAGGTGCTCGAACCCGGTGTGGAGGTGATTTCGGCCGCGGCGGTGCCCTCGACGCGGAGTTTCCCGCAGCCGAAACTGGTCATCGCGGCCGGCTTCACGAGCTCGCTGGTGTTCGCGACGCTGCTCGCCTTCGTCACCGAAAGCCTCGAGAACGGTCTCCGCAGCGGCCGGCAGATCGAGGAAGCGCTGGGCCTCGCCAACCTTGGCATCGTGCCGTGGGTCAAGGGCGGGTTCAAACTGCACCACTACCTCGCCCAGAAGCCGCGCTCGGCCTATGCCGAGGCGGTGCGCGGCCTGCACATCGGGATGAAGTTCGCGAGCCTCGATCGACCGCCGAAGATCATCCTGGTGACCTCGTCGCTCCCGAACGAGGGCAAGACGACCCTGGCACTCAGCCTCGGAGCGTCGACGGCGGCCGCCGGCCACAAGACCGTCGTCGTCGATCTGGATCTGCGCCACCCCAGCGTGCGCCGCGAGCTGAACCAGCCGGTCACCGCCCCCGGCCTGGTCGAGTTGGTCGCCGGCGAGGCGACGCTCGAGCAGGTCACGCATATCGACGAGGTCCAGCCGAATCTGCACGTCATCACGGTGCGTCGGAACCCCTCCAATCCGATCGATCTGATCGGCTCGCAGCGGATGTCCGCCCTGATGACCCAGCTCAGAAGTCGCTACAAATACGTCATCCTCGATGCGCCGCCGGTGCTTGGCATCTCCGACACGCGGCTGGCCGCGCTTCTCGCCGACGCGGTCCTGTTCGTCGTGCGCTGGGGCAAGACCAAGGCCGAAGTTGCGCAAAACGCCATGAACGCGCTCAGGGAGAGCCACGCGCCGGTCGTCGGCGCGGTCCTGACCCAGGTCGACATCGAGCGCCACGCCAAGCGCGCCTATGGCGATGCCGTGGAGTACTACGGTCAGTACAAGCAGTATTACATCGACTGATCGGACACCGCGACCAGGTCGCCGAACGATCGCCGCTCCGCGGCCGCTGAGGCCATTTCCGGCGCCGTCGCCCGGGCGCAGACCTCGGCCACGACGCGGCACGCCCGCCGGATGTCGGCTTCGGCCAAGGTCGGGTGAACCAGGAGCATCAGGCTGGTCTCGCCGAGCTCGCGGGCGACCGGCAACCGCTCGGCCGGTCGCAGGCCCGCCCGCTCGAACAGCTTCTCGAGGTAGATCTCCGAACAGGAGCCGCTGAAGCAGGGCACGCCTTCGGCCGCGATCGCGCTGAGCAGCCGGTCGCGTGACCAGTCCGGCTTCAGCAGTTGCGGTCGAACGAAGGTGTAGTACTTGTAGTACGCATGGTCGACGTCCGCCGGCGGCTCGGTGACCCGGAGCGCCGGCACCTTGCGGAAAGCGGCCGTCAGCTGCGCCGCATGACGGCGCCGCCTGGCCAGCCAGTCCGGCAACCGGGTGAGCTGCATGCGGCCGATCACCGCCTGCATCTCGGTCATCCGCCAGTTGCTGCCAAGGGTTTCGTGCAGCCAGCGGAAGCCGGGCGGATGCTCCCGGTGGTAGACCGCGTCGTAGCTCTTGCCGTGATCTTTGTAGGCCCAGGCGGCGCGCCAGAGCGCCTCGTCGCGGGTGACCAGCATCCCGCCCTCGCCCCCGGTCGTCATG
The DNA here is from genome assembly GCA_963815435.1 of uncultured Alphaproteobacteria bacterium. Lineage (GTDB taxonomy): Bacteria > Pseudomonadota > Alphaproteobacteria > Geminicoccales > Geminicoccaceae > DATAOG01. Next base: position 128,432 of record CAWFGZ010000009.1, read on the forward strand.
ATCTTGTCGTGACAGAAAGAGAAGGCGGCGACGTCGCCGAACGAACCGACCGGGCGCCCCCGGTAGAGGGCGCCGTGCGCCTGCGCGCAGTCCTCGATCACCTTCAGCCCGCGCTCTCGCGCGAGCTCGAGCACCGGCGCCATCTCACAGGGCCAGCCGGCCAGATGAACCGCGATGATCGCCTTGGTCCGCGCCGAGAGGGCCGCGCGGATGGTGTCCGCGGTGATGTTCTGGCTGACCGGATCGACATCGGCGAACACCGGTCGCGCGCCGCGAAGGAGGACCGAGCTCGCCGAGGCGACGAAGCTGCGCGGCGTGACGACGACCTCGTCGCCCGGGCCGACGCCCAGAACGTGCAGCGCCAGCTCCAGCGCGAGCGAGCCGTTGGCGAGCGCGACGCCGTACGGGCAGGCGCAGGCCGCGGCGAACTCATGCTCGAACGCCCGCGCCTGCTCGCCGGTCCAGTAGTTCACCTTGCCGGAGCGCAGCACCGCCTCGACGGCCGCGATCTGCTCGTCGTCGAAATGGGGCCACCGGCGCCAGTTGTCGTTGTCCATTCGCGCCACCTGCACCGCAAGCCACCCGCCGGTGAAGGCGGCCTCGAAAGTTGCCGGTAAGCCAGGCGCGCCGTCCCGCCGAGACCGCCAGGATCAGGCATACGGGCTTAAGAATGTCTGACCGTCAGCGCCGCCTCCGCGCCGCCGTCGGTCAATCGGGCAGCTCGACGAGCGGGTTCTCTTCGATCTCGGCGAGATGGGTGATCGTGTGCGCGGCGGCATCGAGGAGCGCCTTGCGCCTCGGCTCCGACGTGCTCGCCCTCGGGATGGCGGAGTCTGATCGTCAGCCAGCCGAGCGCGTTGGGCGCGCGGAAGTCCTTGGCCGGATTGTCACCGACGTAGACGAACCGGTTCGCCTGCCCGCCGAATCGCTGCTGAATGGACAGGAATCCCTTGGGACTGGGCTTCCAATGCTCGCGCCCCAAAGCGTCGGTGTAAACGATCGGGCTGCAGTAGCGCTCGAGGCCAAGCGCCGCGACTTTCCGCTCCTGGGTCGATCCGGTAGCCGTCGGTCAGGAGGGCGAGCGGGCACCGAGCGTGTAGCCGCGCCAGCAGCGCGGTCGTCTCAGGATCGAGCGCGATCTCCGGCGCATGGCTCCGATAGACGTCGACCAGCCGTCGGATGAGCTCGGCCTCGAGGGGCATGCCGAGCCGCTCGAAGGTGCGGTCGAAGACGTCGCCCCGCCGGCCGGCCTCGAACAGCTGCCAGGCGACCTCGAAGAAGCCCTCGACCATGTCCCGGCCGGCGAGCCAGCGGTCGACGGCCTTGAAGCCGCTGCGGACGAAGTCCCGCTCGAGATAGAGCGTGTCGTCCAGATCGAACACCAGGACCGCGGTCATACGAGTGCGGCCTCGTGCCGGAAGATCGCCCGGTCGTAGCGCAGCATGACGACCCCATCCTGCCAGTCGTTGTGCGCGCTGACCGGCAGGTCGACGATCTCCTCGATCAGCCACTGGCAGAACACCGCGCCGGCGCGGTGCGCCAGCGGGTAGCCGCCGCCGAAGCGGCTGTTGATCTCGAACACCGCAGCCGTCGCCAGTCGCGTCGACCACGGCCTGAAAGCAGAGTGCCCCCCGCGCGCCCCGAAGCGCGCAGCCCATGGTCCAGGCGATCCGCTCGAGGCGGGCGTGGCGCCGCGTGATGCCCTTGGCGACCTCGCCGGCTCGGATTTCGCAGCGCAGATGCGGGATCGCGCAGCGCAGCTCGCCCGAGCGATCGAAGAACAGATTGACCGTGTATTCGTCGCCGCGCACGAGTTCCTGGGCGAAATAGGTGTCGGGCAGGCGAAGCCCGGCGAGCTGATCCGGCGACGTCACGATGTGGATGCCGATCGAGCTGCTGCCGTCGCGGGGCCGCACGATCAGGGGCCAGCGCCAGGTCGCCGCGCCCGCCAGCGCGGCCTCGATCGTGCCGCTGCGCGGCACCGGAATCTCGTGGCCGGCGAGAAACCGGGCGGTGCGCAGCTTGTCGCGGCTCATGCGCACGAGATCGGGCGCCGGAACGCTGACGCCGGTCCGGATCGCATGGAAGCGGTGGCGATGTCGGCTGAGGTTCTCGAGCTCGGTGTCGATGGTCGGCACCACCAGATCGACCGCATGCACGCGACAGATCTCGACCAGCCGCTCGATGAACGCGGGCTCGGTGCAGCGCGGCACCGGCAGGGCCAGATCGGCCGCCTGGCAGGCCGCCGACATCGCCGGATCGAGATCGACCGCGAGAACGCGGAGGTCGACGCCCAGCGCTTCGGCGCTGTCGCGAAAGCAGTCGATCAGCCCGACGCGACGTCCGGCCGACGACACCAGGATCGTGCAGGAGGGTTTCAAGGGTTCCTCACCGGGGCGGGCTCGTCCGGCGGGCCGAGCTCAGACCCGACCGCTGGTCTTCGAGACCTCGTCGAAGCGCGGCATGGTGGCATGGCCTTCGGCGCTGATGCCTTCGCGCCGGATCACTTTGACTACGGTCAGGAGCAGAATCTTGAGATCGAGAGCGAGGCTCCAGTGGTCGACGTACCAGACGTCGAGCTGCAGCCGCTTCGGCCAGCTGGTGCCGTTGCGGCCGTGGATCGCGGCCCAGCCGGTGAGACCCGGCCTGACCGCATGACGGCGCGCCTGTTCGGCCGTGTAGTGCGGCAGGTAGTCCAGGAGGAGCGGGCGCGGGCCGACCAGGCTCATGTCGCCGCGCAGCACGTTGACCAGCTCGGGCAGCTCGTCGAGGCTGGTACTGCGCAACAGCCGGCCGAGGCGGGTCAGGCGCCGCTGGTCGGACAGCGGCTGGCCGGCCTCGTCGCGCTCGTCGGTCATCGTCCGGAACTTCAGCAGCTCGAACGGGGCGCCGTTCCGACCGGCGCGGACCTGGCGGAACAGAACCGGAGCGCCGAGCGAGAGCCGGATGATGGCGGCGATCAGCAGCATGGGCGGCGCCAGGACGATCAACGCCAAAGCCGCGCCGACGAGGTCGACGACGCGCTTGAGCAGGTCCCGGGACCTCCGGAGTCATGCCAACCCCATCGCACCCAGCATGACCGCGTTCACCTTGTTGACGTCGAACTTCTCCTCGGCGATCCGCCGGCTCCGCTCGCCCATCGAGCGGGCGAGATCCGGGCTCTCGATGAACCGCGCCATCGTCTCCGCGAGCGCCGCGGCATCGCCAGGTGGCACCAGGAAGCCGTTCTCGCCCGAGACCACCGTCTCCCGGCATCCGGGCACGTCGGTGGTCACGATCGCCCGGCCGGTGGCCATGGCTTCGAGCACGGTGCGCGGCGTGCCTTCCCGGTAGGATGGCAGCACGTAGACCGTGCTCGAGGTCAGATAGGGCCGCACGTCCGCCGCCGCGCCGAGATATTCGACCACGCCCTCGGCCTGCCAGCGCTCGACCTCGGCCTGGGGGATGGCGGCGGGGTTGCTGTCGGGTGGGCCGAGCAGCCAGAACCTCGCACCGGGGTGGTGCGCGCGCAGGCGCCGCGCGGCCTCGACATATTCCCGAATGCCCTTGTCCCGCAGGAGCCGGGCGATCAGCAGGAACACCGGCCCCTCGGCCGGCGGGCACGAGAAGCTGTAATGCGCCAGGTCGACGCCTGAACCATTCACTCGGATCAGGTTCTGCTTGTCCGAGACGATCGCGCGGCGCCGGAACTCCTCGAGATCGTCCGGATTCTGGAAGAAGATTCCGGCTGCCGAGCTGAGGCTGGCCCGATAGAGAGTGGTCGTCATCTGGCGCAGGACGCGATGCGTCCATTGCCGACCCTCGGTGAAGAGATAGCCGAGGCCGGTGATCATGGCGAACATGCGCGGCACCCGGGCCAGGCGCGCCGCGAGCGAGCCGTAGATGACGGGCTTCGCGGTGTAGGCAAGGACCACCTGCGGCTCGAGACGGCGGAGCAGGCGGGTGAGCCCCATGACGCTCCAGGCATCGAGCAGCGGATTGAGGCCGGTGCGCTCGATCGGCGCCGGCAGGTAGCTGGCGCCGAGTTCGCCCAGGGCATTGGCGATCCTGCCATCGAAGCCCGGCGCGCACGCGATCACCGTGTGGCCGGCGCCCACCATGTCTTGGATCAATCGCCCGCGAAAGTTGATCAACGAGGGCGCATAACTACCGAGCACGACGACTTTCATGAAACACTCCGATCGGTCAATTCATTATTAATATTAACCATAGTTATCATTGGACAAATGGCGCACTCGACCATCTTTCATGGGAAATATTATATGAATTTGCAGCTCGTCAGCCAAGCGACGACTTGGACAAGCGCGCGTGCCGGAGATCAATCGGCGATAGGAGCGGCATCCCGCAATGCCCGCGCAGGTGTCGGCACCGGCCGGCCTCGCCGATCGTGAGGTCAGTGATCGCGCGCAGCACTTTCATCGGCGCGGCCTTTTCCATGGCTCCCGTTCGGATATCCGATGCTACGACGATCGCCGCTTAACGAGTTCTTGTGTCCTCCGGGCATCGTCATCGACAGGCCTGCGAACTATCCATTACGACCCGCGATCGTAGAGCATCGGCCAGCCTTGGTATTTTGTTAGGGGACTTAGAAGACATTGTCGGTTCGGGTAAGTCGCCGGAACCCGCGGCTGCATGCGGGCGCGGTCGAGATGGTATCGCGCGCTCCTTGCTCGATCGCGGCGGCGACCCGCCCTCCGGCACTGACGCGAACGCGTTTCTCGACGCCGCCGCCGACGGCCACTGATACGAAGGCCCTGGCAGGATGAGCGGAAAATCGGACCCGACCGTCGTCTGCTTCCCGTTCGTCGGGGATCAGGTCGGCGGCGCGCACATCTCGGCGCTCAAGCTGATCTTGAATCTCGACCGCGCGAGGTTCCAACCCCTCGTGGTTCTGCACCAGCGGCGCGGCCCGCTGGCCGACCTGTTGGCCGCGCATGGCATCGCGAGCGAGCCGGCGCCGAGTTCGGCCGCCCTGCAAGGGCTGAACCCCGTGCGCGACCTCGCGGTGTTCGTCCGAGAGAGCGCGCAGATGGTGCGCTTCCTGCGGCAGCGAAGCGTCGGCATCGTCCATACCAACGATGGCCGCATGCATGCGACCTGGGCCATCCCGTGCCGTCTCGCCGGCGCCAGGCTGCTCTGGCACCATCGCGGCAACCCGGACGCGCGCGGCGTGCGCTTCGCCGCCCCGCTGCTCGCCCACCGGATCGTCTGCGTGTCAGGGTTTGCCACCCCCGCCGGCGCCTGGGTGCGGCGCAAGTGCTCGATCGTGCACAGCCCGTTCGACACGGAGCGGCCGGCGCTCGACCGCGCGGCCTGCCGCAGCCGGCTTCTCGAGGAACTGGGGCGGCCGCAGGCGACCGCCGTGGTCAGCTTCTTTGGCAACCTCATGTCACGCAAGCGCCCGCACCTGTTCGTGGAAGCGATCGCGGCCATGCGTGAGCGAGCGCCCGATCTCGAGGTCGTGGCCCCGCTGTTCGGCGATCTGCGGACTTCGGCGACACGGTTCGCCAGCGCGCCGAGGCGCTCGGCATCAGCGATCTGACACCTTTGATGGGATTTCGCTACCCGCCGGAGCACTGGCTTGCCGGCTCCGATGTCCTCCTGGTGCCGGCGGTCAATGAGCCGTTCGGCCGCACTCTGATCGAAGCCATGCTGCTCGGGACGCTGGTCGTCGCAGCCGATTCCGGGCGGCAACCCCGAGGCGATCGAGCACGGCAAGACCGGCTATCTGGTGCCTCCGGACGACCCGCTCGCCCTTGCCGATCAGGCGATCGCGGCGCTGCGCGATCCGGCCGCACGAGCCGCGATCACCGCCCGCGCGCGCGCCGATGCCCTCGCGCGCTTCGGCCTCCGGCGCCACGCCGACGCGCTGATGCAGATCTATGATCAGCTGTTGGACGCACGGCAGCCGCCACTCGCCGAAGTTGCGTCGCGCCCGACATGAGCAGGACGTGGCGTCTCGAGCACGCTTTCGCCATGGCGGCGATCTTCTTCGCGGGATTCACCGAATGGCGACTTCCCGCGGTCAATTTCAATCTGAGCGACACGTTGTTCTGCGCGAGCGTCCTGCTGCTCGCGCTCAGCGCCAGAATGCCCAGGCTGCCGCTCTATGATCTGACTTGCCTCTGGTATGTTTTCTTCGGTATCTTTCTGGCATTCTTGATCCTTAGCAGCCTGATCAGCGGCGACCCGCTTCGTGCCCTGGTCACCCCCGGGCAATACTTGTTTTGCTATGCTCTCATGCCTTTGGCCCTCATGGAACGCGGCTCGGTTCTCACCATTCGATTTCTCAAGACGTTCGTAGCCAGTATGATGACGATCTGTCTCCTTGGCTTGTTCTTCTTTTACTTTACCGACACGACCAGAGTGCTGGGGCATGACCTGATATCGGGCTCGGACCGCCTGGCGAGCGTCCTGGGCAATGCCAATGCCTTCGCCGGCATGATCGGGCTGACCTTTCCGGTCGTTCTCTACCTTTGGACATCGGACGAGCTGCCTGGTCTGATCGCCCTGCCGGGGCTGTGCGTCCTCGGTGCGGCCCTGGTGGCGTCGAGCTCGGTCAGCGGTCTGGCCACGACCGCGCTTGGCATCGTCATCTTCCTGATGGCGTCGGGCACGGTCGGATGGGGCAGGATGGCGGCCGGGGTCGGTCTGGCCGCGGGCGTGGTGCTGCTCTTCGTCTGGTGGGGCGATCGAGCTGCCCCCGACCTTCCAAAGGCGCGTGCTCGATCCCCTGCGCAGCGGCAACCTCGAGGATCTCGGCACTTACTCGGCCAGGATGAGCCTGATCCATGAGGCGCTCGGGGTCCTCGATCAGAGCCTGATCCTCGGCATCGGGGCAGACCAGTTCCGCACCGAAAGCGATCTCGAGGCGCCCGTGCACAACGTCTACCTTCTGATCTGGGTGGAAGGTGGCTTGCCCGCCCTGGTGGCGTGGCTGGGCGTGCTCGCCGTCGGCTTCGCCGCTGCGGTCCGAGGGTTGTCGGCCGCGGACAGGGCGACCCGCCGCGGCCGGAGCGCTCGCACTCTCGGTCATGCTCCTGTTCAGCGTGATCTCCTTCAACAGCGCGCACGTCTACGCTCGCTTCCGCGTCGTGCCCCTGTTCCTGAGCCTGGCACTGGTGCTCGGGACGTGCGCCGAGGAACGGACGCGGCGCGCGCCATCGATGCCGGGTTCAATCGACGCGACCGGCAGCAGCCGGCCGCGGCTCACGCGGCCGATGCCCGTCGATTCCAAGGCGTAGCATATGACCAGGTCGCTCCCCGATTTCGTCATCATCGGCGCCACCAAGTCGGCCACCACCTGGCTCCTGCAGAACCTGCGCGCCCACCCGCAGGTCTTCATGCCGAGCCCCGAGATCCACTATTTCAGCCGCCATTTCGAGCGCGGGCCGGCGTGGTACCGGTCCCATTTCGAGACGGCGCCCGAGGATCGGGTGGTCGGCGAGAAGTCGGCAAGCTATCTGCCCCACCCCGAGACGCCGCGGCGCCTTCGGGAGCTGCTGCCCGAAGCGCGGCTGGTGGCTCAGCTGCGCAATCCGATCGAGCGCGCCTACTCGGATTACTGCATGCACTACCGGCGCGGCCGAGGTCGGGCGGGATCTGGCCCGCTATCTGCAGCCCGGCCGCACGCCTCTGCCCCGCCTCCTCGAGGACGGGCTCTATTTCCGCCACGTCTCGGCGTTTCTCGAGCTCTTTCCACGCGGGCAGCTCGAGGTCATCCTGTACGACGACATCCGCCGCGACCCCGGACCGGTGTTCCGTTCGGTCTGCGCGCACCTGGGCATCGAGCGTCGCGCCGACGCCGAACTCCTGAGCCAGCGGGTGAAGGACAAGGAGACGCCGGTGGTGCCGCCGCTCGCGCGGCGCATCCTGGCGCCCATGAAGGCACCGGTACAACCGCTTCGACAAAGCCGCGCGTTCCGCTTCGCCCGCTCGCTGATCGCGCGCCGTCTCGACTATCCCACGCTCACGCCTGCCCTGCGCGAGCAGTTGGCCGACTACTATCGGGACGACGTCGGGGCGCTCTCGAAGTTTCTCGAGCGCGATCTGACCGGCTGGCTGTCGGGCGGATCGGCTACAGCTCGGCCGGCCTCAGCGTGACGTAGCGGATCCGCTGCCGGTTCCAGGTGTAGGTGATGTGGATGCGGCCGTCGCGGCCCTGGATCACGGCGGGGTAGGAGTACTCGCCCGGACCGTCTTCGAGCACGCGCTCGCCTGCCAGCGGCGACCATCCTCTGAGAGAGCGAGGTTCAGCGGCGTCCGCGCCCGAGGCGGCGCGTGATTGTAGACCAGCAGTGCGCGCCCGTCCTCGAGCACGAGGCCATCGATGCCGCTGTCGGGGTTGGGCAGATCGGTGGTTCGGAGCCGGCTCCACCGGCGCCAGCCGTCGATGGACCAGGCCTCGGCGATCCTGCCCTGCCGGGTCCGGCAAAGGAGCTGCATGCGACCGTCCGGCCAGGCGAGGATGCAGGGCTGGATGGCGCCTAAGCCCCAGGGAGCTCGGAGCGCCGGTAACCGCTGCCAGCTGACGCCCAGATCGGCCGTCAGCTCGAGATGCGAGTGCCAGCCGCGGTGTTCGGTGCTGGACGGGCAGAGCAGCGTGCCGTCGGCGAGCTCCAGCGGCTTGTTCTTGATCGGACCGAGGATGCCGCGCGGCAGCCGCTCGGGCGCTGACCAGCTCTGGCCGCGATCGAGCGAGCGGGCGAGCATGCCCCACCAGCGGCGGGGGCCGGGGCCGACCTTGTAGAACAGCAGCAGCGGACCCGCCCGCGCCTGGTGCAGAACCGGGTTCCAGCATGGCGCGCGCCGCCCGCCGATGCCTGCGACCTCGACCGGTTCCGACCAGCGGCCGGCCTCCTCGCGCGCGATCCAGATGCCGACCTCGGGATGGCCTTCGTGGGGGCCGGCGAACCAGGCCGCGACCAGACCGTCCGCGGTCTCGGCGAGCGTCGAGGCGTGGGCCGATGCGAACGGCGCCCGCTCGAAGATGAACCCGGATCTCATTTCGCCTGGCGGACCATGCGCTTGGGCAGCGGCAGGCGAAGCAGCCAGCCGAGCAGGCCGCGCGGCAGGTAGACCACCGACACGACGAACATGATGCCGAGCGCGAGCAGCCAGTAGTAGCCGAGCGCCTCGGAGAGCAAGCCCTCGACGGTGCGCACCAGGATCGCGGCCAGCCAGGCGGCGAGCAGGATCTCGCGCCCGCCCAGCGCGACCCAGATCAACACCTCGGTCGACAGCGAGAAGCCGATCAGGGCGGGCGAGACGAAGCCGAACTGGGTCACGAACAGCGCCCCGGCCAGCCCTGCGACGCCGCCCGAGACGGTGAACGCGAACCGCTTGTAGCCGGCGACGTCGTAGCCGAAGTAGCCGGTCCGCTCTTCGTGGTCGCGGATCGCGCGCAGGACCGAGCCGAGCGGCGCCCGCTCCAGGTAGAGGAGACCGAGGTAGACGAGCCCCGCTGCCGCCAGCATCACGTAGTAGGTGGGCAGCGGGTCGAACAGCTCTGACGGCACCGGGCCCCCAGCCGAGCCGGAGCGGCGGCACGTTCAGGAGACCATTGAAGCCGCCGATGAACCGCCAGTGCCCGGCCAGCCGCTCGGCGATGACCGCGGCCGAGAGCGTGACGATCGCGAAATAGGCCCCGGAGACGCCCCGGCCGCGAAACAGGAACTGGCCCAGCAGATTGGCGATCAGCGCCGGCAGGGCGATCGCAGCGGCGAGGCCGACCGGCGTGGCATCCGGAAGTCGGCGCCAGCATCCCCTTGGTCACCACCGCCATGGCATAGGCGCCGGCTCCGAAGAAGATCGCTTGGCCGAAGCAGAACAGCCCGACCTGGCCCCAGATCAGCGCGAGGCTCATGGCGAAGATGCCATAGGTGATCAGCTGGGCGAGCTTGTTCAGATACCAGTCCGGGACGACGAGCGGCAGGAGCGCGAACGCCACCCAGACGGCAACGGTCACACCGATCCGAAGGCCGCGCTCGGTCATGTCAGCGACGACCGCCGGTCAGCCCCTGCGGGAAGATCCGGATGATCACGATGGCCAGGCTGAAGACCACGATCTGGGCCACGACCTGGGTCCAGAAGCTGGCGACGACCGTGCTCGCGCCCGCGATCACTGAGGTCCCAGCAGCGCCCCCGGCAGGCTGCCGGCGCCACCGACCAGGATCGAGAGGAACGCCGGCACGAGGAAGCCGACGCCCATCTGCGGATCGACGCTCATGAGCGGCGCCATGACCGCGCCGGCCAGACCGGCGAGGGCAGCGCCGAAAGCGAAGGTCGCGCGATCCATCCGGCGGGTATTGATGCCGAGGCTCGCGGCCATCGTGCGGTTCGCGATCACGCCGCGTGCGGCGAGCCCGAGCCGGCTGCGGTAGAACAGGAGGAACGTCCCGGCCGCGACGACGACCGCGACGGCCATGATGAACAGACGGTAGGAGGGATAGACGGCGCCCAGAATCTCGACCTGCGCCGGCAGCGGGTTCTCGACCTGCTGTGACGCCGGGCCGAAGATCACGATCACGATCTGCTTGATCGCGAGCGAGATGCCCCAGGTGGCCAGGATCGTGTCGATGAAGCGGTGGTAGACGTGACGGATCACCAGCGCTTCGAGCACCACGCCGACCAGGGCCAGGAACAGGGGGGCCGCGAGCAGCGCGAGCCAGAAATCGCCACCCCGGCTCTGAACCAGCACCACGGTATAGGCGCCGAGCAGGAAGAACTCGCCGTGCGCCATGTTGATCACGTTCATCAGGCCGAAGATGATGATCAGGCCGAGCGCCACCAGAAGCAGCGCCAGCATGAAGCTGAGCGCATCGAGGCCGATGATGACGGTCGTCTCCATGGCGCCTCAGACCGAGAGATAGCGCTGCAGGAGCGAAGGGTCGGCGCGCAGCCGCGCCGGCTCCGCCTGATCGACCAGCTGGCCGTTCTCGATGAACAGACAGCGCCGGGCGAGACGCAGTACGAGGTCGACGTTCTGCTCGACCAGGAGGATCGCGATCCGCTCCGCGGCCGGCGATCTCGCCGAGCGTCGCGCCGAGCCCCTGCACGATCGAGGGCTGAATGCCCTCGGACGGCTCGTCGAGCAGAAGGAGGCGCGGGCGACCGACCAGCGCACGCGCGATCGCGAGCTGCTGCTGCTCGCCGCCCGACATGGTGCCGGCCTTCTGCCGGCGCCGCTCTCTCAGGATCGGAAACCACTCGTGCACGCGATCGGGAACGCGCGCCGGCAGGCCGGGCTTGCCGAGCACGCCGAGCAGCAGGTTCTCCTCGACCGTGAAGTCGGCAAAGATTTCGCGGCCCTGCGGCACGTAGGCGATGCCGAGATTGCTGATCTCGAACGGCTTCAGCCCGACCAGTTCACGCTCGAGAAACCGGATCCGGCCGGCCGCGATCGGAATGTGGCCCATGATCGCCCGGAGCAGCGTCGTCTTGCCCATGCCGTTTCGGCCCAGCAGCGCGACCGTCTCGCCCTCGCCCAGATCGAGCGTCAGGCCGCGCAGTACCTCGCTGCCCGCGTGATAGCCGGCGATCAGTCCGTCGATCGTCAGCACAAGGCGGCCTGACCGAGATAGGCCTCGCGCACCGCGGGATCGCTCTGGATCTCCACGATAGCTGCCTTCGCGGACCAGGGCGCCGCGCATCATGACGACGATCGGGCAGTCGAGGCGCTGCACGAAGCTCATGTCGTGCTCGATGATCAGGAGCGCGACGCCGCTCTTCGCCTGGATCTCGCGGATCAGATCGGCGGTCGCGGCGGTCTCGCTGAGGGTCATGCCCGCGGTCGGCTCGTCGAGCAGCATCAGGCGCACCTCGCCGGCGAGCAGCATCGCGATCTCGAGCCACTGCTTCTTGACCGTGCGCGAGCGCGCCCGCGGGCTTGGTCGCCTGATCGGCCAAGCGGAAACGAGCCAGGAGATCATGCGCGTCGAGGCGTCTGGCCGAACGGCGCAAAAGACCGAGCGGGCTGCGCCGACCGGCGCCGGCGGCGAGCGGCACCTCGAGGTTCTCGATCACGGTGAGATTGGGGTAGATCCCCGGGACCTGGAACTTCCGCCCGATGCCGAGCCGGCTGATCTGATGCGGCCGCAGCCCGGTGATGTCGCGACCGGCAAAGTCGAACCGTGCCCGAGGTCGGCGCGAAGGCGCCCGTGATCACGTTGAACAGCGTGGTCTTGCCGCAGCCGTTCGGCCCGATGATGCAGCGCAGCTCGCCCTCGTCCGTGGTCAGGCGGACGCCCGAGAGCGCCTCCACGCCTCCGAACGCCTTGGTAACGTCGCGGACTTCGAGGAGCGGCGCCATCGGCGGAGCAGGGTGGCGTCGCTCGTCTGCCGCCCGGCCCGGCGGCGCCCGGCGATCAGGCTTCGCACTGGTTCGGCGCTTCGACCCGGCCGATGTACTTCTCGAGCACCAGCGCGCCGTCCGTCGTGGTCGCGATCAGGACGTTGAGATCGACATGACGGTCCTGCGGGCGGAGGTAGACTTCGCCGTTGCCCGAGAGGAGCGTGTTGTCGACCATCGCGTCCGTGATCGCCTCCTTGTCGTCGGCGCCCGCGCGCTTGATCCCCTCGATGAAGAAGCGGGTGAGGTTGTAGTGCGCGTCGACCGTGTTGCTGACCACCGCGCCCTCGCCGAAGCGACCCTTCACCTTGGCGACGAAGGCCTTGGCTTCCGGCCGATCGAGGGTCGCGATGAAGTTGGCGGGGCAGACGATGCCCTCGGACTCCTCCTTGGTGAAACCGGAGAGGTAGTTCTCGCTGTAGCCGAAAAAGGCGATCTTGCTCTTCGCCTTGCCGCCGGCCGCGACGAACTGTTTGACGAAGGTGATCGCGTCCGCCCCGACCACGGTGATCACCACGACCTTGGCGCCCGAGCCGTCGATCTTGCGGATCGTCGAGGTGAAGTCCTTGACGCCGAAGGGCGTGTACTCCTCGCCCACGACCTTGCCGCCGACCTGCTCGGCGACCCGGCGGATCGCCTCATTCATCTTCTGCGGCCAGATGTAGTCGCTGCCGAACAGGTAGAAGCTGTCGCCGTAGTTCGCGTGGACGTGCGGGATGAACGGATTGACCCAATGCTCCGGCAGCGCGCTGTAGCAGGTGATGTAGCGGCTGCAGACGCCGCCTTCGTAGTCGGTCGCGTAGAGCAGCGGCGTCTTGTAGCGCTCGATGGTCGGCCGGATCGCGTCCCGATTGGCGCTGGTCACCGGGCCGCAGATCGCGGTGACTTGGTCGCGCTGGATCAGCTCGGTGGTGCGCTCGACCGAGGTCTTCGGGATCGGTCTTGGTGTCCGCGATCACCAGCTCGATCTTGCGGCCGTCGAGGACGCCGCCCGCATCGTTCGCCTCCTCGACCGCGAGCTGCACGCCCTGGACGCCCTGCTGACCGAGCACCTCGAGGCCGCCCGAGAGCGGTTGCAGAACGCCGAGCTTGACGACCTCCTGCGCCCGGACGATCGCCGGAAAGCCGAGCGCGGCGACCGCCGCGGTCGCGCCGGCGCCCTTCAGCACCGTGCGGCGGGGGGATCAACTTCAGATGACCTGTCCGATGCGACGCCATTGACCTTGCTCTCCCTGTCCTTGCTTCACTTGTTCTTCAGGCCGCGAGTTCGCGATTGGTGATCGGCGCTCCCTGGAGCAGGGCTGCGACGACCTCGCGCGCAGTCGCAGACGGTGCCGAAATGGGTCGCGATGTCGTAGAGCGAGGAGGCCTGCTCGCGCGGCCCGGTCGCGGCGACGCAATCCTCCGGCACGATCACCTGGTAGCCGAGGAAGAAGGCATCGTGCACGGTCGAGCGCACGCAGATATTGGTCACCACGCCGGCGACCACGACGGCGTCGACGCCGAGATCTTTGAGCGTGACGTCGAGGTCGGTGTTGAAGAACGCCGAATAGCGCCGCTTGATCACATAGATGTCATCGGGGCGCGCCTCCAGATCGTCGATCACCCTGGCACCCCAGCTGCCTTCGAGGCAATGCCGAGTGCGCTTCTTGAACTCGCGGTCCTCGCGGACGTTCGGCCGGTGGCTGTCGACGATGAACAGGATCGGCGCGCCGACCCGCCGACCCGCTTCGATCAGACGCTTCTGGGGCGGCACCAGCGCCTCGTAGCCGGGCAGGACCATGGCACCGCCCGGCTTGCAGAACTCGTTCAGCATGTCGACGATGAGGATCGCGGTCGATCCCGCGTTCAGGCGCACCTGGCCGTCGATCTTCTTGGCCGAGAATACGTCCACCGCCATCCGCCCTGCTCCCGATCCGCCGCACGTTGCCGATTGCGGGCATTCTAGGCGGCGTCCCTACCCTGTCAAACCGCGCGAGGGTGGCTCGCGGTCTTTCTTTGACGGTCCAGCTGCTCCATACTCGACCCGTCGAGCGAGCGACACTGTCAGCAAGTCATGGATGGGGGGCGGCCATGAGTGCGGTCGTGCGCAAATTCCTGGTACTGGTCGAGACCACCCGGCGCGAGATGGGCAAGGACCTCGCTCTGCCCGCACGCAAGGCAGCGGCGATCGCGGTCATCGAGAACCCCTTCGCTGGCAGATACGTCGAGGATCTCGAGGAGCTGATGCAGATCGGCGAGGAGCTCGGGAACCTGCTCGGCGAGATGGCGGTTGCCGCACTCGACGTCGCGCCAGCAGCGATCGAGAGCTACGGCAAGGCCGCGATCGTGGGCGAGGCGGGCGAGCTCGAGCACGCCGCGGCGATCCTCCACCCGCGCCTCGGCAAGCCGCTCCGCGCCGCGGTCGAGAAGGGCGCGGCCCTGGTGCCCTCGGCCAAGAAAATGGGCGGCATCGGCACGCCGATCGACGTGCCGCTCGGGCACAAGGATGCCGCTTACGTGCGCAGCCACTTCGACGCCATGGAGGTGCGGGTCCCGGATGCGCCGCGCGCGGGCGAGATCGTGGTCGCGATCGCTCTGACCGACAGCGGCCGGCCGCGGCCACGGATCGGCGGCCTCACGGTTGATCAGATCGAAGGCAAGGACGGCCTGCGCTAGGGCCTGCCATCAAGAGCGGGCAGAGCACCCGCCTAGATGAGCTCGACCCGCGCCGCCATCGGGCCCTTCTGGCCCATCCTGGTGCTCACCCGCACGCGCTGTTCGGCCTGGAGCGCGCCAATGCCGGCACGGTTCAGCGTGCGTGCCGACACGAACACGTCCTTGCTGCCATCGTCCGGCACGATGAAGCCGAAGCCTTTCTCGGCATTGTAGAACTTGACCGTACCGTCGACCAGCTCGCCATCGCCGCCCGCGAAGCGCGGTGGCCGGCTGCGAACGACTGGCTCCGAGGGCGGCTCGATGCTGTGGATCGCCGCCACCTGAGGGCCGCGCGGCCCTTCCGCGATGTCGCAGATCAGGCTGGTGCCGTCGAGGAGATCCTCATGGCCGGCCTGGGCGACGAGCGAAGCGTGCAGAAACGCGTCGGGTGCGCCATCGTCGGGCTTCACGAAACCGAAGCCCTTGGTGCGGTTATACCATTTCACCACCGCAGCAACGTCGGTCCGATAGGGTCCGGACAACTGCGGCGGACGGCGGGTGTTCATAACGGGTAACTCCAGCGGGTGCCACCGCCAACTACATAACCGCTTTGCGTCGCGACGAACAGAGTCATTCGGTCCGGCCGGCTTGGTCTTGACAATCACCGCGGACGCTTCGGCAGCTCAGGCCATCAGTCGGCCAAGTCGACCGTGACCGGGACGTGGTCCGAGGGTTGCGGCCAGCCACGCGCTCCCCGCAGCACCCTCGCAGCGCGCAGGCGACCGGCCAGAGGCTGCGTGACCCAGACGTGGTCGAGGCGGCGGCCGCGATCGCTCGCGGCCCAGTCCTGCGCCCGATAGCTCCACCAGGTGTAGAGACGCTCAGACGGCGGGACGAAACGGCGTACCGCATCGACCCAGCCGTGCGAGGCCTGCAGCTCGAGCAGCGCGGCGACCTCGACCGGCGTATGGCTCACCACCTTGAGCAGCGCCCTGTGGTTCCAGACGTCGGTCTCGAGTGGTGCGATGTTGAGATCGCCGAGCAGCACCGCGCGCCGCTCCGGATCGTGTTCGCGTCGGAACCATTCCGCGAGCGCCGCGACCATCGCCAGCTTGTGCCGGAACTTGGCGTTCAGCTCGGGATCGGGCATGTCGCCGCCTGCGGGGATGTAGAGATTGTGCAGCTCGATCCCACCCGGCAGGATCGCGTGCAGATGCCGGCAATCGCTGCTGTTGCACCAGTCGAGCGGCGTCGCGGCCTCCAGCGGCAGCTTCGAGAAGATCGCGACCCCGTGGTAGCCCGCCTGGCCATGCAGGACGTGATGCGGAAAGCCGAGCGCGCGCAACTCGAAAACCGGGAACAGATCGTTCCTGACCTTGGTCTCCTGCAGGCAGAGCACGTCCGGATCGACCTCGCGCACCAGCCGGCCCAGCCCCTCGAGGCGCAGCCGCACCGAATTGACGTTCCAGGTCGTGATGCGCAGCGGCATCCGGCTTGCCTACCGGGCCCGGATCGGCTTGTCGTGGAACCTCGGCGTCAGCAACCGACGGACGTGGTGACCATGGCGGCTTCGGACCACCCCTGGTGGGCGCGCGGGATCATCTGTCAGACCCGCGCTCGTTTCAGGACCGCGACGGCGACGGCATCGGCGATCTGCCCGGCATCACCGACCGGCTGATTACCTTCGCTGGCTCGGCGTCGACGCCATCTGGCTGTCGCCGATCTATCCCTCGCCGATGGCGGACTTCGGCGACGACGTCGCCGACTTCGACCGACTGCTCGAGCAGGCGCACTGCCCGCGGCCTCAATCCGATCCTCGATTTCGTGCCCAACCACAGCTCCGACCAGCATCCTTGGTTCGAGGAGTTGCGCTCGGCGCGGATCAATCCGAAGCGCGACTGGTGCATCTGGCGCGATCCAGCGCCGACGAGGCCGCGGCCGCCGCCGGCCTGCAGCGTCCTTGCGCCGACCCGCTGGACCGGTCACGCTCGAACAGGAAAGCTCTCAATGCTCGTTCACCTGAACAACGTTCCTGGAAACGACAGCTAGCTGCTACGATCGACTGGGGTTGAGAGAGGAGCCTTGCGCCACAGGTCGGCCAGGGCGCGCCGCACCGTGGTGAATAGGCCGCGCCCGAGATAGCCGTACAGCCAGGTCTGGCGTCCCAGCACAGCGCGGACGTCGTAGCCCGGCCAGAGGAACGCGTTGGCCTCGCCAAGCACGATCCAGGAGGCGGCGGCGTCAAGGCCAAGGCGGTGCTTGGTATCGGCAGGCAGCGCGACCGCAGCGGCGGAGTCCCGCAGGGACCCGGTGCGTGATCGGCAGAACCGTCACCCACGGCTGCAGCGGTCCTTCGCCCTGCTCGAGCTCGACCGCAATCACCAGGCATGGGCGAGCTTTGCTGCCCTCGACGACGCCTGCCTCGAACTCGCGCCGCCAGAGGTAGGAAAAAGCAATGACGGCACCGACCTGGGGCGGGCGTGAGAGATCCATGGAGGCCGATCAGTCGTCCTCGGGCAGATGGTCGAGCTCAGCACTGAGCATGGCCTCGATGGTCGCACGTGGCAGATCCTCGGTCTGGGCGACCACGAGGTCGCGCCGGCGCATCCGCGCGTAGTCCTCGGCCGGAAGCATCACGAAATCCACTTGGCCGTGATCCGTGACCTGCACCGCCTCGCGCCTCGCGATCCGCTTGATCCGGCCGAACTGACGCTGGAGCTCGGTCGCCGTGACGTGCTGCATGAACTCACCTCAAGGTGTTCTAGTCGTAAAATACGCAATTTCCACACCCGGCACAAGATCTGGCACCCTGGATGCGAGGCCGGAGATTCTTCTTCACCCCGAAGAGGATCGCCTGGACCGTCACGCCGCGCGCGGTTGGACCTCGCGTTCGAGGCGACCGGCGAGCTGATCGGACGCGACCTCCAGGTCGTAGCGGGTCTGCAGGTTCATCCAGAACTGCGCCTCCATGGCGAAGTAGCGGGCGAGACGGAGCGCGGTGTCGGCGGTCATGGCGCGGCGGCCGTGGACCAGATCGTGGATGCGCTGCGGCGGCACGCCGAGAGCTTTCGCCAGGCGGTGCCGGCTGATGCCCAGAGGTTTCAGGAAGTCCTCGAGCAGGATCTCGCCCGGATGCACGGGCGCCAGTTCGCGCGCACGCCGCTCAGTGGTAGTCGACGATCTCGACGTCATAAGCGTCTCCCTCGCGCCATCGGAAGCAGATCCGCCAGCGGTCGTTGATCCGGACGCTGTGCTGCCCGACGGGGTCCGCCGACAGCGCTTCCAGCCGGTTGCCGGGCAGAACACGCAGGGTCTCCAGCCGCGTCGCTGCGCCGATCTGCAAGAGCTTTCGCCGCGCGATCTGCTGGATTTCAGGTGGCAGCCTGCGCGAGCGCCGCCGCGTGAAAATCCGTTCCGCCTCACGATCGCGGAAGCTCTTGATCATGCCTCATATGACAACTGACAACGCGCTACGTGATGGCTGTCCAACGGTCGGCAAGCGAGCGCCGGCCATCCCGCTCAGCAAGGGTATCGCCATGACGGAGCGACCGTGCGCCGCGGCCAACTCCGGTTCCAGTTTGCGGCACTCACTCGGTCAGCAGGATGCAGTCGGCCGGGTGCCAGGAGACCCAGCAGGCGTCGCCGACCTCAAGCGCGTCGGCCTGGTGCCGGCTGTGGTTGGCGCGGTAACAGGTGATCCGGAGGCTGGACGCGGCTTCGACGAACACGTGGCTGTAGTCGCCGAAATAGGCGAGCTGGGCGACCCGGCCCGGCAGCGCGATCAGCCCGTCGGCCGGGCGCTCGTGGCTGATCCGGACCTTCTCCGGACGGACCGCGATCCCGACCTCGCCGCCCGGGTCGAGGTCCTGCGGCAGGTGAAGCTCACCGAGGCCCTCGGCCTCGAGGCGGATGCCGCGATCGGCCCGAGCGAGCACGCGGCCGGGAAAGAGGTTCGTCGTGCCGATGAAATCCGCGACCATGCGGCAGTTGGGCGATTTGTAGAGCTCGTCCGGAGGTGCTATCTGCAGGATGCTGCCCCGGTTCATGACCGCGATCCGATCGGCCATCGAGAGGGCCTCCTCCTGGTCGTGGGTCACGATCACGAAGGTGATCCCGACCTCGTGTTGCAGGCGGACCAGCTCGAGCTGCATCTCCTCGCGCAGCTTCTTGTCGAGCGCCGAGAGCGGTTCGTCGAGCAGCAGCACCTTGGGCCGTTTGATCAGGGCACGGGCGAGCGCCACCCGCTGGCGCTGGCCACCCGAGAGCTGCTCGGGCTTGCGCGCCTCGAAGCCGGCAAGTCTCACCATGGCGAGCGCCTCCTCGACCCGCGGGCCGATCTCGGCGCGCGGGATGCCGCTCACCTTGAGGCCGTAGCCGACGTTCTCGGCGACCGTCATGTGCGGGAACACGGCGTAGGACTGGAAGACCATGTTGACCGGGCGCCGGTTCGGCGCCACGCCTGCCATGTTCTCGCCATCGATCAGAATCCGGCCGGCGCTCGCGACCTCGAACCCGGCCAGCATGCGCAGCAAGGTGGTCTTGCCGCAGCCCGAGGGGCCGAGCAGGGCGAAGAACTCGTTCGGATCGATCGTGAGCGATACCTGATCGACCGCGGCCACGCCGCCGAAGCGCTTGCTCACCGCCTCGATCTGCACGATCGGCGCTGGCTTCACGCTGCGACCTCCCCGCTGCGCGCCGATCGCTGCAGGCGCATCGCGATCACGGTGAGGAGCACCGTCAGCGCGATCAGGATTGTCGAGGCGGCGTTGACCACGGGCGTCGCCCCGAAGCGGACCATGGAATAGACCTTGACGGGGAAGGTCAGCGTCTCCGGGCCGGAGGTGAAGAAGGTGATCACGAAGTCGTCGAGCGAGAGGGTCATCGCGAGCAGGGCGCCGGCGATCAGGCCCGGCTGCATGTAGGGCAAGGTGATGTTGCAGAAGGTCTGCCACTCGCCGGCGCCGAGGTCCTTCGATGCTTCCTCGAGCGCCCGGTCGAAGCCGGCCATGCGGGCGCGCACCACGATCGCGACGAACGGGAACGAAAAGGCGATGTGGCCGATGACGATCGGAGCGAGGTTGAGCGGCCAGGGCAGATCGGTCCGCCAGCCAGTGCCGATGAAGAAGGCCATCAGCGCTACGCCCATGCAGATCTCGGGGATCACGATCGGCAGCGCCATGGCGCCCTCGAGCGCGGGCTTGCCCGGAAAGCGAAACCGCCAGAGGGCGAGCGCGAGCAGCGCACCGATCACCGTGCTGACCAGGGTCGAGATCAGCGCGATCGTCAGGCTGTTGACGAATGCCTCGAGCAACGACGCGTTATGCCACGCCTGGTGGTAGTATTTGAGGGTGAAGCCGCGCCAGACGATGTTGCGCTTCGAATCGTTGAAGCTGAACAGAATCAGGATGACGATGGGCGCGTAGAGAAACAGGAAGGTCGCCGCGAGCCAGGCCCGCAACCAGAGGCGCCGGCTGTACTCGAGCGGGCCGGTCTGGCTACGTCGCGTGGTCTGGCGCAATCCGTCACCTCACCCCATGACCCGCGCGGTGGCGCAGCCACAGGCCACGCGGCGCCAGAAGATGTCCCGGCGCCATTTATAGGACCAAGCCGAACTCCGGGTAAATCTCGACTGGCGGCCGCCACGCCGGGCCGCCATGGCCGATCATCCGGCGCAGCCGGCCGTCCTTTTGGACCGGAGCGGGCGATCGATGATCGAAGCGGGACGGGCCGGCTCTAGGGCGCGATCGGCCACTGCCCGGAGTTGAGCAGGCGGCGAACCTGCGCCGGCTCCAGGCGGTCGGCCTGCATCACCAGGCGGACCACTGGGTCGTGCAGCAGCTCCTCGAGCGGCGGCTCGTCGCCCGCATGGGCCCAGGCGCCCTCGTACCAGGGCTCGCCCGCAGGCTCGCGATCGGCCACGCCCCGCCGCGCCCGACTGCGAGCGAG
Organism: uncultured Alphaproteobacteria bacterium; assembly: GCA_963815435.1. Classification (GTDB taxonomy): domain Bacteria; phylum Pseudomonadota; class Alphaproteobacteria; order Geminicoccales; family Geminicoccaceae; genus DATAOG01. The sequence continues at coordinate 149,364 of CAWFGZ010000009.1, forward strand.
CGTCCCCACCTGAGCGAACCCATTGAGGGTCGCAAGTAACGCTCGAACGGCCACCATGCTGGTCTCCCAGAACGCCTGCTGCCGCCCGGCGACACCCGTTGCGCACTCCCTAGCTGGGCCAACACCCGAAGGCGCATCCAAATTCCCGCCGTTGTCGACCTGCGGTGGAGAGAATGCGTGCAGGCAGGCGGAGGCGCGCCTTCGGCGCATGCCCTGCAAGCCGAGCTTGGCCGACCTCAAGCGTCAGACGTCGCGCTCGGCCAGGAAGGTGCGCACAGCGAGCGCGGCGAAGGTCAGATACATCAGCAGAAACGACATCGCCGAGCCGAGCGGCCAGTTGTTGGCGGCCTTGAACTGGCGCTCGATCACGTTGCCGATCAGCTGGCTGTCCGGCCCGCCCAGCAGATCCGAGATCAGAAAGGTGCCGAGCGCCGGAATGAACACCAGGATCACGCCCGATATGATGCCGGGCCTGGCGAGCGGCACCACGATCGAGAAGAAGGTCCGCCACTGGCTGGCGCCGAGATCGAGACTCGCCTCGAGATAGGAGCGATCGAGGCGCTCGAGCGTGGCGTAGAGCGGCAGGACCATGAAGGGGAGATAGACATAGACGATGCCGATCACCACGGCAGCGTTGTTGTACAGCAGCTCGAGCGGCTGGAAGGCGGGCAACGCCCCGAGTCCGAGCAGGCGCAGGCCGCCGCTCGCGAGGCCCCAGAGGCCTTCGAGGCCGAAATTGACGTAGCCCTGGGTCCTGAGCACGGCGATCATCGCGTAGGTGCGGATCAGGAGGTTGGTCCAGAACGGCAGGATCACCAGCAACAGGATCAGCGCCTTGGCCCGCGGCGGGGCGAAGCTCACCGCGAGCGCGATCGGAAAGCTGACGATCAGGACCAGAGCCGTGGCTACTCCCGCAATCCAGAACGACTTCCAGAACAGACCCAGATAGATCGCATCGAGCGCCTTCAGGTAGTTCTCGAGGGTGCCGGTGATCACGATGTCGACCGGTCCGGAGCGCTCGCCGAACGACATCACCCAGACGAGCGCGAGCGGCGCCAGGAAGAAGCCGACCAGCCAGAGCCCGCCCGGCAGAAGGAAGGTCCAGAAGACGACCGGCTGCTGGCGCCAGTATTCCATCGAGGCACCGCCCCCTTCAGATCCCTTCCGCCAAAGCCTTACTTCACGGCGCCCGTCCTGTCACCGACCGATCCCAAGGTGAGCGCGGAAGAAAGACGCTGTCATCTGCGCCAGGAGAGCATGAACTTCCAGCCGTGGCCGTTGCCCGTCATCGCAAAGAGCTGCGTCACCCCCCTCCTGACGGAGGATAGCAGAACCTTGTGGCTTGCAGAGGTTGAAGGAGCTGGAGTTGATCGCGTCCGCGACGGTGTCATAGGTTGCCCCGGGAATGGCGCGAGCCAAGCTCGCCGCTTCCAGCTCGGGTCGGATCGCATCTGGCTTACCGAGATTGATGAGCTGGACAGGCACGGAAATCGCCATGAGGCTCGCGGGATCGAAGTATTCGCTCAGTTCGGGGTCGACCGCTACGGCGGCGTGGACGCACCGATCGAGATTGGAGCGCTCAACGAGCGCGATATCGATACCGTGAAGATCGATCCCGTTGCTCGCGAACCAGGCGCAGTCGATCCCGGTTCCGCCCCGATCGCAGGACCGAGCATAGTGCTGCCCGTTGATTCGGGCGCCGACTAGCGCGAGAGCGGCGGTGCCGCCGAGCTGGAAGCCGAGAACGCCAACCGCTTTCGTGTCGAGCCGCGACCCCAGGATCGGATCGTTCTCCACGGCGGTAAGCGTCGCCGAAAGGTCGGCCGGCCGTAGCCACAATTCCTCAGGGGCATTCCTGACCCGCGCTCCTTCGAGCCGCGGAGGGCGAGGTACCGCGACCACAAAACCCTCTGTCGCCAGACGAGATGCGATCCAGGCGCCGGAATCAGGAGCGGAACGGAGGCCGCCGTGCGAGAGGAGGACAACAGGGAACGAGCCGTCGGCGATAGCGGCGTCCTGTCGAGCAGGCGCCCCATGAAAGACCGCGTTGTCGCCCACTCTGACAGCCGTTCCGCCTGCTCCTGCAGGGTACCAGACTCTCACATCGAGGCTCACGCCGCGCTCAGGTGCGAGGACGGTCATACTGCGTACTCCGACCGCACCGAGCGGATCCGCGCTCGCCACATGAGCGATGGCAGAGGTGACGAGCAGCAATAGAATGCCGACGGCGGTTCGTGCAGATGAGCGCATGGCGGTCTATACAGAGCTTGGCGCTCGGCCCGGCTCAGACGAAGGCGAGCTTACCGTCGCGCTTGAGCAGCTGATAGGCGAGCATGTCGTAGCACAATTGCGCCGCGGCGTACTCGGTGAGCCCGGAGCCCGGGACCGGCGCGACCTCGACGATGTCGGCGCCGATCACGTCCTTCGCGAGGCACAGCTCACGCAGCAGCCGGGTGCCGTAGGCCCAGGAGAGACCGCCCGGCGCCGGCGTGCCGGTCGCGGGCGCGACCGAGGGGTCGAAGCCGTCGACGTCAATCGTGAGGTAGACCCGCTCGGTCGCAATCGCGCCGAGGATCGCTTCGATCGCGGGCTCGCCGCCCCGACCCCACTCGAATACCGGCAGGGCCTCGGCGAGGGCGTAGAGATGCTCCTCCCGCGAGTAGGCCCGGATGCCGACCGAGCAGGTCTGGAAACCCAGCTCACGAGCGCGCCGCATCACGCAGGAATGGGCGTAGCGGCTCGGATCGCGGTCGTTGTAGTCGGAATCATCGTCGCGCATGTCAAGATGGGCATCGATCTGCACGATCGTCACCTCGTCCGGCCGGCCGCGCGCGGCATGCGCGCGCAACGCCCCGATCGAAATCGCATGCGTGCCACCGAGCAGGATCGTGAACGGTGCCGTGCGGGCGACCGCCGTCCCGACCCGCTCGACCATGGCCTCGGGCGCGAGCTCCCCGACCTCGGCGAGCAGCCGGTGCGCGATCCGGTAGTCGGAGCGCCGGCTCGGTCCCGGTATGACGCTCGAACAGCTCGATCTGGCGGTCGAGACAGGCGACGATCGCGGCCGGGCCCCGGCCGGCGCCGGCGCCGTAGGACGCACCGTACTCATAGGGGGCGGAGATCAGGACCGCGTCGGCGCTGTCGCGGCTCGCTCCAGTTGATGATCGAGTTCGACCATCGGAGCGCCGGCGGTCAAGCCGCGCTCAGGAGGCGCGCGAGCCTGCGCTTTGGCCGCTCGCGCCAGCTGCCGTTGTGATAGCCGTAGGCGGCGAGCAGAGGCAGCGCCAGGGTCGCCTCGGCGAACACCATCTGCTCGGCGCCGGCATCGACCTTGCCCCAGGAGCCGGCCTCCTTGAGGCTGGAGCTGGAGCAGGCGCCGTCGCGCACGTCGGCGACCGTGATCTGGACGCTGTACTTGTGCATCGGCACGTCGCGGCCGAGGATCTCGGCGCAGACCACCGTGTCCTGAGCGAAGTTCTTGGGCGAGCCGCCGCCGATGATCAGAAGGCCGCTGTCCTTCGCCTGCATCTTGAGCTCGGTCAGCTCGCGGAAGTCGGCGACCGAATCGATGGTCAGGTGATCGCCCGGCCGCTCGACCTGATGGGCGACCAGACCGAAGCCGGCGCTGCTGTCGGAGAAAGCCGGGCAGAAGATCGGTACGTCGTTCTCGAATGCGGTCTGGACCAGCGATGCCTGCTTCACCGCGCGGCCCGGGTTGCCCACCAGCCAGCGCCCCATCTCGTGGATGAAGGCGCGCGAGGAGTAGGGCCTCGGCGTCAGCGCATCGGCGATCTTCTTGATCGCCCGATCGCAGTTCTGCAGCTCCTCTTCGTCGATGAAGGTGTCGTAGATGCGATCGACGTAGTGCTCGCGCAGCATCGAATCGTCGGCGAACTGGCTGCCGCGATAGTGCGCGAAGCCGAGCGCCTCGAAGAAATCCATGTCGACCACGGTCGCCCCGGTCGCGACGACCACGTCGACCATGTTGTGCCGGACCAGGTCGACGTAGACCTGCATGCAGCCGGCGGCGCTGGTGCTGCCGGCGACGGTCAGAATGATCGTGCAGTCGGGATCGCGCAGCATGCGCTCGTAGATCTCGCACGCCCGCCCGAGCTCGCGCGCGCTGAACGACATCTCCTGAAATGCCGCAATCAGCGCGCGCGTATCGTGCGCCGTGATATCGACGTGCTTGACCGTCCGCTGCAGAAGTTCCGCCTTCTGCTGGCGCTCTCGGTCCATGGCTGCTCTCGGTGCCGCGCGCTCAGGCGAGCTCGTAAATGTTGTGCTGGGGGTAGCGCGTGCCGCGCTTCACGAAATGGGTCTCGAGGTCCTGCAGATCGAACGCCTCGACGAAGTACTGGCAGATCTGCTCGGTATCGAGCTGGTTCTGGCAGGTATAGACGTCGGCGCTGACGAAGCCGCGCAAAGGAAAGGTGTGGATGCTGATGTGGCTCTCGGCGATCATCACGAAGCCGCTGACGCCGCCGGGGTCCTTGACGCTGTGCTCGCCGAGCTCGACCAGGAGCGGCTCGGCGATCTTGTGCATGCCAAGGCGCTCGGGCAGGTCGCCGAGGCAGGCCAGCACGTGCGCGTAGTCGGCCAGCTTCTCGCGCGAGCCGCCGTAGCCGTCGAGCGTCAAATGAACGCCGAACCCAGCCGCGTTTCCGGCCGCCTGGGGCTGCGCCATCTTAGTCGTCGACCCGGGATCGAGCAGGTCGCTCGACCTCCAACCCGCAGATACCATCGTCGTGTCCCCGTGCAATCGAAGCCTCAGGCCGAAGATCGGCCCGCCATCGCGTCCGCAGCACGCTCTCGCGTCCTGCCGACCGGTCCGTTGACCGCGCCGGCCGCGCGGCTCAAATCGGGGCGACTGCTACAGGGTTCATGGCGTGGTCCCCCAGCTGGTGGAGATGGCACCTCACCGCGGTCGACCTCCTTTAGAGTGCCGAGCGCGTCACCAAAACGTTAAGCGGCGGGTCGCGTCTCGCCCCCGAGGGCGTCGCCCCACCGCTACGGCGCGTATACTTAGGAGACCACGAGGTCGATGACAATGCCTCGACAAAAATGATTTTCTTGCGTGTTGCCCGAGCGTTACGCCGCCAGCACCCGGGTCAGCGCGTCCGAGTACAGGCTCTCGATCTTCTCGCCCTGGTAGATCGCGATCTCGCACCGATCGAGCACCTCGCGCGGCGGGTACAGCGCCGGGTTGTTGCGATCCGCCTCGGGGATGTATTCGAGCGCGGCGGCGTTCGGGCAGGCGTAGTGAACGAATTCGGCGATCGCAGCATGCACCTTGGCGTCCAGGATGAAGTTGATGAAGGTGTGGGCGTTGTCCGGATTGGGGCCGCCCCTCGGAATGCACATGCTGTCCACCCAGAGTTCACTGCCCTCCCGCGGAACCAGGTAGGCCAGGTCGGCGTCCTCGGCCATCACCTGCAGGATGTCGCCGTTGTACTCGAGGCAGACGTCGACCTCGCCCGAAAGCAGCAGGTCCTGGCCGGTATCGGGGGCAAACGACTTGATCTTCGGTTTGACCTTGATCAGGGCGTCGGCGGCCGCCGTAATCTGGGCGGCGTCCTTGGTATTGAGGGAATAGCCGAGGTACTTGAGCGCCGCACGGATGCTGTCGAGCGAGTTGAGCAGGGCGATCCGGCCGGCGTAGGCATCGCCTTCGAACACGTCCGCGAGGGCCTTTGGGCTCGCCTTGGACTTGCGATAGCCAAGCCCGACCGTGCCCCAGAAATAGGGCATGCTGTGCTTGAGACCGGGGTCGTAAGCCGGATCGGCGAACTTCGGATCGACGTTGGCGAGGTTCGGGATCTTGGCGTGATCGAGCGGCAGCAGCATATCGGCCACGATCATCTTGGCAACGTAGTCGTCGGTCGGCACGACCACGTCGTAACCGGGGTTGCCGCCGCGCAGCTTGGCGAACAGCTCATCGTTGCTGGCGTAGAGATCGTAGCGGACCGCGATCCCGGTCGCGTCGGTGAAATCCTGGACGGTCGTTTCGCCGATATAGGTGTCCCAGTTGTAGACGTTGACCTGCTGGCCTTGGCCGAACCCGAGCCGACTGAACGCGGGCATGGTAGCGGCGACGGCGACGGCGCCGGTCACAAAGCGCCGGCGGCTGGTGGTCCTTCCAGGCGTGCGGACAGAGTGGTAACGGGACATGGCAAACCCTTTCGCTCTGGCGAGGGTCGCGCCAGCTGACGACCCGGTGCGACCTCCTTGAAGGCCATCATGCCGATGGCCCGGGTCGTGTCAACGAGATGCCAGGACGGTCGCACCGCCCGTCAGCCTTCGCCCGTTTTGTGGCATTGCGGCCACACCCGATGCCGAACGATGGGTTGTGCGCGCAACTCCAGCTTGATTCGATTTCTTCCGATGGTTATCCACAGGATGTGAGCAAAAGTTTGCTGGCACTTTTGTAAAAATTCCGTCGCTGGATCAACCAGCGGAACCATGACCTCGGTCATGGGTAGGAGGAGGAAACGCGCGGGCCTGGTCGGCTGACCAGGTCCCGCCTGCGGCACCCGATGGCAGGACACGGGCGGCGAGCGATGTGACGCTCGATCGCTCGAACCTTGGATCCTTGCGGGGGCGAGGTGCGCGCAGGAGTAATGGTGCATGAGTGAGAGCCTCATAAACACAAGTGCCCCGGCGAGTCGCAGCTCAGTTGCGGAGCGGGAAGTTCAGCCTCTGCGGGGGCACAACGGGTCGTGTGCATCTAAGCACAGCCATTGGCTCATTACTATGTGCGCCATCTTGGTAGCCCTGTGGGTCTTGCCTCGCTTTGCTATTGTTTGGGATCATTGCGGGAATTCAATGGATTTATCGTTTCATTTCGGCTGATTGAATAACCATTCGGTGTGAGATTTTTTCGCTCAGATGCCCAACAAAGCGAAAGCCGGCACATGACGGAAATGCCTCACGAACGCCAGGCGGAGGTGACCCAAGGGCCACCGGCGCATCTGGCGGGGGCGCTGCAGGCTGCCGCTGCGGCACGCGCCCTCGCGGAGCGCATCCGCAACCGAGACGCCTCGCTGAAATCGGCGCACGAGCGGCGCGAAGCCGAGAAATCGCAGACGATCCCGCAGGAGCCGCGGCCCAGTCGGCCGAGCCGAGCGCGAACCGCCTCGTCCGAGCTTTGCAAGGACAATCGAGGCGGTAAAGCTCGCCAGTCCCTCCACACCGGAGAATGGAGAGTTCGTTCCGTGGCACTTGAGCCTTCGCGAGGAGGTCAACGGTGGGCGCTGGCCCAGGCGATGGCTAGCTCGGGTGTTCAAGCGATGCGCAACACGAGGCGCGAAAGCGAGGCAGCCGCGCCGCACTCCCCGGCGGACGGCGCGAAGCTCCGTTGCGCGGGCGCCACGGGCGGCGGACCGTTCGGCAACAGTCGCCGCGGTCGGGCCGTCTCACGGCGGCGCCGTGAACGGCGGGCCTCCCGCGGGCATCGGACGTCCTCCCGTCCGCGATCGAGGCGTTCCTCGCTTCAATCCTCAGCCCGCCGAGTCTCGCCAGGAAAGGGAAGCTGGTCCGGATGGCGTGGCCCGATTGCCGAGCTTGCGCGCACGGGAGTTCCGTTGGGACGAAGTGAGTCGCGAGCTGCCGAGCAGGGCCGAGGATGCGGCCAGGCGGTGGCGTAGTGCGTCGGCGGCGGCCATGAGCTGGCGCCGGAAACAGGCGGCAGCCGGCGCAGCGAATGGCCATGACCCGACAGGGCCCCCCGCCGCGCGAGCATTGCTGCCGGTCGATGCGCCTCGTCTCCTGTTGGCCCCGCCGCCCGTCGCCATGGGAATAGGTTCGCTCGAAAGCCACGCGAAACTACCCGCGGTGACGTCGAGCCGGAACATCATGCTGTGGTCGGGGGGAAGGCTCGCGCGCGCCAAGGCCGAACTGAAACTTGCCGATCAGCAACGGTCTGCGGCACCGGCCCGGAGCGCCGGGTCCGGTCGAGCGCGAGCGCCAGGGCGGTTTCTCTTGATCAGCTGCGGAATCTTTGGTGGATTTGCGCTCGGCATCGTCGCCAGCGGCAGTGCCCTGATCACCGGCGTCAATCTCGGCCAGCTCGTCGTTCAGCTGGATCAGCTGCTGCTGCCACGTTCGTCCAACGCACCGGCGGCAAGCCGCACCTCGGATGACCCCAGATCGCACGGCGAGCCGTCAATCCAGCCACTGGCGTATCGTCCCGCTCAACCCCTCAAGGGCCGCAAGCTGCAGCGGCCCTGGCGAGCACGAGGCCCGGCCAGGACGAGAGGGCTGGCGCAGTCGACGGATCGACAGACGGCAGCCAGGCGCCGTTGGCGACGACCGGTTCCACCGCGTCCGCGGATCCCGAGCCGCCCAAACCTACAAGCGGCCTCACGAGCGATCAGGAGGGTTCGGCCTCCGCGAGTGCCGGCGCGGCCACGCCGGCGCCGAGCGAGCCTTCCTGGGCCGCGCTTTATGCCCGCGGCCATCGGGCCCAATCGGAGGGCGATCTCGTCGCCGCAACCCACTGGTATCGTGAAGCCGCCAGGCTCAATCCCCGTCATCCCGCCATCCTCTACGATCTGGGCTACATGCTCCAGGTCCAGGGCGACATTGATGGCGCCATCGATGAATACCGGAAGGTTCTCGAACTTGACCCCAAACATGCCTATGCCCAATATGATCTCGGTTTCCTTCTGCAAAAAAAGGGGGATAAGGAAGGTGCTCTGATTCAGTACAAAAAGGCGGCTGAACTGAACCCGGAGAACCCATACGTCTACTTCGACTGGGCGCGAATCCTGGAAAGCAACAATGATCTTGACGGTGCGAAAGCGCTGTATGAAAAGGCGGCCGAGCTCGCGCCGGAGCGACGACCGGGCACGGACGCCCGCCGCCGCCTGGCCGCCCTGGATGCGAGATAGACCGGGTAATGAAATGCCGAGGGCGATCGGTTGTTTACGCTCATAGGGATCGGGTACTCGGGCGAGCGCCACATGGTCGCCTCGACCAACACACATCTCAGCGGAAACGACCCGGAGTTGCCTCTATGACCAGATCGCTCGGACCGAACGGATGGCTCGGACCCAACTTTTTTCTGGTTGGCGCGATGAAAGCCGGAACCACGGCAGTCTACGCCAATCTCGACGCGCATCCAGAGGTCTATTGCTCACCGATCAAGGAACCAAATTTTTTCAGCGATGATCTGGAAATCGACAAGTTCACATTAAGCAATGCGCAGGCGGTCAGCCAGTTCGACGCGGATGCCTACGTAGAAAGCTCGATGGACGAGTCGGTGCATTCAGCGTATGTCCGCAATCCGGCCACCTACTACGCGCTGTTCCGCAAGGCAGAAGGTGAGCGGGCGATCGGCGAGTGCTCGACCTCGTATCTGTACTCGGCGACCGCGCCGCGCAACATCCGCCTGGCTTTGCCTCACGCCCGCATCATCATGATCCTGCGCAATCCTGTGGATCGGGCGATTTCGCAGTACCACATGGAGTGTCGGCTCGGAGCTGCCCGCGATACGTTCGGCGTCCTGCTCGAGAAGGATCTCGCCGCGCCGCGAACGGCATGGGGCCAGTCCGGACTGTACGTCGAGCTTGGCCGCTACGTCGAGCAGGTTGAGCGCTACCTGGAGCAGTTCCCAAGGAAGCAGGTCAAGATCATCGTGTACGACGACCTGCGCGCCGACTTCCACGGCGTCATGGCAGGCACTCTGAAGTTCCTTGGCGTCGACCCGGAGCTCCGACCAGCCAAGATACTCAGGACCAACCATGCGCGAGTGCCGCGCGCGGCACGACTAAACTACTTGCTCACCCGGATTGGCGGCAAGCATCTCATCAACCGCACCCTCCCCCAGCCAGCCATCGAGTTGGGCAAGCGGATCTATTATCGCAAGGCCGGCAGCACCGGTGTGACCAAGGCGGACCGGGAGCGGCTGCGTGCGCTGTTCGCAGACGAGGTGGCGGCGCTCTCCAAGCTGCTCGGTCGCGATCTCTCGCACTGGCTCGAGTCGCCGCGTCAAGGGCGGACCGCGGCGACACAATCGCGCCTCCAGCAGCCCGTTTGAACGGCCGCCGCCGCAGATTCGTCGAGCCAAGATCCGTTGCATCAAATCTAAAGCCAGCCGCGGCGCTTGAAGTACCAGTACGGCAGAACCGCCGAGACCACCATCAACGCGAGCGCCAAAGGATAACCGACACCCAGGTGCAGCTCGGGCATGACGGCGAAGTTCATGCCGTAGATGCTCGCGATCAGGGTCGGCGGCAGGAAGACTACCGCGGCGACCGAGAAGATCTTGATGATTGCGTTCTGCTCGATGTTGATCATGCCGAGCGTGGCATCGAGCAGGAAGTTGATCTTGTTGTTCAGAAACGAAGCGTGGTCGCTCAGTGATGCGACGTCGCGGCCGACCGTCTTGAGGCGCGAGATGCCGCTCTTGCGCCCCCGCGACTGGGTACCCTGGATGGCAAAGGCCAGCAGGCGGCCGAGGCTGACCAGGCTCTCGCGCGCCTTCGAGGCCAGGTCGCCCGCCCGGCCAAGGCGGCGCAGGAACGCCTGAAAATCGCGGCTGGTCTGAGCGCCGCTGCGGGAAAAGACCTCGCGCGACAGCCGGTCGAGATCGGCGCCGACGGTCTCGAGGATGTCGGCGATCCGGTCGATGATCGCCTCGAGCAGGCCGGCGAAGACCGCATCGCCGTCGCTGCAGGCGCTCGGGTGCCGGAGCGCGTAGGCCGCGAATGCGCGAAACGGCAACGGGTCGGCGTAGCGCACGGTGACCAGCCGCTCGCCGGCCAGGATGAAGGTGAGCGCCGTGCTCTCCGGCAGCTCGGTGTCGGCGTTGGCGACCAGAGTTGCGGTCATGAACAGCGTCCCGTCTTCACGATAGAGGCGGCTCGAGGCTTCGATCTCCTTCATTTCCTCCCGGGTCGGCACCTCGATGGCCAGAGCCCGCTCGACCGCGCTCTCCTCGGCGCCGGTCGGCTGGAGCAGATCGAGCCAGACCGTCCGCTCTGGCAGTTGCGGCTCCGCGTCGGCCAGATCGACGCTCTTGAGCCGGCCACCCTCGAGGCAATAGGCCCGCAACATGGTCCTTCTCCGCGCGATGCCACCGGGCAGCGGGCCTCTTGCCCTCGCGCCGGCGAGGCTCCTTTGCCAGCAAACTCTGGCACGCGCAACCGACCGCAAGACGCCGATTGAGCGAGCGGCGCTCCGGCGGCAGTATGCCGTGTCGAGACGGGTCGAGGAGCGGCACTGACCAGTCGGGGTGGGAAGGAGCGGCGGCATGATCAACATCGGCTTGTTCGGGGCGGGGCGGATCGCCGGGATTCATGCCCGGCACATCGGGGATCACCCGGAGCTGCGGCTCGCTACGGTGGTCGACGTCGACCTCGAGGCGGCAACCCGCCTCGCCCGGCGCCATGGCGCCGCGGCCAGTGCCGATGCCGGCGAGGCGCTTGCCGATCCCGCGATCGACGCCGTGCTGATCGCCTCGTCATCGAACACCCACGCCGAGCTCATTACCCGCGCCGTCGAGGCGAGAAAGCCTGTGTTCTGCGAGAAGCCGCTCGATCTGGATCTCGAGCGGGCGAACGCCTGCCTGCGTGCGATTGCAGGTAAAGGGGTGCTGGTGTTCGTCGACTTCAATCGCCGCTTCGATCGCCATCACGCCGCTCTGGAGCAGGCGGTGCGCACCGGCGAGGCGGGCGTCGTCGAGCTGATCAGCATCACCAGTCGCGATCCGGAACCGCCGCCGGTCGGCTACCTCGCGAACTCGCCGGGCGCCCTGTTCCTCGAGACAATGGTTCACGACCTCGACATGGCGAGGTGGCTGCTCGGCGAGGAGCCCGTGGAAATCTTCGCTATGGCGAGCTGCCTGATCGAGCCCGCGTTCCGCCCCCTGAACGAGGCCGACACGGCGCTCGCGATGCTCAGAACCGACAGCGGCAAGCTCTGCCAGATCAACAACAGCTGGCGCGCCACCTATGGCTACGATCAGCGGATCGAGGTGCTGGGCTCGGGCGGCATGGTGCGCTCCGACAACGTCCGGCGCACGACGCTCGAGCGCTACGACGCCGCCGCGGTCCGCACCGACGTGCTGCAATACTTCTTCACCGACCGCTATCTCGAATCCTACCGGCTGGCGCTCGATCACTTCGCCGACGTGGTCAAGCACGGCGAGGAGCCGTTCATCGGCGCCGAGGACGGCCGTCGCGCCCTGGTGCTCGCCGAAGCTGCGCTCCGCTCGGCCAGAACCGGCAAGCCAGTGGCGGTGCGCTACTGAGGGCCGCCGGCCGCCGGCCCGCGCCGCTCACGCTTTCCTGCCGGTCAGGATGTGCACGGGCAGGGAGAACGCAACCTCGCCGTCATCCTGGCGCCAGCGCGCGAGCGCCTCGCGCGCGTCGCGCAGGAGCGCCTCGAAGCTCGCCTCGTCGATGATGGCCCGGATCGGCGAGGCCATGATCTCGGTGTGCACCAGAGCATCGATCGAGGGGAAGCGCACCGGGACAGCGGAAGGTCTTCGCTTCGGCGCGATCGATCCCGGCCGCGCGCGCCAGCTCCGCGAGTTGCTGCCCGGTCGCCGAGCGCGAACGGCGAGCGCAGCAGGTCGACGATCGCGGGCGGGCAGACCCGCTCAGCGACCTCCGCGAGGGCGGCATAGCCGGAGCTGTCCGCGAGCGCGCCGCAGACCGCGACCGCGAGCCGGCCGCCCGGCGCCAGGACCCGCCACATGCCGGCAGCGCCCCCCACTGGTCGGGGAAGAACATCAACGCGAACTGGCTGACCACGACATCGAACGCGCCGTCCTCGAACGGCAGATCGCCGGCGTCGCCCTGGCGCCATTCGATCTCCGGCGCGACGCGCGCGGCCACGGCGAGCATGCGCGGGTTGAGATCGAGCCCCACGACGCGACCCTCCGCCCCGACGCGCCGCGCGGCTTCGCGCGTCGCAGCGCCGGTTCCGCAGCCGACGTCGAGCACGCGCTCGCCGCGGCCGATCCCGACCGCGTCGAGCCAGGACCACAGCCGAGCCGGCGAAGATGGCGGGAACGAAGCTCTTCTCGTAGAGACCGCAGCATCGTCAGTCACCTGCCAGGCTACGCGATTGGACATCGTCGACCTCCTTGCTGGCGATATCCTGCGCAACCTGACGGACGGCCGTCCCCGCTGCCGTGACAAGAGCGGGACAAATGCGAATTTCCGCCTGAAAAAATGCGCCCAGCAACGTAGGATCGGGCACGGAGGTTCCCTGCATGACGCTCCTCCAGGTCCGTCTGCTCGGCGGGTTCGAGTGCCGCTCGGCGAGCAACGATGCGATCAGCTTCCCGACCCGCAAGGTTCGGGCGCTGTTCGCCTATCTGGCGGCGAACGGGGCGCAGGGTCACGGGCGCGACGAGCTGGCCAGCCTCCTCTGGGACGAGCAGAGCCGACGTCGAGGCGCGCGCCAACCTCCGCAAGACGCTCTCGCGGCTGCGCCAGGCGATGCCGGAGGAGGCCAAGCCCTGGCTCGCCACCAACGTCGATCGTGTCGCGCTGCGGGCAGAGGGACTCGAGGTCGACGCCCGGCTGTTCGAGCGGCTCGCCGCCGACGGCACGCCCGAGACGCTGGAGCGAGCGGCCGCCCTCTATCGTGGCCCGTTGCTCGCCGGCTTTGCCGCCTGCGGCGAGGCGTTCGAGGAGTGGCTGGCCATCGAGCGCCGCCGGCTCGATGAAATCCTGCAGCAGGTGCTGCATCGCCTGCTCGACCACTATGTGGTCACCGGCGCGATCGACCGAGCCATCCAGATCGCGCTCCGGCTGATCGCCCTCGACCCCCTGCAGGAGAGCGTCCACCGCGCCCTGATCCGGCTCTACATGTATCAGGACCGGGTTGGCGCGGCGCTCGAGCAGTACCGCCGTTGCCGCGAGCTGCTCGCCTGTGAGCTCGACGTCGAGCCGGCGCCGGAGACCGAGCGGCTGCGCGCCGAGCTTCTGAAGCTTGTGCCGGTCGCACTCGAGGGCACGCCCGTCGGCGAAGTCGACGATCTGCCCGAGCGCGCGCTGGCGTAATCGAGGCGGCCGCAGGGGACCGAGCCCGCCGGCGCGCCGAGCTAGCGGCGCGACCCTCGATCGCCGTTCTCTCCTTTGGCGCGGCCGGCGGCGCCGTCGAGGACCGGCATCTCGGCGACGGGCTCGCCGAGGACATCGCGACCGAGCTCGGTCGTTTTCGCGAGCTCGACGTGATCGCGCCGACGACCGCGCTCGCGTACCGCGATGTGCCGGTCGCGCCCGACCGGATCGGCGCCGAGATCGGCGCCTCGTACGTGCTCGAAGGCGGCCTTCGGCGCCTCGGGATCGGGCTGCGGATCACGGTCCGGCTGGTCGAGACCGCGAGCGCGCCGTCAGCTCTGGGCCGAGCGCTACGACTGCGCCCTGGCCGAGGTCTTCGAGGTGCAGGACGAGGTGGTCCGGCGCATCGTCGCAACCCTGATCGGCCGGATCGAGAGCGCGCAGCTCGAGCGCGCCCGGCGCCGGCGCCCGGACGATCTCGAGGCCTACGACCTCTGGCTGCGCGGCTGGAGCGCCCTGCGGCGGCCCGATCTCGCTGCGACTCGGCGAGGCGCGCCGCTGCTTTCAGCAGGCGGTGGCGCGGGACCCGCACTTCGCCCGCGCCTATGTCGGCCTCGCCATGGCGCATCTCAACGAATGGGCCTGCTTCTCCTGGAACCACTGGTTCTTTCCGAGAGGAGGTGATCGAGTCTCGCGCGCAAGGCGGTCGAGCTCGACGATCGCGGACCACCGCGCGCATTGCATGCTGGGCGTGGCGCAGCTCTACGCCCGCGACTACGAGGCCGCGCGCGAGCAGCTTCTCCGGGCGCTCGAGCTCAACCCCAACGACGCCGACGTGCTCGCGCACGTGTCTGTGTGCCATGGCCTGGATCGGCGATCACGACCTGGCGGTGGAGACCGGTCGCAACGCCCTGCGCCTCGCCCCCCATCATCCCGAGTGGTACGCGGCGTTCGTCGGGATCGCGCTGTTCGCCGCGCGCCTGCACGAGGAGGCGATCGCGACCATGGCCGCCGGCGCCGGAGGCGCTCTGCAACACGCCCGCCTTCATCGCCGCCTGCCTACGCCCATCTCGGGCGGATAGACCATGCGCCGGCCATCGCGAGACGGTCTACCGTCACCATCGCCGCCAGCTCGCGCGCGCGGCATGTTCCCCGAGAACATGAGCTGCATCGACTGGCTGCTCGCCATGGACCCGTTCCAGCGCCCGGACGATGTCGAGCACTATGCGAGCGGGCTGCGCAAGGCGGGCTTCGCGTGATCGGACCTAGGGTATAAAGGGAATTCGACGATCGCCCCCCGGGAGCGAGAGGGGGAGGCCATGGCGACACAGTCACAGGACGACGCACTCAAGGGCAAGCTCGTGATCCGGAACATCGGCACGCTGCTCTCGGGCGCGCTCGAGCGGCCGCTGCTCGATGCCGATACCATCGTGGCCACCGACGGGATCATCACCGCGGTCGGCAAGGCGAAGGACGTCGATGCCGAGCGGGCCGACGTCCTGGTCGACGCCAAGGGCACGACGGTCGCGCCCGGCCTGATCGACAGCCACGTTCACCCGGTATTCGGCGACTGGACGCCGCGCCAGAACCAGCTGAACTGGATCGACAGCTTCCTGCACGGCGGCGTCACCACCATGGTCTCGGCGGGCGAGGTCCACCTGCCGGGCCGGCCCGGGACGTGGTCGGGGTCAAGGCGCTCGCGATCACGGCGCAGCGCGCCTTCTCCGCCTTCCGTCCGGGCGGGGTCAAGCTGCACGCCGGCGCGCCGGTGCTCGAGCAGGGCATGGTCGAGGAGGATTTTCGCGAGATGGCCGAGGCCGGCGTCAAGCTGCTCGGCGAGGTCGGGCTCGGCGGCGTCAAGCAGGGCGACGAGGCGAAGCGGATGGTCGCCTGGGCGCGCAAATACGGCATCCAGAGCACGATCCACACCGGCGGCCCATCGATCCCGGGCTCCGGGCTGATCGACGCGGACGTCGTCCTCGAAGCCGATGCCGACGTGATCGGCCACATCAACGGCGGCCACACGGCGCTGCCGCTTACCCAGATCCGCTGCCTCTGCGAGCAGTGCACCCGCGGCGATCGAGATCGTGCACAACGGCAACGCGCTCGCCGCGCTCTACGCCATGCGCACGGCGATCGAGCTCGGTCAGCCGGAGCGGATCATCCTGGGGACCGATTCGCCGGCCGGCTCCGGCGTCCAGCCGCTCGGCATTCTGCGCACGGTCGCGCTGCTCAGCAGCCTCGGCGAGATCGACGCCGCGACGGCGTTCTGCTTCGCGACCGGCAACACCGCGCGCATGCGCGAGCTCGACTGCGGCCTGATCGAGCCCGGCCGGGCGGCCGACTTCGTGCTCATGGATCGCGCCCAGCACACCGCCGGCAAGACGCTCCTGGAGAGCGTCCGCATGGGCGATCTGCCCGGGCATCAGCATGGTGATCATCGACGGCGTGGTGCGCTGCCACCGCTCGCGCAACACGCCGCCCGCGACCACGCTCGCCGAGGTGGTCACGACCTGAGCTCGGGGCTCGACGAGCCCGACTCCGTGGGCCGGCCGAGGACGGCCGCTCCTTGTGAGCGGGCCGTCGTCCGGGCTGGCGGCCCTGCCGCCCCGCCTCAGAAGTCGAAGTCGTCGATGTTGTCCTTGGTGTAGATGAAGGGCGGCGCCAAGCAGGACTTCGCTGCCGTTGACGACCTGCAGCTTGCCGAGACGGCCGGCCTCGACCTCGTGTCGCCGGGCTTGAAGCTTGCCGTCGACGACCGCGCGCATGACGTAGACCGCGGCGTAGCCGAGATCGACCGGGTTCCAGAGCACGACCGACTTGACGCAGCCCGATTCGACGTAGGGCTTCATCGCGTTCGGGGTCGCGAGGCCGACCACCGCGACCTTGCCGCACAGGCCGCGCCTGCGTCACGGCTTCGGCCGAGGCCGGCGTCGCGACGCTGGTCATGCCGAACAGGCCATCCAGCTCGTCGCCGTACTTGTTGATCAGCGTCGTCGCCTGGTTGAAGGACAGGATGTTGTCTTCCTGCGCCTCGACCGTCTCGAGCCACTTCATGTTCGGATAGCATGCTTGCTGTAGGCCCACATCTCGGCGATCCAGCGCGCCTGGTTCGGCGTCGTGAAGGTGCTGGTGACGATGCGCGAAGCTGCCGTCCTCGCCGATCTCCTCGGCCATGGTGTCGATCATCGCCTTGGCGATGCCGTTGAACTCGGCCTGATTGACGAACCACTCGCGCGCATCCGGCTGCGAGTTGGCGTCGTAGCCGACGACGTGGATGCCCTCGCTCAGCGCCTGCTTCAGCACCGGCGCGATCGCGACCGGGTCATTGGCGGCGAACAGGATGCCGTTGACGCCCTGGGTGATGTAGTTGTCGATGAAGGTGATCTGGTCGTCGATGTTGGCTTCGGTCGGCCCGTCGGTGCGTGACCTTGACGTTGCCGAGTTCCTCCGCCGCCTGCTGCATGCCGAGCGTGGTCGCGGCGAAGTAGCCGATGCCGATCAGCTTCGGCACGTCGACCAGCGTGATCTCCTTGCCGGCGAGATCCGGCGCGTCGGTCGGCTGCCCGCCGTCGTAGGGCTTGGCTGACCGACCTTGCCGCCGCCGCCCGTCGCAGGCGCAGCGGGTTGACGGCCAGGTCGTCGGCGCCGTCCCAGCGCTCCTGCGCCAGGCGGTGCTGGCGAGAACGCGCTGCTCGCTACGAGCAGAGTGATCCTGAGCAAGATGCTCGATGCCTCTCCTTCGATCGGCGTTCAGCCTCCCACGCGAACGCGTAAGAACTCGCAGGGTCCGACCTCCTTCGGCCCTCAGCTCTCGCCGCCGCGACGACGTTGGATAGCAGTTGGTGATCAGGATGGACAAGATCAAGACCGAGCCGATCACCACGATGGTCGCGTCGCCCTTGACCCCGGTCAGCGCAAGGCCGTTCTTGAGCAGCTGGATCAGGATCACGCCGAGCACCGTGCCGAGGATCGTGCCGGTGCCGCCGAAGATGCTCGTGCCGCCGAGGACGACCGCCGGCGATCACGTCGAGCTCGAGCCCGGTGCCCATGTCGGAGCGGGTCGTGCTGACCCGCGAGACGAAGATGCAGCCGGCGAGCCCGGCCATGAGCCCGGAGAAGGTGTAGATGATCAGCTTGTAGCGGTCGACCGGGATGCCGGAGAAGCGCGCCGCGAGCTCGTTGTTGCCGATGGCGTAGAGCGAGCGGCCGAAGGTCGTGCGCGCCAGCACGATGCGCTGACGATGATCGCCACGAGCGAGGAGCCAGAGCTGGGTCGGCACGCCGAGGACGTCGCCCTGGCCGAGGCATGAAGAACCATTCCGGGTAGCCGCGCACCGAGCGCGCCTGGCTGATGCCTTCGGCGAGACCGCGATAGAGCGCCAGCGTCGCCAGCGTCATGATCAGCGGCGGCACGCCGACCCGGGTGATGAACCAGCCGTTGACGCGCCCGCGAGCGCGCCGGTCAGCGAGCGCGACGACGATCGCCAGCTCCAGCGGCAGGCCCAGGTTCTGCCAGCTGACGCCGAGCACGATGGCGCAGAGGCCCAGGATCGAGCCGACCGAGAGGTCGATGCCGCCGGTGATGATGATGAAGGTCATCGGCAGCGCGACCAGCCCGACCTCGGCCATCAGGCGGCCCTGGTTGAGGAGGTTGTCGGCGGTGAGAAAGCGGTCGGTCCGGGTCGCGAGCAGCAGGAGCGAGACGATCAGGATGATCAGCGAGGATGCCCTCGTGGCGGAGCAGAAGGGCACCCGCGCGACTGAGCGGGCGAGGCGGCTTCGACGCGATGGTCGCCATGGCTACCGAGATCCCCATGCGTACTTCAAATATGACGGGCCATCTCTTTCCCGTTAGGAAAAACGTCCCGCGTTCCTTGCAATAGGCAATGCCATTCAGAACGTTGTTCGAATGCGAATGACCTGC
Source organism: uncultured Alphaproteobacteria bacterium (assembly GCA_963815435.1). Taxonomy (GTDB): domain Bacteria; phylum Pseudomonadota; class Alphaproteobacteria; order Geminicoccales; family Geminicoccaceae; genus DATAOG01. The sequence continues at coordinate 168,309 of CAWFGZ010000009.1, forward strand.
TGCTTCTGCTCCGCGTCCAATTGATCGTAAAGTCGAGCAAATCGGCCACCCCGTCGACACAGCCGGTCTCGCGGTCGATTCGGACAATCTTGTTCGATCGATAAATATTGCCGAAGATCTTCTGTCCCACCATCTCTATCTCGTTAACCATTGTCTGCGGAAGGGGCAGTCCCCAGGCTTTTCTCTTCAGTTCATGGCGGCGAGTTTCGGCGAGCGTACCGGGGGCGAGAAAATGCAGCCGGTGGTGAGCCGTCGGCGCCATCAGCCGGTGGCCGTCGTTGTCAGCCCCCAACCGTCGATAGCGATCCTCCGTGGGCGCGGTTGCGAAACGTATCGATCTCGTACTCGAACAGCAGCTTGTCCTTGGCGGTCAGCGCCGAGAACTTCGCTCAGCATCTCGACGTGCTCGCCCGTCGGGTCCGCGTGCCTGCGCTGCGAGAGCTGGTGCGGCGGCTTGCAGACGGCCGGCCGCTCGGCCGCGCGGTCGTCCTGACGTTCGAGACCGGCACGCCGACAATCTGCTGGAGGCAAAGCCGCTCCTCGAACGCCACGGCATGCCGGCCAGCGTCTTGATCTACTACCGGCCTCACCGACGCTGGCCGGGAACTCTGGAGCAACGAGCTCGCGCGGATCCTGCTCACCGGTGACGCCCTGCCGGCGTCCCTCGAGCTGGACGTCGAAGGGCAGCGCCATCGCTTCGATCTCCCGGCAGATGCCGGACGGGATGCGCGCCTCGCTCTCTACTACCAGGTCCGGCGTCTGCTGCTCCCCTTGGGGGACGAGTGTCCAACAGGCGCGCTGGACGAGCCCGCGAACGGGCCGGCATGCCGAGCGCGGTCCGGCCGTCGCGGCGCATGCTGACCGCGGACGAGGTTACCGAACTCGCCGAAGACGGCCTGATCGAGGTCGGCGCGCACACCGTCAACCACCCCGACCTGTCCGCCGCGCCTGCCTCGGTGCAAAAGGCGGAGATCGAGGACAGCAAGGCCGCGTGCGAAGCGATCCTCGATCGTCCCGTAACGTCGTTCGCCTACCCGTAGCGCGGGTTGGCGCGGCCACGCCCGGCCTCCTGCGCGCGGCCGGCTTCGCCTGCGCCTGCACCTGCGAGAAGGATCTCGCGGGGCACCACAGCGCACCGCTGCTTCTGCCGCGCCACCATGTCGGCGACTGGGACGGCGACGTCTTCGGCGGACGGCTGGCGCGCGCCTTCTGCCGGTCTGAGCGCCAGAGTGCCGGGCCAGAGCGCGTTAGCTAAAGTCTAGCGCGCCCGCGCCTGGCGGCGGCGGCGCATCAGGTCGGCGAGCACGGTGATCAGGATCAGCACGCCCTGCACCGCGCGCAGCCAGTAGGGCGAGATGTTGACGAAGATCAGCGACGAGCCGATCGCGGCGAGCAGGATCGCGGCGAGCGTCGAGCCGACCACCGTGCCGGTGCCGCCGAGGATGCTGACGCCGCCGACCACGGACGCGGTGATGATGGTGAGCTCGAGGTTGGGCGGCACGGTCGACTGGATGACGCTGAGCTGGGTCGCGAACAGCACGCTCGCGATGCCGACGAAGACGCCGTGGATCACGAACACGGTCATGATCGTGCGCCGGCGCGAGATGCCGGACAGCGCGCGCCGCCTCGGCATTGCCGCCGACCGCGTAGATCGCGCGGCCGGTCGCGGTGTAGCGCATCCAGAGCGCGGCGGCGACGGTCGAGCACGACCATGAACCAGATCGGCATCGGGATGCCGAGCGGGCGCATCTGGGCGAGCGCGTAGCCCGCCGGCAGGTTGGTGATCCAGGCGCCGCCGGTGACGCTGATCAGGCCGCCCTTCAGGATGCTGAGCATGCCGAGGGTCGACGACGATCGACGGGATGCGCAGATAGGCGACGAGAAAGCCCATCAGCGCGGTCGCCAGCGCGCCGACGACCAGCGGGGCGAGCCAGCTGACGATGATCGGGTAGCCGGCGACCGCGAGCGTGCCGCTGAGCGTCGCCAGCACGCCGATCAGGGAGCCGACCGAGATGTCGATGTTGCCGGAGATGATCACCATCGACATGCCGATCGCGGCGACCGCGATGTAGGCGTTGCCGAGGAAGATGCTCTGCAGGTTGCGCTCGGCGAGGATAGCGCGGGTTGATCGTGCCGACCACGGCAGCAGCGCGACGATGCGCAGGAACAGCACCATCTCCTGGCTGCCGAAGATGCGGCGCAGGCCGCGCAGGAGCCTGCTGGCGCCGTCGGAGGAGCGGCCGCCGCCATCGCGGCGGCTACCGGCGCGCCTGCCGGGTCGGCATCGGCCGGCGCTCATCATCGCGGCCGGCGATCGCCTCCTGGGTCGCGTCCTCGCGCGCGAACTCGGCGACCAGCGTGCCCTCGCGCATCACCAGGATGCGGTCGCTCATGCCCATGATCTCGGGCAGCTCGCTCGAGATCATCAGGATCGCCAGGCCCTCGCTGGGCGAGGCTGCTCATCAGGCGGTGGATCTCGGCCTTGGCGCCGACGTCGATGCCGCGGGTCGGCTCGTCCATGATCAGGACGCGCGGCCTGGTCGCCAGCCACTTGCCGAGCACGACCTTCTGCTGGTTGCCGCCGGAGAGCTTGTCGACGACCTGCTCGGCGCTGCTCGCGCGGATGCCGAACTGGCGCGATGCTGCGCTCGGCGAGCTCGGTCTCGGCGCGGCGATCGATGAACAGGCCGCGCGCCACCTGGCGCAGCACGGCGAGCGAGATGTTCTCGCGCAGGCGCATCGGCCGGATCAGGCCCTGGGTGCCGCGGTCCTCGGGGACGTAGGCGATGCCGAGGCGCCTGGCCTCGCCGGGGCTGCGGATCCGCGACCGCGCTGGCCGTCGAGCACGGATCGTCGCCGGCGTCGGCGGGTGTGATGCCGAAGATCGCCTGCGCCAGCTCGCTGCGGCCGGCGCCGACCAGGCCGGCGAGGCCGACGATCTCGCCCGCGCGCAGCGTCGAGGCTGACGTCGCGGAACAGCCGCCGTGCCGGACGAGGTCGCGCACCTCGAGCAGCGGCTCGCCGATCGGCGGCGTCGAGCTTGGGGAACAGGTTCTCGATCGTCGCGGCCGACCATCATGGTGATCAGCTCGTCCTCGGCTGGCCTCGGCGACCTGCCGGGTGCCGACGTAGCGCGCCGTCGCGCAGCACGGTGACCCGGTCGGCGAGCACGAAGACCTCCTCGAGCCGGTGGCTGATGTAGACGATGCCGACGCCGCGCTCGCGCAGGAGGCGGACGATCGCCGAACAGGCGCTGCGACGTCGGCCTCGGCAGCGCCGCGGTCGGCTCGTCCATGATCAGGATGCGCGCGTTCTGCGAGAGCGCCTTGGCGATCTCGACCCGCTGGCGGTTGCCGACCGAGAGCGCGCCGACGATCCGCGACGGCGTCGAGGTCGTGGATGTCGAGGCGAGGCGAGGAGCTCGCGCGGCCTCGGCGCGCATCGCGCGCCCAGTCGAGCGCTGCCGAGGCGGGTGCGCGGCGCGTGGCCGAGGAAGATGTTCTCGGCGACGGTCAGCTCCGGGAAGAGCAGGAGCTCCTGGTAGATCGGTGGCGATGCCGGCGCGCTGGGCGTCGCGCGGGCTCGCGAAGCGGACCGCCTCGCCGTCGAGGCGGATGGTCGCCGCGTCCGGCTGCGTAGACGCCGGAGACGATCTTGATCAGGGTCGACTTGCCGGCGCCGTTCTCGCCGAGCAGCGCATGCACCTCGCCGGCGCGGACGTCGAACTGGACGTCGTCGAGCGCCTGCACGCCGGGGAACGACTTGCTGACGTGCTCGAGGCTGAGGACGGCCTGCATGGGGTCCGACTGACGCGCTCCGCCGGCGTTCGGGCGAGCACCGGTTGGTCACAGCTTCTGGTTTGAACCCGTCACGATCGATTTGGCAACAGCCGTCGCTATCACCGCGCCGGATCACGGTCGGCCAACTCGGGCAGGACGTTGGGCACGCCCCGGCCGCGGCCGGCGCTAGCGAGCCAGGCGGTAGCCGCCGGGCTCGGTGACCAGGATCTGGGCGTTGGTCGGCTCCGGCTCGATCTTCTGGCGCAGGCGGTAGATGTGGGTCTCGAGCGTGTGGGTGGTGACGCCGGCGTTGTAGCCCCAGACCTCGTCGAGCAGGACCTCGCGCGTCGATCGGCGCGATCGCCCATCCGATAGAGGTACTTGAGGATCGCGGTCTCCTTCTCGGTCAGGTGGACCTTGCGGTTGGTCTGTCGGCATTGCATCAGCATCTTGGCGCTCGGCCGGAAGGTGTAGGGGCCGATCGGAAAGGTCGCGTCGTCGGACAGCTCGAACTGGCGCAGCTGCGCGCGCAGACGGGCCAACAGCACGCCGAGCCGGAACGGCTTGGGGATGTAGTCGTTGGCGCCGCTGTCGAGGCCGAGGATGGTGTCGGCATCGGAATCGTGCGCGGTCAGCATGATGATCGGCGTCTTGACGCCCTGGCGCCGCATCAGCCGGCAGAGATCGCGCCCGTCGGTGTCGGGCAGGCCGACGTCGAGCAGGATGACCTCGAAGTGGTGCTCCTTGACGACTTCCAGCGCGCGCTCGGCCGTCCGCGGCCTGGAAGACGACGAAGCCCTCGTGCAGCTCGAGCTGCTCGGCGAGCGAAGTGCGCAACGCCTCGTCGTCGTCGACGATCAGGATCTGCTTGCTGTTGGCCATCGCGCGTTTCTCGTCTGTCGCGTCCCGGGGAGCGCGCTGCCATCAGTTCAACAGCGTGCGCCTGTCGTCAAGCCGCTGCGCCGCCGGGGCCCATCTGCTCGCATAGCATACGCATCAGCGCATCGTCCGGACGTGCCAGGCTCATGACGATCTCGAAATGGTGCATGCCCGGCTGGACCACGAGCCGGCAGGGCCAGCCCGCGGCCGTGAGCTTGTCGGCATAGGCGCGGCTCTGCTCGTGGAAGGCCGCGGTCTCCTGCTCGCCGACCGCGACCGCGACCGGGCAGGGCGCGCGCCCGGGCGGCAGATGCAACGGGCTGTTGCGCCGCGCCTGGGCCGCATCGAGGCCCAGCACCTCGTTCAGGTAGCAGAGCCGGATCGGCTCCAGATCGAACACGCCGCTGATCGCGCACACGCCCTTGATCAGGTCGCGCGGCAGGCGCCTTCCGCCGCCCAGTCGTGGGCGAGCGCCATCGCTGCCAGATGGCCGCCGGCCGAATGGCCGGCGACGAAGATGCCGGTCGGGGTCGTAGCCGAGCTCGCCGCCCTGGCGATAGAGCCAGCCGAGCCCGCGGCGGACCTGGCCGACGATCGCATCCATGTCGACCGCCGGTGCCAGATCGTAGCCGATCAGCGCCACCGCCGCCCCGGCCGCGAGCGGCTGCTCCGCGACGAAGGTGAACGCTTTGGGGTCGAAGCTTTGCCAATAGCCGCCGTGGATGAACACCAGGAGGCGGCGGGGCGCCGGCCGCGTCCGGGCAGCCACAGGTCGACCGCCTGACGCGGGCTGTCGCCATAGGCGAGATCGAGGCGGCCCGGTTGGCGGCCCGAAAGGCCGCGCTGTCCGCCTCATAGCGATGCGAAATAGGTCTGATGCTCGGCGACCGCTGCGCGCAGATTGTAATTCGGCGTCCAGCACGCACGCGCTCGGCTCGGGGACCGACATGACGACCTCGAGCGCGTTGTTGCCGCTGTGACGCGTTCATAGCATATCCCGAACATCGGTGGATCGGGCGGACGATTGACCCGGGCTCGGTCGCCGCTAGGATTTGTTAACGCATTCGAATCATTAAGGTTATTGCCAGGGCAGGCCGGATCGTCTGGTCACCGGTGAGCAAGGGGAAGCTGATGGGCCTCGGACGGCGCGCCCTTGAGCGCGGCCGGCAGGTTGGCTGGCTGGCAGAGAGTGGCTGCCAGGCGGCGGCTCCGTCGTGCCGGTCGGCGGGCCTGATGTATCTGGCCCTCTATCTGCTCGCGTTGGCGGCGCTGGCGCGTCCACGCGCCGCCGGCGGTGTGGCAGCCGGGCTCGCGCGAGTTCGTGATCATCCTCGGGCGTCCTGGGCACCTGGCGCTACGGCTGGGGCATGGTCCATCTGGTGCGGGCGCTGATCTACCGCCATCTGGTGTTCCCGGCGCTGGCGGCGCGCCGCGGACGAGGTCGGGCAGGGCCGGCATCGCCTCGCAGGTCTACATCGTGATCACCAGCTATCGCATCCGCGGCGAGACCACGGCCGGGTTTACCAGGCGGCGATCGCCGAAGCGATCCGCTACGGCCGCCCGGCGACGATCGTGGCGGGGATCGTCGAACTCGGCGACCAGCGGCTGATCAAGCAGCTGTTCCAGCAGATGGCGCCGCCGCCAGAGGTGCGGCTCGACGTTCGTGCGCCGGCCGGGCACCGGCAAGCGCCACAGCATGGCCTGCGCGCTCCGCGCGATCTGCCGGCGCCGGCCGAGCGGCGACGCCGCCATCGTGGTGCTCGACGGCGACACGCTGCTCACCCCGGGCACGCTCGCCAAGAGCCTGCCGTTCCTCAGACTGATGCCCGACGTCGACGGGATCACCACCGACGAGGACTGCATCGTGGTCAACGGCAGCCGGTGATGCAGGCCTGGCACGGACTGCGCTTCGCCCAGCGCCACCAGCTGATGTCGTCGATGGGTCTGTCGCGGCGTCTGCTGGCGATGACCGGGCGGATGTCGATCTACCGCGGCTCGGTCGCGACCGATCCCGGGCTTCATCGAAGCGATCGAGAACGACTATCTCGATCACTGGCGGCTCGGCCGGATCAAGCTGCTGACCGGCGAGGACAAGTCGACCTGGTTCTGGCTGCTGCGCGCCGGCCGCGCGATGCTCTATCTGCCCGACGTCAGGGTGATCACCATCGAGCACCCGCCGTCGCAGATGGCTGCTGCCGGCCGCGACCCAGCTGATGCTACGCTGGTTCGGCAACATGCTGCGCGCGAACGGGCGCGGCATCGCGCTCGGGCCGCGGCGCATCGGCCTGTTCACCTGGTGGTGCCTGATCGATCAGCGCCTGTCGATGTGGACGCCGCTGATCGGGCCGACCGTGGCGGTGTTCTTCGTGCTCGGCAAATCGACGATCTTTCTTTACACTTATCTACTATGGGTTGGCATCACCCGACTGATCCAATCCCTGGTGCTGCTGACTGCGCGGCCCCGGATCAGCGGGCTGTATCCGCTGCTGATCTATTTCGGGCAGGTTTATGGAGCCTTGGTCAAGACCTACATCCTGTTCCGGCCCGACCGGCAGCGCTGGACCCGCCAGAACATCGCCGTCGGCGCGCGGCTCGCGCCCGGGGACGCGCGATGGCAGAGCCTGGGGTCGGCCTATCTGCATCGTCCTGGCGCTCGCCACCCTGGTCGCGCGGTGGCGCTCACGACCCACATGCTGAGCCTGCCGCGCCTGAGCGCCATCATCGCGCTGCTCTGAGACGCTGGAATGCAAGCACAGATCGTTCACGAGACCGAAGTCCACCGGCAGCACGTCCGGCTCAAGATCCCGATCCAGGTCGAGGTCGACGGCGTCCGCTACCAGGTCGACGACTGGTCGGTCGGCGGCTTCGGCGTCGAGAGCGTGATCACCTCGCGCCAGGCGGGCGAGCGGTTCCCGGTCAAGCTGATCTTCCCGTTCGAGGAATTCGACATGACGATGCGCTTCGACGCGCGCGTCGTCTACGCGGATCAGGAGCACGGCCGGTTCGGCTGCGCGTTTCTCGGCCTGTCCAAGCAGCAGACCGACGTGTTTCGCTATCTGGTCGACGCCTATCTGTCGGGCGAGGTGGTGAGCGCGGGCGACATCCTCCAGGTGCGCGCCCGCGACAACACGGCCGAGGCGCGCCTCCAGGCCGTCTACAACCCACTCGTCGAGGACGAGTCCGCGGCGCGCAGCTGCAGGCGCTACGGCACCTACGCCGGCTTCGGCCTGGCCGGTCTGGCGCTGCTCGTCGTCATCGGCGCTCGGCATCAAGGACCGCTACCTCACGGTCGCCGCGAACAGTGCCGTCGTCGAGGCGCCGCTCGTCCAGATCCGCGCGCCGATCGGCGGCCGGTTCGTCTCCGCGCTGGAGTCCGGCGAGCACGTGCCGCCGGGGACGCTGCTCGCGACCGTGCAGGGCTTCGACGGTAGCGTCGTATCGCTCGAAAGCCCCTGCGATTGCCTCGTCCTGGAGCAGATCGGCCTGAACGGCCAGCACTATCAGGTCGGCGATCCGCTGATCGCCCTGGTCGAAGCCGATCGGCCGCTCATGATCCGCGCCCAGTTGCCCCTCGATGAGGTCGAGGGGCTCGAGGTCGGCGATCGCGCCGAGATCAGCTTTCCCGGCCGTGACGAGCTGCTCTACGGTCAGATCGAGCGGATCGATCTGCGCCCGCGACTGGAGGCGCTGCGCAATCCCGAAAGCCGAGACCGCCGATCTCGCGCCGCCTGGCGCAGGTCGTGGTTCGCCCGGACCGGCCGCTCGAGTTCGATGATTTCGGCTCGCTGGTCACGATACGCTTCCCTTAGCACGGCCAGGTCGCGATCGGGTCGCTGGACCAGATTTCGCGGCGAGGCTAGCCTCGGCTCGCAGCGTCGTCCGTTCAGAGGGATCGCCCGCCCGTGCTCGTGCCCGTGATTCTCGCCGGCGGTTCCGGCACCCGCCTCTGGCCGCTGAGCCGCGACACCATGCCCAAGCAGCTGGTGCGGCTGCGTGGGCGAGCAGTCGCTGCTCGAGCAGACGGCGCGTCGCCTGCTCGCTCGCGCGGCGCCCGAGCGGATCATTACGGTCGGCGCCAAGGCCCAGGATTTTCTGGTCCAGCGCGAGCTCGCGCGAATCACGCCCGAGCTCGGCCGTCACCGGCTGCTCGAGCCGCTCGGCCGCAACACCGCCGCGGCAATCGCGCTCGCCGCCTTCTACGCCCGCGAGCGGATGGCGCCGGATGCGCTGCTCTGGGTCTGCCCCTCGGACCACCTGATGCGCGAGCCGGATGCGCTGCACGCCGCGATCGACGCCGCCTTGCCGGCGGCCGAGGCGGGCGAGCTGCTGACCTTCGGCATCACGCCGACCCGGCCCGAGACGGGCTACGGCTACATCCGTGCGGCCGAGCCGCTCCCCGACGCGCCGGGCGTCCTGCGGGTCGCGCGCTTCGTCGAGAAGCCCGAGCTGGCGGTCGCCGAGGCGATGCTCGCCGAGGGCGGCTATTTCTGGAACAGCGGGATCTTCTTGTTCCGGGCGGATCGGATCCTGGCCGAGCTCGCTACCCATGCGCCCGCGATCCGTGACGCGGTCGAGGCATGCGTTTGCCGGGCTCGCCGCAGACGCCCGGCGGAGGCTTGGGAGGTGCCGCAGGGTCGCTACGCGGCGGTGCCGGCCGAGCCGATCGACAAGGCGGTGATGGAGCGCGCCGCGCGGATCGCGGTCGTGCCCTGCGATCCCGGCTGGTCGGATCTCGGCTCCTGGCAGGCGCTCTGGGAGCAGTTGCCCAAGGACGAGGCGGGCAACGCAGTCCAGGGCGACGTCGTCCTGAACGAGACCGAGAACTGTCTGATCCATGCCGAGGGGCGCCTGGTGGCCTGCTCGGGCGTGCGCGATCTGGCCGTGGTCGAGACCGACGATGCGATCCTGATCGCCGATCGGGCCCGGACCGAGGCGGGCCGTCATCTGGTGGCGATGCTGAAGGCGGCCGGTCGGCCGGAAGCGCTCGCCCATGGCGCGGAGCAGCGACCCTGGGGCAGCTTCAAGGTCCTGCACGAGGGGCCGGGCTGCAAGGTCAAGGAGATCGTGGTCGCGCCCGGCGGCCGGCTCAGCCCGCGGAGCCACCGGCATCGCGCCGAGCACTGGGTGGTGGTCGCCGGCACCGCGCAGGGTCACGGTCGACGACCGGGTTCTCGATCTCGAGCCGAATCAGAGCGTGCAGATTCCGCTTGGTGCCCGGCACCGGATGGAGAATCCGGGCGCGGTGCCAACCCACCTGATCGAGGTGCAGTGCGGCAGCTACCTCGGCGAGGACGACATCGTTCGCTACGAGGACGTCTACGGCCGCAGCTGAGCCGCCCGCACATCCGATCGCAGCCATCGCGCGACGAAACCGAAGAGCCGGCCATCGATCGCCGCGAGGCCGAGCCCGATCAGCGCCATGCCGGCGAAGTGGCGCGGATCGAGCCGCTCACCGAGGATCGTCATCCCGAGCACGAGCGCGCTCACCGGGATCAGGAAGGTGACCAGCAGCAGGTTGGTCGCCCCGACCGTGGCGAGGAGGCGGAAATAGATGACGTAGGCGAGCGCCGTGCTGAGCAGGGCGAGGCCGGCGAGCGCGCCCCAGGTCGTCAGGCCCGGCAGCGGCAGCGACCAGGGCTGCTCGACGAGCAGCGCGATCGGCAGCATCATCAGCGTCGTCGCGCTCACCTGGCCGGCGGCCGTGACCAGCGGCGGCATGTCCCGGAACCGGCGGCCGAAGATCCCGGCGAAGGCGTAGGACAGCGCAGCAGCGAGGCAGGCGAGCTGGGCGACGACGTGCACACCCAGCCCCGCGAGCGCTGCCGGGCCGACCATCAAGGCGACGCCGAGCAGACCGGCGACGACCCCAGCCAGCCGGTTTCCCGTCATGCGCTCGTCCCGAGTGAGGAAGTGCGCCAGGACGACCGTGAAGAGCGGCGTCGTGGCGTTCAGGATCGACGCGAGGCCGCTCGCAATCTGGGTCTGGCCCCAGAAGATCAGGCTGAACGGGATGAGGTTGTTCAGCCCGCCCATGATCAGAAAGGCGCCCCAGGCGCGAAACGAGGTCGGCATGCGCAAGCCGCGGGCCCGGACCACGAGGTTGAGTGCGATCGCCGCCAGGCCGACGCGGCCGAGCACGACGGTCAACGGCCGGAGGTCGGCGAGTGCTACCTCGGCGAAGAAGAACGAGCCGCCCCACAGGACGGAGAGCGCGACCAGCAGCAGCCATTCGAACGGAGCCATCACGCGCTTGTGAGACTTGGCCATGCCATCCTCGATGCAACGAAACGGCGGGAGCATGCCGCGCATCGAGGACCCCCCGCCACCCGGTTCTTGCTCCGCAGGTCATTCGGAATGGGGCGGGCAATTCGCGCGGTCGATGGGCTTGCCGCGCAGCGCGCGAAGGTCGAGATTGATATCGATCAAAGTCCGGCCTTATCCCGCGGTTAGCTTGGGCCGGAGCGGCGCAGACGGCGACGAATCGCAACATCCGAAGCGGGAGGCACAAGATGACCGGCAAGCCGACCGACATGACGCGAGAGCCGGATCTCCTTCATGAGAGACGGACGGGCCCGGTTCGGACCCAGCGGCCGGTCTATGTCGACCTACTGCCGCCCTGCAACCACGCCTGCCCGGCCGGCGAGAACATTCAGGCCTGGCTCGCCCATGCCCAGGCCGGGCGCTTCGAGGAGGCCTGGCGCACGCTGGTCGCCGACAACCCGATGCCGGCGGTGCACGGCCGGGTCTGCTACCACCCCTGCGAGAGCAACTGCAATCGGGCCGAACTCGACAGCGCCGGTGAGCATCCACTCGGTCGAGCGCTTTCTCGGCGATCGCGCCCTCGAGGAGGGCTGGCAGATCGCCGCCGCAGCGACGCCGAGCAAGAAGCGCGTCCTCGTGGTCGGCGGCGGACCGAGCGGCCTCTCGGCCGCCTATCATCTGACCCGCCTCGGCCACACCGTCGAGATCCACGAGGCCGGACCGATGGCCGGCGGCATGATGCACTTCGGCATTCCCGCCTATCGCATGCCGCGCGACGTGCTGGAGGCCGAGATCGCGCGCATCGAAGCCATGGGCGTACGAATCGTCCTGAACCACAAGGTCGAGGACGTGCTCGACGGAGATGCGAGCGGGCGGCTTCGATGCCGCCTTCATCGCGGTCGGCGCGCACCTCAGCAAGCGGACCGACATTCCGGCGCGCGACGCCGGCAAGATGCTGGACGCGGTCAGCTTCCTCAAGGAGGTGGAGACCGGCGCGGCGCCGAAGCTCGGCCGCCGGGTCGCGATCTACGGCGGCGGCAACACGGCGATGGACGCCGCCCGGGTCGCCAAGCGGCTCGGCGCCGAAGAGGCCCTGATCATCTACCGGCGCGACCGCGCCCACATGCCGGCGCACGGCTTCGAGGCCGACGAGGCTCTCGAGGAAGGGGTCAAGATCCACTGGCTGCGCACGATCAAGGCGATCGACCAGACCACCTTCACGGTCGAGGTGATGGAGGTCGACGAGAGCGGCCGCCCGCAGCCGACCGGCAGGTTCGAAACCCTCGAGGCCGATGCTCTGATCATGGCGCTCGGCCAGGAGACCGACACCGCCTTTCTGCGCCAGGTGCCGGGCGTCCAGTTCAAGACGGACGGCACGGTTGAGGTCGACGGCAACATGATGACCGGTCACGCGGGCTTGTTCGCCGGCGGCGACATGGTGCCCGCCGAGCGCACCGTCACCGTGGCCGTCGGCCACGGCAAGAAGGCCGCGCGCCACATCGACGCCTATCTGCGCGGGGCCACGTACAAAGGGCCGGCGAAGCACGAGCTCGCGAGCTTCGACAAGCTGCACGTCTGGTACTACACCGACGCGGCGCAGCGAAAGCAGCGCTCGCTCGACATTTCCCGGCGGGTTTCGTCCTTCGACGAGGTGATCGGCGGCCTGACCGAGGGCGAGGCGCAGTACGAGGCGAGGCGCTGCCTCTCCTGCGGCAACTGCTTCGAGTGCGACGGCTGCTACGGCGCCTGCCCGGAGAACGCGGTGATCAAGCTCGGGCCGGGTAAGCGCTATCGCTACGACTACGACCTCTGTACGGGCTGCGCGATCTGCTTCGAGCAATGCCCCTGCCACGCGATCGAAATGATCCCGGAGCCCGCGTGATGGCGACCATCCTGACCACCGAGCGAGAGCGGCCGACGACCACCCGCAAGGCCCCCCGGCGCGGTCAGCCCGGACGAGCGAGCGGCGAGCAGGTGACGATCGACGGCAATGAGGCCGCGGCTTACGTTGCCTATCGGGTGAACGAGGTCTGCGCCATCTACCCGATCACGCCGTCCTCGCCGATGGCCGAGCTGGCCGATCAGTGGGCAAGCGAGGGCAAGACCAACATCTGGGGCAACATCCCGGACGTCATGGAGATGCAGAGCGAGGCGGGGGCGGCGGGCGCGGTCCACGGCGCGCTCCAGACCGGCGCGCTGACCACGACCTTCACGGCCTCGCAGGGCCTCCTCCTGATGATCCCCAACATGTTCAAGATCGCGGGCGAGCTGACGCCCGCGGTGTTCCACGTCGCCGCGCGCTCGCTGGCCGCCCAGGGCCTCTCCATCTTCGGCGACCATGCCGACGTCATGGCGGTGCGGCCGACCGGGTTCGCCGAGCTCGCCTCCAGCTCGGTCCAGGAAGCGCACGATCTCGCCCTGATCGCCCAGGCCGCGACCCTCGAGGCGCGCATCCCGTTCGTCCATTTCTTCGACGGCTTTCGCACCTCGCATGAGGTCAACAAGCTGACGCTGCTCACGGACGACCAGATCCGGGCGATGATCGACGACGATCTGGTCCTCGCCCATCGCCGGCGCGCCCTCAATCCGGATCATCCGTTCATCCGCGGCACGGCGCAGAACCCGGACGTCTACTTCCAGGCGCGCGAGACCGTGAACCGCTTCTATGCCGAGACGCCGGACATCGTGGCGCGCTGCATGGACCAGTTTGCCGGGCTGACCGGACGGCGCTACCGGCCATTCGATTATTTCGGCGACCCGGCGGCCGAGCGGGTGCTGGTGCTGATGGGCTCCGGGCGTCGAGACCGCGCGCGAGACCGTCGCCCATCTCGCCGCGCGCGGCGAGCCGGTCGGCGTCGTCCAGGTCCATCTCTATCGCCCGTTCTCGGCGCGCCATCTGCTCGAGGTGCTGCCGGCATCGACCAAAGCGATCGCGGTGCTCGACCGGACCAAGGAGCCGGGGGCTGCCGGCGAGCCGCTCTATCTCGACGTGGTGAGCAGTCTCGCCGAAGCGCTCGCCGAGGGCCGCCTGCCGACCGCTGCAATGCCGCGGGTCGTGGGCGGCCGGTACGGGCTGTCGTCGAAGGAGTTCACGCCCGCCATGGTCAAGGCGGTGCTCGACGAGCTCGCCAAGGCTGAGCCCAAGAATCACTTCACCATCGGCATCAACGACGACGTCGCCCACACCAGCCTCGCCTTCGACCCCGATTTCGACATCGAGCCGGACACGGTGGTGCGCGCGATGTTCTATGGCCTGGGCGCCGATGGCACGGTCGGCGCCAACAAGAACAGCATCAAGATCATCGGCGAGGACCCGGAGTTCCACGCGCAGGGCTATTTCGTCTACGACTTCAAGAAGTCCGGCTCGCGGACAGTCTCCCATCTCCGCTTCGGGCCGGAGCCGATCCGCTCGACCTACCTGATCCGCTCGGCCAATTTCATCGGCTGCCACCAGTTCAACTTTCTCGAGAAGATCGACGTCCTGGAGAACGCGGCCGAGGGCGCAGTCTTCCTGCTGAACAGCCTCTACGGTCCGGACGAGGTCTGGGATCAGCTGCCAGGGCCGGTCCAGAAGCAGATTCTCGACAAGCGGCTCCAGTTCTACGTGATCGACGGCTACGCGGTCGCCCAGCGCTGCGGCATGGGCACGCGCATCAATACGATCATGCAGACCTGCTTCTTCGCGATCTCGGGCGTCCTGCCGCAGGAGAAGGCGATCGCCAAGATCAAGGACGCGATCCGCAAGACCTACGGCAAGAAGGGCGAGGAGCTGGTCCGCAAGAACTTCGAGGCGGTGGATCACACGCTCGCCCACCTGCACCGCGTGCAGCTGCCCGAGCGGGTCACCAGCGAGCGCGAACTGCCGCCGATCGTGCCGGCCGAGGCGCCGGAATTCGTGCAGCGGGTGACCGCGCTGATGATGGCCGGCCGCGGCGATGAGCTGCCGGTCAGCGCGCTGCCGGTGGACGGCACCTATCCGGCCGGGACCGCGGCCTGGGAGAAACGCAACGTCTCCGCAGTTCGTGCCGGTCTGGGAGCCCGACATCTGCATCCAGTGCGGCAATTGCAGCTTCGTCTGCCCGCACAGCGTGATCCGCTCCAAATTCTACGACGAGGCGCGCCTCGGCGACGCGCCCGCGTCGTTCAAATCGGCGCCGATCGATGCCCGCGGCTTCCCCGATACCCGCTACACGCTTCAGATCTACGTCGAGGACTGCACGGGCTGCGCGCTCTGCGTCGAGGTCTGTCCCGCCAAGAGCAAGGAGAAGACCGGCGTCAAGGCGATCAACATGCAGGAAAAGGAGCCGGTCGTGGACGCGGAGCGGACCAACATCCGCTTCTTCGAGGGCCTGCCGGTCAACGACCGGGCGCGGGTCGATTTCTCCACGGTGCGCGGCTCGCAATTCCTGGAGCCTCTGTTCGAATTCTCCGGCGCCTGCGCCGGATGCGGCGAGACGCCCTATCTCAAGCTGATCTCGCAGCTGTTCGGCGATCGCCTGATCGTCGCGAACGCGACCGGCTGCTCGTCGATCTATGGAGGCAATCTGCCGACCACCCCCTGGACGGTGAACCAGGAGGGTCGGGGGCCGGCCTGGTCGAACTCGCTGTTCGAGGACAATGCCGAGTTCGGCCTGGGCTTTCGCCTGGCCGCCGACAAGCACCACGCGCTCGCGGTCGAGCTGGCGACGGCGGTCGGCGCGAAGGTCGGCGCGGAGCTGGTCGACGAGATCCTGAGCGCGCCGCAGCGGACCGAGTTGCAGATCCGGGCCCAGCGCGCGCGCGTCGCGATGCTCCGGCAACGGCTGGGCGGACTGAACGACGATCGCGCCTCCCAGCTGCTCTCGGTGCTCGATCACCTGGTACGCCGCAGCATCTGGATCGTCGGCGGCGACGGCTGGGCTTACGACATCGGCTCGGCCGGGCTCGATCACGTGCTCTCGACCGGGCGCGACGTCAACGTTCTGGTGCTCGACACCGAGGTCTATTCGAACACCGGCGGGCAGGCGTCGAAGGCGACCCCGCTCGGCGCGGTCGCCAAATTCGCCGCCGCGGGCAAGCGGGTCGGCAAGAAGGATCTGGCGCTCCAGGCGATCTCCTACGGCAACGTCTATGTCGCGCGGATCGCCATGGGCGCCAACCCGCAGCAGACGCTGCTCGCGCTGCGCGAAGCCGAGACCTATCCCGGTCCCTCCCTGATCCTCGCCTACAGCCACTGCATCGCCCACGGCATCAACATGCAGCACGGCCTGAAGCAGCAGAACCTCGCCGTGCACAGCGGCTACTGGCCGCTGCTCCGCTACAATCCCGAGGTCCGCAAGTCGCACGAGAACCCGTTCGTGCTCGACTCGCAGCGGCCACGCATCCCGTTCAAGGAGTACGCCAACAACGAGCTCCGCTACCGCATGCTGTCCCGTACCCATCCGACCGAGGCGGAGGCGCTGATGCGCCGAGCCCAGGACGCCGTGGAGCAGAAGTGGCAGCTCTACGAGACGATGGCGACGCGGGGCGAAGGCGAGGTCTAACCACCCGATGCCCGCGGCCTCTTGCGTTCGATCTCAGCGCCTGACATCGGCCCACGATTGTCCGGGCGGCGTCGTCGCGACCGGGCCGACGTTGTCGCCCGGGTCGTCCGACGGAGCCGCCATGCCCGCAGCCTGCTGTCTTCGAGATCATTGCAGGGACCGGGTCCTGGCCCGTGTTGGCGGGCGTCGTCATCACCGGACCAAGCACTTGGCGCCCCTCGGCGTTCGGTGGAGCCGTGATGCGTAGCGACCGCTAACCGATGATTAAACACTCTGTGGTCAACTCTTGCTCTCCATGGTCCATGCGACCGTGGGAATCCGCTAGTCACATTAGCGGCGGGCGCGGATTCCGACGGTCGCATGGACCATCGAGGTGGTCACGGTAGGGACTGATGGTTGACGAAGGGTTAATCGGGCAGCCTCGGGCTCGACGCGGTCGATCCGTGGCCCGGCACGGCATCGTCGCCGGCCGGAAGCCCTGGGCGGCCGGGCCGAGGATGTCTACGACGGCCCTCCGAACGGGCCGGAGCCAGCGGTCGACGTCGAATCACCGCCGGGCCCAGAACCATGGACGAGCGACATGACCGATCTGCGCACGAGCTACATGGGGCTGGAGCTGAGGCATCCCGTGGTCGCATCGGCCTCGCCGATGTCGCAGACGCTGGACGGGATCAAGCGGCTCGAGGACGGCGGCGCCGCGGCGGTCGTGATGTTCTCCCTGTTCGAGGAGCAGATCCGGCAGGAGAACGCCGCCTTCGAGCATCTGGTGGCATCGGGCACCGAGAGCTTCGCCGAATCGCTCAGCTATTTCCCCGAGGTCGAGGACTATCAGGTCGGTCCCGAGCCCTATCTGGAGCTGGTGCGCCGCGCTTCGGAAGCCGCCGCCATTCCGATCATCGGGAGCCTGAACGGCATCACCCACGAGGGCTGGGTCGACTACGCCCGCAAGATCGAGCAGGCGGGCGCCAAAGGCCTCGAGTTGAATGTCTACTATATTCCGGCCGATCTCGATCTGTCGGGCCGAGAGGTCGAGCAGCGCTATCTGGAGGTGGTCCGCGCGATCAAGAAATCGGTGACCATCCCGATCGCGCTCAAGCTCAGCCCCTTCTTCAGCTCGCCTGGCCATATGGCCAGGCAACTGGTTGACGCAGGCGCCGACGCGCTGGTGCTGTTCAACCGCTTCTATCAGCCGGACTTCGATCTCGAGAAGCTCGAAGTCGTGCCCGATCTGACGCTGAGCCACCCGAGCGAGATCCGTCTGCCGCTGCTCTGGATCGCCGTGCTGCGCGGCCGCATCGAGGCCTCGCTCGCCGCGACCACCGGCGTGCACAGCCGCGAGGAGGTCATCAAGTACCTCATGGCCGGCGCTGACGCCGTCATGACCACCTCGGCGCTGTTGAAGAACGGCGCCGGGTTCCTGCAAACGCTGGTCGATGGCCTGAGCCGGTGGCTGGAGCAGGGCGGCTACGCCTCGGTCGAGCAGATGAAGGGCTCGATGAGCCAGCAGCACGTCGCCGACCCGAGCGCCTTCGAGCGCGCGAACTACATCAAGGTCCTCGAGAGCTACAAGAATCCCTACACGCCCTAAGGCGGCCAGGTCTGAGAGGACAGCGTCCGCGATGAGGCTGCCGCTCGAAGGTCTGCGCATTCTCGCGGTCGAGCAGTACGGCGCGGGGCCCTATGGCTCCGGCCACCTCGCCGACATGGGCGCCGAGGTGATCAAGATCGAGCACCGGCCGAGCGGCGGCGACATGTCGCGCGGCGTAGGACCTTATTTTCTAGGGAGTTACGACAGCGAATTCTATCAGACGTTCAACCGCAACAAGAAGTCCTTGACCCTCGATCTCAAACACGCGCGCGGGCGCGAGGTGTTCGAGAAGCTGGTCGCTACGGCCGATGGCCTGTTCGGCAACATGCGGGGCGATCAGCCGGAGAAGCTGCGGCTGCGCTATGCCGACCTCGCGCCGCTCAACCCGCGGATCGTCTGCGCGCACCTCTCGGGCTACGGCTGTGAAGGTTCTCGTAAAGGCTGGCCGGGTTACGACTATCTGGTGCAGGCGGAGTGCGGCTTTCTCGCGCTGACCGGCGAGCCCGAGGCACCCCCTGCCCGCTTCGGGCTCTCGATGGTCGACTTCATGACCGGCATGGCGACCGCCTTCGCCCTGATCTGCGGGCTGCATGCCGCGCGCGCGACCGGCGTCGGGCGCGACGTCGAGGTCAGCCTCTACGACGTCGCCATCCACCAGCTCAGCTACCCGGCGACCTGGTATCTGAACGAGGGCCTGGTGACCGCCCGGATGCCGCGCTCGGCGCATCCCTACCTCGTCCCCTCCCAGCTCTACCGGACCAGGGACGGCTGGATCTTCTTCATGTGCCAGACGCAGAAGTTCTGGGAGATCCTCTGCCAGAGGATCGGCCGCCCGGAGCTGATCGACGATCCGGCGTACCGGGACCAGGCGGCGCGGCACGCGAACCGCGATCGTCTGACCGAGATTCTGGACGAGGCACTCTCGGGCAGAACCACCGCGGAATGGATCGACGTTCTCGGCGGTGCCGTCCCCTGTGCGCCGGTCCATGACCTGCGGCAAGCCTTGGACAATCCCTTTCTCGCCGAGCGGGGCGGCATCCAGAAGCTCGGTCATCCGGACCGCCCGGGCTTCAAGCTGCTCGCGAGCCCGATCCGCATGGGCGCGCCGGTGCCGAACCGCCCGGCACCGAAACTCGGCCAGCACACCGATGAGCTGCTAGAGGAACTCGGCTACGATCCGGCCGAGATCGAGTCCCTGCGCGCCGCGGGCGTGATCTGAGCGGCTCACGGCGGTCGCCGCTCTGAGACGGTCTGTAGACTGATCACCCACGATGAAGCTCGAAGGCATCAAGGTCGTCGATCTGTCGCTGTTCCTGCCGGGGCCGGCCATGACCCAGGCGATGGCGGATCACGGCGCCGAGGTGATCAAGGTCGAGCCGCCGGGCGGCGAGCCGAACCGCGAGATCGGCCCGAAGCGCGACGGCGTGTCGGTCTACTTCGCCAACACGCATCGCGGCAAGCGCAGCCTGGTCCTGAACCTCAAGACGGCCGAAGGCGTCGGGGCGCTGCTCCGTCTCGCCGGGACCGCAGACGTGCTGGTCGAATCGTTCCGCCCGGGGGTCGCCGAGCGACTCGGGCTCGGCTACCCGACAATCGGCGCGCGCCATCCTGGCATCGTCTACGTCTCGATCTCGGCCTACGGCCAGACCGGACCCTATCGCGACAAGCCGGCCCACGACCTCGCGGTCGAAGCGATGGCGGGCGCACTCAGCGTCAATCTCGGCTGGGACGACCGGCCGTGGAACCCGGCGGTGGCAGCCGCCGACATGCTGGCTGCCAACATGGCGCTCGCAGGGGTGCTGATGGCGCTGCTGCGGCGCGAGCGGACCGGACGGGGCGACTACCTGGACCTCGCGATGATGGACGCACTGATCGCGTCGATGCCCAACAACTACGGCGCGGCCATGGCCGAGCGCCGCCAGCCGGTCGCCAAGGAAGAGCGCTCCTGGGGCGGCAGCGCCCTGTACCGGGTCTACGAGACGCGCGATGGCAGGTTCGTTGCGCTGGGCGGCGCCGAGCTCAAGTTCGCGACCACGGTGCTCGAGGCCCTCGGGCGGCCCGATCTGATCGAGCTCTGCCGGCTGCCTCCCGGCCCCGGCCAGCAGCCGGTTTGCGAGTTTCTCGAGCAGACCTTCAGGACCCGTACCCGGGACGAGTGGGTCGCCTGGATGGCCGACAAGGACGTCGCCTTCGCTCCCGTCAAGACGCTCCGCGAGGGGCTCGACGACCCGCAGGTCCGCCATCGCCAGATGGTGGTGGAGGATCGGCGCGGCTTCGAGCACATCGGCCTGCCCATCAAGTTCCAGGATGAGCCCGGCCGGGTCGACGTCGCGCTCCCGGAGCTTAGCCAGGACTCCGAGGCCATCCTGCGCGGCCTCGGCTATACCGCGGCCGAGCTCGAGGCGATGAAAGCCAGAGGCGTCTACTGAGGTAGCCAGGTACGCCGCGTGAGCGCTTAAGGCGGCACTTCAGGCGGTCAAGCCCTCCTTGGCCCCGCCGACCGGCCGTTGCGCCCGGGCGACAGACGGCTGCAGAAGCAGGAACCGGCTGACCATGAGGAGGGCCGCGACTGCGAGAGCGCTGGCCAGACCGATCCAGACGCCAAGCCCGCCCAGGCGCGCGCCGAACGCGAGACCGAGCGCCAGCGTGCTGCCGATCGCCCAGTAGGCGAGCGCGGCGAATGCCATCGGCCAGCGGGTGTCCTTCAGTCCCCGCAACGCGCCCGCGCCGATCACCTGACCGCCGTCGAAGATCTGAAACAATGCGGCCACGGTGAGGAAGGTGACTGCCACCTTCACCACGCGCGCGTTGGCCGGGTCGGCGGCATCGATGAACAGACCGACGATGGCGTGAGGCACGGTCCACATGACCGCCGCCATGGTCGCCATGAAGCAGCCACCGATCACGAGGGCGGCCACTCCGGCACGCAGGATGCCGGGCCCGTCGCCGCCGCCCGCGGCGAGGCCGACCCGCACCGTCGCCGCCTGAGCCAAGCCGAGCGGCACCATGAAGGTGACCGAGGCGCACTGGAGCGCGATCTGGTGGGCAGCGAGCTCGGCAGTCCCGATCCAGCCCATGACGAAGCCCGCGCCTGCGAACAGGCCGACCTCCATCACCAGTGTGATGCCGATCGGCAGGCCGATCCGGAAAATCTCGCAAAAGCGCACCCAGTCCGGATGCCAGAACCGGCCGAGGATCTGGTAGCGCCGGAAGCGCCGGTCGCTGAGCACGTAGCCGAGGAGGCCCAGGAACAGCAGCACGTTGGTCAGCGCCGAGGCGACGCCCGCGCCCCGCAGCCCCAGCTCCGGCAAGCCGAGGCGGCCAAAGATCAGGCCATAGGCGGCGACAGCGTTGAACGCGACGCCGAACAGCATGATCACCATGGCCGCGCGCGGCCGCTCCAGCGCGGCGATGAAGTTGCGCAGAACGACGAACCAGAGCGCCGGCACGAAGCCCCACATCGCCGCATGCACGAACGGCGCGGCGGCTGCGATCAGGGCCGGGTCCTGGCCCAGGAAACGCAGGATCGGCGCGATCTGCCACAGCGCGAGCGAGGCCGGCACGCCAAGCGCCAGCGCCACCCAGAAGCCCTGGCGCACGGTGCGCCTCGGCTCGCGCACCGCATGCGGGTTGCGCCCCAGATCCTGCGCCATCATCGGCGCGGTCGCGATCACCACGCCGATCGCGAACAGAAGCAGCACGAACATCAGGTTGACGCCTAGCACGCTCGCTGCCAGGGCTTCGGCGCCGAGCCAGCCGATCAGTATGACGTCGGTGGTCTGGATCGCGACCTGGCCGACGTTGGTCAGCACGAGCGGCGCGGCAAGCATCAACAGGGCGCGCGCTTCCCGCCGCCATGCGCCGGGGCCGTGGCTACTCCAACGACCGACCATCGTCGCCACCGTACCGTCCCATCGCGAGACCGATCGCACCCGAGCAAGCCGTGGCCCTATGCCCACTCCCGTGGTGACGGTCATGGCAACTGCTTAACTCGGATACCGGTTCCCGCGGGCGAACCTCGCACTGCTCGGTGCGGCAGGCAAGCCGCCGCGCGGTAGAGATTGCCAAGCTCAGCATCATCCGGGTCGGCAAAGCGTCGCTTGCGGCGTAGCGGGTTCCGGCTACAGTGCACTCGTCTTCCGCACGCGATCGACCGGCCCAGCCGTCCGTCATGGAACATGCCCGCTTCCTGCCAGTGATCGAGTGGATCGCCGCCGCTGCTCTGTCCGGCGGCCGCGAGCTGGGTCTGCTCCAGGGGTTCTGCGAGCGCGCGGTGGCCCTGGGCCTGCCGCTGCGGCGCGCCATGATCGGCGTCGACACGCTGCATCCGGTTCTGGTCGGCCGCGTGTTCGGATGGCAGCGCGACGCCGAGGCCCCGACCGAGGCCGAGTACGGCCGTCTCGATCCACAGAACAGTCAAGACCTGTGGGTGCGCAGCCCCTTCCATCGGCTCTACGAAAGCGGCACCACGACCCTCCGCCGGCGCCTCGACCATGATGACCATGAGTTCGAGATCCTGCGCGATCTGCGGCGCCAAGGCATGACCGACTACGTCGCGATGGTCCACCGGTTTGGCGCCGGCGGCGCGATCGGCATGATGGACTGCACCTATTCCTCCTGGGCCACGGATCAGCGCGCCGGCTTCAGCGACGTGGAGCTCGCCGCGCTCGAGGTCCTGGTGCCCTGCCTCGCGATGGCGATCAAGGGCGCATCGACGGCACGCATCGCCGAGACCCTGGTCGATACCTACCTCGGGCGCGACGCCGGGCATCGGGTGCTGCGCGGGCACATCGAGCGCGGCGTCGCCGAGAAGATCAGCGCGGTGCTCTGGTTCAGCGACCTGCAGGGCTATACGCGGATCACCGATACCGCCCCGCCCGAGCAGATCATTCCGCTCCTGAACGACTATGCCGACGCGATCGTCTCGGCGATCCAGGCGCAGGGCGGCGAGGTCCTCAAGTTCATGGGCGACGGCATTCTGGCCATGTTCGACGCCGCCGCGGTCACCGATGCCTGCGGTTGCGCGCTCGACTCCGCGGCCGATGCGCGCGAACGGGTTGCCCGGCTCAACCAGAGGCGGAAGGCCGGCGGGCTGCCGGTCACCCGATTCTACCTCGGCCTGCACGTCGGCGAGGTGTTTTACGGCAACATCGGCAGCGTCGATCGGCTCGACTTCACCGTGGTCGGTCCGGCCGTCAACGAGACCAGTCGGGTCGCCGCGATGTGCCGCTCGCTCGATCAGGACGTGCTCCTGTCCTCGGCCTTCGCCCAGGCGGCCGGCCAGAGCGCTCGGCCGCTGGTCTCGGTCGGCCGCTACGCGCTGCGCGGCGTCGAACGTCCCCAGGAGCTCTACACCCTCGACCCCGAGGCGGTCGTTTGATCGCCGGTCAACAGCAGGTCGCGGCTCGAGGCGTGAACTATGGGCTATGATCCGCGCGGCCGGCGCCGGCTCGGCAGCGCCCGCCTCGAGGTCACCCAGCTCGGCCTCGGCTGCGGCCCGCTCGGCGGGTTTCGCGCCACCATCCCGGAGGACGAGGCGCTCGGCATCCTGCGCACGGCGTACGACGTCGGCGCCCGCCTGTTCGACACCTCGCCTCTTTACGGCTACGGCCGAAGCGAGCTCAGGGTCGGCCAGGTGCTGCGCCAGCTGCCGCGGGAAAGCTTCGTCCTGTCGACCAAGGTCGGTCGCTGGTTTACCCCGCTCCGTCCGGCGACTTCGCGCGAGGGCCTGCGGGCCGGCGGTCTCGAGTTCCGGCCGACCTACGATCTAGCCACGACGGCGTGCTGCGCGCGATCGAGCAGTCGCACTGCCGGCTCGGACTTGCGACGATCGACATCCTCCTGATCCACGACGTCGACGCTCGCATACACGGCCCTGCGGCGTACGAGCGCCGCTATCGCGAGGCGATCGACGGCGCCTATCCGGCGCTCGACGATCTGCGCCGCCAGGGCGTGATCAAGGCGCTCGGCATCGGCGTCAACGAGGTCGAGCCCTGCCTTCGCTTCGCGCGCGACGCCGATCTCGACTGCATCCTGCTGGCCGGCCGCTACACGCTCCTCGAGCAGGGGGCGCTGGACGAGCTGCTGCCGCTTTGCCTCGAGAAGAACATCGGCGTTCTGATCGGCGGACCGTACAATTCGGGCATTTTCGCGATGGGGCCGGTCGAAGCAGCAACCTACGACTATCAGGCGGCACCACCCGAGGTGCTGGAGCGGGTGCGCCGGATCGATGCCGTCTGCCGCCGGAATGGCGTCCCTCTGGCGACGGCGGCGCTGCAGTTTCCCCTCGCCCACCCGGCGGTCAGCGCGCTGATCCCGGGTGCGATCAGCCGGGCCGAGGTGCTCGATAACGCCGAGCGCCTCCGGACCGAAGTTCCGGGCGATCTCTGGGCGGAGCTCAAGCACGAGCGGCTGTTGCACACCGCCGCGCCGGTGCCGGCCTCAAGTCGAGCGTGAGGCCGCCCGCCCCTGCCCTCGCCCTAGGGCGCGAGGCCGGCGTCTCGATCGGTCGCGGCATCGCCTGCATCCTTGCCGCCTGGCTGCTGTTCGCCTGCATGGACGCCGGCAGCAAGCTGCTCGCGGAGAACTACTCGATCATCCAGATTCTCTGGGTGCGCTTCCTCTCGCTCGTGATGATCGCGGCCTGGCTCGGCCGCCGGCAGGCCGGCAATGCGGCGCTCAGAACCCGCCATTTCTGGCTGCAAGCCGCGCGCTCGCTGCTGCTGGTCGTCGAGATCGGGCTGTTCATCCTCACGATCACCGTGCTGCCGCTCGCCAACGCTCACGCCATTCTGGCGGCGACACCTCTGATCGTGACCGCGCTCTCGGTGCCGCTGCTCGGCGAGCGGGTGGGCATCCGCCGCTGGTGCGCGATCGGCGTTGCCTGCGTCGGCATGCTGATCATCCTGCGGCCAGGCCTCGGCGTGGTTCAGCCCATGGCCCTCGTGGCGCTGCTCTGCTCGTTGATGTTCGCGCTCTACCAGATCCTGACCAGTCTCGTGAGCCGCGACGATCCGCCGATGACGACGCTCTTCTACACCGCGCTCGTCGGCGTGATCGGCCTCACCATCATCGGGCCCTTCTACTGGACGACGCCCGATGCCCGCGGCTGGGCCCTGTTCGGCCTGGTCGCGCTCCTCGGCGCGAGCGGCCATTTCCTCCTGATCAAGGCGCTGCAGCTGGCGCCCGCCTCGATCCTGCAGCCGTTCAGCTACAGCATCCTGATCTGGGCGACCGTGATCGGCTTCGTGATCTTCGGCAATCTGCCCGACCTCGCCACCGTGGTCGGTGCGATCATCATCGCGGCAAGCGGCATCTACACCTTCGCGCGCGAGCGCCGGCACTAAGGGTCGATCTGCTGCTCCAGGCGGGCGTGGGCCGGGCGCAGCGCTCTCAGGCCGGACGGCAGATTGTCCCGCAGGGCGCGCTCGATCACGGCCTCGCGCCGATGCAGCCACAGCCCGGCGCCGATGACCAGCACGCCGATCAACGACAGCGCGAACGGATAGAGCAGCGAGTCCCTGAAGACCTCGCCCGCCAGATGACAGAGATAGGCGGCAATGCCGAGCGCGCCGAACACCGCATAGGCGCGCCGCTGCAGGAACAGCGCGAGCAGCAGCAGCACCAGATTGATCAGGCAGTAGAACGCCTTACCGAGTTCGCTCTGGCTTTCCAGGAGCGTAAGACCGCCCCAGAACGCCATCAGGCCGAACAGATGCAGCCAGAACGCGAAGTCGCCTCTGGCCCTCACGTCCACCGCCCAGGCGACGACCAGCATCGCCAGGCCAAACCACAACGAGACGATCCGCCGTTGATCCCAGCTGTCCCAGTCCTCGCCGAACACCCAGGGCGTGAGATCCATCGACATGAACCAGAGGGCGACGGCGATCGGCGCGATCAGGAACGGAAAGCGCCAGAACCGAAGCGCGACCACGCCCGGCCAGGATCGTCGCGAGCTCCATCGGCAGCCAGCTCGCCTTGATCCAGACGTAGAAATCGCGGTAGTTGCCGGGCTCGGCGTGGGTCCACCAGCCGAGCGCATCCTGGACGCCATAGATGAACAGCGGCGCCATGGTCACCGCGACCGCGATCAGGAGGCCGCCCGGGATGCGGAGATCGCGCTGCCAGAGATGCCGGCCGGCCATGGTGAACAGCACCGCGTAGACGATCGCGATCAGCGCGAGCACGCCGCCGCCGAGCTTCGCGAAGGCGAGCGAGGTGAACAGGCCCATGGCGCCGATGACGATGAGCGCGCCCGCGTACCAGAGCACGTGGACCAGATCGAAACGAGGCCGCAGGCTCTGGGGCGCGGTGCCGAGGAATTGCCAGAGCGCCTCGGCCTGGGCGGCGTCGAGCACGCCGGAGGCGACCGCCTGCTCGAGATCGCCGCGGCCCAGGACTCTGGGTGCGGAACCGGTCGATGTGTCCGACATGAGTGCCTTTCGCCTCGTCATCGCGCTAGAAAGCCGGCGACTCTGGCCATAGAAGCGTGAGCGAAGACTGAACGGCGGGCATGCCTTCGATGCGGGTCCGAATCGTCGCCGACGACCTTACCGGTGCCCTGGATACGGCGGCACCCCTGGTGGCGCTCGCCGGCCCGCTGCCGGTCTATTGGAACCGCGCCGCAATCCCCGGTGCCGCCGGCAGCTTCGCCCTCGACACCGAGTCCAGAGACGTCGAAGCGCCGGGATCGGCATGGCTCGAGGCCTTCGCGGGCGCGGAACTCGCGTACAAGAAAATCGATTCGCTGCTGCGCGGCAATACCGGTCGCGACGTCGCCGCCTGCCTCGCGAACGGCCGCTTTCCGAGCGCGGTGATCGCGCCTGCCTTCCCGGCCCAGCAGCGGATCACGGCGGGCGGCCGGCAGTACTGGCGCGCCGGGTCGGGCGAGCCCTGGCAGGCCGTGGCCTGCGACCTGGCGAGCGAGCTCTGCCAGAGCGGCGCGACGCTTCGCATGGCGGCATCCGCGACGGCGCTCGCGGGTGCCGGCATCTTCTTTTGCGATGCCGCGACCGAGCATGATCTTGCTGCCCTGGTGACGGCCGGTCGGCGCCTCGCCGGACCGGTCCTCTGGTGCGGCAGCGCGGGCCTGGCCCGGGCGCTCGCGGGCGCACCTCGGGAAGCGGCCGCGCCTCGGCTCGAGCCACCGCTGCTGCTGGTCATCGGCAGTCATCATCCGGTAACCCTGACGCAGATCCAGGCCCTCGCCGAGCATGTACCCTCGGTCCTGGTCCGCATACGGCCGGGCGACGCGATCGGACCGGCGATCCGAGCCGTCGACCAGGTACTTACCCGCCACGGCCGGGCGGCTCTGGTGATCGAGATCGCCGACGGGACCGGCGCCGCCGTCGCCGGGCCGCTCTTCGATCGCATCCTTGGCCGCGCTGGCCGGGAGCTGCCCCGACCACGCTCGCTGATCGTGACCGGCGGCGCGACCCTGCACCGGCTGGTCCGGGCGCTCGGCACCCAGGCGCTGATCGTCAGCGGCGAGCCGTTACCGGGGATCGCGCGCTCGCGCATGCGAGGCGGCCGCTGGCACGGTACGGTGGTGACCTCCAAATCCGGCGCGTTCGGCGATCCGGGGCTCTTGCTGCGGCTCGCCGATTCCATCAAAGCTTGCAGCCATGACTGAACACCGACCGAGCCTCGGCCTGACCATGGGCGATCCCGCCGGGATCGGGCCTGAGATCATCCTGAAGTCGCTCGAGGCGCTCGCGCCGCGGGTCAGATGCGGGCGAGCTGGCGCCAGTGGTCATCGGCACCGCAAGCTGTATCGAGGCGAGCGCCCGCGGGCTCGGCCTCGCGATCGAGCTCGATGGCGGCGAAGCGCCGGCGGTCTGGCCGAAGGTGCGCCTGATCGAGGCGGCTTCGACCGCCCAGGTGATCGAGCCCGGCAGGCTTAGCGCCGAGGCCGGCCGGCTCGCCTTTGCGGCGATCGAGCGCGCGGTGCGCCTCGCCATGGACAGCGAGATCGACGCGATCGTCACCGCGCCGATCAACAAGGAAGCCCTGAACGCGGCGGGCTACGCCTATGCCGGCCACACCGAGATCCTGGCCGAGCTGACGCGGCAGCAAGGGCAGCTGCATGCTGCTCGCCCACGACAAGCTCAGAGTCGCCCACGTCACGACCCACGTGGCGCTCGCCGAGGTGCCCGGGCGCATCACGCCCGAGCGCCTGCGCCGGGTGTTCGCGCTGACCCATCAGGCGATGGTCGATCTCGGCATCGAGCGGCCGCGGATCGGCGTCGCCGCGCTCAACCCGCACGCCGGCGAGGGCGGCCTGTTCGGCCGCGAGGACGTGGACGTGATCGCGCCCGGTGATCGAGGAGTTCCGCGCCAGGGGCATGGCCTTCGAGGGGCCGGTGCCGGGCGACACCGTGTTCGTCAAGGCGCTCGGCGGCCAGTTCGACGCCGTGGTCGCCATGTACCACGACCAGGGCCACATCGCGGTCAAGACGCTGGGCTTCGCGATGGATCCGGCGACCGGGCGGATGAGCGCGCTCTCCGGCGTCAACGTCACGCTCGGCCTGCCGATCATCCGCACCTCGGTCGATCACGGCACGGCGTTCGACATCGCCGGCCAGGGCATCGCCAATCCGCAGAGCATGCTCGAGGCGATCGAGCTCGCGCTCCGCCTGGTCGCGGCGCGCAGCAAACGCGCGACGCGCTGAATCTCATGAGCGAGCGCCTGATCATCCGGAGCGCGAACCTGGCCGAGGTCGATCCCCTGCGCGAGCTGCAGGTGAGGTCAATGCGCGCGCTTGGCCCCGGCTACTATACGGCTGCCGAGGTCGAGGCGGCGGTCCGCTATGTCTGCGTGCCGGACCGCGACCTGATCGAGGATGGCACCTATCTGATCGCCGAACTCGATGGCCGACTGGTCGCGTGCGGCGGCTGGAGCCTGCGCCGCAAGCATTACGCCGGGCCGGCCAACGATCAGAACGATGCCGAGCGGCTCGATCCGCATACCGAGCCGGCCCGGATCCGCGCCATGTTCACAGCACCCGACGTCGCGCGTCGGGGGATCGGTCGCGCGATCCTGGCCGCCGCGGAGGGCGCGGCCCGGGCCGCAGGCTTCAGCCGTGCACGGCTCGGCGCCACGCTGAGCGGGGAAGCGTTCTACCGCCGCTCGGGATATGTCGAGATCGGCCGCGAGGCGGCGCCGCTGCCGGACGGCACGGCGCTCGCGGTCATCCTGATGGAGAAGAGCTCTGGCGGGCTGAGATGGGCGCGCCCGCGGTCTGGGCGAACGCGCAGATCCACGGACAACCGACGCCATGCCGACCGAAGGGAGATACCGCCATGGGCACCGCCGCCCGCCCCTGCACGGGCTCGTGGTCTCGATCTTTCGACACGCTGGCTCCCGGCGGACGAAGCCGCGGCGATCGCGGATCACCTGATCGACGCCAATCTGGTCGGGCACGACTTCGCACGGCGTGATCCGGGTCGGGCCCTATCTGAAGCTCCTCGCCGAGGGCGGCATCTTCGCCAACCGGCGCGCGCGGATCATGAAGGATGCGGGCGCGCTGATCACGGTCGACGGCCAGCAGGGCTACGGTCTGGTGATCGCCAGGCAGGCGATCGCGCTCGGAGCCGGGCGGGCGCGGGCCCACGGCGTCGCCGTCGTCGGCATCCGCAACGCCTCGCACCTCGGGCGGATCGGCGCCTGGGCCGAACAGGCCGCGGCGGCCGGCCTGATCTCGCTGCATTTCGTCAACACCACGGGCTTCGGCATCCTGGTCGCGCCGTTCGGTGGCAGCGACCGGCGCCTCTCGGTCAACCCGATCGCCATGGGCGTGCCGCGGCCCGGCGCCGCGCCGATCATTCACGACATGTCGACCGGCATCATCGCCGCCGGCAAGGTGCGGGTCGCGCAGAACAAGGGCGAGCTGGTGCCCGAAGGCTGCCTGATCGACGCCGAGGGTCGGCCGACCCGCGACCCGGCGGCGCTGTTCGCCGACCCGCCCGGCGCGCTGCTCACCTTCGGCGGCCACAAGGGCTATGGGCTCTCGATCTTCTGCGAGATCCTGGCCGGGGCGCTGACCGGCGGCGGCAGCAGCCATCCCGACAACCCGGATGCCCGGCGCCTGGTCAACAACATGCTCTCGATCCTGATCGATCCCGAGCGCATGAACGGCATCGACGCCATGGCCACCGACCTTGCCCGCCTGGAAGATTGGGTTAAGGCCTCGCCGCCCGCCAGCCCCGGCGGCGAGATTCTCTTTCCCGGCGAGCCTGAACGCCGCCTCAAGGCGAAGCGTCTGGCCGAGGGTATCCCGCTCGATGCCAACACGCTCGACCAGCTCCGCGCCGCCGCTCACTCCGTGGGCGTGCCCGATGCCGAGATAGAAAGGGGACTGGGCGGCAGCTGACGGTCACACACCTGAGCAGGTTTACGAATTAACCACGCCACCATCGACGTTGATCACCTGGCCGGTGATGTAGGTTGCACCATCGCCCAGGAGGAAGGCGAGCACGCTCGCGACCTCGCGCGGGTGGCCGAAACGCTTGAGCACCGTCTCGGCGAGCAGCCGCTGGCGGCGCTGCGGGACGGCCAGCATGTGCTCGGGCATGCCGGTCTCGATGATCCCGGGCGCCAAGCCGTTGACCAGGACGTTCGGCGCAAGCCGCCGGGCGAGCGCGCGCACCAGCCCGACGATGCCGCCCTTCGCCGCCGTGTACGCAATGTGATCGTACGAGCCGCGCCGGAAGGCGAGCGAGCTCACGAACACCATCCGGCAGGTCGTGGCCGGGTCCAGCTTGGGCCGGACCGCCGCCGCCATGTCGAAGGCGTTGGTCAGGTTGGCCGCCATGACCTGATCCC
Source organism: uncultured Alphaproteobacteria bacterium (assembly GCA_963815435.1). GTDB lineage: Bacteria > Pseudomonadota > Alphaproteobacteria > Geminicoccales > Geminicoccaceae > DATAOG01. Next base: position 199,161 of record CAWFGZ010000009.1, read on the forward strand.
AGAGCGGCCGATGCGCGCCGTCCAGATCGTCCGGCTTGAAGATCCCGGCGAGGTGGACGAGCGCGTAGACCGGCTGCCCGAGGCCTTCGAGCGCCGCTTCGCATGCGTCCGGTGTTGCCAGCGACGACCCCACGATCCGCACCTGCTGGTCGGCATCCAGTTCCCGCGCGAGCCCGTCTAGCGCCGCCGCGTTCGGATCGATCAACAGGAGGCGGGCCCCCTCCGGTAGGAGCAGCCTGGCCGTCTCGCGGGCGATGCCGCCGGCACCGCCAGTGATCACGATCAGCTTGTCCTGGAACGGCATCGCCCCCTCTCGACCGGCTCGATCAGCTGCCGAGAGTTCTGAAACGCCGCGGCGATGCTTGCGCGGATCAGGCCACCGGCTCGGTCAGGTACTCCTGATCGTCGGCCTCGTCGTCGCGCTCGTCGTCCTCGAGAGGCGAGAACTCGGCATCGCCGTCGCCGGGCGGCGGCAGGAGCGCCGGCGTATTGGCGGGCGTGCAGTCGAAAGTCGGCTTGCCGTCCCGGATCGTGACTACGACCTTGCCGCCCTTGGCCAGCTGGCCAAACAGGAGCTCGTCCGCGAGCGGTCGTTTGATGTGCTCCTGGATCACCCGGGCGAGCGGCCGGGCGCCATAGAGTGGGTCGTAACCCTTCTCGCCGAGCCAGGCCTTGGCGAGGGCATCGACCTCCAGATGCACGCGTCGGTCGGCGAGCTGCGCTGCCAGCTCCTGGACGAACTTGTCGACCACGTGGGCGAGGATCTCGGGGGTCAGACCCCGGAACGCGATGGTCGCGTCGAGGCGGTTGCGGAATTCGGGTGTGAACATCCGCTTGATCGCCTCGGTGTCCTCGCCCTCGCGCGTGCCCCGCCCGAAGCCGATCGCCGCCCTGCTCATGTCGGAGGCGCCGGCATTGGTGGTCATGATCAGGATGACGTTGCGGAAGTCGACGGTCTTGCCGTTGTTGTCGGTAAGCTTACCGTAGTCCATCACCTGCAGGAGGATGTTGAAGACGTCCGGATGCGCCTTCTCGATCTCATCCAGCAGGAGCACGGCGTGCGGCTGCTGGTCGATCGCGTCGGTCAGCAGGCCGCCCTGGTCAAAGCCGACATAGCCGGGCGGCGCGCCGATCAGGCGCGAGACGGCGTGCCGCTCCATGTATTCGGACATGTCGAAGCGGACCAGCTCGATGCCCATGATCCGGGCGAGCTGGCGCGCGACTTCGGTCTTGCCGACCCCGGTCGGGCCCGAGAACAGATAGCAGCCGATCGGTTTCTGCGGGTCACGCAGCCCGGCACGCGCGAGCTTGATCGCGCTGGCCAGCGCACCGATCGCTTCGTCCTGACCGAACACAACGCCCTTCAGATCACCGTCGAGATTGCGCAGCACTTCCTTGTCGCGGGCGTTGACGTTCTTGACCGGGACGCGGGCCATCTTGGCGACCACTTCCTCGATGTCCTTGACGCCGAGCGTCTTGCGTCGCTGGCCCTCGGGCTTGAGCATCTGGGCGGCACCGACCTCGTCGATCACGTCGATCGCCTTGTCGGGCAGCTTGCGGTCGTGGATGTAGCGGGCCGACAGCTCGACCGCGGCCTTGATCGCGTTGTTAGTGTAACGGACCTGATGGTGGTCCTCGAAGGATGGCTTCAGGCCCATCAGGATCTTGACCGTCTCGTCCTCGGACGGCTCGTGGATGTCGATCTTCTGGAAGCGCCTGACCAGAGCGCGGTCCTTCTCGAAATAGTTGCGATACTCCTTGTAAGTGGTTGAACCGATGCAGCGCAGCCCCCCGCTGGCGAGCGCCGGCTTGAGGAGGTTCGATGCGTCCAGGGAGCCGCCGCTGGTCGCGCCGGCGCCGATCACCGTGTGGATCTCGTCGATGAACATGATCGCCCGATCATCGGCCTCGAGCTCGGCGAGCACGCTCTTGAGCCGCTCCTCGAAGTCGCCGCGGTAGCGGGTGCCGGCGAGCAATGCGCCCATGTCGAGCTGGTAGATGACCGCCGAGCGCAGGACGTCCGGAACCTCGCCGCGTACGATCCTGAGCGCCAGCCCTTCGGCGATCGCGGTCTTGCCGACGCCCGGCTCGCCCACGAACAGGGGGTTGTTCTTCGAGCGCCGGCAGAGGATCTGAATGGTCCGCTCGACCTCCAGGTCGCGGCCGACCAGGACGTCGATCTTGCCCCGCTTGGCCTTGGCGTTGAGATCGGTGCAGTAGGCGCTGAGAGCCTCGCCGCCCTGGCCGCTCCGCCGCTCCTCGCTCTCCTCGGCGCCGCGCACCCGGCGGCTCTCGCTCATACCGACGCGCTTGGCGATGCCGTGGCTGATGTAGTTCACGGCATCGAGACGCGACATGTTCTGCTCTTGCAGGAAGTAGACCGCGTGCGATTCGCGCTCGGAGAACAGCGCCACCAGGACATTGGCGCCGGTGACCTCGCTTCGGCCCGAACTCTGGACATGGATCGCCGCGCGCTGGATGACCCGCTGGAAACCCGCGGTCGGCTTGGCGTCGACCACGCCCTCGACGGCCAGGCTGGTGAGATCGTGATCCAGAAAGTCGTTGAGGCTCGCGCGCAGGCGGTCGACCTCGACCGCGCAGGCCTTGAGCACGGCGACCGCATCGTCGTCGTCGATCAGGGCCATGAGGAGGTGCTCGAGCGTCGCGTATTCGTGCTGCCGGGCGTTGGCTAGCGCCAGGGCTCGTCGGAGGGTCTTTTCAAGGTTGCGCGACAACATGGGCATCCGCGCCGTCCGTTAGTCCTTCTCCATGGTGCACTGCAACGGGTGCTGGTGCTGGCGCGCGAAGTCCATTACCTGTGAGACCTTGGTCTCGGCGATCTCATAGGTGTAGACGCCGCAAATGCCGACCCCATGATTGTGCACGTGCAACATGATCCGGGTCGCATCCTCCTGGCTCTTGCCGAAAAACCGCTCGAGTACATGAACCACGAATTCCATGGGCGTGTAGTCGTCATTGAGCAGCAAGACCTTGTACATCGAGGGCTTCTGCGTCTTGTCGCGTGGCTTGGTGACGACCCGCCCGACCGTGCCGGCATCGGGATCATGCGCTCGATTGCTCATGCTCGCGATCGTTCATCCTCACCGGTTCGACGGAGAGCATGATAAGGGATTTCATGAGGCGAAGAAAAGCCCAATCCGGCGCATCGCGCCGGTCGGTGCGTGGATCGTTGCGCTCTATGGCGCGCCGGGCGCGCTGAGTGGGCGCGAACTCGCCCTCCCGGCGGGCTTCAGGATTAGTCTGGCCGCAGCGATTCCAGGCCGGCACTGACCATCCGGTTCGACAGGCGGGCGAGTTCGAGCGCGTGCGTCGAGGCTGGCACTGATCGCCTCGCCGACATACGTTGCCTGATGCGAGAGAGCTCCCGGCAGCGAGCCGCTGGTCAGAATGGCGCGGCTGCTCGTCAAGCCGAGCTCGGTCTGGCGCCAGGCGTACGCGATCATTTCATGGCGGACGTCAATCGCGGTCTCGGCCCACGCCTGGCTGGTTCGAGCCATCGCGGCAACGCCCGCCACCGCGATCGACTCGCGCGATGGCGCCTTTGGCGAGGCCGTTGGCGCCGGCCGTGCCACGTCCTGACCCCGCTCGGCCGGTGCCGACCGGACCTCGTCATGAGGCCGCCTCGACCGACGCCGCCTCGACCGACGCCAATGAGACATAGGCGGGCTCTTTTGCCGCCGACGGGACATCGGCGGGCTCTTTTGCCGTCTTTGCCGCCGACGGGATATCGGCGGGCTCAGTTCGAGCATGCAGCAGGGCAGCGGGTTCAGATGGGATCGCGGTCTCCGGCGCTGAATGAGGGGAGACGCTGGGCGCGCTCTCGAGCCGGCTGTTCTCGACCGGCGCGGGCGCCACCTCGGCCGCCGGCCGCCTCTCGGCCGCCTCGGGCGAGCCCGTGCCAGAGCGCGTCGCTTTGCCGCTGCTTCGGCCGGAGCCCGCTCGGCCCATCACTTTGGTTTGATCTCGCCGGATCGTGACCCTGGGCTTCGCGGCGACGGGCTTTGCGGTGACGCTCGCGTTCGGGCGCTTAGGTTCGACCGGCTTGGCCATCGGCAGAGGACTCCTGAGCGTGGCGCCCGATCTGCAATCGGGCTACCAGTGTTTGACACGCAGCATCGTGCATCGACTGGCGGAAAGCGGCCGGCCGTGGCGCGTCCGCCCCACGGCTCGGGTACCGTTGATCGAATCGCTAGGCGGCGAGATTGCCGCCGGCGCGTTTGGTCGCAGAGTGCACATGAAACTTGAATGGCGTGATGCCGTCGTTCATCGCCTGGCCGGTGATCTCGCCCAGCCGCGCGAACTGGTCGACATAGGCCTGCACCGCCGCCTTGGTGAAGTCGAGCTGGATCTCGATCGCGCTCTCGGGCGAGTGGCATCCGGCCAGTCGCCCGAAAGTGTCCAGCCCGTCCTTGAGGCGGCTCTGCAGAAAGCCCAGTGAAGCGGCGTTGATCGCCTGGCAGCCGGTCATGATCGCCTGCGTCGATGCCAGCAGAGCCTCGATCTGGCCCTTGTACATCGTCGCGGCGTCGGCATAGCCCTGGCGAACGGTATCTTCGACCTGCTCGAATGAGGTGACATTGTCGGCGGTCATCGCTTCCCTCGCTTGGCATCCGGGTCGGTCGACCCGATCAGAGGCAGCCCCGGCCCGGTCTCGTTACCGGCCTTTTGCTGCATTGCACAAAGTTAATGACGCAGTTGCGAAGAGTTAACCCCGCGTTGCCCGAGCGCGGGTCGACCAATATCGGTGACCATAACGTCTAGGTCAGACAACTGCGTGAACTTCGTGAAGTCCGGGATTTGGCGTCAGTCACCTGGACAACGCCGGCGATAGTCAGGCCTCGCTTGTCGAGCGAGCAGAAGTGAAACTTGCTCTCCGTGCCAAGTACCGACAAGTCGCGGCGGCCGACTCCACTTCGATCGTCCGGCGCGCACGCCTTCAACTTCGACATCCGCTGCACTTGCGGTGGTCTTGCAACCCCCGTCGTCGCCAAGTATTGGCCGGTCGGCGGCAGCTCCAGCCGCGGTCGCGCTCAACCGTGTCCCGGAACGACGAAGCCCTCGTCGTCGATGATCCAGCCCTCGGGCAGACCTTCCTGGGTCTTGCGGCTGCGCCGCAGACCCTTGGCGCGCGCGCGCTGCTCCGAACGGGCAGTACTACCGTTGTCCGCCTCGTCCAGGCCGGCGCCCGCTTGATCGACCGGCCCGTCGACGACCGACGCAGCCTGATCTTTGGCCTCGTCCGGCGCCGGGGCGCGGCTGTGCCGTACCCTGGCGGCGTGGTCGCGGGCAGCCGCGACCGCTCTGGCCGCATCCGAGGCGGCCTTGGGCAATTCGAGGCGCCGCGGCCGCCGGGCCAGCATCATGCGGCGCGGCTCGTCCGCACTCGTGGTGGGCATTCGGAGCTTGTTGTCGACGGCGCCCGTCGACGGCGCTGCGGCCGGCTCCTCCTTGTTCTCGATGTCGCGGCTTGTTCTCGATGTCGTGCTCGATGTCCGCTTCCGGTTCGGGCGTTCGCTCCTCGGGAGCGGCCCCGGAGAGCTGTCTCGGCGTCTCAGGTGTGGTCAGCGCGAGCGCCATCTCCTTCAGGCGCTCGCGAGCGATCGGCGGAGCTGGCGGCCGACGTGGCGCATGTTGCTCTGCCGCGCGGACTTCGGCTTCGGCCTCGGCGTCGGCCAGAGTGAGCTTCAGGCGCGCCAGCTGCTCGAAGAACTCCTCGCGCTCGACCGGATTGAGACGATTGTGCACCCGCTCGGCGATGAGCCGCTCGGCCTGGCCCAATAGTCCGCGGGCGTGCTCGAACTGACCGGACATGGCGGTCCGCCCGGCCAGCATCTGCGCCAAGGCCTTGGTCGCCGGCTGCAGCAACGGCAACAGGTCGCGCGCCGAGTTCGGCAATCCCTTTTGGGGACCGCGCGGCTTTCGCCCGGGCCCGTTCTTCGGGCGCTTCTTTGGGCCATGTCGCCGATACGGGAACATGCTTCGATTTTGCATCGACTTGATACAGTCCTTATGTGATCGTGGGCGTCAGGCCCACCGTCTCAACGTTACCGATCACCACTCATGACCAGCCGCCGCCCGGCTCGCAGGCCTCGGCCCGGACGCAGGGCGCTCTCGACGCCCATCCATGACCTCGCGGGCACGCCACGATCGCGACCGCGCGTGGTTTTGACGACACCCAAGCGTCAACCTTCTGCCGCTGCTAACACTTCTCGTCCGCCGTCCCGGTCTACTGGCGCCGTCTTCGGTCTACTCTCAATAACGCGGCAGCAGCTCGTTTGGCCGCCATGAGCCAGTGCGGACAGAGTCGCCCGTCCAAATCAAAGGCCGAGCCACTCCCGAATAGCTACCCCGGCGACCGTCGCCAAGCTGTGCTTTCGACAAGTTCAACCTGGATCGTGATGTTGCCCGGTCCAGATGAACGCAACGCTGCCGGAGAAACTGCATGTCAGCAGCTTCGATCCACTGACAATAAGAGCCCCGCCGGCAAACGACAACCCCTTCGAGGCCTATTCTGGCAGCCAAATCGTCCGATCGGCGGCATTCGGGCCGACACTCAGGGGCGAGACGGCGTGGCGCGCCCGAGGTCGACCACCCGCCAGGCCGGCCAATGGAGGCGTACGCCAGCGGCAATCACCGCGCTTGAACCGCCGTGAAGCCCAAGAATCGCATCGACCAAGGCCATGCGCAGCGGGTCGACCCGATCGGGCGAAAAGCCCGGCCACATGATATCGATCGTGGCGTCGCGAGAGGGTGGCTCGCCACTCTCGACCGCAACCGTCAACCGGTCGGCGTCGGCGATTTCAGGTGGAGACAGTTCGACGATCGCGGTGACCAGGTTTGCGAGCCATGCGCTATCGGCGCGCACGATCAGGCCACGCATTCGGCAGGCCGGATCTGCGCGCTGCGGCCGCCTGCCGCCACGAGCGCGCGCTCGAGCATCTCGAGGAGATCAAGCGCAAGTTCGCTGGCGGGCGATCCGACGGTCTTGGCGTGGCAAAGGTCGAGCAGAGTCTGCAGATCGCGCATCAAGCGCTGGCCGGCGGCGCGAATGTCGCCAAGACAGGAGCGGGCTTGGCTGGAAAGTGGACCGGCCGAGCCGTCGATCAGCAGTTCGACATTGCCGAGAATGGCGTTCAGGGGCGTGCGAGATCTCGTCATAGACAAGCGGCCAGGTCTCGCCTGCGAGCGCATCGGTGTGCGCGGCGGGCCGGCCAGCGCCCGCGGCGGCAACCGGTTGGCGCGCGGCCGCCCCGCTCGACGGCCCCTTTGCATTGATTGGAGCAGCGACGCTGCGGCCCGGGCGAGCGGGGTCGGTTTGGTCGCCAGCAGGATCGGTCTGATCGAATGTGGTCACGGGAAAAGTTCGCCTCGGTCTTGGCGGTCGCGGGAGTCGATCCCTGAGCCGGAGGCTTGCATCCCGCTCTAGGTTAGGCTTGGCAGGCTAACGAATTACTAACACCGGCTCGAGCCTCCGATGGCCGCGAAGTCTCCAGTTGACAACCGCGTCCATCCGGCTGCGGTATTGGCGCCGGAGGCCGGCGCCCGGACCGGCTCGCCTGCGCCGAAAGGTCGACCCGAAGCCGCACGAATGGATCGCTATCGCTATCCGGCGACGACGCTGGTGCCCGACTATCTGCGGGTTGTCCTCGGCCTGGCGGTCACGGGCGGGCCTCTGCTCGCGCTCGATCTCGCCCGCGCGGTCACGGGTCTGCTGGCGGGGCTCGCGCTGTTGTTCGTCTGGTTCGGCGTGCGCACGGCCTTGCGCCAGCTGAGCTGGGTCGAGCTTTCGCCCCGCGACATCGCGCTTCGGCGGGCCGCTGCAGCGACGCCTGGCTGGGAGCAGATCGAGCGGCTGCAGCTCGCGTACTACGCGCCGCGCCGCGCGCGCCAGGACGGCTGGCTGCAGCTCACGCTGCGCGCCCCGGCGGGCGCCGCCGATCCGGGTCGATTCCACATTGACGGCTTCGAGGACATCCTGCGGCGGGCGGTCGCTGCGGCCGGCCGCAAGCAGCTGCCGCTCGATCCGACCACCAGCGCGAATCTCGCCGCGCTCGGCCTCGCCGCGGGCGCAGAGCCGAGACCGTGCCGGGCGGAGCGCGCCGGTCAGGCCGGCGCTCAGGCCGGCGCTGCCCCGACACTGCCTGGCACCAAGGCCTGTCGTTGAGCCAGGCCGGCAGCAGGTCGCCCGCGCATCGACGGGCCGCACGAATAAGCCCTGCATCTGATCGCAGCCGAGCGCGCGCAGCCGCGTTGAACGCGTCCTCGCTCTCGACGCCTTCGGCGACCACGCTGAGGCCGAGGCCCTTGGCCAGGCTGACCACCGAGCGCACGATCACCGCGGCATTCTCGTCGCGCATCATCGCGACGACGAACGAGCGATCGATCTTGAGCTCGTCGATCGGCAGCTGCTGGAGATAGGCGAGCGACGAATAGCCGGTGCCGAAATCGTCGAGCGACAGCTCTGCAGCCGATCGTCGGCAATCCGCTCGAGGACGTCGAGCGCCGCCTCGGGATCGGCCATCAGCGCGCTCTCGGTGATCTCGAAGGTCAGCCGCTCGGGCGGCTGGTCCGCGAACCTTGCAGCAGGTCCCGGATGACGTCCGGCAGCTCCGGATCCTGGAGCGACTTGACCGACAGATTGATCGCGACGCCGAAATCGAGCCCGACGCCGCGCCAGCGCCGCAGCTGCGCGCAGCGCCGCGTTCATCACCCAGAGCGTCAGGGGCCGGATCAGCCCGGTCTGCTCGGCGCTGTGAATGAATTCCTAGGGCGGGATCGGACCGAGCTCGGGATGGCTGCCAGCGCACCAGGGCCTCGACCCCGGCCAGCCGGTCGCTGCGGGCGTCGACCTTGGGCTGGAACTCCAGCAGCATCTGGTCGTCTTCGATCGCGCGGCGCAGCTGCCCGGTCGAGCGTCAGCTGGCGCACGCTGTTGGTGTCGTCGCGGGCGCTGTAGACCACGAAGCTGGTCGGGCCGCGCTTGGCGGCGTACATCGCGACGTCGGCATGCTGCAGCAGTTCCTGCGCGCTCGCGCCGTGCTCCGGATACAGCGCCACGCCGATGCTGACCCCGACCTCGAGCAGCAGCCCCTCGATGGAGAACGGCTCCTTGAGCGCATCGACGAGCCGTTCGGCGACGCGGCAGGCGCTGACCAGGTCGGTCGGACCCGGCAGCAGGATCGCGAACTCGTCGCCGCCCAGCCGCGCGACGGTGTCGACGTCGCGCAGCGGCTGCTGCAGGCGGGGCCCGACCTCGGTCAGCAGCAGATCGCCGACGTGGTGGCCGAGCGTATCGTTGACGTCCTTGAAGCGATCGAGATCGAGCAGCAGCACGGCGCCTCGACAGACTGCGTGCCGGGCAGCGGCGCTGAGCGCCTGCTGCGATGCGGTCCTGGAGCAGGGTGCGGTTGGGCAAGCCGGTCGAGCGCGTCGTGCAAGCGCGAGGCGTTCGAGCGCCGCCTGCTGCGCCTTGCGCTCGGTGATGTCGCGCAGGATCGCGATGCCGAGCCATTTCTCGTCGAGCCTGCATGCGACTGAAGCTGGCCTCGACCGGGAAGCGGCCGCCCTGCTGGTCGCGGCCGTGCAGCTCGCGCGTGCCGCCGGCCTGGGCCAGCGCCTCGAGCGACAGGCCGTGATCGTCGGGCAGCAGCACGGCCAGCGGGCCGCCGACCACGCTCGCGCGCCGGCGCGCCGAAGATGCGCTCCGCGGCCCGATTGCAGGACAGGATGGGCCGTCGCTGCCGAAGGTGACGATCGCATCGAAGCTGCTGTCGACCAGCTGGCGCATCATGTCGTCCTTGGCCGGCAGGCGCGCCGATCTGGCCGACCAGCGCGCCGGCCTGGCGCTCGACCCGGCGCAGCATCGCGACGCTGAAGGCGAGGGTGAGCGCCGAGCAGCGGTGCCGACCGTGTCGAGCGCCACGCGCGGCGACCAGCTGCAGCAGCCACGCGCGGCGCCGGCGAGCGCCACGCTGCACGACCGAGCGTCCCGAGACCGCGGCGCCAGGGCAGACGGGCGAACCAGCGGCCGGTCAGCAGGGTCAGCAGCACGCTGGCCGCCAGCACCGTGCCACCGCCGACGCGCTGCAGGGCGACGATCCTGGAGCAGGGTCTCGAAGGCCAGCGCCTGTAGCAGCGGTCCCGGCAGCGCCCGATGGTGCGGCACGCTGCGCCAGTCGCCGAGCTCGATCGCCGTGGCGCCGATCAGCACCGTCTTGCCGGCGACCAGCGCCGGGTCGAAGCGGCCGACCATTACGTCGACGAAGCTCAGCGTCGGGATCGTGGCGGGATCGATGCTGAAGTCGACCAGCAACGGACCCGCGCCGCGCGCGGCGCCGCCGAACAGCCAGACCGGCATCGTCGGCACCACCCGGCCCCGCCATGATGCCGTGGTCGGGACCTGTCGGATCAGGCCCTCGGGATCGGGCTGAACGTTGATCGAAGCCCAGCTGGCATGGCGTTGGAACTGTGCCAGGGGCGCGGTGTCGAACACCCGATCCTGCACCCATTGGCGGTGCACCGCGAGCGCGACCCGCTCGGGTCCGGCGTCGGCGAGCGCCGCGGCCAAAGCCCGGTCGTCGAAGTCCCGCGAGGGGGAGCTGAAATCGATGTCGAAAGCGACCCGCCGGGCACCCGCCGCGATCAGCTGCTGGAGCACCTTGGCATGATAGCGCCGCGGCCATGGCCAGCGGTTGAGCGCCTGCAGGCTCGGCGCATCGATCGCCACCACGACCAGCTCACCCGAAGCGGGCCGTGCCTGCAGGCCGGCGCGCAGGTCCATCAGCCCGCGTTCGAGCGGCTCTAGCCACCCGGTCAGATGCAGCGCCACGACCAGCAGCGCCACCAGCATGAACGGCCGGTCGTGCCGCATCACGCTCAGCCTTGGGTCAGGCTACGCCGCCGTCTGCCTTTGCTCGCCGGCCGGTTCTGCCATTGCGCCCGCAGGTTCTGGCCGAGCAGCAACGCCGGCACCACCAGGATCGCCAGGCCCCCGCCTGCGATCAGCAGGCTCGTCACCATCGAGGTCTGCTGGTCGAGCCAGCCGCCAACCGCCGTTGCTCCGCCGGGCAGCCGCCGAACCTTCGAACGCCTGCATCGCCGGGCCAGCGCGACTGCCCGTCCGGCGCCGCGCCTGCGCTGCGCCGGCGGCGAGCGCGCATCCCGACCGGAGAAGCGGGCGTCCCGAACGAACCCGGTGCGGGCTCCGGCCGCGCCGGCAGATGCCAGCGCACACCGTCGGTTCGGCCAGGCCGCCGGCAGGTCGCGCAGCTGCCAGCTCGTCGGCCGGGCCCGGGATCCACCGGCTGCCTCAATCCCTCGCCGGGGCCAAGGTCGCTCGCAACCGGCGCCGCGCCCGAAGCGGCTTCACCGCGACCTCCCCGTCGAACACCAGGACGCTGTTCTGGCGCTGTCGACCGCGACCTCGAAGCTGGTGCCCTTGATGCCCAGGCTCAAAAGGGGCGTGCGGAGCTGCGATCGCGCATCCGGTCGCTGCTCGACGTCGATCCGCAGGCGGCCGTAATCGTGCCGCAGCCGGTGGTCGTGGTCGAGACTGCGGAGCGGGACGACCAGATGGCTGTTGGTCAGTCCAGAATCGAGCCGGTCACCTCCGACCACCAGGAGCACATAGCCGTCCGGTCCCGTTTCGATCTCCGCTCCCGGCGGCATCACCTCGCCGTTCTCGAAGGCCGCCAGTCGGCGTCGCCCTGAGTATCTCCACCTGGCCCGCCCGAGGGCCTCGAGCGCGACCCACCCGACACCAAGAGACGGGCCGCTCGTGTCCAGCACGGCCTCGTCCATGCCGAGAGGTCCCCGCCGCCCGGCGAGCTGTCGGCTGCGGCTAGTCGCGGCCCGGCGACCAATACCAGGGCCGCGAGAACCGCCAGCCCGCTGATCAACGGCTCGAAGTGCTTCTTAGTTGGAGCGCCCATGGTGGCCCTGCTCTTGCATCATCGGTGCCCGCGGCAGACCGTCGAGCATGCCCTCAGTCAGGTGATCGAATGGCTGGGCGACCGCGGCTGTTGAGTCGGCTCCAGGGGAGGAGGCTTCGGCCTCGGCGTCGGGTTCGGCATAGCCCGCCGGTCGCAAGCTGACCGCCTTATCGGTCCGGGGGTCACCGCCCGCAGACCCCTCCGAGGCCGGCGTGGCCGGAGGGCTCCCCGGTGCCGCATCCGCTCCCGGCAGATCGCGCGGGGGCGGCGGCGATACGACGCTGCCCTGGAGCGCGGCGGGCGCGACGTCGATCTGCACCGGCTTGGGCTCCATCGCGGGCAGAACGATTGGCTCGACCGGCTGCCAGGGCTTGGTCGCGCCCTGTCGCAACGCGAGCTGTCGGCCCTCGATCGCGCTCGCCCGAGCCGATTGGCCGTCCTGGAGTTCCGCGTGGCGCAGGCCGTCGAGCGTGGCGACGCGCACGCGGCCGTGCTCGACGGCGACCTCCGTGGCGTCCGCGCCGACCGTGACCTCGAACACCGTGCCGCGGGCCTCGATGGCGAGCAGCGGCGTCTGGATCGCGAACGGCGCACCGGCGGTCGCCAGGCGGTAGCGCACCCGGCCGGAACGCTGATCGAGCGCGCCGTCGCCCGGGGTTAGCCGGCAGGACGAACGAGCTGGCCGGGCCGGCGCTCACATAGTCGTCGGCGCGGGTCAGGATCAGCCGGCCACCGATCCCCGTCTCGATCTGGCTGCCCGCCGGTATGGCGCTCGTTGCGGCGGCCGGCGCCCAATCACTCGCGTCCGGCGCCCGGTACCGCGCGTTGCCGAGGCGTTCGACCACACGCCAGCCGTCGGCCGGGATCTGCGTCTTCGACCCATCGCTCATGGTCTGGCAGCCGCTCAGAATGCCGAGCAGGATCAGCCCGAGCTGCCACGAACCGGTTTGCGGGAATGCCCGCTTCGCCCCAACCATGAGACCACCTGCGCCGGAGGAATTGAAGGTGTCGTCGGCGTACCCGCAGCAAAGCCGCAAGTTGTTAATTTCTGGTAAAGGCGGGTCGCCCCGCGCCGAGGTCGGTCACCAGGCGCGGCGGATGCCAGAACGATGTGGGTTGCTCGCGAAGACCGGCCCCCGGGGCCGCGGCAGTGCTCTCGAGCGCGACCCCCCAGGCCGGCTCGGGGCCTCGGTCCTAGAGCTGCTCGCGAATCGCCTGATCGAGGATCGCCAAGCCCTCGTCGATCTGCGCCTCGGTCGCAGGTCAGGGGCGGCGCGATCCGCCAGACGCTGGCGAGGCGGGGCAGCGGAGACGATGTTCATCGACAGGCCGAGCTCCAGGCAGCGCCGGGTGATCCGCTCGCCGAGCTCGGGATGCGGCGTGCGGCTCTGCCGGTCGGTCACCAGCTCGACGCCCCAGAGCAGCCCGCGCCCGCGCACGTCGCCGATCACCTCGTAGCGCTGCTGCAGGTCGCGCAGGCCGGCCTCGAGTCGCGCGCCGAGCACGACCGCGCGCTCGGCCAGCCGCTCGCGGCGCAGCACCTCGAGCACCGCGAGGCCGACTGCCGCCGGCAGCGGGTCGGAGACGTGCGACGTCACGTGCACGAAGCCCCGCTCGTAGCAGGTCCTCCTCGATCTCGGCGCTGGTCACCGCGGCGGCGAGCGGGACGCCGCCGCCCAGCGTCTTCGAGACGGTGAGGAAATCCGGCACGACGCCGTCCTGCTCGAAGGCGAAATTGGCGCCGATCCGGCCGAACGCGGTCTGCGCCTCGTCGATGATCAGCAGCATGCCGCGCGCCTCGCAGAGCTCCTTGAGGCGCGGGAAATAGCCCGGCGGCGGCACGATCACGCCGCCGGTGCTGATGATCGGCTCGGCGATCGCGGCGGCGGGCGGGCCGGCGCTCTGCTGGTCGACCAGCTCGAAGCCGACCTCGAGGCAGGTCGAGGTCGCAGGCGTCGGTGCAGTGGCGGATCGGGCAGCGATAGGCGTTGGGCGCCGGGATCGCGAGGTTGCCGGGCACGCTCGGGCCGTAGCCGCGGCGGCCGACCGAGTAGGTCGCGGCCCCGGCGCCGCCGGTCAGGCCGTGGAACGAGGCGCTGAGCCCGACCACCTCGTGGCCGCCGGTCGCGAGCTTGGCCATGCGCAGCGCCGCCTCGTTGGCTTCGCTGCCGGTGTTGAGCAGGATCACCTTCTGCAGCTGCGGCGGCAGCAGGGCTGCCAGCTCGCGGCAGAGCTCGACCACCTCCGGCGCCAGCAGCCAGCTGAACAGATGGATCGCCCGCTCGCAGCTGCGGCGGATCGCGGCGACCACGGCGGGATGGTTGTGGCCGAGCGTCGCGCACATCTGGCCCGACGTGAAGTCGAGGATCCGCCGGCCGCTGTCGTCGTAGACATAGGCCCCCTCCGCACGCTCGACGAAGAACGCCGGAAAGTCGCCGATGTAGCGGATCATGTGGCGCTCGACGGCGTCCTGAAGCTGGCGCCGGCGCTCCCGCCAGTCGCCGCCCTCCGGCCCGCGCGGGTCATCTTGCTGCCATGGAGTGCCCTCTGCCGCAATCACGGGCACGCTAGGGCGCCTGCGACGGGCGTCAACGCGCGCCAGAGAGCCAATGCACCGAGCGTAGAGTGAGCGCCTCGACCTCGGCCTTGTGGACGCTGGCGCTTCGCACATATTGAGGCGGGCCGCATCAAGGGATGGGCATGGGAGCAACGGCCGCCAAGGTCCTGATCGTCGTTCACCAGGCACATTCGAAGCCCGGGCGCGTCGGCGAGATGCTCGCCGAGCGTGGCTATAGCTTCGATCGTCGCTGCACCAATCTGTTCGATCCGTTGCCCGACGACCTCTCCGACTATGCCGCCGCGATCGTGTTCGGCGGCCCGCAGAGCGCCAACGACGACGACCGGCCGGCGATGCGACTGGAACTCGAGTGGCTCGAGCGGGTGGCGTTGCCGAGCGATCGGCCGCTGCTCGGCATCTGCCTCGGCGCCCAGATGATCGCGCGCGTGCTCGGCGCGCGCGTTGGCCGGCACCCCGAAGGCCTGGTCGAGATCGGTTACCATCCGGTCTACCCGACCGCCGCCGGCCAGGCTTACTTCGAGGGCCCGACGATGTTCTACCAGTGGCACCAGGAAACGTTCGTGATCCCGACCGGCGCGGTGCATCTCGCCCACAACGACGCTTTCGATTCCCAGGTGTTCCGCTACGGCGAGCAGGTCTTCGGCATCGAGTTCCACCCCGAGATGACCCTCGCCATGGTCGAGCGCTGGAGCGGATCGGATCGCGGCGGCGCATGCTCACGCTGCCGGGCGCCCAGCCGCGCGAGCAGCATCTCGAGGACAACGATCGCTACGGCCGGGCCAGCGACCGTTGGCTCGGCCGCTTTCTCGACCGCTGGCTAGGCCGGATCGGGCGGGTCCAGCGTCCTGAGCTCGCGGCGCATGATCTTGCCGGTGCTGGTCTTCGGCAGGTCGGCGACGAACTGGACGGTGCGCGGCACCTTGTAGGCGGCGAGCTCGGGCGCGGCAGAGCGCCGAGGATGGCCTCGGCGTCGGCCGCCGCACCCGGCTTCAGCACGACATAGGCCTTGGCGATCTCGCCTTTGAGCGCGTCGGCCTGGCGGCCGACCGCGACCAGGGCGACGCGCGGGTGCGCGGCCAGACGCGCTCGATCTCGGCCGGGAAGACCTTGAAGCCGGCGGTGTTGATCATGTCCTTCTTGCGGTCGACGACGAAGACTAGCCGCCGGCGTCCATGCGAGGCGAGATCGCCGCTGTGCAGCCAGCCGTCCGGCTCGATCGCCTCGCGGGTCGCCGCCTCGTTGCCGTAGTAGCCCGCATCACGATCGGGCCCTTGATCATCAGCTCGCCCACCTCGCCCGCCGGCAGCGTGCGCGCCGGCATCGGTCGACCGCGGCGATCCGCGCCTCGGCAGTCGGCAGCGCCATCCCGATCGAGCCGGAGCGTGTCGTGGCCATGGCAGGGGAAGGTGGTGCCGAGGCCGGCCAGCTCGGTCATGCCCCAGAGCTCGATCAAGGGGCAGCCGAGGCGCCGCTCGACCTCCTGCATCTTGGCGACCGGCATGGTCTGCCCGCCGACCGTGCAGCGGGTCAGGCTCGAGAGGTCGTGGCGGTCGAACTCGGCGAGTTGGCCAGCATGTACATGGTACATGGTCGGCACGCCCTCGAACATCGTCGCGCGGTGCGCCTGGATGCTGCGCGAGCATCTCGCGCGCGTCGAAGCGCGGCATGCAGCACCAGGGTCATGCCCGTACATCATCGCGCCGTTGAAGACGACGTTGCCGTAGACGTGCGGGCAGGGCAGCGCGCTCACGACCGTATCGGCCGCGCTCTTGACGTGCATGCTGCGCGGTCATGCGCGCCGTTGGCAGGATCGACCGCGCGGTGCGATCTGCATGGCGCCCTTCGGATGGCCGGTCGTGCCGGAGGTGTAGCCGATCGTCGCGAGCGCACCGGGGTCGACGACGATCGGACCTCGAAGTCGGTCGACGCACGGCCGAGCAGCTCGTCGAAGCGGGATACCGGCTTGCTCGCGCGCCGAGCGCCTCGACCTGCGCGAACACGATGCTCGTCAGCTCGACGCCAGGCCTGCAGCGCGGCGTCGAGCTTGTCGCGGCTGCCGATCAGATCGCGCTCGGCGCCGCAGTCGCGCGTGACGAGCACGACCTCGGCTCGGCGGTCAGCATCACGTTGACCGGGTTGATGACCGCGCCGAGCCTTGGCGACCGCATGGTAGCTGACCAGCCACTCCCGGAGTTCAGGCGTAGAGCGTGACCCGGTCGCCGGGCGCCACGCCGAGGCCGACCAGCGCATTGGCGAGCGGTAATCAGGTCGGGCTCGGCAAAGGTGAACGCGCGTCTCGCCGACCACGAGGGCGATCCTGTGGCGCCAGGCGCGCCGCCGCACGCGGCAGGATCTGACCGATGCCCCTGAACATGCCCTGACCTCCCGGCTGATCTGACGGAAGGCTAGACCAAGAATCGAGCTCCGGGCGACCGGCGTCGAGCCGGCGGGCGGAACCTTGACCGCCGCCCGCGTTTGGTTCGACTAATTGAGTTCAATGGAGGGAACGATCGCACCCGCCGATGCAACAGTTCCGAGCTTGACGGCCGGCCTTTTGGTTGCTGAGCGCGCTCTTGCTGCTGCTCGGAATGACGACCCTCAGCGGCTGCAACACCATCTCGGGAATGGGCAAAGACGTCGAGGCCGCGGGTCAAGCCACTAGCGACACGGCCGAGAAAACCAAGGAAAAGATGTAGTCGAAGCCTGCTTCTCGCCTCGCACAAGGGGGCGCAGGGTGCCTTAGGAGGAATGATCCATGCTTTATTGGGCCGTCGTGTTCCTGGTCGTCGCGCTGGTCGCCGCGCTGTTCGGTTTCGGCGGCATCGCCTCGACCTCGGCCGGGATCGCGCAGATCCTGTTCATCATCTTCCTCGTGCTGTTCGTGATCAGCCTGATCTTCGGCTGGCGCGGCCGACGCCGCGGGTTGTAACTGGCGCGCGGGATCTGGTTCTAGGCCAGTCCCGCCCGCTCGGCGCGCGGCGTCTTGCCGTACATCTGGCGGTAGCAGGTCGAGAAGTGCGAGGCGGAGACGAAGCCGCAGGCGAAGGCCACGTTCATGATCGGCATCGTGGTCTGGTAGAGCAGATGGCGCGCCCGCTCGAGCCGGAGCTCGAGGTAGTACTGCGCCGGCGTGCGGCCGAGATGCTTGCGGAACAGCCGCTCGAGCTGGCGCCGGGAGAGGCCGACGTAGCGCGCCAGCATCTCCTGATCGAGCGGCTCCTCGACATTGCCTCCATCATCTCGATCGCGCCGATCAGCTTGGGGTGATGGATGCCGAGCCGCACCCGATAGGGCATGCGCTGGTGGTCGTGCGGCTGGCGGATGCGGTCGAGCAGGCACTGCTCGGAGACCTTGGTCGCGAGCTCCTGGCCGTGGTCGCGCGCGATCAGGTGGAGCATCAGGTCGAGCGCCGCCGTGCCGCCCGAGCAGGTCAGCCGGTTGCGGTCGACCTCGAACAGATCGGCGCTGACCTCGATCTCGGGAAACTGCTCCATGAACGCCCGGCAGGTTCTCCCAGTGGATCGTGCAGCGGTGGCCGTCGAGCAGGCCCGGCGCGGGCCAGCAGATGGGCGCCGGTGCAGAGCGCGCCGAGCACCGCGCCTGAGCGGTCGGCGCGGCGCAGCCAGGCGAACAGCTCGCGATCGGCGATGTGCTCGGCGCCGAGGCCGCTGCAGAGGATGAGCGTCGGCCGATCGCGGCCCGGCCCGACGTCGACGTCGGCGAGGCTCTGGTCGGTCATGACCAGGCAGCCGTTGCTGGCGCGGACCGGGCCGCCGTCCTTCGAGACGATCTGCCAGCCGTAGAGCTCGCGGCTCGGCCAGCCGGTTGGCGATCCGCAGCGGCTCGATCGCCGAGGCGAACGCGATCATCGAGAAATTCGGCACCAGCACGAACGCGAAGCGCTGAGGCGCACGTGCCTCGCGGGCGCCGGCAGCGCCGTCACGCGGCTCGCTTTGTCCGTTGCCTCGGCCCATCGCGTCCGGCTCCCCGCGGCCTGCGCCGATTCTCGATGTCGCAAATCCGACATTCATCTTGTCAATATGCGTCGGGCCCGCGGCCAGCCATGTCGCGGACGCGACAGCGGCTGTCGCCGCCGAGCGATGCGCTGCTAGACCAGCTCGATCATCTGCACGCGGCGCAAGGGCGGCGAGCAGCGCACATGAGCCGCGAGACAATGAAGACGATATCGAGATTGCCCGCGCGGCCGAGCCTGCTGCCGATCGGCGAGGTCGCCGCGCAAGCTCGGCATCCCGGCCGAGGCGCTCTATCAGTACGGCCGCGACAAGGCCAAGGTCGGCTTCGACTATCTCGAACAGCTCGCCGAGCGACCGGACGGCAAGCTGGTGCTGGTGACCGCGATCACCCCGACGCCCGCCGGCGAGGGCAAGACCACCACGACGGTGGGCCTCGGCGACGGCGCTCAACCGGATCGGCTGCGCGCCGCGATCTGCCTGCGCGAGCCCTCGCTCGGCCCCTGCTTCGGCATGAAGGGCGGCGCCGCCGGTGGCGGCTACGCCCAGGTCGTGCCGATGGAGGACATCAACCTCCACTTCACCGGCGACTTCCATGCGATCGGCAGCGCCAACAACCTGCTCGCGGCGCTAATCGACAACCACCTCTACTGGGGCAACGAGCTCGGGCTCGATGCGCGCCGGATCACCTGGCGCCGGGTCATGGACATGAACGATCGCGCGCTGCGCTCGATCGTCAGCTCCCTGGGCGGCGTCGCCAACGGCTTCCCGCGCGAGGACGGCTTCGACATCACGGTCGCCTCCGAGGTCATGGCGATCTTCTGCCTGGCCCACGACCTGCAGGACCTCGAGCGCCGCCTCGGCAACGTCATCGTCGGCTATACCCGCGAGCGCCGCCCGGTCACCGCGGCCGACCTCAAGGCGCCGGGGCCGATGGCGGTCCTGCTCAAGGACGCGCTGATGCCGAACCTGGTGCAGACGCTCGAGAACAACCCGGCCTTCATCCACGGCGGCCCGTTCGCCAACATCGCCCATGGCTGCAACTCGGTGATCGCCACCCGGACCGCGCTCAAGCTCGCCGACTACGTGGTCACCGAGGCGGGCTTCGGCGCCGATCTCGGCGCCGAGAAGTTCTTCGACATCAAATGCCGCAAGGCGGGGCTCGTCGCCCGATGCCGCGGTGATCGTCGCGACCGTGCGCGCGCTCAAGATGCACGGCGGCGTCGCGCGCGAACAGCTCGGCAAGGAGAACCTCGAGGCGCTGCGCAAGGGCATGGCCAACCTCGCCCGCCACGTCCAGAACGTCCGCAGGTTCGGCGTGCCGGCGGTGGTCGCGATCAACCACTTCACCAGCGACACGCGCCGCCGAGCACGCGCTCGCTGCGCGAGCTCTGCCGCGGCCTCGGGCGTCGAGGCGGTGATCTGCCGCCACTGGGCCGAAAGGCGGCGCCGGCACCGAGCGCGCTCGCCGAGCACGTCGTCGCACTTGTGCGAGAGCGGTCACCGCCTCGACGGCCGCGGCTTCCAGCTGCTCTATCCGGACGAGATGCCGCTGTGGGACAAGATGAAGACCATCGCGACCAAGATCTATGGCGCCGACGACATCATCGCCGACAAGACCATCCGCGCCCGGTTCGCCGAGCTGCAGGAGCAGGGCTACGGCCACTATCCGATATGCGTCGCCAAGACCCAGTACAGCTTCTCGACCGACCCCAACCTCAAGGGCGCGCCCTCGCACCACGTCGTGCCGATCCGCGAGGTGCGGCTCGCCAACGGCGCCGAGTTCGTGGTCGCGATCTGCGGCGACATCATGACCATGCCCGGCCTGCCGCGGGTGCCCGCGGCCAATCAGCATCCGGATCGACGCCAATGGCCTGGTCGAGGGCCTGTTCTGATCCAAAGCGGGGTACCCGCCGCCGGCGCCTTAATCTGCCCGTCAGATCACGCCTACCGAAGCGACCGATCGCCCTAAGATGGACGCCGCCCCCGTCGATGCCTTAAGGTTGTGTCGACCTGATCCGCAGTGCCGCTCAGGTCATTTCCGCGAGGCGCCACGATGATCCGAGGCCGGGTATTTTCGGTGTGCTTCCCGACTGATCGGCTTGCAGCGGTGGTCTGGCTTGCGCTCCTCGCCACGGGTGTTGCGGACCAGATCAGGCCGGCGCGGGCGGACGACCGTTGCACCTTTCCCCTGCCGGCACCGAGCGAGATCGGGGTCAACTCGTTCGAGCAGCGGCTCAAGGCGTTTCTGGGGGATGCCGTCAAGCAGGATCCGCGGCCCTGCTACGAGACCCTGGGCTGGCAGCGCGACTTCAATCTGCGCAGCACCGGACCGCTGATCGCGGATCAGGGTGGCGCGCCGATCAGCTTTGGCACGCACGGCAGCGGTCTGGTCCGCATCTACTACTCGCCCGAGCTGATCGACTGGCTGGTGGTGCGCAATCGGCAGGGCGCGATCGCCGACGGCGCGATGCTGATCAAGGAAATGTACACGCGCGACGACAAGGACCTCAACCGGCTGAGCTTCGGAGGCTACGCGATCATGGTGCGTGACTCCAAGGGCGCCTGGGACGGCTGGCTTTGGACCGACGGCGAGCTCAACCAGCTGCCCGCAGAGGCGGACGCGACCAGCGAATTCGCTTACTATCCGGACGCCAGCTTTGGCCAATACTGCGTCAACTGCCATTCTTCGGCGGATGCCGAGCAGACCTACGCGACGCTGCGCAACCTGATCGATCCCTCGGTGCTGCCGAACGTCAACGAGGCGCCGATCACCTACGCGACCGCGATCCCGACCATGCCGGAGAGCGTGGCGCAACCCGAACGGGTGACCGACCTGCACCTTCGGGACGAGCTGCCGCGCCTCAGCCTCGCGCTGGCCGCAGAACCCGGGCCAGACCCGCACTTCTGGGCCCGCTTCCCGAACGCGCCGGCCGGCTACGCGCCGGTCAAGCCCGCGCCGATGCCGTTCTCGAGCTACGACCACGTCGTCCAGGGGCCGCAGCCGGATCGCCAACGCCAGTTCATCACCTCCGACAACTGCATCGGCTGCCACGACGCGACCCTCAACACCGCGGCGCTGCCCAACATGACTTACCGCCTCAAGGTGCCGCAGAACGGCCGAGACGAGACGAGGTGGATCAACCTCTCGCCGTTTGCCGAGTGGCGCTACTCGATGATGGGCCTGTCCGGCCGCGACCCGATCTTCTTCGCCCAGCTCGAGACCGAGCGCCATTTGTTCCCGAGCATTGCCGCGGCAATCGACAACAAGTGCCTGAGCTGCCACGGCGTGATGGGCCAGCGCAGCTACGTCGAGGCGAAGGGCGAGGGCGCGCTGTTCACCCACGACCTGGTGCGCGCGACGCCCGCGAGCGATCCCGCTGACGCGACCTACGGCGCGCTCGCCCGTGATGGGGTCTCCTGCACGGCCTGCCACCGGATCGAGGCCGACGGGCTCGGCACCTTCGAGACCTACACCGGCCAGTTCAAGGTCGCGGCGGAGCCGACCAGAATCTACGGTCCCTATGAAGACGTGCGGCCGAAGCCGATGCGCCATGCACTCGGCCTGACCCCGGAGCATGCGCCCCAGATCGCCGAATCCAAGCTTTGCGGCTCCTGCCATACGGTGTTCACGCCCTCGCTCGACGCTGGCGGCCGCTACACGCGCTCCGAGTTCGACCGCTACGCCTCACGTCTCCGGGACGAGTTCCACGAGCAGACCACCTATTTTGAGTGGCAGAACAGCGTCTACTCGACCGAGACCAGCCCGCCCGGTGCCGAGGCCAGGTCGTGTCAGCAGTGTCACATGCCGAGCGGCTACAACGGGGAGACGCTGAGCTTCAAGATCGCCAACATCGAGGACGATACCTTCGCCTATGTCGACAACCGGCTGGCGGACAAGGATCTGGCGCTCGCGGTGCGTAGCGGCGACGGAGCCGACCGCTACGCCCGCCACGCCCTGCACGGCATCAACCTGTTCGCGACCAGCATGTACCATCAGTTCCCGTGGCTGCTCGGCGTGCCGCTTGGCGATCCGATGACCGGCACCTTCGCGCTCGACCACATCGTTCCCGACACGGTCGACTTCGCGAAGAAGGAGACGGCGAAGATCGATTTCGAGCGCTTCGAGGTCACGGGCGACAAGGTGACGGCCGAGGTCAAGGTCACCAATCTTGCTGGCCACAAGCTGCCGTCTGGCGTCGGGTTCCGCAGAGCCTTCATCACCTTCCAGGTGCTGGCCGACGGCCGGCCGGTCTGGACGTCGGGCGCGACCGATGCGGCCGGGATCATCGGGACCGAGCGGGCGGGCGTGTTCACACCACTCGCCACTGAGTTCCTCGCGAACAGCCGCTATCAGCCGCACTACGACGCCGGGGCGACCAAGATCACGCGCGAGGATCAGGTCCAGATCTACGAGGAGCTGGTCGCGGACAGTGCGGGCGACCTCACGACCAGCTTTCTGAGCCTGCGCACGCCGGTCAAGGACAACCGCCTCCTGCCCAAGGGTTGGGCGAAGGAGGGGCCGGAGGCCAAATACACCAAGCCCGAAGGCGGCGCAGCGAACGACCCCGACTATCAGGACGGCAGCGGCACCGACCGGGTCACCTACGAAGCAACCCTGCCACCCGGAACCAGCGGCAAGATCAGTGCCACGGCCACTCTCTACTACCAGGCGATCCCGCCCTACTATCTCAACCAGCGTCTGCGCTTCGCCAGCCAGCCGGCGACCGACGCGCTCGCCTGGTTCGTGCAGAACCTCGCCGTGACCGGCCCGCTCGAAAGCTGGAAGCTGAAGCTCGCCGAAGCGTCGGTATCGGCAAGCTAGCGCCCGGGACCGGCCGGTCTTCGGCCGGACAACGGCCGGCGGGATTGAAACTGGCCGGCGGGTCTGAGACATTGGCCGCATAACCCGAACGGGCGCGAAGGCTGATGACCCGATATTCTATCTTCTCGCTGGCGCGAAACGCTTTCTCCGGTCACGAGGACTGGGCGCCGGCCTGGCGCAGCCCCGAGCCGAAGCCGCGCTACCAGGTGATCATCGTCGGCGGCGGCGGCCATGGCCTCGCGACCGCCTACTATCTCGCCAAGGAGCACGGCATCACCGACGTCGCGGTGCTCGAGAAGGGCTGGCTCGGCGGCGGCAACACCGGCCGCAACACCACGATCATCCGCTCCAACTACCTGTGGGACGACGAGTGCCAGCGATCTACGACCATGCGGTCAAGCTCTGGGAGGGCCTGTCGCAGGAGCTGAACTTCAACGTCATGTTCAGCCAGCGCGGCGTGATGCACCTCGCCCACACCGTGCACGATCTGCAGGAGGTGAAGCGCCGCCTGCACGCCAACCGCCTGAACGGCGTCGACAGCGAGTTCCTGACGCCCGAGGCAGATCAAGCGAGATCGAGCCGCTCCTCAACACCTCGAAGCAGCGCCCGCTATCCGATCCTCGGCGCGTCGCTGCAGCGGCGCGGCGGCACGGCGCGCCACGACGCGGTCGCCTGGGGCTATGCGCGCGGCGCCGACGCGCTGCGGCGTCGACATCATCCAGAACTGCGAGGTGACCGGCATCGACGCTCGCGCGCGGCAGGGTCGAGCGGCGTCGAGACCACGCGGGGCGCGATCCGCTGCCAACAAGCTGGCCGTGGTCGCGGCCGGCCACTCGAGCGTGCTCGCCGACATGGCGGGCTTTCGGCTGCCGATCGAAAGCTTTCCGCTGCAGGCGCTGGTCTCGGAGCCGGTCAAGCCCTGCGTCAACACGGTGATCATGTCGAACGCCGTGCACGGCTACATCAGCCAGTCGGACAAGGGCGAGCTGGTGATCGGCGCCGGCACGGATCAGTTCGTCTCCTACAGCCAGCGCGGCTCGCTTCCACATCATCGAGCACACGCTGCAGGCGATCGTCGAGCTGTTTCCCTGCTTCTCGCGCATGCGCATGCTGCGCCAGTGGGGCGGCATCGTCGACGTCACGCCCGACCGCGAGCCCGATCATCGGCCGCACGCCGGTCGAGAACCTGTACATCAACTGCGGCTGGGGCACCGGCGGCTTCAAGGCAACGCCGGGCTCCGGTCACGTCTTCGCCCACACCGTCGCCAAGGGCGAGCCGCACCCGATCAACGCGCCCTTCACCCTCGAGCGCTTCTCGAGCGGCGAGCTGGTCGACGAGCACGGCGCCGCCGCCGTGGCGCACTGAGGAGCCATGCCATGGCGAACACGATCGCTCGCCCTGCCGGGTCCGGACTCTACGAGACTGACTTCAGCGCCTGGGCGGACCTGCAGGCCCGATTGTTGGCGGAACGCCGCTTCGATGAGCTCGACCTCGACCACCTGATCGAAGAGGTCGCCGACTTGCGGAAGGCCGAACGCAGCGCCGTTCTCAGTCACGCGCGCCAAATCATGGCCCATTTCCTCAAGTTCGAGTATTCGCCTGCGACTTGGCCGCGGCGGGGCTGGCGGAAACTCGATTGGCACACAGAGGATGGATCTGGAGGAAATCCTTTCTGCAACCTTGCGACGCGAGCTCGCTGCGAGTCTCGATGCGACGTATGTCCGGGCCCGACGCAGCGCGGCGCGCGACCTGAAGCAAGATGGCGTCTCAGAAGATCAGCTGCCGGCGAATTGCCCCTATTCGCTGGATCAGGTCCTCGACCCCGACTGGTTGCCGAAGAATCGGCACGGCATCGTCGACGACAGCGCCGGAACTGCGTGACGCCATGGCCAAGGTTATCGCGCGACCGCCTGCCGGCGACCTCTACGAGGAGGATTTCTCCCTTTGGGCGGAGCGGCAGCGGCGCGGCTGGCTGGTCACGGTCGACAAACAACGGATCAGGCTTGCGCGAAAGCTGACAGCTACCTTGAAGAACCATCTGGCGGCCGAGTTGCCGGCCCTCTACGCCGGGGTCCGGCGACCCGTAGCGCGACAGCTGGAGAAGGACGGCGTGCCGCCGGATGCTCTTCCTGCGGCCTGTCCCTACACGCTCGACCAGATTCTCGACCCGGACTGGTATCCGAACAACCTGCATGGGCTGACGGAGCGGCTGCCGTGAGGGCGATATGCTCCTGATTCCCTGCCCCTGGTGCGGCGAGCGCGAGGAGACCGAGTTCCGCTGCGGCGGCGAGGCGCACATCGTGCGGCCGAAGCAGCCGGCTTCGCTGTCCGACGATCAGTGGGCCGATTATCTCTTCATGCGCTCGAACCCGAAGGGCCTGCACTTCGAGCGCTGGCGGCACATCCATGGCTGCGGGCGCTGGTTCAACCTCGCCCGCGACACGGTCAGCGACCGGATCCTCGCCGTCTACGAGATGGGCGAGCCGCGCCCGAAGATCGACCGAGCCGAAGCCGCGGCTTCGGCTCGCGAGGCCAAGAGCGGTCTGGCCGTGGTCGGCTCGCCCCGCGACGAAGCGCCATGAGCCAGGACGGCCACGTCCGACACGACCATCGCCTGTCGACCGGTGGACGAATCGACCGCCAGCGCCCGCTCGGCTTCACCTTCAACGGCACACGCCATCAGGGGCTGGCCGGCGACACGCTGGCGTCGGCGCTGCTCGCGAACGGCATCCACCTGGTCGGGCGGAGCTTCAAGTACCATCGCCCGCGCGGCATCGTCTCGGCCGGGGCCGAGGAGCCGAATGCCCTGGTCCAGCTCGGCCAGGAGGCGCGCACCGAGCCGAATATTCGGGCCACTCAGGTCGAGCTGTACGAGGGCCTCGTGGCGCGCAGCCAGAACTGCTGGCCATCGGTCGAGTTCGACCTGGGCGGGGTCAGCGACCTCCTTAGCCCGCTGTTTCCGGCCGGCTTCTACTACAAGACCTTCATGTGGCCGCCATCCTGGTGGCGGATCGTGTACGAGCGCGCGATCCGCGCGACGGCAGGCCTTGGCAAGGCGCCGCGTGAGGCCGATCCCGATCGCTACGAGCACCGCTTCGCCCATTGCGATGTCCTGATGGCGGGCGGCGGGCCGGCGGGCCTCGCGGCGGCTCTGGCCGCAGGGCGGAGCGGCGCCCGCGTCATTCTGGCCGACGAGCAGAGTGAGCTGGGCGGCGCACTCCTCGAACGAGCCGATCGATCATTCGAGCGCGACGTGGCTCGCCCGAGCCCGCGCCGAGCTCGGGACGTTGCCCGAGGTCCGGGTCCTGACCCGCACGACCGTGTTCGGCTACTATGACCACAACTATCTCGGCCTGCTCGAGCGGGTCACCGATCACCTAGGACCGTCGGCGCCCCCTCGCCTGCCCCGCCAGCGCCTGTGGAAGACGCGCGCCCGGCAGGCCGTGCTCGCGACCGGCGCGATCGAGCGGCCGCTGGTATTCGCCGAGAACGACCGTCCGGGCATCATGCTGGCGAGCGCGGCGCGCAGCTACCTGAACCGCTACGCGGTCCGCGCGGGCCGCCACGCCGTCGTGTTCACGAACAACGACACCGCCTACCGAGCCGCGCTCGATCTGCACGGCGCCGGCGTCGTGGTCACGATGGTCGACCTGCGCGCGAAGCTCGACGGCGCTCTCCCGAACCAGGCCAAGGCGGCCGGCATTGGCGTGATGGCCGGCCATGCGATCACCGCGACCCATGGGCAGCGGCGGGTGAGCTCGGTCGAGATCCGGCCCCTGAACCGGGCCGGCGATGGTGCTCGAGGGCAGCCCGGAGACGATCGCCTGCGATCTGGTCTGCATCTCCGGCGGCTGGAACCCGACCATCCATCTGCAGTCGCAGTCCCGGGCCAGACCCCGCTACGACTGCCGAGCGCGGCATCTTCCTGCCGGGGCCGTCGCAGCAGGCCGAACGCTCGGCCGGCGCCTGCAACGGCGCCGTTCGCGCTCCAGGCCTGCCTGGAGGAGGGCGCGCGCGCCGGGATGGCGGCCGCGGAGGCGGCCGGCTTCGAGGCGAAGATGCCCGAGCTGCCGGCCTTCGAAGAGCCCGAGGAGGCGCCCGCGCGCCTGCTCTGGCAGGTGCCGTCGGGGCGGGCGGTGCGCAAGAGCAAGATGTTCGTCGATCAGCAGAACGACGTCACCGCCGCCGACCTCGCGCTCGCGCTGCGCGAAGGCTACCGCTCGATCGAGCACGTCAAGCGCTACACGACGACCGGCATGGGCACCGATCAGGGCAAGACCGCCAACGTCAATGCGCTCGGTATCGTCGCCGGGATCACCTCTCAGACCGTCGCCGAGATCGGGGTCACGACCTTTCGCCCGCCCTACACGCCGGTCACGTTCGGCGCCGTGGTCGGCCGCAACTGCGGCGCGCTGTTCGATCCCGGCGCGGCGCACGCCGATGCACAGCTGGCACGAGGCCGAGGGCGCCGTGTTCGAGGACGTCGGCCAATGGAAGCGGCCCCGCTACTATCCCCGCGCCGGCGAGGACATGCACGCCGCGGTCGCGCGAGAGGTCAAGGCCGCGCGCACCGGCATCGGCATCCTCGATGCCTCGACCCTCGGCAAGATCGACCTCCAGGGCCGCGATGCCGCCGAGCTGCTCAATCGCGTCTATACCAACGCCTGGAGCAAGCTCGCGATCGGCCGCTGCCGCTACGGCCTGATGCTGGGCGAAGACGGCATGGTGTTCGACGACGGCGTGACCACGCGCCTGGGCGAGAGCCACTACCTGATGAGCACCACCTCGGGCGGCGCGGCGCGCGTGCTCGCCTGGCTCGAGGAGTGGCTGCAGACCGAATGGCCGGAGCTCGAGGTGTATTGCACATCGGTGACCGAGCAGTGGGCGACGGTCAGCCTCTGCGGCCCCGAGTGTCGCAAGCTCATGGCCGAGCTGGTCGAGGACGTCGACCTCGACCCCGAGAAATTCCCGCACTTGAGCCGTGCGCGAGGGCCGACGTTCGGGGCGTGCCGGCGCGGGTCTTCCGAATCAGCTTCACCGGCGAGCTCGGCTACGAGATCCAGGTGCCGGCGCGCTACGGCCTGACCCTCTGGGAGGCCTGCATGGCCGCCGGCGGGACCTACGGCATCACGCCCTACGGCACCGAGGCGATGCACGTGCTGCGCGCCGAGAAGGGCTACATCATCGCCGGCCAGGACACCGACGGCACGGTGACGCCCGCCGATCTCGGCATGGACTGGATCGTCGGCAAGCAGAAGCCGGATTTCATCGGCAAGCGCTCGCTCGCCCGGGCGGACCTCGCAAAAGGACGGCCGCAAGCAGCTGGTCGGCCTGCTGCCCGACGACCCCGGAGTGGTGCTCGACGAGGGCGCGCAGATCGTCGCCGATCCGAAGGAGGCGATCCCGATGACCATGCTCGGCCACGTGACCTCGAGCTACATGAGCCCCAATCTCGAGCGCGCCTTCGCCCTCGCCATGGTCCGGCGACGGTCGCGCGCGCATGGGCCAGACGCTCTACGTGCCGATGATCGACCGGACGCTCGCCGTGACGGTCACCGAGCCCCTGTTCTTCGACCGCGAGGGGACGCGGCTGCATGCCTGAGGCGATCGCGCCACGGCCCGCGGTCGCGCCGGACCGGCTCCGGCCGCGCGGCGTCCGGCTCGGCGAGCGCAGGGGGCTCGGCAAGATCGACCTGCGCGGCGATCCGGCCGATCGGGCCTTCATGACCGGGGTCGGCCGGGTCCTCGATCTGCTGCTGCCGACCGAGCCGAACAGCTCGGCGCGCAAGGGCAAGGTCACCGCGCTCTGGCTCGGTCCGGACGAGTGGCTGCTGACCTGCCCGCTCGACGACACCGCCTTCTTCATGAACAGTCTGCGCGAGGCGCTGGCCGACGCCCGGGCCGCGATCACCGAGCTGAGCGACGGGCGGGTCGCCCTCGCGCTCGCCGGGCCGAGCGCCCGCGACGTCCTCGCCAAGGGCTGCCCGCTCGATCTGCATCCGAGCACCTTCCGGCCCGGCCAGTGCGCCCAGAGCCTGCTCGCCAAGGCGGACGTGCTGCTCCATCTGCGCGAGGACGATCCGCAATCGGGCGCCACGTTCGACCTCTACGTCGCCCGCTCCTTCGTCCATTACGTCTGGTCCTGGCTCGAGGACGCCGGCCTCGAATACGGCGTGCAGGTCGAGCCGTCCGACTGATCAGCCGCCTGTCGTCATGGTCATCTCCCGCCCACGTGCGATCATCCGGCGCACGATCGGCTGGAACCCGGGATCGAGGAATCGGCGGGCGCGCTGAAGGACGATCTCGTCGGCCGCAGTGCCGCGGCGACGCTGGCGCAGATAGTGCAACCAGCTGGCGACCGTGAACGCCTCGTACCAGTGCTCGGCATCGGCGGTGTCCTGAAACAGGTGCCAGCGCCAGGCACCGTCACGCTTGCGGACATGCCCCACCTCTTCCATCGCCCGGACGAAGGCTGCGGCATTCGAGAGCGGAACCCGGTATTCGATCAATACCATCACCGGGCCGGCTTCGCGGTCGAAGGGAAAGGCCAGCTTGAGCTCGGGCAGCTGCCGCGGGCGCAGGTCCGGCGCCTCACTGGCCGGCATGCGCCAGCGCCGATGCAGGACAATGCTGAGCAGCAGCAGGGTGCCGGCGGCAAGATAGCCGGTCTCGAGGCTGGTGATGCCGGCGACCTCGCCCCAGAGCCAGCTGCCCGCCGCCATGCTGCCAAAGATCGCGGCCTGATAGAGCGCGAGCACACGCGCCTGGACCCAGAACGCGGTGGTCATCTGGACCGCAATGTTGAAGGTCGAGAACGAACCCAGCCAAGCGGCACCGGCGAGCGCCAGCGCGACCGCTACCGGCGCCAGCAACCACGGCACCAGCCCCAACACCAGCAAGGCGGCGCCGAAGACTCCGGCAAGCGCCGTCAGAACCCGCTCGGCGCCGTAGCGTCGGCGCAGGCGATGGACGGCAAAGGCGCCAGCGAGGGCGCCAACGCCGAACGCGCCGAGGAGAAGGCCGTAGACCAGCGGACCACCGGCGAGGCGGTCACGGGCGACGAGCGGCAGGAGGGCGAGAGCGGCTGACGCGGCAAGTCCGAACACCATACCCCGCATGAGGACCGCGCGCAGACCGCTCGCCTCGGCGACGTAGCGCAACCCGGTCACGATGGCGCTGCCGATCCGCTCGCGGGGAAGGTCGTCACTCGGCACCTCATGGTGCCACCAGAGAAGCGCACCGGCCAATACCAGGGTGCAGGCGGCGTTGAGGTAGAACGCGGCGCCAGCCCCGGCGACGGCGACCACCGCGCCGCCGACGGCCGGGCCCACCGCGCGGGCGAAGTTGAAGGCGATGGCGTTGAGCGTGACGGCGGCGGCAAGCTCTCCCTGCGGCACGATCCCGCGCACGCTCGCCTGCCAGGCTGGGCCGGTCAGAGCTGTCCCGACGCCGATCAGAAAGGTGAAGATCAGGAGCGTGGCCGGCGTGACCAGGTGGAGGCCGCTCAGCCAGGCCAGACCTGCCGAGATCAATACCATCCAGAACTGGGCCAGGAGCAGGACCCGACGTCGATCCCAAAGATCGGCGAGGGTGCCGGCGAGCAGCGCCAGCAGCAGGATCGGCAGGTAGGTTGCGGTCTGTACCAGCGCCACCAGGTCCGCGGTCCCGGCGAGCGTGGTCATCAGCCAGGCCGCACCCACGCCCTGGACGATGGTGCCCGTCGCACTGACCAGATTGGCCAGCCATAAGGCGCGGAATACGTGCAGCCGCAGCGGTGCCAGAACTCCGCCGCCTGGAGAGGCCGTTTGGCTGTCCTGAGGCATGCCGTCGATCTCTCAGCAGTCGCCTGAGCAACAGGAAGGCAGCCGATCCGTGCCGGGAGGCGGGCAAGCGCCATCCCTACCGCGACGCCGCGTCGTCAATGACTTCCGAACCACACCGACTGTAATGAATCTTTGCCTGGAGGTGCAGGCGCGATCAGACCCAGAAGCCTGCGTGCACGGCCATGGCCTCGTCCGTCAGCATCGGGCCGATGACCTCGGTCGGACGCTGGCCGGCCGTGAACACCGTGCGGCAGGGGAGGTCGAAGGTCGGATTGCCTTCGTGGAAGCCGATGAGCGCCAGAAGGTCGCGTTCGGCGAGGCCATAGACGACGCGGCGGACGCCGACCCAGTAGACGCTGCCGGCGCACATCGCGCAGGGCTCGGTGCTCGTGTACATCGTGCAGCGGGCAAGCAACGCCGGCTCGAAGCGCTGTGAGGCCATGCTCATCAGGTTGCGCTCAGCGTGGCCGGTGGCATCGCGCTCCGTGACGACCGTGTTTTCGGCCTCGAGCAGGATCGTGCCGTCGGGGTCGACCAGGATGGCGCCGAATGGGTGGTTACCATGGACGCGCGCGGCAGCAGCGACCGCTATCGCCCGGCGCAGGAGGATCTCGTCGTCGGGCCTGGCCGGCATGGCGTCCTCTCCTCGGTATCACGCTTTCGTTGGCCGGGCGGCGCCCACGTTCATCTCGATCATCGTCGAGCACGGCGAGGGTCTTTCGGATAACAACAATCTGTCTTGTACAGTGGCGGAG
Organism: uncultured Alphaproteobacteria bacterium; assembly: GCA_963815435.1. Taxonomy (GTDB): domain Bacteria; phylum Pseudomonadota; class Alphaproteobacteria; order Geminicoccales; family Geminicoccaceae; genus DATAOG01. The sequence goes on from CAWFGZ010000009.1 coordinate 231,065, forward strand.
GGAGTGGGATTTGAACCCACGAGGGGCAGTGCCCCAACACGCTCTCCAGGCGTGCGCCTTAGACCGCTCGGCCATCCCTCCGAGCGGACGCACCATAGCCCAGCCGGCTGAAGCGGGGCAACCAGGAGGCAACTGGTGAACCGCTGTTGCCTTGGGCGAAGCGGGCCTCGTATGAACGGAGCGTGATGCGAACCTTCGGCTACTGGCTTGGCGTGGCTTTGGTGATCGTCGGCGCGGCGACGGCGCTCGCCGAGCTGCTCACCCGTATCCAGGGCGCGCCAACGAGACTGAGCCTCGGCGCGATCTGGTTCCGCATCAACTCCAACAGCCTGGTCGGCTTTCAGGCCCTGATCGAGAAGGGGCCGCTCCCCTGGCTCTGGCCGCCGGTCCAGGAGCTCTTGATCCTGCCGAGCTGGCTGATCCTGGTGCCGCCCGGGCTGCTCCTGATCTTCCTCTGTCGCCGCCGTCCGCGTGCCTGAGCCACGAGCCGCGCCGCGCTGACGGGTCGCCCGGCGAACGCCGCCTCGCGGCTCAGTCCTCCATCTTCAGCGCGGCGAGGAAGGCCTCCTGGGGGATCTCGACCTTGCCGACCTGGCGCATGCGCTTCTTGCCTTCCTTCTGCTTCTCGAGCAGCTTGCGCTTGCGGGTGATGTCGCCGCCGTAGCACTTGGCGGTCACGTCCTTGCGCAACGGCTTGATGGTCTCGCGCGCGACGATCTTGCCGCCGATCGCGGCCTGGATCGCGACCTGGAACAGCTGGCGCGGGATCAGCTCCTTGAGCCGCTCGCAGAGCGCCCGGCCGCGCGCCTCGGCCATGCTGCGGTGCACGATCATGGCGAGCGCATCGACCGGCTCGCCGTTGACCAGGATCGAGAGCTTGACCAGATCGCTCTCGGCATAGCCGTCGAGGTGGTAGTCGAAGCTGGCGTAGCCGCGCGGTCACCGACTTCAGCCGGTCGTAGAAGTCGTAGACCACCTCGTTCAGCGGCAGGCGGTAGACCACCATGGCGCGGCTTGCCGACATAGGTCAGCTCGACCTGCTCGCCGCGCTTCTCGGTGCAGAGCTGCCAGCACCGGCCCGAGATAGGCGTCGGGGAGCAGGATGGTGGCCCTGATCCACGGCTCCTCGATGCGCTCGATCTGCGTCGGATCGGGCATGTCGGCCGGATTGTGCAGCTCGAGGCGCGTGCCGTCGGTCGCTGTGACGCGGTAGACCACCGAGGGCGCGGTCAGCACCAGGTCGAGATCGAACTCGCGCGCCAGGCGCTCCTGGATGATCTCGAGATGCAGGAGGCCGAGAAAGCCGCAGCGGAAGCCGAAGCCGAGCGCCGCCGAGTGCTCGGGCTCGAACTCGAAGCTCGCGTCGTTCAGGCGCAGCTTGGCGAGCGCTGTCGCGCAGATCCTCGAAGTCGGCGGCATCGGTCGGGAACAGGCCGCAGAACACCACCGGCTGCGAGGGCTTGAAGCCCGGCAGCGCCTCGGTCGCCGGCCGGCGGTCGTCGGTGATGGTGTCGCCGACCCGGCAGTCGGCGACGTCCTTGATGCTCGCCGTGATGAAGCCGATCTCGCCCGGCCCGAGCTCGCTCGACCGCCGCGGCCTTGGGCGTGAAGACGCCGACCCGGTCGACCTGGTGCGCGGCCCCGGTGCCCATCATCCGGATCTTCTGGCCTTTGACGATCTCGCCGTCCCTGACGCGCAGCAGGGTGACGACGCCGAGATAGGGGTCGTACCAGCTGTCGACCAGCAGCGCCTTGAGCGGCGCTTCGGCATCGCCCTTGGGCGGCGGCAGGCGCTGCACGATCGCCTCCAGCACCTCGTCGACGCCCTGCCCGGTCTTGGCCGAGATCAGGAGCGCGTCGCCGCGCGTCGAGGCCGACGATGTCCTCGATCTGCTCCTTGACCCGCTCGGGCTCGGCTGCCGGCAGGTCGATCTTGTTGAGCACCGGCACGATCTCGTGGTCGGCGTCGATCGCCTGGTAGGCGTTGGCGAGGGTTTGCGCCTCGACGCCCTGGGTGGCGTCGACCAGCAGCATCGAGCCCTCGCAGGCGCGCAAGGACCGGCTGACCTCGTAGGAGAAGTCGACGTGGCCCGGCGTGTCGATCAGGTTCAGCTGATAGGTCTGGCCGTCGCGGGCCGTGTAGGCGAGGCGCACGGTCTGCGCCTTGATGGTGATGCCGCGCTCGCGCTCGATCTCCATGGAATCGAGCACCTGGCTGGTCATCTCGCGCGCCTCGAGCCCGCCGCAGCGCTCGATGAGCCGGTCGGCGAGGGTCGACTTGCCGTGATCGATGTGGGCGATGATCGCGAAATTGCGGATGCGGGCGAGGTCGGTCATTGAGGGTTCAGGTTCATCTCATAGGCGGCGGGCCATTCGTCTGGCCCAGACAGCGCCTGCCTGATAGCGGTCATGGGCGAGTGGCGTCAAACGTTAACCACCCAGGGAGGGAGGACGCGAAATTCACCAGCTGCCGGGCTTGCGGATCTCCCCGCGTCTTCCGTGAACGACATCAGGAAATTGTGCCTGCTTGAGGCGGACATCGCCGATCTTCCGAACCTCGGTCGCGACCGCTTTGAGAGACTTCGAGCCCTCCATTTGCGGTGGCAGGAGGCAGACCGGCAAACCGATCTCCCGCGCCACGATCCTGACAGGCTTGACCAGATCGGTGTCCGACGACACCACTGCTGCCGCCTCGAAGGCTCCTCTATGAGCATCGTGGATGAGCTGGCTGGCCAAGTTGACGTCCGAGCCCTTCTCTTCGGTTCGCATGACCCAGACGGCGCGCGTACCGTCGGGAAGGCGCGTCTGCAGCGGCAGCCGGACCGGGTGTACGAGAAACTTCCCGTAGTAGATCTCGACCTCCGGAATCGTTTGCAACGCGTTCAGGTAGATTTGTTGCCGACGCGGTTTATCCGGCTCGAACTTATCTGACATCCTCGCCGTGAACTATTTGACTCTTACGACCCGATATCGAGCCCCCAGTGCGAGATCGCACAGCCGTTTGATGTTCAGCCACTTGTAAGGAGTGTCTTTGACAGCGCGGTAGTAAAGATTGAAGCCGTCTACATAGACGAACGTTCTGAATGCGGCAGGCATTCTCGCCTCTTGACAAACTCGTCGCACTCGCCGAACTGGTGACCATGACCCTCCAGCAGCGTGCTGCTGGCCTGAGCGCCGTCCTTCGGGGCGGCGCTTGCGTTTTCGCGCTACTGCCGCAGCACCGCGCCGGTGGCCTTGGCCGCGGCGGCGACGATCTTCTTGGCCGCGGCCTCGATCTCGGCCTCGGTGAGCGTCCGGTCCTGGGCCTGGAGGCGGACCGCAACGGCCAGCGACTTCCTGCCCTCGCCCAGGGCGGGGCCGCTGTAGACGTCGAACAGCGCGACCTCGCGAATCAGTGCCTTGTCGGCGCTGCGAACCGCGGTGAGCAGGCTCTCCGCCGGCACGTCCTCGGCGATCACGAAGGCGAAATCGCGATCGACCGGCTGGAAGGGCGACACCTTGAGGGGCGGGCGCGAGCGCGACGTCTTCGCCTTGGGCTTCGGCATGCGGTCGAGAAACACCTCGAAGCCGATCGCACGGCCGTCGATGTCCGCGAGACGCAGGATCTCGGGATGCAGCTCGCCGAACTCGGCGAGCACCGTCTTGGGGCCGAGCATGAGGCGACCGCGCCGGCCGGGGTGATAATGGCCCGGTCCCTCGGCGATCACCCGGAGCGCGTCCGGACTGATCTTGCACGCGGCGAGCACGGCCTGCGCATCGGCGCGGGCGTCGAACACGTCGACCGGCCGGGGCGCTGCGGCCCAATGGCGCTCATGGGTCTGGCCGACCCGGATGCCCCCCGCCGCGACCTCCTGCTCGCCCGGCTGCGCGCCGAAGAAGCGCGGCCCGACCTCGAACAGGCCGAGGCTGCCCAGACCGCGGCTCTGGTTGCGCGCGGCCGCGCTCAGCAGGTTCGGCAGAACGCTTGGTCGCAGCACCGAAAGCTCGGCGTTGATCGGGTTGCGCAGCCGGATCCGATCGTCACCGAAGCGCGCCGCCAGGCCCGGCTCCACGAACGACCAGGTGACCGCTTCGGCGAGGCCGCGGGCGGCAAGCGTCCGCCGGGCGGTCGAGCGCAGCCGCTGCTCCAGAGCACAGGCCGGGTGGCCGACCGCCTCGGTGCGCCGCACCGGCATCGGCGGCACGCGGTCGTAGCCGTGCAGGCGGACCAGCTCTTCGACGACATCGGCCTCCATCGTGACGTCGTGGCGCCAGGACGGCGGCCACAGCTCGAGCACGCCATCCTCGATCCACTCGGCGCCGAAGCCGAGCGCACGAAGGTGTTGCTCGATCACAGCGCCGTGCAGCGCGATCCCCGCCAAGCGCTCGAGCTGCTGCATGCGGAAGCGGAACGGCGGGCGTCCTTGCGGCACGGCACCCGCGACGATCGGCTGGCTCGCCTCACCGCCACAAAGCTCGAGGATGAGGCGCGTCGCATGCTCCATGCCCGGCAGGACCATGGCCGGATCGACGCCACGCTCGAACCGGGTCCGGGCATCGCTCTCGATCCCGAGCCGGCGGCCGGTGAGCGCAGTCCGCTTGGGATCGAACAGCGCCACCTCGAGGACGACCTCCGTGGTCGCCTCGGTGCAGCCCGTGCTCTCGCCGCCCATGATGCCGCCGAGGCTGATCGCGCCGGAGCTGTCGGCGATGACGGTCATGTCTTCATCGAGCCGGTAAGTCCTGCCGTCGAGGGCCTCGAGCGCCTCGCCCGGGCGGGCAAAGCGCAGGCTGAGATTGCCGCGCAGCCTGGCGGCGTCGAACACGTGCAGCGGCCGCCCGAGATCGACCGTGACCAGATTGGTGATGTCGACCAGGCTCGAGATCGGCCGCAGGCCGATCGCGCTGAGGCGCTCCTGCAGCCAGGCCGGGCTTGGCTCGTTGCGCACGCCACGAAAGACGCGGCCGACGAACAGGGGGCAGGCCGCCTGCTCGCCCTGCGGGAAGTCGAGCGTGATCTCCAATTTCGCATGAAATGCGCCTGGCACCGGATTGAAATCACGTGATTTCATCGTCCCAACACCAGCCGCAGCGAGTTCGCGCGCAATGCCGATGACGCCGAAGCAGTCGCCCCGGTTCGCGGTGATCGCGACGTCGATCACCGGGCCTTCGACCCGGATCACCTCACTGGCCGGGCGGCCGACCGGCGCGTCCGGCGCCAGCTCGATGATCCCGGTGTGGTCTTCGCCCAGCAGCAGCTCGCGCGCCGAGCAGAGCATGCCCGCACTCTCGACGCCGCGGATCTTGGCTCGCTTCAGAATCTGGCCGGAGCCCGGGATGACCACGCCGGGCGCCGCGAACACGCCCTTCATGCCCCGATGGACGTTGGGCGCGCCGCAGACCACCTCGGCGACCTCGCTGCCGGTGTCGACCCGGCAGAGGCTGAGGCGCTCGGCGTCGGGGTGCGGGCGCACCTCGGTCACCACGGCGACTTTGAACGGCGACAGATCGGCGCCGCGGGTCTCGACCAATTCGACCTCCAGGCCGAGCATGGTCAGCCGCGCGACGATCTGCTCGAGGGTCGCGTCGGTCTCGAGGTGCTCCTTCAGCCAGGGCAGCGTGAACTTCATCGCGACAGGCCGCCATGGGTGGTCGGGACGTCGAGCGCCGCAAAGCCGTAGTGGCGCAGCCAGCGGAGATCGGCCTCGAAGAAGGTCCTGAGATCGGGAATGCCGTACTTCAGCATCGCCACGCGGTCGATCCCCATGCCGAAGGCGAACCCCTGCCAGATCTCGGGATCGACGTTGACCGCGCGCAGCACGTTCGGATGGACCATGCCGCAGCCGAGGATCTCGAGCCAGTCGTCGCCCTCGCCCACGATCAGCTCGCCGGCGCCGCGCCGGCAGCCGATGTCCATCTCGGCCGAAGGCTCGGTGAACGGGAAGTAGCTCGGCCGGAAGCGGACCGGAATGTCGTCGCGCTCGAAGAAGGCGCGGACGAAGTCGGTGAGACACCCCTTGAGGTGGCCCATGTGGGTGCGCCGGTCGATCATCAGGCCTTCGACCTGGTGGAACATCGGCGTGTGGGTCATGTCGGAATCGCACCGGTAGGTGCGTCCCGGGGCGATCACGCGGTAGGGCGGCGGGCCGGCCAGCATGGTGCGGACCTGCACCGGACTGGTGTGCGTGCGCAGGACCAGCGGGCGGCTGTCCTGCTCGGCCTCTAGGTAGAAGGTGTCCATCATCTGCCGCGCCGGGTGCTCGGGCGGGATGTTGAGGGCGGCGAAGTTGTTGAAGTCGTCCTCGACGTCCGGCCCTTCGGCGACGGTGAAGCCCATCTCGCCGAAGATCGCGGTGATCTCTTCGGTCACCTGGCTGACCGGGTGGATGCGGCCCTCGGCTTCGGGGCGGACCGGCAGGGTGACCTCGACCCCCTCGGCCAGGAGCTGCGCATCGAGCGTCTCGGCCTCGAGCGCCGCCCGGCGCGCCGCGATCGCCGCAGCGATGGCCTCCTTCACGCGATTGTAGCGTTGGCCGGCCGTTCGCCGAAGCTCGGGATCGAGCTGGCCGAGACTCTTGGTCAGGTCGGTGATCCGCCCCTTCTTGCCGAGCGCGCCGACCCGAACCTGCTCCAGATCGCGCAGATCCGCGGCCTCGGCCACTTCGGCCAGGAGAGCCCGCTCGAGGCGATCCACATCAACGTCCATCGGTCCGATCGCTCCTCACCACGCTGGTGCGGTCGAGCAAAAAAGGGGGCGCTCGGCCCCCTCCGCGCTCGCGGCAGTTTCTCTCAAAATCAGCCCCCGAGCGCGGCCTCGGCCTGCTTTGCCAGGCTGGCGAACCCGGATTGGTCGCGGACCGCAAGATCCGCCAACACCTTGCGGTCGATCTCGACGCCCGCCCGCTTCAGGCCGTGCATCATGCGCCCGTAGGTCAGACCCTGCTCACGCGCCGCGGCGTTGATGCGCTGGATCCAGAGACCACGGAAATCGCGCTTGCGGTTGCGGCGGTCACGGTAGGCGTACTGCAGCCCCTTCTCGACCCGCTCGAGGGCGAGGCGATAGCAGTTCTTGTTGCGCCCGCGATAGCCCTTGGCCTGAGCGATCACCTTCTTGTGGCGCGCCCTGGCCGTCACGCCGCGCTTGATTCGTGCCATGGTTCAGTGTCCCAAGTCTCGACCGGACCCTAAGCTCCGTAGGGCAGCATCCGCTTGACCATCTTGACGTCGGCCGCGGCGACCAGGGTCGATTTGCGCGTCTCGACCTTGGCCTTCTGTGGCTTGTTGGTCAGGTAGTGGCGATGGTGCGCATGCTGGCGCACGACCTTGCCTCGGGCGGTGAAGCGAAAGCGCTTGGCGGCGCTGCGCTTGGTCTTGAGCTTCGTCATCCGGGGAAAACTCCGCTGGCCGAGCCTGGCCGATGCGCTCGACCGGCCCGGCGCTCGGGCCTTATAGTCGAGGATGCGACGGCTCGCAACCATCCAACATGAGCCGTGCGGCGGGTCGCGGAGCGCCGCGCAGCAGGGGGGAGAATCGCATGAACACGACCATCGCGCGGCTCGGCCGGCGGCTTCGCCTCGGCGTGGTCGGCGGCGGGCCGGGCTCGTTCATCGGACCGGTCCACCGCGCGGCCGCCCGCCTCGATGACCACTACGAGGTGGTGGCGGCAGTGCTCAGCCGCAATCCGGAACGCTCGCGCCAGGCGGCACGCGCGATCGGCATCGCCGCCGAGCGGGCTTATGGCGATCACGCCGAACTGCTTGCCAAGGAGGGCGCGCGCCCCGACGGCATCGAGGTGCTCGCGGTGATGACCCCGAACGCGCTCCATTATCCGGCGGCGCGCGACGCTCTGGCGCAGGGCCTCGACGTGATCTGCGACAAGCCGCTCACCACGACCCTCGACGATGCCCTCGATCTGGTCCGGCGGGTGCGCGAGAGCGGCCTCGTCTTCTGCCTGACCCACAACTACACCGGCTATCCCATGGTCCGCCAGGCGCGCGCCATGGTCAAAGCCGGGACCCTCGGCGCGATCCGCCAGCTTCACGTCGAGTACATCCAAGGCGGCCTCGCCAAGGCGACCGAGGCCGATCGCGATCCGGCCGCCGCTTGGCGCTTCGAGCCCGCACAGTGCGGCCCCTCGCTGGTTCTCGGCGACATCGGCACCCATGCCCATCACCTCGCGACCTTCATCAGCGGGCTCGAGCTGCTCGAGGTCGCGGCCGAGGTCGGCAGCGCGGTGCCGGGCCGCAAGGTCGACGACTTCGCCCATCTCCTGCTGCGCTTCGAGGGCGGAGCGCGCGGCTCGATGTGGGTGACCAATTCGGCGGCCGGGGCCGAGCATGGTCTGCACATCCGGGTGTTCGGCGAGAAGGGCGGGCTCGAATGGCACCAGGAGGAGCCGAACGACCTGCTCTACCGGCCGCTGGATGGCTTTCCCCAGCTCATGACCCGCGGCCGGCCGGGACTGAGCGCCGAGGCCGAACGGGCGACCCGGGTCGTCCTCGGCCACCCGGAGGGCTACTTCGAGGCCTTCGCGAACCTCTACCTCGATGCCGCCGAGGCGATCGTCGCAAGGCGGAGCGGGCAAACGCCCGACCCACTCGCCCTCGACTTCCCGACCGTGGAGGATGGCGCGCGCGGGGTTCGTTTCATCGAGGCGGCGGTCGAATCGAACCGCAGCGGCGGCCTCTGGACCGGCTGTCGCCTCGACCTCTAGGCTGCCGCGCGAACAAACGTTGTCCGAGCAAGGCGGTGTAGATCGCCGCACCGATCCCAACCGAATCCTGCGGAGTCGGCAATGAAGCCTCTCGGCACTGCGACAAGCCTGCTGCTCGCTCTGCTGCTGGTCGTGGGGTGCGCCTCGAGCGGCGCCTACCTGGGTGAGGAAGAGATTCCGCCGCCCGTGCGCATCATCGTTTACGATTTCGCCGCGAGCCCGGCGGACCTTCCGGCCGATTCCGCGGTCACTGGCCACTACGAGGAGAGCACCACGCCGCAGACCGCCGAGGAAGTCGAGCTTGGTCGCCGGCTGGGCGATCGGCTCGCGGCGCAGCTCGTAAGAGACATCAGGGCAATGGGCCTGGCGGTCGAGCGGGCCGGCAGCGGTCTGCCACCACACGCGGGCGATCTCGTGATCCGCGGCGAGTTCGTGTCGATCGACGAAGGCAGCCGCACGAAGCGCATGCTGATCGGCTTCGGCGCAGGAACGGCGAACCTCCAGACCCTGGTCGAGGTCTATCAGGTCACGGCGACCGGGCTGCAGCCGATCGGCTCGCACGAGGTCGAGGCGGGCGGCGGGCGGATGCCGGGCATGCTGGTGCCGGCTCAGCTTCGGTGCGGCCGCCGGCAACGTCCTGGCCGGCGCCGCCATCGGCGGCGCGGGCATCGGCAAGCAGGTGGTCTTTCCTTCGAGCCTCGAACGCGCCGCCGACCAGACCGCCGACCAGGTCAGCACGGCGCTCTCTGCGGAGTTCGAGAGACGGGGCTGGATCAGATGCCGGTCCCCGCTGACCTCCGACCGTCAGCGCGGTCGCGCATCGGTGTGTACTCCGATACTACCTCGGTGATTTGCCGACGGGCGTCTCCTCGGCTGGGCCGCACGGCTTGATTTGCGAGAATTTGCCCCGGGTTGTCCGGCATCGGCGGTCGCACGCTCAATACTGGAAGTTGCTGACAATACTAAGAGCCATCCTTCAAGTTATGACAAATCATTTGCTAATTCCGACAAATTTTGTTCAATATGCAGGGTAAGTCGCCGGACAACACGGCAAGGCATCGTTCGCTCGGAGGACCATCATGCATCGTCGGATGGCCATTGTGGCCGGTCTCGGCATTTTGCTGGCCTGCATGGGTGGGGTCAGCGCCGAAGTGGCGCGGGCCACGCCAGAACTCCTGGTCCTCGGCAATCAACCCGCAGCCGGCAATCAACCCGCAGCCAGGGCGCCGACGATCCTGCGCGGCTCCGCGGTCGCGCGTAAGCCCGCCCCGGCGGCCGCGCCGGAGGTGATCGGTAGCGACTGGCAGGTCATTGCCGGCAAGAACGTCTGGCTGGTCGACCGGACGACCGGCGCGATTCGCAGCTGCATCAACCAACAGACCATGCAGGTTGGCCTCAGGGAGGTGCTCTGCACGCCGGGCGACGTCGGCCGCTTCCGCCGGACTTTCGGCCCCAATTTCCAGCCCTGAAGCGCCGCGGCGGGAGACCGCCGCGCGCCAGCCTCGCTCACGCGCGCGACTCTGGCCATCGCCAGGGTCGACCAGAGGCCGATCGTGACCTCGTGGCGCAGACGAAGGCGCGATCGTCGATGGGCATCGATCACGCGGCGCGCCTGGCGCTCGAGCAGGCCCGAGAGCACCACGATCCCGCCGGGCGCGAGGTGGCGCACGGTGTCGCGTGCCATGGCGCATAGCGGATCGGCCAGAATGTTGGCGACGATCAGGTCGTAAGGCCCGAAGGCGCGGATCAGCGGGTTGCGGTAGCCTTCGCTCGGCAGGCAGCGGATGCGGTGCTCGACCCGGTTGATGGTCGCGTTGGCGCGGGCGACATCGACCGCGACCAGATCGTTGTCGACCGCGACGACCCGCGCCGGCCAGAGCTTGGCCGCGGCGATCGCGAGAATTCCGGAGCCGCAGCCCAGATCGAGGACCCGCCGAAAGCGGTGGCGCCGCGCCAGGCGATCCAACGCCAGCAGGCAGCCCTCGGTCGTCGGATGCTCGCCGGAGCCGAAGGCGAGCCCGGCATCGAGCTGGATCGGCACCAGGCCGTCGGGTGGCGGCCCGCTGAGGTGAGCGCCATGGATCCAGAACCGGCCGATCGGATGGGCGGGAAAGTTCTCGGCCGTGCGCAGCAGCCAATCGGTCACCGCGAGCGGCACGACCGTCACCTCGATGCGCGCGAGGCCCGAGCGCTCCGCGAGCGGTGCCAACCGCGCGGCCAGCGCCTCGCCGTCGGGCTCGGCCTCGTGCAGCATCTCGACCCGCCAGAGCTCGGCCTCCGCGCCGTCGGCCGGCGGCTCCTCGAAGGCCGCCACGCTCACGGCATCGTCCTCGAGCGCATCGAGAAACAGCGGCACGGCGGCCGCCGGCACGACGAAGCGGCTCTGCCAGAGCGGCGCGCGCGCCATGCTTTCAGGCCGGCGCGACAAAGCTGTCGATCACCTTCTTGGTGCCCGCCTTGTCGAAGGCGATCTGGAGCTTGTTGCCCTCGACCACGAGGACCTGGCCGTAGCCGAACTTCTCGTGGAAGACGCGCTGGCCGACCTCGATCACCTGGCTGCTCCGCGGCAGCTCGGTGGTGAGCACGCGGGCCTGGCCACCGATCAGCGGCGCCTTGCCGGCGGCGCGCATGCGCTGAAAGCCGGGTCCGCGGCCACCCGCGCGCAGATCGTCGAACCAGCCGCTCATCTGCGGCTCGGGCACGCTCTGGCGCTGCAGGAACTCGGTGTGCGCCGAGGGCAGCTCCTCGATGAATCGGGCCGGCAGGCTCGATGCCCACTGATTGTAGACCCGGCGGTTCGCGGCATAGCAGACGGTGAGCATGCGCTTCGCCCGGGTCATGCCGACGTAGGCGAGGCGGCGTTCTTCTTCGAGCGCTTTGGCGCCGCCCTCGTCGATCGCCCGCTGGTTCGGAAACACCCCCTCCTCCCAGCCGGGCAGGAAGACGGTGTCGAACTCGAGCCCCTTGGCGCTGTGCAAGGTCATCAGGGTGACCATCTCGCCGGAAGGATCCTGGGCGTTGTCCATGACCAGCGCGACATGCTCGAGGAAGCCGGGGAGGGTCTCGAATTCGGCTAGCGCCTGGACCAGCTCCTTCAGATTCTCGAGCCGCCCGGGCGCCTCGGGCGAGCGGTCCTCCTGCCACATGCGGACGTAGCCCGACTCCTCGAGCACGGTCTCGGCCAGCTCGCGCGGCGGAACGCGCGCGGCAAGCTCGCGCCAGCACTCGAAGTCCTGCAGCAGCTGGCCGAGCGTCGTTCGCACCTTGGGGCGCAGCTCGTCGGTGGCGCAGAGGGTGCGACAGCTCGCGATCAGGCTGAGACCGGCAGCGCGCGCGGTGCGCCGCAGGAGCTGCAAGGTCGCTTCGCCGAGGCCGCGCTTGGGCAGATTGATGATCCGCTCGAAGCCGAGATCGTCATCCGGCTGATGGACCACGCGCAGATAGGCGATCGCGTCGCGAATCTCGGCCCGCTCGTAAAAGCGCGGCCCGCCGATCACCCGATAGGGCAGGCCGAGATTGATGAAGCGTTCCTCGAAGGCGCGGGTCTGATAGCCGGCGCGGACCAGGACCGCAATGTCGTCGAGGTGGCCGCCCTGGCGCTGGTGCGCCTCGATCTCCTCGCCGACGAAGCGGGCCTCCTCCTCGTCGTCCCAGCAGCTCGCGATGCGCACGCGCTCGCCCTGCTCGCCCTCGGTCCAGAGGGTCTTGCCGAGGCGCGAGCGGTTGTGCGCGATGAGGCCGGACGCTGCGCCCAGGATATGCCCGGTCGAGCGGTAGTTGCGCTCGAGGCGGACCACCTGCGCCCCGGAAAATCCTGCTCGAAGCGCAGGATGTTGCCCACCTCGGCGCCGCGCCAGCTGTAGATCGACTGATCGTCGTCGCCGACGCAGGTGATGTTGCGGTGCGCCTGGGCGAGCAGGCGCAGCCAGAGGTACTGAGCGACGTTGGTGTCTTGATACTCGTCGACCAGGATAGCGCGAAAGCGCCCTTGGTAATCAGCAAGCAATTCAGGCTCTTGCGCGAACAGATTGAGACAATGAAGAAGCAGATCGCCGAAGTCGCAGGCATTCAGCGTCGCGAGCCGCTGCTGATAAGCGGCGTAGAGCTCGCGCGTGCGACCGAGGGCGAAGTCGCCGATCTCGCTCTCCGGCACGGCGGCCGACGTCAGGCCGCGGTCCTTCAAGCGGCTGACGATCGCGAGCAGGACCCGGGGCGTCCAGCGGCGCGGGTCGAGATCCGCGGCCTCGATCACCTGCTTCAGGAGCCGGAGCTGATCGTCGGTGTCGAGGATCGAGAAGTTGGCCTTGAGGCCGATCAGCTCGGCGTGACGGCGGAGCAGCCGGGCGCCGAGCGCATGGAAGGTGCCGAGCCAGAGGCCCTCGACGCCGTGGCCGAGCAGGCCGAGACGCGCAGGATCATCTCGCGCGCGGCCTTGTTGGTGAAGGTGACCGCGAGCACCTGATACGGCCGCGCCCGGCCCGTGATCAGGAGGTTGGCGAGCCGTGTGGTGAGCACGCGGGTCTTGCCGGTGCCAGCACCAGCGAGCACCAGAAGCGGCCCGTCCGCGGCCTCGACCGCGGCGCGCTGCTCCGGGTTGAGCGTGTCCAGATAGGAAGGTGTCGGCGAGGACGCCGGTGCCGGCGCCAGCATGTCCGCTCGACTGCTCATGGAACCCCTGTGATCATCGGACGATGCGGGCGCGCGCCCCCGCCGTCACAACCGGCGAGACTGCCCCCGACGAGCGATCCCTAACATGCGCAATCCGCGCCGCCCCGTCGAGCCCTCGCGAACGCCCTCATGCTTACGAACGGCGGCGGCTTCGCGGCGACGGCCGAAGACCGAGCTCTGGCGACCCCGCCGCCAGTCTCTGATCGAACCGGAAGGGCTCGGACGAGATGATTGCGACCTGAACCATGCGCGGATGCGCCGGGTTGAGCATGGCATTCCACTCTTTCGGAACGACGAGCGACGGCGCCATCAGGACCAGCGCCTCGGCGCGCTCCAGCCAGGCGTCACCAGTCCGCTGGTACCAGCTGCGCCCATCCGGTCCTGGCAGATCCGCATCGGCTGGTATCTGGTCCGGCTCGACCCTGAATACGCCGGCGTCGTCCGGAACCTCGATCTCGACCAGCACCAGATTCTCGGGGAGCTTCACCCTGAGCGTGGGGCCGAAGTGGACGAAGGTCTCGAGTGCGCAGGTCGCCACGTTCAGGCTGGCGTAGACGACGCCGCGCCCGCGGCCTGAGTTCCATCGAGCGCCTTGATCGCGGTTGCCGGCACCGTCGAGCCTCTTGGCGTGCCGGCGGGGTGCAAGCCGCCAGACGATCAAGGCTCAGCTGTAGTCGCCATAGTCGATCCGGCGCAGCACGGCCTCGACGGCCCGCGTGCCCTCGTCGGTGAGGAGCAGGTCCGCCGGCACGCGGTTGCCGAGCGCGGGGTTAGCTTCCGCGAGCCAGATTTCCGCCACGTCGGGATCTGCGAACACTTCGCCCGCGTAGGCCTTGATTCGAAGCAGGCGCGCCACCTGGTCGGCCTCTTCGCGCGACAGCCTCCGGCCTTCGCGCACCTTGCGAGCAAAGGTCGAGGCCGGGATCAGACGGTGCACCTCATCGAGGCGTAGCAGCTTCTCCCGGATGGCCCGCTTGACCACGCCCGCCTCGACGCCCTCCAGGATGGCATCATGGCGGAACTGACGCAGGACCCGGGACAAGGCCGCACCGGAGCGCACCCGCTCAGAAACCACAGCCCTGGCCATCGACCACCTCAACCAAATGACGCGATCAAGCTATCATTTGGCAAGAGACCGGGCCGGCGCAAGAGCTTTTGCGTGCCGTCCGATGTCTGTTCGCTCAGGCGACCATTCGGACCGTGGTCTCGCCGAGGCCGGCGATGCGGTAGGTGATGTCGTCGCCGGCTTCGGGGAAGCGGGTCTTGAGCGCGCTGCCGGTGATCACGATCTCGCCGGCGCGCATGCCGCGGCCGCGCCTGGCCAGCAGGTTGGCGAGCCAGGCAAGGGATTCGAACGGATGGCCCATGACCGCGCCGGTCACGCCCCGATCGATCAACTCGCCGTTCCAGAGCAGCTCCACGGGCGTGCGCGCGAGGTCGAGGCTCTGCCAGTCGGCTACATCCGGCCCGAGCACCACGCCGCCGCACCAGCACTTGTCGGTCAAGATCGAGGCGGCATCGAGATCGCCGTAGTCGGCGCCACGGTCCTCGATCAGCTCGAAGGCCGGCATGCAGGCGCCGATCGCCGGGATGACCTTCTCGCGGTCGTAGGGCGCGCCGTCCGCCGGGAGGTCGCGCGCCAGCCACACCGCAAGCTCGAACTCGAGGCCGAGATGCATGAAGTCGGCGAGGCGAATCGTCGCGGGCGAGCGATGGACCGTGCTCGTGAAAATCCCGCCGCCGGTCGGCTGGTCGACGCCGCAGAGCTCCTGGATCGCCTTCGAGGTGAGCGCGATCTTGTGCCCGCCGAGCTCGCCCCAGCCCGCGTCCCGAAACAGCTGGTGGACCCGGTCCTGGATCGCGTAAGCCTCGTCGAGCGAGGCCGGCGCCAGATCGCCCCTCAGCCGCTGAAAGCGCGCCTTCTGCCGATGCGCCCCGAAAATGTGCCGGGCAACCCGCTCGACCTTGGCCCGCTCGACCACCGCTCTGTCCTCCTGTCTGCCCACCGCGCCCGGCAAGTATCTGCCGGGTCCCGGCAGCTCACAACAGCCCCAGCTTCCGCTTTGCGCGGCCGCGAGCCGTGCTAGAACCGTCGCCCGGACGATCAGCCGGCGGCAAACGACAACCGGCGATGGAGGCGAGAGCGATGACGATCGGAGGGCACCGGCGCCATCGGCGAGGACGGATCAGCGGTCTGCTTGACCGCGTCTGCTGCTGTCGTTGATCGCACGCACGCGCGCCGGCGTTGGCCGGGCCGCCGCTCGAGCCGAGCGTCGCCCAGATCGAAGGCTCGCTCGGCAAACCGGGCGGCGAGCTGGACATGCTGGCCGGCAGCAGCCTCGATACCCGCCTGCTCGTGGTCTACGGCTACGCCCGCCTGGTCGGCTACGACCCTAAGCTCAATCTCGAGCCCGACATCCTGAAATCGATCGACGTCGAGGGCGGGCGGGTCTTCACGATGCGGCTGCGCGAGGGGCACCGCTGGTCCGACGGGGCCCCCTTCACCACCGAGGATTTCCGCTTCTGGTGGGAGGACGTCGCCAACAACAAGCGCCTTTCGCCGACCGGGCCGCCGCGCGAGCTTCTGATCGATGGCGAGCTGCCGCTGGTCCAGATCCTGGACGAGCGCACGGTGCGCTACAGCTGGTCGAAGCCCAATCCGTTCTTCCTGCCGGCGCTGGCCGGGGCGCGGCCGCTGTTCATCTATCGCCCGGCCCACTACCTCAAGCAGTTCCACGAGCAATATGCCGATCCGGCCGAGCTCGCGCGGCTGGTCGAGGCCAACCACGCGCGCGACTGGGCGCAGCTGTTCGGCCGCAAGGACGAGATGTACCGCATGGACAATCCCGACCTGCCGACCCTCCAGCCCTGGATGAACCAGACCCGCCCGCCGGCGGAGCGCTTCGTCGCCGTGCGCAACCCCTACTATCACCGGGTCGACTCCGCGGGCCAGCAGCTGCCCTACATCGACCGCATGGTCCTCAACGTGGTCGACAACAAGCTGATCCCGGTCAAGACCGGCGCGGGCGAGACCGACCTGCAGGCGCGCGGTCTGATGTTCAAGGACTACACCTTCCTGAAAGAGAGCGAAGCGCACAACGATCTCGTGACCCATCTCTGGCAGAGCGGTCGCGGCGCCGAGCTCGCCCTCTACCCCAATCTCAACGCCCAGGATGCCAGCCTGGCGGGCGCTGTTCCGCGACGTCCGCTTCCGCCGCGCCCTGTCGCTCGGCATCAACCGCGAGGACATCAACAAGACCTTCTATTTCGGCCTCGCGTTGACCGGCAACAACACCGTGCTGCCGCAGAGCCCGCTGTACGAGCCGGAGTATCGTTACGACTGGGCGGGGTTCGATCTGGACGCCGCCAATCGGCTGCTCGACGAGATCGGCCTCACCAGGCGCGATGACCGCGGCGTGCGCCTCCTGCCGGACGGCCGGCCGATGGATCTGATCATCGAGACCGCGGGCGAGCGCACCGAGGACGTCGACGTCCTCGAGCTGATCCGGGAGGACTGGCAGAAGCTCGGCATCGACATCTATGCCAAACCGTTGCAGCGCGAGGTCCTGCGCAACCGGGTCTTCTCGGGCGAGACCCTGATGGCGATCTGGTTCGGCCTCGAGAACGGCTTCCCGTCGGCGGCAATGAGCCCGTACGAGTTCGCGCCGACCACCCAGCAGCAGTATCAGTGGCCCAAATGGGGCCAGCACTACGAGACCAGTGGTCAGGCGGGCGAGCCGCCTGATCTGCCCGCGGCGAAGCAGTTGCTCGAGCTGTACAAGACGTGGCGCGGCGCCGTCTCGCACGAGGACCAGGCGGAGATCTGGCACCAGATGCTCGAGATCAACGCCGCGCAGGTCTTCACGATCGGCATCGTCGCGGGCGTGCCCCAGCCGGTGGTCGCCGACCGGCGCCTGCGCAACCTGCCGAAAGAGGCGATCTTCAACTGGGAGCCCGGAGCCCAGTTCGGCATCTACCGGCCGGACACCTTCTGGTTCGCCGACCGGGCCGAGTAAGTTAGGTGATCAAGCTCATAACCTGAAGGTCGCAGGTTCGAATCCTGACGCCGCAACCAAATTTCGCCCGCTAGGCCAAAGGCTTAGCGGGCATTTGCGGAGACGGTTGTAACCCTTTTAAATCTTTCAGTTCGAAAAGAGGATATCAGGAACCTTTCGAGCAGCGGCGGCTGACCGGCGGACGGCTTGGTCCAAGTGCCGATGTGCCTCCCGCATCTTCATGCCGGCGCCTGTTCGAGTTGCTTTTCAATCCTGCGTTCGCCCGGGCCCATACCGCCTTCGCCGTGTAGGGCTGGCCGGTGGGCGCTTTCATCTGGAGGCGGGGGAGGATGGTTGCGGGGGCACGCAACCACCTTAACCTGCTCTTTGATGCGCCTCGCCTCCGGTAAGCTAACCCCTTGAATCGAAAAGCACCCCGCTAGAGGATGCTTCTGCCACTCTGTCAAGGGCGGCGGCTCTACGCTGCAATCAGGTTGCCGCCGGTCACCAAAGCTGCTTCGTCGGTCAGGCCGGTAAATCACCACGCCTTCTCCTTAGACGCTGATTGCGAAATGACCGCAAATCGATCTAGCGCCGACCCGCTTTTTATCCACGGGCTTGCCGGGCGTGTACTCATAAATCGCTTCGCCAGTTGCTGGCTGATGTCTGCTTTGCCCCCAAATCCGGCCAAACAGCAACGGTCTCAGGAAGTCGGAGTTGTGCCACTTGCGGAAGTGGTCATTTATCATACTTAAATCCCCGCCTTGCGGTAGCCGTCAAGCCAATGATCCCGATCTTCCTGCCGCCAGCACATCCGCATGTGGTAGTTGATCATCGCCACGGCGTCATGCCCCGCGGGACGCAGCCGCTCGTAGTCCTTCACCGCGTCCCTCGCCTGTTCCTGGCGGCCCAATTGCGCAGCGGCGGCGGCCAGTATCAAATAAAGAAAGGCCGGCACGTTCTGATATGCGCGGTGAATCTCGATCACCTTGTCGTAGTTGTGCAGCATGTAATGACAGTCGCAAAGGCAGTCGAGGCGCAGATCGTCGGGCGCGTAGGGCTCGAGGCGCTCCGATTTGGCGAAGAACTCCAGGGCCTCTTGCATGTTTCCGAAGTACGTCAGCACAGTGGCCTTGACGAACAGCGCATAGGAATCATTCGGGTTCAGGGCGACGGCCCTTTCCGCGTGCCTCCTCGAAAGCTCATGCTCGCAGCTAAAAGAGTATGCTAGCGCGGCGTAAGCCTGAACGGTCGGGTTCCGATCGTCCAGTACGGTGGCCCGTCGGGCATAATCCTTGGCCCGCGCAATGGTTGACTCGGGCGAAAGTCCATGCGCGGGAATTTGGTAGGCATAGACCAATGCGATGCCGGCTTGGGCCAGCGCATAATTCGGATCGGCCTTTGCCGACTTCTCGAACCACTCCAGTGCGACTGACAGACCTTCATTCCAATGGGTCAGCGCCCAGCGGCCACGAAGTTCGGAGTCATAGGCCGTGAGGTTGTCGGGGGGTTTCCGGCGCAGGTTCTCCACGGCATGACGATCGAGCTGGCCGGGAATCACGCCAGAAATCGCGCGCACCAACTCGTCTTGAACCGCAAAAATATCCTCCATTTCGCGATCGTAACGCTCCGCCCACAGATGATTGCCGGTTGCCGATTCCAGAAGCTGGGCGGTTATGCGTATGCGATTGCCGGCCCTTCGCACGCTACCTTCCACCACGTAACGGGCCCCCAGCTTGCGGCCAATCTCCTTTACGTCGACCGCTTGCCCCTTAATGGTGAATGATGAGTTACGTGCAACGACCAGCAGATTCCTGAACCGGCTGAGTTCCGTGATGATGTCTTCGGTGAGGCCGTCGGAGAAGTATTCCTGTTCCGGATCGCCCGACATATTGGTGAAAGGCAGCACGGCGATGGAGGGCTTGTCGGCAGTAGCCTTAGTGACGGCGGGGGATACACGGGGCGTACCGGTAACGCGATAAGTCCGTACCGCCTCGGCGATGTTCTTCAAGCTCTGGGCGCCAAGATCGTCAAATCCTACCTTGACCTTGCTCTTTATGTGGTCATGGGCGGTGCCCGAGATCAGGATACCGCCAGGCTCGGCGAGGGATTCAAGTCGCGCCGCGATGTTGACGCCCTCACCGTAGAGATCGCTGCCCTCGACCATGACGTCGCCCAGATTGACGCCGATGCGGAGCACGATATGGTGGTCCTCAGGATGACCGGCATTTGCGCTGGCCATGTCGTGCTGTAGATCGACGGCACATTGTAAGGCATTGACGGCGCTGGCGAACTCCACCAACACGCCGTCGCCGGCAACCTTGAAGATGCGGCCCCGGTGCCTCGTGACCAGCGGTTCCAGCACTTCCCTGCGGCGCGCTTTGAGCGCAGCCATAGTTCCGGCCTCGTCAGCCTCCATCAGTCGGCTGTAGCCGACCACGTCAGCGGCCAAAATGGCTGCGAGACGACGTTGGGTGCGTTCCTCAGCCATGCCCCCTCAATGCCTTCGGAAAACGCCGGGAATGATTGTAAAGGAACCTTTTCGCTCGAGGAGTCAAGCCTGCCATACCACCTGCCCCTTCAACCGCGTACCAACCCCATGCACCGGTCCCGACCCGTCAAGGACGCGCTGAAGCGCGGCGGTGCGCCGGTCGCAGATGCTTGATCGGGCCGGGATCGGGGCGGATGCATGGTCTGCGTAAGGCAGGAACTCGCCGTCACAGGTCTGCAAGGCTACGAACATGGGCGGGCACCAGCCAACGCCGGGGCGCCCGGCGCCGCTCGGTGGCGGCGGCACCACAGCACGAATGAGTGAAGCCCAGCGACCCTGGAACCGAGCCGGCCGATCGCCCGGATAAAACGGTCGGTCGCCGTCGACGTCCTCTCGACCCGGCCTGCGCTCGGCGCGACGACGCTAGGCGAGGAGCGCCCGGCCGTGCTATCTGCAGGTCGGTCGCCAACGAGGGGGACGGTGATCGCGTGTCGGTGCAAGACCCGACGTTGAACGGCGAGGCTCGCTGGCGGGCCGATGCGGTTGCGCAATCCGCGACGGCGGATCGACCGGCGCGCAAGGGACGGCTGCTCGCGCCGCGCCCTCCTGGCGCCGCCGAGCCCGGGCTGCCGCGCAGCGCCTTCGGCTTCATCCTCCGTTTCGGCCTGCCGCAGCAGATCCTGCTCCTGCTGCTGACCGCGGTCTCCATGCCCGTTTACTACGCTTCGCTCAACCTCCCCAAGCAGATCGTCGACAAGGCGCTCGGCGGCCACCCGAGCGACTTCCCGCGCACCGTCGTGTTCGGCGGCATCGACCTCGGCAGCTACGCCCAGCTGCAGTATCTGGCCGTGCTGTCCGGGCTGTTCCTGCTCACGGTGCTGATCAACGGCGCCTTCAAATACTTCATTAACGTCTACAAGGGCCGGCTCGGCGAGATCCTGCTGCGCCTGCTGCGGACCGAGCTCTTGAACCGCGTCCTGCGCTTCCCGCTCGCCCAGTTCCGCAAGACCTCGCAGGGCGAGCTGATCGCCATGGTGACCGGCGAGGTCGAGGCGCTCGGCGGCTATTTTGGCGACGCCCTGGTCACGCCCGCCTTCCAGGCCGGCCTCCTGATGACCGCGGTCGGCTTCATCTTCGCCCAGGACCCGGTCATGGGCTTCGCCGCGATCGCTCTCTATCCGCCGCAGGCCTGGCTGATCCCGAAGCTGCAGCGCCGGGTCAATCTGCTCGGCCGCGCCCGCGTGCGCGAGGTGCGTCACCTCTCGCAGCGGATCGGCGAAGTCACCAACGTGATCGAGGACGTCCACGCCAATTACGCCGATCAGGCGCAGATCGACACCTTCGCCTGGCATCTCGGCCGGATTCTCGACATCCGCTACGACATCTACCGCAAGAAATTCTTCATCAAGTTCCTCAACAACTTCATCGCCCAGCTGACCCCCTTCTTCTTCCTCTCGCTCGGCGGCTATCTGGTCCTGCGCGGCGGTCTCACCCTCGGCTCCCTGGTTGGCGTGCTCGCCGCCTACAAGGACCTGGCGCCGCCTTGGAA
This sequence comes from uncultured Alphaproteobacteria bacterium, assembly GCA_963815435.1. Taxonomy (GTDB): domain Bacteria; phylum Pseudomonadota; class Alphaproteobacteria; order Geminicoccales; family Geminicoccaceae; genus DATAOG01. Next base: position 252,460 of record CAWFGZ010000009.1, read on the forward strand.
CGAGCTCCTCAACTTCTATCAGGGCCAGCAGGACGCCCGGATCAAATACGACCAGCTGATCGCCCAGTTCGACCCCGGCGGCCTGCGCCCACCCTTCGAGGTCGAGACCGAGGCGGCCGAGCGGTTCGAGGGGGATGTCGCGATCGCCGGCACCATCGAGACTGAAAATCTCGGCCTCGAAGAAGAGGGCCTGGTCAGTCTCGAGCACCTGGCGGTGACCATTCCGGCGGGCCAGCACGTCGCCCTGATCGATGCCGACGGCGCCGGCGCGCACGCGCTCGCGCGCGCGCTCGGCCGGCTGCAGGCACCGAGCACCGGGCGCCTCACCCTCGACGGCCAGGATCTCGGTCAGCTGCCGCGCGCCCACTTCGCCCGCGCCGTCGCCTTCGTCGCCTCGCCGGCGCGGCTGGTCCAGGGCACGGTCGCCGACAATCTGCGCCTGCGCCTGGGTCCCGATCTCGGCGACTCGATCACCACCGATCGCGTCCTCGCGGCGATCGAGCAGGTCGAGTTCGGCGAGGATCTGTTCCGCTTCGGCCTGCGTAGCGTGATCGACCAGGCCGCGCATCCCGCCCTGGTCGCCGCGATCCTCGAGGCGCGCACGCACCTGCGCGAGCGCCTGGCGGTGCGCGAGAACGCGGGCCTGGTCGAGCCGTTCGGGCGCGACCGCTATCTGGTCAACGCCACGATCGGCGAGAACCTCCTGTTCGGCGCGCCGACCACCGCGGATCTGGATGACCGCGCGCTCGCCAGCCATGCCTACGTGCGGCGCGTCCTGCGCGAGGCGGCGATCGAGCAGCCCCTGATCGCCCTCGGCCGCACCGCCTGGCGCAACCTCTCGGAGATCTTCGGCGACGTCCCCGTCCATCACCAGCTGGTGCTCGACTTCAGCCCGATCCGGCCCGAGGACCTGACGCTCTACCGGCAGCGGCTCGGCAGCCTCGAGCCGGCGGCCGCCGGCAAGCTGTCGGGCGAGCAGCTTCGCCTCCTGCTCAATCTGGCCCTCAACCTGACGCCGGCGCGCGACCGCCTGGCCGAGTTGTCCGAGGAGCTGATCGCGGGTCTGCTGCGGGCGCGCCGCCTGTTCGCAGAGAAGCTGCCGGCGGCGATGGCCGGCGCGATCGAGTTCTTCGATCCCGAGCGCTATCTGAACCAGCTGTCGGTGCGCGACAATCTGGTCTTTGGCCGCATTCTGACCCAGCAGGCCCGCGCCGCCGAGCGCCTCGAGCAGATCATCGCGGTCCTGGCCGAAGAGCTGGGCTTCCGCCGCCTCGTGCTCGAGGCCGGCTTCGACTACACGGTCGGCATCGGCGGGGGCCATCTGACCCCGACCCAGCGGCAGAAGCTGGTCCTCGCGGCGGCCGCGCTCCGCCAGGCGCGGGTTCTGGTCGTCGACGCACCGACCCGCGATCTGCCGCGCGCCTCGGCCGCGCCGGTCCTGGCGCAGCTGCTCGAGATCTATCGCGGCCGGACCGTGGTCTGCGCCCTCGACGATCCTGCACTCGCGCATCTGTTCGAGCGCGTCCTGACGCTCGGCGAGCGCCGGCTGCTCGAGGACGGAGCCCCGGCCGCAGCCGCAGCCGCCGGCGAAGTCACCCTTGCACCGATCGCCGAGCCGGCGCCGGTCCTGGAAGCAGCCTCCTGAGTGTTCCTGGATCGTAGCCGGCTGACACAGCGCCCAGGTGGCGCTGTCATACCAAGCGCGCAAAGTCCCGACTTTCGAGCTTGGTCTGCGCGCCCGGGTTGGCGGCGGGCGCCTGGCTCCCAGGGCCGGCCTCGGTGGCCGGCCCGGAGCGGCGCGGGGCGCGCCCCGCGAAGCTGAAGACTTCGCGGGCCCTATATCAGGCCAAGACCTCTCTCTCTACACTTTAGCTGGCGTACTTCTTGCTGTGCAGGACGAACCGGGCCGGAACCGTCGCCGGCTGCTCGGGCAACTGCACCTCCAGCCACAGCGTGACCGGGTGGCCGCCCACGATGTCGCGGACCGTGCTCATGACCTCACACTCTGGCGTATCGCTCGCGCCGTAGGCAACCCACCGCCCCTGATCGGCTTCGACGGCGATGGCAATCCGGACTTCCATTTCGACACCTTGCTCTCGAAGGCAGACTGCGGACCACTGCGGAAAGGCCGAACCTCCGCGTGCCGAGCCGGGACGAAGCCGCGGCGCGGCATCGCGTCCCGGCGATCTTCGCACTCGCGCGTGGCGGAGGACCCAACATGGGCACGCCTCGGCGCCGCGTCCTTGGCGGCTCCAGCCAATCATTTGACATTTCCAGCCAGCCCATCGGGCGGATGGCGGTCGGCCCGGGCGCCCGTGCCGAGCGGGGCCTCCTAGTTGTCAGTTCTGCGCTGCCGGTGCTGCCGGCGCCGGCGGGGCAGTCCGACAGCTCCGCCCGCCCCTCCGAGGGCGTCCGACCGGTCCAGCGCCGATGTGCGCGCGTGAACGCGCTGAGGTCGCTGTAGCCGAGCAGATAGGTGATGCGGCCGAGCGGAAAGGCGCGCTCCGCCAGATATCTGCTGGCGAGCTGCCGGCGCAGCTCCTCGACCAGGCGAGCCGGCGTCAGCCCGTGCTCCGCGAGGCGCCGCGCGAGCGTGCGGCCGCTCAGGCCCAGACCGCCCGCGAGGCGCATCGCGCCGACCTGGCCGGTATGGAGGTTTTCGAGGACCCAGCGCTCGGCCCGGGCCACGAGGTCGTCCTTGCCCGCCCGTCGCGCCAGCACGTCGTCGGCATAGCGCCGCAGCAGCTCGAGCAGCCGCGCATCCGCATTGACGACCGGTACCGCGAGCGACGCGGCATCCAGGACGAGCGCCGAGTGCGGCTGGTCGATCGCAACCGGTACGCCGAGCTGCCGGGCCAGCATCGGGCAGGCGGCCTCGTGCCGCAGCTCGACCCGCCGCGGCCGCACCCGATGACCCGTGATCGCCTGGCAGATCCGTACCATGAGCGTGGCGCCGAACTCGGGCAGCTGCCGGCTGCCCATCGCGAGGGGCTCGACCGCGGAGAAGATCAGCCGCACCTCGTCGGCCTCGCGGCGCAGCTCACACGCATAGCCCTCGGTCAGGATCGGCAGATAGCGGCAGAGGTTGCGCAGCGCCGTGCCCAGATCCTGCGAATTCAGCGTGACGTAGGCCACCACGCCCGCCTCGGTCAGCTCGACCGCCGAACCCAGCCGGAAGCCGAAGCAGGGCTCGTCGAGCGCCCGCGCCGCGTCCTCGAACAGCATGACATGCGCCTTGAACGGAATCAGCGCGTCCGGCCCGCTCAGTTGCTCGAGGCGGAGGCCCGCGGCACTCAGGAGCTCCGCGCTCGGCAGTCCCGCACGCTCGAGCTCGGCCACCACCCGTCGCGCCCAGACCGCGTCGACGAGCAGTACCGGGCCGCTTCGCGCGCCACGACGCTCGTGCATATGCCCACCCGGCTCCGGTCCTGCCACCAAGGCACAGGCAAGCCGACCTGATCCGAGGTGTCAAAGGGTTCCTCACTTGCCGCCGTTCTCGCCGGGCGCCGGGACCGCCGCCCCTCGCAGGCAAGCGCGGAGCGTTCAATCTGAAGACGTCGTTGATCCGGGAAGTGTGAATTCAGTTGCGGCTCGTCGGGCACGCGCGCTATCTGCTCGGGGTCAGGAAAACGGCGCCGTTCGAGAGCTTACCCCACGAGGAGGGAACCGATGTCGAAAGCCCATTTTCTCAAGGCCGGCCTGATCATCCCGGCCGCCTTGCTCATGCTCAGTGCCTGCGCGTCGAGCAACGATCTGGCAGCCCTCGACAAGCGGGTCTCGGCTCTGGAGAGCCAGACCAGCGCGGCCGAGGCCAAAGCCGCCGCGGCTCAGACCGCCGCCAATCAATGCACGGCCACCTGCCAGGACGTGCAGGCCAAGGCCGAGCAGATGTCACGAATGTATCAGCAGAGCCTGCGCAAATAGCAGCAGACGCGCCAGCGCGGCTCGCCGGGAGCGCAGATCGTGGCCGCCGCCCTGGATGATCCCGCGCTGGCGCACCTCTTCGAGCGCGTCCTGCTGCCGGCCCGACGCTGGCTGAGGACGGCCCCGGCGGCGGTCACCGGCGGAGCGACCCCTTAGCGGCGCCCGAAGCGGAGCCGGCTTCCTGAGCTCCGGCTGATCCGGCGCCAGACGGCCTCGAGCGCCCGGACGAGATCGCCTCAGTGCCTCGCGGCCGGCACGGCGCGGCTCATGCCGCCGCCTGGCGCTACATCCAGCCGAGCTCGCGCAATGCCCAGGGCGCGTTCCAGATCTTGCACATCTTCTGGACCTCGCCGTCGCTGCCCATGGTCAGGGCGTAGACATAGTGCGTCCTGGTCTGCTTGTGCGTCGGCGGCACCGGTCCGCCCTCGCCGACATGGGTCCCCGTGAAGGTCGCGAAGAACAGCGCCGTCCGGTTGGCCTCGTCATAGGCCGAGGCATGCAGCTCGTAGCTGCAGCCCTTGAGTGGACCGTTCGCGACACCTGCCACCCATTCGGTGTAGCCTTCGACCCACTTCACGTCAACGAGCGGCTCGCTCTGCGCCTCGAACGGCGCCCCGGGTGCCACGTACTGCTTGCAGCCCTCCCAGCCCTTGCCGGACTCGCAGGCGTGGAAAAACTTCGTCGCGTTCTCGAACGCAGACATGATCGTCTCCCTTCAATGCGTCCACCATGGCCGACAATGCCGGCTCGCGAGCGCCTGCCCCCAATGCCGGCCGGCTCATGATTGCCCATATAGCTCCTTTCGGCGGCAGGCAAGGCCCCGGGCGTCCGCGCGCGCCCTGGTGCTCGGCCGGTCGGCTGCGCTGGAGGACCCCGGCGGCCGTCTCCGGCGAAGCGGCCTCCTGTGAGTGCGCCTCAGACCACCTATGTCCAGAATGCGTGAGCTCCTGGACACTACCCATCCTCAACGCCATCCACAGGGATCACCAGTCACGGCGCGCGCCACAAGCAGCTTGACTGTTCAAGGCAGTCGCTAACCCGTCCCATGAAGAGAGATCAAGCGCGTGGCTGTTAGTTGGCGGTCAAGGCGCTTCTTCGGCAGCCGCCGTAGGTGCTGCGTTTGCCGCATCAGCCACCGCGGGCTCCACCACAGCGGTGGCAACGATGGCCGCGACCATATCCAAGACAAACGCAAATTCAGCGAAGTCCGCGGGGTCGCGCTTTTGCTGGCATATGTGGTTGCAAAGCCGCATTTTATCGATGGCTTTGATAGTTGTTGTGCTTCCGTTCGGAGACTTCTTGGTTTTCACATCGAACATAGGCTCGGTGATAGAGTTAGACGGTAGGAGGTTTTCAATACCAGCATCCACAACGTCGTTGGTCGAATTTGACGGCATAGACCGGACGTATAGACTGCCGTGATCCTCTTGCGGTTTATTCGCATCGTTATCGTAGAGCAGGATCACGGGGCGCTTAGCGAGGTGCGGTTTTGCGCGCAACACATTGAAGGTATGGTTTAGAGCATCCTTGCCCGTGTTGAAGCTCTGACCGCCCTTTGGATCTTTGGCGCCTACCCACTCGAACTCCACCTTATCGAGGAGCGCCCTACGCTCGAGGAGATCCGCGGCGGTCTGAAGATAGATCGGGTCCGTCTCACCTTCGAGTAGGACGAGAGGCTTGCCTGGAGCGCCAGCCGCTGCTTCTATCGCCGCGGAAAAGGCCTTCGTGTCCTGAAGCACTTGAAGCGCATGGCCGAACTCGGCATAGCCTTCGGCCTGGATGGGCGTACCAGATGGCATGTCAATGATCGCGATGCCTTCCACGCCAAACGTCTTTTCCATGCCCAAAACGAACAGCGGCGAATGGCTGGAGACAATGAATTGGATTTTGGGAACGAGCCGGATAAGGCTCGGGAGAGCACGGTATTGCAGGTCAATGTGCATGTGAGCGTCGATCTCATCAACGAGGCATATTCCGGTAATCTCATGGGTCGGCAGAACGTCACCCCACTGTCCCTGATCTCCATGGGACAATATAGTTCCGAAAATGCCAAGTAGCGTAGACTGCCCTGCCGAGAGTCCCTGCAGTGCTGTCAGTGTGACCTGGTTTTGCGTAGCGATTCCCAGTTTATCGGCATTGTGTCGGCCTAGCCATACGAAGCGGGAGCTCTGATCATCAAGCACTTGACGCAGGATATCGTTTGCTAACTTCAAGATCTGGGCGCTTACAGAACTCCTATCCCAATTGCCCACAGGTACGACGCTAGGCTTGCCGGCAACTGGTGCCAATCCGATGTCGGAGCGAGACTCAAGTATTACCGACAGAAGCCATTGTCTGAAGTGGTCTAGTGACTTCTCTATGTAGATCGGTTTGCGCAAACTCTTCGAGAATTCTGCGTCTAAGGTCGAATTCAGAAGTCGGCAAGCTTTCGAGATTTAGCCAATGTGGCACCTCGGCGCGGCTGGAGGGAAAATAAGCATACACGCCCTCCTCGAATATTTTGCCAGCACGCTCGTCCGAAATAGCGAACTCCTTTACTGCAGTGTCGTCGGACGGCCATGAAGCGGCGCTTCTCATGCTTTCCGGCAGACGGGCTGCCGCATCCGCAGGCGGTACTCGGCCGCCCTTCTCCTTGAAAAAATAGTTTGCACCCTCATGCTCGAATTCCAAGACCGTGAAGCCGCCGGCGGCGCCGACGCTGGTGGTACGGGTGCCAACCATCCGGAACCAAGGGTGACCCAATGGCGACATTCCGGGCATCACATCGGTGTAGTGCTTCGCCGCGGCGGTGAAGAGCGCATCTGCGACGATGGAGAGCAAGTTCGTCTTGCCGCTGCCGTTCGCCCCGACGAGAACGACGGGCTTAGGCGTACCCGCCGGCGTGAAGGGCAACTCTAGTTGGATTTCTCGCAGCGGACCGTTGTTTTCGACGTGGAAACGCTTCAGATACATTAGACTGGTTGTCTCCTCGATCGACATCACCGCGAACTCGATAGCACTGGTTGAGCAGCGCTGGAAGCACAACCCTGCCGAAAGCGCGTACTCTGGGAGGAAGAGGTATCAGCGACCCTGCTGTCGGGCGCCCTGGCGTCAGGCTTGTGGGCCTCGACGAAGGCGCGCAGCGCCCCCGTTGATGCGGGCCTGGCAGTCGCCGCCTTGCGCCTTGAACCAGTCGAGCACCTCCGGGTCGAGGCGGAGCGTCACCCGCCTGCGCGCCGCGCCGGCATGGCGGGGCCGGGCGTCCTTGTACCAGTCGCGCGGCAGCTCCGCCCAATCGGGATCAGCGGCGATCGCGGCTTCGAGCTCATTCTCGGTCATGGCGAGCACGCGTGCCCGGTCGGTCCCGTCGCTGCCGCTTTCGACCGTCACGCGCAGCTCTTCAGTCGCCTAGCCAGGCATTCATCGCCCTTTTTGCGGAGCCACGGCCGCCTGAGCGAGGCGGAAGCCGAGCTGATCTACGACGTCCTCCGCTGGCAGGTCGAAACCGCGCGTTGACCGGCTCAGGCGGGCTGGCGCTCCATTAGCTCGATCCGGTTGCCGAACGGGTCGTGGACGTAGCAGCGGAGGTATCCGGCGAGCGGCAGGGCGTCCTCGATATGGCAGCCCGCGGCCTCGAGCCGGCGGCGCAGGGCGGCGAGGTCGTCGACGAGAAACGCCGGGTGAGCCTTGCGCGCGGGAACGAAGGCGGGATCGACCCCAAGATGCACTTTCAGGCCCTGGCGCTCGAACCAGACGCCGCCCCGCGCCGCGAGCTGCGGCGGCTTGGCGATCTCCGGCAGGCCGAGCAGCTCGCCGTAGAAGGCGCGCGCCTCGTCCTCCCGCCCGGCGGGCATGGCGAGCTGCACGTGGTCCAGAGCGCAGAGAGGCATGCCAGGGACTTTAGCTAGTGCCCGTCCATAAACGCTTGTTTTTCAAGTGATTAGCTGGGCTTGGCTGGGCGAGGTAGGCGATGTTGGGGGGCTTGGCTGAGACGATTCGAGTGGCGGGCGGCTTGGCGGCATGCCAAGGGGAAGTCGGCGCAGGGGTGATCGGCCGGCGCAGCCGGTGCGGCTTTGCGGGAGCGGCCGGCGTCAGGCGGATCTGAGACGCGCGAAGAGGGCGAGGTTGTAAGCGACGACCGCGGACCAGACGTAGGCCTTGAAGTGGTCGAGCCCGCGCCAGGTGCAGCGGGCCAGGCCGTAGGCGCGCTTGAGGCAGGAGATGTCGGCCTCGATGCCGGCGCGGAAGTTCCTGAGCTTGCGATAGACCCAGCGGCTCCGGACCATGTCTTCGATCCTGAGGCCAGCCTTCTTGTGGAAGGCCATGTCCTGCACGCCGCGGGCTTTGGCCGCGGCGAGATTGGCGCGGCTGGCGAAGCCGCCATCGGCCGCGGCCTGACGTGGCGCGGCGTCCCAAAACGCGATGTGGCGCTCCAGCATCGGCACGAGCCGCTCGCTGTCTGCCGGGTTGCCGGCTTCGATGACGAGGTCGAGGATCAGGCCGCTCTTGCCGGTGGTCAGGTTGAGCTTGTGGCCATAGTCGACGTCGCGGCTGCCTTTGACGATGATGTCGGCATGCGGCTCGAACAGGCTGACCACTTTGTCGGCGGCGGGCAGCGCCTCGCCGGCCAGCACCCGCCGCTCGGTCTGGGTGATGATCTGCTCGATCAGCGGCTGGTAGTGCCGGACTTGGCGCTGCCAGAGCGCGACCAGCGGGTCGGCCGCTCGGCTCAGCTGCGCCGCGGCCTGCCGCAGATAAGCCAAGGTCGCGCGGGTGATCCCGATCAGCTCGCGATAGAGCGGCACCCGTTTGGGCCGGCCGCGGGTGAACTCGATGGCCCGCCATCGTTTCTTCGCCGCGCGGCGATGATCGCGCCAGAGGGGCCCGTCGCCGCCAAGCCAAACTTGCGCCGCCTTGAGGAGGCGGACCATCACCCGCACGGCGTCCCACAACAAGCTGCTGTCGCTCGGTTCGTGGATCGGCGCCGCGGTGACCGTGCTGTCCAGCCGCACCATGCTGCCGTCCTCGAGCTTCTCCTGCCGGGCGCCGAAAAGCAGCGTCCGATTGATCTCTTCCCAGGTCTCGGCGCGGATCGCGCTGATCGTCCTCTGCAGCACCGACTTCTTCGGGCTCCACGCCCAGGGCAGTCGGGCAAAGGCCCGAAACGACGCCAAGTCCTCCAGATGAAAGGCCAGCTCCTCATAGCTCAGCTGGCGGTATTGCTTGAGCAGCGCACAGCGCAGCACGCTCTCCGCCGGCAGGCCGCAGCGGCCCGTCTCCTTCACCCCGTCGCGGCGCAGGTCCGCCGCCACCAGGCTGAGCAACGCGCCATGGGCATCCAGCCCGTCTGACATCGCCTTCAGTTCGCGGCCGATCTCGTGTCCGGCGAACACATCGAATATGCTGGCTTGGACCGTGCGTTCTTGGCGCATTGTCGGCTCCGGCGGTGGCGGGTGATCCTTTGGCATCAGTGGCTTGACGCCAAAGCCTACTCGAAACCGCCGGAGACCGCCCGCCAAAAAAACGCTAATTCCCACAATTATTTCAGCACGTTAGGCTTTATGGACGGGCACTAGCTAGCTTGCTCTCACCAGCGCGAGGACCCGGGATATTCGCGCGGTTGTTCTCCTTCCGGCAGGGAAGGCGACATGCGGACCAGTAGCCTGCATCGGCCCGACCCGGAACCGCTGTGTTCGACGGCGGTCGCGACCGCGGGCCGCTCCAGGCAAAGATGGGAGTGCGTGTCCGCACCCGGGTCGAAGTAGAACATGAGCCAGAAGACCAGCGACAACATCGCGGCAACTCCCGCTGCGGCTGCGACCAGCCGCGCGCCCCTGCCCCACAACTTGGCACGATGAAAGGTGCGCGGCACCTCTTTGCCAGGTCAAGCCGCCACCCGCTGTTTCGCCGCCGCACTTGACCAGGTCTCTAACCAACATTAGACTAGTTAGAGACTGGCTAGAAAGGCGTGTCATGAGGACGGTCGGGACATTCGAGGCCAAGACGCACCTCTCGAGGCTCCTCGAAGAGGTCGAGCGTGGCGAGGAAATTACCATCACGAGGCACGGCAAGGCGATCGCCCGCCTCGTGCCTGTGGGCGCGGTCAGCCGCGAAGGGTTGGCTGACACTGTGGCGCGGCTCAAGAGCTTCCGGCGTGGGCGCCGGCTCGGCGATCTCTCCGCCAAGGCCCTGATCGAGGAAGGGCACCGGTGACGACGTTCGTCATCGACGCGTCATCGGTGCTGTCGTGGTGCTTCGAGGACGAAGGCGGTCCGCAGGCGGACGCCCTGATCGAGAAGGTGGCTGCCGAAGGAGCGGCGGTGCCTGATCTGTGGTTCCTCGAGGTCGCCAACGGGCTGGTGACGGGTGAGCGCCGCCGCCGGATCAGGCCCGCCGAGAGCGCCGCCTTCGTCGCCATGCTCGAGGGCTTGCCGATCGTTGCCGACGGAGCGACGGGCGCCCGCGCCCTGCACGAGACGCTGAACCTTGCCCGCGAGCACGGGCTTACCGCCTATGACGCCGCGTATCTCGAGCTGGCGATGCGCCTCGGCCTGCCGATCGCCACCGCCGACCGGAGCCTGGCTATGGCCGCAGAGAGGGTCGGGGTCGTCACCTTAGCTGGTGCTCAATAGCCCAAATGCGTCACTTCTGTCGCATCGGGACGATATCAGCGGAATCAGCCTCGCTGGATGACTAAGTCAATCCTCCAGATTCCGACCTCTACGCTGAGATCATGACCTGTTCTCAACCTATTATATTGTCCAGCTGAATCGATGACATGGCCAATCGCCCGGATCAGCGATCTCCATTGAGTGGAGGATCAATTTAGCTGATCCATCAACGGCGAGCGCTCACCATAGTCACGGCATGCGTCACTCGAAGACCAACATGCGCCACTCATGCGTCAGGACAAAATTAAAAATGCGACAGTAGTGTCGCATCGCAAATGAAGGATAGGCATCAATTCAGTTCTACGGATCGGCTGTCATCTCGACCATACTCGGACTTGGTGGCCATACCATTGCATCGACCCGTGCCGACGGTCCATCGATATTATTCGCATACTCAAAATCGCGCCACCTCGACTTCGTCAAGGGCTCGACCGCCGGATCAATCCGACACCCCCTCACCCGCCCATATCAGCCCCGTATCAGCCATCAGCCGCCTGCTTGATCCACGAGCACATCGCATACCCTATCCGGCCCAGCCCACCACCGCCCCCGCCGCCGGCCCCCGCCCTTTGGCGGGCGCACGGATTCCCAGGATCGCATGGACCAGGCTGGCCATGCTGGCGCGCCATGGTTCACGAAAGGTTAACGCGACAGCATCAAGCCCAGGGGCCTTACCCCCGCACCAGCTCTCGGTAGCGCGTATCAGACCGCGTCGAGCGCCTGGGCGAGGTCGGCGATCAGGTCTTCGGGGTGCTCGACGCCGACCGAGAGGCGGACCATGGCGGGCGTGATCCCGAGCTCGGCCTGGCGCTCCGGCGGGATGTCCGAGTGGGTCATGCTCGCCGGGTGCTCGGCCAGGCTCTCGGTGCCGCCCAGGCTGACCGCGAGGCGGATCAGCTTCAGCGCATCGAGCAGGCGGAAGGCCTCCGCCTCGCCGCCGTGGACCTCGAAGGCGAAGGTCGAGCCGGGCGCCCTGCACTGGCGCCGGTAGAGCTCGAGCTCCGGGTCGTCCGCGGCGAGAAAGCCGAGGTAGTGCACCTGCCTGACCTTGGGATGATCGAGCAGGAAGTCGGCGACGTAGCGCGCGGTCTTCATGGCGCTGGTCATGCGCAGCTTGAGGGTCTCGAGGCTGCGCATCAGCAGCCAGCCGGTGTGCGGGTCGGACATGGTGCCGAGGATCGTGCGCATGCCGCGCACCGGGGCGAGGCGCTCCTCGGCGCCGAGGCAGGCGCCGGCGATCACGTCGCTGTGGCCGCCGACGTATTTGGTCAGCGAGTACACGACGAGATCGGCGCCGAGCGGCAGCGGCTGCTGCCAGAGCGGGCCCGAGGAAGGTGTTGTCGACGATCACCGGCGGGCGGCGACCCTCGGGCAGGCGTCCGCGCCAGCTCGGCGCACTGCGGCGATGTCGACCAGGGCGTTGGTCGGGTTGGCCGGCGTCTCCAGATAGATCGCGCCGATGCGGCCGCGCGCCCGCGCCGCCTTGATCGCCTCGTGGAGGCGCCGGCCCTCGGTGCCGGCGCGGAAGCCCTCGGGCTGGATGCCGAACTGCGGCAGGATGTTCTGGATCAGGAACTCGGTGCCGCCGTAGAGCGGCTCGCTGTGCACGAGGACGTCGCCGGGGCGCAGGAAGGTCCAGAGCGTGGTCGAGATCGCCGACATGCCGCTCGAGAACACGAGGCTGGATTCCGCGCCGTCCCAGAGGCCGAGCCGGTCCTCGAGGATCTCCAGATCGGGGTTGTTGAAGCGCGAGTAGATGAGGCCGGGCTCCTCGGCCGGGCGCTTCTCGCGCAGGCCATAGGCGAGCTCGAAGAACGCCTTGCCCGCCGCCGCGCGCTCGAACACGAAGGTCGAGGTCTGGAACACCGGGCACTTGACCGAGCCTTCCGAGAGCTTCGGGTCGTAGCCGTAGCTCATCATCAGGGTCTCGGGGTGCAGCGCGTGATTGCCGATCGTGCGGTGGCGATACGGCTTCTGCGGCTTCGCCATGCGTGATTTCTCCTGGTCGCGCGGGCGCAACGGCGCGCTCGACATGTCCGAGCTTCGATGTAAGGCGAAGCGGTGCCGCCGACCAAGCTCCATGACAAACGCAAAAGTAGTTAATGGTCGACGACAATCAATCAAAGCGACATGAACGGATCAGACGAATGTCGGTCTGCGCCGCGCTGCGACGGAGCCCCGCATGGCGTTTAGCCACTAAAGAAGATCCTCCTCAGCTCTGACCAGGCCCGCCAGGGTCGCGGGCGTGACGATCCCGACGATGTCGTCGACCCGCCCCGAACCGGGCTGGCGTGATGCCAGGATGACCTCGGCCTCAGCATCCCACATCGCGCGGATCGCCGGCAGCAGCTTCTCCTGCTCGTCCACCACGACATAGCCGATGGGGCGGGCGAAATCCCCGGCACCAGACCTGCCGGCCGGCGTCGCAGACTGCCTCGCCACTCCGGCGATCATGCCCTCGCTCGGCAAGAACGACGATCGAGGCGTCGGCAGGAGGTTCGCCCCGGCGGCGACCACGACGAAACCGCTCTCCATCAGGTCGCACACCCGGCGGGCATCGAGCACCGCCGCCTGAAGCCCCTCCGGCACCGAATGTCCGCGGGCGCGCAGCTTCATCGTGTAGATGCTCTCGTCCATGATCAGCTTGCGGACCGCATAGGCCATCGAACCCGCGATGACCAAGGGGAGCACGACGGAATTGTCCTGGGTCATCTCGGTGATCATGATGATCCCGGTAAGGACGGCGCCGGTGGTCCCGCCGATCGTCGCCGCCATGCCGGCGATGGCGAAGGTCGCAATTTCGATGTTGAGGCCGGGAATCAGCGCCTGGCAGAGATGCCCGAACGCTGCGCCCGCGGCCGCGCCCATGAATAATGCCGGCGAGAAGACGCCGCCGGATGCCCCCGAGCCCAGCGACAGGCAGGTGGCCAGGAGCTTGAGCGCCACCAGCAGGAGAAGGAACCACGGCGCGCTCAGCGGCCCCCGAAGAATGTCCATGATGGTCGCGTAGCCGACGCCCTGAACGTAGTAGTGGCCGGCGTAGCGGAGCGAGCAGAAACATCATGGCGCCCACGCAGAGCATGCCGAGCACGTGGCGGGTATAGTAGTTGCCCGGGATGGCCTCGAAGAGATCCTCCATCCCGTACAGCCCACGGATGAACGCGACCGACAGCAGTCCCATGAGGCCGCCGAGCACGAAGAACGCGGCCAGCCCCCAGGGCTGGGTCAGGTAGAAGTCGGGCCTCTCCAGGGCCGGGATGTAGAAGGACGGATGGGTGCCGAGGAGCAGGCGGCTGATATGGGTCGCGAACGCGGTCGCCGTTGCCACGACGACGAGGCTGCGGGCGTTGACCGAGACCAGCAGCAGCTCGATCGCGAAGGCGACGCCGCCGAGGGGCGCATTGAAGGTGGCGGCGATGCCGGCGCCCGCGCCGGCGGCGATCAGGGTGACCCGGTCCCGGGTCCGCATCGGCATGATCTCGCCGAGCGTCGAGCCGAACGCCGAGCCGATCTGAACGATCGGTCCCTCGCGCCCGACCGAGCCGCCGCTGCCGATCGAGATCGCCGAGGCCAGCGACTTGACACCGCGACCCGCGGGCGGATCCGGCCCTGGTGGTAGTGGATGGCGTCCATGACCTCGGGCACGCCGTGCCCCTTGGCTTCGGGCGCGAAGTTCCCGACCAGCCAGGCGACCAGCCAGCGCTCCGACCACCGGAACCAGCACCACGCCAACACCCCAGGGGCTCGGCGGGGTGTGCACATTGGCGTCGAAAAAGGCAGAAGTCGCCAAGGAACAGCACGTTGTGGACCAGCGCCGATCAACATGCGAAAGCCCCAGGCGCCGATCGGCGACGGCGCCCGTGGCGATCGCCATGACCATCATGAAGAGAGGCTTCGCTCCGGCGCGCCGGCCAGGCCTGGATCGAGCGTGCCCATTCGCCATGCTGCAGATAGGGGAGCCACCTGCGCCGCCGTGGCGCGGGGTCGACGCGGGCGGCATCCGGTACCGCCCGCTATCGCGGCGTCCGGGCCTCGCCCGATCCTCAGGTCCAGTAGGGGCGGATGCTGGCCGCGACCGAATCGGCGACATGCTCCTTGGTGATCACGCCGAGAACGTCATCGGCTCGCGGAACGCGGCCGCTCTTGACGACGACCGCCATGGCGCCGCCGCGCCGCCACATCCGCCCGATGACGTCGAACATGACGTCGTCCTCGCGCGCGATCGTGAAATCGGGGCTCGCGACATCGCCGAGCGTGACGCCGGTATAGGCGCCCTCGAGCCCGCGGCGCAGGCCGGTGTTGACGCGCAGCACGCCGACGATCGCGGCCGCGCGTCGACCACGACGTGGCGCATCTGGCCGCCATGCTCGGGCTGACGCAGGAACTCGTCGAAGCTCGTCTCGGCCGGCAGCACGAGCATGTCGCGGTCCATGACTTCGCTCGCGTGCCGGACCAGGAACATGTTGGCGTGCAGCGCCTTGGGGATGAGCGGCCGCGGCTGAGCAGCTTGATCGTGTAGATGTTCTCGCGCGAGAGCATCGCGCCGCACGCCGATGCTGAGCGCGACCGCGATGATCATCGGCATCACGATGTCGTAGTCGCGCGTCATCTCGAAGATCATGGTCACCGCGGTCATCGCCGCGCCGGTGCCGCCGCCGACCATCGCCGCCATGCCGACCATCGCGAAGGCGGCACGCTGATGTCGGGCGACGGATAGATTGTGCTGACCAAGCGCGCCGAGGCGCCGCCGAGCGTCGCGCCCATGAACAGCGACGGCGAGAAGATGCCGCCCGAGGCGCCCGAGCCGAGGCTCAGCGGCGTCGCCGAGAGCTTGCAGGCAAACAGCAGGGCCAGGAACGCGGCGCCGCTCAAGCCGCCGAGCAGGATCACCTGGATCGTCGCGTAGCCGACGCCCTCGACGAAGTAGTGCCCCGCGGTGACCATGAGGAGATACATCATGGCGCCGACCACGAGCATGCCGAGCGCGTGGCGGAGATAGGGGTTGCGGATCTTGTCGAAGAGCTCCTCGGCCCGATGCAGCCCCTGATGAAGATCGCCGCGGCGACGCCGCAGAGCGCGCCGAGCACGAGCAAAGGCGAGCAGGGCGACCGCCGAGACCGGCTCGTTGGAGAGCGCCGGCAGCGGCGGGATCGCGAAGGCCGGCTGCACGCCGAGGAACAGCCGGCCGATGAAGGTCGCCGTGCCGGTGGCGAGCGCGACCGGCAGGAAGGTGCGCGCGCTGATCTCGGGCATCATCAGCTCGACCGCGAACATGACGCCGCCGATCGGCGTGTTGAAGGTCGCGGCGATGCCCGCGCCGGCGCCGGCGGCGACCAGCGTGATGCGCTGCCAGGCGGCCATGGAGATGACCTGGCCCACGGTCGAGCCGAACGAAGAGCCGATCTGGATGATCGGACCCTCGCGCCCGACCGCCGCGCCGCTGCCGATCGAGAGGGCCGAGGCGAGCGATTTGACCGCCGCGACCACCGGCCGGATCACGCCTTCCTGATAGAAGATCGCATCCATGACCTCGGGCACGCCGTGGCCACGCGCCTCGGGCGCGAAGTTGCTGACGAGGAAGGTGACGCCCAGGCCGCCGATCACCGGCACCAGGATCACGAAGCGGGCCCCAGGGGCTCGGCAGCGTGAACAGGTTGGCGTCGTAGGTGAACGACAGCTGGCCGAGAAACAGAAGGTTGTGGATCAGGCCGATCAGCGCGCGAAACGCGACCGCGCCCAAGCCGGTGATCACCCCGACCACGACCGCCAGCAGGCAGAGAGAGGTGAGCCCGATGGCTGGCCGATCTAGATCGCGGGTCTGCTCCGCATCGCGTGAGGCATGTTGCCGGTCGGTTGCTTGCATGTCGTTTTCACGCCGGGCTGGATCGGACGGAGCGGGCAACTACCGGGGACCGCCGGGGGTCAGCGGTCGCTGCCCTTGCGCTCGCATGCCGCTGCACCATAGTCATGGAGCCGCTGCGCGGGAAGCCCGTGCCGGCGGGAAGCGTGGAGGAGATGGCCATGGCCGGACATGCGGATCACGAGATGGCGACGCTGGGCGGCGGCTGCTTCTGGTGCCTGGAGGCGGTCTACAAGGATCTGAAGGGGGTCGAGAGCGTGGTGTCCGGCTACGCCGGCGGCAAGGTCGACCATCCGACCTACGAGCAGGTCTGCGGCGGCCGCACCGGCCATGCCGAGGTCGTGCAGATCACCTACGACCCGGGTGTGGTCTCGTTCCGCGACTTGCTGGACGTGTTCTTCACGATCCACGATCCGACCACCAAGGACCGCCAGGGCGCCGACGTCGGGCCGCAGTACCGCTCGATCGTCCTCCATCACAGCCCGGAGCAGAAAGCGGACGGCGGAGCGCGCGATCGCCGACCTCGAGGCGGAGCGGCGTCTGGCACGCGCCGATCGTGACCGAGGTGCTGCCGCTCGAGACATTCTATCCGGCCGAGGACTACCACCAGGACTACTTCGAGCAGAATCCCGCGCCAGCGCTACTGCCAGATCGTGATCGCGCCCAAGGTCGCCAAGTTCCGCAAGGAGCACCTGGCGCGGCTCAAGCGGTAGGCGCGGAAGCCAGGCGAATACCGACATCATGTCGGGGGGTGAGGACTAGGTTCTCATAGGTCGTTAAGACCATCTCAGGCTCTGTCTCCGAAAATGCCGCCCGGGCGCGTGCTCGGGCAAAGGTTGGAGCGGCGCGGTCCACCTCTGGCCGGGCCTGCGGAGGACAGCTCGTGATGGGCATGCAGCGGCTCAAGGCGCCCCGCCACGTCGGGCGACCTCGCACGATGCGCCGGCACGCTTTGCCTGCGCTCGCGATTGCTCAGGTGATGCTCATGCTCCTCGGCTGCAGCCCGCAATATCGGGCGTTTGCGTCGTACACACCGCCGGCGACTGACACAGGCCGGCAATGTGCCACCCAGTGTCTGGACACGCGACGCACCTGTCGCGGGCAGAGCGATCAGCAGATCGAGCAATGCCGGGTTGGCGCCCAGCGAGACGCGCTGGCCGAGACCGTGCTGCGTCAGGCCGCCTATCAGATGGACCGGCAGCAGCATAAGGCCGAGCCACCCTCGAGCCACTCGGCCATCGTCCAGCCGAACTACCGGCGCTGCGACCAGCAGGCGGGCAATCTGGCCGAGCAATGCAGCGCGGACTTCGACCTTTGCTATCAGAATTGCGGCGGTGCCATCACCTACTCGACGCAGTGCATCGCCAACTGCGACTAGCGGACGGTCATTTTCGGAGCGCTGTTCCGACCGACGCTCGTGGTCCAATAAGGCAATCGACCTGATGCACCGCGCCACGTAAGCTTCGATGGTCGGCCAAGCCTCCACTTTGGCCCCGGCACCGGATCCCCGTTTCGAGAAAGGGCAGTGCGATGCCCTCAACACCCAAGACGGGCCTTGCCCGCGGGCTCACCCATTACGGTGATCCCGACTTCGCCCTTTATCTCAGGCGCTCGTTCGCCCGCTCGATGGGCTATGGCGACGACCTGCTGGCGCGCCCGGTCATCGGCATCACCGACACGGCGAGCGGTTTCAACAACTGCCACCGCAATGTGCCCGACCTGATCGAGGCCACCAGGCGCGGTGTGCTCGCGGCCGGCGGCCTGCCACTCGTATTCCCCGTCATCTCGCTCGGTGAGCCGTTCCTGCATCCGACCAGCCTGATGTTCAGGAACTTGATGAGCATGGACGTGGAGGAGATGATCCGCGCCCAGCCGATGGACGCGGTGGTCCTGATCGGCGGCTGCGACAAGACCGTCCCGGCGTTGCTGATGGGCGCGCTCTCGGCCGAGAAGCCCGCGATTCTGGTGGTGACCGGGCCGATGATGACCAGCCGGCACGGCGATCAGCGGCTGGGCGCCTGCACCGACTGCCGGCGCTTCTGGGCGCAGTATCGCGCGGGCACGATCGACGCCGATGAGATCTCCGCAATCGAGATCCCGGCTCGCGACCACCGCCGGCACCTGCATGGTCATGGGCACCGCGAGCACGATGGCCTGCATCGCCGAGGCGCTCGGCATGATGTTGCCCGGCACGGCCGCGATCCCCGCGGTACACGCCGATCGGCTGCGCGCCGCCGAGGCGAGCGGTGCCCGCGCCGTGGCCATGGCCCGAGCGGGCGAGCCGCGCCCCTCGGACATCGTGACGCCCGAGGCGGTCGAGAACGCGCTCCGCGTGCTGTTGGCGCTCGGCGGCTCGACCAACGGCATCCTCCATCTCGCGGCGATCGCCGGTCGCGCCGGCATCGAGGTCGACCCCGAGCGCCTCAACGCGCTGTCCGATGCGACCCCGGTCCTGGTCGACCTCAAGCCAACCGGGCCGCACTACATGGAGGACCTGTTCAATGCGGGCGGACTGGGGGCGGTGCTGCGCGAGCTCGCGCCGCTGCTCAATCCGGAGGCCCGAAACGTCGTCGGCCAGCGCCTGGCCGAGCGCCTGGAGAGCGAGCCCGCCTACGTCGACCGGAGCGTGGTCCGCCCATTCGCGAGCCGATCTCGGAGGTCGGCGGGCTGGTCGCCCTGTTCGGCTCGCTCGCACCTGGGGGCGCAATCCTGAAGCGCTCGGCCGCCGATCCGCGCCTGTTCGAGCACGAGGGCCAAGCGGTCGTGTTCAAGAGCCTCGAAGACCTCTCGGCGCGGATCGACGACCCGGATCTCGAGGTCACGCCGAACGATGTCCTCATTCTGCAGAACGCGGGGCCGAAGAGCGGCACTGGCATGCCCGAGGCGGGCTATCTGCCGATCCCGGCCAAGCTCGCGCGCGCCGGCGTCAAGGACATGGTCCGGATTTCCGATGCGCGCATGAGCGGTACGGCGTTCGGTACGGTCGTGCTCCACGTGACGCCCGAGGCGGCGGTCGGCGGGCCGCTCGGCTTGGTCCGGGACGGCGATCGGGTTCACCTGAGCGTCGCTGAGCGGCGGCTCGATCTGCTGGTATCCGAACAGGAGCTGGCCCGGCGAAGGGCCGCGCTCCCGGCTCCTCCGCCGGCACCCGCGCGCGGCTACGCCAGGCTCTATCACGAGCACGTCCTGCCGGCCGACCAGGGCTGCGACTTCGACTTCCTGCGCGCGGCTCCATTGGTCGGCTAGATCGTCTACGCGTCAACGATCTCGAAGCGGTTGGTGCCGCCGCCCCGTCCGGCGGTGCCCTCTGCCAGAAGGACGCGGCCCGGGCCCACGGCCTTGAAGTGGCTGCGCGCAAAGTCCGGCCAGCTGGTCCGCTGCTCCGGCTGATCGATGACATCCACGCCGTAGACGAACTGCAGATCCTGGCGAACTTTTTCCGACTGGCCGACCGCGGTGATCCAGACCGCCTGTCGGAAAGCCGCAAGCCTGCGCGCGCTGGCGCCGCTCGCGGCCGGCACCAGAATTCCGAGCGGTGCGATGTGCCCGGCGATATG
The DNA here is from genome assembly GCA_963815435.1 of uncultured Alphaproteobacteria bacterium. Taxonomy (GTDB): domain Bacteria; phylum Pseudomonadota; class Alphaproteobacteria; order Geminicoccales; family Geminicoccaceae; genus DATAOG01. The sequence continues at coordinate 272,451 of CAWFGZ010000009.1, forward strand.
AGCGACACTGGCCAGGACCAGCTCGCGATCGTTCGCGCGCTCCATCGCCGGCTCCTGCCAGTCCGGCGCGAAGCGCGCTCGGACGTGCGGCTCGGTGGTCTGCGCAATTCGACTGAGCATGCCCACGGCGTCGACCGGATGCGCTCCCATGGCGGATTCCTCGGACAGCATCACGCAATCCGTGCCGTCCAGGATGGCATTGGCGACGTCGGTGACCTCGGCCCGGGTCGGACGGCGGTTCTCGACCATGGAGAGTAGCATCTGGGTCGCGGTAATCGCCGGCTTGGCGTGCAGATTGGCCTTGTGGATCAGCTCCTTCTGGGCGATCGCGATGCCCTCGATCGGGATCTCGACGCCGAGGTCGCCGCGCGCGACCATGATTCCGTCGGCCGCCCCGAGGATCTCGTCGATCCGCTCGAGCGCTGCCGAACGCTCGATCTTGGCGAGAATCAGCGGCTTACCCCCCGTGGCCTGAGCCGCGGCGCGCACCGCCCGGATGTCATCGGCGCTTTGCACAAAAGATTGACCGACCGCATCAACACCTTGTTCTAGCGCGAACTTAAGGCATTCCTTATCACGTTCGGTGAATGCGCTGATGCCGAGGTCGACGCCCGGAAGGTTGATTCCTTTGTGCGACAGCAGCGGCCCGCCCACGACGATCTCGCACGCGATGGTATCCTCGGTGACGAACTCGACACGAAGCTGGACGAGGCCGTCGTTCAGAAAGATGGTATCGCCGGATTTCACGACCCGCGGCATTGTCCTGAAGCTGATCGATGCGCGCGTTCCGTCGCCCGTGAACTCGCCGACCGTAAGGCAGAACCTCTGACCGGCTTCGAGCTCGATCGGCTGCTCCGCCAGATTGCCGATGCGCAGCTTCGGACCTGGCAGATCGGCCAGGATCGCGACCCGACGTTCCGCGGCCCGCGCGGCGGCTCGGATCGCGCCGATGATCTCGGCGTGCCCGGCGAACTCGCCATGCGCGAGATTGAGCCGGGCGATGTTCATGCCGGCCCGAATCATGTCCTTAAGTGTCCCGGGCGAGCGGGACGCAGGACCGATGGTCGCGACGATCTTGGTCTTGCAGTCTCGCAGAGTCATGCCGTGGCCGGCTCCTCTGATGCGTAGACTAAGACTAGCGCCTAGCGGTCAGCTGGCGAACTCGGCCAGATCGCTCACCAAGACATCGGCGCCGGCCGCTGTCAGGGCTTTCCGGCCGGCGCCCCGGTCGATGCCGATCACCAGCTTGAAGCCGCCGGCTCGACCCGCCTCGACGCCAGAAACGGCGTCTTCGACCACGGCGGCCTCTCTGGGCGCCACGCCGAGGCGCACGGCCGCGCGTAGGAAGGCATCCGGCTGCGGCTTGCCGGGCAGGCCCTCCCGCTCGAGGTCCCCGCCGTCGAAGATCACGTCGAACAGATTGGTCAGGCTCGCGCGCTCGAGCACCGTCTGGCAGTTCTTCGACGATGACACGCAGGCCGTCTTGATGCCGCGCGCCCGTAGCGCTCGGATCAGCGCAACGCTGCCCTCGAACACCTCCACGCCCTGCTCCTCGAGCGCCCGATGGAAGTACCGGTTCTTGCGATTACCGAGGCCGCAGACCGTCGGCGCGTCCGGCGGATCGGCGCGATCGCCCCACGGCAGGTTGATCCCACGCGAGGTCAGGAACGACCGGACCCCCTCGTAGCGCGGCTTGCCGTCGATGTAGTCGATGTAGTCCTCGGGCAGGCGGAAAGGACCGAGGCGCTCCGCTTGGCCTTCCCGCCCGGCCAGGAACTCGTCGAAGAGCTGCTTCCAAGCACGAGCGTGCACCTCCGCCGTGTTCGTGATCACACCGTCGAGGTCGAACAGCACCGCCTTCAGCCCGGATCGGAACAGATCGGGCAACACGGCCTCGGACCGGGCCGTCACGTCACTCCCTTTACCCCGAAGCCCGTTCAACGCTATGCCTCGGCGTCGACCTGCTCGGCCCGGATCTGCCGATAGATCCGCTCGACATCGTCGCGCCGACAGAGCTCGGTGCCCATGGTCAGTACGGTCGCCGTGCCGGTCGCCACGGCGAGGATGAAGGCATCCTTGGCCGGCCGGCCCTGAGCAAGGCCGAAGGTCATTGCCGCGACGAAGCTGTCACCCGCGCCGACCGCGCTCTTCGGTTCGACCGCTGGGGCCTTCAGGCGAAAGCAGCCCTCGGTGGTAGCGAGCAGGGCACCATCGGCACCGAGGCTCACGGTGACGATCTCGGCCCGGCCGTCGTCAACGAGACGCTTTGCTTCAGCGTCCTGCTCGGCCGGCCCGGGCAGAGAGCGTCCGATCAGCCTTTCGAGCTCGCCCAGATTTGGCTTGACCAGATAGATGCCCGCATCGAGGGCCTCACGCAGCGCAGCGCCCGAAGTATCGAGCACGAAGCGAACACCCTTTGCGCGCATGGTCCTGGCGATCCGGGCATAGAAGTCGCTCGGCACTCCGAGCGGCAGACTGCCGCTCGCGACGAGGTAGTCCATGTCGAGCGCTTCGAGCTCCGCCAGACCGGCGCGCCACTCGTCCTCGCGGATTGCGGGGCCCCCGGGCGTGAAGCGATATTCTCGTCCGCTCGAGCGTTCAAATACGGTATGGCTCACGCGCGTTGCCTCGGCGATCGGGATGACCCGGCGCTCCAGGCCGGTCGCATCGACCATGTCGTTGAACGCCTGCCCGGTCAGCCCACCGGCGAAATAAACCGCAATCGCCTCGCCGCCGAGCTCGCGGATCACGCGCGCCACATTGATGCCGCCGCCCCCCGGATCGTAGCGCTCGTCCGAGGTCCGGATCTTCTGGATCGGGCGGATCTCGTCCGCCTGACACGCGGCATCGATGGCCGGATTCAGGGTCAGCGTGACGATCGGCTTCATCGAGCTCGGCTCCCGAGGTGAGCTTGCCCCAACCTATCCCCCTCGCGCCAGGCTCGCAAACCGCGGTGGCACCTAGAGCCTTTACGTCGGCCGCGTGATTGGCCATGAGGTTGTCATATCGACCAAGGAGAACGACATTTGGACCGGGACCAAGATCCCCGGGGGAACCGCAGCATGACCGAAGAGCCGGCGCATACATCCGAATCGCAGGCGAGCGACGCCTCGGCGCGATCCCCTGGAACAGCAGCTCTGTCTCTGGTGACCGAGCCTCCAGCCCGGGCGAGCGCAAGGTCGAGAGCCGCACGCGCCAAGGACAGCACGCGAGCCGCCATCCCTGAGGCCCTGGCGGCGCGGTCGGTCCGGGAGCCGCTCCAGCCGTCCACCGATCTAGGGGCGCCTGAGCTCTACCTGAACCGAGAGCTCACCTGGCTCGAGTTCAATCGACGGGTCCTGCACGAGGCGCGTGATCCGCGCACGCCGCTGCTCGAGCGGGTCAAGTTCCTGGCGATCGTGAACGCGAACCTCGACGAGTTCTTCATGAAGCGGATCGGCGGGCTGAAGCAGCAGGTCGGCGCCGGCCTGCACGATCTGACGGTGGACGGTCGCACGCCCGAGCAGCAGATCGCCCAATGCGTCGCCGTGATCGCGGAGTTGATGCCCGAGCTACGCGACACCTATGCCGAGCTGCGCGAGCGCCTGCGCGAGCAGGACATCGTGCTGGCGCACTGGTCGGAGCTGAGTGACGAGCAGCGCGAGGCCGCCCAGACCTACTACCTCGATAACATATTTCCGCTGGTGACGCCGCTCGCGATGGACCCGGCGCACCCCTTCCCCTTCATCTCAAACCTCTCGCTCAACCTTCTGGTCACTCTCCACTACGAGGACGAGCAGCAGCCGGTCTTCGCCCGGGTCAAGGTGCCGCTCGGCAAGGGCGTGCCGCGCTATCTGCGGGTCGGTCCGGGCCACTGCTTCGTGCGCCTCGAGGAGGTCATGGCGCACAGCCTCGACCGCCTCTTCCCGGGCATGGCGGTCAGTGCCTGCGAGCTCTTCCGGGTGACCCGCAACGCCAACACCGAGCGCGAGGAGGAGGATGCCGACGATCTGGTGTCGATGATCGAGGCCGAGCTGCGCGATCGCAAGTTCGCCCCGATCGTCCGGCTCGAGGTCGGCGAAGGTTTCGACCCGGTGCACCGCGGCATGCTGGCCGCCGAACTCGGCCTGAACGAAGAGCGGGACGTGTTCGAGACCAGCGCGCCGCTCGGCCTGCGCGATCTGTTCGAGATCGCCGCGCTCGACCTGCCGGCGCTGCACGACCCGGTCCATCACCCGGTCACCAACGCCATGCTCGAGGATCAGGAGCGCAACATCTTCCACATCATCCGCGACATCGGCCCGATCCTCCTGCAGCATCCGTACGAATCGTTCGCCACCTCGGTCGAGCGGTTCGTGCACGAGGCGAGCCGCGATCCCAAGGTGCTGGCGATCAAGATGACGCTCTATCGCACCTCATCCGGCACGCGGATCATCGACGATCTGGTCGAGGCGGCACGCAACGGCAAGCAGGTCGCGGTCGTGGTCGAGATCAAGGCGCGTTTCGACGAGGAGGCTAACATCCAGTGGGCAAACCGCCTGGAGGAGGTCGGCATCCACGTCATGTACGGCGTGGTCGGCCTCAAGACCCACTCCAAGGTCGTGCTGGTGGTGCGGCGCGACTACACCGGGATCCGGCGTTACGCCCATATCGGTACCGGCAACTATCACGCCGGCACGGCGCGGATCTATTCGGACCTCGGTATCCTGACCTGCGACGACGCGATCGGCCGGGATCTCACCGAACTGTTCAACTATCTGACCACGGGCTACAAGCCGTCGCGCAAATATCAAAAGCTGCTGGTCGCCCCTAAGGGCCTGAAGCAGTCGCTGCTCGATAAGATCGAGCGCGAGATCGCCCGCCATTCGGCCGAGGTACCGGGCCTGATCCGGTTCAAGATGAATGGGCTCGAGGACCCCGACATCGTCGAGGCGCTCTACCGCGCGTCCCAGGCCGGTGTCCGGGTCGAGCTGATCGTGCGCGACACCTGTCGCCTGCGGCCCGACCTCGCCGGCGTATCCGACAACATCACCGTGATCAGCATCGTCGGCCGCTTTCTCGAGCATGCCCGGATCTACTATTTCCGAAACGGTGGCGAGGAGGAGTACTTCATCGGCTCGGCCGATCTGATGACGCGCAACCTCGAGAGCCGGGTCGAGGTCGTGACCCCGGTCGAGGATCCGGCGCTCCGCGATGAGCTGCGGGCGATCCTCGACGCCCAGCTGAACGACCGGCGCAGCGCCTGGGACATGCAGCCGGATGGCAGCTACATCCAGCGACAGCCGGTCGCCGAGGCCGACGCTACAGGCTCTCAGGAGGCGCTGATCGCCGCCGCCGAGCGACGTTACCGCGAGGCCACGCGATTGCGCAAACGCCGCCCGCAGACCATTGCGCGCCGCTCCTTCACCGAACGGGCCGCCCTCTGAGGGGGGGCGCGGCAAAGCCGCGGCCATTTGGCGATGAGTTACGGCGGGTAGCGCTCGGCCTCGTATCCGGGAAGTCGCGCCGCCAGCCCGACGACCGAGCGCGGCTGGACCAGATAGGTCGGCGCGTTCATGCTCGGCGCCTCATGCCATTCGCGAAAGTCGTCCGGCGCGTCGCGGGCGGTGTCCAGGATGCGACGCCAGCCGCCGAGCGCGGCCGCAGGCGCCGGAGGCAGCTCAAACTCCAGCGGTGCCCAATAGGCATTCAGGATGACGTGGAAACGTCGCGTGCGCCTGAGACTTTCGACGGTGAACGCCAGCGCGCGGGAGTCCTCGCTCCAGTCGGGCTGGTCGAGCCTGACGCCGTGCCAGCGGATGTTGGCGTGGTGCAACAGCTGGTTCAAAGTCAGTGTCTCGTCGAGATGAGCAAAGTCGAGATCCAAGCGGTAGTAAATCAGCTTCTTGACGAAGCGATAGAGACCGGCGTGCTGGTCGACCAGCGCCAGTCAAACCAGCTGATCTCGTTGTCCTGGCAATAGGCGTTGTTGTTGCCGCGCTGCGTGCGCCGCACCTCGTCACCCATCTGCAGCATCGGCGTGCCGAGCGCGAGTAGCGTCAGTGCCAGAAAGTTCTTGACCTGGCGGCTGCGCAGCCGCTCGATCTCCGGATCGTCGGTCGGCCCCTCGACGCCGCAGTTCCAGCTCCGGTTGTCGTTGTCGCCGTCGCGATTGTCTTCGCCGTTCGCCTCGTTGTGCTTCTCGTCGTAGGAGACCAGGTCGTTGAGCGTGAAGCCGTCGTGGCAGGTCACGAAGTTGATGCTCTGCTCGGGCTCGCGTTCCTCGTGGCCGTAGATGTCGGGGCTGCCGAGAAAGCGGGCGGCGATCTTCGAGACCATGCCGGGATCGCTCTTGACGAAGCTGCGCACGTCGTCGCGGAACTGGCCGTTCCATTCCTTCCAGCGATCGCCGATGAAGCTGCCGACCTGGTACAGGCCTGCGGCGTCCCAGGCCTCGGCGATCAGCTTGATGCCCGCGAGGGCCGGATCGGTCTCGATGTCCCAGAGGACCGGCGGGTTCAGGCAGCGGGCGGCCGTGCTCGTCGCGCGAGAGGATCGAGGCGAGGTCGAAGCGAAAGCCGTCGACGTGCATCTCCTCGACCCAGTAGCGCAGGCTGTCGAGGATCAGGCGGCGGACGATCGGGTGGTTGGCGTTCAGCGTGTTGCCGGTGCCGGTGTAGTTGGCGTACCGGGATCGTCGCTCGTCGAGGATGTAGTAGGTGGCGTTGTCGAGGCCGCGGAAGGAGAGCGTCGGACCCCGTGGTCGTCCTCCGCCGGTGTGGTTGAAGACGACGTCGAGGATGACCTCGATGCCCGCCCGGTGCAGGGCCTTGACCATGTCGCGAAACTCGTCGAGCGCGGCGCAGCGGGTCCGGCCGCGAGCTGTAGCCGGCGTGCGGCGCGAAGAACGACACCGGGCGAGTAACCCCAGTAGTTGACGAGCCCGTCCGGCGCGGCGTGGGGGTCGAACTGGAACACCGGCAGCAGCTCGACCGCGGTGATGCCGAGATCCTGCAGGTAGGGAATTTTCTCGATCAGCCCGGCATAGGTGCCGCGCCTCTCGGTCGCGACGCCCGAGCTCGGATGGCGGGTGAAGCCGCGCACGTGCATCTCGTAGATCACGGTGCGGGAGAACGGAGCGGTGGAGCGGCTGATCGCCCTCCCAGTCGTAGAGGCCGCTGTCGACGATCACGCTCTTCATCGCCGTGGCCGCAGTGTCGCCCGGCCGGCAGGCGGCGGCGCGGTCGTACGAGCCGGGCACAGCGACGGCGCGGCCGTAGGGATCGAGCAGGACCTTCTCGGGGTCGAAGCGCAGCCCCTGCTCGGGCGCGCGCGGCCCCTCGACCCGGTAGGCGTAGATCTGCCCGGCCTTCACGCCGGGCACGAACACGTGCCAGTAGTAGTAGGTCCGCTGCGTGCGCGGATCGAGGCGGACCACCCGCGCGGGTCGCGGCGTCGTCGGCCTGATCGAAAAGCAGCAGCTCGACGCCGGTCGCGTTCTTCGAATAGAGGCTGAAGTTGACGCCATCCGGCCGGACGCTCGGGCCGATCGGAAAGCTCTTTCCCGTACCAGAGGGATGGTGGGTCATCGGGTGACATCGGGTAGCGCCTTGTCAGGGCTGCGGCGTCTGCCGCCGCCGGTCGATCACTCGGGGCTGGTCGGACGCAGCTGGATCAGACCGCTGTTGATCAGCCAGAGGATCAGGCCGGTCAGGACCGCCGCAATCACTGTCGTAATGAGGAATTTCAACGGGAGGCGCGGCTTCGCGGGCGCGCTGGCCGCCGTACCCGGCTCGACCTCGCCGGGCGGCGCGGCGCCGAACGGCAGCACCATGAACAGAACCAACCACCACACGATCAGGAAGGTGACGGTCGTGGCAAACCAGTCCATCGCGACTTAGGCCTGCTCGAGCTCGACCAGCGTGCCGCTGAAGTCCTTCGGATGCAGGAACAGAACCGGTCGGTCGTGCGCGCCGAGCTTGGGCTCGCCGCCACCGAGCACGCGCGCGCCCCTCGCCAGGAGGTGATCGCGCGCGGCCAGGATGTCGGCCACCTCGTAGCAGAGATGATGAATCCCACCGCTCGGGTTGCGCGCGAGGAACGCTGCGATTGGTGAAGCGTCGCCAAGAGGATGCAAAAGCTCGACCTTGGTGTTGGGCAGCTCGATGAAGACCGTGGTGACGCCGTGTGCCGGTTGCGCGACGGGCGGCGACACCTTGGCGCCAAGCAGGTCGCGATATTGCGCCACGGCGGCGTCGAGATCGGGCACCGCGATGGCGACGTGATTGAGACGGCCAATCATCGGACGGCCCCGGCGTCGTCGACCAGGCTCTCGAGCACCTCACGGTCGAGGCGTGTGATCTGAACCTCGATGATCGGGCGTTTCTCGCGCGCGAGCCTGACCGCCCGCCGGACCGCCGTGCGCACCGTCGCGCGGATCCGCTCGTCGTCCAGCGCGCCGTTGTCGTCAAGATCTTCGATCGCGTCTTCGATCGCCGCCAGCACACCCTCCTTCTGCCCCTCCTCGCGCTCGAGATCGACCGCGCCGAAGGCCGAGAGCTGGGGGCCCGCAAGCAGGCTGCCATAGCGGTCCAGGACCAGCCCGACCAGGACCGTGCCGTGGGCCATCAGGCGGCGTCGGGTCCGGAACAGATCGTCGCCGGCCGCGATCAGCCCATCGTTCTCGAGCACCAGCCGCCCGGTCGGCACTTCGTCGACGACTTCGGCCGGAGCCGGCGCCAGGCGCACCATGTCGCCGTTTCGGACTTCGAGCGGCTGCGGCACCCCGATCTCGCGGGCAAAGGCGAGGTGCTCATGCAGATGACGGGCTTCGCCGTGTACCGGGATCGCAATCTGCGGTTTGATCCAACGGTACATCTGCTCGACCTCGTCGCGGCAGGGATGCCCTGAGACGTGGACGAAATGGTCCTGCTCGGTGATCACCTCGATGCCGGAGCTGACCAGGGCGTTGTGCAGAGCGTAGAGCGTGCGCTCGTTACCGGGGATGATCTTCGAGGAAAAGATGACGACATCGCCCGGCTCGAGCCGGACGCTCGGATGCTGCCCGGCGGCGATCCGGCTGAGCGCCGCCCGCGCCTCGCCCTGACAGCCCGTCGCCAGCCAGAGCACCTCGTCGCGCGGCAGCTCGCTCGGCGGTGCGCTCATCCACGAGCTCGGGGATGTCACGCAGGTAGCCGACCTCGCGCGCCGCATCGATCATCCGGCGCATCGAGCGGCCGACCGCCGAGACCCGCCGCCCCGTCGCCCCGGCCACCGTGATCGCGGTTTCCAGCCGCGCCACATTGGAGGCGAAGGTGGTCAGCACGACCCGCGTCGTCTGTCGCCCGATCAGCTCCATCAGGCTGTCGCGGACTTCGGCTTCCGAGCCCGACGTGCCGGGCTTCAGAATGTTGGTCGAATCGCCGATCATGGCGAGCACACCTTCGTGGCCGAAGGCCTCCAGATCGTCGGTCCTGGTCAGCGGGCCGACCATCGGCGCGGGATCCAGCTTCCAGTCGCCGGTATGCAGGATGTTGCCGAGCGGCGTGCGCAGCGCTAGCGCATGCAACTCCGGGATCGAGTGGGTGATCTGGATCAGCGCGCAGTCGAACGGACCGACCTGAAAGCGCTCGCTCGGCGTCACGACGTGCAGCGGCACGCCCTTGAGGCCGCCGTCCTCGAGCTTGCGGCGCAGAACCGCGGCGGTGAACCGCGTGCAGTAGATCGGGCAGCGCAGCCGCTGCCAGAGATAGGGGATGGCGCCGAAATGATCCTCATGGGCGTGGGTCAGCACCAAGCCGCAAAGATCCTCGCTCCGCGCCTCGATGAAGCTCGGATCGGGCAACACGATCTCGACCCCGGGCAAGGTCTCGTCGGCAAAACTGATGCCCAGATCGACCATCAGCCACCGACCGTCCAGCCCGTAAAGATTGAGGTTCAGACCGATCTCGCCCGCTCCGCCGAGCGGCACGAACAGCAGCTCCCGGCCCTGCATCCGCTGCCCTCTAGTTCGCTTCGTACGGTCGATCGGCGTAGAACAGCTCGACCAGCCCCGCCATGGTCAGATCACGATCAACGTGCTCGATCACGTCGGTCGCCCCGGCGAACAGCCCGGCAAGGCCTCCTGTGGCGATCACTTTCATCGGCTCGCCGAACTCCGCCTTGATCCTGGCGACCATGCCTTCGACCAGGCTGACGTAGCCCCAATAGACCCCGGACTGCATCGCCGTCACGGTCGAGCTACCGATCACCTGCGGTGGCCGCTCGACCGCAACGCGGGGCAGCTTCGCCGCCGCGCGATGCAGGGCCTCGAGCGACAGGTTGATCCCGGTGGCGATCACGCCGCCACAGTACCGACCATCGCCGTCGATCACGTCGAAGGTGGTCGCGGTGCCGAAATCGACCACGATCAGCGGCCCCCGGTAGCGTTTGTGGGCGGCGACGGCGTTGACCAGGCGGTCGGCTCCGACCTCGCGCGGATTGTCGATCACGATTGGGATGGTCACCCCGAGATTCTCGGCGACCACCTTGGGGGTGCAATTGAAGAACTCGCGGCACATGCTCTTGAGCGGGGTCAGCGCCTGGGGCACCACCGACGAGATCACCGCGGCGCCGACATCGTCGTGTCCCAGGCCCTTAAGCGCCATGAGCTGGGTCAAAGCGACGGCGTATTCATCGGCGGTCCGTTCGCGCACGGTCGAGATCCGCCATTGCCCGAGGGCTTCGCGATCACGGTACAGCGCGAAGACGGTGTTGGTATTGCCGACGTCGACCGCCAGCAGGAGGGATCCGGCCATCACCTAGCGATCCAGATAGAAGACCTCGCCCGTGGCGATTTCGCGCCGGCGCCCTCCTGCCTGCTCCAGGAGCAGCGAGCCGGTGTCGGTGAGATCGAGAAAGCGCCCGTCGACCTCCTTCCGGTCGAGCCGCAGACGGACCTCGCCGCCGAGGCCGTGACCGCGGGCGAGCCAACTGCTGCGCACGGCGCCAAAGCCGGCGCGACGCCATCGGCGCAGCCACTGATCCAGCTCGGACAGGTAGGCTTCCAGCACGTCGAGCGGCCGCAGGGCCGGGAAGCCGTGCCGGGTGAGGCAGGTAGCGGGGTACGGGGTGTCGTCGGGGCAGCTCGTGATGTTGACGCCCGAGCCGATGATCACCCAAGCCGCCCGACCGTCCTTCCTGCTCGCGCCCTCGAGCAGCAGGCCCGCGGTCTTGGCGCCGTCGATCAGCACGTCGTTCGGCCACTTGAGCGTCAGGTCGACGCCGGGCGGCCCGATCCGGACCAGCGCCTCGGCGAGCGCCAGGCCCGCCACCAGCGACAGCTGGCCGGCCGCGACCAAGGTGCAGTCGGGGCGGAGCAGGACCGACGCGTAGAGGTTGCCGGGCGGCGATGCCCAGCTTCGACCATGGCGGCCACGACCTCGCGTCTGCTCTCCGGCACAGACGACCAGCCCCGCCGCGGCGCCGGCCTCGGCGAGCCGGTGCGCCTCGTGGTTGGTGCTCGTGACCCGATCGAAGCTCTGAAGAACGAATCCGCGCGGCAGCTGGCAAGAGCCCGTCACGACACGAGGGCCATGGCCGCCGCCTGCGCGCGGATCAACAGCGGGCCCGGATGCAGGCAGAAGACGACGTTGAACACCGCCGCGACCCCGACGATGATGCCGAACTCCCGGCCGACCGGCCTGTCGAACACGTCGCGGGCCTCGTCGAAATACATCACCTTGACGATCTGCAGATAGTAGTACGCGCCAACCACGCTGGCGAGTACCCCGATCACCGCGAGCGGAACGAGATGGGCGTCGATCGCGGCAAGGAACACATACAGCTTGCCGAAGAAACCGGCGAGTGGCGGAATCCCGGCGAGTGAGAACATGAAAATCGCGAACGCAGCGGCGAGCAGCGGCTGGGCAGCGGCGAGGCCAGCCAGATCCTCGATCGCCTCGATCGCCGCGCCGTTGCGGCGCATGACCAGGAGGCAGCCGAAGGACCCGACCGTCATGACGACATAGATGGCCATGTAGACGAGGACGCCATAAGCGCCGTCGGATGTGCCGGCGGCCAGGCCGACCAGCGCGTAACCCATGTGCCCGATGCTGCTGTAGGCGAGCAGTCGCTTGAGGTTGGTCTGGCCGATTGCGGCGAAGGCGCCGAGCAGCATCGAGGCGACCGAGATGAAGACCACGATCTGCTGCCACTGCGCCACCCATTCACCGAACGGCTGGTAGAATACCCGAAGCGTGAGGCCGATCGCGGCCACCTTGGGCGCCGCCGCCAGAAATGCCGTCACCGGGGTCGGCGCGCCCTCGTAGACATCCGGCGTCCACATGTGGAACGGCACCGCGGCGAGCTTGAAAGCCAGGCCTGCGGCGATGAAAACCAAGCCGATCAGGGCACCCGTGGCGACAGTGAGTTTGCCCTCCGGACCCGGCTGAAACAGCGTCGAGAGACCTTCGAAGGACAGCGTGCCGGTGAAGCCGTAAACCAGGGAACAGCCGTAGAGCAACAGGCCCGAGGCGAGCGCGCCGAGGACGAAATACTTCAGTCCCGCCTCGGTCGAGCGGGTCTGGTCGCGGTGGATGGCGGTCATCACGTAGAGCGGCAGGCTTTGCAGCTCGAGCGACAAGTAGAGTGCGATCAGGCTGTTCGCCGAGATCATCATCAACATGCCGACGGTCGAGAACAGGGCCAGCACGGGGTATTCGAACCGCTCGATCCCTTCCCGCTCGAAGAAGTCGGACGACATGATCAGGCAGAGCGCCGCCCCCACGAGGACCAGCACCTTGAGGTAGACCGCAAAGCCGTCCATGACGAACTGACCGCCGAAGGTCAGTGCGCGCCCCTTGGCGCCGACGATCAGGAGGAACAGGCCGACGACCATCGCCATCACCGCGAGCGGCGTCACCAGCCGGCTCGCTTCGGGCTCGCGGCCCCGAAAGGCGCCGACCATCAGGAGGGCAAGACCCGCAGTCGCGAGGAAGATCTCGGTGATCGCGGGCGTCAGGTCGAACACGGCCATCTCCAGCTTGTGCCTCGCCTCAGCGCGCCGCCAGTGCGGCTGCCGTCGAGGCTGCCGGCTGACGCGCCGCCTGGGCCAGCAGGTGATCGACCGATGCCGCCATCGGGTCGAGAAACAGCGAGGGATAGATGCCCATGAGCAGCACCAGGGCGGCGAGCGGGGCGAAGGCCGCTATCTCACTCGGCCGGAGATCGCGAATCAGCTTCAGATGCTCCTGAACAAGCGCGCCGAAGACCACCCGGCGATACACCCAGAGCATGTAGGCGGCGCCCAGGATCATACCGGTGGCCGCCAATGCGGCGACTGAGCTGTTGACATGGAACACGCCGATCAGCACCAGGATCTCGCCGACGAAGCCCGAGGTGCCGGGCAGACCGATCGAAGCCAGCATGAACAGCATGAACACGGTCGCGTACAGCGGCATGCGCTCGACCAGCCCGCCATAGGTGGCAATGTCACGGCTGTGCATCCGCGTGTAGACCACGCCGACGACCATGAACAGCGCAGCCGAGACCAGCCCGTGGGAGAGCATCTGGATGATGCTGCCCTGGATCCCGAGCGGGTTGAGGGTGAAGATGCCGATCGTCACGATGCCCATGTGCGCCACCGACGAGTAAGCGATCAGCTTCTTCATGTCGGTCTGCATCAGCGCGACCAGCGAGGTGTAGATGACCGCGACGATCGAGAGCCCGTAGATCAGCGGTGTGAAGAACGCCGAAGCATCCGGTAGCATGGGTAGCGAGAAGCGCAGGAAGCCGTAGCCGCCGAGCTTCAGGAGGATGCCGGCGAGGACCACCGAGCCCTCGGTCGGCGCCTCGACATGGGCATCCGGCAGCCAGGTGTGGAACGGCCACATCGGCACCTTGATCGCAAACGAGGCAAACATCGCAAGCCACAGCCAGCGCTGCAGGATCGGATCGAAGTGCGCCGACATCACGCTCGGGATGTCGGTCGTGCCCGCCTGCAGGTACATCACCAGGACCGCGACCAGGAACAGCACCGAGCCGACCAGCGTGTACAGGAAGAACTTGAACGCCGAGTAGATCCGACGCGGCCCGCCCCAGATGCCGATAATCAGGAACATCGGGATCAGGATGCCCTCGAAGAACAGATAGAACAGCACGAGGTCGAGCGCAGTGAACACGCCGACCATAAAGGTCTCCATGACCAGGAAGGTGACCATGAATTCCTTGACCCTGGTCTGGACCGAATCCCAGGAGAAGGCGACCACGACCAGGGTGGTCAGCGTGCTGAGCAGGACGAAGAACAGCGAGATGCCGTCGATGCCGACATGGTAGTTGATGCCGAAGCCGGCGAACCACTCGACGTTCTCGACCAGTTGGAAGTCCGCCCGCGTCGGATCGAAATTGCTCCAGATCAGGAGCGAAAGAAGAAAGGTGATGCCTGTGGTCCAGAGCGCCACGCTGCGGGCATTCTGCGCCACCACCTCCGGCTCGCCGCGGATCAGCAGGATGAAGCCGGCGCCGGCCAGAGGCAGGAAGATCACGAGGGAGAGCAGCGGCCAGTCGCTCATTGCTCCTCCCTAGAGCACGAACATGTACCAGGTGACCAGGGCGGCGACCCCGATCAGCATGGCGAAGGCATAGTGGTAGAGATAGCCGGTTTGCAGACGGACCGCCTGGCGGGTGACGTCGAGCACTCGGGCGGCCACGCCATCCGGACCGACGCCGTCGATGACGGTGACGTCACCGGTCTGCCAGAGCCGGTAGCCGAGCCGCTTGGCCGGTTCGACGAACAGCCAGTCGTAGAGTTCGTCGAAGTACCATTTGTTGAGCAGGAACCGATAGACGGCGGGCACAGCGTCGGCGATCTGCCGCGGCAGGCTCGGCTGGCGGATGTAGCAGAGATAGGCGATGGCGATGCCGAGCAGGGCTGCGATCAGAGGCAGGATCGAGATCAGGAACGGCGTGTGGTGCGCCTGTTCGATGCTGTTGTTGTCGGGCAGGACCAAAATCGAGCCATGCCAGAACTCGCCCGTGCCGTTGGCCACGCCGAGCCAGACGCCGAAGAAGCCGCCGAAGGTCGCGCCGACCGCCAGCAGCATCAGCGGAACGGTCATGACCTTGGGCAATTCGTGCGCGTGCGCCATGACCTCGGCCGGAGCGCGCAACTCGCCGTGGAAGGTCATGCACAGGAGACGCCAGGAATAGAGCGCCGTCAGCAGGGCGGCCGAAACGCCCAGGAACCAGGCGTAGCCCGAAAACGCGGCGTGTGAGCCGAACGCCAACTCGATGATCAGATCCTTGGAGAAGTAGCCGGCAAAGATCGGGATGCCGGCGAGCGAGAGCGAGCCGATCCACATCGTCGCGTAGGTGATCGGCAGTTTACGCCAGAGGCCACCCATCTTGCGCATGTCCTGCTCGTCCGACATGGCGTGGATCACCGAGCCCGAGGCCAGGAACAGGAGCGCCTTGAAGAAGGCGTGGGTCATGAGATGGAAGATGCCCGCGGCATAGGCCGAGACCCCGCAGGCGAAGAACATGTAGCCGAGCTGCGAGCAGGTCGAATAGGCGATCACCCGCTTGATGTCGTTCTGGGCGATGCCGATCGTGGCCGCGAAAAAGCAGGTCGAGGCGCCGATGAAGGTGACGAAGGCGAGCGCGGTCGGCGAGTATTCAAACAGCGGCGAGCAGCGCGCCACCATGAACACGCCCGCGGTGACCATGGTCGCGGCGTGGATCAGGGCGGAGACCGGCGTCGGGCCTTCCATCGCGTCCGGCAGCCAGGTGTGCAGCGGCAGCTGCGCCGATTTGCCCATCGCACCGACGAACAGCAGGAGGCAGATCACGGTGATGGTATTGAAGCTGCCGCCGAACACGTGGAGCTGGGTGTTGGCGAACTGCGCCGCATGGCCGAACACGACGTCGAACTCGACCAAATCGAACACCAGGTAGATCGCTGCGATGCCCAGCGCGAAGCCGAAGTCGCCGACCCGATTGACCAGGAACGCCTTGATCGCGGCCGCGCAGGCCGAAGGCCGCGTGTACCAGAAGCCGATCAGCAGATAGGAGACCAGCCCGACACCCTCCCAGCCGAAATACAGCTGGAGAAAATTGTCCGAGGTCACCAGTGCCAGCATGAAGAAAGTGAACAGCGACAGATAGCTCATGAAGCGCGGGATGCCCGGATCATGGGCCATGTAGCCGATCGAATAGACGTGGATGATCGCGGACACGGTGCTGACCGTGAACATCATGATCGCCGAGAGCGCGTCGACCCGCAGCACCCAGTCGGCTTCGAGCGTGCCCGAGTGGATGAACCGGAAGATCTCGACCTTGTAGGGCTCGCCGCCAATGACCCCGGCGAACACCACCCAGGCGCACAACGCGGACAGGATCAACCCGCCGCAGGCCACGAGCTGCGAGCCGCGATCGCCGAGCAGGCGGCCGAAGACGCCCGCGATGAACGCGCCGAGCAGCGGAAAGAAGACGACCCCGGTCGCAAACATGGGCTCGCCGCGCATCAGGTTGATGTCCTCGACCTCGATACTGCCGCGGTTGCGGAAGTAGGCGACGAGGATCGCGAGCCCGATAGCCGCCTCGGCGGCGGCGACCGTGAGCACGAACATCGCGAACACCTGCCCCGCCAGATCGCCGAGGTAGGCGGAGAAGGCGATCAGATTGAGGTTGATCGCGAGCAGCATCAGCTCGATCGACATCAGGATGATGATGACGTTCTTGCGATTGAGGAAGATGCCGAAGATGCCGAGCGTGAACAGGATCGCAGCCACGGTCAGGTAGTGTTCGAGGGGGACCGGCATCAGACGCCGCTTCCCGGCTGGATCTTGCGCAGCTCCACCAACTCCTGGCGCCGGCGGTGGACCTGCTCGGCGATGCGCTGGCGGCGCGCGTCGGGCTTGTGCCGAAGGGTGAGCGTGATCGCCCCGATGATCGCCACCAGAAGGATCAGACCGGCGGCCTGAAACAGGTAGAAGTAGTCGGTATAGAACAGATCGCCCAGGGCCTGGATGTTACTCACCGCAGGCGGCAGCGGCTGCTCGGCCGTGGCCCGGATCGTCTCGGGCGAGAGCGCCCAACTGCCCAGCACCAGAACCAGCTCGACCAGGAGGATCAGGCCGATCAGCGCACCGACCGGCAGATATTGCATGAAGCCCTCGCGCAGCCGAACGAAATTGATGTCGAGCATCATCACCACGAACAGAAACAGAACCGCGACCGCGCCGACGTAGACCACGACGAGAACCATCGCCAGGAATTCGGCGCCAATCAGCACGAACAGGCCGGCCGAATTGAAGAAGGCGACGATCAGGAACAGCACCGAGTGGACCGGGTTGCGCGCCGAGATGACCATGACCCCGGCCGCCACCGCGACCGCCGAGAGCAGATAGAACACCAGCAAGGGTATGATCATGTCGTCCTCGGTGCCCGCCGGAGCGTCAACCCGGTGGCCCTAGCGTTTAGCGGTAAGGGGCGTCGGCGGCAAGGTTGGCCGCGATCTCGCGCTCCCACCGCTCGCCGTTGGCGAGCAGCTTCTCCTTGTTGTAGAACAGCTCGGCCCGGGTCTCGGTGGCGAACTCGAAGTTCGGCCCCTGCACGATGGCATCGACGGGGCACAACTCTTCGCACATGCCACAGTAGATGCACTTCACCATGTCGATATCGTAGCGGGTCGTGCGGCGCGAACCGTCCGGGCGCGGCTCGGACTCGATCGTGATCGCCTGCGCCGGGCAGATCGCTTCGCAAAGCTTGCACGCGATGCAGCGTTCCTCGCCGTTGGGGTAGCGGCGCAGCGCATGCTCGCCCCGAAAGCGCGGGCTGAGCGGCCCCTTCTCGTATGGGTAGTTGAGGGTCACGCTGCGCTTGAACATGTAGCCGAAGGTCAGGGCGAAGCCCGAGACCAGCTCCTGCCACAGAAGCGTGCGCGCGGTGCGATCGAGAAAGGCCATCGAAGCGTCTCCAGCGCTCAGTGGGGCAGGTTGCCGGTCGCGACCAGGAAGCCCGAAGTGACCACGACCCAGAGCAGCGATGCCGGCAGAAACACCTTCCAGCCAAGCCGCATCAGCTGGTCATAGCGATAGCGCGGCAGCGTCGCCCGCGCCCAGAGGAAGATGAACAGGATGAAGCAGATCTTGGCGATCAGCCAGATCGGCCCCGGGATCCAGGTGAACGGCACGATGTCGAACGGTGGCAGCCAGCCGCCGAGGAACAGGATCGAGCAGATCGCGCTCATGAGGATCATGTTGGCGTATTCGCCGAGGAAGAACAGCGCGAACGCCATCGCGGAATATTCGACGTTGTAGCCCGCGACCAGCTCGGCCTCGGCCTCCGGCAGATCGAACGGATGGCGGTTGGTCTCGGCGAGGATCGAGGCGACGAAGATCGCGAACATCGGGAAGTGCGGAATGAAGAACCAGAGCCCCGCCTGGGCGCGCACGATGTCCGAAAGGTTGAGCGAGCCGACGGTGATCAGGACGTTGATGATGATCAGCCCGATCGAGATCTCGTAGGACACCATCTGCGCCGCCGAGCGCAGCGCGCCGAGAAAAGCATAACGCGAGTTGCTGGCCCAGCCGGCCATGATGATGCCGTAGACGCCGAGCGAGCTGATCGCATAGAGATAGAGCACGCCGACATTGATGTCGGCGACCACGAGGCCGTTGCCAAACGGGATCACCGCCCAGCCGATCAGGGCGAGCGAGAAGGTGATCATCGGCGCGATCAGGAACACGACCTTGTTGGCGCCGCTCGGGATCACGGTCTCCTTGACGAAGAGCTTAACGCCGTCGGCGATCGGCTGCAGGAGGCCGAGCGGCCCGACCACCATCGGTCCCTGGCGCAGCTGCATCGCCGCGATGACCTTGCGCTCGGCGTAGGTCAGATAGGCGACCGCGACCAGCAGCGGCACGACGATGACGACGACCTGCAGGACGATCCAGATCGTCGGCCAGGCGTAGCCGGTCCAGAACTCAGCCATGGGTGCCCGTCGCCGCTTCGGCGAGCGGCGCATGCAGTGCGCTGCATTCGGCCATCACGGCCGAGCTGCGGCTGATCGGATCGGTGCGGTAGAAGTCCTCGATCGGGATAGCGAACGGTGCCTGATCGAGCTTGCCCTTGCGGCCGAACGTCCGCCAGGGCGCGGGCTGGATCACGTCCGGCTCGGCCAGCTGCGGCGCGATCTCGACCATGCGCGCGCGCACCTCGCCAAGCGTGTTGAGCGGCACGGTCCGTCCCAGCACCTCGGAAAGCGCGCGCAGGATCTTCCAGTCCTCCTTCGCCTCGCCCGGCGGGAACACGGCCAACCGGCCGCGCTGCGGCCGGCCCTCGGTATTGACGTAAGTGGCGTCCTTCTCGGTGTAGGCCGCACCGGGCAAGATGACGTCCGCGCGCGCCGCGCCGCGGTCGCCGTTGTGTCCCTGGTAGATCACGAAGGCGTCGCCGAGCGCCGCGGTGTCGATCTCATCGGCGCCGAGCAGGAAGACGACCTCGATCTCGCCCCGGTCGGCCGCGGTCAGGATACCGGTCGACGTCGTCGACCGCCTTTGCCCGGGACCAGGCCAAGGTCGAGGCCGCCGACCCGCGCCGCGGCGGTGTGCAGAACGTTGAAGCCGTTCCAGTCGTCCTTGACCATGCCGTAGCGCTCGGCGATCGCGCGCGCGGTTGCGAGAACCGCTGCGCCGTCGGGGCGCGCGAGCGCGCCCTGGCCGAGAATCAGCATCGGCCGCTCGGCCTGCTCGAGTCGCTTGCCGAACTCATGCGTGCCGTCCGCAACTTCGGCCAGAGCTCTGCGGACCGGCGCCGAGATCGAGGACTGGATAGGTCAGATCTGCGGGCGAGCCGATCCGCCCGATGGTGAAGCCGCCCCGGCGCCAGCGTTTGCGCAGCCGCGCGTTTACGAGCGATCCCTCGAGGCGCGGATTGGTGCCGATCAGGAGGCAGACGTCGGCCGCTTCGATGCCGGCGATGGTGGTGTTGAACAGATAGCTGCAACGCGCCCCGGGATCGAGCCTGGCGCCGTCCTGGCGGCAGTCGACGTGCGGCGATTCCAGGCGGCTCATGAGGTCCTTCAGGAGCACCATCGCCTCGCAGTCGGCGAGGTCGCCGACGATCGCCGCCACCTTGTCGCCGCTGATGCCCTCGAGGCGTGCCCGGATCGCACTGAAAGCCTCGCGCCATGTGCTCGGGCGCAGCTTGCCATCCTGCTTCACCATCGGCACGTCGAGACGGCGCTTCTTCAGGCCATCGTACGCGAATCGGGTTTTGTCCGAGATCCACTCCTCGTTGATGTCCTCGTGCAGCCGCGGGAGGATCCGCATCACCTCCGGCCCGCGCGCGTCGACCCGAATGTTGCAGCCGACCGCATCGAGAACATCGACCAACTCGGTCTTGCGCAGCTCCCACGGCCTCGCCCGATACTCGTAGGGCTTGGAGTTGAGCGCTCCGACAGGGCAGATGTCGATGATGTTGCCCTGGAGCTCGGACCCGAGCGCGCGCTCGATCCAGGTGCTGATCTCCTCGTGCTCGCCCCGGTGCACCATGCCGAGCTCCTCGACGCCCGCGACCTCGTCGAGGTAGCGGATGCAGCGCGTGCACTGAATGCAGCGGGTCATGTGGGTCGAGATCAGAGGCCCGAGGTTCTTGTCGGTGACGCTGCGTTTGTTCTCCTCGAAGCGCGAATGGTCGGGGCCGTAGAACAGGGTCAGATCCTGCAGGTCGCACTCGCCGCCCTGATCGCAGATCGGGCAATCGAGCGGGTGGTTGATCAGGAGCATCTCGAGCACGCCCTTGCGGGCCTTGTGGACCATCGGCGTGCCGGTCCTGATCACCATGCCCTCGCCCGCCGGCATCGCGCAGGAGGCCACCGGCTTCGGCGACTTCTCGACCTCGACCAGGCACATCCGGCAGTTGCCGGCGATGTTGAGCCGCGGGTGGAAGCAGAACACCGGGATCTCGCGGCCCGCCGCCTCGCAGGCCTGGAGCACGGTCGAGCCCGGCGGGACTTCGATCTCCAGGCCGTCGACCGTCACTTTGGGCATGGTGCTGCCTCGTTGCTGCGCGCGCCTCAGGCGGCGCGTCGCGATTGCTGGTAGTCCTTGATCCGTCGTTCCAGCTCCGGTCGGAAGTGACGGATCAGGCCCTGCACCGGCCACGCGGCGGCGTCGCCGAGGGCGCAGATGGTGTGGCCCTCGATCTCCTTGGTGACGTCCTGCAGGAGGTCGATCTCGGCGGGCTCGGCGCGCCCCTCGCCCATCCGAATCAGCATCCGCCAGAGCCAGCCCGTGCCTTCGCGACACGGCGTGCACTGGCCGCAGGATTCGTGCATGTAGAACTTCGCCAGCCGGGCGATGGCATAGACGATGTCGGTCGACTTATCCATCACGATCACGCCGGCCGTGCCGAGCCCGCTCTGGACGTCGCGCAGCGCGTCGAAGTCCATCAGGACGTCTTCACAGATCGATTTCGGAATCAGCGGCACCGAGGCGCCGCCCGGGATCACCGCGAGCAGATTGTCCCAGCCGCCGCGGACGCCGCCCGCATGCTTTTCGATCAGCTCCTTGAGCGGGATGCTCATGGCGTCTTCGACCGTGCAGGGCTGATTGACGTGGCCGGAGACGCAGTAGATCTTGGTGCCGGTGTTGTTCGGCCGGCCGAAGCCCGCGAACCAGGACGCGCCGCGGCGCAGGATGGTCGGAATGACCGCGATCGTCTCGACGTTGTTGACCGTGGTTGGCCGGCCGTACACCCCGACCGCCGCCGGAAACGGCGGCTTCAGGCGCGGCTTGCCCATCTTACCCTCGAGGCTCTCGAGCAGCCCGGTCTCCTCGCCGCAGATGTAGGCGCCGGCGCCTCGGTGCAGGTGAATCTCGTAGTCGTACCCCAAGTCGCAGGCATTCTTGCCGATCAGCCCGGCCTCGTAGGCTTCCTCGATCGCCGCCTGCAGGACCTCGGCCTCCTCGACGAATTCGCCACGGATGTAAATGTAACAGGTCGTCGCGCCCATGCCGGCGCCCGCGAGCAGGCAACCCTCGATCAGCTTATGCGGATCGTGGCGCATGATCTCGCGATCCTTACACGTGCCGGGCTCGCTCTCGTCCGCATTGACCACAAGATAGACCGGCCGGCCATCGGGCTTCTTGGGCATGAATGACATCTTGAGACCGGTCGGGAAGCCCGCGCCGCCCCGCCCACGGAGGCCCGACTCCTTGACCTGCTCGACGATCCAGTCGCGGCCCTTGTGGATCAGCTCCTTGGTGCCGTCCCAGTCGCCGCGCCGTCGCGCCGCGTCCAGCCGCCAGGGCTGATCGCCGTAGAGGTTGGTGAAGATCCGGTCCTTATCCGCAGCATCAGCCTCGCCAACCTTCATGAGGGTAGTTCTGCCGCCGGCCGGCATCGACCCCTGCCGGCCGGCCTGCGAACCGGGCGTCGGATGCTCACCGCGGATCAGGGTCTCGATGATCGCCCTTGCGCTGTCGTAGGTGAGATCTTCGTAATAGTGGTCGTCGATCCACATCATCGGGGCGTTGGCGCAGGCGCCGAGACACTCGAACTCGCGCAGGAAGAAACGGCCGTCCTCGGTCGACTGGCCGATCTCGATGCCGAGCGCCTCCCGACAGGCACGGACCACGTCGTCTGAGCCGCAAAGCCAGCAGGGTGTCGTGGTGCAGACCCGGATCTGGGTGCGCCCGACCGGCTTGGTGTTGAACATGTCGTAGAACGAGGCGACCTCGTAGACCCGGATCGGCGGCATTCCGAGGTAGTCGGCGACGAAGTCGAGGGCCGGCTGCGGCAGCCAGCCACCGCACTGCTCCTGGGCGAGCGTGAGCAGCGGCAGCACAGCGCTCGCCTGGTGTTCCTCGGGGTACTTGCGGATGATCGCCTTGGCCTTGGCGTCGTTCCCGGGCGTGAAGACGAAGGGCTCCCTCGGGCTCACCGGTCGATCTCCCCGAACACGATGTCCATGGCGCCGATCACGGCGGGGATGTCCGGGAGCATGTGGCCCTTGACCATTTTCTCGAGCGCCGCCAAGTGCGGATAGCTCGACGCGCGAATCTTGCACCGATAGGGCCGGTTGGTACCGTCGGAGACCAGATAGACACCGAACTCGCCCTTGGGCGCCTCGACG
Source organism: uncultured Alphaproteobacteria bacterium (assembly GCA_963815435.1). Lineage (GTDB taxonomy): Bacteria > Pseudomonadota > Alphaproteobacteria > Geminicoccales > Geminicoccaceae > DATAOG01. Next base: position 295,525 of record CAWFGZ010000009.1, read on the forward strand.
GCGGCGTAGGTTTCGCCGGCCGGGACATGGAAGCCCTCGGTGTACAGCTTGAAGTGGTGGATGAGGGCCTCCATCGAGCGCTTCAGCTCGCCACGCTTTGGTGGCACGATCTTCTGGTCTCTGATCTTGATCGGCCCCTTCGGCATCTGCTCGAGGCACTGCTCCATGATCTTGAGGGACTGGCGCATTTCCTCCATGCGCACGACGTAGCGATCGAACGAGTCGCCGTTCTTGCCGACCGGGATGTCGAAGTCCATGCGCTCGTAAACTTCGTAGGGCTGGCTCTTGCGCAGGTCCCAGGGCACCCCCGAGGCGCGCAGCATCGGGCCTGTGAAGCCGAGGTCGAGCGCCTCGGCGGCGTTGACCACGCCGATGTCGACCAGACGCTGGCGGAAGATGCGGTTGTCGGTGATCAGGCGCTCGATGTCGTCGAGCAGCGCCGGGAAAGTCCGCATCCATGCCCTGATGTCTTCGGTGAGACCATCGGGCAGATCGCGGGCGACGCCGCCCGGGCGGTAGTAGTTGGCGTGCAGGCGCGCGCCCGAGACCCGCTCGTAGAACTCCATCAGCTTCTCGCGCTCTTCGAAGCCCCAGAGCAGCGGCGTCATGGCGCCGACATCGAGCGCCATGCGTGGTGATATTGAGGAGGTGATTGAGAATCCGGGTGATCTCGTCGAACAGGACCCGGATGAACTTGGCGCGTTCCGGAATCTCGATGCCGAGCAGGTGTTCGATCGCGAGGACGTAGGCGTGCTCCTGCGAGAGCGGCGAGACGTAATCGAGGCGATCGAAATAGCCTACGCTCTGAACGTAGGGTCGGTATTCGATCAGCTTTTCGGTGCCGCGGTGCAGGAGGCCGATGTGCGGATCGGCCCGCTCGATCACCTCGCCGTCCAGCTCCAGGACCAGCCGGAGCACGCCGTGCGCCGCGGGATGCTGCGGCCCGAAGTTCATGCTGTAGCTCTGGAGCCTGATTTCGGCCATCGCCCGATTCCGATCAACCGGCCGCGTCGCCGGCTTTTTCGTCGCCCGGAAGCACGCCGCCGCCCTCCCAGGGGCTGAGGAAGTCGAAGCTCCGCCAGTCCTGACGCAGGTCGACCGGCTCGTAGACGACGCGCTTCTGCTCGTCGTCGTAGCGGACCTCGACGTAGCCGGTCTGAGGGAAGTCCTTGCGCAGCGGGTGGCCCTCGAAGCCGTAGTCGGTCAGCAGCCGGCGCAGATCGGGGTGGTCCGAGAAGAACACGCCGTACATGTCCCAGGTCTCGCGCTCGTACCACTGCGCCGCGCCGAACACCTCGACCACCGAGGGCACGGGCGTCGTCTCGTCGGTGGTGACTTTGACCCGCACGCGCTGGTTGTGCTTCAGCGAGAGCAGATGATAGACGACCTCAAAGCGTTGCTCGCGCTCGGGATAGTCGACCCCGCAGAGGTCGACCAGCATCTTGAACTGGCAGTTCGGCTCGTCGCGCAGAAAGATCAGGACCCGGACGATCGCGCTGGCCTGCACACGCAAGGTGAGCTCGCCACGCACCAGCTGGCTTTCGATCAGGACCTCGCCCAACGCCGGTGGCGATCTCGTCCAGGAGCTCCTGCAGGGCTTCTTCGCGCTCGGCGAGGGTCGGGATCGCCATGGTGGTCGTCGGCTGCGCGCGCTGGAGTTGGAGGTCCTGCGCGCTCAGCGCTCGATGGTGCCGGTGCGCCGGATCTTGCGCTGGAGCAGCAGGACCCCGTAGACGAGCGCCTCGGCGGTCGGCGGACAGCCGGGCACGTAGACGTCGACCGGGACGATCCGGTCGCAGCCGCGGACCACCGAGTAGGAATAGTGATAATAGCCGCCGCCATTGGCGCAGGAGCCCATCGAGATGACGTAGCGCGGCTCGGCCATCTGGTCGTAAACCTTGCGCAGCGCCGGCGCCATCTTGTTGCAGAGCGTGCCCGCCACGATCATCACGTCCGACTGGCGCGGGCTCGGCCGGAAAACTACGCCCAACCGGTCAAGATCATAGCGGCTGGCCGCGGCGTGCATCATTTCAATCGCGCAGCACGCCAGGCCGAAGGTCATCGGCCACATCGATCCCGCGCGGGCCCAGTTGACCACACGCTCCAGACTGGTGACGAAGAAGCCCTTGTCCTGCAGGTCCTGACCGACCCGCTCGAACAGCCGGGCGTCGTCGTGCGGCAGGGTCGCGGCTGGTGTCCCTACTCCCATTCGAGCGCCCCCTTCTTCCATTCGTAGACGAAACCGACGGTCAACACCGCCAGGAAGATCATCATCGACCAGAAGCCGAGCAGACCGATCTTGCCGAGCGAGACCGCCCAGGGAAAGAGGAACGCCACCTCGAGGTCGAAGATGATGAACAGGATCGCCACCAGATAGAACCGAACGTCGAAGCGGCCGCGGCTGTCCTCGAAGGGCTCAAATCCGCACTCGTACGGCGACAGTTTTTCCACGTCAGGCCGCTGGCGGGCAATCACGAACGAGGCCGCCAGGATCAGCCCCGCCAGACCGACAGCGATGCCGATGAAGATCAGAATTGGCAGATATTGCGCGAGTAGCGCACCCATTCCGGCGCCCACCTTCCCCTTCTGACCGAGTGTATGAGCCACGGTGGTTCAGAATTTAGATCGAACCGGGACCCGGCCCAGATGATACCGCGCCTACCTAGCATCCTCCCCACCCACCTGCAAGGCCGCGGAGCGGCGAGCGCGGGCGAAGGCTGTAGAGCGTGGGCGAAGTGTTGTAGAATGCGCGAGTCGGCACTCTGTCGATGCGCGCAGGCGGCGGCGCCGCCGTGGTCGCTGCGCGCCGCGACCCGCGAAATGCGGTTCGCCGACCGGTGTTTCTGAAGTGGGCAGTGGCGGGAGTGACGGGACTTGAACCCGCGGCCTCTGGCGTGACAGGCCAGCGCTCTAACCGACTGAGCTACACCCCCAAGAGATTGCCGCCTGCACGTAGTCGCGCCGGTCAGCGGTGTCAACCCCGCCGCCGCTGGGCCCAAGCGGCTTGCTCCGCCATCGGCCAACGCCTAGTGTCCGACCGTCCAAAGGCGCGGGCGTAGCTCAGGGGTAGAGCACGGCGTTTACACCGCCGGTGTCGGAGGTTCGAAGCCTTCCGCCCGCACCACCCAATACCCTCGGGGAGGACTTCCGCCGGCAACGCTGATCCGCGCGGCCGCCGGTGGCGCACGCCGCCGCATGACTGCGGCGGCGGAAGCCAAATGGTTTAGCGGCTCAGTTGAGCGCCTCGTTCAGCCCCTTCCCGGGTTTGAACTTGGCGCGCTTCGATGCCGGGATCCTGATCGGCGCGCCCGTGCGCGGATTCCGGCCCTCCGTGGCACTGCGTTGGGCCACCGAGAAAGTCCCGAAGCCGACGAAACGGACGTCGTCGTGTTTCTTCAACGCGTCGGTGATGGCTTCGAGCGTCGCATCGACGACTCGGCTGACATCGGCCTTCGACATGCCACATCTCTTGGCAGCCTCGGCACACAGATCGTTCTTGTTCACCGGGCAAACCCCCTTGACAATGACACCGGGTTCCTTAGCAATCTCCAGCGAAGTCGGCGTAAAGTAAAGCGAGCACAACCAGGCCGTCAACGGTCCACGGCCGTCAAAACTCAGTTTTTTTGCCGAATCCGCGCCCTTCGGGCGCGAAATTTTTCGCCGCAAGCGTTAGTTCGGTAGAGGGGGCCGATGGTTCGCCCGCGCCTTCGGCCGCGCTCGGGGCCACCCGCTCGGCCTCGACCTCGACCCATTCGACCGGTTCCGGTTGGCGTACGAGCGCATGGCGCAGCACCTCGTCGACGGTGCGCACGGCGACGATCTGCAGCCCCTTCTTCACATTGTCCGGGATCTCGGCGAGATCTTTCTCGTTCTCCTTGGGGATCAGCACGGTCTTGATCCCGCCGCGCAGAGCCGCCAGCAGTTTCTCTTTGAGGCCGCCGATCGGCAGTACGCGGCCGCGCAGCGTGATCTCGCCGGTCATGGCCAGGCTGGCCTTGACCGGAATCTTGGTCAGGACCGAGACGATCGAGGTCGCCATCGCCACGCCGGCGGATGGCCCGTCTTTGGGCGTCGCACCCTCGGGCACGTGGACGTGAATGTCGATCTTGTCGAAGGTCGGCGGCAGAACCCCGATCGAGGTCGAGCGCGAGCGGACGTAGCTTCGTGCCGCCTGAACCGACTCCTGCATCACGTCGCCGAGCTTGCCGGTGGTCGTCATCCGCCCCTTGCCGGGCAGCGGTGACCGCCTCGATCGACAGCAGCTCGCCGCCCACCTCGGTCCACGCGAGACCCGTGCTGAGACCGATCAGATCCTCATGCTCCGCCTCACCGTAGCGGAACTTGCGCACGCCAGCGAAGCGGCCGAGGTTGCGCCGGCGTGACCCGGATCTGCCGCTTGTCGGCCATCAGGATCTCTTTGGTCGCCTTGCGGATCAGGTTGGCGAGTTCGCGCTCCAGATTCCGCACCCCGGCCTCGCGGGTGTAGTAGCGCAGCAGATCCATCAGAGCGTCATCGGAGATCGACCACTCGTGCGCCTTGAGGCCGTGCGCCTCGATCTGCTTGGGGATCAGGTGGCGCTTGGCGATCTCCAGCTTCTCGTCCTCAGTGTAGCCGGGGATCCGGATCACCTCGAGGCGATCCAGCAGAGGCTGCGGCATGCGCAGCGTGTTTCCGGTGCACACGAACATCACGTCGGAGAGGTCGTAGTCGACCTCGAGATAGTGATCGTTGAAGTTGCTGTTCTGCTCCGGATCCAGGACTTCGAGCAGCGCCGAGGATGGGTCACCGCGAAAGTCGGCGCCCATCTTGTCGAGCTCGTCCAGCATGAACAGCGGGTTCGAGGTCTTGGCCTTCTTCATCGACTGGATGATCTTGCCCGGCATCGAGCCGATGTAGGTCCGCCGGTGGCCGCGAATCTCGGCCTCGTCCCGAATCCCGCCGAGGCTCACCCGAATGAAGTTGCGCCCGGTCGCCCGGGCGAGCGACTTGCCGAGCGACGTCTTGCCCACGCCGGGCGGGCCGATCAAACAAAGAATCGGCCCCTTCATCTTCTCGACCCGCTGCTGCACGGCGAGGTATTCGAGGATCCGCTCCTTGACCTTCTCGAGACCGAAGTGATCCTCGTCGAGGATCTGCTGCGCGCGCTTGATGTCCTTGCTGATTTTGGAGCGCTTCTTCCACGGTATGGCCAGCATCCAGTCGAGGTAGTTGCGCACCACCGTCGCTTCGGCCGACATCGGGCTCATGCTGCGCAGCTTCTTGACCTCGGCCAGCGCCTTGTCGCGCGCCTCCTTGGACAGCTTGGTCTTGCGGATCCGCTCTTCGATCTCGGAAACCTCGTCGCGGCCATCCTCGAGCTCGCCCAGCTCCTTCTGGATCGCCTTCATCTGCTCGTTCAGGTAGTACTCGCGCTGGGTCTTCTCCATCTGCCGCTTGACCCGCGAGCGGATACGCTTTTCCACCTGGAGCACGCTGATCTCGCTCTCCATGAAGCCGTAAAGGCGCTCGAGCCGCTCGACCAGCGAGTGGGTCTCGAGCAACTCCTGCTTGTCCGAGATCTTGAGCGAAAGATGGGCGGCGACGGTGTCCGCGAGCTTGCTCGGATCGTCAATCTGGCTGAGCGAGACCAGAACCTCGGGCGGCACCTTTTTGTTCAGCTTGACGTACTGCTCGAACTGGGTGACCACGGCCCGGGCCAGGGCTTCGAGCTCGCGCGGATCGGACTTCGTCTCCGGCAAGATCTCGGCGTGCGCCTGAAAAAATTTCGGATTGTCGATGAAGCTGTTGATTTCCGCCCGCGCGTTGCCCTCGACCAACACCTTGACGGTGCCGTCGGGCAGCTTCAGCAGCTGCAGGACGCTCGAGACCGTACCGACCCGGTAGATGTCGTCGGTGCCGGGATCGTCCTGGCCGGCGTTCTTCTGCGCCACCAGCAGGATCTGCTTGTCGTCGCGCATCACCTCCTCGAGGGCGCGAATCGATTTTTCGCGACCGACGAACAGCGGCACGATCATGTGCGGGAAAGACCACGATGTCGCGCAGCGGCAGCACAGGGAACAACGAAGGCTTGGGCGTTTCGATCATTGCAACCTTACCCGAGGGACAGCCGCGCTAAGAGCTGCCCGTTGGTGACAGCTCTGCTGTTCAGGACATGGCTCAGCGGCCACTCGGATTCAAGAGCGCCGCTTTGCCGCGCAACGCACCCGGTTGCGTCGGCTTGCCGATTGTCTCTTTTTGGCTACCGAGCGTCCAGGGCGACCTAGGAGGCCGAGCCGACGTCCCCGGGGCGATCGGCATAGATCATCAGAGGCTTGGCGGTGGCGGCGACGACCTCGCGGTTGATCACCACCTCCTCGACGCCGTGCAGGGACGGCAGCTCGAACATGGTCTCGAGCAGGATCGTCTCCATGATCGATCTGAGGCCGCGCGCGCCGGTCTTCCTCAGGATCGCCTTCTTGGCGATCGCCTTCAAGGCGTCCTCGGTCAGGCTGAGGCGCACGTCCTCCATCTCGAACAGCTTCTGATACTGCTTGACCAGCGCGTTCTTCGGCTCGATCAGGATCTGGACCAGCGCCTTCTCGTCCAGATCGGAGAGCGTCGCGACCACCGGCAGGCGCCCGACGAACTCCGGGATCAGGCCGAACTTCAACAGATCGTCCGGCTCGACCTCGCCCAGCAGCTCCCCGGTCTTGCGCTCGTCGGGCCCGTGCACCTCGGCCCCGAAGCCCATCGCGCGCGCCCGCCCGCGCGCCGCGATGATCTTCTCCAGGCCCCCGAACGCGCCGCCGCAGATGAACAGGATGTTGGTCGTGTCGACCTGCAGGAACTCCTGCTGCGGGTGCTTGCGCCCGCCCTGCGGCGGCACCGACGCGATCGTGCCCTCGATGATCTTCAGGAGCGCCTGCTGCACCCCCTCGCCCGAGACGTCGCGCGTGATCGAGGGGTTCTCCGACTTCCGCGAGATCTTGTCGACCTCGTCGATGTAGACGATGCCGCGCTGCGCCCGCTCGACGTTGTAGTCGGCCGCCTGCAGCAGCTTCAGGATGATGTTCTCGACGTCCTCGCCGACGTAGCCGGCCTCGGTCAGCGTCGTCGCATCGGCCATGGTGAAGGGCACATCGAGCGTGCGCGCCAGCGTCTGCGCCAGCAGCGTCTTGCCGCAGCCGGTCGGCCCGATCAGCACGATGTTCGATTTCGCCAGCTCGACCTCGCCGCCCTTGGAGCCGTGCGCGAGGCGCTTGTAGTGGTTGTGCACCGCCACCGCCAGCACCCGCTTGGCCTGCTCCTGCCCGACCACGTAGTCGTCCAGCACCCCCTTGATCTCCGCCGGGGTCGGGACGCCGGCCCGGCTCTTGACCAGGGCGCTTTTGTGCTCCTCGCGAATGATGTCGGTGCAGAGCTCAACGCACTCATCGCAGATGAACACCGTCGGCCCGGCGATCAGTTTCCTGACCTCGTGCTGGCTCTTGCCGCAGAACGAGCAGTAGAGGGTGTTCTTGACGTCGCCGCCAGGCTTGGTCATCGGGACCCCGTTCCGATGAGCGAACGATCGAGCATGCTAACGGGGGCACCCCAGCAGAACAACAGCGGAAATCCCTGAACTACCACCATCCCTGGAGCGCCGCCGTCGGCGCTCGCCAGGGAGCATGAGCCAAAAAGCGTCACTAATCTGTAAAAACCTGCGAAGGGGGACCTGGCCCGCACAGCAGCCATCACTCGCTCACCATCTTGCCGCGCTCGACCACGACCTCATCGACCAAGCCGAACTCTTTGGCCTGCTCGCCGGAGAGGAACGTGTCCCGCTCCATGTTGGCCTCGATCACCGACAGATCCTGGCCGGTATGGCGAGCATAGATCTCGTTCAGGCGGGCGCGCAGGGACAGGATTTCTCGAGCGTGGATCTCGATGTCGGAGGCCGGGCCACGAAAGCCACCGGAGGGCTGGTGGATCATGATTCGGGCGTGCGGCAGACAGAAGCGTTTGCCGTGCGCCCCGGCGGCGAGTAGGAGCGAACCCATCGAGGCCGCCTGCCCGATGCAGAGGGTCGAGACGTCGGGCCGGATGTACTGCATGGTGTCGTAGACCGCGAGTCCGGAACTCACCATCCCACCTGGCGAGTTAATGTAGAACGAGATGTCCTTCTCCGGGTTCTCGGCCTCAAGGAACAGCAGCTGCGCGGTGATCAGGCTCGCGACGTTGTCGTCGACCGGCCCGGTCAGAAACACGATCCGCTCCTTGAGCATGCGCGAGAAAATGTCGTAGGCACGCTCGCCGCGGCTGGTCTGCTCGACCACCATGGGAACAAGCTGGCTGATCGGCTGCTCCATCTTCGCTTGACCTCGCTGTAGGAGCACCGGCCTCAAGGCTGGAGGCTCGGGGCGGCGGCGCTGGTGCCGTGATGATGATGCTCGTGGTCGTGATGGCCGTGGGCGTGATCGTGCTCGTCGTCCGGATCGCGCATCAGTTGCTCGACCGAGACCGGCTGTTCCGCGATCGTCGCCATCTGCAGAATGAAATCGACCACCTTGTCTTCGTAAAGCGGCGCCCGCAGCTGCTCGGTCGCCTGCGGGTTGTTGCGGAAGAACTCGACCACCTTTTGCTCCTGGCCGGGGTAGCGCCGCGCCTGCGCCATCACCGCGGCGTTGACCTCGTGCTGCTCGATCTTCAGGTCGTTCGCCTGGCCGATGTCGGAAAGAATCAGACCGAGGCGTACGCGACGTTCGGCGATCGCACGATAGTCCGCCTCAAGGTCTGCCTCCGACTTGTCCCCGCTCGTCGCCTCGCCTGATTTCTCCGTCTCCTCTTTGAGCTGTTTCCAGATGGCCTCGAATTCGAGGTCGACCATGCCGCTCGGCACTTCGAATTTGCATGTTTCGGCGAGGCGATCGAGCAGCGCCCGTTTGAGGCGAGCCCGCGAGAGTTGGCCATAATCGCGCTCCATGCTCGCGCGAATCGCGCTCCTGAGCGCTTCGAGACTGTCGAAACCCTGGCCCTTGGCCAGATCGTCGTCGATCCTGACCGGCTTCGGCTCCTGAAGTTCCCTAATCTTGACCGCAAAGCTCGCCGCCTTGCCCGCAAGCTCCGACCGCGGGAAGTCCTCCGGGAACGTGACCTCTGCCGTCGTCTCGGTGCCGGCCTCCCGACCTTGCAGCTGATCCTCGAAGCCCGGCACCATGAAGCCTGAGCCCAGCACCAGCGGAAAGTCCTCGGCCTTGCCGCCTTCGAACGGCTCGCCGTCGATTCGACCGTCGAAGTCAACGATCAGCCGGTCGCCCGACTGGCTCGGCCGGGGCGGCACCGGCGCCTCGTACTGCTGGTAGCGCTGCGCCAGATCGTCGAGCGCCCGCGCCACGGCATCGTCGTCGACCGCCGCGGTAAAACGGGTCAGCTCTATTCCCTTGAGTTCAACCTTCGGCACCTCCGGCAGAACCTCGAGCGCCATCGTGAACTCGAGATCGGTGCCCTCGTCGAACGAGGTGACCTCAATCTTCGGCCGCAGCGCCGGGCGCAGCTCGTGCTCGCTGATCGCCTTCTGCGAGCCTTGATTGACCGCCTGCTCGAGCACTTCGCCCATGACCGAGCGGCCATACTGCTTGCGCAGCAGCGAGACCGGCACCTTGCCGGGCCGAAAGCCGGGCATGCGGATGGTCTGCCTGAGCTCGTCGAGGCGCTTGGCGACGCGGTCCTCGATCTCGTTGGCCTGGACCACGACCTTGTATTCCCGCTTCAAACCCTCGGCCGAAAGTTGGCTGACCTGCATCTCGCCTTGCCTGCCCGTTCGCCTGATCGCCGCCCGATTCCCGCTCCCCGCCGCCGGGCAGCCTGGTGCGGGCGAAGGGACTCGAACCCCCACGGCCTCGGCCACGAGAACCTAAATCTCGCGCGTCTACCAGTTCCGCCACGCCCGCCGGATGACCGTCGGCAGATGTGGGCGCCCCTATAGCATGAATCAAGGCACCGCCAAAACAGCTCGCCCCGGCGCTCACGCGGGCATCCGGCCGCTCAGCATCTGACGGTAGAGCTCTGCATAGTCGCCCTCGGCGAGCGCGCGCGGATTGGTCGGCCCGCTCGGATCGGCGGCCGCGCGCGCCGCCAGAACGGCGATGTGCTCCTCGCGCATGCCGAGCGCGGCGACGGTCGCTGGAATCCCGAAGTCCCGGCCGAGTCCTCTGATCCACCCGAACACGCCCTCGAAACCGGCGGACTCGATGCCAAGGGTGCGACCAAGCTGCGTCAACCGGTCCTCGATCGCCGGCCGGTTGCAAGCCAGGACGTATGGCATCACGATCGCAATCGTCAGGCCGTGATGGGCATCGAGCAGGCCGCCGATCGGATGCGCGAGCGCGTGCATCGCGCCGAGGCCCTTCTGGAACGCGATCGCGCCCATGCTCGCCGCGGCCAGCATGTGCGCCCGCGCCGCGAGGTCCCCGCCATCCTCGACCGCGCGCGGCAGCCAGCGATGGATCAGCCGGAGCGCCTCGGTCGCGATGCCGTCGGCGAGCGGATGGAAGCCAGGCGCGCAGAGCGCTTCGAGACTGTGCGAGAGCGCATCGAGCCCGGTCCAGGCGGTGAGCTGCCGCGGCAGGCCAAGCGTCAGTTCGGGATCAGCGATCACCTGGCCGGGCATCATGCGCGGGTGGAACACGATACACTTCGCGTGACTCTCCTCGTTGGTGATCACCGCCGCGCGGCCGACCTCCGAGCCGGTGCCTGCCGTGGTTGGGACCGCGACCACCCGCGCGATCCGCTCCGCGTCCGCCCGCTGCCAGTTGTCGCCTCTGTCCTCGAAGTCCCAGAGCGGGCGCTCCTGCCCGGCCATGAAGGCGATCGCCTTGGCGGCATCGAGGCCGCTGCCACCGCCGAACGCGATCACGCCGTCATGCCCGCCCGCGCGCATCGCCTCGACACCGGCCGCTACGTTGGCGCCAGTCGGGTTGGGGCGCACGTCGGCGAACACCCCGGCAGCCAGACCGGCGGCGCGAACGATCTCGAGCGCCCGCTGGCCGATCGGGTGCTTGGCGAGCGCCGGGTCGGTGACCAGGAGCGGCCGCGCGACGCCGAGCGCACGGCAGGCGTCGGGCAGCTCAGCGATCCGTCCCGGGCCGAAGCGGATCCGGGTCGGATAGCTCCAGTCGCCGCGCAGGGTCTGGGGGTCGATCGTGGTCATGGCCTCTGGTCCGCCGCGGTTGCGATCGGGGCGCCGCGCGCGCTCGTGCGCCGGCGCGGCTCCGTCATATCGCATCGGGCGCGACCCGCGCATCATCTTCTGCTATGCATTCCCTCGCCTCAAGCCTCCATCCAAAGTGCCTGGCCCGTGACCGACCCCGATCGCTACCACCTCGCCCAGATCAACGTCGCGCGCATGCTGCATCCCCTCGACGATCTTCGGATGGCGGGCTTCGTCCGGCGTCTCGAGCGGATCAACGCCCTCGCCGACGCGGCCCCGGGCTTCGTCTGGCGGCTCCAGGACGAAAGCGGCAACGCGACCGGCCTGAAGCCCTTCCCGGACCCGCGGGTGCTCGTCAACATGTCGGTCTGGCGCTCGATCGAGGCGCTGTTTGAGTTCGTCTATCGGAGCGCGCACACCGAGCCGTTGCGGCTGCGCAAGGCCTGGTTCGAGAAGCCGGCCGAGGCGCATATGGCGCTCTGGTGGCTGCCGGCCGGGACATTGCCGACGGTCGTCGAGGGCCGCGAGCGGCTCGAGCATCTCCGGCGTCACCGGCCCACGGCCGCGGCCTTCACCTTCAAGCAGAGGTATCCCGCGCCCCGGAGCCTCGCCGCATGAGGCAGCGATGACCGAGTGCGTCCTGATCCTCGACTTCGGCGCCCAGTACACCCAGCTGATCGCGCGCCGGGTGCGCGAGAACGGCGTCTATTCCGAGATTCTGCCGTGCACCGCGGATAATGCGACCATCCGCGCCTTCGCGCCCAAGGCGATCATCCTGTCGGGCGGTCCGGCCTCGACCACCGAGACGGCGGCGCCGCGCGCGCCGGAGGTGGTGTTCGAGCTCGGCGTGCCGACCCTCGGCATCTGCTACGGCGAGCAGACGATCTGCGCCCAGCTAGGCGGCAAGGTCGAGATCGCCCGGCACCGCGAGTTCGGCCGCGCCTTCATCGACGTTGTCGACCGCTGCCTGCTGTTCGAGGGCCTGTTCGAGCCTGGCGCACGCGCCCAGGTCTGGATGAGCCACGGCGACAAGATCGTCGAGCTGCCGCCCGGCTTCCGCGTGGTCGCGACCTCGGAGGCCTCGCCGTTTGCGGCGATCGCCGACGACGAGCGCAAGATCTATGGCGTCCAGTTCCACCCCGAGGTCGTTCATACGCCCGAAGGCAGCGCGCTTTTGAAGAATTTCACCCATCGCGTCGCGGGCTGCCGGGGCGACTGGACCATGGCGCGCTTTCGCGAGACCGCGATCCGGCGGGTTCGCGAGCAGGTCGGGTCCGGGCGCGTGATCTGCGGGCTCTCGGGCGGGGTCGATTCCGCGGTCACGGCGCTTTTGATCCACGAGGCGATCGGCGACCAGCTGACCTGCATCCTGGTCGACACGGGGCTCTTACGCGCGGGCGAGGTCGAGGAGGTGCTGAACCTGTTCCGCGGCCGCTTCAACATCCCGCTCGATCTCGCTGACGGCTCGGCGCTATTCCTCGAGCGCCTGGCCGGCGTCATCGATCCCGAGCAGAAGCGCAAGATCATCGGCACGACCTTCATCGACGTCTTCGATGATGAGGCCAAGCGCCTGGGTGGGGCCGATTTCCTTGCCCAGGGTACGCTCTATCCGGACGTCATCGAATCGGTCTCGTTCAAGGGCCCGAGCGTCACTATCAAGTCACATCACAACGTCGGCGGTCTGCCCGAACGCATGCGGCTCGGCCTGGTCGAGCCACTGCGTGAGCTGTTCAAGGACGAGGTCAGAGAGCTCGGGCGCGAGCTCGGCCTGCCCGAGGCCTTCGTCGGCCGCCACCCCTTTCCCGGGCCCGGCCTCGCCGTGCGCATCCTGGGCGAGGTGACCCGCGAGCGCCTCGACATCCTCCGCCAGGCGGACGCGATCTTTCTCGAGGAAATCCGCCTCGCGGGCCTGTACGACGCCATCTGGCAGGCGTTCGCCGTCCTCCTGCCGGTGCGGACCGTGGGCGTCATGGGCGATGCCCGCACCTACGAGAACGTCTGCGCGCTGCGCGCCGTAACCTCGCTCGACGGCATGACCGCCGATTTCTTTCACTTCGACATGGAGTTCCTCGGCCGGGTCGCGAACCGGATCGTCAACCAGGTGCGCGGCATCAACCGCGTGGTCTACGACGTCACCTCCAAGCCCCCCGGCACGATCGAGTGGGAATGACCTTGTTCGGATTTGGAGCGAGCGTTTGGTGCGGCTGGTGCCAAGGTCGATCCGATGGCCGCAAAGCAGCCGATCGACGCGCGCAACGAGCGGGCTCACGAAGAGGGAGAGCTGGCTGCTATGGTTTGAACGGCGGTGGCATTATTTGCGCCGGCGATGGCGGTCGAAGGGTGAATGTGGAACAGCCACAGCGGAAGACGACTGCTCTTGAAATCCCAGTTGGCGAGGGGCGCAAACCACTCGGGTGCTGGTTCGCCGGTGAGTTGGATGACTTGGTCGCCCTTCACCGTCTGCTGCGCGAAGTAGCGAGAAAAAATCCGGCTCGCCCATCCAATACCATCGAAACCCTGACCGGAGCGCTCTTGGGGCGCCGCGATGAACTCGACGCCTGTGATCTCGTCTCCGTCCATGACCGCAAGAGGGCCGTCGATTGGCCATTCGCCGTAGAAAAAAAGCGTGTGCCCAAGCTGCCGATCCTTCGGGTCAGTCAACTCAACGCTGCCGCTATAGATCCGCGCGGTAGAAATCGTGAATTCAGCCAAGCCCTCGGAATTCAGCTTGCGCGGTTTATCGGACGCTGCGCCGAGGACCAGGCGGAGCGGCGGCGTCGTGGAGATGGACACATCGCCGAGGCGTGCAAGTTCGCTCGACATGAGGGCCTGCTGCATTGTAATCCGCAGCCCGCCGCTCGATGTCCGAAAGCGATCCGCCGACACCACGGTCCACATATTCCATCGCGACCAGTAGAACGCCAAGCGCAATGGTACGCCTACAGCATCCGCATAGGATTGGAGTGACGCGAGGTAGCGCGCCGACATCGTTGTGCGCTGCTCCGCGGGATCCTCACAGCGCACGTTTTTCACCTCGATGAGCCATTGGTCGCCGTCGTCCAGCACTACACGAAAGTCGGGGGCTCGGTGGGTCTTTGCGGCGTGAACGCGGCCGACGTCTTCCGTCTTGAACAATGTGAAGTGACCTACGCTCAGGACCATCGCTTCGAACAAGTTCTCAGTTCGCGTACCGTGGATCAGCGCTGTGTCGCCGAGCGCCGCCTTCAGCCGCGGCGAGGCATCGGTCACAAAGCGCTCGACGAGCATCGGGTCGTTAATGTGTATCCCGTGCTCACGCGCGAAGGCCGCTGCGGCGGCCAAGAGGTCAAAGGCTTTTGGCATCGTTACTTCCTGACGCTGTTACATCCATAAACTTCAACCTTGCCTGTGACTCAGCTTCGGCTTCGGCTGAAGGCCACGAACGCCTTGGCGTAGTCCGGGTGCCAGCGGGACAGGGGCGGCCGGTTCTCGACGATGTCGCCCGCCGCCCAGAGGATGCGCCGCTCGTCGAGCCAGCGGGGAACGTCGTTGTCGGGGCAGAGGATGTAGAAGTCGCCGGCTTCCAGCCGCTCGAGCATGAAGTCGACCGTCTGCTCCGGGGTCCAGGCGGCCGCCGGCTTCTCGGTGCGGCCTTTCGCGGTCAGCCCTGTGAAGACGAAGCCCGGGATCAGGAGATGCGCGCTGAGCTTGCCATTCGGGCGGTTGCGCAGCTCGTGCTGCAGGGCTTCGGTGAACGCCTTCACGCCGGCTTTGGCGACGTTGTAGGCGGGATCGCCCGGCGGCGTGGTGATCCCCTGCTTGGAGCCGGTGTTGATGATCAGCCCCGGGCGGTCCCGCTCGAGCATGCCGGGTACGAACGTCTGCGTGCCGTGGATCACGCCCCACAGGTTGACGCCGAGCACGCGCTGCCAGTTCTCGGCCGGACCGAACATGCCGCTGCCGGGCTGGATGCCCGCATTGTTCATCAGCACATCCGTGCCCCCGAACCGATCGCGGACCGCCGCTTCGAGCCGGCGCACCTCGTCGACATGGCTCACGTCCGTCTCCAAAGTCATGACATCCTGCGCGCGGACCCCGGTCAATGCTCCGATCGCCTCGGCCGCCTGGCGGAGCCGCTCGGCGCCGAGATCGGCGATCGCGACGTGCAGGCCGAGCCCTGCGAACCGCTTGGCGGCGGCGAGGCCGATGCCTGCAGCGCCGCCTGTGACGACCGCGACGGAGCCGGGCGTGAGAGCCGGATGGGCCATGATCGGTCCTCCCTGTCTGTCACCACGAGGGGTCGGAGAAGTCGCGTGCCCGAATCACCTGTATTTGGCAGCGATGCTAGCGGTGGCAATGCCAAACGAAGACCCGCGGGCGCCTCAGGAGAGCGCGCGACCCACCTCAGCGCGCAGTGCCAAGAGGACCTCGCGCTCAAACCAGGGGTGGCGACGGAACCAAGGGCGGTTGCGGGGTGAGGGGTGCGGCAGCGGGAAGCAGGTGGGTAGATAGTCGGCGAAACGGCGCACGGTCTCGGTCAGCGTCGGCGTGCAGCGGCGGCCTAGGTGATGCCGCTGGGCGTGCCGGCCAAGCAATAAGGTGAGGCGGAGGTCGGGCATGTGGGCGAGCAGGCGCGCATGCCAGAGCGGCGCGCACTCCGGCCGCGGCGGCAGATCGCCGCCCTGCCGTCGCCCCGGATAGCAGAAACCGAGCGGCAGGATGGCGATTCGCTCGGGGTCATAGAAGGTCGACCGCTCCAGGCCGGTCCAGGCGCACAGCGTGTCGCCTGAGCGATCGTCGAAGGGGATACCGCTGGCATGGGCGCGATACCCTGGCGCCTGGCCCACCACGAGAATGCGGGCGCGCGGCCCGATCTGGAGGATCGGCCGCGACCCGAGCGGCAAATGGCCGACGCAGACGCGGCAGCCACTCACCTCTTCGAGCAGGCGATCGAGCGCGGTCTCTTCGCGCGCCCTTCGGTCGGGCTCAGTCGACCTCATCATCGACTCCCGGGACCAGCTCGTAGCTTGCCTCGAGCTGGTGCTGCGCCCCGTCTGACTTGAGCCAGCTCGAGTAGAGATGAAAGTCGCTGATCGCAAACGGCTCGCTGGAGTAGAGGCTGTGCCGCATCAGGTAAGTGCCGAGACGATCGCGCGAAAGCGGCGCGCGGATTCGGGCGAGAGTGACGTGCGGGGCGAACTTGCGATTCTCGGGCGGCAGCCTGGCCTGCTTCAGCGCCTGGTCGATCCGCCGCTTGAGGCCGGCGAGATCGGCGCTCTTCTCGACTCCGACCCAGAGGACGCGCGGCTCGCCCCGCGGCGGGAAGTGGCCGAGCCCCTTCAGGCGCAGCTCGAACGGCCAGCCGTGCACCAGGGCCAGCGCCTCGGCCACGTCGTTCATGCGGCCGTTGTCGATGTCGCCGAGGAAACGCAAGGTCAGATGCTGCTGGTCCGAGGTCAGCCAGCGGACGTCGCCCAAGCCCCGCGCGAGGGGCTCAAGTGAGCGCCTGACCGCGGGCGGCAGTGGCAGGGCGACGAACAGACGGGGCATGGCGACCGGCCTCGGGCGAAATCGCCTCTCTATAGGACCCCTCGGCGGCCTTGCCAAACCGCTTGCCCTCTCATACCTACGGAGCGCAGGCGAGGCGCAGCGGTGCCGCGGGCCTGCCGCGGAGCGGCTTGGCCGGTCCGCGCTCCATGAAAGGGCGTGTCCCGACATGCGTGGACGAGGGGCTGTCAACAGCGACGAGTTCATCCGCGAGGTCGACGAGGCGGTCCGGCAGGATCGTTGGCTGCAGCTGTGGAAACAGCATGGCGCCTACATCGTTGCGGGGGCGCTCGCAATCGTCGTCGGCACTGCCGCGGGCGTCGGGTGGCGGAACTATCAGGCGAGCCAGCGGCTGGACGAGGCGAGGCGGTACGCCGCGGCTGCGCAACTGCTGCGCCAGGACCATGCGAAGGAGGCCGCCGATGCCTTTCTCGCCCTGTCCAAGACTGCCGACGGCGACTACGGCACGGTCGCCCGACTGCGGGCCGCTGAAGCGCAGGAAAGGGCGGGCGAGGCCGCCGCAGCCACTCAGTCCCTCGGACAGTTGTCCGATGACAGCAAAGCATCGCCCGCCTACCGCCGACTGGGCGACTTGTTGGCCGCGCAGAGCGATTTCGACCACACCGATCCGAAGGCCCTTGTCACCCGACTGGAAGGCTTGACCGCGGCCGATCAGTCCTGGCGCTACAGCGCGCTCGAGCTCGAGGCGCTGGCGCAGATGCGGGCGGGCGATGTCGAGGCGGCACGGCACACGCTCGGCGTCCTGCTGGGCGATCCGCGCACCCCGGCCGATCTCAGCCGTCGGGCCGCCGAACTGCTCACGGCGCTGGGTGGCTCGCCGAGCGGGGGCGCAGGCGCGGCTGCCGGGGATCAGCCGGGCACGGCTGTCGCGGGTCAGTCGGGCGCGCCGGCTGCGAGCCAGCCGGGCGAGGCGGCTACGGCCGGTCAGTAATGAGTCGGTTGCGCCGCCTTCTGCCGCTTGGTCCCGCCCTGCTGCTCGCGGCCTGCTCGGGGAACAGCTGGTTCGGCAAAACCGCCGACCCGCCGCTGCCCGGCAAGCGCATCCCGGTGATGCTCCTGGAGCGGGAGCTAACCGCCGACCCGAGCATTGCCAACCTGCCAATCCGCCT
This sequence comes from uncultured Alphaproteobacteria bacterium, assembly GCA_963815435.1. Lineage (GTDB taxonomy): Bacteria > Pseudomonadota > Alphaproteobacteria > Geminicoccales > Geminicoccaceae > DATAOG01. The sequence goes on from CAWFGZ010000009.1 coordinate 313,349, forward strand.
GCCACCACCGGTCCTCAACCCGGACTGGCCGCAGAACGGCGGCGTGCCGAGCCACGCCATGCACCATCTGGCAGCCAACGACGATCTGAAGCTCGCCTGGGAGGCCGACATCGGCAGCGGCTCGGCCGGCGAGGGCGAGCTGCTGGCACGCCCGGTCGTCGCAGAGGGCCGCGTATACACGATGGACAGCGAGGGCACGATCAGTGCCTTCGATGCCAAGACCGGGGAGCAGCGGTGGCGCGTCGAACCCGAGGGGCTCGATACCGATGGCCTGCTCGGCGGTGGCCTCGCCTACGACAGCGGCTGGCTGTTTGCGACCATGAGTTCGGGCGAGGTTCTCGGTTTGAATGCGGCGAGCGGCACCCAGATCTGGCGGCAATCGCTCGGCTTGCCCCTGCATGCGGCGCCCACCGTGGCCGACGGGCATCTTCTGGTGGAGTCCGCGGACAACCAGCTCTATGCGCTCGACGGCCAGACCGGGCGCCCTCTCTGGCGTCACGCCGGCTTCTTCGAGGGTGCGAGCATGCTCGGCGGACCGAGCCCGGCGGTCGATGCTGGCGTGGTGGTCGTGCCTTATTCCTCCGCCGAGGTGTTCGGGCTGCTGCTCGACAGCGGCCGGCCGCTCTGGAACGACACCGTTCAGCGGCCACGGCGCACCGAGGCTCTGGCCCAGATCAACGACATCGACGGCGAGCCGGTGATCGCGGACGATGAGGTCTACGTCGCGGGCTATGGCGAGCAGATGGCGGCGATCGATCTGCGGCGCGGCGTGCGGACCTGGGATCTCGACCTTGGCAGCACCGACACGCCCTGGCTCGCCGGTGACTTCATCTACGTCCTCTCGACCCGCGGCGAGGTGGTCTGCCTGCTGCGCGAGAACGGGCGGATCCGCTGGGTGAGCCCGTTGCCGCGCCTGACCGACCCGAAGGATCCGAGCTCGACACCGATCAAGTGGACCGGGCCGATCCTGGCCGGCGATCGACTGTTGCTGGCGGGCTCCAATGCCCAGGCGGTGAGCATGTCGCCTTACAACGGCGAAATCCTGGGGCGCATCGATCTGCCGGGGCCGGTATCGGTGCCGCCGGTGGTCGCCAACGGTACAGTCTACATCCTGACCGAAAACGCCAAGCTTCTGGCCTATCGATAGCCCACCCGCGCTATCGCGCTGCAGCATGACTTTAGCCGTGGCCATCGTCGGTCGGCCGAACGTAGGCAAATCGACCTTGTTCAACCGCCTGGTCGGTCGCGCCCAGGCGCTGGTCGATCCGGCGCCCGGGGTGACCCGGGACCGGATCGAGGGCGAGGCCCGTATCAGTCCCCTCGGGTTCCGCGCGATCGATACCGCAGGATTGGCCGAGGGCCCGGATGCCAGTCTCGAAGGCCGCCTCAGGCAGCAGACCAGCGCCGCCCTGGCCGAAGCCGATCTCGCTCTGATGCTGATCGACGCCAAGAGTGGGCTCACCGCCCTCGATCGTCATTTCGCCCGCTGGCTGCGCCGTCAGGACCGGCCCGTCGTCCTGGTCGCCAACAAATGCGAGGGGCTGGCCGCGGAGAGCTTCGCGAGCGAGGCCTGGGGCCTCGGCCTGGGTGCGCCAATTCCAATCTCGGCCCGCAATGGCGAAGGGTTGGCGGACCTCGCCGAAGCCATCGAGTCCGCCGCGGCGACGGCCGCCGGCACCGGTCATGAGGCGGAGGCAGCACCTCGGCCGCTTCGTCTGGTGGTCGCCGGCCGGCCCAACGTTGGTAAGTCGTCCCTGATCAACCGGCTGCTCGACGACGAGCGGCTGCTGACCGGTCCCGAGCCGGGCTTGACGAGGGATGCGGTCACGGTCGCCTGGCAGTGGCAGGGCCGTCGGATCGAGCTGGTCGACACGGCTGGGCTGCGGCGGCGCGCACGAATCGAGCGACGTGGTCTGGAGGAGCTCTCGAGTCGCGCCGCGCTCGCCGCATTGCGCCAGGCCGATGTGGTCCTGCTCCTGCTCGATGCCACGACCCCGCTCGAGAAGCAGGATCTCGTGATCGCCAACCGGGCGATCGAGGCCGGCAAAGCCCTGATCGTCGTAGCTAACAAGTGGGATCTGGTCGCCGAGCCCGAAGCCACCCTCGTTCTGCTCCGCGAGCGCATCGAGACCCGGCTGCCCCAGATCAAGGGGGTCACGTGCCTGCCGATCTCGGTGCGCAGCGGCAAGAACATCGAACGTCTGCTACCGGCGGTGGTTCAGGTTCACGAGCGATGGTGCCAAAGGGTGCCGACGGCGGCGCTGAATCGCTGGCTGGAGCAGGCGATGAGCGCGCACGCGCCGCCCATGGCCAAGGGTCGCCGCGTCAAGATCCGCTACGCCACCCAGCCGACCACCCGGCCCCCCACATTCGTCCTGTTCGCGAGCCAGGCGGGGGCACTGCCAGACGCTTACCTGCGCTACCTGGCGAACAGCCTGCGCGAGGCCTTCGATCTGCCGGGCGTACCGCTCAGGCTTCGGTTGAGAAGCGGAGAGAATCCCTATGTCTGACGCGGACTTGGAGGAGATGATGCAAGCACAGCGTTACCCGTCAGGCCGCCGCGTTTAGCTGCGCCGCCGTCGCGAGCGCCAGCACCTGACCACCGGCGGGCGACACCGCCGGACACCCGGCGAACGGGCAGGCGACGATGGCCAATTCGCTTCTCGGGCGGAGCTGCCCAGCAGGAACGATCCCAAGCAGCACTGCCTGGACGTCGCCCCGGCGGACGCCGATATCGGCGAGCACGCGGTTGTTGAGCGCCGCCCAGGCGTGCATCTGCGCCCGCGCGCGTCGACGGCGGTCGAACCCGATGATCGCGCTGACCAGTCGGCCGGCGACCGTCGCGAGGTGGCCGACGACCTTGATCATCAGCCTCCGATCAGTTGCTGATGCCGGCGGGCCGCCTTGCGGCCCAGAGCCATCGATCGGCCGGGCCATGGCATCGTCTGTTGGTCGCATTGTCCGCTCCTGTCCAGGAACCGAGCCAGCAAGGCCTCTGCGTACCGGGTTTCTCTGGTCGATCGCGGCTCGTTCTCAGCGGTTGCTGGTGCCGCTGCCTGAGACATAGGACCGCAAGTTTTCGATCTGATGTCCGGACTCGGAGGTTTGTGTTTCAGTTGTTTCCGGTCCGGCGGCAGAAGCGGCGACCTTCCCCTTCGGCGGGGAACCTCGAAATTGGCATCCGAGATGCGGGGCGCCCCGGCGAACGAGGTGCTAGGCCGCTCTGCTCAACGCGTCGCGCTCGTGCCCGCCGACGCGCGCCCGCGCGTCTTCGGTCGAGGCCAGCGGGGCAGCGCTGGTGGCCGCCAGACCCTCTCGCCGACGGAGCTGGTCGACGGGCATCTGGCCGTAGAGGACGGCTTCCACGTCGCTGCGCCGCACACCGATGTCGGCCAGAAGCCGATCGTCGAGGCTCCTAAGCTTGCACAGATCCCGCCGGCGGCGACGAGCCTGTCGCCACGGTTCGATCACTTTCGCATTCAACACTCGAAACAGTTTCATTACACGCCACCTCAAGGGCGCCATCTCACCGGCCAGTGATGCGAGATTGTCGATGGCCGCACGTCGGGCCGGAGAAGAGCAGCGCATTTCCTGACGGCCCCAGGATTCAACGCGGTCGGAGCTGTCATGTTGCACTGCACAAATATAGATCGGGCGAGCCCGGTTGGCTTCACCGCGGTTGCATAGCTGCCCGTGCATTTCTGCAACGGTCTCACGGCCGGCGCCCGAACCGCTCGGCCGGCCTCGCTCACTGTTGATCTGAAGCCGCCGCTACGGGTCCAGTCGGGCGCCGATCCGCTCGCCGTGGCGGGTGCAGCCGGGCTCTGCCAGGGCCGCGAATGATTCGACCGCCGTCTCCGGGGCGGGCAGGCCGCCGGGATCCTCGCCGGGATAAGCCTGGGCGCGAAGGCGCGTGCGCAGCGGTCCGGGGTCGACCATGTTCACCCGGACCCGTGTTCGGCGCACCTCGGCGGCATAGGCCATGGCCAGCGCTTCGAGGGCCGCTTTGCTGGCAGCGTAGGCGCCCCAGTAGGGTCGGGGCGCCCGACCTTGGCTGCAGGTGACGAAGATCGCCCGGCCGGCGTCGGCGGCGCGCAGCAGGGGATCGAACGAGCGGATCAGGCGGTAGTTGGCACCTGCATTGATCGCCATCACCCGCTCGAACACCTTGGGCTCGACGTGCCCCAGCGGCGACAGGGTGCCGAGCTCGGCGGCGCTGCCGATCAGGACGTCGAGCCGACCATAGCGCTCGGCGAGCACACCGCCCAGCCGGTCGATACCCTCGCTCTGAACGAGATCCAAGGGCACCAGGGTCGCCCGCCCACCCCGGGCGCGGACGCGATCGTCGACCTCCTCGAGGGCGCCCGGAGTCCGGCCGATCAGGATCAGCTGCGTCGTTTCGGCGGCGAAGCGCTCGGCCAGCGCGGCGCCGAGCCCGCGGCTGGCGCCCGTGATCAGGACGATGCGCTCGGGCGGAGCGGCCAGCTCAGACGTCCTCTAGCATCAACGAGAGCTGGTCGGCCGAGCCGCCCTTGCCGAGGTCCTCCAGCAGCGTCGGATAGTCGCCGCTGAAGCAGGCGTCGCAATACTGCGGCTGCCCCAGATCGCGCCGCATGCCGCCGACCGCGCGATAGAGGCCGTCGAGAGAAAGAAAGGCGAGGCTGTCAACGCCGATGATCCGGGCCATCGCGTCGAGATTGTTCTGGGCTGCGATGAGCTGGCTCCGTTCCGGCGTGTCGACGCCGTAGAAGCACGAATGCGTGGTTGGCGGGCTCGCCACCCGCATATGCACTTCGGTGGCACCGGCCTGACGGACCATGGCGACGATCTTGGTCGAGGTCGTGCCGCGGACGATCGAAATCGTCGACCAGGACGACGCGCCGGCCGGAGACCGTGGCGCGGTTGGCGTTGTGCTTCAGCTTGACGCCGAGATGGCGGATCCGATCCGAGGGTTCGATGAAGGTCCGGCCGACGTAGTGATTGCGGATCAGCCCGAGCTCAAACGGCAGATTGGCCGCCTGAGCGTAGCCGATCGCCGCAGGTACCCCGGAGTCCGGCACTGGAATCACGAGGTCCGCGGGGGCCGGATGCTCTCGCGCCAGCTCGGCGCCGATCCGCTTGCGGGTCTCGTAAACGCTCTGGCCCTCGACCGCGCTGTCGGGGCGCGCGAAATAAACGTACTCGAAGATGCAAAAGCGCCGCGGCGTTCGCGGGAACGGCTTGATGCTCTCGATACCGCTCAGGGTGGCGGTGACCACCTCGCCCGGCGCGACGTCACGCACCAGGCGCGCCCCCATGATGTCGAGCGCGCAGGTCTCGGAGGCGAAGATCGGCGCGCCCTCGAGCTCGCCCAGCACGAGCGGCCGGACCCCTAGCGGGTCGCGCACGCCATAGAGGGCGCTGCCGGAGAGCGCGACCAGGGCATAGGCGCCCTCGACCTGGACGAGCGCGTCGATCAGACGCTCGACCACGGTCGGCTGGCGCGAGCGGGCGATGAGGTGAATGATCACCTCCGTGTCCGAGGTCGACTGAAACAGGCAGCCCTGCTCGACCAGCTCGCGGCGCAAGGTCAACGCGTTGGTGAGATTGCCGTTGTGGCCGAGCGCCAGGCCGCCGAACGCGAAATCGGCGAACAACGGCTGCACGTTGCGCAGCAGCGGCGCCCCCTGGGTCGAGTAGCGAACGTGGCCGATCGCGGCGTGACCGGGCAGGCCAGCGATCACCGCCTCGCTGCTGAAGTGGTCGCCGACCAGGCCGACCGCCCGGTGGCTATGGAACAGCCGACCGTCGAAGGTGACCACGCCGGCCGCCTCCTGACCGCGATGCTGCAGTGCATGCAGGCCGAGCACGGTGAGCGGCGCCGCCTCGTCGCTGCCGAAGACGCCGAACACGCCGCATTCCTCGCGGAGCTTGTCGGACGCGTCGGCCCGACCGCGCCGTCGGGCGACTGCCTGCCGGAAGCCGCTCATTGGGAGCGGAGTCCTTTCGCCGCCGCCCGGGCCAGCTCGCGCAGAGCCTGGTGGCGCTCGCCTGCGGCCTCGGCCGCTTTCTTGCCCTTCAGCGCAACGTCCTCGCCCACGAAGCGTTGCAGCAGATCGGCGCCTTCCTGCACGTAAGGCAACACCATTGCCTCCTTGACCCATGCCGGTTGCTCCTCCGGCCCGATCACCATGGTCAGGCCGAGATAGGCGGCGGACACGATGACCGCGCCTCGGGCGAGGCCGAACACGAGGCCTGCGACCCGGTCGACTGCGCCGAGCGCGCCGCCGCTCAGCAGACGGTCCGAGAGCATGGCATCGACGATCCTGAAGCCGACCAGCGGCACGATGAAGGAAACGCAGAGTGCTGCGACATCGGCCAGCCATTCGGTCTCGATCGTCTTGCGGGCGAGCTCTCGAACGTAGCGGAAGCCGAAATAGGCGACCACCGCAGCGCCGATCCAGCTGGCGGTCGTCAGCACCTCGCGGGTCGCCCCACGAACCACAGACACCAGCACCGACAGCCCCACCACGAGCAGCACGGCGACGTCGAACGCGGTCAGATGCAGATCCGGCATCGACTCACCCGGGCGCCGCGCCAATGCGGCGCTCGACCATGCCGCGTGCCGCATCCGCACCGCCCAGAAGGTCGACCAGCTCGCCGAGCCTTCGGAGCGTAGACAACTCGAGCGGCGTGCCAGGGCTGCCCGGGCGAGACGCATCGCCGGGCGTCGCCGGCAGGATGGCGCGGTCGAAGCCCAGCTTCGAGGCCTCCCTCAAGCGCGCTTCGCTCTGCCCCACTGCCCGCACCTCGCCCGCGAGGCCGATCTCGCCGAAAATCACCGCGCCCGCCGGCACCGGCCGATCGAACAGGGATGAGACGAGTGCTGCCGCAACCGCGAGATCCGCTGCCGGCTCGCCGATCCGGAGTTCGCCGGCGACGTTGAGATAAACGTCGCGCGCACCCATGACAAGCCCGCAGCGGGCCTCCAGCACGGCCAGCAGCATGGCGAGGCGGGCGCCGTCCCAACCAACCACGGTACGGCGCGGCGTCCCGGGCGCGCCCGAGCCGACCAGGGCCTGGATCTCGACCAGTAGCGGCCGCGAGCCCTCCATGCCAGCGAACACCGCTGCACCGGACACGCCCGCGTCGCGCTCGGCGAGGAACAGCGCCGAGGGGTTCGGCACCTCGACCAGGCCGCGCTCGGCCATCTCGAACACGCCGATCTCGTTGGTCGCGCCGAAGCGGTTCTTGACCGCGCGCAGGATCCGGAACTGATGACCCCGCTCGCCCTCGAAGTAGAGCACCGCGTCGACCATGTGCTCGAGCACCCGCGGGCCGGCGATCTGGCCGTCTTTGGTAACGTGCCCGATCAGAAAAAGGGCCGTGCCACGCCGCTTGGCGAAGCGGATCAGCTCATGCGCGCTGGTGCGGAGCTGGGTGATCGTGCCGGGCGCCGCCTCGACGTTGTCGACGTACATCGTCTGGATCGAGTTCGATCACCAGCACCTGCGGCGCGTGTACCTGATCGAAGGTTGCCAGGATGTCGCGGACCGAGGTTGCCGCGGTGACCTGGACCGGCGTCCTGGCGACGCCGAGCCGCTCGGCGCGAAGGCGGATCTGATCGATCGACTCCTCGCCGCTGACATAGGCGACCTCGACGCCCGCCCGGGCCAGCGCGGCGCCCGCCTGGAGCACGAGGGTCGACTTGCCGATCCCCGGATCGCCGCCGACCAGGACCGCCGAGCCCTCGACGATGCCGCCGCCGAGCACCCGATCGAGCTCGTCGATCGCGGTCGACCGACGCGCCGGCGCCGGCGAAGTGCCCGCCAACCCGTACAGCTCCAGCCGCTGCGCCACGCCGGCGCGAAGCCCCTTCGGCACTGGCTTGGGCGCGTTCTCCTCGGCCAGTGTGTTCCATTCGCCGCACGCCTCGCACCGGCCGGCCCATTTGGGCTGAACCGCGCCGCAGCTCTGGCAGACGTAGCGATGGTCGGGCCGAGACATGGCCGCCGGGCTCAGCCGACCCGGCGGCTGTCGGGGCCGCCGCCAAACAGCGCGCGCATCCGGGCGAGGATCTGCTGGGAGAGGCGCTGGGTCTCCTGGCTCGCGCGCTCGCCGGCCTGATCGGGCTGAGTTTGTGCTTCGCGCAAGCGGCGCTCGGCGATCCGCCAGCTGAGCGCCCCTGCAAGCTCCGGGCGCGCCTCGAGTAAGGGCTCGATGTGCCGGCTTGCGATCTCGAAGGCGACCAGTTCGGTCAGCGCGCGCGCAGTCGCGGCGTGCGGGGCGCCGGTCAGGAGGGCCATCTCTCCGACCAGTTCGCCTGGATAGAGCCGCGCGCCGGTCGCGGCAGGGCCGCCGCCTTCAGACGACAGCGCGACCTCGGCCACGCCCTCGGCCAGAATGAACATCGACCGGCCGGGCTCGCCCCGACGGATCAGCTGCTCGCCTGGCCGGAAGTCACGCACGTCGATGCGCCGGGCGAGTTCGGCCAGCTCGTCCGGCTCGAGCGTGCCCGCCAGCAGATCGATCTTTTGGAGGAGAGCGAGCCGCGCCGCCATCGACGCCCAATCCCGGTCCCGCGGCGGCATGCGCGCATGGAAGACGTCCTCCTTTGGATAGGCGGGCTCGATCCCCGCCGTGGCGAGCCGGTCGAGGACCGACTTCAACACGTTGCTGCGCGCGGTGTTGGGTGGCACCTGCCCCATCCGGATGTAGTAACGGACCCGGTATTCGACGCCGCGTTCGCTGACCTCGCCGACCAGCACGCTCGGGGCTGGCTGGCCGACCGGGCCGCGCGGCCCGATCGCGGCCATCACTCCGCCCAGCAGCAGGCGCATGGCCCGATCGGTCGGGATGCCGGGATCCAGCGGAATCGTGACATCGAAGCGCGCGAGGCGATCGGGCTTCGAATAGTTGGTCGTCATCAACGTGCTCATCAGGTTATTGGGAATGACGACCGTCCTGGCGTCCTCGCGCTCGATCCGGGTGGTGCGCCAGTTGATGTCGACCACCCGGCCGCAGACCGGCTCCCTGAAATCGCGGTGGTGCACCTCGATCCAGTCGTCGATCTGATACGAGCGGTCGAGGTTGATCGCGAGCCCGGTGAATATGTCGAGGATGACGTTGCGCAGCGCCAGGCCGATCACGAGCGCCATGACGCCGGAGGCAGCGAAGAAGCCGGTCAGTTGATGGCCGAAGACGTTGGCCAGGATGCCGCCGAGCGCGGCCATGAAGACGATCAGGGTGAGCGCGTCGCGCACCAGGCGCGGCACCGCCCGGCCAAGGCCGCTGCGAGTCAGCTGATCCCAGAGCAGGAGATCGACCAGACGGCTCACGCCCCAGGCGCCGGCAAGCCATAGGGCGGTCGGGATCGCATAGTCGAAGACAGCGCTCTCAGCGGCGCTGCCGGTGCCGGCGAGCGCGCTCCAGATCCCCGGGCCATAGACGGCGAGCCCGCCTAGCGCCAGGAGCAGCAGGCAGGGTGCCCACAGTCGGGTGATTGTTCGCGCCATCATGCGCCCTGCCGCCTCAAGGTCCCCGGGCTCGCACTGTAGTCAAGCGTGAACGGCCCGGCCAGCGCTGGCTGACGTGCGCCGTCGTGCCGTCAGCCGGCGGCGTTGAGGTTGCCCGCCTCACCCCAGGCCGCATCCCACTCCTGTCCTAGGATGTCGGCGACCTTGCCGTCCCGCTCGAAGAACCTGTTCGGCACCTGAAAGATGCCGATCACGAGACAGCCCTCGGGCGACCAGGCCTCGTGCCGGCTGCCGGCCGGCCGCCAGACGAAGTCGCCGGCCTCGCAGCGTCCGTCGTCGTCGGCCAGCACGCCCTCAAGCACGAAGCTCTGCTCGGCCAGGGGGTGCTCGTGATCCGGCAGGCGCGCGCCTGGCGCCAGCCTGATCAGCGCGGTGACTGACCCGGTCGCGTGGTCAATGAACAGCGTCTTGGTTTCGACGCCGGGAAACCTGGTCCCCACCCAGGGCAGACCGCTTACGTCGACGAAGCGCGAGGCTTTCGGGGCAAACCGGCGTGATTTTTCGCATTCGGGGTAATACCGACCATCGCGCGTCCCTCCCTCGCATTCGATCCCGCCGGAGCCTAGCGGAAAAGCGAGGGCGGGCCGAGCCCGTACATCCAATGCGGCAAGAAGCCTTCAGCGGTCCTTGACTTTGCGCCTGGTGCCCTCGGGCGCGCCTTTCATCACGAAGCGCTGGTCCTCGACCAGCTGCAACAGATCAAACGAGCTGATGATCCCGACCACCTGTTTCTCATGAGTGACCACCACATGGTGGATCTTGTGGTTGCGCATCACGCGGGCTGCGAAGTCGACGTCGTTGTAGGCGGGCACGCTGTAGACCCGCTCGGTCATGACCCGCCCGATCGGCGTGTCGTCCCTGAGGTTGGCGACCAGATCGGTCGAGGTCACGATGCCGACCGCTTCGCCGTCGGGCCCGACGACCGGCACCGCCGAGATTCGATTGCGCTCCATCATCCCGCGCACGTGCTCGACCTGTGTGATGCGGTTGAGCGGTGATCACCTTTTCGACCATCAGATCGCTGATCTTGACGTTCATGCATCGTCTCCCCTCGCCCGCCTCGGGTAGCGCAGATGCGCCGGCCGCGATTTGACGCAAATCAAGTGACGAAAGCAGGCTCGCTGAGCCGCGGGGGGCGAGTCGCTTGGCTACGCCTGTATTCTTTTCTCTCTAGCCACCAGCGGTTAGATTGTGAATGATCTGAGCGGTCATACTGGCAACGAGCAGGATCGTGACTTCCACAGGCCCCCTTTCGCTGCGCCCGGTCGGTTCATCCGCTCGCGACTTCGCAGCCAGACAGGACGCCCCCAGGCAAGGCCGGGAGGGTGCGCCGGAGGCCTGGGTGGAGATCGATCCGGCGTTCGGCGCGGCGCTCGACGGCGTCACCGCCGGGCAGGACGTGATTTTGTTGACGTGGCTCCACCAAGCGCGCCGCGATGTCTTGCGGGTTCGCCCGCGGAGCGACCCGAGCAATCCGCTGACAGGGGTCTTCGCCACCAGGTCGCCGGACCGGCCGAACCCGATCGGGTTACATCGCGTCCGGGTTCTCGAGATCGCCGACACCCTGCGCTTGCGGGTCAAGCCTCTGGAGACGATCGACGGCACCCCGGTGATCGACATCAATCCGGTATTGCCCAGATCGGCCGATGCCTGAGCTGAACTCTGCGGAGGCTATCCGATGTCGCAGCAAGAACATCGCCGCCACGGTCACGAGCATGGCCACACTCACGGCATCGTGGATCCCAGCATAGCTGCTACTGAGCGTGGCCTTTGGGCCGTCAAATGGTCCTTCGTCGGGCTTTGTACCACGGCGCTCCTACAGGGGTTCGTCGTCTGGCTGTCGGGCAGCGTCGCGCTGCTGGCAGACACGATCCACAACATCGGCGATGCGGCCACCGCGCTGCCGCTGTGGGTAGCATTTCTGCTGGCCCGCCGGCCGCCGTCCCGGCGCTTTACCTATGGCTATGGTCGTGCCGAGGATCTCGCCGGCGTGGCCATCGTTGCCCTCATTCTCCTGAGCGCCGCGGTCGCCGGCTACGAAGCCAGCACCCGCTTGTTGGATCCGCAGCCGATGGCTTACCCCGCCGCGGTCGCCGCCGCCGCGATCATCGGCTTTGTCGGCAACGAGGCGGTAGCGGTCTTTCGAATCAGAGTTGGCCGCCAGATCCACAGTGCGGCGCTGATCGCGGACGGCCAGCATGCTCGCGTCGACGGCTGGACGAGCCTAGCGGTCCTGGCCGGGGCCGCAGGGGCTTGGCTGGGCTATGCGATCATCGATCCGATCGTGGGCCTGCTCATCACTGCGGCGATCGCGCACATCGTATGGCAGTCGGCGTCCTTGGTTTTCGCTCGATTGCTCGACGGGGTCGACCCCGGCATCCTGGACGAGATCCGGCACGGCGTGGCCCATGCCGAGGGCGTCGAAGCAGTCTCGGACGTGCGCGCCCGCTGGCTTGGCCATCGGCTGCACGCGGAGGTCAATATCGCGGTGCGCCCGACGCTTTCGGTTTCACAGGGCCACGCGGTCGCCGTCGAGGCACGACATCGGTTGCTGCACCATCTGCCGCATCTCGAAAACGCCATCATTCACGTCGACCCGTCGCACGCGTCGGGGGAAAAGCATCATCGCATCATCAACCATATGCACGACGCGCTGCCGGCCCATTCGCACGCTTAGTACCATGACGTCAGAGCGCACCATGACGTCGGAAGGCCGGCCGTTCATCACCGCTTGTCGACCTCGATCCGCCATTCGGGGCCGGAACCGATGCTGTAGGTCTGGGCGAAATTGCCCCAGTTGATCGCGAAAGCGACGTTGTCGAGGCTGTTCAGGTAGAGCAGTGGCTGCCCCAGCGGCACGTCGCCGAAGGTCGAGACATAGGGCATCTGTCCTTTGTAGACCTGCCGGTCCTGCTTGAAGATGTGCACGTCGACCTTCTCGCCCTTCTTGAGGCCGAGCTGCTCGAAGGTCGCCCGGTCGATGTTGGTCCAGACGTTGCCATACTGGGCGTCGAGAATCGGAATGTTGCCGGCGATCACGGAGCCCTTGAGTTCCGGCTTCTGGTAGGGAATCTCGACCACCTTGGCGGGCAGCTCGGGGCCGATCTCCTCGAAGCTCGCCCTGCCTGAGGCCAGGTACGCCGCGGCGTAGGAATACACGTCGCGGCCGTGAAAGGTGTGCGAGCGCTCGGAGCCGGGGCGGCGATAGCGGCTCTCGTCGATCTCGCGCACCGCCTCGATGCCGAGCTGCTCGGCGACCACGGTCAGCGTGCCGTTGTCCGGGCTGACGAAGTACTGGCCCGACCTGCTCTTGAGGACCACGGACTTGCGCTCGGTGCCCACGCCCGGGTCGATCACCGCGACGAACACCGTGCCGGACGGCCAGTAAGGCGCCGTCTGGGCGAGCCGATAGGCGCCCTCCCAGATGTTGAAGGCCGGAATCTCGTGGGTCAGGTTCTCGAGCCGGAGGGTGGGATCGACCGAGATCGCGACGCCGCGCATCGCCGACACGGCGCCGTCCTTGAGGCCGAAGTCGCTCTCGTAGACGATGATGCCGTTGGTCGCGCGCTCGGCCGTCTGGGCGAGCGGCACTCCCGGCATACCTAATAGCCAGACGGCCAGGCCGACGGCGACAGCCAGCTGTCTGATCGCGCGGATCTCGATCATCGCAAATCCCCTTGTGGCGCCTTGCATCGAGTTTGCGCCAACTCAGCGATTCGGCCAAGAGGCCAACAGCGGATTCTACCATTGCGGGAAAACTTGCACCCACGGTCAGGCATCGTATATCTCGCCATGCGCACCGCGGCGCGCGGCCGAAGTCTGGAGACCGGTTGATGGCGGATGTGAACGATCTCGTCCAACGCACGGAAAAACCGCCGTTCGTCCCCGAGAAGCAGCCCGAGCCCGAAGAGATCCTGTACGGCTGCGAGGGCGCGCCGCCGCTGCCCGAGATGAATATCTTTCCGATCGAGTGGCACGTCGAGACGCCGAAGTTGCTCGAGATCTACGAGGCGGCGCGCGACCCCGGCTGGGCCCCCTCGCGGCTACCGTGGAGCTCGCTCGACGTCGAGGCCTTCAGCCTCGATCAGCGTTACGCCATCGCCTACTGGTTCGCGCTCCTGTCGGTGTTCGACAGCTCCGGCCCGGCGGTGTTCGCGCGCGCGATGATCCACACCTACGAGACCCATGAAGAGGACCCGATCCGCAAGTGCTTCTTCTCGGTCACGCGCGATGAGGTCAACCACGAGGAGGTCTGCGGCCGGGCGATTCGGCTGTTCACGCCGGGCGGCCCGCTCGGCTACGAGCCCGAGACGGCGCTGGGCAAACTCGCCCGCAACAACGTCGAGTGGCTCTATCATAACGGCGCCAGGTACTGGGAGGCGTTCAAGAAGGGCGTCTACAAATACCCGGTGCCGATCCTGTTCACCTCGTTCCTGTTCGGCGAGATGGCGTCGGCTACGCTGTTTCACTCGATGCACCAGCGGACCACGATCCCGGTGCTGAAGGAGGCGTTCCGCTGCGTCGGCAAGGACGAGGCGCGCCATCTCGGCATCTGCCTCACGATCCTCCAGAAGGTGCTGCCGGGTCTCTCGGTCGAGGAGAAACAGACGATCACGCGTCAGCTGCGCGCGGGCTTCGTCTTCCTCTCGGGCATTCTCTACACTCCGCCCCGCGACTTCTGGGAGCTGCCGGCGACCTTCGCGCCGGCGCACCAGCTGCTTGAGGACATGGCGCGCAGTGCCGGGCTCGGCGTCCTGACCCTCGACGAGCGACACGACAACTGGCGCCAGGCGGTGCTCAAAATGAAGAGCTTCGTCGAGCCGCACGGCGTCGTGTTCCCGGCGCTCCCCGAGATCGGCATCGAGGGCGAGAGCGTGCCGTTCGATCCGGAGAACCTCATCCCGGTGTTCTGAGCGGACCCTCGAACCCCGATCCAGGCCAGGGGGACAGAGGTTGGCCCGGACCCGCGCCGAGGACTACGAGGACAAGCGCTCGCTGATCTTCGATCGTGCGGCCGAGCTGTTCGCCGAGCGCGGTTTCGCGCGCACCTCGATCGCCGAGCTCGCGGTCCATTGCCGGGCATCGAAGTCCTGGATCTACCACTACTTCCCCTCCAAGGAGGCGATCCTCTACGAGATCCTGCGCGAGCACGTGGAGATGCTGCGGGCAACCGCCGAGCGCATATTGGGCGGAGGCGAGCCGCCTAAAGCTCAGCTGCGCGCGCTGCTTCGTGCCTTCATGGCGATCTACGCCCGGGCCAAGGCCAAGCAGGTCGTGCTTCTGAACGAGCTCGGCTGTCTGCCGGAGGAGCAGCAGCGCGAGATCCGTGGCCTCGAGCGCCAGGTGGTCGATCTGGTGGTCGGTCTGCTGCGCCACCTGAACCCCGAGCTCATGGCCCGGCGCAGCCTGGTCAGACCGACCGCCATGCTGCTCTTCGGCATGATCAACTGGACCTATACCTGGTATCAGCCCGACGGCGCCCTCAAGCCGGATCAGTTGGCCGAGCTGGTAGCCGAGTTCTTCCTGCATGGGGTGGCACCAGCCTTGGCCGCCCCAAGGGGGGACGCCCCGTGCTAGGGGCCGACTCACGAGCTCAGGGTCAGTTTGGGCAACCAGGCCGTGCGATCGCGGCGGTGCAGTCATCCTGGCTACGCGTCTTCAGACTGATCGCCGTCGCTGGATTGCCAACAACGCCAGCGTAGGGCTAAAAACGCGCCGGCAAAGTCACCATCTATCGCCAATGTTGCGCCGCAACCTGATCTCGCACCACAACAGCCTCAATCCGCTCGGCCGCCCGAAGCGGGTGGTCCCCGGCCGGGCTGCACTCGTCGAACCCGAAATCATGCACCGTGAGGTCGGTGCTCTGCCGGACGTGGCGCGCGCGCTCAAAGAACTCTTGATTGAGACGTACTTGTCGAATATCTACCTTCGGGAAACTTTTCGGCAACATTCCCGTGTTTCTTTGGCTGCACGAGCCGTGTTCCCTGGATTCGGTCCTCGGGGCTGGCGGATGACCCAAGGCGCCCGATGATGCCAGCTGAGCCGGGCCTGGCCCAATTCACAGAGAGGCCATGGGCAAGTTGAAGGTCGATACCACTCTGATCGAGACTCTGGCGGAGCTCCTGGACCGCACGGGTCTGACGGAGATCGAGTTGGCCGAGGGCGACTTGCGCGTCCGGGTGGCACGCGCGCCACAGGCTCTGGTCGCTACGGCGCCGGCCGCGCCGCAGGCCAATCCGACGACGTCACTGACGCTCGCGCCCGAGACGACGCCCGCCGCGACAGCGGCCGCCAAGCCCCATCCCGGCGCGGTCCGCGCGCCGATGGTCGGCACGGTCTATCTGACGCCCGAGCCGGGCGCAGAGCCCTTCGTGACCAACGGCTCCGAGGTGCGCGAGGGGCAGACGCTCCTGATCATCGAGGCAATGAAGGTCATGAACCCGATCCGGGCGCCCCAGAGCGGGCGGGTCACGAAAGTTCTGGTGAGCAACGGTGATCCGGTCGAATATGGCGAGCTCCTCCTGATCATCGAGTCTCTAGGCCCCGCCCGCGCCGATGTTCGAGAAGATCCTGATCGCCAATCGTGGCGAGGTCGCGCTGCGGATCATCCGCGCCTGCCGCGAGATGGGGATCGAGACGGTCGCGGTTCACTCGACCGCCGATGCGGATGCCATGCATGTCCGTCTCGCCGATGCCACCGTGTGCATCGGACCGCCGCCCGCCGCCGAGTCTTACCTCAACAAGGTGGCGATCCTTGCCGCCGCCGAGATCAGCGGCGCCGACGCGATCCATCCAGGCTACGGCTTCCTCTCCGAGAATGCCGACTTCGCTCAGATGGTGACCGAACACGGTTTTGCCTTCGTCGGCCCCAAAGCTGAGCACATTCGCCTCATGGGCGACAAGGTGGCCGCCAAGGACGCGATGCGCCGGCTCGGCGTTCCGGTCGTGCCCGGAACCGATAGTCCGGTCACGCACGAGGTCATGGCGCGCGATGCCGCCGAGGCGATCGGCTATCCGGTGCTGATCAAGGCCGTCGCAGGCGGTGGTGGCCGCGGCATGGTGGTCGCCCGCGACGAAGCCGAACTGATCGACGGCCTGCGGCTTGCGCGCCGGGAGGCGGGCGCCGGCTTCGACGACGATCGGGTTTATCTCGAAAAATTTCTCGAGCGGCCGCGCCATATCGAGATCCAGGTTCTGGCCGACGATCACGGGCATTGCGTCCACCTCGGCGAGCGCGACTGCTCGGTCCAGCGCCGACATCAGAAGGTGATCGAGGAAGCGCCATCGACCGTTCTGGATGAGCGTGCACGCAGCGCTCTGGGTGAGCGCGTCGCCCGGGCCATGGCACGCCTCGGCTACTGTGGCGTCGGCACTGCGGAGTTCCTCTACCAGGACGGCGAGCTCTTCTTCATCGAGATGAACACCCGCCTTCAGGTCGAGCACCCGGTGACCGAGATGGTGACGGGGATCGATCTGGTCCGCGCCCAGATCCGGGCCGCGGCGGGCGAGCCTCTGGGCCTGCGGCAGACTGACGTGCGCTTCGAAGGGCACGCGATCGAGTGCCGGATCAATGCCGAGGATCCCTGGGCCATGCTGCCGGCGCCCGGCTCCGTGACCACCTATCATCCGCCGGGCGGTCCCGGAGTTCGGGTCGATTCGGCGCTCTACGCTGGCGCCAGTGTGCCGCCCTATTACGACAGCCTGATCGCCAAGCTCATCGTCCATGACCACTCGCGGGCCGAGAGCCTGGCGCGCCTGCGGCGCGCGCTCAGCGAATATGTGATTGTCGGCTTGTCGACTACCATCCCGCTTCTGCAGGCCGTCGCGGCCGATCCGGACTTCGCCCGCGGCGATCATCACATCGGCTGGTTGACTGAATTCCTGGAGAGGCGCCAGACCCAGGGCTGAACGGCGCCGACCGCAACCCCTTGCCCGAGCATCGCCCGCTCACTATGCCAGGGTCATGCTTGCCCTGACGCCGGATCTGCTGCTCTGCGCCTATGCGAGCGGCCTTTTTCCTATGGCAAACGACCGCCACGATCCCACCATTCATTGGATCGAGCCCAAACGGCGCGGCGTCCTGCCCCTCGACGGCTTCCACCAACCCCGCAGCCTGCGCCGGGTCGTCCGCAAGGCGCGCTTCGAGACCCGGATCGACAGCGCCTTCGGGCAGGTGATCGAGGCATGTGCCGAACCTCGGCCCGAGCGGCCGCGCACCTGGCTGAACGACGACCTGATCGAGCTGTACTGCGCTCTGCATGAGCTGGGCTACGCCCACAGCGTCGAGAGCTGGACAGGCGGACGGCTAGCCGGCGGCCTGTACGGGGTGTCGCTCGGCGCGGCATTCTTCGGCGAGAGCATGTTCTCGCGTGAGCGCGACGCGAGCAAGGTCGCCCTCGTCGCTCTGGTCGACCGCCTGCGGCTTGGCGGCTACCATCTGCTCGATACCCAGTTCGTGACCGATCACCTGCGCCAGTTCGGCGCGATCGAGATCTCGCGCGAGAGCTATCAGCAGCAATTGCGCTGCGCGCTCGAGCGGCCCGCGGTGTTCTATTCCGACGCCGGCGGCGTCTTGTCGGTCGCGCCCTGGTCGCCCGCGGGCGGCGCGAGCGGATCTTCGCAGTCGACCACCCAGACATCGTAGACCGGGTGTTCGAGCGCCGAGACCGCGGGGCTCGACGCGAACATCCAGCCGGAGAATAGATCGGTCGGCGGCGCTTTCTGATCCGATGCCGGTGGCAGCTCCCGGATCTCGAGGAAGGCAGCACTCTCCGGTGGTTCGGTCGGCGGCGTCTTGCGACAGGCGCGAACGACGATCTCAAGCGTGCCGAAATAGGTCGGAATGCCGATCGGTGCCCGGATGCTGGACACGCGGGCAGTCACCTTGTCGAGACCCTGGAGTACCGCCACGCCGTATTCGAGCACCGGCCCCTCGGCCCGGGCGGGCGCCGTCATCAGGACGATCAACGCGAGCGCGCCGGCCAGAGTGGCACCCCTCATTGCGCGTTCGGGCTCGAACTCGGGCTCGGGGTCGAGCCGGCACTCGAGCCTGAGCTTTGGCTGAAGACGAAGTGCCCGATCAGATCCTCGAGATTGATCGCGGACTGGGTCAGGGTGATCTCGTCGCCGGGCTTCAGCATCTCGGTGTCGCCACCCGGTACCAGCGACAGATACTTGCTGCCGAGCAGGCCGTTGCTGACCACTGCGGCCGAGCTGTCGGTCGGCAGATGGACGTTGTCGCGCACAGTGAATCGAATCTCGGCGCGATAGGTCTCCGGGTCGAGATGCTCATCGACCACGCTGCCGACCTTGATCCCGCTGATGCGCACGTCCGCGCCGCGATCGAGACCGTCGACCCGGTCGAAGCGGGCGCGCAGCTCGTAACCGTCGCCCTCGCGGATCTGGCTGCTGCTGTAGGCGAACGTCAGGAACCCGATGGCGATCACCAGGACAACGGCGCCAAGCAAGGTCTCGAGCAGATTGCGGGTCATGGTCGGTCCCGGGTCGATCGCAACGCGAAGGCGTGCATAACATCGTTGGTTCGCCGCTGAGGTGCAAGCGCGCGCGGGCGATTTTCAGCTTCGCTCCAGCCCGAGCAGGGCGTCGGCGAAGGCGCGCGCTTCGAACGGCCGCAGATCGTCGACCGTCTCGCCGACGCCGAGCGCGCGCACCGGCAGACCGAACTGTCTGGCGAGCGCTACGACCACGCCGCCGCGCGCGGTGCCGTCGAGCTTGGTCACCACGAGGCCGGTGATCGGCACCATGGCGCTGAAGACCTCGACCTGACTGCGCGCGTTCTGGCCGGTGGTCGCATCGAGCACCAGGAGAACTTCATGGGGCGCATCGGGGTCGAGTTTCTTCAGCACACGCACCACCTTGGCCAGCTCGTCCATTAGCGCCTGCTTGTTGTGCAGCCGCCCGGCAGTGTCGATCAGCAGCACGTCGATCGCCTCGGCCATCGCGCGCTGCAGAGAGTCGTAGGCGAGGCCGGCGGCGTCGGCTCCGGGCGGCCGGCTGACCACCTCACAGCCGGTCCGCTCGCCCCAGATCTCGAGCTGCTCGATCGCGGCTGCCCGAAACGTGTCCCCGGCGGCGAGCAGGACCTTCGCGCCTTCGGCCTTGAGCTGGGCCGCGAGCTTGCCGATGGTCGTGGTCTTGCCGGTGCCGTTGACGCCGCACACCAGAATCACCTGCGGCCGCCTTGCCGGATCGAATTCGAAGGGCCTGGCGACCGGCTCGAGGATCCGGGCGATCGACTGAGCGAGCGCACCGCGCACCTCCTGCTCGCTCACCTCCTTGCCGAAGCGGCCCTTGCCGAGCTCGGCGACCAGCTCGCCCGCGGTCTCGACCCCAAGGTCGGCCGTGATCAGCGCCTCTTCGAGCTCGTCGAGGCTTTCGGCATCGAGGCGCCGCTTGGTAAAGATCGCGCCGATGCTGTCCTTGAGGCGGTTGGACGAGCGGCTGAGGCCTGCCCGCAGGCGCTCATACCAGCGCTCGCGCACTTCACCGCCTTCGAGCTTCTCGGCACTCCCGGAGGTTTCGGGCGTCGCTTCGTCGCGTCGCCGGCAGCGGCTGAAGAACCCACTCATGCCGCGAGCCGACCCGTCAGGGTGGCGCCCTCGATCCCCTCGGCCAGGACCGTCAGCACGCTGCCTGGGGCCGCGGCCTGGGCAGGCTTGAGCAGTCGAAACGGTGTGAAGTTCTCGCTCCGGCCCGTCCCGTTACGCTCGATGAGGATGCGCGCGGTGCGACCGATCTGGCGCTCGAGGTGACGGCGAAGCGCCGCCTGACCCGCCCCACGGAGTCTGGCCGCGCGTTCCTTGCGTACTCCGGCTGGCAGCTGCGGCATGCGCGCGGCCGGCGTACGCTCGCGAGGCGAATAGGGAAAGACGTGCAGATAGGTGAGATCGGCCTCATCGATCAAAGCGAGGGTGCGCTCGAACATCTCCTCGGTCTCAGTCGGAAAGCCGGCGATCAGATCCGCCCCGAAAGCGATCTCCGCGCGCTGACGACGCAGCCGCGCGCAAAGCTCCAGCACGTCGTCCCGGCTGTGGCGTCGCTTCATGCGCTTCAGGATGAGAGGGTCGCCCGACTGTACGCTGAGGTGCACATGCGGCATCAACCTGGGCTCGTCCGTGAGAAGGGCGAGCAGATCGGGATCGACTTCGGCCGGATCGACCGAGGACAGGCGAAGCCGGGGCAGCGCGGGCACGAGCTTGAGGAGACGCCTGACCAGCTGGCCGAGGGTCGGCTGCCCGGGCAGACCCTTGCCGTAGGAGGTAAGATCGACGCCGGTAAGCACGATCTCGAGGTAGCCGCCGTCGACCAGACGGCGGGTCTGCGTCACCACCTCGCCCGCCGGGACGCTGCGGCTCGGACCGCGGCCATGGGGGATGATGCAGAAGGTGCAGCGGTGATCGCAGCCATTCTGCACCTGCACGAATGCCCGCGTCCGCCCGTCCAGCCCGTCCACCAAATGATGTGCGGTCTCGCGCAGCGCCATGATGTCGTCGACCACGACCCGCGCCCGCTCCGAGCCCGGGTCGGCAAGGCTCCGCCAGAGCGCCGGCTGCAGCTTGGCGTCGTTGCCGATCACCTGGTCGACCTCGGCCATGGCGGCGTAGCGTGCAGGCTCGATCTGGGCGCTGCAACCGGTGACCAGAATGCGGGCGCCGGGACGCTCGCGCCGCGCCCGGCGGATCGCCTGGCGGGCCTGGCGCTCAGCCTCGGCGGTCACGGCGCAGGTGTGGACGATCACCACATCGTCGCCGAGGCCAGCCGCGGTGGCATGTCCGCGCATGAGCTCCAACTCGTAGCTGTTCAGGCGGCAGCCGAAAGTGATGATCTCGGGCCCGCTCATGACGTTCCGACCGCCAGCATCTCAGGATCCAGCCGACCCTTGAAGCTGTGCTTCGCCGGTCCGGTCATCAAGACCCGATCGCTCTCGTTCCAGGCGATCCGCAGCGTGCCGCCGTCCAGGAGCAGGTCTGCCGAGCGCTCCGCGAGGCTGCGCCGCACAGCCGCTACGAGCGCTGCGCAGGCGCCGCTGCCGCATGCCGTCGTCAGCCCGGCACCCCGCTCCCAGACCCGAAGGCGGATCGTGTGCGGATCACGAACTTCGGCAATGCCAACATTGACGCGCTCGGGGAACAGCTCGTGCCGCTCAAGGGACGGCCCGAGCTCGGCGAGCGGCACCGCCTCGGCGTCGTCGACGAAGAACACCGCGTGCGGATTGCCGAGATTGAGCGCGACCGGTTCGCTGAGCGGCCCGAGAGCAAGATCCAGCGCCAGTGTATCCATCGGTTTGGCCAGCGGGATCTCGTCCCAGCCAAAGCGCGGCCGGCCCATGTCGGCGGTGTAACCCTGGAGACCGGCGGTGACGGTGAGGATGCCGGCCGCAGTCTCGACCGTGGCCCGGTTGCCGCCCCGCTCCTCCATGATCAGACGGGCGACGCAGCGGGTGCCGTTGCCGCAGGCGCCGACCTCGGAGCCGTCGGCGTTGTAGACCCGCATGAACACGTCGGCCTGCTGCGACGGCTCGAGCGAGAGGATCTGATCGCAGCCGACGCCGAGGCGCCGGTCGGCGACCCGGCGCAGCTGAGCCGCGCTCAGCGACAGCTTGCCGCTCCGTCGATCGAGCACGACGAAGTCGTTGCCGAGGCCTTGCATCTTGTGGAAGTCGAGCTCGTCCATGGCGGCGCACAATAGAGGCGATCGTCTCGAGCGCAACCGCGAAAATTGGCGCTATCCCTTGGCTGCAGCTTGACTCCGCCACTGCCGGTGACCACATTTCGCGCCAATTCGAGCGGGGCATTGCCCCGGCGCTTGCGCCGTGACTTGCGCGTTCCTTCATCCATCGATCGCGCCCGTAGTGGACGGGCCATCGATCCCCGGGTCAGCCATGTTCGAGAACCTCTCCGGCCGCCTTACCAACGTGTTCGACCGGCTGAAGCGGCGCGGCGCGCTACAGCAGTCCGACGTCGAGGCGGCGCTGCGCGACATCCGGGTCGCCCTGCTCGAGGCGGACGTCGCACTGCCCGTGGTCAAGGACTTCATCGCCGCGATCCGCGAGCGTGCGATCGGCCAGGAGGTCTTGAAGAGCATCACCCCGGGCCAGATGGTGGTCAAGATCGTCAACGACCACCTGGTCGAGCTGCTCGGCGGCGCGGCGCGCGATCTGACCCTTGCCGGACCGCCGCCGCAGATCGTCCTGATGGTTGGCCTGCAGGGCTCGGGCAAAACCACGACCAGCGCCAAGCTCGCACTGCGTCTGAAGAGCCGCGAGCGCAAGAAGGCGTTGCTCGCGTCACTCGACGTCCAGCGCCCGGCGGCGCAGGAACAACTCGCCGTGCTCGCACGGCAGGCCGGGGTCGAGAGCCTGCCGATCGTCCCCGGCGAGGGGCCGGTGGCGATCGCCGAGCGGGCGAAGCAGACCGCCGAGCGCCAGGGGTTCGATCTGGTGATCCTCGATACCGCCGGGCGGCTGCACATCGACGAGCCGCTCATGCAGGAACTCGCCGCGGTGCGCGACCGGGTCCGGCCGCACGAGACCCTGCTGGTCGCCGATGCGCTGACCGGCCAGGACGCGGTCAATCTCGCGCGCGCGTTCCACGAGCGGATCGGCCTCAGCGGCATCGTGCTGACCCGCCTCGACGGCGATGCCCGCGGCGGTGCCGCGCTCAGCATGCGTGCGGTCACCGGTCAGCCGATCAAGCTGGTCGGCACTGGCGAGAAGATCGAGGCACTCGAGGCGTTCCACCCCGACCGCATGGCCTCGCGCATCCTCGGCATGGGCGACGTCGTGTCGCTGGTCGAGAAGGTGAGCGAGACGGTCGACCGGGCCGAGGCCGAGAAGCTCGCCGCCAAACTGCAAAAGGGCGGCTTCGACCTCGATGATCTCGCCGCACAGCTCAAACAGATGCGCAAAATGGGCGGCATGAGCGGCATCCTCGGCCTGCTGCCCGGCGTTCAGAAGGTCAAGCAGCAGCTGGCCGAGGCCAGGCTGGATGATCGGATGATCGCCCGCCAGATCGCCATCGTCAGGTCGATGACGCCCTTCGAGCGGCGCAATCCGAAGGTCATCCACGCCTCGCGCAAGCGCCGGATCGCGGCCGGCGCGGGCACCAGCGTGCAGGAGGTCAACAAGCTCCTGAAGCAGCATCAGCAGATGCAGACCATGATGAAGCGGGTGCAGAAAATGGGCCAGAAGCAGTTCCTGACCCGCGGCCTGCCGCCCGGTCTCCTGCCGCGGTAGTTCGACGAACGCGTCGGAATTCCGGTCGGGGCAACAATCGTTTACAATCTGGAGTCGCCAAGCAAGGAGAAGATTGATGGCGACCGCACCCGACGTTCGGCACCGATCGCTTGCCGAATTCCTCAGCCTGGGAGCGGCAGCAGCCGGAGCGCTACGAACGCGTCAGCGGCGTCGTCCGAATGATGACCGGCGGCACCATCGATCACAACCGGATCACCCGCAACGTCGCCCAAATACTGTCGCGCCAGCTACAGGGAAGGGGCTGTGAGGTATTCACCAGCGACGTCAGAGTGACGACGTCCGCTGGTGACGCGATGTACCCGGACGTGGTCGTCGTCTGCGGCGAAATCCCAGGCAAGGCAACCGAGGTCGAGACGCCCATCGTGGTGGTCGAGGTACTCTCGGAGAGCACCGCCGAGCGTGATCACGGGCGCAAGCGCTGGGCGTACCAGACGATCCCGTCGCTCCTACACTACTTCCTGATCGACCAGAACGAACCGGTGGTCGAGGTCGCCTCGCGCGATGACGATGACAGCTGGCGAAGCGTGATCCATCGCGGGCTGGACGCCCGGCTGCAATTGAACGCGCTCGGCGTCGAGATCGACCTCGCCGAGATCTTCGCGCGGGTCACCTTTGCGCCCGCCTCTCCGGCCGGGGCTGCGGCGCCGTCGGGCAGCTCGGGCTGATCAGCCGCATCGCGGCAGCTGGAATGCTTCACCCTGCCACAGCTCCTGTCTCAGGGCCGAGGTTATCGCCGGCGGTGACACCGCTCCGACCGTCATGGAGCGAGGCCGCGGCTCACACCCCAGCCCGGTAAGGGCAAGTCCAGGCTTGACCCCTCGGGATGGGGCGACTACTTCTTCGCCCGCCGTGAGCCCGGCCGGCGGCCGGGACCTGTCATGCACCTCTAAGGCGGCCGACCAGTTACGCGATCCCGCTCGCGGAACGGTCGGAGCAGGATTTGAACCGATGAGCGTGAGAATTCGCCTGGCCCGCGGCGGCACCAAGAAGCGACCGTTCTACCGGATCGTCGCGACCAACTCGCGCAGTCCGCGCGACGGGCGCTTTCTGGAAAAGCTCGGCACCTACAACCCGCTCCTCGCGAGCGACCACCCGCAGCGCGTGGTCATGAACGAGGAGCGGCTGCGCTATTGGCTTGCCCAAGGCGCCACACCGAGCGAGCGGGTCGCGCGGTTTCTGGACGGCGCCGGCATCACCGAGAACACCGTCCATTGGCGTGGCACGGGCAAGAAGGCCGTCGAGATCGAGGCCAATAAGGCCGCCGCGGCGGCCGAGGCCGCGGGCGCTTAGGGTTCCGGGCGCGTTCCGCGTCGTGCTCGAAGATCGCGCATGGTCGATCGGCCGCAAGCTTCGAAGTGGGTCTGCGTGGCCAGCGTGGCCGCCGCGCACGGCGTCCGCGGCGCGCTCAGGCTACGCGCCTTCACCGAGCGACCCGAAGACGTCGCTGCTTATGGACCGGTTCACGACCGGCACGGCCGCCCTCTCTTCCAACTGCAGGTGATCGGCCGCGCGCGCGGCGGCGTTCTGGTTCGAATCGAAGGCGTCAGCGACCGGAGCGCGGCCGAGGCTCTGCGCGGTGCCGAGCTGTACGTGCCGCGGGTGGCGTTGCCCGAACTCGATCCGGACGAGTTCTATCGCGCGGATCTCGAGGGATTGATCGTCGAGCGGGCTGACGGCTCGCGGCTCGGGACGGTCCGCAGCCTCGACAACTTCGGCGCCGGCGACATCATCGAGGTCGAGGCCGAGGACGGTCGGGTCCTCGCCCTGCCGTTCGATCGGCAGACCGTGCCGGTGGTCGATCTGGATGCGGGCCGCCTCGTGATCGAGCCGCCGGCGGAGCTCACCGCGGGACCGCCAGGATGAGCGCGCGCGCTCGGCCCTGGGCGGTCAGCGTGCTGACCCTGTTTCCGGAGATGTTTCCCGGCCCGCTCGGCCACTCGCTCGCCGGCCGTGCGCTCGAGCGGGGCATCTGGTTACTGGAGGCAGTCGATCTGCGCGATTTCGCCACCGATCGGCACCGCAGCGTCGACGACCTGCCGTTCGGCGGCGGTGCCGGCATGGTCATGCGCCCGGACGTCATTGCGCGCGCCCTCGACGCGCTTGCGATCAACCGGCCGGCGCGCCCGGTGCTGTACCTCAGCGCCCGCGGCGCGCCGCTCACCCAGCGCCGCGTGCGGCAGCTTGCCGAAGGGCCCGGGGTTGTGGTCTTATGCGGCCGCTTCGAGGGTATCGATCAACGGGTCGTCGAGGCACGGGACCTCGAGGAAGTGAGCTTCGGGGAGGTCGTGCTCTCCGGCGGCGAGCCCGCCGCGATCGCCCTGATCGACGCCTGCGTGCGCCTGCTACCCGGGGTACTCGGTGAGCCAGCCTCACTGGCCGAGGAAAGCTTCGCCGAGGATCTGCTCGAGTACCCCCACTACACGCGCCCTCAGGTCTGGGAGGGGCGTCCCGTGCCGGAGGTTCTGGTCTCCGGACACCACGAGCGCATTCGGACGTGGCGTCGGCAACAGGCCGAGCTCACCACGCGGACGCGCCGGCCAGACCTCTGGGCACGCCATGTCGCCGCCGGACAGACGCGCACGGACCACCAGCCGCATCGGGCCGATGACAAGTGAGGTTTGCCATGAACGTGCTGCAGGAGCTCGAACAGGAACAGATCGCGCAGCTCACCGAGTCTCGTCCGATACCGGATTTCGCTCCCGGCGACACGCTCAGGGTGAGCGTCAAGGTGGTCGAGGGCTCGCGCGAGCGCATCCAGGCCTTCGAGGGTGTGTGCATCGCGCGCAAGAACCGCGGCATCAATTCAGCCTTCACCGTGCGTAAGATCAGCTACGGCGAGGGCGTCGAGCGAATCTTCCCGCTGTACAGTCCGCAGATCGCCGGCATCGAAGTGGTTCGCCGGGGCCGGGTACGCCGCGCCAAGCTCTACTATCTGCGCGGGCGGACCGGCAAGGCCGCGCGCATCACCGAGCGGCGCGACGACCGCGGCCGCGGCCGGGAGGCGGTGGTCGTGCCGAGCAACGGCGCCGGACCCGGAAACGGCGCCGACAACGAATAGCGGGCGCTGCGAAGCCCGCCTGCTTCTGGGGAGTGCCAGACCATGGCCGAAGCCAGGACGCTGTTCGACAAGATCTGGGAGTCGCACCTGGTCGACCGGCAGGAGGACGGAACCTGCCTCCTCTACATCGACCGCCATCTGGTGCACGAGGTGACCAGCCCGCAGGCGTTCGAGGGCCTGCGCGAGAACGGCCGGAGCGTGCGTCGCCCGGATGCCACCCTCGCGGTGCCCGACCACAACGTGCCGACCACCGACCGCTCCAAGGGCATCGCCGAGGAGCAGTCGCGCATCCAGATCGAGACCCTGCAGCAGAACTGCCGTGATTTCGGCATTCAGCTGTTCGACGTCGACGACATACGTCAGGGCATCGTCCACATCATCGGCCCCGAGCAGGGCTTCACGCTGCCCGGCATGACGATCGTCTGCGGCGACAGCCACACCTCGACCCACGGCGCCTTCGGCGCACTCGCCTTCGGCATCGGCACCTCCGAGGTCGAGCACGTGCTGGCGACCCAGACCCTGCTCCAGAAACGCCCGCGGAACATGCGGGTAAGCGTCGCCGGTGCCCTGCCCTTCGGGGTCACCGCCAAGGACGTGATCCTCGCGATCATCGGCAAGATCGGCACCGCGGGCGGCACCGGCCATGTGATCGAGTATGCCGGGGAGATCGTGCGCGGCCTCTCGATGGCCGGGCGCATGACCATCTGCAACATGTCGATCGAGGCGGGTGCTCGCGCCGGCCTGATCGCGCCGGACGAGACCACCTTCGCCTACGTCCGCGGTCGGCCGATGGCACCCAAAGCGGGCGCGTTCGAGCAGGCGGTCGCCAATTGGCGCACCCTCCCCTCCGATGCCGGGGCACGATACGACAAGGAGGTCACGCTGGATGCGCAGTCAATCGAGCCGCAGGTGACCTGGGGTACCAGCCCGCAGGATGTCCAGCCGATCACCGGCAAGGTGCCGGATCCCCGGCAGGTCTCGGATCCGGCGCGGCGCGCTCACATGGAGAGGGCCTTGCACTACATGGGCCTCGAGCCGAACACGCCGATGACCGAGATCCGGGTCGACGCCGTTTTCTTCGGCTCCTGCACCAACGGCCGGATCGAGGATCTGCGCGCCGCCGCCAAAGTGGTGGCAGGCAGGAAGGTGGCTTCGAGCGTGCACGCCATGGTCGTGCCGGGCTCCGGCCTGGTCAAGCACCAGGCCGAAGAGGAAGGGCTGGATCGCGTGTTCATCGAGGCAGGGTTCGAGTGGCGCGAGCCCGGCTGCTCGATGTGCCTCGGCATGAACCCCGACCAGCTGCAGCCCGGCGAGCGCTGCGCCTCAACCTCCAATCGCAATTTCGAAGGACGTCAGGGCAAGGGCGGGCGCACTCACCTGATGTCGCCCGCGATGGCCGCCGCGGCCGCGATCACCGGCCACATCACCGACGTCCGCAAGCTGGCGTGACGTGAGCGCACGATCGGCGGTCGAGCTCTACGAGGACGACTTCTACGCCTGGACCCAGGCCCAGGCGCGGGAGTTGCGCCGTTTCGCGCGCACGCGGCCGAACTTGCCCCTGGACCTCGCGCACATCGCCGAGGAGATCGCCGATTTGGGCATTGAGCGACGAAGGAGGCTGCGCAGCTGGACGCGCCGGATTATCGAGCACCTGCTCCTCCTGGAGCACTCGCCCGCTAGCAATCCCCGCCGGGGCTGGATCAATGAGATCGTGGCCTTCCGCCGCGAGATCGACGACCATCTGAGTGCCACGTTGAGGCGTGATCTTAGGCGCACCTCCCACGCCTCTACGCCCAGGCTCGCTCGGACATGGCGGAGAGGCTGCGGCTCTACGGCGAGAGCGAGGTCGCAGCACGCCTTCCTGAGCGCTGCCCTTATACGCTTGGTCAGGTGCTTGGTGGCTTCTGGCCGGCCTCATTGGGGAGTTACGAGGCCTCGCCATGAGCCGCGGATCGGCCGTCGAGCACGCCACTTCGGACTGGGAACGGCTCTACTTCGATGATTTCGACGTCTGGTGTGAGCGCCAGATCGAGGCGCTGAACCGGCATAAGGACAACCTGCCGGCGGACCTCGACGCCGAGCGGATCGCGGAAGAGCTGCAACTCATGCAAAGGCGCGAGCGGCTCGATGCCGAGGCGCAAATCATGCGCGTGATCGAGCATCTCCTGAAGCTGCAGTATGCGACCGAGCACGAGCCCCGTGGGCGGGTCTGGTGGCGCGCGGTGCACGGGGCACGCAGCGCGCTCGACGTGTTCGCCACGCCGAGCCTCAAGCCTAAGCTGGAAGCGATGCTGCCTGAGATGTACGAGCGCGCGCGAGCTCGCCAAGTGCGAGCTTCACGACATCGGCCAGATCTCGCTCGGCGAGTCAATACCGCACGCCTGTCCCTACACGTTCGAGCAGATCCTCGACGAGGAGTGGTGGCCGGTATGGGCCGACCCGCCGAAGTCTACAGGCTGATCACCGGCTGCGTTCGGCCCGGCGCATGATTGCCATGGCGGCCAGCCCCAGGATCGCGAAACCGCCGACCAGTGGCAGGACCGTGCCGTTGTAGCTGCGGCCGATCAGGGTGCCGAGCAGCAGCGAGATGAAGGTGGTGAGCGAGCCGACGACCGACGAGGCGACTCCTGCGATGTGACCGAGCGGCTCCATGGCGAGCGCGTTGAAGTTGCCGAACAGAATGCCGAGACAGAAGAACGCGGCCATCAGATAGGTCATGAGAGCCCAGAGGGGCGGATGGCCAACCGTCGCGAGCGCGATCGCGAAGAAGCCAACCGAAAGAGCGCCAAGCACGACGACGGCCACGCCCGACAACAGGCGCATGCCGTAGTGCATCACGAGGCGCGAGTTGCACCAGGAGGCGAGCCCGATCGCCAGCGCCAGTGAGCCGAAATAGAGCGGAAAGCGCTCGCCCAGGCCGTACTGACCCTGGAAAATCTGCGGCGCCGAGGTGAGATAGCCGATCAACGCGCCGAAGATCAGGCCGGCGGCCATGGTGTAGCGGACGGCGACCGGGTGGAGGCAGACCTCGCGGGCGGCGCTCGCGATCCGCTGCAGCGAAAATGACGCTCGGTGCGCGGCCGACAACGTCTCCGGTTGCCGGATGCCAAACCAGATCACGGCGATCGAGGCCACCGCCAGGAAAGCGCCGAAGATCGCACGCCAGCTCGCAACCATCAGGATGAGCTGACCGATCCCCGGCGCCAGCGCCGGAACCAGGATGAAGACCGCCATCACCGATGACATGATCCGCGCCATGGCGCGCCCTTCGTACTGATCGCGCACCATGGCGACGGTGACGATGCGAGGGCCGGCGGCACCGATCCCCTGGAGGAAGCGCCCGATCAGCATTGCCGCAAAGGTGGTCGAGAGGGCGGACATGAGACAGCCGACGATGAACAGGCCAATCCGAGGTAGATCATGGGCTTGCGGCCGAAGCAGTCAGCCAGGGGTCCGTAGATCATCTGGGCGATTGCCAGACCGAGAAAGAGCGCCGAGAGGATGAGCTGGGCATCGTTGGCGCGCCGCGCACCGAGCTCAGCGCCGATCGTCGCCAGTGCCGGCAGCATCGTATCGATCGACATCGCGACCAGCGACGTCATCAGCGCGACCAGCGCGACGAACTCGCCGTGGCGCGGTCCGGCGGCGCTCACCCCCGCGGTCAATGCCTCATCACTCGCCTCTCGGCTCCGCCATAGGATCGGCATAGCCGACCTTGACGGTTGCGCCACTATCAAAGCTGTCGCCTGTTCCTGCACCCGGTCGGCATGAGGTACTGGAACTCCCGCGCCGGCGCGGGCATAAAGGGGCGCGCGGAAGAGGGAGAGGGGCGAAGTCATGGAGCCGTTCACGACGCTCACCGGGATCGCGGCGCCGCTGCCGATGGTCCACGTCGACACCGACAAGATCATCCCCGCGCGCCACCTCAAGACCATCAAGCGCACCGGGCTGGGCGCCGCGCTGTTCGAAGTCTTTGCGCTATCAGGAGGATGGCAGCGAGCATCCGCACTTCGTCCTCAACAAGGACCCGCATCGCGACGCCAAGATCCTGATCGTGGGCGAGAACTTCGGCTGCGGCAGCTCGCGCGAGCATGCCCCCTGGGCGCTCCTCGACTTCGGCATCCGCTGCGTGATCGCGCCTTCGTTCGCCGACATTTTCTTCAACAACTGCTTTAAGAACGGCATTCTGCCAATTGTCCTGCCTCAGGAGCAGGTCGACATTCTGACCCAAGAGGCGAGCGAGGCCAAGGACCCGACCTTCACCATCGACCTCGAGAAGCAGGAGATCCGCCGGCCCACGGGCAACGAGGTGTTCCGCTTCGAGATCGATCCGTTCGCCAAGCATTGCCTCCTGCACGGCCTCGACGACGTCGGCCTGACGATGAAGAAGGTGAAGCGGATCGACGACTTCGAAGCGCGCCAGCGGGCAGAGCAGCCCTGGCTCTATCACGGGGCCGCCTGATGGCGATCTTGCGCAACGACCCGGTGCCGCTCGGCAGCGTCCTGCTGCTGCCCGGCGACGGCATCGGCCCCGAGGTCATGCGCGAGGTCCGCCGGATCATGGACTGGTTCGCGCGGCGCCAGGGCCTCGAGTTCGAGCTCGAGGAAGGTCTGGTCGGCGGCATCTCGCGCGACCGGCACGGGACGCCGTTGACCGATGAGGTGCTCGAACGGGCGCTGGCCGCCGATGCGGTGCTGTTCGGCGCGGTCGGTGGGCCCAAGTACGACGCTCTGCCGTTCGAGCAGAAGCCCGAACGCGGCCTGCTCCGCCTGCGCAAGGAGCTCGGCCTGTTCGCCAACCTGAGGCCCGCCAAAGTGTTCGACGCGCTGGTCGACAGCTCGTCGCTCAAGCCCGAGCTGGTCCGCGGCCTCGACATCATGATCCTGCGCGAGCTCACCGGCGGCATCTATTTCGGTGAGCCGCGCGGCATCGAGACCCTGCCCGATGGCCAGCGCCGCGGCATCAACACCCAGGTCTACACGACCGACGAGATCGTCCGGGTCGCACGGGTCGGCTTCGAGCTCGCAAGGAAACGCCAGAACCGGGTCTGCTCGGTCGAGAAGGCAAACGTCATGGAGTCGGGCGTCCTCTGGCGCGAGGAGGTGCAGAAGCTGCACGATGCCGAGTACCCGGACGTCGAGCTCAGCCACATGTACGCCGACAACTGCGCCATGCAGCTGGTCCGCCAGCCCAAGCAGTTCGACGTGATCGTGACCGACAATCTGTTCGGCGATCTGCTGTCCGACTGCGCCGCGATGCTGACCGGCTCGCTCGGCATGCTGCCTTCGGCCTCGCTCGGCGCCCCCGGCCCGGACGGCAAGCGCAAGGCGCTCTACGAGCCGGTCCACGGCTCGGCGCCGGACATCGCGGGCAAGGGTCTCGCCAACCCGATCGCCATGCTCCAGAGCTTCTCGATGATGCTGCGCTACTCCTTCGACCGGGACGCGGCGGCCGATCTGCTCGACGGCGCGATCGCCCGGGTGCTGGCGGGCGGCCTGCGCACCGCCGACATCATGCAGGAGGGCAAGGCCAGGGTCTCGACCTCGACCATGGGCAAGTCGATCGTCCGCGAGCTCGACAAGGCGGCGGCCTGAGCGGAGCGGACCCGGCCGGCAACCCGCTCGAAAGCCCGGCCACGAACAGCGCTGCGCTGATCGATCGTCTCAGGGCGGCGCGCCGCGACCCGGGCCTAGCCGTGCTCGAGGGGTTCCATGCGCTGAAGCACGCGCTCCGCTTCGGCGCCGACGTCGAGGAAGCGTACGCCTCGGATCTGGAAGGGCTTCTGACCCTCGCCACTCACCTCGCGCCCGACATCGCAGTCCGTCTCCGAGAACTCGTCCATCCCATCGCCCCTGCCCTGTTCGCACGATTGGCGCCGGCGCCGCCCGAGACCGGTGTGATTGCCCTCGCCCGTCGACCGCGCTTCGACCTCCAGAGAGGTGTTCGGACGGCCAGGCACGGCGCCTGTCGTGCTCCTCGAACGGCCCGCCCATCTCGGCAACCTGGGTGCGGTGGTCCGCGTTGCCGCGGCGGCCGGCGCGGCGGCGGTGCTCACGACCGGACGCCACGATCCCTGGCACCCGGCGGCGCTGCGCGGCTCGGCCGGGCTGCACTTCGCCCTGCCGGTGGCCCGGATCGAGACCTTGCCCGAGAGTAACCGTCCCTTGATCGCGGCCCACCCGGGGGGCGAGCCGATCTGCCCGGGCGCGATCGAAGACGACGCCGTCTTCGCTTTCGGCTCCGAGCGGCGCGGGTCTCAGCAACGCACTGCTCGAGCGCGCCGAGCGACGGATCGCCATTCCGATGCGCGCGGGCGTCTCCAGCCTCAATCTCGCGACCGCGGTCGCGGTCGTCCTTTATGCCTGGCGGTTCGGCCTGGGCCGCACCCCTGAGGAATAATCCCGAGCTTGCCGTCCGGGCCTCGGCTCAGCTCTCGCTTCTGAGGTAGCCATCGACGAAGCGGACGGCGTCGGCGCCGATGAAGTCGCGGACCCGCTCGAGCTCGGCCTCGAGCCGCCGCCCGCGGGCTCGCGTCAGGCGCCGCCCCGGCTCCAGCCAGAGCGCGCTCACGACGAGCTGGCCCGCCTCCCGCTCGGCTTTCATGTCCAGCCGGCCGACCAGGCGATCGCCTTCGAGCAGCGGAAAGACGTAGTAGCCGTAGCGCCGCCGCTTCGCCGGCACGAACACCTCGATCCGATAGTCGAAGCCGAACAGCCGGGCGAGGCGCTGGCGGTCGCGCAACAGCGGATCGAACGGGTTCAGGATCCGGAGCCGCTTCTGCGGCAAAGGCAGTTCTCGCAGCAGCTCTTCGATGTCCGGCCGCGCGAGCAGCTTGCGGGGCGGCGCGCCGTTCGCCAACTCGAGGGTCGCCGGTTCGCACACAGCGCCGAGGTTGCGCCCGCACCAATCCCTGGCCTCCGCGATCGAGATCAGGCCGAAGAAGCGTGCGATCTCGGTCGGCGTGGCGAAGCCGAGGCGCTCGAGCGCGGCGCGACAGGCCCAGTCGATCAGCTCCACCTCGCCCGGCTCCTGCCCCAGCACCTTTTCCGGGATCACCCGCTCGGGCAGATCGTAGACCTTCTGAAAGCCATCGCGCCTTGCGATCGCCAGTCGGCCGGTGCGCCAGAGGTACTCGAGCGCGGTCTTGCCCGCGTGCCAGTCCCACCAGCCGCCGGCCGGCCGCGCCCGCTCGACCTCGAGATCGCGCGCCCGGATCGCTCCCTCGGCCCGGATCTGGTCGAGAAGCCGCTCCAGCTCGAGCGTGAAACCGTCGCCGAACCAGCGCCTGAACCTCGCCTCGACCATCGCCTGCTCGCGGGCGAAACGAAGGCGCCAATAGGGGTAGAAGCCGATCGGTAGCAGGCTCGCGATCCGGTCCGTCCAGTGCTCGAACAGGAGCACCTCGTCCTCCTGCGCCTGGCGCAGCAGCTCTGGCCGATAGCCAGAGGCGCGCGTGAACAGGATCATGTGGTGGGCGCGCGCGACCGTGTTGATGCTGTCGACCTGGAGGAAGCCAAGCCGCTCGATCAGCCGGGCGACGCCGTCGACCGAGGGCCGGTGGCCCCGCATGGGTCTGGAAGACCACGGTTCGGCCAGTCCCTGCAAACCGAGGACGAGGCGTCTTCCCTGCTCGGCCCCCAATCGGATGGTCATCCGAGAAGCCTAGCCTCGATCGCGCCGCGTTTCACCCTTCGATCGGCGCGAGGTTCGGCCTTGACGGGCGGCGACCGATCGCCAACCTTGCGGCGAGACCCTAGGCGGGACCAGACGGACATGGGCTACAAGGTGGCGGTGGTCGGCGCGACCGGCGCGGTCGGCGGCGAGATGCTGAACATTCTGGCCGAGCGCGACTTTCCGGTCGACGAGATGGTGGCGCTCGCCTCGCGGGCTTCGGCCGGCAAGGAGGTGAGCTTCGGCGACAAGGACATCCTCAAGGTCCGCCCGCTCGAGGGCTTCGACTTCGAGGGCACGGATCTCGGCCTGTTCTCGCCAGGCGCCGCCGTCTCCAAGACTCACGCGCCCCGGGCCGCGGCGGCCGGCTGCATCGTGATCGACAACACCTCGCAGTTCCGCATGGACGCGGATGTGCCGCTGATCGTGCCCGAGGTGAATCGGGAGGCGCTCGAGGGCTTTCGCGAGCGCAACATCATCGCCAATCCCAACTGCTCGACCATCCAGATGGTCATGGCGCTGAAGCCGCTGCACGACTTGGCGCTGGTCCGCCGCGTCGTGGTCGCGACCTACCAGTCGGTCTCCGGCGCCGGGCGCGAGGCGATGGACGAGTTGTTCGACCAGACCAAGGGCATCTACGAGACCCGCTCGCCCGAGCCCAAGCACTTCCCCAAGCAGATCGCCTTCAACCTCATTCCCCAGATCGACGTCTTCCTGGACGACGGCTCATCGAGAGAAGAGTGGAAGATGGCGGTCGAGACCAAGAAGATCCTCGACCCCGCGATCGAGGTCGCCGCGACCTGCGTGCGCTGCCCGGTGTTCGTCGGCCACGCGCTTGCGCTGAACGTCGAGTTCGAGCACGAGATCAGCGTCGAGGACGCGCGCGGTGCTCTGTTCGAATTCGAGGGCCTGCTGCTGGTCGACGATCCGGCGAGCGGCGAGTACATCACCCCGGTCGAATGCGTCGGCGAGTACGCGGTCTTCGTCTCGCGCGTGCGCCGCGACCCGACGCTGCCGCACGGCTTGCAGATGTGGGTCGTCGCCGACAACCTGCGCAAGGGCGCCGCCCTCAACGCCGTCCAGATCGCCGAGGCGCTGGTCGAAGAGGGGCACCTGTAATACCAAGCGCGTAAAGTCCCGACTCTTGCGCTTGGTCTGCGCGCCCGGGTTGGCGGCGCGCGCCTGGCTCCCAGGGCCGATCTCGGTGGTCGGCCCGGAGCGGCGCGGGGCTCGCCCCGCGAAGGTGAAGGCTTTGCGGGCCCGCTATAAGAAGCGGCCTTCCTCGGCGCACCGGCGAAGACACCTCACTCGCCGGGATCACGCCCGGACCTGAGCCAAATGCGGCCCGGCCGACCCTTTCGTCGACCATTGGTCGCTACCGCACCGGCTCGCCGCTGTCGGGCTCCGAAGCTCCGTGCGCTCCCCCGGGCGCTGCCCAGAGCGAGCCGGCGGGCGAGAAGCGGCCCGGAAAGCCGGCCGAAGGCCGGGCCGGGCGCTCGGGTTCGTTCGCTGGCGCCTTTGTGGCGCATTGCTGCCCGATCGCGCGCGCATCGGGTTCGTTTCGTGCGCCATTTGCGCCGCTTTCCGGCCGATTTGAGCGCAATTTTGCGTCATCCGGCGCCACCTCGGCCGCGACCCCTGCGGCCGCTTGGGCGGCCTCGGCCTGGAGCGCCCGCAGCGCCTTGAGGGTGCGGAAGAACTCGGCCTGCGCGCCGCCCCGATAGCGCACCAGGGTCGCAAAGACCCCCGCCGCGCGGCCGTCCCGGACCAGCACGCGGCCGGGGCTCTCGAGCGCGCCATCGCCGGTGAGCAGCCCGAACTCGAGGCGATCGGCGCGGGCGAGCCGCCAGGCCGCGGCGACCAGCCGATGGACGAGCAGCGTCTGCAGCGCGCCCGCGGGGCGAAGCTCCTCGAGCAGCGCGCCCTCGAGCGCTTTGAACTCGGCGCGGCTGTCGTCCGGCAGCAGGACGTGCTTTTTGGCCGAGAGGCCGTGCTTCAGGGCATTTCGCGCCGAGCGCGCCTTGCCCTCGGCGGTGCGCGGCCCGCGCGACTTGGCTCCGTTGGCGCGGCTCGCCTCGGCGCGGGCGTGGCTGGACATGGCGGATCTCCCTTGGCTGGATGCGGGCGGAACGGATGCGCACGCGGCCGCGGGCGCGCGCCCCGAAACGTTCCAGTCTAGCCGATCATAGGAATAAATACGACCAACAGTCGACGTCCTGCCTATGGCGCGCAGGCGTCTTAACCTTTCGTCAATCGTTGGTCGCTACGCTCGGCTCTCCAATGGTCCATGCGACCGTGGGAATCCGTGCCCGCGCCATCAGAAGGCCAAAGCCCGCCACCGGCGGCTGGGCTCTGCGGGCACAAGAAGGGGCTCCGGTCCAGACCGAATGGAAAAGTCGCCACGAACCGCGAGCGCGGGGAGACTTCGGTCAACGACCGAGACGAAACCGTCGTGCGTCACGAGAGCGAGACGCTGCGATCATAGCGGAGACGAAAGGATCGTGCTCCGCGAGCGCGGGGAGGCTCCGGTCGAGAACGCAGAGCAAAGGGGGCGTCCACGGCGACGGCGGCGAGGCTTCGTCAAGAGCGGAAACGAAAGGGTCGTGCACCGCGACCGCGGCGAGGCTGTGGTCAAATAGAAAGAGAAACCCCGGCTATCCGGGTACTTCACTGAGCCTTCAGACCCAATTCCTGGATCTCGCGAAAAACCGACCGGGGCTTCGCCCCAGGCCCCAGGGGGTAAAGTGGCGAAGGTTCAAGGGGTAACGCTCTCGCTGCGCGAGAGCGTCCTGGCAACCCGGAAGCCCCTGTCGCTGCCCCGGTCGTCCGCGCCGCCCCCGAAGCGATCGGCGGAGCGGAGGCCCCACGGACCGGTAGTCCCAGGAGCCCCCGCGCAACACCCGGCGGCCGCAATCGCCACTGGTCCAGGCGCTGCCGTCGACCGGGGCTTCCTGATAGCCGTCGTTCCAGCAGTCCTCGACCCACTCCCACACATTGCCGTGCATGTCGTACAGGCCCCAAGGGTTCGGCGGGTAGGAGCCAACTTCAGCGGTCTTGCCTAGATTGCCGCCACCGCCATAGTTCGCGTTCTCGGGCGTGATGTCGTCACCCCACCAAAAGCGCGTTGTCGTTCCGGCGCGGCAGGCGTACTCCCACTCCGCCTCCGAGAGCAGACGGTAGGGTCTACCGGTCTCCTTGCTCAGCCACTCAACATAAGCCTTGGCATCTTTCCAGGATACCCTGACCGCTGGCCGTCGACCACGACCCCAATTTTTTTCGTCCGGCTTCTTTTCGCCCGCTGCTTCACAGAAATGGTCGTACTCCTCGAAGGTCACCGCATAGCGCCCGACCGCGAAGCGATAGGCGATCTGCACCTCATGCTGCGGCCCTTGTTCGTATCCCATCATGAACCTGCCTGGCGGGATGACTACGATCTCAGGGCACCAGGGGGCGTCGGTGTCGCGGAAGATCGTGCCGGCCTTGAGTTCCTGGCCCGACGGTGCTGGTCTCCCGCGCTGGGTTCCGACCGCGACCGAGTTGCCCCGACCGGCTGGTGGCTGCGCGGCGGCCTGCTCGACCCGTCTGCGTGCCTGTTCGGCCCCCTTTCTCCCATCGGCTGCCTTGGGACGTGCTTCTTCCACGACGCGCTTGCGTGCTTCGTCGTCGGCATGGCGCATTGCCCGCCAACGCGCCTGTGCGATCCCTCGAGCCAGTCGTTCTAGTGCCCTCCGGACGTTCTTGGCTTCGAATGGATCGTGCCGAAGCTCCCGCCAGTCCTGGCGCTGTCGTTCATGGAGGGTTGCTGCCAAAGGATCGGCGGCGCGGGCGTCGAGTTCTTCGAGAACATGGCACTCGATGTAGTAGATCGGCAGGACGAGATCGTTGCGGCCTCTATCCTTTTCGGCCTCCAGGAACTTCTCGAGTTCATCTCTGCAGGCTTGGCTTCTGAAGTAACTGGGCGTTAGGATAGGAATGAAAAAGGGAACTTCATCGAGCATCTGATCCAGTTTGCCAGGCCAGTGCTCGCCGATGCCAATGCCCTCCACGTCCTGGAAGATTTCGAACGGCTCGCCGGTAACCTCCCGCACGGCGTCGCTAAGCCACTCGCGAAAGGCGCTGATCGTGCCGTGGCGGTCGTCGAAGCGCGTGTAGCTCAAGAAGGCGTCTGGGACTGGCTTCACCATCCGAATGGCCTCTGGTGGCCGCCCACTCGCAACAGGGGCGGCCTTCGTCGGCCATTGCCCAAGACGAAGACCGCCCCTGGCTGCAAAGTCGTTGGTTGCAGCCGGCTCATCATGACCCGCCCTGGACGCACCTCGGCTCTCCCGCCGTGTCCGTGGACGCGGCAGCTCCGGCATGAGGGCGTACTGGCAACCCGGAAGCCCCTGTTGTTGTTCCGGTTGTCCGTGTTGTTCCTGTTGCGATTGGCGGAGCGGAGGTTCCTCGGTTTGTTGTTCCAGGAGCCCCCGCGCAACACCCGGCGGCAGGGGGCGGGACAGGCTTCCTGCGGCGGCCGGGCGCTGGGGCGAACCAGCCGCCGCGGAAGATCGCGCAGCGCAGACGCCACGTGTCGGCGTGCTCGGCGTGCGCGATCCACGACGTCACGCGCTGCTCGACGGTCTTGCGATCGATCGTGCCGGCCCGCCAGCGGTCGCGCATGCCTCGCAGGCGGTTGCGAAAGCGCCGGACATTGTCCTCGGGAAGGCGGCGCCAGCCGCCAAGGCAGAGCTCCAAGCCGAGGTAGTGGGCCGGACAGCTGCTCGCTTCGATGAAGGTCTTTCCGGGGTGCAGCGACAGACGTCGCCCGGCGAGA
The DNA here is from genome assembly GCA_963815435.1 of uncultured Alphaproteobacteria bacterium. Taxonomy (GTDB): domain Bacteria; phylum Pseudomonadota; class Alphaproteobacteria; order Geminicoccales; family Geminicoccaceae; genus DATAOG01. The sequence goes on from CAWFGZ010000009.1 coordinate 352,682, forward strand.
TAGGTGGCGAGCCGATCGCGCCAGGTCGCCAAGACCTCCGAGTCATCGTGGAACAGCGCGAAGTCGTCGACGTACCGGACGTAGCCTGGGGCCCGCAGCACCTCCTTGCAGAAATGATCGAGGCCATCGAGATAGACGTTGGCGAAGAACTGGCTGGTCAGATTGCCGATCGGCAGCCCCCTTCGGCGCCGATATGGCTCGAACAGGTCGTCGCCGGGATAGTAGAAATAGAGCGGTTCCTGAGGGTTGGAGCCGTCGATGATCGTGTCAAGCAGCCAGAGCGTCGGCGCGCAGCCGATGCGCCGGCGCAGATCCGCCTTCAGGATCTCATGGTCGATGGCCGGGAAGTAGCGGTAGACGTCGCACCGCAGAACATGGCGGTAGCGATCGCGGAAGCGCTCGTAGCAGGCAACGGCGCGATGGGTGCCCTTGCCGACGCGATTGGCATAGCTGTCATGGACGAAGCCGCGCTCGAAGATCGGCCCGACCACGTCGTAGAGGGCATGGTGCACGACGCGATCCCGGAAGGGCGCCGCCGACACGATCCGGCGTTTGGGATCGTGCACCTCGAAGGCCAGATAGCGCCCGGGCTGATAGGTCTTCGCGTTCAGCTCGCGCTCGAGCTGTAGCAGCTCAGTCTCCAGACCGGCCATGAAGGCGGCGGCGCCCGGCTTGCGTCGCTTGCCCTTGATGGCGCGCCTGGCCGCGGCATGCAGCGCAGAGAAGCTGGCTATCCGGCCGAAGAGGTCGTCATGCCGACGCGGCATCGCTCGTTTTCCGCCACCCACCGATAAGGCGGCCGATCTCGTCGAGGCTGCGCGCCGCGTGTTCGTAACGCCTCATGTCCAGGAACTTCAGATCGAAGGAAAGCCGGAACAGCAGGCGCAGCTTCTCGATGCCGAGATTGGCGGCGCCGAGCATGTGGCCCCGCGTCCGGGTGTAGGTCGCCTCGATCAGCCGCTCCAGGACGTCGAGTGCAGTCGACTGGATGCGATCGCCGAGCAGGAACTTCTGGCTCCTGGGGAATTTTTCGATCGTCGGCACCAGCCAGAGGAGGAAGCGATACATCGCCTCGAGCGCCGGCCCGATTGGTCGTCGAGGCGTCCCGGCCTTGACGTTGCTCATTTCCTCCGCTCCAGAGCCATCGACGAGCGCGATCTCAAGAGGCCAAGCGCTTAATCCCATTCTACTCCAAGGATTTTGGCGCCCCCTTTACCGCTGCGCAAGCGCGATACCGTTGCCGGGCACCGGCCGGTGAGCACAGACGGCGGGCGCGGACGATGTGACGGCGGAGCGACGGTGGTCGGATGGCGCCGGCTGGTCTAAGAAAGGCGCCGGGCGAGATCGTGCGTACGCCGATTGCCGCCGCGTTGACGCCGACAAACCGAACCGGCAGCAGGAATGGAGCTCGACAACGTCACCGAGTTCACGGTCAGCGAGCTTGCGGGCGCGCTGAGGCGCACGCTCGAGGACGCCTATGGCTGGGTCCGGGTGCGGGGCGAGATCTCGGGCTTCAAGCGGGCGGCGTCCGGGCACATGTACTTCGCGCTCAAGGACGAAGGCGCGGTTCTGGACAGCGTCTGCTGGCGGAGCGCGGCGCAGCGCCTGCAGCTTCAAGCCCGAGGACGGGCTCGAGGTGATCGCACCGGGCGGATCACGACCTATCCCGGGCGCTCGAAGTACCAGCTGATCGTCGATCGCCTCGCGCCGGCGGGGGTCGGCGCGCTGATGGCGCTGCTCGAGGAGCGCCGCAAGAAGCTGGCGGCCGAGGGCCTGTTCGACGCCGGGCGCAAGCGGCCGCTCCCCTACCTGCCCGAGGTGATCGGCATCGTGACCTCGCCCACCGGGCGCGGTGATCCAGGACATCCTCCATCGCCTCGCCGAACGCTTTCCGCGCCGGGTCCTGCTCTGGCCGGTCCTGGTCCAGGGCGAGGTCGCGGCCGGGCAGGTCGCCGCGGCGATCGAAGGCTTCAACCGCTGGCGACGGCCGGGCCGGTCCCGCGCCCGGACGTGCTGATCGTCGCCCGCGGCGGCGGCTCGCTCGAGGACCTCTGGGCGTTCAACGAGGAGATCGTGGTACGCGCGGCGGCGGCAAGCGCCATTCCGCTGATCGCGGCGGTCGGCCACGAGACCGACATGGACGCTGATCGACCACGCGGCCGATCAGCGGGCGCCGACGCCGACCGCTGCGGCCGAGGTCGCCGTGCCGGTGCGCGCCGAGCTCGCCCAGCGGCTGGGCCAGCTCGACCACCGGCTGTTCCACGGCGTGCAGCGGGAGCTGCGCCAGCTCGAGCAGCGCGTGGTCGGCCTCGGCCGCGGCCTGCCCGATCCGCAGGCACTGCTCGGCCAGGCGACGCAGCGGCTCGACGATCTCACGGAGCGCCTGCCGCATGGCCTGCGGGCGCGCGCCGAGCAGGCCGCCCGGGCGCTCGGCGGGCTCGATGCCCGCCTCGGGCCGCCGACGCGGGCTCTCCTGCGCCACCGCCAGGCGGGGCTGAGCGGCCTGATCGGACGCCTCACTCTCGATGAGCTCAGGGCGCGGCTGCCCCGCCATCAAGGTAGCCTCGACGACCTCGTCGTCCGTCAGCGCCACGCCATCGACCGCCGGCTCGAGGCCGGCCGCGCCCGGCTCAAAGCGCAGACGAGCCTGCTCGAGTTGTCGAGCTATCGGGGCGTGCTCGAGCGGGGCTTCGCTCTGGTCCGCGACGAGCGCGGCGAACTGGTCGATGGCGCCGCGAAGGCGCGCGCTCTGGCCGCGCTCGAGCTCGAGTTCCACGACGGCCGGGTGCAGACGGTGGTCGCGCGCGGCGGTGCACGGTCCGCGCGGCCGGCCGCAGCGCCTGCGGGCGAGCAGGGCCGGCTGCTGTGATCTGCGCCACGGTGGCCTGACAGATGGCGGCGATCGATCGGCTGCTCGGGGTGATGGCGCGGCTGCGCGAGCCCGAAGGCGGCTGCCCCTGGGACCTCGAGCAGGGCTTCGCCACCATCGCCCCCTACACGATCGAGGAGGCCTACGAGGTCGCCGATGCGATCGCGCGCGGCGACATGGCGGATCTGGCCGACGAGCTCGGCGACCTGCTCCTCCAGGTGGTGTACCACGCCCAGATGGCGAAAGAGCGGGGCACTTCGACTTCGAGGCGGTCGCCGAGCAGATCGCCGACAAGATGATCCGCCGCCATCCGCACGTGTTCGGCGACGCCGCGGTCGCCGACGCCGCAGCGCAGACCCACGCCTGGGAGGCGACGAAGGCGGCCGAGCGGGCGGCCAAGGCCGCGGCGGCGACGGCAGCTGCTGGACGACGTGCCGCGCGCTCTACCGGCCCTCACCCGAGCCGCCAAGCTGCAGAAGCGGGCCGCGCGCGCCGGCTTCGACTGGCCGGAGGTCGAGCCGGTCCTGGCCAAGCTCGACGAGGAGATCGCCGAGCTGCGGGCCGAGCTCGCGGCCGGACGCAAGCCGGCCAGGGTGAGCGACGAGCTCGGCGACCTGCTGTTCGCGGCGGTCAATCTGGCGCGCCATCTCGGGGTCGATCCGGAGGACGCGCTGCGGGCGACCAATCGCAAGTTCGAGCGCCGCTTTCGGGCGATCGAGCAGGCCCTCGCCGCCAGCGGGCGACGCGCCGAGGAGGCTCCGCTCGACGAGCTGGAAGCTCTCTGGCAGCAGGCCAAAATGAACGAATGAAGTGAAGACGCGTCGACGCGTTTCAATTGTCGGCTTTCGCCGCCTCGCGGTCATAGAGTTATCGCCATCCCGCCCGCGGCGGGCTCAGGTCACCGCCTACGCCCAATGATTGTTGCAATCTCAGCATGTAAAAGTGCTAAGGTTGTGAACCAGATCACAAATTCCCGCGGGCATTTCGTGCTCTGATCGGGACGAGGCGATACGGGAGCGGGCGGCCATGGCGTACCTCCGCGACTACGAGCACGACATCTTCGTCAGCTATGCCCATTCGGAAGCGCTGAACGACTGGTCGAAGGGCCTGGTCGATGACGCGCGCAAGTTGGTGGCCGCCGGCCTCGGCATGCGGCAGGCCAAGGACGTCGATCTGTGGATGGACTACAAGATCTGCGGCAACGAGCCCCTGACCCGACAGCTTCGGGACAAGGTGGAGAAGTCGGGGGTGCTGCTCGTCCTGATGTCGGAATGGTACCTCGAGTTCGAGCTGGTGCAGCGACGAAGTCGCGTGGTTCTTCGATGCCGTCCGGCAGAAGCGGGCCGACCGACCGGTGTTCGTGGTCCGGGTGCGTTCGACCGACCACAGCCTCTGGCCGGACGTGTTCAAGGACGAGCGCGGCCATCCCCTGGTCGGGTACGACTTCGTGCGTGACGCCGAAGGCAGCAACCTCGGGCTGCCGAAGGGATATCCCTCGCCCAGAGACGCTCCCGACAGCAAGGAATACTTCGAAGCCGTGAGCAAGCTGGCCAGTGACATCGTCGCCCAGATGAAGGCGCTGGCGCCCGGCGCCGCGCGCAAGCCGCCCCGAACTTCCGCCCTGCGCGAGGAGCCGGCGCAGCGGGAACGCGTCTTCCTGGCGGCCGCCCCGGCCGAGGACGTCGACGATCTGCGCGACGAGCTGGCTGAACTGCTGCGCGCGCAGGGTTGCATCGTGGTGCCCGAGAGCAACCCGCTCGACGTCGACCAGGTGCATGAGCATGCCGGCGAATGGATCTCGAATTGCGACAAGTTCGTGCAGGTGTTGGGCAGCATCAGCGGCTCGTGGCGCCATGACGAGACCGGCTTCGTCCTGTATCAGCACGAGCTGGCCAAGAAAAACAGCAAGCCGATCTTCGTCTATCGGGCCCCATCGCTGGAGACGTCACGGGTCAAGAAGCCTGAATATCGCGAGTTTCTGGAAGGCCTCGATCAGGACGATACCGGCGGATTGCAGAGCTTTGCCGAGCGGGTGGCCAAGGTGGTCGAGTTGCCGTCCGCCGGCGGCGAAACTCCCTGCAGCGTGTTCATGATGGCGAGTGCGCGTGACGAAAGTCTGGAGCGCGAGATCCGCCGCTTGCTGGGCGAGCTCGAACATCTCGGTCTTCCCGCTGGCGAGGCGGGCCCGCGGCGGGCGTGAGGTGGCAAGCGTGCTGGATGAGGGCAGCAGCTTTCTGGAGATCATCAGGCGCTGCGGCGCGATTCTGCTGATCAACGGCACGGTCAAGGAGGAGGATGACCTCTGGATCGATGGTCGGGTGGCCGACATCAAGTTCGACATTCAGCGCAAACTGGGCGGGCGTCTGAAATGCGCGATCGTCGATGCGCCGATCGATCCGCGGCTGGAATCGTTTGAAGACGTGAGCGTGTTCTCCTGCAATTCGCCGACCCTCAAGCACGATCTGCAAGGCTGGCTGCAGACGCAGAGCACGTCGGCCCGTCAACTCGGACGCCCGACATGAGCGGCGCGAATGCCGGGGCGGCGGCCGCGGAGGCGGGCTCGCCGCGAGCCGCGGCGCGCACGCCCCGACCCCGCGCCGCCTCGGAGCTTCTGCCGCGCCGCGCCCTATCCCGGACTGCGGCCGTTCGACAAGGTGGAGTGGCCCATCTTTCGCGGCCGTGACCGGCTGATCCAGGACATCCTCGCCATCCTGGCCGACAACCATTTCGTGTCGGTCATCGGGCCCTCCGGCAGCGGCAAATCCTCGCTCGTGCGCGCGGGTGTGCAGGCCACCCTCGAGCGGCGTCACAGCCGCATGGGCGTGCGCTGGCGCACCGGGCACGATGCGCCCGGGCGCCGCGCCGCTCTGGTCCATGGCCGATGGCATGCTGCGCTCGCTGCGGCCCGACCTGGTCGCATCGGACGGCGAGCTGCCGGCGGCCGAGGTGGCCAGGCTGCGGGTCCTGATCGACGCGAGCGAAGACGGTCTCGCCAAGGTGGCCCAGGACGTCGGGCTCGAGGAAGACGAGAATTTCCTGCTGCTGGTCGACCAGTTCGAGGAGATCTTCCGCTACCGGTCCGATCACGAGGATCCGGAGCGGACGCGCCTGATCGAGGTCCTGCTCGCGGTCGCAAAGGACAAGCCGTCGGGCATCTACATCATCACCACGATGCGCTCGGAGTATCTGGGCGATTGCGCACGCTTCAAGGGCTTGGCGGAGGCCCTGAACGAGACGCATTATCTGCTCCCGCGCATGAGCGAAGAGGAGCTGCGCCAGGCGATCATCGAGCCGGCCGAGCTCAAGAACGGCCGGATCGAGGACGCGCTGATCGAGCGCCTGATCGATGACATCCGGGGGCAGGAGGATCAGCTGCCGATCCTGCAGCACACCTTGCTGTGGATGTGGATTCAGGAGGAGGAACGGCAGGAGCAGGAGGGACTTGCCGCTGGCGCGGGCATCCAGCTCGGCCTCGCTGATTACGAGCAACTCGAGGCCGGCAGACGCGGCCGGAAAGCCGAGAACGTCAAGAACGCTCTGTCCCGTCACGGCGATCGAATCCTGAAACGGATGTCGTCCGAGGAACGCAGGGTCGCGGAGATCATGTTCCGCCGGATGGTCGAGGTCGAAGAGCACAGCGCCCGTCTGCGGCGGCCGACCCGGTGCGGCACGGTCGCGAAGCTTGCCGAGGTCCCGCTCGATGTCGTGCAGCGCGTGGTCGATGCCTTTCGCGCCGAAGATGCCTCGTTCCTCTACGCCAACCGGCAGCGCGTCGCCGACGACACGTCGATCGACATCATGCACGAGAGCCTGATCCGGCAGTGGGACACCCTGGACCGCTGGGTGCGGCGCGAGAAGGCCTCGTGCGAGGTCTACCAGGACCTGTGCCGGTCGGCGCGGCGCATGCAGGACGGTCAGGGCGCCCTGCTCACGGGGCTCGCGTTGTCGCGCGCGCAGCACTGGCTCCACGAGGAGCAGCCGACGCGGCTCTGGGCGCGGCGCTATGGCGGCGACTTCGACGCCGCAATCACCTTTCTCATGGACAGCGAGGAAGCCGAGGAAGCGGTGCGGCGCGAACAGCAGGCCGCCGAGGAAGCCGCGCGCCGGCAGGAGGAAGAGCGCGTGCGGCTCCAAAACGAGCTCGAGCAGCAGGCTTTGCGCGCCCGCCTCGAGCGGCAGGCGCTGCGCACGCAACTCGCGCTCGCCGCGGCCGTGGTCGGTGGCATCCTCACGGCGGTCGCAACGGGAACCTCCTGGTACGCGTATGACCAGAAAGTACGCGCCGATGCTGCGGCCGAGCAGGCGCGCACGGAGGCTACGCGCGCCGATCTGGAAGCCCAGAAGGCGCGCGAGGAGGCGGCGCGCGCCGACGCGCGCGGCGGTCGAGACCAAGGCGAGCTCGTTGTGGTCCCGCCTCCAGCTGCGGCGCGATCCTCTGCCCGCGGAGGACGTGACGGCTCTTTGGGATCTGGCGCGCGAAGACGAGAACGTTCGCGTCCAGTTTGTGCGCCGGCTCGCGGTGATCGCGTGCTGCTTGGCCGCTTCGGCTTCAACCCCCTGCCGCTTGCGCGGGCCGTCGGTCTCAAATGGCCGGAAGCGGCGAGGCAGACGGCGCAGCAGAGAGTGGCGGACGTTGCGACCGACAAGTTCGACCTCGAGGCTGTCGATCCTTTCGAGCTGATGACTTACGTCCGGGCGGTTCTGGCGCTCGCACGACGCGACTATCCGATCCCTGACGCAACGAAGAAGAAGATCGACGCCGCGATCAGGAACCTGACCGGGCAGGTGCCCGACACCAAGAGTTTGTGGGCTCTGGCTCAAATCACCGACGCTGTCGATGAGACGGTCACGCCCCAGGTGATCGTCGCGCCAGAGACGCTCGAGGCGGCGCGCGACACCCTTCGCGACGCGATCGTATCGGCGAAGCCGAATGAGAATCGCTTTCTGGATCTTGCGGTGAGCCGCGCGATCGAGGTCATGGCGCCCTACCTCGGCCCGTCGGAACGAGCCGCCGCGCTGGGTCACCAGCTCGCTCTCCTCGGCAAGCAGGTCGATACACCCTGGGCGCCGATAACTCCCCGCGCCCTCCTGGCGCTTCTACCCACGCTCGAGCCGGGCGAAGCGCCAGACATGCCGACGACCTTGCTGCACGCGGTCGAGGTCACTGCCGCTTCAAAGAGCGATACCTCATACATGCTGGCGTTGATGCAGGTCTTTGAAATGTACAGCAGGACGCCCGACAAGGCAGCGGGCGCAGCTCTCGGACAAGCTCTCGTTGAAAAGTTCAAGAGCGATCCGGAGCTACAGGGCGTCTTGGCGCGGGCGGCCATTCCTCTCGCGGAGCAGCGTGGCGACGGCGCCCCGGCCCTGGTCCCCTATATGGCGGAAGCAATCTTTGGCAGAGCCAATTCGGCCGACGTCGAGAATCAACTCATGCAAGCGCTTCTCTCGCCCGATGGTGATCGCAGGAAAGCCGCCTCGGAAGCGGTGGTGCCGGTCCTGCTCGACGAGTGGAGCAGCAATTGGCCCACCACCACCGCGTCGAACAACAGGTCGGACCTGTACCGGTGGGCCGCTCAGGCTCGCCTCATGGCGGCGCTGGCTCCATCGCTCTCAAGCGCCCGGGCCACGGACACCATGAACGGCGCCCTGCTGGTCTTAAATCGGCTTGGCCAGCCCGACTATGTGGCGCGCGAGGCGATGGCGCGAGCGCTCGAGGCGTTGGCGCCCGTCCTGCCAGAGACCGCGCGTGCTACCGCCCTCTCACCGGCAAAGGCGGCGCTCGCCGGGACGGGCTCGAGGGAAGAGGCGATCGCATGGACCCGCGCGATCATTGCACTGCTGCCAGCCGATCGTGACGCCTTCACCCAGGGCGTCGTCGAGGTGCTGAAGTATCCGACCGCTGCCGGCGCTCCGACCGAGGCGCTGCTTGCGGCATTGGCGAGCCGCTGGCCAGGCGAAGGTGCCCTGAAGGGTAAGAATCTGGCCGACAAGGCGGTCTTGGACTGGCTCGAGGCTCACCTCCCCGATGGCCAGAGCCTGAGCGCGCCGCCACCTCGCCCCGCGGGTCTGGAAACCGCGGAAGCCGGTCCCGAGCCCGGCTGAGCGCGCAGGGCAAGGATCAGACCGCACAAAACCAGACGGGCCGCCCGAGGCGGCCCGTCGATCTTCGCAGCGAGGCCGGGTCTTTCCGCTGCCAGCCGCTCGTGGTCTCGCCGTTCGCGCGCTGGTGATGATGGACAGCGAAGGTCGAGAGCGCTAGTATTACATTAGGCGGAAAAAGGTATTACCATCGGTGACGTGCCATGGGCAGCAGAGTGACGCGCAAAGGTCAGGTCACGATTCCCAAGCGGGTGCGCGACTATCTCGGGATCGAGCCGGGCAGCATCGTCGAGTTCGACGTGTCGCCCGATGGTCGGGTCGTGCTGGTCAACCGGGACGCAACGCCGAAGCCGAGCCGGTTCGAGAAGCTCCGCGGGACCGCGACGACCAAATTGACCACGGACGAGATCATGGCCATGTTGCGGGGCGATGACGACTGAGGTGCCGCTGGTCGACACCAACGTCCTGCTCGATCTGATCACCAATGATCCGATCTGGGCCGACTGGTCAGCACGGCACCTCCAGATCCTGTCCGCTCGGGGGCAGTTGATCGTCAATCCGGTGGTCTATGCCGAGCTGTCGGCCGGCTTCGATCGCGTCGAGGAGGTGGATGCGGCGCTCGACACGGCCGGGATCGAACTGGTCGAGATCGCTCGCGCCGCGCTGTTCCTGGCTGGAAGGGCGTTTCAGAGATATCGAGCCCAAGGTGGCACCAGAACAGGCGTCCTGCCCGACTTCTTCATCGGGGCGCATGCCATGGTTGAGGGGATCAGTCTACTGACCCGCGATGCCCGGCGCTATCGCAGCTACTTTCCGGACATCATGCTGATCACGCCTGGCGACGCCTGAGCGGCGACCAGCGGAAACGGGACGGGCCGCCGGAGGCGGCCCGTTCGGTCTCGAGCAGAGTCGAAAAACTCAGTCGCGCTCGACGCACATCGCGATGCCCATGCCGCCGCCGATGCAGAGGGTGGCCAGGCCCTTCTTGGCGTCGCGCTTGATCATCTCGTGGAGCAGGGTGACGGACACCCGCGTGCCCGAGGCGCCGATCGGGTGGCCGAGCGCGATCGCGCCGCCATCGACCACGTCCACGACGGCATCTCGCCGCGCCGTCGATCGACCCCCAAGGAAAGAAAAAACCCCCCGAGTTGCCTCAGGGGGCTGCCCGATCGCGAGGATCGGGGCTTGGTTATGGCTAGCTGGCGAGCTTCAGGTTCTCGGCCGAGCTCTTGCCGTTCTGGCCGCGCTGCAGGTCGTACTGCACGCGCTCACCCTCGCGCAGGCCGTCCAAGCCCGCGCGCTCAACGGCCGAGATGTGGACGAAGGCGTCGGCGCCGCCGCCGTCCGGCTGGATGAATCCGAAGCCCTTGGTAGGATTGAACCACTTCACTGTTCCGGTCTGCAAGATTGTAGCCTCATGTCAAACGTGGAGATGCGCCGGGCCCATGCCAGACGCGAGACAGTCTCATCGTGTTCGTGGAGAGCAGCGGGCGACGCCAGACAGCGAAGCAGCGACTACCACCAGCAACATCGGAAACTGGCTTGACCGTAACATAAGGTCGCGCGCCACCGAGCACAAGGGGGCGCCGGCCCCTTGTGCTCGGCACAAAGTTCGAAAACTCAGTCGCGCTCGACGCACATCGCGATGCCCATGCCGCCGCCGATGCAGAGGGTGGCCAGGCCCTTCTTGGCGTCGCGCTTGATCATCTCGTGGAGCAGGGTGACGAACACCCGCGTGCCCGATGCGCCGATCGGGTGGCCGAGCGCGATCGCGCCGCCATTCACGTTGACCTTGCCGGTGTCCCAGCCGAGGTCCTTGTTGACCGCGCAGGCCTGGGCGGCGAACGCTTCGTTGGCCTCGATCAGATCGAGGTCATCGATCGTCCAGCCGGCGAATTCGAGGGCCTTGCGCGACGCCGGAATCGGGCCCGTGCCCATGATCGCGGGATCGACCCCGGCGTGCGCCCAGGAGACGATCCGGGCGAGCGGCTTGATGCCCCGGCGCGCGGCTTCCTTGGCGGTCATCACGACCACGGCGGCGGCGCCGTCGTTGATCCCCGAAGCGTTGCCGGCGGTCACCGTGCCGTCCTTGGCAAAGGCCGGCCGGAGCTTGGCGACCGACTTCGAGCGTGGCGCCGAAGCGCGGGTGCTCGTCGGTGTCGACCACCACGTCGCCCTTCCTGGTCTTGATCGTGACCGGCACGATCTCGTCCTTGAAGCGACCGGACTTGATCGCCGCCTCGGCCTTGTTCTGCGACTTGACCGCGAAGGCGTCCTGCTGCTCGCGGGTGATCTGATATTTCTCGGCGACGTTCTCGGCCGTGTTGCCCATGTGGTAGCCGTGGAAGGCATCCCACAGGCCGTCCTTGAGCATGGTGTCGAGCATCTTCAGCTCGCCCATCTTCACTCCGTCGCGCAGATGCGCGCAGTGGGGCGCCTGGCTCATGCTCTCCTGGCCGCCGGCGACCACGATCGTGCTGTCACCCTGCCTGATCGCCTGATAGCCGAGAGCGACGGTGCGCAGACCCGAGCCGCAGAGCTGGTTGACGCCCCAGGCCGGCACCTCGGCCGGCACGCCGGCATTGATCGACGCCTGGCGGGCGGGATTCTGGCCCTGGCCGGCGGTCAGGATCTGGCCCATGATCACCTCGGAGAGCTCGCCCGGATCGACGCCGGCCCGCTCGAGCGCCGCCTGGATCGCGACCTGGCCCAGATAGTGGGCGGGCACGCTGCTCAGGGCACCGTTGAAGGTGCCGACGGGTGTCCGCGCCGCGCTGGCAATGACGATTTCAGACATCGCTTCTCCCCATATGTGGACTCTGGTGGATCCCGGTCGGATCCGGCGCCGGGCGGTTGACGTCGCCCCCGGCAGGAGCGGCCTCGCGTCGCCCGCTATATAGGCAGTCGCGCGCTCCTTGGCCAATTCATTTCTGCATTGCAGCAATCCGCCGCAGCCAGTCGGCGAGCGGCGCCCACAGCTGATCCGCGGCACAACTGCCAACGATCATCCCGATATGCCCCCCGGCCGGCCGCAGGATCGCGGCATCGGGCAGCGCCTCGGCGAGCGCGGCCGCGGAGCGCGGCGGGACGATCCGATCGCGCGTCGGGATCGCGACCAGACACGGCAATGTGAGCCGCTCCGGGCGCACCGGCCGGCCGGCCACCCGCCAAGTGCCGCGGGCCGGCCGGTTCTCGACGTACCAGCCGAGCAGGCATTCGCGCGCCACCTCGGCGGCGAGCGGCACGCCGTCGTTCAGCCAGTCCTCGACCGCGACGAAGGTGGCCGCCTCGGCCGAGCCTGGATCGAGCTCGGCGAAGCGGGCGAACTTGCGCGCCACGCCGAGCGGATCGATGCCCGCGAAGAGCGTCTGAATCAGCTCGACCGGGAGGCCACCCAGCGCTCCGGCCGCGGCGCTGGCCGAGGCCATCAGGGCGGCGACGCGATCGGGCGGGGTATCGCTCGCGTGGAAGTCCCAGGGCGTCGCCAGCAGCGCAAGGCCCGCGATCGCCTCCGCCCGGCGCGCGGCAAGCGCCAGTCGCGAGCAGACCGCCCATGCAATAGCCGAGCACGACCGGGGCGCCGCCTGCGACGCGCCGCGCCTCAGCCAGGGCGCCCTCGAGCCGCCCGACCACGTAGTCGTCGAGCGTCATGCGCCGCTCGCGGCGGCCAGGCAGGCCCCAGTCGACCAGAAGCGATCGGATGCCGCGCGTCGCCAGATAGCGCAGCAGGCTGCGCTCGGGCGCGAGGTCGAGGATGTAGGCCCGATTGATCAGCGAGGGCACGACCAGCACCGGCAGGCCACCGGCGGGACCATAGTCCAGAAGCCGCGTCGAGCCGCGCGCCCAAAGCGCGTCGGGATCGGCGATCTGGCGGCGATAGGGATGTCGCCAGAAGGCGTGCAGCCCGCGCAGGAAGCGTGCGCTCGAGCCCGGGGCAGCCCGTGTCGCCCTCGAACCCGTTCCGGGCCAGCTGCGTCTGCGCCAGATGCAACGCGAGCGGGCGCGGCCCACGGCGCCGGTACAGCGTCGCGCCGGCGGCCGCCGGGTCAGCTCGCGCGACGGCGAGCGCGGCGGTCATGGCATCCCGGTCATCGGTCGTGTCCCGAGGTGAGCTTAGCGCATTTTTTACCCCGGGCGACCAAGGTTCGGCGCAGGACCCACCGCCCGGAACTCCCCAACCATGGCTGTGCAGGCGGCCTGGTCGGCCGACGCTTCGCCGTTGGACCGCTCGTCGCTCGGCTGGCTGATCCTCATTCCGCTCGGCTGCCTCGTGCTCGGTCAGGCGTTGCTGGCGCTGACCGGTGCGGTGCCGGTGTTCGACGGCACGCTGGCCGATCCCAACTCGTACATGCGCCTCAGTCGGGTCCTACAGTTGCACGAAACCGGCTCCTGGTTCGAACTCTCCGATTTCTTCGAATCGACCCGCCCCATGGCCACGTCCAGCACTGGACCCGGCCGCTCGACGCCATCCTGCTGGCCGGCGCCTGGCTGCTCCAGCCGGCGCTCGGCTTCGAGCGTGCCTTACACCTCTGGGGCGTGCTGGTCAGCCCGGTCTGCCTGGCCTTGACGGTCGCGGCGCTGGCCTGGGCGGCAACCCCGCTGCTGGATCGGGACGGGCGGCTGTTCGCCTGCCTCGCGCTGCTCATGCAGCCGACCGTGCTCGCCTATTCGAGCCTCGGACGCCCCGACCACCACAGCCTGCTCCTGCTTCTGTTCATGCTTCTGCTCGGCCTGACCATGCGCCTGCTGACCGACCCGCGGGCGCATCGGATGGCCACCGCGGCCGGCCTGGTCGCCGCGCTCGCGCTCTGGATCAGCCCGGAGGCGCTCGCCTTCATCGCGCCGAGCCTCGGCGCGCTCGGCCTCTGCTGGCTGCTCGGCGATACCGCCATCGGGGCGCGAATCCAACGCTACCTCGGCGCGTTCCTCCTCGGACTGGGCGCCGCGCTGCTCCTCGAGCGCGGCCCGGGCGCGCTGTGGGCGATCGAGAACGATCGTCTCTCGTTGCTGCACGTCGCCCTTGCCGGTGCGCTCTTCCTGGGCTGGCTCGCGATCGGCCGAGCGGAGCGAGCCCTGATCGGCGGCCGGCGGCCGCGGCCCGCGGCCACATTTGCAATGGCATCGCCCTGCGGCGCCTGCCTTGGCGCCGCCGGCGCGCTCGCGGTCGCGCTCGCCATGCTCGTTCTGTTTCCCGGACTGCGCCAGGGTCCGCTCGGCGCGGTCGATCCGCTCTACGACCGCCTGCGCCTGCAGCACATCGTCGAGATCCAGCCCCTGATCGCGCTGGACAGTCTCCGCACGGGCGAGATCGCCAAGGCAGCCCGGCGCGCCCTCGAGGTGCTGGGCATTGCGCTCCCGGCCTTGCCTTTCCTCGGCGCGCTGCTCCTGCGTCGCCGGTCAGCCGCGCGCCGGCGCTGGGGCTATCTGGCGCTCACTCTCGGAATCTTTCTTGCTCTGGCCCTCTATCAGGTCCGCTGGTCGATCTACACGCAGGTCCTGCTGGTGCTGCCCTACAGCGCCTGCATCGCGTGGCTGCTCGGCACGCTCGGCCGGCCCTTGGGCGGGGGCGCGGCAAAGATCTGGCGGCCGCTGGTCATCGTGGCCGCCCTGTTCTGGCCGCTCCTGGTCGCGCAACTGCTGCCGCAGAACCAGATCGCGACCGCCGACGAAGAGGCCTGTCCGCTCGGCCGTCTCGCGCCGGCGCTGACCCGCGCGGCCGGCGGAACCCCGCGCACAATCCTGGCCTTCGCCGACTTCGGTCCGGAGATCCTCTACCGTACGCCGCACAGCGTCCTCTCGATCCCCAATCATCGGCCGCAGCCCGGCTTTACGGCGACCTATCGCATCCTGACCGCCCGCGATGATTTTGTAGCGCAGGCGCTCATGGCCGAATACCGGGTCGACTGGATCCTGCTCTGCCCGGGCCCGGTCGAAGGCAGCATCTTTGCGCCCGATGGCGCCGCCAAGGACGAGCTGTACGAGCGGCTGGTCGACGGTGCGCCGCCGCCCTGGCTGCGGGCGGTGCCGCTCGATCCCGAGCTCGCAGGAAGCTTCCGCCTGTTCGACGTCGTTGACGAGCCTGCGGTCGCCGGCCGCGTCCATGACGATCACCGACCGCTGTGAGCGCGCCATGGCCACCGGCAAGACGCTGATCATCCAGATCCCCTGCTTCAACGAGGCGGCGACGCTCGGCCTCACGCTCGCGGCGCTGCCCCGTGAGGTGCCCGGCTTCGCGCGGGTCGAATGGATGGTGATCGACGATGGCAGCACCGATGGCACGATCGAGGTCGCCAAGACCGCGGGCGCTGACCACGTCGTGCGTCTTGGTCGCAATCAGGGCCTGGCGCGCGCCTTCGCGGCCGGCATCGAGGCGGCGCTTCGTGCCGGCGCCGACGTGATCGTCAATACCGACGCCGACAATCAGTATTGCGCCGACGACATTCCGAAGCTGACCGCGCCGATCCTGGCCGGTGACGCCGATCTCGTGATCGGCGCCCGGCCAATTGCCGACACCCCGCACTTCTCGCGCACCAAGAAGGCGCTCCAGCTGCTCGGCTCGATGGTCGTGCGGATGGCGTCGCGGACCACCGTGGTCGACGCGCCGAGCGGCTTTCGGGCCTTCTCGCGCGAGGCGGCGCTTCGCCTCCACGTGCACGGCGAGTACACCTACACGCTCGAGACCGTCATCGCGGCCGGCCGCAAGAACATGGCCGTGACGTCGGTACCGATCCGGACCAACCCGGACCTCAGGCCCTCGCGGCTGGTGCGCAGCCTGCCCGACTACGTGTTCCGCTCGGCGGTGACCATCGTGCGCAGCTTCGCGACCTATAAGCCGCTCCGCTTCTTCGTCGGTGTCGGCCTCGCGGCGTTCGGCGCCGGCCTGCTCCTCAGTCTGCGTTATCTGTACCTCGCGGCGCTCGGCGAGGGTGCGGGGCATCTGCAGTCGGTGATCATGAGCGCGCTGCTGATGAGCATGGGCGTGTTCACGGGGCTGATCGGCATCCTCGCCGATCTGATCTCGGTCAACCGCCGCCTGCTCGAGAAGCTGCTCGTCGAGCAGCACTACGGCCCGGTCACGAGCGCGGCGCCGGTTGATAATGCATCGACCCGCCGCCGCAAGGCGCGCGCCGCCTAGGCGCGCGCTCGGACCAGCCCCGTCGGAAACCCGGAGCTCAGGCTATGTCCGCGTCGCCCGCACTGCCCACCGAGGCGATCGTCGCCGGCAACGTCTATCCCAAGTACACGACCGGCAATCCGCTCGCGCGGCTCCTGGTCGCCCGCTTCATCACCGCACTGCGTCGCCTGGTCCGCCGCTCGGCCGCCCGAAACGTCCACGAGGTCGGCTGCGGCGAGGGCTACCTGAGCACGCTTCTGGCGAGCGACGGGCTGCGGGTCCGGGGCAGCGACCTCTCGCCCCGGGCGATCGGCGAGGCGGCCAGACGGGCGGCCGCGCTCGGCCTCGAGATCCCTTTCCAGATCGCGAACCTCTACGACCTCGCGCCCGCCCGCGATGGCGCCGAGCTGATCGTCTGTTGCGAGGTGCTCGAGCACCTGCCCGATCCGGTCCGGGCGGTCCGGATTCTGAAAGAGCTCGCCCGGCCGCACCTGATCGTCAGCGTGCCGCAAGAGCCGCTCTGGCGCACGCTCAACCTCGCCCGCGGCCGCTACTGGCGCGACCTCGGCAACACCCCTGGCCATCTCCAGCACTGGTCGACCCTCGGGTTCGTAGCGCTGCTGCAGGAGCACCTCGAGGTCGTCGAGGTGCTGACGCCGCTGCCCTGGACCATGGCGCTCTGCCGCACGGACTGAGCGGACATGCCGGCGCTGCTCCAGGCCCGGCGCTTCGGCCGGCTCGCCGGCTGGCTCGTGGTTCTGCTCTCGCTCGCCTTCGTCGGCGCTCAGGTCTGGCGGAGCGTCCTGTGGCAGCTGGCCATGGCGCGCCTGCCCGAGCTGAGCCTCGGGGTCACCGCCGGCGCCCTCGTCTATGGCCTCGCGAGCCTCCTGCTCGCCGAAGCCTGGCGGCAGATTCTGGCCGCTGCGCCCCGCGCCTCGCCGGCACGGCAATACTACGCGGTCTACGGGCGCACCCAGATCGCCAAATACTTGCCGGGCAACTGCTTTCACTACGCCGGCCGGCAGCTGCTCGGCCGAAGACTGGGCCACGGCCAGGGGCATCTCGCCCTGGCATCGCTGATCGAGACCATCCTGGCGATCGCCATCTCGAGCGCCTTCGCGCTGCCACTCGTCTGGCACTCCCTCGATCTCGTCTGGCCCTGGTCGCTGCCGCTGCCGGCCTCGGCGCCATCGCGCTGGCGCCAGCGGTCCGCCACGCCTTGCCTGATGGTGCGGTCAAGGCGCGGCTTCGGGCTAGCTGGCTTGGCCAGCGTCGACGCCCCGGGCGGTAGCCGGGAATGGCGGAGTCTGGTTCGAGCCGGCCTGTTGCACGCCGTCTTCTTCCTGCTCGCGGGAACGATCCTCTGGTCTCTTACCCTCGTCGTAGACGGCGCACAGAGGGCGCCACTCGGTCCGCTCGCCTGCACGGCCGCGATGGCGCTGGCGTGGGTGGCCGGGTTCGCGACGCCAGGCGCCTCGGCGGGGATCGGCATTCGCGAGGCGATCCTGATCATGCTGCTGACCGAACGCCTCGGCAGCGAGGCGAGCACCCTGGCGGCTCTGGCGTTTCGCCTGGTGACGACGGGTGGAGATGCGGTGTTGTGGGCGATCGCGATGGCTTTGCCGTCGCCGGTCGATCCGACAAGGGCCGATCCGCCGCCCCCGAGCTCTGGTTAGCTCGCAGCGAGCATCGCAACCTGGCGGGCGCGCTTACGCCGTTTCGGCGTATCGCGGAAGTCGTTCAATGACGTCGCTGCACGCCTGTGCCGCCGCGCCGTGCTGCGGCGACCATTCGTCAGCCAGGGCGCGTCGTAGCGGCTCGAGCTCCGCCTCGAATCGGCGCCACCCGCCAACGGCGCTCCGGTAGACCGGCTCGCGGACCTGGGCGAAGCTGGAAGTACGGATCAGGCGGACCTCGGCCTGGGAATCGAGGCATCGCGGATCCCACGGCAGGCCACAGAACTCGAGGACGCGTCGCATCGTGGCCTCCGGTTCCTCGACCAGCGTCTCGTAGTCGACCTCGAGGATCGAGACCGGCAGCACCGCCCGCCAGTGCGCCATGAGGTCATTGTAGAGGCGCCAGTAGAACCCGAGATTGTCGAGATCGTAGGCGAACGGGTAATTGCCCGGGAAGTGGAGCGTGTACATGGACAGGCAGGCGTCCATGGGATCGCGCCGGCAGTGGATCAGCCGGGAACCGGGCAACGCCGCGGCGATCAGGCCCAGATGGAGGACATTCATCGGCATCTTGTCTACGACCCGTTTCGCCTCCGGCGCCCGCCGGTCGAGGGCGCGCAGATAGGCTTCGCCGACGGCGCGAACGTCATCCGGCCCCACCTCCGCCTCCCTCGCAGGCTCGCCTGCGGTGTCGTAAATCGTCGGTAGCAGCCCCAGGGCGAGCCGCCGGATATCCTCGAGCTCGCCGGCGCCGTGCGCGCTCGGGTGGCTCGCGATCATCTGCTCGAGGAGCGTCGTCCCCGAGCGGGGCAGGCCGACGATGAACACCGGGCGTCGGTCCTCGACACCGGCGGCGCGCATGCGCTCCAAGAACCGCCGGTCAAAGGTGCGCTTGATCACGTCGAACCGTTGCGCTTCCCCTGCCGCGTCGAAACTCACATCCTTGAGCCGGTTTGCCGCGACATAATGGGCGAAGGCTTCGCGATGATGGCCCGTCGCGTCGCGCAGCCTGCCGGCGGTGAAGTGGGTGAGCATGCGCTGGTGCGCGTCCAACTCTTGACGTTCGAGCCAAGCCTCGATTTGCGAAACATCGAGCCTGCTCTGACCGTGCCTGCCGCTGAGCGCCAGCTGCCACATGGCATCGGCATGCGTGGGCCTGAGCTCGAGCGCTTTGGCGAGCCAGCTTGCACCCTCCTCCAGGCGGCCGACCCGCTGACAGGCGAGCCCCAGCCCATAGGCCGCGTCGGCATCGGCAGGATCCGCTTCGAGAAGCCCGCTGAACAGGCGCATGGCATCGTCCGGGCGATCAAGCTCCAACAGAGCGAGCCCGGCCCGCCGCCTGGCGGCAGTCGACCCGAGACCAAGCTCGAGTGCGCGCCCCAGATGCGTGTCTGCGGCGTCGCGCCAGAGGGTACGCGTTTCCGCAGCGGCCAACTCCGTCAGCAGATCAGGATTGTCCGGATGCGCGATCAGCGCGTCCCGCAGAGCGGGCGTTGCCGCCAGGAAGTCGCGCGTCTCCAGGAGCGCCCGCCCCAAAGCCCCCTGCAGACGGGGATCGTTCGGCAGCCGGCGGAGCGCCGCGGTGGCGAAATGCGCCGCCGCCGCGAAGCGCCCCTCGCGCTGGGCGTGCTTTGCGAGCACCTCGAGGGCGGCCACCCGCAGGCCGCCACGGCCGCGGCGTCGGATCAGGCCCGCCGCGATCTGATAGCAACGCGCCGCAAGAGCAGCCCTCTCCAGAAGGTAACGGCCGACGCGTGCGAGCATGAGCGACATCGCACGGCGGACGTGCCGGTGGCCCAAATCGGGGCGTCGCAGCAGGAGCAGCAAACGGCCATAGCTGAGGTGCGCCTGGACATCATCCTGGGCCAGCCAGACGGCCCGGGCGAACGCATCCAGCGCCTCGTCCGGCTGACCACAGGCTTCGTAGACTTTGCCAAGCCAGAGCTGATGCGGTGCGCAGCCCGGCCGGACGCGCGCCGCCCGCTCCAGCGCGGGCAGTGCCGCGCGGGCATCCCGGCTGCGCAGCAAAGCGATGCCGAGCAGAAACCACGCGTCGGGGCTGAAGGGGTAGTCGGCGACCAAGGCCTTCGCCTCACCCGCTGCCCTTTCGCCATCGCCGCGGGCCAGGCGGCGGCCGATCGCCTCCAGGCTGTCAACAAGACGGAGTTCCGGTCTGCTGGAGAGAGTCTGTGTGGCGCCCGGCATCTGCCGCCCCCGATATGGCCCGCCAAATCCCGAGCATCTTGCCGCGTCCTGGTTAAGCGCACCTTTCATCGATCCTAAAGACTTACCCGCAAGTCTATGACGACGCTTGCGTCGCTCGCGCCGGGTGCTCTTGGGCCAGGCTCTTGACGGGCGAAGTCTTCGATCCGGTGGGCACACCTCGCCCTGCGGCGCGATCATCGTCGCCGCAGATCGGGCGGCGAAACGGACGGTGTTCGCAATGGACTGGCACAAATGGCACAATGTTTATGACACGCACCCCGCGTTGAAGAAGCGCCTGGCTCTGGTTCGCAAGCACCTTTCGCGATGCCTGGATCGCAGTGCCCCCGGCGACATCCGGATCATCAGCGTCTGCGCGGGCGACGGTCGCGACATTTTGGGAACCTTGGCAGATCACAAGCGGCGCGCAGACGCGCGGGCGCGCCTCGTCGAGCTGGACCCGAACCTCGTCGCGGATGGCAAGAATGCGTGCGAGGCCCTCGAACTTCCGCGTCACGTTGACTTCATGAACGAAGACGCTACCGACCCCGGCTCCTATCGCGGCGTGGCGCCAGCAAACATCGTGATGATGTGCGGGATGCTCGGCCTCGTCGATCTTCCAGAACTGCCCAATGTCGTCCGCACCATGCAGGCGCTTTTGCGCCCAAAAGGGTCACGTGATCTGGACGCGCCGCCTCGACTGGCGCGACGGCGCCGAGCACACGAAGGCGCTTCGGAAGCACATGGCGGAGGCCGGCTTCAGACATGCCACACTGAGCATGACATCGTTCGGCGCGCTCTTCTCCAAGACGCCGAAACCCAGCTTCGCCGTCGGCACGCACCGCTATGACGGCGACCCGATTGCCCTTCCGGAAAGTGGACGTCTCTTCACAATTTCCAACCCGTCTATTGAGTAATGAGATTCAATGCATGCGATAACAGCGTTAATTAGCATTCATTATACTCTTTGTTAACATGATATAGGTCAAATTCGCGACATGACTTCAATATTCATGGGGGAACGTTCCATGAGCACCTTCCGCAGGTTCGTCCAGGACGACAGCGGTGCTACCGCGATCGAGTACGGCCTGATCGCGGCTCTGGTGTCGGTGGCGATCATCGCCATGCTGAGCCTGCTCGGCACCAACCTGAACGCCACCTTCAAGACGGTTGCGGACAACCTGGCTCAGGCCGGCGGTTGATCCCGACGCCTGGTGGATCGCAGGCATCGGCGGTCGCAGGGCCGCCGATGCCCACCACCCGGACGGCCTCACTGAGCACGCGCCGCCCTGGCCTCACCGCAAACAGCCAATCGGAGGGACGATCGTGAACGCTGAGTTTTGCCCGCCGACTTGCCGTGGTGCTGGTTGGCAGCGCGTCCGCGTTCTACTCGGCGATCAAAGTGGCGCGATCGCCATCGAATACGGGCTGCTTGCCGCCCTGATCGTCGTGGTGATCCTGGGCAGCATCAAGGCTCTCGGCGCCAACCTCAGCGGCCTGCCGCTCGCGGCCATCGTCGCCGCCCTGTCCTGAAGACGTCCCGAGGGACGAGCCGGGTCGCACCCGCTGGAGACGCCGTTGCTGCTGTATCCCTGCTTCGCCGGACTGCTGACGCTTCTGATCCTCGCGGGTTTGACCGACCTGCGCGAGCGGCGGATTCCGAACTGGCTGACCGGCGGCGCGGCGGCGCTCTACCCGATCTATGTCCTTCTGAGCCCGACCCCGGTCGCCTGGACCAGCGCCCTCGGCGTGGCGATGCTGACCGTCCTCGCGGGCCTCGCCCTCTACGCCCGCGACCTGATGGGCGGCGGCGACGTCAAGTTGATCGCGGCGGTCAGCCTTTGGGCCGGCCTCGCCTATTTCCCCTTGTTCGCCCTGGTGACCACGTTGACCGGTGGCGTCCTCGGTCTGATCAGCCTCTGGTGCCAGCGCTGGAGCCCGGTGATCCAGGCCCATCTGGCCGGCCTCGGTGTGGCCGCCGACGGCAGCCGCGCCGCAGCCGCGATCGGCGACGTCCCCGACGAAGCCGGAGCCGAGCCGGAGCCGGCGACGGCGCCCGCCTCGCCCACCCTGCCCTACGGGATCGCCATCGCCGCCGGCGGCGTGGCGGTCGTCATCGAACTGATGAAGCTTTGAGGAGGCACGCGCCATGGGTCCGCGTCGCATCATCGTTCTGCTGATCGCCGTGATCGCCGCCGGCGGCACGGCGATGTACGCGCGCAGCTGGATCGCGAGCCAGCAAACCACGGTTGCGGTCGCCGCGCCGGCGCCCAAAGAGGACACCTACGAGGTGCTGGTCGCCGACACCGATCTGCCCGCCGGCTCCTTCGTCAAGCCGCAGCACGTCCGCTGGCAGCGCTGGCCGACCGACGACGTCCCGGAGAGCTACGTGCTACGCGGCCAGCGGACCGAGGAGGAGATGGTCGGGGCCGTGGTGCGTCACGGCATCGCGGCCGGTGAGCCGATCACCGACGGCGCGGTCGTCAAGCCGGGCGACCGGGGCTTTCTGGCCGCGGTGCTCAACCCCGGCATGCGCGCCGTGTCGGTGCCGGTCACGCCCACCGCCAGCAATTCCGGCCTGATCTTCCCCGGCGACCGGGTCGATCTGATCCTGACCCAGACGCTGATCTCCGGCGATGGCTCAGGCGGCGCTGCGCGCCGGGTCAGCGAGACGGTCCTGGAGAACATCCGGATCATCGCGATGGGCACCGAGACCGGCGACGACCCCAAGGAGGGCAAGAGCCACGAAAAGGCCAAGACCGCCACGTTCGAGGTCACGCCACACCAGGCCGAATTGGTGGCACTCTTGACCGAGCTCGGCAAGCTGTCGCTCAGCCTGCGCAGCCTGGCCGCCGACAGCGAGGCCGGGTCCGCCGTCGCCGCGGCCGACACCAGGCACTTCACCTGGGACCGCGACGTCTCGCGCGTCCTCCAGACCGGCCGCTTGTCGTCGCGCCTCCTCGTCCTGCGCGGCGCCAACATCGAAGACGTCAAGGTCCAGCAGGGATCCAACTAATGATTTCCGTGCACCTTCACCGCCGGCGTCTCGTCGCCGCCGCGGGCGCCAAGCGACACCACCTTCTCGCCCTCGGCCTGGCGCTGCTCGTCGGCCTGCTGGCAAGCCCCGCCGGCGGTCAATCCGCCGCGGAGACGATCGCGACCCAGGGCAGCCTCACCATCGAGGTCAGCAAGGGTCGGGTGATCCGCCTGCCGCGGCCGGCGGCGACCGTGTTCGTCGCCGATCCCGAGATCGCCGACGTGCAGGCGCAGTCGCCGAGCATCGTCTATCTGTTCGGCCGCAAGGCCGGTTCGACCAGTCTCTACGCGGTCGACGAGAACGACCAGGTGCTCGTGCGCACCGCCGTCGTCGTCGAGCACAATCTGACCGGCCTTCGCCTGGCGGTCGAGCAGCTCCTGCCGGGCAGCCGCGTGTCGGTCAGCACGGTCGACGGCGGCATCATCGTCGACGGCCTGGTCGACAGTCCGGTTCAGGCGCAGGAACTGCGCGAGCTCGCCGAGCGCTACCTCGGCGACAAGGAGTTGCTGCTCGATCGCGTGCACGTGGCGGCGCCGACCCAGGTCAACCTCAGGGTCCGGGTCGCCGAGGTCTCGCGCGAGGTGCTGAAGGAATTCGGCATCAACTGGGAAGCCATGTTCGAGAATGGCAACTTCCTGTTCGGCCTGGTGAGTGGCCGGGCGGTTACCGACAACCTGAACCACTTCCTGCGCTCGCCGACCGGCGCCAACAGTGCCTTCGGTCGCTATCAGAGCGGCAACGACGTGGTCAACACCGCGATCGACGCCCTGGCCGAGGAGGGGCTGGTCAACGTGCTGGCGGAGCCCAACCTGACGGCCCTCTCGGGCGAGACCGCGAGCTTCCTCGCGGGCGGCGAGTTCCCGATCCCGATCAACAATGACAACAACGGCCTGACCATTCAGTTCAAGGAGTTCGGGATCAGTCTCGCGTTCACGCCGACGGTGCTGAGCGCCGACCGGATCAGCCTGCGGGTCCGTCCGGAGGTGAGCGACCTCACCGACAAGGGCGCGATCACGATCAACGGCCTGGTCATTCCCGCCCTGGCGACGCGCAAGGCGGAGACCACCGTCGAGCTGGCCAGCGGCCAGTCCTTCGCGATCGGCGGGCTGCTCTCGTCAGACATCGACACCAAGGTCAGCAAGTACCCGGGCCTCGGTGACCTACCGGTGTTGGGCACGTTGTTCCGCTCGCAACGCTTCAAGAGGGACGAGACCGAGCTGGTAATCATGGTCACGCCCTATCTGGTCCGTCCGGTCGACCAGCCGGTGCTGGCGGCGCCGACGGATGGCTACAAGGCGCCGAGCGACATCGAACGGATCCTCGAAGGTCGCCTGCACAGCGCGCAGCTGGCACCCGGCAGGGGTGGCCCGCTGGGGCCCCAGGGCCAGCGACTGGCCGGTCCGGCCGGCTTCGTCCTGGAATAGGAGAACACTGATGACGGCTGCCCCGCACCCCTTCACGGGCCATCGCCTGCGCTGGCTGCCCCCGCTCCTCGGAGCCTCGATGCTGAGCCTCGGTCTCGTCGCCTGCGCGCCGTCGAGCGTCGGTCCCAACGCCGATCTCGGCTGGATCGAGGCCGGTTCGCCGAAGCGGCTCGAGGTCGACCCGGCCGAGTACCGGCACACGGTCTACTTCGATACCGACCAAGCCCAGCTCACGGCGCTCGAGCGCGACCGCCTGCTCGCCTTCATCGACAGTGTCCGGCCGAACGGGCGCGACACCATCCGCCTCGAGGGTCACGCCGACGAGCGGGCGAGCGATCTGTACAACCTCGAGCTGGCCGGACGGCGCAACGAGGCCGTGGTGACCTATCTCCATCAGCTGGGCCTCACCGACGTCGCCCTGACGACGAGCTCGTACGGCGAGAAGGTGCCCGCGGCCGCGGGCGAGGGACCCGAGGCCTGGCGCCAGAACCGGCGGGTCGAGGTGGTGCTCGAGCGCTACCTGGTCACCCTGCCGGCCTGTCCCGACTGGAGCCGCAAGAGCGGCATGGACTTCGCCAACCTGCCGGGCAGCAACTTCGGCTGCGCGAACGAGACCAATCTCGGCCTGATGGTCGCGAACCCGAAGGACCTGGTGCGCGGCCGCGACCTCGGACCAGCCGACGGGGTCCACGAGGCCGAGGCCATCGTGCGCTACCGCACCGGTAAGGTGGTCGAACTCAAAAATGAGAAGGTCCAGAACTGATGGCGACCGCGATCGCAACCACCGAGGAACGCAGCGCTGAGCAGCGCGAGCAGTTCCTGGCGTTCGTTGCCGACCCCGAGACCTACGCCGTGGTCGATCAGGTGGTCGGTGAGATGATGCTGCCCAATGCGTCGATCCGCCAGGGTGGCATCAAGGACGCGGCCAAGCACCTCGGCGAGCACCGCTCGCCCAAGCTCCTGCTGATCGACATCAGCGAGTCCGATCTGCCGCTGTCCGACATCAACAGCCTCGCCGATGTCTGCGAGCCGGGCGTGACCGTGGTCGCGATCGGCCAGCGCAACGACTGCGGCCTGTTTCGCGACCTGCTGCAGCATGGCGTCGCCGACTATCTGGTCAAGCCGATCACGCCGACGCTGCTGCAGAAGGCGGTGCTCAGCGCGACCGAGCAGAGCGGCGTGATCAAGGGCAACCACAAGCTCGGCAAGCTGGTCGCGGTCACCGGCACCCGAGGTGGCGTCGGCGCGACCACGGTCGCGACCAGCGTCGCCTGGCTGATCGCCCACGAGCGCCGGCGACGCGTCGCGCTGGTCGATCTCGATCTGCAGTTCGGCACCGTCGCTCTGTCCCTGGATCTGGAGCCCAGCCACGGTCTGCGCGAGGCGCTCGAGAATCCCAACCGGATCGACGGCCTGTTCATGGACCGGGTGTTGATCCAGCATTCGGACCGGCTGTACGTGCTGAGCGCCGAGGAGAGCCCCGACGAGGCGCTCCTGATCGACTACGGCGCGGTTGAGCTGTTGATCACGGAGCTGCGCAACAAGTTCCACTACGTTCTCGTCGACCTGCCGCGCAGCCCCAACCCCTGCACCCAGCAGGTTCTGCAGAACGCGACCGATCTGCTCCTGGTCAGCGACTTCTCGCTCGCCGGCATGCGCGACACGATGCGTCTCACGGGCATGCTGCCGACCACCAACGCGGCCTGCAACGCCACCCTCATCGCCAATCGGGTCGGCGAGCATAAGCAAGGCGAGATGCCGCGCGCGGAGTTCGAAAAGGGCGTGGGGCGCAAGCTCGACCTGGTATTGCCCTTCGACGCCAAGACGGTCGCGACGGCGACCAACTTCGGTCAGCCGGTCGCCTCGGCCAAGGGGCCGGTGTCGAGCGGCCTGCGCCAGATCGCCGAGCGCCTCTGCGGACCGCAGGCCGGATCCGTGCCGGGCCGCTCCGGCATGTGGCAAAAACTGCTGAAGAAAACCTAAGGCTCAGAAATGTTCGGTCGTCGTCATCAGGCGGAGGCTCCTGCGCCGCCGGCTTCCCCGTCGCCGGCCGCGCGGCCGGCGAACCCCGCCGGCGCGCAACCGGCGGCCGCACCGCCGCGCCCCGCGCCGCCGCCCGCGCCGCCGCGCGCCGCGCCACCGCTGCCCGCCCCGAGCAACCAGGCGGCCAACGAAAAGCGCGCCGCCCAGGCCAAGGCCGTGTTCGGGCGGATCCAGATGGGCCTGCTCGAGCGGATCGACGCCAGCGCCGCGGCCAAGCTGTCGCGCGAGGAGCTGCAGCGCCAGATCGCCGAGCTGATCGCCGAGATCGTCGCCGAAGAGAAGCTCTCGGTGACGAGCCGCGAGCAGCAGGAGCTGACCGTCACCCTGGTCGACGACATGGTCGGCTTCGGGCCGCTCGAGCCCTTGCTCGCCGACGAGTCGGTCAACGACATCATGGTCAACGGGCCGAACCAGGTTTACGTCGAGCGCAAGGGTAAGCTCGAGCTGACCGACGTCCGGTTCCGCGACAACTCGCACGTGATGAACATCGCGCAGCGGATCGTCACCAAGGTCGGTCGCCGGGTCGACGAGACCTGCCCGATCGCCGACGCCCGCCTGCCCGATGGCTCGCGCGTCAACATCATCGCCCCGCCGCTCGCGATCGACGGCTGCTCGATCTCAATTCGTAAGTTCTCCAAGAAATCGATCACGCTGGACGTCATGATCCGGCAGCGCAACATGGCGGAGAACCTCGGCAAGGTGCTCAAGATCGCCTCGGCCTGCCGGCTGAACGTGGTCATCTCGGGTGGCACCGGCTCCGGTAAGACGACCATGCTGAACGCCATGTCGCAGCTGATCGATCCGGCCGAGCGCGTGGTCACGATCGAGGACGCCGCCGAGTTGCAGCTGCAGCAGCCGCACGTGGTCCGGCTCGAGACGCGGCCGCCCAATCTCGAGGGTACCGGCGAGATCACCATGCGCGATCTGGTCAAGAACGCGCTGCGCATGCGCCCCGATCGGATCATCTGCGGCGAGGTGCGCGGCCCAGAGGCCCTCGACATGCTCCAGGCGATGAACACCGGCCATGACGGCTCGATGTGCACGCTGCACGCCAACAACCCGCGCGAGGCGCTCACCCGCATGGAGAACATGATCGGCATGGCGAGCGTCAACCTGCCGAGCAAGGCGGTGCGCACGCAGATCGTCGGCGCGGTCAATCTGATCGTCCAGGTCCAGCGCATGCGCGACGGCATCCGGCGCGTGACCCACGTCACCGAGGTGATCGGCATGGAGGGCGAGGTCGTCACCACCCAGGATCTGTTCACCTTCGAGTTCCAGGGCGAGAACCGCGACGGCTCGCTGATCGGTCAGTTCAAGTCGAGCGGCGTGCGCCCGCATTTCGCCAAGCGCGCGGCCTACTTCGGCCTCGATCGCGCGCTCCAGCAGGCGATGATGGCATGAGCGCGCTGCTCGGTCAGATCGCCAGGGACCCGAACCTGCTCTCGGCCGCGGTCTTCGGCGCCAGCCTGCTGGTCGTCGGCCTGGTCGCGGTCCTCTGGTTCGCCCTGTTTCAGAAGGACGAGCGCCGGCTACGCCGCCGGCTCGAGCGCCTGCAGGCGCCCCGCGGCGCCCGCAAGAGCAACTCGGCGGTCCCGGTCGAAAGCCTGCGCCGCAACAAGCAGGACAGCTCGATCGCCAGCCTCGATCGCCTGATCAAGCGCGCCCTGCCCAACATCGGCATCCTGCGGCAGCGTCTGGAGCGGAGCGCCTGGAAGCTCAAGGTCGGCGATTTCCTGCTGATCAGTCTCGGGCTTGGCGCCTTCACCGCGATCGCGATGATATTTGCCTTCGACCTGCCGGTGCTGGTCGACCTGCTGCTCGGCGTGATCGTCGGCATCGGCGTGCCGAACCTGGCTTTGCGCCAGCGGATCAATCGCCGGGTCAGGAAGTTCACGACGCTCCTGCCCGAGGCGCTCGATCTGATCGTGCGTGGCATCCGCTCCGGCCTGCCGGCGACCGAGGCGCTCAAGACCATCGCCGAAGAGATCGAAGATCCGGTCGGAACCGAGTTCCGCCAGGTGACCGATCAGATGAAGATCGGCGTGGCCATGGACGAAGCGATGTGGGCGTCGGCCAAGCGGCTCGCGATCCCGGAGATGAACTTCCTGGTGATCAGCCTGGCGATCCAGCAGGAGACCGGCGGCAACCTGGCCGAAATCCTGGAAAAGCTGTCCGACATGGTGCGCCGGCGCGAGCAGATGCGCCTCAAGGTCAAGGCGATGTCCTCGGAGGCGCGGGCCTCGGCGATGATCATCGGCTCGCTGCCGTTCATCATGGCGGCCGTGATCTCGTTCGTTAATCCGAAGTACATGAGCACCCTGTTCACCGACCCCCGAGGTTGGGTCATGATGGGCATCGGCTTCACCAGCCTGATGATCGGCTTCGTGGTGATGTCGAAGATGATCAAGTTCGACATATGAACAAGCTCGATCAAGTCCTGCCGTTCGGCCTCACGGCCGATAGCCTTCTGGTGATCCTGGTCGCCAGCATGGCATTCTTCACCGTGCTCGCGGTCTGGTACGCTCTGCTGGAGCGTCACCCGATGGAGGCGCGGGCCAAGATGCTCGCCGCCCGGCGCGACGAGCTGCGCGGCCAGGCGCTCAAGGAGCGGATGCCGCGCAAGCGACAAAAAGAAAGCCTCGGCTGGATGCGGCAGGTGGTCGACACGCTCAAGCTCATGCAGAGCCAGCAGACCGACAAGCTGCACGACCGCCTGGCGCAGGCGGGGCTGCGCTCCCGCGATGCCATCATCGTCTTCCTGTTCTTCAAGGTCGCGATGCCGGTGCTGATGGGTGCGGTCGCCTTCCTGCTGGTCTATCTGCTGCAGATCGGCGATCTGTCGACGATGGGTCGCCTGGTCGCGGTTCTGGGCGGGATCGCCTTCGGCTTCTTCGCGCCCGAGCTCTACGTCGGCAATCAGATCAACAAGCGCCAGCTGGCGCTCTCCAGGGCCCTGCCGGACGGCCTCGATCTGCTGGTCATCTGCGCGGAATCGGGGCTCTCGCTCGACGCCGCCCTCGAGCGGGTCGCCAACGAGCTCGGCGGCGCCGCCCCGGCGCTGGCCGAGGAGCTCTCCCTCACCTCGATCGAGCTCGGCTTCCTGCCCGATCGTCGCCAGGCGCTGACCAATCTCAACCGGCGCACCAATCTGCCCTCGATCCGTGGCGTCGTGAACACCCTGCTGCAGACCGAAAAATACGGCACGCCGTTGTCCCAGTCGCTGCGCGTCCTGGCCAACGAGTTCCGCGACCAACGGATGCTCAAGGCGGAGGAGAAGGCAGCCCGCCTGCCGGCGACCCTGACCGTGCCGATGATCGTGTTCATCCTGCCGACGCTGTTCATCGTGCTGATCGGACCGGCCATCATCAGCGTGATGGACACGCTGCGCGCCCACAACTGATCGCCCGACCGCGCATCGCCGGGCTGACGGATCAATCAGCGGATTGCGCGGCGCGCCTGCAGCGTGCCTCGGCCTGCCGGAACGGTCGGCAGGGCACACGCACCGCCGGCGAATCGTCCGGTTACGCTCCGCGGCCGCTCGAGGCTCCGGCCCGCCGTTAGCTGAGCCATTGCCATCGAGAATGAGCGGACGATGCGCTCCCCTGGCAGCCGCGGGCCTAACCCCGCGGGTCCACCGGACGCGCGGGGTCAAGCCTAGCGGGGACCTCTGGAACTCAGTGCCGTGCTGGCGACGACTAGAGGGCCAGCGGGCGGCAGTCCTGGCCGCGCCCTTTCAGGCTGCCGCACAGCGCCTGGGCCTGATCGGCGTTCGCCAGAGGTCCGACCAGGAGCGGCTGAGCTCCGTCCTGAGCACCCGCCAGACGGGTCAGTTGGCCGAGCAGATCCTGGTGCTTCGCGCGCAGCCGGTTCCAGGCGCTCTTGGCCTGCGCGGCGTCGGCGAATTGGCCGAGATTGACAAACCGACCGGTCGGCGCCAGACCCAGCTCGAGGTCGTTGCCCCCGAGCGCGATCGCGGTCAGCCGTTTGGCAGCTTCCCCGTCGCTCGCATGATCTCTCATCTCGGGCGAATGCACGCCGAGTCCGGCCGCCTGTTTGCGAGGATCGTCGACTGCGGCCAGCGCGCTGAAATACGCCAGATTGTTCTTGACCAACTCTTCGTCGAGGTCGAGCCGGCTGACCCGCTCGGCGGCGGTCAGATCGCCCGAGAGGCCATAGGCGAGCGCGAGGTTCTGCCGGTTGCGGGCCTTGGCGCCCGGCTCGTCGGCCACGGTGCGCAGCAGATCGATCGCCTCCTGGTACTGCCCGGAAAGGGCCAGCGACAGGCCGAGATTGTTGCGCAGCAGCATGCTGTCGGGCGCCACCTCGAGACCAGCCTTGTAGGCCGCCTGCGCGGCCTCGTGCTGGCCGGCGAGGTCGTAGGCGACGCCAAGACCGTTGTGTGCGGCGACGTCCTTGGGGTCGCGATCGAGCACCGCCTGGTAGTGCGTGATCGCCGCCTCCGGGTGGTTCAAGCCCAGCATGGCGCGGCCGTAGCCGCGATGCGCCGCCAGATTGCCGCTGTCGTGCTTGAGCGCTTGTTGGTAGGTCTGGGCGGCTTCGTTATAGGACTTGAGCTCGATCAGGGTATCGCCCAAGAGAACGTAGGCGTCGGGCCGGCTGGGCTCGAGCGTGATCGCCTGCTGATAGATGGTGACCGCCGCGGCGGGGTCCCCGGCCTCGCGGGTCGAAGCCGCCAGGCGCAGCGTCGTGCCGTACCGGCTCTGCTCGCGCTCCGCGCCGGACAGCGACGGATCCAGATTAGGCCGCACGACGCGGTTCGGCGCGCACGCAGTCACGGCGAGCAGCGCGCAGCTGGCCACCGCCAGCTTCGGCCAGCTCTTCCACGAGATGACGGGCATGGGAAGTCCTCCAGCTCAACTAGCGAGCGCCCGCATGCTGCGCAAGTAACCTTTCGGAAGAGTAAACATCGACCCGATCGCGCCACCCAATTCGGGCTCGATTAACCCGGCCTTAGGGACGCCCCGCTACACCCCTAGAGGCGGCCGCGCTGCGCCGCCGAGTTCGGAGCGTTGCCTTGCCCGCCACCGACTACGCCGCCACCATCGCCCTGATCGAGCGTCTGCACCGGCGCTTTCTCGACGTGTTGCGCGTCGAGCTCGAGCGCCTCGGCATCGACCAGATCAACAATGTCCAGGCCCTCCTGCTGGCCAACATCGGCGCCGAGGAGGTCAGCGTCGGCGAACTGATGACCCGCGGCTACTATCTCGGCTCCAATGTCACCTACAATCTGAAGCGCCTGGTCGAGGCGGGCTTCGTCGAGCAGCAACGCTCGCGCCACGACCGCCGGGTGATGCGGATCCGCCTCTCCGCTCGCGGTCAGGCGCTCTGCGCCGAGGTCGGCGCCATGCTCGCCCGCCATGACGAGGCGCTCCGGCAGCGCCCCAATCTCGCCTCGCTCGCCGACCTGAACCGCCGCCTGCTGAGCCTGGAGTCGTTCTGGACCGAGCAGATGATCCGGCCGCCGGGCGCCTCAGCACTCAGTGATCTTGCCGAGCAGTACCTGGCGCCTGGCGCCAGTGACTGAGGGCACGTTCGCCGGCCGCTCGTCGATCCGCTCGGACGCCAGGAGCGCGAAGGCGATCGCCTCCTTGGCATCGACCGGCAGACCGTAGGCATCGCTGCTGCGTACCGGAATCGGGGCGAAGCGTGCGCCAAGGCGCACCATCACCTCGGGATTGCGCGCGCCGCCGCCGCTGACCATCACCGCATCGATCGCCAGCCGCGGGGCGACGTGGCGCCGGTAGGTCTCATGGATGCCGAAGGCCGTGAGCTCGGCGACCGTGGCCATCAGGTCGCACCAGTCCTGCTCGCCGCGTGGCCTGGCCCCGGCGAGGAGAGCTTCGACGAACGGCGCCCCGAACTGCTCGCGTCCGGCCGACTTGGGCGGCGGCGCGGCGAAGAACGGGTGAGCGCCGAGCGCCGCCAGCAGATCCTCGCGCACCCGACCGCGCGCCGCCAGCCGGCCGTCGACATCGGCGCTCTGGGCGCCAGCCGAGAACCGCTCGGCCAGCTGATCGAGCACCATGTTGCCCGGGCCGCAATCCATGCCGATCAACTCATCCACTCGCCCGCCGCCGCGCGGCACCGCGGTGAAGTTGGCGATGCCGCCGACGTTGACCGCCAGGATCGCCTCGCCGCGCCCGGCCAGCAGGCGCCAGTCGACATAGGGCACGAGCGGCGCCCCGGCGCCGCCGGCGGTGATGTCGTTGGCCCGGAAATCGTGGACCACGGGACAGCCGAACCGCTCGGCCATCGGCGCCGGCTGCCCCAGCTGCAGGCTGGTCACGCCGTGCTCGTGATAGACGGTCTGACCGTGGCTGCCGATCAGCTGCAGCTCGAACGGATGGCGCTCGAGGACGCCGGCCAGCGCCTCGGCAAAGAACCGGCCGAGCGCGCTGTCGAGGCGAGCGATCGCGGCGAGATCATGCAGCCGCTCGGCGGCCAGCGCCTGGCGCAGGCCGCCGGGGAACGGCACGGTCTCGAAGGCGACCAGTTCGAAGCCGAGCTTCGGCGCCGGGGTGATGCGGCAGAGCGCGACGTCGAGGCCATCCATCGAGGTGCCGCTGATCAGGCCGGCGACGTTGCGCGTAGCGATCGCCCGGAGTTCAGGCCAGCGGATCACGCCCGGCCGCCGCCTGCGGGCAGTCGCCTTGGGCCGCCGCCGGGTCACTCGGCCGGCTGGATCGCCGGCGCGGTCTTCTCCGGCGCGCTGCGTGGCAGGGCGAGCGCGACCCCGAGCGCGCCGACGCTGCAGGCGGCCATGGCGAGGAGCACGCCGTCGATCGATCCCGTGAGGCCGACGATCAGGGCGATCAGCGGCACGCCGAGCGAGGCGACGCCGAACGCCAGGACGAACTTCAACCCGTAGACCGTCGCCCGCCAGCTCTCTGAAGTGTAGCGCGCGACCAGGCAGTTCTCGATCGGCTGGGTGCCGGTCTGGACGGTCACCGCGAGCGTCATGATCGCCACCAGCAGTGGACTGAAGGTCACCGCGGCGAGCAGCAGAATGCCGATCTCGAGGGCATAGCTGATGGGATAGAGCATCCGCTCGTCGTATCGATCGGCGAGCGCGCCGCCCACGATCTGACCGAGCGCCGAGATGATGTAGACGACCGAGACCAGGGTGCCGGCCGCGAGCGCGCTCGGGCCGATGGTCCCGCCGAGACGCGCTTGGAAGATCTTCGGCATGCCGACCGAGGCCATCTGGAAGATCAGGCCGGTGAACAGGATGGCGCCGAGCATCAGGAAGAGGCCGCGCCGCGCCTGCGCCGCATCGGGTTGCGCCCGGTTCGGACGATAGCCGGCGCGCAGCATGCCGTGGCGACCACGCGCCACGCCGAGCGCGAACAGCGCGCCGACACCGAGGCAGACCAGGCCCGGCACGATGAACGCCGCCCGCCAGCCGATCAGATCGGCGAGCATGCCGGCAGCGAGCGCCGCGCCCGCCGTGCCGGCCGCGCCGAACACGCCGTTGATGCCGAGCGCGCGGCCTGGGCGATCGCCTGCGCCGACCAACCAGGCGAGTGCCACCGGATGGTAGATCGAAGCGAACAGGCCGATCAGGGTCAGTCCGAGTGCCAGCGACCATGGTCCGGCAGCCAGCCCGGTGAGGACGCAGGCGCTCCCGCTGCCGAGCAGGAACAGCGCCATCAGCCAGCCGCTGCTCCAGCGGTCGGCGAGCCAGCCGGCCGGCAGCGAGCCGATGCCGAACAGCAGATAGCCGGCGAAGCCGAGCGGCAGGAGCTGGGCGTAGCCCATGCCCCACATGCCCTCCATGGCGAGCACGGCGGTCGGAAAGATCAGCATCAGGAGATGCGCGAACATGTGGCCGACGTTGATGTACAAGGTGGTCGGCCGGATCGAAGGCTCGCTCATCGAAGTCCAAAGCAGGTGGTGTGGAAACCGCGCCAGCATGGCACAACCCGGCGCGCCGAGCCAGAGCCAGCGCGCATGGCAGGCCCGCGTCTGCGCAAGGTCGCTGCCCTGACCTTCCGCTCAGTAGGTGCCGGGGTAAAGGCCGCCGTCGATCAGCAGGTTCTGGCCGGTGATGTAGCTCGCCTGGGCGCTGCAGACGAAAGCGCAGAGCTCGCCGAACTCCTCGGACGTGCCAAAGCGCCGGGCGGGGATCTGGGCACGCGATTCCGCCTCGACGTCGGCGGCCGGTCGGCCGGCCTTCTGCGCGGCGAACGCCATGGCTGAGCGGAGCCGATCGGTCTCGAAGCGGCCGGGCAGGATGTTGTTGATCGTGACGTTGTGCTCGACCGTCTGGCGGGCGAGGCCGGCGACGAAGCCGGTCAGCCCCGAGCGGGCGCCGTTCGAGAGGCCGAGCTGCGCGATCGGCGCCTTGACCGAGCTCGAGGTGATGTTGACGATGCGGCCGAACCTGCGCCCGATCATGCCGTCGACCACCGCCTTGATCAGCATGATCGCGGTGATCATGTTGGCATTGCAGGCCTTCGCCCAGTCGGCCTCGTCCCAGTCGCGGAAATCGCCGGGCGGCGGCCCGCCAGCGTTGTTGACCAGGATGTCGGGCTCGGGGCAGGCGGCGAGCGCCGCGGCCCGGCCTTTGCGGGTCGTGATGTCGCCCGCGACCGGCGTCACCTTGGCACCGGTCGTCGCCGCGATCTCGCGCGCGGCCTGCCCCAGAGCGCTCGCGCTCCGCGCGGTGATGGTCACCTCGACGCCGTTTCGGGCCAAGGCGAGCGCGCAACCGCGACCGAGCCCCTTGCTG
The DNA here is from genome assembly GCA_963815435.1 of uncultured Alphaproteobacteria bacterium. Taxonomy (GTDB): domain Bacteria; phylum Pseudomonadota; class Alphaproteobacteria; order Geminicoccales; family Geminicoccaceae; genus DATAOG01. The sequence goes on from CAWFGZ010000009.1 coordinate 387,901, forward strand.
GCAGCGCAGACCAGCGCTCTCCTGCCGGCGATGCCCAGATCCATGAGGTGCCTCCCCTAAGCTTGCTGTTGCTTCTGCGACGCGAGCACGGCGCGTGCCAGCGCCACGCTGACCGGGCGTTGCTGACGAAGCGAACGCTCATCGAGCGCTTCCACCAGGGCGCGGGCTGCGGCGAAGGACCGCTCCATATGCTGGAGCAGCCAGGCGATCACGCCCTCGGCCACCGCGAGCTGCCGGTCGTCGAACAGCTTGACGAGCAGGGCGCCGAGCAGCGCGTCGTCAGGCGGGCCGATCGCGACCGCGGGGGCGGCGCGCAGGCGCGAGGCGAGATCGGGCAGGCGGACCGGCCAGGCCGCGGCGGGACGACAGCCGGTGAGCAGCAGATGTCCGCCGGCCTCGTGCAGGCGGTTGTAGAGTTGCAGAAGAGCCACCTCGTCGGCGATCGGCTCCGCGGGATCGAGGACCAGCGCCCGCGCCGGCAGGACCTCGGTCGCGACCGGCAGCGCGTCGCGCGCAAGCCAGGAGGCCCCCGCCCGCGCCGCCCAGATCCTTGCCAGATGGCTCTTGCCGCAGCCGGGCGGGCCATGAACGATCAGCGCCGGGGCCGGCCAATCGGGCCAGCGGGCGAGCCAGGCGAGCGCATCACGATTGCACGGCGCCGGCATGAAGTCCTCGACGCCGGAGGCTGCCCGATGCGCGAACTCGAGCAGCAGCTGCTCGCTCGTGCTCACTCGCCGGGCTCCGGCGTCGGCGGCCGGTCGAACAGCGCGCTCGCGCGGTAGCGCTCGAGCGCGAAGCGGAGCAGCACGCCGATCACCGCCGCGACCGGCACCGCCAGCAGAGTACCGACCACGCCGGCCAGCGCCGTGCCGGCGAGCACCGCGAAGATCACCCACACCGGATGCAGACGGATGCGACTGCCGATCAGTCGCGGGCTGATCAGATTGCCCTCGATGAACTGGCCGAGCGCGAACACCCCGGCCACCAGACCGATCAGCCAGAGATCCTGAAACTGGAACGCCGCCACCGCCAGGCCGACCACCATGCCCAGCGTCATGCCAATGTAGGGGATGAACGAGAAAACCCCGGTAAGGAGACCGATGATCAACCCATAGCGCAGGCCCACCAGCCAGAGGCCGAGACCATAGAACAGCGCCAGGAACAGGCAGACCAGGCCCTGGCCCCGGATGAAGCCGGCGAAGACGTCGTCGACGTCGCGCGCGAGACGGCGCAGCGTCGGCTGCAGGTCGGGCGGTACCGCGGCCCAGAACTCGCACCACCATCCGATCCCAGTCGCGCAACAGATAGAAGGTGACGATCGGCGTCACGAAGAGCAGGGCGACCAGATTGAGCAGCGCCACACCCGACTGCAGCAGGCCGCTCACCGCGCTCACGAGCACGTCCATCCCCTGAGACGAATAGCGCTGGAACAGCCCCTTGGCCGACAGATCGAGACCGAAATCGAACCTGGCGAGAAGGCCGGCCAGCGTGGGCACGGCGCGTTCGCGCAGGCGTTCCAGGTAACCGGGCAGCTCCGCCGCGAGGTCCGCCGCCTGCACGGCCAGCGTCGGCAGAATCAGCACTAGGAGCACGACCAGGACGATGAAGAAGCCCACCGTGATGAGCAGCGTCGCCAGCCCTCGGCTCAGGCCCCAGCGCTGCAGCCGATCCACCGCGGGGTCGAGCATGTAGGCGGCCGCCATGCCGACCAGGAACGGCAGCAGAACAGCTCGAAACAGAAACAGGCCGAGGAGCAGAACCGCCAGCGGCACGAGCCCGAGCAGGGCAAGCCGCCGACCATCGCTCAAGAAGCCGGCTCCGCACCCGTTGCGCGAACCGCCTGCGCCGCGTAGCCCGCTCCGGACAGGAGCGTCGTCGTGGCGACCAGAAGGATCAGCGCGCTCACCTCCCCGCTGAGCTCGATCCAGCCGCCAGCGTGGGCGATGGCGCAGGCCGCCAGAAGCATCTGCGCAAAGGTGTTGACCTTACCGATGAGGAGCGGTCTCGCCCGGAACACCGCATTGCGACGCCGGATCAGGACGACGCCGACCACGATCAGGAGGTCGCGGCTGAGCACCATCAGCGCGAGCCAGACGGGCAACCAGCCGATGATGGCGAGCGCGAGGTAGATGCCGTCGAGCAGGGCCTTGTCGGCGAGCGGATCGAGCCAGGCGCCGAGGTCGCTCCTGGCGTTGAAATTCTTGGCGATGAAACCGTCAACCGCGTCCGACACACCGGCCGCAATGAACAGCCAGAACGCCGCCTCGAGCTGCTCAGTGGCGATCAGCCAGACCAGGGGGGCCACCATCAGCAGGCGGCCGAGCGTCACCAGGTTGGCCAGATTGACCGGCGACCGCGTCAGTATGCGGTCGACGTCGCGCTCGGCGGCTCGCCTTGGCTGGGGTTCCCTCCGGTTGGTAGCAACAGCCATGACTCCCCTTCCCGCGATAGCGCCAGGCCAAGCCGAGCGAACGCCTGCTCCAGACGGAGTTGATCTCCGATGTAGCGAATCTGTGCCCGAACCTTGTCGCGGGCAAAGCTGGCGATCTCGACCTGGCTCACCTCCGGCAAGCTCTGCAAACCTCTGTGAATACGGACCCAGTCCGCAAGCCCGGCGATCGGGATGTCGACCACCATGAGCCCGGCCTGATCGAAGCGCAAGAGGTTGGCGTCCTTCCAGCGCTCGTCGAGGCTCGCCTGCAGACCGCGCACGGCGTCGGCCAACAGCTCCTCCAGCGTCTGCCCGGGTGCGGCGCGCAGCGTCTCCGGCGGATTGCTCTGCTCGACCTTGCCGATCCGCTCCATCGCCACCTGCACGGCCGGCGGTCCTCCGGCGCCGGCCGTCTCGCTGCCCGAGACCGGCGTGGCCGTGACGATCAGAACGTCCTCGCTGCTGTAGCGGCGGGCGAGCGCGGTAAGCGCGTCGCGATCGCGCGCCTGCACCTGCTCGACCGTGAGGGTGCTGATGTCCTCGAGATCGCCGAGCGGCATGACCAGGCGCAGCAGCCGCTCCAGGTCCAGATTCTGGGCCCACGCCTCCCACCAGGGATTGTTGTCCGGCCACAGCCGGGCGCCGTCGGGCGCTGCGTAGACCGGCAGCACCACGACCGGCACCGAAGGCGTCTCGGCGAAGGCCAGCCCTTCGCTCCGCAAGAGGTCGCGCACCGCCTGCGGATCGTAGCTGACCGTGAGCTTGGCCAGGTAGCGGGTCGCCGAGAGCTGCTCGTCCGCGATCTCGAAGTTCTGCACGTAGTGTTCGATGTTCAGATTGCCGACCGCCGGCAGACGCGAGGCCTCCTCGGCCGGGACGAGGCGGCGCAGAAGTTGCTCGAGCCCGGCGCGCTGGCCCTCGAGCAGAGCCTGACGACGCGCGGTTACGGCATCGGCGGCGGTGGTGTCGACCGGAATGCCGCTGACCTGGAAGACCGAAGCATCGGGGGTCTGCGCGCGGCCGGGCGAGGTCAGCGCGAGCAGACCCAGCACGGCCGCGGCGAGAGCGTGAAGCAGACGTGAATGGAGCATTGCAAAGCCGTCCGGATCGCCTAAGTTGGCGGGGCACATCCCCAGCTCGCTTCGAGCGCCAGACTAGCCACGCCCACCGCCATGACACAAGAGATGCTGGAGCCGCGCGAAGCGAATCGCTATCGAGAGGCCGGGGTCGACATCAACGCCGGCAATTCTCTGGTCAGCGCGATCCAGCCGCTCGCCCGCTCGACCGCACGGCCCGGCGCGAACGCCGTGCTCGGCGGCTTCGCCGGGCTGTTCGATCTCGCCGAAGCCGGCTTCAACGAGCCGCTCCTGGTCGCGGCCACCGACGGCGTCGGCACCAAGCTGCAGCTGCTCGCCCAGAGCGGCCGCCATGGCGTCGCCGGCGTCGACGTGGTCGCGATGTGCGTCAACGACTTGCTGGTACAGGGCGCGCAGCCCCTGTTCATGCTCGATTACTTCGCCACCGGCAGGCTCGATCCGGTCGCCGCCAGCGCCGTGGTCGCCGGCGTCGCCGAGGGTTGCCGCGAAGCCGGCTGCGCGCTGATCGGCGGCGAGACCGCCGAGATGCCGGGTCACTATCGACAGGGCGACTACGATCTCGCGGGCTTCGCGGTCGGCGCGGTCGAACGGACGCGGCTGTTGCCCCGCGCCGACATCGCTCCGGGCGACGTGCTGCTCGGTCTGGCTTCGAGCGGCGTGCACGCCAACGGCTTCTCGCTGATCCGAAAGGTCATGCGCGAGCAGGCTCTGTTCCTGGCCAATCCGGCGCCGTTCGCGCCCGAGCAGACCCTCGCCGCGGCGCTCCTGGTCCCGACCCGGATCTACGTCAGGAGCCTGCTCGGGCTGTTCGAGCACGATGTCGTCAAAGCGCTCGCGCACATCACTGGCGGCGGCCTGATCGACAATCTGCCGCGGGTCTTGCCCCATGGCGTGATCGCCCGGATCGATGCCGCGAGCTGGCACGCGCCGCCCGTCTTCCTCTGGCTCTACGAGGCGGCGCGGCTCAAGGCCGAGGAGATGCTGCGCACCTTCAACTGCGGCATCGGCATGGTTCTGGTCGTGGTCGCGGACTACGCCGACGACGTCAGCCGCTACCTCACCGAGAAGGGCGAGACCGTCTATCGGCTGGGCGAGCTGATTGCGGGCGACGGCCCGGCGCGCCTGCAGATCGACGGTCTGGATGGCTGAGGCGCGGGGCGGGACGCGAGCAGCGAGGCGCACCGCGGTCCTGATCTCCGGCCGCGGCAGCAATCTGCGGGCGCTGATCGACGCCTGCGCCGGACCGAGCGCGGCGGCCGAGGTCGCGCTGGTGATCTCGAACGAGCCGGATGCCGCGGGCCTGCAGCACGCGTGCGCCGCCGGGATCGCCAGCGAGGTGATCGATCATCGCGCCCATGGCGGTCGCGATTTGTTCGAGCAACAGATCACCTCGACGCTGCAAGCCTATGAAATAGGGTTCATTTGCCTGGCTGGGTTCATGCGGGTGCTGAGCGCCGAGTTCGCCCTGCGCTGGCGCGACCGGCTGCTCAACATCCACCCCTCGCTGCTGCCCGCGTTCCGTGGTCTCGACACCCACCGGCGGGCGCTCGAGGCGGGCGTCCGCTTTCATGGTTGCACGGTGCATTTCGTCCGCGCCGCGGTCGATGCCGGCCCGATCATCTCCCAAGGGGTCGTGCCGGTGCGGCCAGACGACACGCCGGAGACGCTCGCCGCGCGCGTCCTCGAGGTCGAGCATCGCTGCTATCCGCTGGCCCTCGAGCTGGTCGCCTCGGGCCGCGCGCGGGTGGTCGGCGAGCGGGTCATGATCGAGGGCGCGAGCCCGCCCGGGACGGTCCTGATCAATCCCGTCGGCTGAGCCCGCGCTCAATCGGGAGTCATGTCTGCCGCTCCTGAGCGGCCGGAAGGCGGTCGGGCGGCGCAAGTCAAGCGTCCGAAGACACGGCGTCGGACCGATGTCGCCATCCGGTGGAGTAGATCACCGGAGCGGCATCATCCATCGCATGCCTTACCGCCGAAACAAGCGTTCCGCCTCGCGCCGATCCGGCCGGATTGTCGTGACACGTGCTTTGGCCACATCGACGCCGCGAAACTGTTGGCGGAGGCATTAACCGAACGTTAGCGATTGCCCATTAACCATTTCTTCGGGTGGTCCATGGGACCGTGGGAATCCGCGCCGCTGGTGTCGATGGGTGGGGACTCTCGCAGGGTCGCATGGACCATCGGGAGACGGGCATGCTAAGGGGCGAAATGGTTGACGACAGCTCGACCGGACAACTGATCGAGCGATTCGGCCCGTCGGTTGGCTGGAACCAAGTCCGCACACGATCTTGATGAGCTTCAGTCTTCGGTCTGCAGTGCATTAGCCGACGATGTCGACCGACGCGAAGAAGAAGGGGATTTCGAAAGCGGCGGTTGCGGGCGCATCTGAGCCGTGCACCGAGTTGGCCTCGATCGATTCGGCGAAGTCCTTGCGGATCGTGCCGGGCGCGGCCTTGGCCGGGTCGGTCGCGCCCATCACTTCGCGGTTCTTCTCGATCGCGCCCTCGCCCTCGAGCACCTGAACGACCACCGGCCCCGAGGTCATGAACTCGCACAAGGACCGATAGAACGGCCGCTCGCGGTGGACGGCGTAGAACGCCTCGGCCTGGGCGCGGGTCAGTTGCAGCCGGCGCTGGGCGACGATCCTGAGCCCGGCCGCCTCGAGGCGGGCGTTGACCTGCCCGGTGAGATTGCGCCGCGTGGCGTCGGGCTTGATGATCGAGAGCGTCCGCTCGGCCATGAGACATCCTTCGCTGACTGGGAATGGGCAGTACACGGCGGCGGTGGGCTTATAGCGAGCCCTCGCACGAGACGGAAGAGGGTGATCCCAGGAGCGCTCAGCCCTCGGCCTCGGTCGACATCGCCTTCTGCCAGCCGCGCTCGGTCTGCTGCCAGTAGGTGAGCGTGGCGCCGCGCTCGCGCCACCTGCGCCAGAGCCCGCGCGCCTGCTCGAGAGCCGGCTCGTCGTTGCCATCGAACATGTAGAGGCAGCGGCTGAACTCCTCGGGCGGTTCGACGTCGGCGCCGTCGACCAGGACCAGCACCGTGGCGCCGTTCGGGTAGTCCGCCTGGTCGGTCAGGAAGACCGGCTGGTCCTCGGCGAAGCCGTCGTCGCGCGAGCCGTGCGGCAGGAAGCTGTCCCGGCCGAAGGTCCAGAGCGCCCGGTTCAGCGCCTCGACCCGCTCGGGCGAGGAGGCACGCACGACCGCCCGCTGGCGGCTCGCCAGGACCTTTTCCAGAAGGCGCCCGAGCGCCGGCTCGAGCGGCGTGCGCTGCAGCTGATAGAAGGCGAATTCGACCATGAGTTGCCGCGGGCGCGGGCGGCTCAGCTCTCGTACTGATCGGCGATCAGGCGATCGAGCAGGCGGACGCCGAAGCCGGTGGCACCCTTGCCGGCGAGCGGCAGGTCCTGCTTCGACCATGCGACACCCGCGATGTCGAGGTGCGCCCAGGGGACGTCGCCCACGAACTTCTGCAGGAACACCGCCCCCGCGGTCGCGCCCGCCTCGCGGTTGCGGCCGACGTTCTTGATGTCGGCGATCTCGGACTTGATGTGCTTGGCGTAAGCGTCGCCGAGCGGCATGCGCCAGACCTTCTCGCCGACCGCGGCGCCGGCCGCGATGATCTGCCCGGCGAGGCCGTCGTCGGGCGTGAACAGGCCGGCCTGCTCATGACCGAGCGCGACGATGATCGCCCCGGTCAGGGTGGCAAGATCGATCATCAGCCGGGGCTTCAGGCGGTCCTTGGTGTAGTGCAGGACGTCGGCGAGCACGAGGCGGCCCTCGGCGTCGGTGTTGATCACCTCGATGGTGATGCCGGCCATCGAGGTGACGACGTCGCCCGGGCGCTGCGCGGTGCCCGAGGGCATGTTCTCGGTCAAGCCGAGGACGCCGACGACGTTGGCCTTGGCGTGCCGGCGGGCGAGCGCCTCCATGGCGCCGAACACCGCGCCAGCGCCGCCCATGTCCCACTTCATCTCCTCCATGCCGCCCGGAGGTTTGAGCGACAGGCCACCGCTGTCGAAGCAGACGCCCTTGCCGATCAGGCCGACCGGCGGCGCATCCGGCGCTCCGCCCGACCAGCGCATGACCACGACGCGCGGCTCGCGGGCACTGCCCTGCGCGACGCCGAGCAGCGCGCGCATGCCGAGCTCGCGCAGCTCGGCCGGCCCGAGCACCTCGACCTCGAGCCCGAGCGCATCGCCGAGCTTGCGGCACTCGTCGGCGAACCTCTCGGGCGAGAGCACGTTGGCTGGCTCCGCGACCAGATCGCGGGCGTGGGCAACCGCCAGGGTCACGGCTTCGGCCTGCGCCCAGGCATCCCTGGCGGCCTGCGGCGCGGCGAGCAGAAAGGTCAGTCCGGCGACCTCTTCGGCCGCATCTTCGTCCTTGTCTTTCTGCGTCCGGTACTTGTCGAAGCGATAGCTGCGCAGGCATGCCCCGCTCGCCAAGCAGACCGCGATCTCGGCCGGCCCGAGCGCAAGGCCTTCGAGCGCGTCCACCGCGAGGCTCGCCTCGGCCACCCGCAGCCCCTTGAGCTTGACCGCGAGGCTGCCGCCGAGCGCCTCCAGATCGAAGCGCGACGCCTCCCCAGGCTTGCCGACGCCCAGCACCACGACGCGCTCGAGCTCCAGCCCGGCGGGATACAGAAGCTCGATCGCCTGGCCGCGCTTGAAGGCATCGCCCGCCATCCGGATCGCGCGGCCGACGGCGCCATCGCTTCGCCGGTCGACCTCAGCAGCGCTCGGCCCGAGCGCGCCGCCCGCGGCCGCCAGGACCACGAGCGTGCCCGCTCGGGGCAGCTCAGCGGGGGCGAAATCGATCCTCATGCTGGAAACTCCCAAGGGTTGGCGGAACGCTGCGGACGACGCGGCCCGAGGCGGGCGGAGCCGGCCCGGAGCGACGCTGGCGCAAGCATCCTTCGACTGTATCGGTCATCGCGTCTCGGTATGATGGCACCGCATGAAAACCTGCCGTACCTGTCGGGCAGCCCGTTTTGCTGGTCGCGGCTGTCGCCGGTCCGGCGCCTCTGGCCGTCTCAATCCCTGCTCTTGGTCGATCTCCCTGTCAACCGAGGCGTTCCGTTTTGCACCTTCATCTACTTGACGGCGTTGTTATTCCCGTCTCTTCTACCCGACATCCTGCCATTCGCGCGGTTCTGCGCGGTGCCGCACGTTTAGCATCGATTGACTGTAGAAAGTGAGATCCCGGAGTTGAAGGCGGTCGACCGCAGCAATCTGCCCATCGCAGCTCTGCTTCCTGCCGGCGTCCTCTGCCCGGGGTCGTGGCGGCGCGGGTCCCGGTTGGCGTGGCGCCTTTCTTCGGTGTGACTACCCTGCTCCATCTCGAGGGCGGCTGACGGTGCGCCCCGACGCCGGGCTCCGTGCGGTCCTGCTCATCCTCCTCATCGCCGCCGCATCGCCTGCTGTGGCCGTGGAACTCAGCGGGCAGACCGTCCTGCTGCTTGCGGATCAGGTGAGCTACGATGCCGAGCGGCACATCATTTTGGCCGAAGGCCATGTCGATGTGTCGCGCGGCGATCGCCATCTGCTCGCCGACAAGCTGCGCTACTATCAGGACACCGATCGAGATCGAGGCCGAGGGCAACGTGACCCTCCTGGAGCCAGGCGGCGAGACACTGTTCGCCGACAAGGCGGAGTTGAGCGGCGATCTCAAGAACGGCACGGCCGACCAGCTGCGCGCCCGCCTCGGCGACAATGTGCGGCTCGCCGCAAGCCAGGGCCGGCTGATCGAGGGCACCCGCGAAGAGCTCGACCACGTCGTCTATTCGCCCTGCCCGATCTGCGCCAACTCCTCCTCGCCGCCGCTCTGGCAGGTCACGGCGCGCAAGGTCGTGCATGACCGGGAGGCGCAGGAGATCACCTACCGCGACGCCTTCTTCGAGGTCTACGGCGTGCCGGTCGCCTACACGCCCTACTTCTTTCATCCCGATCCGACGGTCGAGCGCAAGACCGGCTTTCTCGCGCCGAGCGTCGGCAGCAACAACAAGCTCGGTTACCTCCTTCAGCACGCCTTTCTATTTCGCTCTCGCGCCGAACTATGATCTCACCGTCACGCCGATCTTCATGACCAAGGAGAACCCGGTGCTGGCCGGCCGAATATCGCCAGCTCCTGCCGAGCGGGCGCTTCCGATGGTCGGGCAGCGGCACCTATGCGACCGCGGCCGGGAGCAATTCCAACCCCAACCCCAACGGGCAGGCTTTTCGCGGCAACATCGACGGCGACGGCAAGTTCGACCTCGGCAACCGCTGGACCTGGGGTTTCAACGTTGCCGCGACCAGCGACGATACCTATCTGAGTCGCTACGGCTTCAGCAACCAGAACGTGCTCACCAATCGGTTGTATATCGAGAAGATCTGGGACCGCAACTTCGCGGCGATCAACGCCTATGGTTTCCAGGGCCTGCGCCCGAACGATGATCAAGGGCTGATCCCGATCGCGATGCCGCTCGCCGAGGTCGAATCTGGTCAGTCGTCCCTGGAACTGGGGCTCGCACTTCACTCTCGACAGCAGCGCCCTGGCCCTCACCCGAACGCAGGGGCTGGACACGCGCCGGCTGTCGACCACCGGCGGCTGGACGCTGCCCTGGGCAACCGAACTCGGCGATCAGTACCGTCTCTCCTTGTCCCTGCGCGGCGATCTGTACCAGACCGATGGCGATCCCCAGACGTTCGAGGACAACGGCAGCAACGCGACCGGGCGGGTCGTTCCCCGCGCGACGCTCGACTGGAACTGGCCCTGGATCGGCGAGGCGGGCGATCTGTTCACCCCACTGCTCGAGCCGGTAGCGAGTGTCACCGTGGCGCCGACCAACCTCAACAACAACGAGATCCCCAACGAGGACAGCCAGGACTTCGAGTTCGACGACACCAACCTGTTCAAAGCCGATCTGTTTCCCGGGCTCGACAAGGCCGAGGACGGCGGCAAGGTCAGCTATGGGCTGCGCTTTGGCGGCTACGGCGGCCAAGGCGAGCTGTTCAGCGGCCTGTTCGGCCAGAGCTATCACTTTTACGGTAACCAGACGTTTCCCGAGAACTCGGGAGTCGGTGAGCACTTCTCCAACTATGTCGGCCGGATCGACTTTACGCCCGATCCTCTGGTCGACATCAGGTATCGTTTCAGCCTCGACAACCAGAGCCTGGCTCTGACCAGCAGTGAGCTTGGCGCGCAGCTCGGCACCCGACCAGTCGTCTTCAACGTCGACTATCTCTCCTTGGAGAGCGACCCGAACGCCGAAGCGCCGACCAAGCGCAAGGAGATCACCGCAGGCGTGCGGCTCGATCTCCTGTCATCGCTCTCTTTGAACGCGGAGTTCAGGCGGAACCTCGAGGAGGATCGCAACATCTACGAGAGGTTCGGTCTGGTCTATCGCCACCCATGCGTGAAGGTCACGGCCGGCGTGGAGCACAAGAGTACCTCCGACCGGGATGCCACGTCTGGCACGACGTTCTGGCTTCGCGTAACACTTCAAACTCTCGGTGAGGACAACACCGAGAGCGGCTTGTTTAGCCCCTTGACGGGCGGTTGATGCTGAGGTTTCCGATGTGGCGCATGCGCATGCCAATCTTTGGCGCCCTGTCTTTGGCCTGTCTGCTGTTCGGCGCTATGCCCGCTTCGGCGCTGAACGAGCAACGGATCGCGGCGATCGTGAACGACGAGGTGGTGAGCGTTCGAGATCTGAACGAGCGCCTCGATCTGGTCATGCTGACCAGCGGCATTCCCGACACGCGAGAAGGCCCGCGACCGCCTTGCGCCCCAGGTCCTGCGCGGTCTGATCGAAGAGAGCCTGCAGCTCCAGGAAGCCGCGCGCCTGAGCATCAGCGTGGACCAGTCGGAGATCGATCGTGCGCTCGACACCATCGCCCAGCGCAACCGGATGAGCGTCGAGCAGTTGCGCGGCCTGCTCGACCAGCAGAGGGATCAATTTCGAGACCCTGGTGCGCCAGGTTCGCGCGCAGCTCGCCTGGGTCAAGGTCGTCAATCGGACGATCCGCCCCAACGTCAACGTGACCGTCGATCAGCTCGATCTCGCCGTCCAGGAGGCGCGCGCCGATCAGGGCCAGCCGGAATACCAATTGTCCGAAATCGTCCTTCCGGTCGACAATCCGTCCCAGCTCGACCGCGTCGCGCCAGGATGCCGCGCGCCTGGTCCAGACCCTGCGCGAGGGCGCCAGCTTCGACTCGCTCGCCCGGCAGGTGTCGGTGGCGGCCAGTGCCGCGCAGGGCGGCGATCTCGGCTGGGTCGGCGCGTCCTCGATCCCGCCCGCCGCTTGCTGGACACCCTGGATCGGATGCGGCCCGGCGAGATCACCGATCCGATCGTCTCACCGGTCGGCTACCACATTTTCTGGCTGCGCGACCGGCGGACCTCCCAGGCGCCGGCCGCGTCGTCGCAGGCCGCCGTCGAGGTGTCGCTGGCCCAGATCCTGTTCCCGACCAACGGCGCCACCGACGACGCGACGCTGACCCGCCTGCGCGAGCAGGCTGCCGGACTACGCGACCGCCTGAACGACTGCGCCGCCATGGCGAAGGTGGCCGAAGAGCTGAAGGCGCCTCAGTCCGGCGACCTCGGCTGGCTCAAGATCGGCGACCTGCCGCCCGAGATCGGGCAGACGGTGCTGACCCTGCCGGTCGGCCAGGTGAGCGCGCCGTTGAACGGTCCAGGCGGCATCCACCTGCTCATGGTCTGCGACCGGCGCGAGCCCGCGGGTGTTGAGGCCCCGGACCGCCAGAAGATCGCCGACCGGCTCCAGCGCGAGCGCCTCGACCTGGCGGCGCGCCGCTATCTGCGTGATCTGCGCAAGCAGGCCTTCGTCGAGGTCCGGACCACGGGGTGAGTGCGCGCGCCTCGCCCGCAGTCGCCTTCGCGCGTCAGCGGCTGCGCGCCGACAAGCGGCTCGGCCAACACTTCCTGCTCGACGCCAATCTGCTGGCGCGAATCGCCGCCGCTGGCCGGCGATCTGACCGGCCGGACCGTGCTCGAGGTCGGCCCCGGCCCCGGCGGGCTGACCCGCGCTCTGCTCGCCGCGGGCGCCGCGCGGGTGATCGCAATCGAGCGCGACCACCGCTTCGTAGACGCGCTTCAGGAACTGGTTGCGGACAGCGGGGGTCGGCTGCACCTGATCGAGGCGGATGCCCTCACGGTCGCTCTCGCCGGGCTCGCCGAAGAGCGACTGAGCGTGGTCGCCAACCTGCCGTACAACATCGCCACCCCGCTCCTGCTCCGCTGGCTGGACCAGCTCGACCGGATCGAGGCCATGACCTTGATGTTGCAGCGCGAAGTCGCCGAGCGGCTGATCGCTTCACCGGGCAGCGGGGCGTACGGCCGGCTGTCCGTGCTCGCGCAATGGCTGTGCGAGGTCCGTCGCCTGATGCATCTGCCGGCGCGCGCCTTCGTGCCGCCGCCTCGGGTCGCCTCGACCCTGGTGCGGCTGACCCCGCGCCGCCTGCCGCTCGCGCCGGCCGACAAGGCCACGCTCGAGCGGGTGACGGCGGCGGCCTTCGGTCAACGCCGCAAGATGCTCCGCTCGAGCCTCAAGAGCCTGACCGATCGACCCGAGGCCCTGCTCGCCGCCGCCGAGGTCCCGGCGACCGCGCGCGCCGAAGAGATCGACGTCGCGGGCTTTTGCCGGCTGGCGCGCGCTTACGCCGAGCGGCGCCCAGGCACGGGCGCTCACTGACGCGAGGTGCGAAACTGGCCGACGAATTCGGTGAGGCCTGGCTGCCGCTGGCGCCGCAGCCGCTCGGCGGCAAGAATCGCGCGGGCGCGCTCGACGCTCAGTTCAAGTTCGCAGTTGATGATCACGTAGTCATACTCGGCCCAATGGGTGACGTCGGCCGCGACCTGGGCGAGGCGCTTGCGGACCACGGCCTCGGAGTCCTGCGCCCGACGGCGCAGGCGCTGCTCGAGCTCCTCGGTCGAGGGCGGCAGAATGAAGATGCCGACCATGTCGTCGCGAGCGACCTCGCGCAGCTGCTGCGCGCCCTGCCAGTCGATGTCGAACAGCACGTCGCGGCCGGCCGCCAGCGCGTCCTCGACCGCGGCCCGCGGCGTGCCGTAGCCGTGATCGTAGACCTCGGCATGCTCGAGCAGATCGCCCCCGGCGATCATCGCCTCGTAGGTCGGCCGATCGACGAAGCGATAGTCGACGCCCTCGACCTCGCTCGCCCGCTGCGGCCGCGTGGTCACGGAGACCGAGAGCTGCAGCTCCGGCTCGAGCGTCAGCAGGCGCCGGGCGATCGACGTCTTGCCGGCCCCCGAGGGCGACGACAGAACCAGCATCAGTCCCCGCCGGCGGATCGCCGGGGCATCGACCGCTCGGCATGCGGCCATCGTCGGGACGAACCTCATGGACGCAATGAACGGATAGCCGCCATTCTTGCCCGTCCGGCGGTTGCTAATCAATTAGCGTGATGATTGCGCGCCACTCGCCGCTCAACCAGCCGGGTCGGCAGGTTTGGGCGGCGCCGGCTCCTGCGGCCGCGGCAGCTCGCCGCTCTTGATCTTGCGCCAGGTGGCGACGTTTCGATTGTGCTCGGCCAGGGTGCGCGCGAAGGCGTGACCGCCGGTGCCATCGGCGACGAAATAGAGATAGTCGACCTTGGCCGGATTCAGCACCGCCTCGATCGACGCCCGCCCGGGATTGGCGATCGGGCCCGGCGGCAGGCCGTCGACCTGGTAGGTATTGTAGGCGCTCTCGTGCTCCCAGTCGTGCCGGGTCAGCTCGCGGCCAAGCCGGCCCTCGCCGTCGGTCAGGGCGTAGACCACGGTCGGGTCGGCCTGCAGGCGCATGCCGCGGCGCAACCGGTTGATGAACACCGCCGCGATCATCTTGCGCTCCTCCGGCGCGGCGGTCTCCTTGTCGACGATCGAGGCCAGCGTCAGCGCCTCGCGCCGGCTCGCGAAGGGCAGATTGGGCGCCCGCCTGCGCCAGAGCTGATCGAGCAGATCCTGCATCGCGCGCTGCATCCGCTTGACCATGTCGGCGCGAGTGTCGCCGTAGGCGTAGAAATAGGTCTCGGGCAGCAGACTGCCTTCGGGCGGCGGCTCGGGCAGCTTGCCCTCCAGGCCCTCGGCGTGTTCGAGCAGCTGGAAGATCTCCGCGACCGTCAGCCCTTCGGCGACCGTCAGCCGCCGCGCCACGGTCTGGCCGTTGGCCAGCATGTTGATCACGCTCTGCGGACTGACCGCCGCCGGAAAGGCGTACTCGCCGGCTTTCAGATGCCGATCCCGGCCGAGCACGCGCACCGCCAGCTGGAACAGCCAGGGCTGCTCGATCACGCCGGCGTCATCGAGGGCCGAGGTGATGCCCGCGAGACCGGCGCCGCGCGGCAGGACGATCACAATCTCCGCCTTGGCCGGGCCCGGACGGACCAGATAGGCGCTGAGCTGGGTCCAGCCGGCGATCACGATGACGCCGGCCAGCGCGGCCACCATCGACAGCGTGGCCAGGAATTTCAGCGCCCGCGGGCTCATGTCCGACGACGGCTCAGTGTTCAGGGGCTCGGACGAAGATCAGGCTCGCGTTGGTTCCACCGAAACCGAAGGAGTTGGACAGCGCCGCCCGGACCTCGCGCCGGCGCGCTTCGTAGGGCACCAGATCGAGGTCGCAGC
Source organism: uncultured Alphaproteobacteria bacterium (assembly GCA_963815435.1). Classification (GTDB taxonomy): domain Bacteria; phylum Pseudomonadota; class Alphaproteobacteria; order Geminicoccales; family Geminicoccaceae; genus DATAOG01. Next base: position 403,063 of record CAWFGZ010000009.1, read on the forward strand.
CCGGCGATGGCCGGTCCAGGTTGAGCGTGGGCGGCACCACCTGATGGTAGATCGCGAGAAGTGAAAAGATCGCTTCGACGCTGCCCGCCGCGCCCAGCAGATGCCCGATCGCCGATTTGGTCGAGGACATCGAGAGCCGCTTCGCGGCATCGCCGAACAGGCGTTTGACCGCGCCGAGCTCGATCTCGTCGCCAAGCGGCGTCGAGGTGCCGTGCGCGTTGATGTAGTCGATGTCGCTCGGGCGTCATGCCGGCGCGCTTGAGCGCGGCCTGCATCGAGCGGTAGCCGCCATCGCCGTCCGGGCTCGGTGCGGTGATGTGATAGGCGTCGCCCGAGAGGCCATAGCCGACGAGCTCGCCGTAGATCCTGCGCGCCGCGGGCACGCGCATGCGCAAGCTCCTCGAGCACGACGATGCCCGGCGCCCTCGCCCATGACGAAGCCGTCGCGATCCTCGTCCCAGGGCCGGGATGCGCGCTCTGGCGTGTCGTTGAAGTGGGTCGAGAGGGCCCGCGCCGCGGCGAAGCCAGCGACGCCGAGCCGGCAGACCGCGGCCTCGGCGCCGCCCGCGACCATGACGTCGGCATCGCCCAGCGCGATCAGCCGGGCGGCGTCGCCGATCGCGTGCGCACCGGTCGAGCAGGCGGTCACGACCGAGTGGTTCGGCCCTTTGAAGCCGAAGCGGATCGAAACCTGACCGCTCACCAGGTTGATCAGGCTGGCCGGGATGAAGAACGGGCTGACCCGGCGCGGGCCACGGTGCTCGAGCTCGATCGCGGTATCGGCGATGGTGCTGAGCCCGCCGATCCCCGAGCCGATCAGGACGCCCGTCCGCGCGCGCGCCGCCTCGTCCTCCGGTTGCCAGCCGGCATCGCGAACCGCCTCGATCGCGGCCGCGATGCCATAGATGATGAACAGGTCGTTCTTGCGCGCCTCCTTGGGCGCCACGACCTCGTCGATGCGGAAGCCGCCTTCGGCCTCGCCGCCCGGGAGCAAGCCCGCGATCTTGGCCGGCAGATCGTCGACCTCGAAACGGTCGATCCGTCGGATGCCGCTGCGGCCCTCGAGCAGCCGCCGCCAGGCGATGTCGACGCCGCAGCCGAGCGGCGTGACGAGGCCGAGGCCGGTGACGACGACGCGTCTTGTGGACATGGCCCACGACATTGGCGAGCTACCGGGTTGGCGGGGCGAACGCCCCTGGCGCGCCGCTCACGGTACCCCCTTCGCGAAGACGCGGGCTCAGCTGTGCTCTTCGATATAGGTGATGGCATCCTTGATCGTCAGGATCTTCTCGGCCGCCTCGTCCGGAATCTCACAGCCGAATTCCTCCTCGAACGCCATGACCAGCTCGACCGTATCGAGGCTGTCGGCGCCCAGATCGTCGACGAAACTGGCGTTATCGGTCACCTTGCTCTCGTCGACCCCAAGGTGCTCGACGACGATCTTCTTGACCCGCTCCGCAGTGTCGCTCATGGGGGAAGTTCCTCGGTTGCTCTGGCCTGGCTCGAACACTGATTTCCATTCGGGGCCGCCCTGGCCCGATGTCGCGCCGCGGCACCTCTGCCTATCACAGTCTCGTCAAGGTTGACTAGGCGTTAACGGCGGCTCTCCTGCGACATTACAGAGCCACTCAGATCATCACCATGCCGCCGTTGACGTGCAGCGTCTGGCCGGTGACGTAGGCCGCTTCCGGGCTCGCCAGGTAGCCGACCGCGGCGGCCACGTCGGTGCCGCTGCCGAGCCGGCCGAGCGGAATCTGCTCGAGCAGGCGGGCGCGCTGCTCCGCGCCCAGCGCGTCGGTCATCGGCGTCTCGATGAAGCCAGGTGCTATGCAGTTGACCGTGATCCCGCGCCCGGCGACCTCGGCCGCCAGCGCCTTGCTCATGCCGATCATGCCCGCCTTAGCGGCGGCGTAGTTGGCCTGACCGGGATTGCCGGTCACGGCGACGATCGAGGTGATGTTGACGATGCGCCCGAAGCGCCGCTTGAGCATGCCGCGCAGCGCGCTCCGGATCAGGCGAAAGCAGGCGGTGAGATTGACATCCAGCACCGTCTGCCAGTCCTCGTCCTTGAGTCGGAGTGCCAGGTTGTCGCGGGTCAGCCCGGCGTTGTTGACCAGAATGTCGAGCCCGCCCCCGGCCTCGACGGTCCTGATCAACCGATCCGCGGCATCCGGATCGGCCAGATCGCAGGGCGACGGAACGGCCCGCTCGCCGAGCTCGGCCGCCAGCTGGTCCAGCGCCTCGCGCCGCCGCCCGCTCAGGACCACCCGCGCACCCTGGCCATGGAGCTGGCGGGCGATGGCACCACCGATCCCGCCCGATGCGCCGGTCACCAGAGCGGTCCGCGTCGACAGATCGAACATGACGAGGTTCCCGAACCCTGCTCAGCCGGCCAACCCGGCCAGATAGGCGTCGATGTCCTCCGGGCTGCCGAGCGCCTGGCTGCCGACCTCGGGCAGCGTCCGTTTGGTGAGGCCGGAAAGGACCCGCCCGGCGCCGAGCTCGACGGTCACATCGATGCCGCGCCCGGCCATCGTCAGCAGGCTCTCGCGCCAGCGCACGCGTGCGGTGACCTGCTCGATCAGACGCGCCGCGAGCATGGCCGGATCGGTCTCGGCGGCTGCGGTCACGTTGGTGATCAGTGGCACCGCGGGTGGCTTCAGGGTGATGCTCGGCGAGCGCCTCGCGGACCGCCTCGGCGGCCGGCGCCAGGAGCCCGCAGTGAAAAGGGGCGCTGACCGCGAGCAACATGCTGCGCCGGGCCCCCTTCGCCTTGGCCAGGGCGACCGCCTGCTCGATCGCGGCGCGTGCGCCGCTGACCACGACCTGGCCGGGCGCGTTGTCATTGGCGACATCGCAGACGCCGATCCGGCTCGCCTCCGCGGCGATCTCCTCGACGCTGCCGAGCTCGAGGCCCAGAATCGCGGCCATCGCACCCGCGCCGACCGGCACCGCCGCCTGCATCGCGCGGCCGCGCACGCGCAGCAGGCGCGCTGCGTCGCCGATGTCGAGGCTGCCGGCCGCGGCCAGGGCCGAGTACTCGCCGAGCGAATGGCCGGCCACGCAGTCGCAGAGGCCCGGGAGCTGGCGGCTGCTCCTCGTCTCGAGCGCGCGGAGCGCGGCGAGCGAGGTCGCCATCAGCGCCGGCTGCGCGTTCTCGGTCAGACGCAGCCGCTCCTCGGGTCCCTCGAAGATCAGGCGGCTGAGCGGCTCGCCGAGCGCCTCGTCGACCTGCTCGAACACCTCGCGCGCCGCCGGCACCGCGTCATGCAACGCCCGGCCCATGCCGACGGTCTGCGACCCCTGACCCGGAAAGACGAAGGCTGCTGGCATGCGGCCCTTTCGAAGCTCGACGCGGCCGCCCGGTCATAGCGTCTCGGGATCGGCTGTCAAGCCGAGGGCACCGCGCCGGCGACGGTCAAGGGCGGCGCAGCGAGCAGCGCATCCGGGCTCAGACGCACAAACCCGACCGGCCGGGCGAACCCTTTGAGCTCGGCGAACTGCCGTCGCAAGGGGTAGCCCGCGAGCCGCTCGCCCACCCGCGGATCGGCAAGCACGCTCTCGGACAGCACCACGTCGCCGCCCTCGCTTTGGCCCTCCAGCCGGGCCGCCAGGTTGACCGCGGAGCCGAAATAGTCGAGCCGTTCGTTCAGGGTCACCGCGATGCACGGGCCCGAGTGCAGCCCGAGCTTGATCGTGATCTGCTCGCCGCCCTGGGTCCGGTTGAACTCGGCGACCCGGGTCTGGACCGCGAGCGCCGCCTCGAGCGCATCGAGCGGGTCGCCAAACGAGGCCATGACCGCATCGCCGATGGTCTTGACGATGGCGCCATCGTGCTCGCGCACCATTCTGGCCAGGAACGCGAAGTGCTCGCGCACCAGCCGATAGGCCGGGGCATCGCCGATCCGCTCGTAGAGCAGGGTCGAGCCGCGCAGATCGGTGAACATCAGGGTGATCCGGCTGATCCCGACCTCGTCGCCCGGACGCAGGACCTCACCCGAGAAGAGATCGCGGAACGCCTGCAGCGCGGTCACCCGGTCCGCGGTCAGCGCGTCGCGCACCCAGGTCCGCTGCTCGACGATGAAGGTGAGCGGCCGGGCAGCCTGGTTGATCAACACGAGCTCGCCGGCCGGCGCACCGGGTCCGGCGCGGACCCGCCCCTCGCGATCGATGCGCATTTCCGGAAAGCCACCTTCGACCAGTCGATCTCCGCGGCGTCGCCCGGCTCGAGGGTGCGCAGGCGATAGGGACCGTACGGCAGAGCCGCTGCGAGCCGCCGCGACGCGCCCGCTTCCAGGGTCAGCTGGACCAGGATGTGCGGCGTGCTGATCGGTCCGAACAGGCAATACTCGCCGCTGACCACGGGACGGACCGCGGCGCCGGGCCGAAAGGCCGCCTCGACGTTGCGCGAGAAGTCGCGCTCGTAGTCGATGTTGCAGGTGCCGCAGTGGGCGCCGCTCGGCAGCTGGTCGAGCGAGGTCACGCTCGCCTTGGCGATCCGGCAGCGGGGACAGAGCAGCTCCCAGTGCAGCTCGAGCAGACCTTCGCGCACTGCCTGAAGGCAGAGTTCGACGACCTCACGCGGCTCCCGCCGCCATTCGCGCGAGAGCTGCAGCGGCCGGATGCGCCAGACGTCGACTTCCTGCGCACTGAGGAGAAAATCGGCGAGCTGCGCCGCGAGGCCATGGCCGTGGGGCGTCGCCTCGATCGCGCGGACCATCGCCTCGGCTCGCGCTCGCGCGCCCGGCGCCAGCTCAGGCGGCGGCGCCTCGAACGGCTGGGCACGCCGGCCGAGAGCGAAGGCGCGGGCGTCGTCGGCGATCCTGGTGAAGGTCCGGCCCGCCCCGGCGAAGAACGCCCCCGAGCGGAGCATCGCCTGGCCGAGCAGATTGGCGGGCTCGGCGACGATCCGATAGCGGCCCTGGCAGCCGTCGGCGGTCGGCTCGATGGTCAGGCTCGCGCAGAGCGAGGCGAGTGGTCCGTTCTGGAAATGCCGACAGTGCTCGAACCACTGACCATCCACCCAGTTGACCGGCTGTTCCCGCCAGGCGAGCCGCAACGGCCCCTTGCGGCAGCGCGCGAAATAGCGCACGGCGCCGTCAGGCTGGGGGATCTCTTCGATCTCCTGCTTGGGCAGGCCGGCGGCCTCGTTGACGCGCGCGGTATCGGCGAGGATCGCCCAGATGGTCTCGGGTGCCACGCCTTCGAAACGCCACACCCACTCGCGCTCGAACACCCGGGTCATGATCTCCCCTCGGACTTCGCGCCGGCTCGGGCGGGCCCGCTCTGCCGGCCGCAGGCCCGGCTGCCCGATCGCGGCGTCGTCGACGTGAGATCATGCCGTGATCGACCGGCGTGCCTCAAGCCGGGTCACGATCGCCTCGCGGGCGGCACGGCTGGCCCGGCTGCGCTCGCGCACCATGGCCACGACCTCGGCCGATGCGGTCTCCGGCCGGCCGGAGGTGAACGGTGGCTCGGGCGCATATTCGAGATTGAGCTGCACCGCCTCGGCGGCTTCCCGACCGAACAGCTCGCTCACGACCGCAAGCGCCATATCGATCCCGGCGGTGACGCCGCCGCCGGTTGCGAACTTGCCGTCCGTGACCACGCGCGCCTGCACGGGGACCGCACCCAGCCGTGCCAGAAAGTCGTGGCTCGCCCAGTGGGTCGTCGCCCGGCGCCCGGCGAGAAGGCCCGCCGCCGCCAGCACCATCGAGCCGGTGCAGACCGAGGTGACGTAGCGGGCGCCCTCGACCTGACGGCGCAGGAACTCCAGGACCTCCTCGTCCTCCATGAGCGGGTTCACGCCGACACCGCCCGGCACGCACAGAACGTCGAACTGCGGGCATTCGGCAAAGGCGAGATCGGGCATGAGCACGAGGCCGGTCGCAGTATCGATTCGCTCGACCCGCTTCCAGACCAGCCGCACCTCCACCTCGGGGACCGAGGCGAACACCTCAAACGGCCCGGTCAGGTCGAGTTGCTGGACCTTCGGGAAGACCAGGATGCCGACACGTAACTTCGTCATGCTCTCGCTCCCTGCTTGACGCCGTCATCGTATCGCCGCGGGGTTCTGGCGGAAACCACAAGAGGTCCCTCTCGCTGCCGAGAGGCTGGATCGGCAGCCGTGGCGCGCCCGACATCGTTGCCTCGTCGCTGCTCTGAGCTGCATCTGCGGAGCTCATGTGGACCACGGGTCGATACGCAAGAGGCCTGATCTGGGATGTGGCGGCAGGTGAGATAGGTGTCTCGCACGACGCGCTCCGCGCGTTGCCTGGCAATCGTGCTTGGCCTATGACTGGAGACGGGACGAGGCGAAGCTCGATGGGTGGGCATTCCCCTGGCTCTGAACGCGATCACTTCTGAGGTCGCGCCCGACGCCGGCCGGCTGCGGCGGCTGCTCGCACAACTCGTCGCCTTTCGGAGCGAGAATCCGCCCGGCGACGAGGCGGCGCCAGCGCTCTTTCTGGCCGACGTTCTGGCGGAGCTGGGCTGCTCGATCGAGACGCCGGAGGTGGCGCCCGGGCGGCGCAACATCGTGGCCGTGTTCGAGAACGGTGCGAGCCCCAGCCTCGCCTTCAACTCGCATCTCGACGTCGTCCCGGCCGGGACCGGCTGGAGCGGCGATCCCTTTGACCTGCGCGAGGCGAACGGACGGCAGATTGGACGCGGCACCTGCGACGCCAAGGGCTGCATCGCTGCCATGGTCGAAGCGATGCGTCTTCTGATCGCCCGGCGCGACGCCTGGCGCGGGCGCCTCACCGCCGTGTTCGTCGCCGACGAGGAGATCGGAAGCACCGGTGCCAAGGCCTTCGCTGCCCGTCGGCCGCAGGTCGACCGGGTCGTCGTCGGCGAGCCGACCGGCCTGGTCACGGTCTCGGCGCACAAGGGCTGCCTCCGGCCGCGCCTTCGCGTGCTTGGCCGGAGCGCTCATTCCGGCACGCCCGATCTCGGCGAGAACGCGATCCTGGCCGCGCAGCGGCTGATCGGCCTGTTCGCGGCCGAGGATCAGCGGCTGCGGGACAAGCGGCACCCCCTGGTCGGCCCGGCCAGCCTGTCCGTGACCCAGATCGCAGGCGGCATCGCCGACAACGTCATCCCGGCCGCCTGCGAGGTGGTGATCGATCGCCGCATCCTCCCGGGCGAGCCGGTCGAGACCGTCGACGCCGAGATCAGGGCGCTGCTCGAGACGGCGTGGTCTGAGTATGGCGTGCGCACTGAAATCCTGAGTTATTCCTCGAACGCCGGGCCGAGCGAGACCCCGGCGGGCGATCCGATCGTCGAGGCGGCGCTCGCCGCCTGCCGCGCCAACGGCGTCGCCGAGCCCGGCCCGGCCGGGTTCCTCGGCGGCTGCGATCTCGTCCACTTCCAGAACGTCGGCATCCGGGGCGTCGTGCTCGGTCCCGGTTCGCTCGAGCAGGCGCACAGGCCCGACGAATATGTCGAGCTTGCCGAGCTGGTCCGTGCGAGTCTGATTTACCGGGACCTCGCGCTCGAGTGGTACCGGCGCGTGAGCTGAGCGCGCGGGGAAGCAGGGCATGCTCAACAGTGGACGAGTGATCGACACAGTGGACGAGTGATCGACGCGCACTACCATTTCTGGGACATCGGCATGGGCAAGCACGCCTGGCCGGTGCCCGAGCCGGGTCGCGAGATGGTGTTTGGTGATCCCTCGCCCTTGTTCCGCAACTATCTGCCGGCGGATCTCGCGGCCGACGCCCGCCGCCAGAACCTGGCCGCCTAGGTGCACGTCGAGGCGGGCTGAAAGCGGAGCGATCCGATTGGCGGGCCGCTGCCGACGACCCGGGGCTTGAAGCGGCGCAACATCGGTCTGTTGCTCTGGCTGGCCGTGAAAGGAGCGCATCATGTCAACTCGACGCGAGTTCATTCAGGGGCTCCCCGCTGCCGGTGCGGCATTTGCTGTCGCAGGCGCTTTGATCGCGAGCGAAGGGGTCGCATGGGGCCAACAGATTGACCCTCTGAAGGGACATTTTAGTCTCAAGGGTAAGCCGCCATCGACGTTTACATTGAAAATACTCGAGCACGCCAAGGACGCGCTATCATTCGCCGACCAGCGCGATTTCGAGGAGCAAAAGAAGGGTCTCATCGCTCCCATGACAGACCCCATGATCATGGCCGATGCCGGCCACGTCGCGTGGGACATGCAACGGTTTCAGTTTCTGGATGCGCAGGATGAATTCGATACCATTCATCCTTCGCTGCATCGACAGTCGAAATTGAACAACAACTACGGCCTGTACGAGGTAAGCTCGGGCCACATCTACCAGGTCCGCGGCTTCGACCTCGCCAACATCACGTTTGTACGCGGCAAGACCGGCTGGATCGTGTTCGACACGATGGTCAGCGCCGAAACGGCGCGCGCCGCGTGGAAGCTCTTCCAGGATCACGTTGGCGCCGGGCTGCCCGTCTCGGCGGTCATTTATTCCCACACTCATGGGGACCATTGGGGCGGCGTGCGCGCCATTGTCGACGAGGCGGATGTGAACGCCGGGAAAATTCCTGTCATCGCGCCAGTCGACTTCATGGAGTATACGGTTTCCGAAAATGTGTACGCCGGCAACGCGATGAACCGCCGGCTGTTCTATCAGTACGGACTGCTGTTGCCTGCCAGTCCTTATGGCTATGTCGGACAGGGACTTGGCCAGGCCGTGTCCGCGGGCTCAGTCGGCTTGATTGCACCGACCAAGCAGGTCGAAAAAGACTTCGAGGAATTCGAGGTCGATGGCGTCGGCATGGTGTTCCAAAACACACCGTACACCGAAGCGCCCACGGAAATGAACACTTACATTCCTGACCTGAAGGCCACGCTTCGAAATCGCGCCTGGCACAAAACCTACCGCTGAGCATGAGCAAATTGATCCTTACGAGGCCGTTCCGCGACAGACGATCGCCGAATAGCCGCAGGTAACGGCCCACGATTCCTGATGTCGACGTTTGACGGCAGCGCGGACGCGCGTTCGGTTGGGACATTCGCGCCAACGTTGCGATCCGGCGCCAGGGGGCTCGGGAGGCCGGGAGATGACGCCCATGATCTACAGCGGACCGCTGATCGACGCGCACCATCATTTCTGGAACATCGGCATGGGCAAGCACCGCCTGGCTGCTGCCCCAGCCGGGTCGGGAGATGGTGTTCGGTGATCCCTCGCCGTTGTACCGCAACTATCTGCCGGCGGATCTCGCGGCCGACGCCCGCCGCCAGAACCTGGTCGCCTCGGTGCACATCGAGGCCGGCTGGGACCCGGAGCGATCCGATCGGCGAGACCGCCTGGCTCGCCGATCTCGCTCGGGCTCACGGCCTGCCGACTGTGCTGGTCGTCTACGCTCCGCTCGACGATCCCCGCGCCGGCGAGATCCTGGAGGCGCAGTGCGCCTGTCCGCTGGTCCGCGGCGTGCGCTTCATCCTCAGCTGGCACGACGACCCGAACAAGAGCTTCGTCCCCCGCTCCGACTACATGCGGGACCGGCAATGGCTCGAGGGCTTCGCCTTGCTTGCGGCGCTTCGGCCTGTCCTTCGATCTGATGCTCTACCCCGGGCAGATGGCGGAGGCGGCCCGGCTTGCGGCACGCTTTCCGGAGACGTCTGATCCTGGTCAATCACGCCGGCAGCCCGGCCGATCGGGACGCCGAGGGCATGGCCCGCTGGCGGCGCGGTCTGCGCGCGCTCGCCGCAGAGCCGAACGTACGCATCAAGATCTCCGACCTCGTCGCCTACGATCATCATTGGACGATCGAGAGCCTGCGCCCGATCGTCCTCGAGTGCATCGAGGCCTTCGGCACCGAGCGGGCGATGTTCGCGAGCGATTTCCCGGTCGCCGGGCTGCACGCCACCTACGATCAGGTGTTCGAGAGCTTCAAGACCATCGTCGCCGACCTTGCGCCGGAGGAGCAGCGTCGCCTGTTCCACGACAACGCCAGGCGCGATTACCGCATCGGGACGTAGCGGAGCGCCTTGTCGACAAGCGCCTGAGGCGATCCTAACATGCCGCCATTGCCGCAGCTGACTGCCGGCAAGCACGAACCCCGGGGAGGACAGACATGGACAGCAGGATCGCCCGCCGGACGTTGCTCGGCAGCGCGCTCATGGCGGCTTTCGCGGCGGCTCAGCTCGCTGCGAGCCAGCCCGCCGAGGCCGCGGCCAAATGCATCAAGGGCGATCGCAAGCCGCCCTACACCATCGGTTGGGCCAACATCTATTCGATCCCGACCTGGATGAAGCAGACCCAGGGCACGATCGAGGACGTCTTCAATCAGCTCAAGGAGCAGGGCCTGACCGATCAGCTCGTGATCACCGACGCCGAAGGTAACGCCAACACCCAGATCTCGCAGATCCAGTCGATGATCGACGCCAACGTCGACGGCATCGTCGTGATCGCCGGCTCGTCCACCGCGCTCGACCGGGTGATCGAGCAGGCCTGCGAGAAGGGCATCGCAGTCATCAACGTCGACAGCCTGGTCACCACCGATCAGCTGACCGGCAAGATCAACACCGACTCCAACGCCTGGGGGCGGATGGGGGCCGAGTGGCTGGTCGAGCAGCTGGGCGGCAAGGGCAAGATCATCATCATGAACGGGCCGGCCGGCGTCTCGGTCAGCGAGGACCGGCGGGCCGGCGCCACGCCCGTGCTCAAGGCGCACCCCGAGATCGAGGTCCTGACCGAGACCAACACGCCCTACAACGCCGCACCGGCGCAGGAGGCGATGAGCAGCCTCCTGTTCCAGTACCCCCAGATCGACGGCATCTTGAGCTATGGCGGCGCGCTCACCGCGGGCGCGATCCTCGCCATGGACCGCCAGGGCCGCGCCATCCCGCCGGTCACCGGCGAGAACTACCGGCAGTTCCTCGAGCTCTGGAAGGAGAAGGACCTCAAGGGCTGGGCCACCATGCAGCCCAACTGGCTCGGCGGGCTCGGCGTCTACGCCTCGGTCATGGCGCTCGAGGGCAAGGACGTCAAAGCATTCACCAAGGTGCCGCTGCCGATCATCGACCAATGACAATCTCGACGAATACCTCGCGCGCGCCGAGCCAGTTCCCGGCCGACGGCTACATCTACTCGCCCTACAGCCTGGAGATGTTCGACCAGCTGCTGTTCAAGCAATAATCTCAGGTCCGCAGGCGGAGCAGCGGCAGCGCGGCATGGCGGCGGCGACAGCGCTCCTTGTGGCGCGGGATCTGTGGAAGCGCTTCTTCGACAATCCCGTGCTCAAGGGCGTGTCGATCGAGGTCCGGGCGGGGCATGTGCATGCCCTGGTCGGCGAGAACGGCGCCGGCAAGAGCACGCTGATCAATCTGCTCTCGGGCGTGCTCCGGCCGGACGGCGGCACGATCACCTTCGCTGGCCGCGACTACCAGGCGCTCACCCCGGCCGAGGCGCGCGCCCTCGGCATCGCCGTCGTCCAGCAGGAGCTGAGCCTCGCCCCGCGCCTCTCGGTGGCCGAGAACATCGCGCTCGGCGCCGTGCCGCGGCAGCGCGGCTTCATCGACTTCGCCACGCTTGCCGCCGACGCGGCGCGGCTCTGCGGCCGGCTCGGCCTGGACGTACCTCTCGATCTGCCGGTCGAAGCGCTGCCACTCGGCCGGCGACAGCTGGTCGAGATCGCCAAGGCCCTGTGGCGGCGGCCGCGGCTCCTGATCCTCGACGAGCCGACCTCGTCGCTGACCGGCCACGAGGTGCGGACGCTGTTCGGTCTCCTGCGCGAGCTCAAACGCGAGGGGGTCGCGATCCTCTACATCTCGCACCGTCTGAACGAGGTGCTCGAGCTCTGCGACTGGGTCACGGTGCTGCGCGACGGCGTGCGCACCGCCGATCAGTCGCTCGCCGGCAGCGACCCCAAGGCGCTGGTCCGCCTCATGGTCGGCCGCGAGCCGGGCGATCTCTTTCCGCGCTGGGAGACGCGCCCGAGCGAAGCCACCGCGCTTTCGGCGCGCGGTCTGGTCACAGACGGCGTCGCCGGGGTCGATCTCGAGGTACGCTACGGCGAGGTGCTGGGCCTGGGCGGCCTCCTCGGTCAGGGACAGGAGGAGACGCTGCTCGCCCTCTATGGCGATCTGCCGCGGCGCGGCGAGGTGACGGATCGACGGCGCGCTCCGCCCGGCCCGCTCGCCCATGGAGGCGAACCGCCGCGGCATCGCCTATGTACCGGCGGATCGTAAGCGCGAGGCACTGCTTCTGCCGTTGCCGATCCGCTTCAACCTCGTGCTGCCCTCGCTCCGCCGGCTGGCTTGGCGCGGCTTCCGGCGCCTTGCCGCCGAGACCGCGAGCGCCGCCCGCTCGATCGGCGACTTCGCGATCAGAACCAGCGATCCGTCGCAGCCGACGCAGTTTCTCTCGGGCGGCAATCAGCAGAAGGTCGCGATTGCCCGCTGGCTGCCGCTCGGCCCCCGCATCTTCCTGCTCAACGATCCGACGCGCGGGGTCGACGTCGAGACCAAGCGCGAGATCTACCAGCGCCTGCGCCGGATGGCGGCCGATGGCGCAGCCGTGGTGCTGCTGAGCTCCGATACCCTCGAGCTGGTTCATGCCTGCGACCGGGTCGCGGTGTTCCGCGAGGGTCGGGTGGTCAGCACGCTCGAGCGCGCCGAGCTTTCCGAGGAGGCGATCGTCGCCGCATCGCTCGGCGTGCGTGGCGACCCCGCCCGCCTCGCGTCGTGAGGGCCGAGGCGCCTTGAGCGGTCTCGAGCTGCACGCGCGCATCTTCTGGCGTCGCAACAGCGGGCTTGGCGGCCTCTATCTGCTGCTCCTCGCCCTGCTCGCGGTCTATCTTGCCCTGTTTCCGGGCCTGTTGAGCCTCTCGGGCGTCGCCCGCTTCACCCAGAACTGGTTTCCGGTCGCGGTGGTCGCCCTCGCCCAGACCCTGGTCATGCTGATGGGCGGCATCGATCTCGCCGTAGGCGCGACCGTGAGCCTCGGCTGCGTCCTGGCCGCGACGCTGGTCGGCGACAGCCTGGGCGGGGCCCTGTCCGGCATTCTGGCCGTGGTCGCCGTCGGGCGGGCTGATCGGCGCCGCGGTCGGAGCCGCGGTCGCGCTGTTGCGCCTGCCGGCGATCATCGTGACCCTGGCTGCATCCTTCCTGATCGGCGGGGCGGCGCTGCTGGTCATGCCGCGACCGGGCGGCTCGATGCCGGGCTGGCTCTCCGATGCGCTCGCCGGCGAAACCCCGACCGCGCTGATCCTGCTGGTACTGCTGCTGATCGCCTGGCGCGTCCTGCAGGCGACCCCGCTCGGGCACGCCATCAACGCCGCCGGCAACAATCCGCCAGGGCGCGTTCCGCAGCGGCATCGACGTCGCCAAGGCGCGGATCATCGCCTACGCCATCTCGGGCGCGCTCTCGAGCTTCGCCGGCGTCTACGTCGCTGCCCAGACCGGCGCCGGCGATCCGATCATCGGCGAACCCGTTGATCCTCAACTCGATCACCGCGGCCGTGCTCGGCGGCGTCGGCTTCCTCGGCGGCCAGGGCGCATGCGCGGCGGGCCGTCGCCGGCAGCCTGCTTCTCGCCATCATGATCAACGTCATGTTCTTCATGGGCTTTCCGCCGGTCGCTCAGTACGTCGCCAAGGGCCTGATCATCGTCGCGGCGATGACGCTGCGCGTCCTGCGTGAGCGCTGAGCGCATGTGGCGGGCGGTTCGACGCCACCCGACGCGCCGGTGGCTGCTGCACCCGATCACGATCACCTACCTGGTGGTCGCCCTGATCTGGATCGTCGCCGGGATCGTCAAGCCGGGCTTCGCCCAGTTCGGTCATCTGCGCTATCTGCTCGAGCTGGCTGCGGTCACGGGCATCGCGGCGGCCGGACAGACGCTGATCGTGATCGCCGCGGGCATCGATCTGTCGGTTGCGAGCGTCATCACCTTCGCCGCCATCATGCTGCCGCTGGTCACCGCCGGCTGGGATGCCGTGGGGCTGGTCGGCGTCGGCGTGGTGCTGGCGATCACGACCTGCGTCGGCACGATCAACGGCATCGGTGTCGTGCTGCTGCGCGTCCACCCGCTGATCATCACCCTCGCCACCGCGACGATCCTGCAGGGCTCGCTGCTCCTGATCGCCGGCGGCAGCGCCGTCTCGACCAGCAATCCGGCCGTCGTCTGGCTCGGCAACGGCCGGGTTCTGGGCGTGCCGGTGACGATTCTGACCTGGCTGGTCGTCGCGGCGCTGGTTCTGATCCTGCTCCACGGCAGCGTGATCGGCTCGTGGCTCTACGCCATCGGTACCAACCCGCGGGCGAGCCGGCTCGCCGGCGTCAATCTGCCGCTCACGCTGATCGTGGTCTACGCCATCTCCGGCTTCTCGGCCGGGCTCACCGGCCTCCTGCTGCTCGGCATGAACCGGCAGGGCTACGTCGGCATCGGCGAGCCGTATCTCCTGGGCTCGATCGCCGCGGTGGTGCTCGGCGGCACCCCGATCCTGGGCGGCCGCGGCAGCTACCTCGGCACCATCGCCGGCTCGATCCTCCTGGTCACGATCACCGCGCTGATCACGGTGGTCAACGCGTCGCCCGGCTGGCGCAGCATTCTGTTCGGCGCGCTGATCTTCGGGCTCCTGCTGCTCGCCGGGCGCGACCGCGAAGCCGCCTCGTAGCGTATCGGCATGGCGCACGACCTCGGCGCCAATCGCAGTCAGCGTCGAGCGCGGCGCGGCCAGGGGCCGTTTTCGCTGTTCTCGCAGCGAAATTCCCGGTTCGGATCTGTAGAGAATTAAGGCTGGAACATGGCCGGATCCCGGCCGTTGCCGGGCTAGATGCGGTCCGGCAGACCGTCGGTGTGCGGCCGGGGCGGGTCATCGGCCTCGCTACGGCAGGCCTCGGCTGCCGCGCCGGGCGCGCAGAACAGTTCGTACAGCAACTCGATCACCTGCCGCGCCTCGCTGCTCGCCAGGCGGTAGTAGATCATCTTGCCGGCGCGGCGGGTCTCGACCAGCTGTTCCGCGCGCAGGCGGGCGAGTTGTTGCGAGAGGGTCGGCTGGCGGACGCGAAGCAGCGCTTCCAGCTCGCTGACCGACTTCTCGCCCTCGGCCAGCAGGCAGAGAATGATCAGACGGCTCGGATTGGTGAGCGCCTTCAGGAAGTCGCAAGCGCGCCCGGCATCGGCCGCCATGTCATGGAAGCGCGTCATCCCGCCTTGATATCAGCTCGCCGGCGCGGCGCAAGCGACGCGTCGTGCGCGGCCGGCGTCACGCCGGGCCAGGCGCGAGCGCCGGGACGAGCGCAACCTCAGCCGAACGAGGCCATCTCCTGCTGCGGCGCGCTCGCCGGGCGCCGGCCGCGCCGCAGCCAGGGCAGACGCATCGTCTGGCGCGGCGCCGGCGCGGGCTCGGCCGCCTCGCGTCGTCCGCTCGGGCGGGTCGAGGTTGCCTGCTTGACGTTGGCTTCGGTCTGATCATGCAGATCCAGCACGGGCACGACGGCGATGTCGGCGATCTGCTCGCGGCAGCGGCGGACAATGCGGCGATCCGCAACCGGGATGTCCAGGAGAACCGAATTGAACCGCTCCTGACCGAGCCGCCATAAAGCGTTCGGCATGCCGATCACCTGGACGATCTCGACCGGCGCCATGAAATGGACCAGGGTCTGCGCCAGCCAGGGCAGCTCGCCGCCCTTCGTCCGGATGACCGAAAGCGAAGCGGCTGCACGTCGGCTGAGGCTGCGCGAGGAGGCACAGCCTGTCGCACGGTTGAACTCCCGGCAGGAAGGGTGCCTGGATCAGACTCGATCATTCAATGGACTCCCCGAGGATGCCGACAGCGAGCGCTGCCCGCGATGGATCGGTTCTATCAACCTTCGGTTAAATATCAAGACCAAACATGAGCCCCTTTGGACGATGCATCTCGTGACCAACATCATGGCCTCAGGCGGGTCGTCATGGTCGTGCCGCAAACATGCTCGGCAAAGGCGGCGATTGCGTCCATGCTGCCCTCGCGCTGGCCATCGCACCGACAGCGAGCCCGATGCCCAGGAAAATCGCCGTGGAACGCCTCCCCGACTTGCTGCGCGCCGGCATGACCGTGTTCGTGCAGGGGGCGAGCGGCGAGCCGACCTCGCTTCTCCAGACCCTGGCCGCGGCGCCCGAGGCGAGCGCCGACGTGCACTATGTCGGCTGTTTCATCCCCGGGTTGAACCTGATCGACCCGGCGGCCTTCCATCCCCGGGCCAGCCTCACCAGCTTCTTCGTCTTCGGCGATATGGCGCGATCGCATGTCGCCGGGCGGGTCCGCTTCCTGCCGCTCCACTACAGCGGCATCTGGCAATATCTGAGCGCGTTACCGATCGATCTCGCGCTGATTCAGGTCAGCCCGCCCGACCGTCGGGGCCAGTGCAGCCTGGGTGTCTCCGTCCATTTCGTGCCTGCTATCCTCGAGCGGGCCGGGGTGGTGGTCGCCGAGATGAACGCTGCGATGCCGAGGCCGGCGCAGAGCTACACCGTCCCCTATCAGCGCCTCGACTACGTGATCGAAACCGAGCGGCCCGTGCTGGAGTTGCCAGGCGGCAAGTCGGCCGACGACATGCTCCGGATCGGGGCCAACGTCGCCAGCCTGATCGAGGACGGCGACACGATTCAGATCGGCATCGGCAAAGTGCCCGCAGCCGTGCTTGAGGCCCTGCACGATCACCGGGAACTCGGCCTGCACAGCGGGCTGGCGGCCGATGGCGTCGCCGATCTGCATGCCGCCGGCGTCATGATCGGTGCGCGCAAGTCCTCCGATGGCCATCGTATGGTCTGCTGCGCCGCGATCGGCACCGCCAGAGTCTACGACTGGGCGGCCGCCTGCCCCGATCTGAGTTTCGCCCCGGTCAGCTACACCCACGATGTCCGTGTGATCGGCCGGATCGACGACTTCGTCGCCATCAACTCGGTGCTGGCGGTCGATCTGTTCGGCCAGGCCAACGCGGAGATGCTGGACGGCCGGCAGGTGAGCGGTACCGGCGGGCTGCTCGACTTCGTGCGCGGCGCACGCCTCTCGCGGGGCGGCCGCTCCATCCTGGCCCTGCCCTCGACCGCCGCCGGTGGCGCGGTCTCGCGCATCGTGCCACGTCTTGGCGCCGGCGACGTCGTGAGCTGTCCGCGCGCCGATGCCGACATCGTGGTCACCGAGCATGGCATCGCGAGGCTGCGCGACAAGTCGCTGGACGAGCGCGCCGAGGCCCTGATCCAGATCGCTGCCCCGGTCTTCCGTGATCAGCTTGCAAGCGCGTGGCGTGCCACGTCGAACGCGACGGCTCGATAGTCTACAGCCCCCGAAGATGCCAGGTCTCGTTGATCGACCGCACCCGCGTCAACCGGGCGCGCCCCAGAGCGAGCCGGCGGGCGAGAAGCGGCCCGGAAAGCCGGCCGCAGGCCGCGCCGGGCGCTCGGGTTCGTTGGCTGTCGCTTTTGTGGCGCATTGGTGTGCAGTTGCGCACGCATCGGGTTCGTTTCGTGCACCATTTGCGCCGCTTTCCGGCCGATTTGAGCGCAATTTTGCGTCATCCGGCGCGGCGCCCACCGCGACCCCTGTGGCCGCTCGGGCAGCCTCGGCCTGGAGCGCCCGCAGCGCCTTGAGGGTGCGGAAGAACTCGGCCTGCGCGCCGCCCCGGTAGCGCACCAGGGTCGCGAACACCCCCGCCGCGCGGCCGTCCCGCACCAGCACGCGGCCGGGGCTCTCGAGCCCGCCATCGCCCGTGAGCAGCCCGAACTCGAGGCGATCGGCGCGGGCGAGCCGCCAGGCCGCGGCGACCAGCCGATGGACCAGCAGCGTCTGGAGCGCGCCCGCGGGGCGAAGCTCCTCGAGCAGCGCGCCCTCGAGCGCTTTGAACTCGGCGCGGCTGTCGTCCGGCAGCAGGACGTGCTTTTTGGCCGAGAGGCCGTGCTTCAGGGCATTTCGCGCCGAGCGCGCCTTGCCCTCGGCGGTGCGCGGCCCGCGCGACTTGGCCCCATTGGCGCGGCTCGCCTGAGCGCGGGCGCTCGTCGTCGCGATAGCGGCGCGGGAGCGTGGCTGGACATGGCCGATCTCCCTGATCTGGCTGCGGGCGGCACGGGCGCAGGCGGCCTCGGGCGCGCGCCCCGAAACATTCCAGTCTAACCGGTCATAGGAATAAATACAAGTCACGGTCGCCGCGGTCGCCGCCCTGAGCGCGAAGAGCGGGGCGCTTTAACCTTTCGTCAACCATTGATCGCTACTCTGCCGCTGTCCGATGGTCCATGCGACCGTGGGAATCCGTGCCCGCGCCACCCGCAGGCCAAAGCCCGCCACGGGCGGCGGGGGTCTGCGGCGACAGGAGGGCGGCTCCGGTCGAGAACCGACAGGGAGATCGCCTTGCGCCGCGATCGAGGAGAGGCTCCAGCCAACAACCGAGACGAAACCGTCGTGCGTCACGACAGCGAGAGGCTCCCGTCAAGAGCGCGACCGCTCGATAGTCTAGAGCCCCCGAAGGTGCCAGGTCTCGTTGACCGACCGCACCGAGAAACCCGTCCCTGGCAGCGTCGATCTGGTTGATCGCGCACGGCGCCTGGCTCAGATGCCAGTAGCGCGAGAGCGCCAGATCGAACGCGACCGCTCGATAGTCTAGAGCCCCTGAAGGTGCCAGGTTTCGTTGACCGACCGCACCGAGAACCCGTCCCTGGCAGCGTCGATCTGGTTGATCGCGCACGGCGCCTGGCTCAGATGCCAGTAGCGCGAGAGCGCCAGATCGAACGCGACCGCTCGATAGTCTAGAGCCCCTGAAGGTGCCAGGTTTCGTTGACTGACCGCACCGAGAACCCGTCCCTGGCAGCGTCGATCTGGTTGATCGCGCACGGCGCCTGGCTCAGATGCCAGTAGCGCGAGAGCGCCAGGTCGAGTGCGTGTAACAGGATGACGCGATTGACGCTGTCGTGGCCGACCAGGACCACGGTGTCGCCCGGGTGCCGGTCGATGATCGCGCGCAGACTGCGCGCCGCCCGCGCCAGCACCTCCTGCAGCGATTCCCATCGGGAATGCGGGCAAGATCGGGCCGCCGGTACCAGAGCTCGATCTCGTCCGGCCAGCTTTCCCTGGCCTCGTCAGGCATCATGCCCTGCCATTCGCCGTAGTCGATGTCGTTCAGGCCGTCGGTCGGCTCGACGTCCAGGCCGAACGGCTCCGCAATGATCTGGCCGGTGCGCACGCAGCGACGCATCGGGCTGGTATAGACCGCGGCGACGCGCCAGATGGCGGCGATCCGCCGGCCGGTCGCCTGGGCCTGCCGGACGCCGAGATCGGTCAGCGACAGGTCGGCACGGCCACGAAAACGCTCGGGCGCGATCCAGTCGACGTGACCATGACGGGTCAGGATGATTGCGGTCATGGCTGCGCTCATCCCCCCAACCGATGCGCCGCGTCGTCAGCTTCGTATCCGCTGCGCGAGCGCGGCCAGCTCGTCGTCGTCGGCGCGCTGATAGTCGTGGGAGGAGATATAGCCCTCATAGCGCTCGAAGTACTTGTCCGAGGGCCCGCTGAGGGGCCGCCAGCCCGTCATCCTGGTGCCGTGCATCGGAAACAGCTTGGCGTGCGCGTGATTCACGGCAAAGCCTTCGAGGATCATGCCGGTGCGGCCGACGTCCGCGAGCCTCCGGTCCAGAAGGCGGCTGACCCGCTTCGCCGGGAGGACCAGCTCCGAGAGGACCTCATCGGGCAGCTCGAACGCGTAGCTCGGGTAATGCCGCTTGGTGATGACGACCGAAAAGCCCTCCGTGTTCGGGAAGATCGAGAGGAACGCCAAGTGCTTCTCGTCCTCCCAGATCCGATGGCAGGCGGCCTCGCCGGCCACGATGGCACAGAAGATACAGCCCTTCATGGCCCTCTCATGACCTGGGCCTCGCGTCCATGGCAGCCGGGTCAGCCGAGCTGCTGCTCTGGCGTCGTACGGATCAGCCAGACCAGGATCGGCAGCGCGGCGAGCTGGAGGATCACGGCGATCACCACCAGCGCCAGGATCGATCGATCGTAGAGGACGCCCAGCAGGACGCTGCCGGCGAACCAGGCGACGCCGTAGATCGAGTTGAAGATGCCGTAGGCGGTGGCCCGACGCTCGGCGGGCGCCAGCTGCGCGACGGCAGCGCGCACGATCAATTCCTGCGCGCCCATGCCGATCCCCCAGAGCAGCATCGCGACGACGGCGGCCTCGGCCCCGCCGAGAAACGCGAGCGGCGGCGTCAGCGCCGAGAGGACCGTGGCGCCGACCATGGTGCGCAGCCCGATGCGATCGAACAGCCGGCCGAGGATCAGGGCGGCGAGCGCGTCGGTCCCCATTGCGACCGCGTACAGCACCGGGATCCAGGCGCCGGGTACGATCGTCGCCTTCTCGAAGTGATAGGCGATCAGGGGGAAGTCGGCGTAACCGGCCGCGATGCAGGCGGCGGCCGTGGCATAGATCCAAAAGGCCCGCGGCAGGCCGGTCAATTCCAGCGCCGGCGGCGCCAGCTCGAGGTCCTGCGGTCGTGGATAGGCGAGCCGCGCCGAGACCACGATCGCAAAGGCGACGACCGCCGGGATCAGAAGGATCGCGAAGGCGAGGTGGTAGCTGCCCTTGAGATAGAGGACGCCGCTGATCAGAAGCGGGCCGAGGATCGCCCCGGTCTGATCGAGCGCCTCGTGCAGGCCGAAGCCCCAGCCCAGCCCGGTCTGGCTGGCGGCGTGCGAGAGCATGGCGTCGCGGGCCGGTATCCGGATGCCGCGCCCGGCGCGCTCGGCGACGATCAGAACCGCCGCGAGGCCCCAGTGATCGGCCAGCGCCAGGAGCGGCACGGCGAACAGGTTGATCGCGTAGCCGACGATGGTGATCGTCCAGTACCGTCCGGTCCGGTCGCTGAGATAGCCCGACGCCAGACGCAGGCCGTAGCCCAGCAGCTCGCCCGCACCCGCGACGATGCCGACGACCGTGGCGCTGGCGCCGAGCACCGCGAGGAACGGCCCGCTCACGCTTCGGGCGCCCTCATAGGTCATGTCCGCGAACAGACTGACCGCGCCGATCAGGATGATGAATTGCAGGGCCCGGCGGCGTGGGAGGCCGAGATCTTGGTCGTCGAGGGCTCTGACCTGGTCCATGATGAGCATCCGCCTGCTAGCTGGTGCGAGGACCCGATCGGGAACCCGGGTGGATCCAGAACTCACGACCCCACCGCACTGGTGATGCGGTAGGAGTCATCAGCCGTCTCAGGCGGTTTCGGGGAACTCCATCCCCTTGAGTACAGCGCACGCTATGGTCCACTCCCCGATCGGTCAATACCGGCTCCATCCAAGCTCGGCGGTGAGAGGCCGCCCGCCCCCGCCAGGCTTGATCTTTTGACGTTGGCGCGCCCTATTCTCATATCTCGAGAAACCGCAACCGAGTTAAAGCTAGATGGCATTGGCCTCGCCACTCCGGTCCCGTCCCGTGAGCCCGGCCGCCTCGTTCCACCCGGCGGTTGCCGCCTGGTTCGATCGTAGCTTCGCGGCACCGACCGCGGCGCAGGCAGAAGCCTGGTCAGCAATTCAGGCCGGCCGGCACACTCTGATCGCGGCGCCCACGGGCTCCGGCAAGACACTGGCTGCCTTTCTCGCCGCGATCGACGATCTGCTGCGGCAGGGGCTGAACGGCGGGCTCGGAGAACGAGACCCAGGTCGTCTACGTCTCGCCATTGAAGGCGCTCTCGAACGACATCCAGCGCAATCTGGAAGCGCCGCTCGCCGGCATCCGTGATGCCTTGCGTGCGCAGGGCTTACCGGATGTCGAGATCCGGACCTGGGTGCGCACCGGCGACACGCCGCCCGGCGAGCGCGAGCGCATGCGGCGCAGCCCGCCGCACATCGTCGTCACCACGCCGGAGTCGCTTTACATCCTGCTCGGCTCCGATTCCGGTCGCAGCATGCTCGCGACCACGCGGACCGTGATCGTCGACGAGATCCACGCGCTCGCGCCGAACAAGCGCGGCGCGCACCTGGCGGTGTCGCTCGAGCGCCTCGCGGCGCTCTGCGGCGAGCGTCTGCTGCGGATCGGTCTTTCGGCCACTCAGAAGCCGATCGAAGCGGTCGCGCGATTTCTGGTCGGTGCTGGCCCGTCCGGCGCATCAGGCGACGAGTGTACGATCATCGACACCGGCCACCGCCGGGCGCGCGACCTCGCCCTCGAGATCCCCTCATCGCCGCTCGAAGCGGTGATGTCGGGCGACGTCTGGCAGCAGGTCTATGACCGCCTGACCCAGCTGATCGAAGCCCACCGGACCACGCTGATCTTCGTCAACACGCGCCGCCTGGTCGAGCGGGTGACCCGCCAGCTGTCCGAGCGCCTGGGCGAAAGCCATGTGGCTGCGCACCACGGCAGCCTCGCCAAAGAGCAGCGGCTGAACGCCGAACAGCGCCTCAAGGGCGGTGAGCTGAGGGCGCTGGTCGCCACCGCCTCGCTCGAGCTCGGCATCGACATCGGCGAGGTCGACCTGGTCTGCCAGCTGGGCTCGCCACGCTCGATCGCGAGCTTCCTGCAACGCGTCGGACGCTCGGGCCACGCGATCGACGGCACACCCAAGGGTCGGCTGTTCCCGCTGTCGCGCGACGAGCTGGTCGAGTGCACGGCGCTATTGGACAGCGTGCGCCGCGGCGAGCTCGATCGGCTGGGGATTCCCGAGCAGCCCCTCGACGTCCTCGCGCAGCAGATCGTCGCCGAGGTCGCGGCGCGCGAATGGGACGAGCATGAGCTCTATGCGCTCTTCCGCCGCGCCTGGCCGTTCCGCACCCTGGCGCGCGAAGATTTCGCCGCCGTCGTCAGCATGCTGGCGGCGGGTTTCAGCACCCGGCGCGGCCGGCGCGGTGCCCTGATCCATCACGACGCCGTCAACCACGTCCTGCGCGGGCGGCGGGGTGCCAGGCTGACCGCGCTGACCTCGGGCGGCACGATCCCGGACACCGCTGATTACCAGGTGATGCTCGAGCCGGAGAACCACGCGATCGGCACCGTGAACGAGGATTTCGCGGTCGAGAGCATGGCCGGTGACATCTTTCAGCTCGGCAACAATTCATACCGCATCCTGCGCGTCGAGCGCGGCGTCGTCCGGGTCGAGGACGCCCATGGCGTGCCGCCCAACATTCCGTTCTGGCTGGGCGAGGCGCCAGGGCGCAGCGACGAGCTCTCGGCCGCGGTCTCGCGCCTGCGCGCCGAGATCGCCACGCGCCTCGTGACCGATGCGACCGGAGACGCCGCCTTGCGCTGGCTGGTGCAGGAGGTCGGCATCGACGAGCCTGCCGCGACCCAGCTGGTCGAGTATCTGGCCTCGGCGCATGCGGCACTCGAATGCCTGCCGACTCAGGACACGATCGTGCTCGAGCGCTTCTTCGACTCGGTCGGCGGCATGCAGCTGGTCATCCATTCGCCCTATGGCAGCCGCATCAATCGCGCCTGGGGGCTGGCGCTGCGCAAGCGCTTTTGCCGCAAGTTCAATTTCGAGCTGCAGGCGGCGGCGACCGAGGACAACATCGTGCTCTCGCTCACCACCGCGCACAGCTTCGAGCTGGCCGAGGTGGCGCGCTATCTGCATTCGGCGAGCGTCAGGCCGCTCCTGATCCAGGCCCTGCTCGACGCGCCGATGTTCATCACGCGCTGGCGCTGGGTCGGGGCCGTGGCGCTTGCCCTGCCGCGCTTTCGCGGCGGCCGGAAGGTGCCGCCGCAGCTCGCGCGCATGGACGCCGAGGACCTGATCGCGGCGGTCTTTCCCGATCAGATCGCGTGTCTCGAGAACCTGGTCGGCGAGCGCGAGGTTCCCGACCATCCGCTGGTCGGGCAGACGATCGCGGACTGCCTGAACGATGCCATGGACATCGAGGGGCTGGAGCGGCTTCTGGCGCGAATCGAGGCGGGCGCGATCCGCGTCGTCGCGCGCGATCTCACCGAGCCCTCGCCGCTCGCCCTCGAGGTCCTCTCGGCGCGACCCTACGCCTACCTCGACGACGCGCCGCTCGAGGAGCGCCGGACCCAGGCGGTGATCAGCCGGCGCTGGCTGACGCCGGAGACCGCGGCCGACCTCGGCCGGCTCGATCCCGAGGCGATAGCGCGGGTGCGCGCCGAAGCATGGCCCGACGCGGCCAACGCCGACGAGCTGCACGACGCCCTGGTCTGGCTCGGTTTCGTCACTCCGGACGAAGCGCAGGCGGTGTCGGGCTGGAGCGACTGGCTCGGGGCGCTTGCGGGCGAGGGGCGCGTGACGCGGGTGAGTGGCCCCTTGGCGACGCTCTGGATCGCCGCGGAGCGCCTGCCTCTGTTCCAGGCCCTCTGGCCAACGGCAAGGCTCGACCCTGCGATCTCTGCGCCGGCTGCCTCTTCCGGACGCGACTGGTCGCAGGAGGAGGCCGTGGTCGAGATCATGCGCGGGCGGCTCGAGGGCCTGGGGCCGGTGACGCAGGAAGCCCTGGCGGCTCCGCTCGGGTTCGAGCCAATGCCCGTCGCGGCCGCGCTTGCGGCGCTCGAGGTCGAGGGCTTCGCCCTGCGCGGGCGCTTCACGCCACAAGCCGCCGCGGACGAATGGTGCGAGCGCCGTCTGCTCGCCCGGGTCCACAGATACACGGTCAAGCGTCTGCGCGCCGAGATCGAGCCGGTCGCCGCGCGCGACTTCCTACGTTTCCTGCTCGCCTGGCAGCACGTCGCGGCTGACGCCCGCATGCAGGGGCCGGATGCCCTGGAGGTCGTCGTCGCCCAGCTCGAGGGCTTCGAGGCTCCGGCCGGGGCCTGGGAGACCGAGATTCTGCCGGCGCGTCTTTCCGGCTACGAGCCGAGCTGGCTCGACGACCAATGCCTGGCCGGACGGATCACATGGGCGCGGCTGCGCCCGCGCAACGCACGATCGAACGGCAGCGAGCGCAGCGTGACGCCGGTACGTACGACGCCGATTACCTTGCTCATCCGGCGTCATGCGCGGCAGTGGGCAGCGCTCGCGCCAGCGCCCGATGCGGCTCGCCCGGGTCCCCGGGCGCAGGCGGTCGCTGACTGCATCCACCAACAGGGTGCCTCGTTCTTCGACGAGCTGGTCGAGGGCACCGGCCTGTTGCGCTCCCAGGTCGAGGAGGCGCTCGCCGAGCTGGTTGCGCTTGGCCTGGTGACCTCGGACAGCTTCGGCGGCCTGCGCGCGCTATTGGTGCCTTCCGACCGCCGCAAACCCGGAGCGGGCGGCCGTCGGCGGCGGCGCAGCATCGCCTTCGGCATGGAGGATGCGGGGCGCTGGGCGCTCGCGCACCGGGCCCGGTCCGGCGCCGGCCGGCCCGCGAAGCCGGTTCCGAGGCGGTCGAGCACGTCGCCCGCCGGCTGCTGCTCCGCTACGGCGTGGTGTTCTGGCGCCTCTTGGAGCGCGAGGCCGACTGGCTGCCGCCCTGGCGCGACCTGCTGCGCGTCTATCGGCGGCTCGAGGCGCGGGGCGAGATCCGGGGCGGCCGGTTCGTCGCGGGCTTCTCCGGCGAGCAGTTCGCGTTGCCCGACGCGGTCGGCGATGTTGCGTGAGATCCGGCGCAAGCCGGCCTCGGAGGCCTGGATCTCGCTGTCCGGTGCCGATCCGCTCAACCTCATGGGCATCCTTGTGCCCGGGCCAAGGCTCGCCGCGCTGACTGGCAACCGCGCCCTCTACCGCGATGGCCTGCCGATCGCGCTGCTCACGGGCGGCGAAGTGCATTTTCTCGAGAGGCTCGAACCCGGCGAGGAGTGGCAGGCGCGCAAGGCCCTGCTGCGCGGTGCCGTGCCTGCACCTCTCGTCGATCTGGCCTGAAGCTTACATCGACAGCCCAGGATCAACGTCCCTTCGGCCAGCTGTGGCAAAGCTGTCGCACTATGCGCGAAATGTCACCGGGAGGCCCATTCCGAGCTGGCCATCGGCAGCCGAACCGCCTAGGCCCAATTGCAGAAGGGCGCGTTCGCGTCCGGTGGCTGGTGGGCGCGGTCCAAGAGAGGCCGCGGGCATCGGTCGAACCGAGATGAGGGAGTCTATGTCGTCCTGGTCGCGGCTCGCGCTGGCTGTTTGCCTCGGTGCCTCGAGCGCCTGCCTGGCGGCCGAGCCACGTGCGGCGGACCAGCCATCGGCGGTCGCTCCAGCAACGGTCGGTGGCGACCATGATCTCAGCCTCGCCCTGCCCCTCGGGACCCTGGGCTCGGATGCCTCGGCTTCCAGCGGCGAGGCGGACCAGGCCGCGGCCTCGCTCGACCAGCAGAAAGGGCCAGCGGGCGAGCTCCCGATGAACTTCCTCGACCTGCATTTCGGCCGCGCCGCGCAGAAGGGCAGCCCGGGCGATGCGCCTTCACTCTATGGCGAGGTTGGCATCAACGTCGGCACTCTCGCGGGCCTGTCGATCGAGCCGTCCTACCGGATGGTCCTGAACGAGGACGATCATTATCGCGCTGATTCCCGCGCCATCGCCGGGCAGGTCCTGAAGCTCGGCGCCCGCATCCCCTTCTAATCGGCCGCAGCGCCGGCGGTCTGCGGCTCCTCGAGCGGCAGCAGGAGCAGGCCGCCCACCACGAAGAATGCGAGGATCGTCGCGATCCCCCAGCGCTGGCTGCCGGTCCAATAGGTCACCGTGCCCAGAAGAAACGGTCCGATGTAGGCGGTGATCTTGCCGGTCAGCGCGTAGAGGCCGAACATCTCGGTCCGCACCTCCTGCGGGGCCATCCGCGCCATCAGCGAACAACTCGCCGCCTGAGCCGGGCCGACGAAGATGCCGAGCAGCCCGCCGGCGATCCAAAAGTACACCGGGTCGGTCGCCACCACCGCTGCCGTGCCGCAGGCCAGCAGACCGATCAGCGCGATGAGGATGGTGCGCTTGGCGCCCAGCCAGTCGTCGACCCAGCCGAACGCAAGAGCGCCGAGCCCGGCGGTGACGTTGAGCAGGATGCCGAACTTGATCACCTCGGCCATCGCCATGCCGAAGGTGCCCGCGGCATAGATGCCGCCGAACGCGAACAGCGTGTTGAGGCCATCGGTGTAGATCATCCGCGCGATCAGGAAGCGGGCGATCTCGCGGTACTTGCCGAGATGGGCGAAGGTCTGCCGCAGCTGGCCGAGACCGCGGCGGACCGCTTCGCCCATGGGTAGCCGCAGGCTCGGCCGGTCAGGCGTGAACAGAAACACCGGCAGGCTGAACACCGCGAGCCAGAGACCGACGAGCGGGCCCGAGACGCGCACGTCTTCGGCCTGCGACTGGTCGAGCCCGAAGGGCGGATGCTCGGCCTCGACAAAGCCGTAAAGAACGATCATCAGGCAGATGAGGCCGCCGGCATAGCCGAGCGCCCAGGCCCAGCCGGAAAGCCGGCCGATGTACTCCCGGCTGACGATCTCCGGCAGCATGGCGTTGTAGAACACGCCGGCGACCTCGAACGCGATATTGGTCAGCGCCGCCACTGCCAGGATCACCAGCGCGACCTCGGGCGTCGGTCTGCCGTACCAGAGCAGCCAGCAGCCGATCACCGCGATCACCGTGAACACAAGCAGCCATGGCTTGCGCCGGCCGCCGGCATCGGCGATCGCGCCGAGCACCGGGCTGATCAGAGCGATCGCCACCCCGCTCGCCGACATCGCCCAGCCCCACTCGGCGGTGCCGGCAACCGCGTCCCGAGCGATGCCCTTGGTGAAATAGGTGGCATAGACGAACGTGATGATCACCACCGAGAAGGCAGAGTTCGCCCAGTCGTAGAGTGCCCAGGAGACCTGCCCGAGACGGGAGACGGAAGGGATCATCGCGCGGGTATGCCCGCAGCGGGTCGCGGATACAAGCACGCGACACTAACCCCGCCCCACGACGATCGGACCGTGGCGCGCTCGGGCCAGAGACGCGCTATGCTCGTCGCGCTGGCGACACTGGCGTGTGGAGGACACCCATGACGACTTCCGAGATCGCGGCGCGCGAGGAACCGCATTTCAGCGCCGCCGAGATCGGCGCGATCGCGCATCTCTATCGGGGCGAGATGTACCGCAGCAAGATCTGGCGAACGCGCCTGGATACGACCACCAACTGGGCGGTGGTGACCACCGGCATCGCCATGTCGGTGACCTACAGCAGCGCCGCGGCCTCGCCGCTGCCGATGGTCCTGGTCTCGTTTCTGGTGGCCGTGTTCCTGATCTTCGAAGGCCGTCGCTACCGCTTCTTCGACGTCTGGCGCACGCGCGTGCGGGTCATGGAGACCTGCTTCTACGGGCCGATCCTGCGCGGCGAAGGGCTGCGCGTCGACAACGGCTGGAACGAGGTGCTGGCCGAGGACTATCAGGACGTGCACTTTCACATCAGCCTGTTCGAGGCCGCCGGCCGCCGTCTGCGCCGCAACTACAGCTGGATTTTCGCGGTCCAGATCGTGAGCTACTGGGGCAAGATCGTGCATCCATCCGACGCCGATCGCCTCCCTCGACGAGCTGTGGAGCGTGCCGCGGTCGGTCCGGTGCCCGGGCAGCTCGTGCTGCTGTTCGGCGCGGCCTTCTATCTTGGCCTGCTCGCGCTCGGCATCGGTACGCTGCCGAGACAGCAGGCGGTCGGCCGGGCGCACCGGCTCAAGGGCGGGCGGACCGCATCCGCGACTGGCTGCGACCGAGGGATTCTCTGCAAGAGCGGAGCCGGCGACCGCAGGCAGTCGAGCGCGCTGGAAGCGCCTCGCCAGCAGGCCTGCGGCGCGCTAGATAGAGAACTCGGCAACCTCGAATCCCGGGAGCGATCACGTGGCCGCAGAAACCCCCATCTGCAATTTCGGCGAACCGGCCAAACCGTTCGACCTGCCGGGCACCGACGGCAAGCGCTACACCCTCGAGGACGTGCGCGGCCCCAAGGGCACGCTGGTGATATTCATCTGCAACCACTGCCCGTATGTGAAGGCGGTGCTCGACCGGATCATCCGCGATGTCAAGGAGCTCAAGGAGTACGGCATCGGCACGATCGCGATCAGCGCCAACGACCCGGCCAGTACCCCGAGGACAGCTTCGCCAACATGAAGCGACTGGCGGAGACGAAGCAGCTGCCGTTTCCCTACGTGTTCGATGAGACCCAGGAGGTGGCGCGCGCCTATGGCGCGGTCTGCACGCCCGATTTCTTCGGCTACAACAAGGACCTGCAGCTGCAATACCGCGGCCGGCTCGACGCGTCGAAGACCACGCCGGTTCCGAACGCGATCCGCGAGCTGTACGAAGCCATGGTCCAGGTCGCCGAGACCGGCCGCGGCCCGGAGCACCAGATCCCGAGCATGGGCTGCTCGATCAAGTGGAAGGCAACCTGATATCGTGCAGGGCATTGGCACGGCCGCGGTCGCGGCCGCCACCCGCCCCTGTCATGCCGGGCGTGACCGGCACGCTGCGGCGCCAGCGATCGGTAACGGACGATCGAACGTCTCGCGACCAGTGCGGCTTTCCTCGAGCCTGTGTTAACCAAGGAAATGCCGCGTGGCCGGTGCGGCTCTGCTCGAGCCTGCGTTAACCAAAGGTTAACCTTCGCATGGTCAACTCTTGCTTCGGATGGTCCATGCGACCGTGGGAATCTCGCGCCCGCGATTTTTCTGGGGCGGGAGCAGTCCCAGGATCGCATGGACCAACATACGGGGACGGCGTAGCGGCCAATGGTTGATGAAAGGTTAACCGGATGGCATCCGATCCCTCCGGTCGTGATGGCGCCGGCTGGCGTCCGGCGCGGCGGGGGTGCGGGGGATCTCACCGGCCATGACCTGGATCGGTCGGCGGAACTTTGTCGCGCGCCGCACGCCCGGGCATGATCGCGTCGAGCGGCGGCCGGCGCGCAGAGCCTGACCCGCCGTGGCCTACGCCAGTCTGCGGGAGTTCATCCAGCGTCTCGAGAGTGCCGGCCGGCTGGTTCGCGTGCGGGCGCCAGGTCTCGCCGGTCCTCGAGATCACCGAGATCCACACCCGCCTCCTCGCCGAGCGGGGGCCGGCGGTTCTGTTCGAGCACGTCGAAGGCAGCGCGCTGCCGCTGCTTGCCAATCTGTTCGGCACGGTCGAGCGGGTCGCCTGGGGCATGAACCGCGAGCCGGGCGAGCTCCGGCAGCTGGGCGAGATGCTCGCCTTCTTCAAGCAGCCGGAACCGCCCGGCGGCTGGCGCGAGGCGGTCGACATGGTGCCTCTGCTCAAGGCGGCGCTCGCGATGAAGCCGAAGACCGTCGCCCGCGCCCCCTGCCAGGAGGTGGTGCTGCGGGGCGAGACGATCGATCTCGGCCTCCTGCCCATCCAGACCTGCTGGCCGGGCGAGCCGGCGCCGCTGATCACCTGGCCGCTGGTGGTGACCAGGGGGCCGGGCAAGGAGCGCGCCGACGCTTTCAACCTCGGCATCTACCGGATGCAGGTGACCGGGCGCAACACGACGCTGATGCGCTGGCTCAAGCACCGCGGCGGCGCCCAGCACCACCAGCGCTGGCAGGCCGCGAGGCAGGACCCCCTGCCCGCCGCCGCCGTGATCGGCGCCGACCCCGGCACCATCCTGGCGGCGGTGACGCCGGTGCCGGACACCATGTCCGAGTACCAGTTCGCAGGGCCTGCTGCGAGGCCGACGGGTCGAGCTCGTCGACTGCGTCTCGGTCCCGCTCAAGGTCCCGGCCACCGCCGAGATCGTGCTCGAAGGCCTGGTCAGCCTCGACGACTTCGGCGAGGAGGGCCCTTACGGCGACCACACCGGCTACTACAACGCGGTCGAGCCGTTTCCCGTGTTCACGCTCACCGCCATGACCATGCGGCAGGACCCGATCTACCTCTCGACCTTCACCGGCCGGCCGCCGGACGAGCCATCGGTGCTCGGCGAGGCGCTGAACGAGGTCTTTCTCCCGCTCTTCCGCCAGCAGTTCCCGGAGGTCGTGGACTTCTGGCTGCCGCCCGAGGGCTGCTCCTACCGGGTCGCCGTGGTCACCATCAAGAAGGCTTATCCCGGCCACGCCAAGCGGGTGATGCTCGGCGTCTGGTCCTATCTGCGCCAGTTCATGTACACCAAGTTCGTGATCGTGACCGACGACGACATCGACGCGCGCGACTGGAAGGACGTGATCTGGGCGATCTCGACCCGGGTCGACCCCGCGCGCGACCTCACCATCCTCGAGCGCACGCCGATCGACTATCTGGACTTCGCCTCACCCGAGTCCGGCCTCGGCTCGAAGCTCGGCATCGACGCGACCAGCAAATGGCCGCCCGAAACGAAGCGCGACTGGGGCAGGAAGATCCGCATGTCGGATGAGATCGTCGCCCGGGTCACCGAGCGCTGGTCCGACTATGGCCTCCCCGGCTCCGGCACGCCGATCTGGAAGTGATTATGACGGCGATGCGCGCTGGCGCGCACGACCGATTGACCCGGTCCGTGTCTGGCCGCGTCGCCTGGGCGTCGTCAGCGTGCGTCGAGCTTCTCGGCGAGCCAGGTCTTGATCAGCGACTGGTAGGGAACGTCGCGCTTGTGGGCGGCCACCTTGATCCGCTCGAGCAGGCTCACCGGCAGGCGAAGCGAGATCGAGGTCGTCGAGGGTCGGAGGTTCGGCAGCCGCACCCGCTCGGCCCTGCTCCAGTCCACGTGACCGGTCGAGTCGTGGCTCTCCCAGAAACGCCGCTCCTCCGCCTCGCTCTTGAAGACCGGGATCGGCTCAGCTCTCTTCCGCATACCGTGCCCTCTCCTTGCGGCTCATGTCGCGCGCCGAGATCACGCGGATCCGCGTGGCGGCGACGCGTAGAGTGAAGGTAACGTGCAACAGACGGCCTTCGTCGGTCCGCCCGAGCGCGTGGAAGCGCGGCTCGCGCAGGCTGTGCCGTGGGTCCTCGATGACTACAAGCGGCTGACTGAAGAATAGCTGTTCGGCCTCGGCCTGGCTGACGCCGTGCTTGTCGCTGCTCTTGCGGGCGTTCCCGTCGTCCCATTCGAAGCCCTCGACACGCACCCAGTCAATCATCGAACGTATATAACCACAGTATACACCGAAGTCCAGGCCGACCGGCGGCCCTACGGCCTCCCCGGCCCGGTCGGCCGATCTGGAAGTAGCCGACCTCCGCACCTTTCGGGCGAAAGCACGCCCGCGTCGTGACCGTTCAATCCGGAGAGAACGGGAACGAGCTGGCCGAGTGCATGGCGATCGACGTCGCCCCAGAGGGAGCGATTCGCGATCCTGAACGCGTTCGCCTCAAGACTTCGCCGCACGCCGGCGGTCCGCTCAAGCCAATCGTCGACTGAGTTCTACGCGGTGTGCGTGGCGAATCGGGCCCGCACGCGTCTTGCCAGCTCCGCCATGAGGAACGCCGGCGACAGCAGGACGATGATGATTTCGCCCGGCCGCATCGACTTCGAGAGGAAATATTCACGATGCCCGGTCCGGGTGACGAGGTGCCGAAGCCGGCGCTTTTTCTTCTTGTCGGGCCGGGGATCGTTGAAGTTGTCGCTCTTGCTCGTGCCCTGGATCGCAATCATCGGAAATAGAGCGTAAGTTCCTGGCAGCTTCGAGTACGCCGAGTCGACGCCCTTGCCGGCGAGCCGGCTCTTCGGGACGTCGGACGAGCCCCACGGGTGATCGCGCAGCCATTGCAGCAGGCGCGGGCTCGCAATGTAGGCGTGCGAGCAGGCCGAGGACGTGCGCAGCACGCTCCGCCCCACGAAGTACGCCGACAGCGGCCAATGGCCGAGGAAGAAGATCGTCCAGTCCTGCGGCAGGTGGTCCAGCGCGCGCGCGATCGTTCTGACGGTTCGCGGGCGAACGCGACGACTGAACACCACGTCGTCCTCGAAGATCAGGGTTCTCGCGCAGCCGCGCTCGAGCGCATCCATCCCGACGATGCGATGCGATTCCCAGCTCCCCGCGAAGCCCTTCTCCGGGTGCCTGTCGGGCCGGTAAAAGATGACGTGCTGGCAGAGACCGACCTTGTGGAACTGGGCCGACGCCTCGGCGACGCGATCGTCGCGGGTCTTGAGCGAAATGCAGTATGCGGCATCGAGAAACGACCAGTCGAGCGCCTCGCCCGTCTTCCTGATCGAGCCATTGCAGTAGGGACAGGATGGATCCGGAGGACAGGGATGATAGGTCGGGACATCCCGCACCTCGACCCGATCGTCCGCTTCGCTCATGGGAATCTCACTTCCGTAAGCCCGCGCGGCACCGCGCGCGGCTATTCGGACGGCGCTTCGCCAGGCAGATGTAAGCCTTGCTCACAGGTCGTCCAAGCACCGGAAACTGCTTCCGGCTACGAAGCCGTCCCTGATCGAGTTGGCAATGCCCTGGAACAGCCAGCGGCCATAGCGCCCGACCTGATAGATCCCCTTGTCCTGCAGGAGGCGCAGAGCCTCGGCCTTCCAGCTCGAGCCCGGCCACGACCAGGTGTAGGCGACGTCGATCCAGGTGGGATGAACGACCTCGGCCCGCTCGATGAAGCCCCACTCTCGGAGCTCTTCGACCGTTTTGCCACTGTACTCTTCGATCGCCGCATCGGGCGGCCGCGCGTCACCGGGGAACGACCGCTCGACGTAGATGCTGACCCGGTCCTCGGCGCGCCGAGCTGCCGCCGGCAGGAAGCTCGGATCAACGTTGCTGTAGAACCCGACCCTGTGGAATCCAGCCTCGGAATGCGGGACGTACAGCCAGTGGTCGTCCGGGCATGCGTCGCCTTTGGTGGCGCCGATGTTGAGGACCAGGACGGAGGTGAACGGATCCGGCCTCGCCGCGGTCGACAACCCCGCCATTTCCATCACCCGATTGAGAGGCAGGGTCGACAACAGGGTCTGGTATCGCCGCGCGCTGCCGTCGGCGAACATGATCGCCCGGTCATCGAGGTCGATCCGCGTTACCCGGCGCTCGAATTCCACCCGACAGCGCTCGGCCATGCGCCGGGCCAGGAGATCCAGGCCGCCTTGAGGATAGACGAAGAAAGTATTGTAGCCGACGGCGGGCGTATCATCGAAGGCGCCGCGCAATGCAAGGGACAAATGCACCGGCGATTTGTAGGCGTCCTGGGGCGCGATCTCGGTATAGAGCCCGGCGGTATAGAGCTCATGGAACGGCGAGAAGAACAGCCGGTTCAGGCTCGCGCCGAAATTCTTCGCCAGCCAATCCGCCATCGTCGAGCCGGGTTCGCCCGGTCGGGCCATTTCATCGAGCGCTGCGAGGGCGAGTGGCCGCTCGAGGCAACGCAGATGGTTCTGGATCGGGTAGGGGACATATTGGCGGGTATTCGGGAAGAACACCGAGGAGCGCCTCGCGTAGCGCGCCACCGGCGTGAGGCGGTCGATGAAGTCCAGAACCGTCGGATCGCCGCCGAACAGCCAGTGGCCGCCGCCGTTCTCGAACCGATAGGCATCATCGTCGGCAGGACGTTGCGCGAGCGGCCGATCGTCCCCGGGAGCCATGTAGTAAGAGCAGCAGATGCCGCCCGGGTGCTCGGTCGCTTCGAACACGGGAAGCCCCGACGCCATGCCGGCGGCGAGCCCCGTCATGCCGGCTCCGAGAATGAGAGTCCGGTCGGCCATGCAGCCCCGTCTGACACCGCAGATAGCGGCCTTAGCTTCGGTGATTTGCGTGAAGACTATGCCTCGGCGCCCAGACGGGCAATAGACCTCTGAGGCGCCGAGGCCGGCCCCGCCTAAACCGTGAGGGCCGGCAGGACGCGCTCCAGCTCGGATCGAAGATGCTCGTGCTGCCGCGGCAGCTTCAGCTGGCGGCCGAGTTCGGCGACCGGCTCGTCGACCGCGAAGCCGGGCTCCTCGGTCGCGACCTCGAACAGCACGCCACCCGGCGAGCGAAAGTAGATCGAATAGAAATAACTGCGATCGATCTGCGGTGTGACGTTGTAGCCGGCCGCCACCAGACGCGCGCGCACATCCATCTCCGCCGCCCGATCGACGACCGAGAAGGCCACATGGTGGACGCTGCCGGCGCCCTGTGCGGCGCGTCCGGCGCCGGGCTGAAGCGCGACGTCGACGAAGCGCGCGTGCGGGGCATGCGGCGATGCGTAGCGATGGCTGCCCTCTTCCTCGCCCACCGCCTGGTAGTCGAGCAGATCGACCAGCAGGGCGGCGGTCGCCTCATGCTCGGCGAGGTTGAGCGTGACGCCATGGAACCCGCGGATCGCCACCTCGGCGGGGATCTCGCTGGTCGTCCACGGAGTGCGCTCATCGTCATCGGTCGGCACCACGAGGGTGAAGCGTAGGCCATCGGGGTCCTGGCTCAGCAGCGCCTCTTCGCCAAAGCGCCTGCTGGGGCCGCTGAGCGGCGCTCCGGCGGCCTCGAGACGCTGGCGCCAGAATCGGAGGCTGCCGCCCGGCACCGTGAACTGCGTGAGCGAGGCCTCGCCGACCCCGACGCGGCCCCGAGCGGCGTGCTCCCAGGCGAAGAAGGTCAGCACCGTTCCCGGCGTGCCGACCTCGTTGCCGTAGTAGAGGTGATAGACGCTCGGGTCGTCAAAGTTCACCGTCTTCTTGACGAAGCGAAGGCCGAGCACTTTGGTGTAGAAATCCAGATTGCGCTGGGCCGGTCCGCTGATCGCCGTGATGTGGTGGATGCCTTTGATGGTCGCGCTCATCGTCGCGGTCTCCTCGCTCCACAAGCTCGATCAGCAAATGGCGTCGGTGGGCGGGGGCAGCAATCTGGGCCTGGTCAACAGACCGTCCGCCAGCCCGAGACAATCTCGCGGGTCATACCCGCTCGATGATCATGGCGATGCCCTGGCCGACCCCGATGCACATCGTGCAGAGCGCATAGCGTCCGCGGCGCCGGCGAAGTTCGTAGGTAGCGGTCGCGACAAGGCGCGCGCCGCTCATGCCGAGGGGGTGACCGAGCGCGATCGCGCCGCCGTTCGGATTGACCTGCTCGGCGTCGTCGGGCAGGCCAAGCTCCCGCAGCACGGCGAGCGCCTGGCTGGCGAAAGCTTCGTTCAGCTCGATCACGGCCATGTCGTCGAGCCGCAGGCCGGTCCGCTCGAGCAGCTTGCGGGTCGCGGGCGCTGGCCCCATGCCCATGATCCGCGGCGGGACGCCGGCCGTGGCCATGGCGACCACGCGCGCGAGCGGCTCGAGCCCCTGAGCCTCGGCCGCCTCCTCGGAAGCGACGATCAAGGCAGCCGCGCCATCGTTGACGCCCGAGGCGTTGCCCGCGGTCACCGAGCCGCCCGCGCGGAACGGCGTCGGCAGCGCGGCGAGCTTCTCGAGGGTGGTTTCGGGTCGCGGATGCTCGTCCCGATCGACGATCCGCGGCGCGCCGCGGCTCAGAGGAATCTCGACCGGAACGATCTCCTCGGCCAGCCGGCCGGCACGGATCGCGGCCGCGGCCCGCTCCTGCGAGCGGAGCGCGAACGCGTCCTGATCCTCGCGCCGGATCTGGAAGTCCTCGGCGACGTTCTCCGCCGTCTCGGGCATCGAGTCGATGCCGTGCTGCGCCTTGAGCAGGGGGTTGACGAAGCGCCAGCCGATGGTCGTGTCGTAGAGCTCGGCGCGGCGCGCGAACGCGCTCTCCGCCTTGGCGAGGACGAACGGCGCGCGGCTCATGCTCTCGACCCCGCCGGCGATCACGAGGTCGGCCTCGCCCGCCCTGATCGCCCGCGCCGCGCCGCCGATCGCGTCCATCCCCGAGCCGCAGAGACGATTGATCGTCGCGCCCGGCACGGTCTCGGGCAGGCCCGCGAGCAGGGCCGCCATGCGCGCGACGTTGCGGTTGTCCTCGCCCGCCTGGTTGGCGCAGCCCAAGATCACGTCGTCGAATGCAGCCGGGTCCAGCCTCGGGTGGCGGGCAAGCAGCGCTCGGATCGGCACCGCTGCGAGGTCGTCCGCGCGCACGGCGGCGAGCGCCCCGCCATAGCGGCCGATCGGGGTGCGCACGGCAGCGCAGATGAAAGCGTCGGCCATGATCAATCCATACCCGGCTGAGAGATCGTCTCGCGTCGAGACTTGCGCTCGGCGAGCCTACGGGCGAGGGCGATGCCCCGTCATCTAGCGGATCAGACCATAGCAAAGCCGCCACGCCGATCGCCAGCGCGCAACTGCTGCAACCGCTTCGGGCCGTGCCCGCACCCAAGCTTGGCCCGCCCTCGCCACCCCGCCATAATTCCGTCCTGGCAGCCGCGCGCCGGCCAGGCGCCCGATCCCCGGGGAGGCATCATGTCGTCACCAACCACCTACGAGCTGTTCGCGATCAAATATGCCCACCTCGACCGCGCGGCGGTCGACAACTTCGTCTTCCGCGACGACGTCCACGACGGCCCCGGGCCGCTCGACTATTTCCTCTGGGTGGCGCGCTCGGCCGAGCGGACCTTCGTGATCGACACCGGCTTCAGCGAGGCGACGGGCCGGCGGCGCGATCGCAGGATCCTGCGCGATCCGAAGGACGGCCTCGCCGCGCTCGGCGTCGACGCCAGCGAGGTCGAGGACGTGATCATCACCCACCTACACTTCGACCACGTCGGCAACTTCGAGATCTTTCCCCGCGCGACCTTTCACCTCCAGGACCGCGAGATCGCCTATGCGACCGGCCGCTACATGTGCCACCAGCGCCTGCGCATGCCGTTCGACATCGAGAACGTCACTGGCATGGTGCGCGAGCTGTACCGTGGGCGGGTCGCGTTCCACGACGGCGACGAAGAGCTCGCCTCCGGGATCAGCCTGCACCTGGTGGGCGGCCACAGCCACGGCCTGCAGTTCGTCCGCGTGCACACCGCGCGCGGCTGGGTCGTGATCGCCTCGGACGCCGCCCATTTCTACGCCCACCTGGCAACCGGCAACCCCTTCCCGATCGTGCTCCACGTCGGCGAGATGCTGGAGGGGCACCGCAAGTGCCGCCGCCTCGCCGACAGCGCGCAGCACATCGTCCCCGGGCACGATCCGCTGGTCATGCAGCGCTATCCGGCGCCGTCGGCCGAGCTCGAAGGTATCGCCGTGCGCCTCGACGTGACGCCGCGCGGCTAACGGGGACTGTCCCCCTCTAACAAGCCCTTGTTCTTTCATGATTCGTCTCGGCCGCACGGACAGCGCGCCGCTGCCGATCATGAAAGGCCGGCATGCCCGAGCGCCGATGAACGGCCTCCCATCGATTGATGAGCGCTCGTTGGTTCGTCTACTGCACCAGCGCGGTGCCGAACAGCGCGTTCGGCAGGATCAGCGAGACCCAGGGCACGTAAGTGATGATGATCAGGAAGACCAGCAGCACCGAGAGCCACGGCAGTGCTGCGTGCAGGACCTCGACCACGCTCAGGTTGGTGATGCCGGCGGTCACGAACAGGTTGAGCCCCACCGGCGGCGTCACCATGCCGATCTCCATGTTGACCACCATGATCACGCCGAGATGGATCGGATCGATGCCGAGCTGGGTGGCGATCGGGAACAGGATGGGTGCGAGGATCAGGATGATCGCCGAGGGCTCCATGAAGTTGCCGGCGACCAGCAGGAGGATGTTGACCACCAGCAGGAACTGCCAGGGTGCCAGGCCGGCGTCGACGATGGCCTTGGCGATGGTCTGCGGGATCTGCTCCGTGGTCAGCACGTGCGCAAACAGGAAGGCGTTGGCGATGATGAACAGGAGCATCACGGTCACCCGCCCGCTGTCGAGCAGCACCCGCGGCACGTCCTTGATGCCCATGTCGCGATAGACGAACAGCGCCACCAGGAAGGCGTAGACGGCAGCGACCGCCGCGGCCTCGGTCGGCGTGAAGATGCCACCGTAGATGCCGCCGAGAATGATCACGACGAGCAGGAGGCCCCAGATCGCACGGCGCCCGGTGGTGAATACCTCGGCCCAGCTCGCCGGCTCCTGGCGCGGTAGATTCTGGATCCGGGCGACGACGTAGATCGCTGCGATCAGCATCAGGCCGAGCAGGATGCCCGGGATCACGCCGGCCATGAACAGGCGGCCGATCGAGCTGTCGGTGGCCGCAGCGTAGACCACCATGACGATCGAGGGCGGGATCAGAATGCCGAGCGTGCCGGCGTTGCAGATCACGCCGGCGCCGAACTTGAGCGGATAGCCGATCTTGGTCATGCCGGCGATCACGATCGAGCCGATCGCCACCACGGTCGCCGGGGATGAGCCGGACACCGCGGCGAACAGCATGCAGGCCATCACTCCCGCGATCGCAAGCCCGCCGCGCAGATGCCCGACGCAGGCGACCGCGAAATTGATCATCCGCCTGGCCACGCCCCCGGTGGTCATGAACGTCCCGGCCAGGATGAAGTAGGGGATCGCCAGCAGCGTGTAGGCTTCCGAAGTCTGCCAGAACTTGAGCGACAGCGAGGCGAGGCTGTCGTTGGCGAACAGGAGGATGGTCAGGACGCTGGCGAGGCCGAGCGAGATCGAGATCGGAATGCCGATCAGCATGAACACGAACAATGAGACGAAGAGGAACGCCGTGGTCATGGCGTCGGCTTCGCCGATCCGCCCTTTACGTCCTCCTCCCCGGGCGCCAGCAGTCCCTGCTCGTGCAGCACCTCGGCCGCCTCATCGGCCAGCTCGAAGCCCGCAGCCTTCCCCCTGAGGATCGCGACCGCCTGCTCGAGCAGCCGGATGCCGAGCAGCACGAAGCCGATCGGCAGTATGCTCGTGAGCAACCAGCGCTTCACCGGAATGTCCTCGGCGGTGATGCCGAGCTTCATCAAGCGCGCGATGTAGCCCCAGGAGCCGTAAAGCATGAGACCGGCGTAGAGCAGGCAGAGCGCGATCGCGAGCAGGCCGACCATACGCCGGGTGGCAGGTGGCAACGTCTTGACCAGGAAATCGATGCCGATGTGGGCGTGCACCCGCACGCAGTAAGAGGCGCCGAACAGGATCAGCCAGCCGAACAGGTAGGTCGTCGCCTCGAGGGCCCAGACGAAGCCCGAATTGAAGCCGTAGCGCAACACCACCTGGGTGAAGGTCAAGATCGTCATGGCAGCGAGGAGGAAGGCGATAAGGCCCTCCTCGACGTGCTCCCAGGCCCGACGAAGCATCGTCTGGTTCGAGCGCCGCCGGGTCAGCTCGCGGTATTCGCAGCCTTGGCCGCGTCGATCAGATCCTGGCCAATGTCGCCGCTGAACTGATCCCAGACCGGCTGCATCGTCTTGACCCACTGGGCCCGCTGGTCGGGTGTGAGCTCGATGATCTCCGAGGAGCCGGACTTGATGATCTTCTGTTTGTCCTGCTGGTTCAGCTCCTCAGCCAGCTGATTCACCTTGGGTGTCACCTCGGCCATGATCTTCTCGAGCTCGGTGCGCACGTCGGCTGGGAGGCCGTTCCAGAAATCCGAGTTGGTGACGACCATGTAGTCGAGCAGACCATGGTTGGTCTCGGTGATGTATTTCTGCACCTCGTTGAACTTCTGCGTGTAGATGTTCGACCAGGTGTTCTCCTGGCCATCGACGGTGCCGACCTGCAGCGCCTGATAGACCTCGGCGAAGGCCATCTTCTGCGGATTGGCCTTAAGCGCCTCGAACTGGGCGAGCAGCACGTCGGAGGCCTGGATGCGGAACTTCAGGCCGGCGGCATCCTCAGGGACCCGCAGCGGCTTGTTGGCCGAGAGCTGCTTCATACCGTTATGCCAGTAGCCCAGCCCGAGATAGCCCAGGTCCTCCATCGAGCGCAGCAGCTCCTTGCCGGCCTCGCTTTGCTGGAAGCGGTCGACCGCCCCGATGTCGTTGAACAGGAAGGGGAGGTCGAACACCTGCAGTTTCTTGGTGAACTTGTCGAACTTCGAGAGTGAGGGCGCAATCATCTGCACGTCGCCGAGCGCCAGCGCCTCCATCTCCTTCGCATCTCCGAACAGCTGCGAGTTCGGGTAGACCTCGACCCTGACCTTGCCGGGCAGCCGCTCCTCGACGAGCTTCTTGAACATGAGCGCGCCCTGCCCCTTGGGCGTGTCCTCCGCCACGACGTGGCTGAACTTGATGACGATCTCGGCGAAAGCCGGAGCGCTGGTCAGCCCCAGAGCCAGCGTCAGCCCGAGGGCGGCCGCCGTTCCAATCCATGACCGCATCACAATCTCCCTTCGTTTTGGCGACCCAGCTGCTGCCGCGGCGCATCGCCTCATTGCCTTCCCGTTGGCGCAAATCCAACACCGAAGTGCACGGCCGGTCAAGGCGCCGTTCGGTCGCATCCTGCGGCGCGGGCGAGCGGTGTAAGGTTGGCGCTGGGGTACAATCGGAGACGGGCAAGGGTGTTGTTCCTGCAATCCCGAGCGGCGATGGGCAGGGCGCTGCCGGGCGGCCGGGCGCGCGGCCGGCTCGCCGCACTCGCCTCTGCGCTCGCTCGGCTGCTGACCGGCAGCGGCGAGCGTCGGCTGCGGCTGCGCACGCTTACCCTGATCCGCTGGATCGCGATCGTCGGCCAGGCGTTCACGATCGCGCTGGTGCACTTCTCGCTCGAGTTCGAGTTGCCGCTCTGGCCGCTGTTCGGCGCGGTCGGCCTGTCGGCTCTGATCAATCTCGTGTTGTCCCTCGGCTTTGCCGCGACCACTCGTCTGACCGAGCGGAGCGCGGGGTTGCTGCTCGGCTACGACATCCTGCAGCTGGCGTTCCTGCTCGCTTTGACCGGTGGGCTGCAGAACCCCTTCTCGATCCTCCTGATCGTGCCGGTGACGCTCTCGGCGACCACCTTGTCGCTGCGCACCACGATGGTGCTCTCGGCGCTCGTGATCGCGGTCGCCACCCCGCTCGGCCTGTTCCCGGGCGCTTTGCCCTGGCACGAGGGAACGTTCCGCCTGCCCACGCTCTACGTCGGCGCTCTGTGGCTCGCCCTGGTTCTCGGCACCGCCCTGATTGCCGGCTATGCCTGGCGGATCGCTGACGAGGCACGCCGGCTCTCGGATGCTCTGACGGCCGCCCAGATGGCGCTCGCGCGCGAGCAGCAACTGTCTGCGCTCGGCGGGCTCGCCGCGGCGGCGGCGCACGAGCTGGGCAGCCCGCTCGCGACGATCGCCGTCATCGCCCGCGAGCTCGCCAACAGCGTGCCGGCCGACAGCCCGCTCGCCGAGGACATGGCCGAGCTGGTCGGCGAGAGCCAGCGCTGCCGCGAGATCCTGCGCTCGCTCAGCCAGCGGCGCGACAGCGAGGAGCACAGGCCGTTCACCCGGGTGCCGCTCTCGAACCTCCTGGAGACCCTCGCCGACGCCTGCCACCGGCGACCGCCCGTGGAGGTCACGGTCACGGTCGAGCGCGCTGCGGCGAGCGCTGATGAACCGCAGCTGGTGCCGACGCCCGAACTCAGGCATGGCCTGATCAACCTGATCGACAACGCGGTCCAGTTCGCCGAGCACGAGGTCGAGATCGTCCTCGTGCTCGGCCTCGAGCGGGTGGCTGCGCGAATCGAGGACGATGGGCCCGGCTTCTCACCCGAGGTGCTCGAGCTGCTCGGCGAACCCTACCTTTCGACCCGCCACGACGTCGGCGGGCTCGGTCTCGGCGTGTTCATCGCGCAGACGCTGCTTGCGCGAACCGGCGCGACGCTGCAATTTGACAATCTGGCCAAGGGCGCCCGGGTCACGGTCACCTGGAAGCGCACCGCGCTGGAGGGCAGCGCGCCGGAGATCTGACATGAACCAGTCCGCCGACAGCGGCGTCGCAACCGGATCGTTATGCAGCCCCGAGGCGGCCACCGGCCCTGGCGCCGGTCGCAAGCTGCTCCTGGTCGACGACGACGCACCGCTGCGCCGCTCGATGACCCGCGCGCTGGAGCGGCGGGGCTTTCAGGTGCTTCCCGCCGAGGGATTGGCCGAAGCCAGCGAGCATGCCCGCGAACACAAGCCCGAATTCGCCGTGCTCGACATGCGCCTCGCCGAGGGCAGCGGGCTCGACCTGGTGCGCATGCTGCGCGAGCTGCGCCCCGAGGTCCGGATCGTGATCGTCACCGGCTACGGCAACATCGCGACCGCGGTCGCCGCGATCAAGGCCGGCGCGGTCGACTATCTCGCCAAGCCGGTCGATGCCGACGACGTCGTGAGCGCGCTGCTCAAGAGTGGTCAGAGCCTGCCGCCGCCGCGCGACAATCCGATGTCCGCCGATCGGGTGCGCTGGGAGCACATCCAGCGGGTGTTCGAGCAGTGCAACCGGAACGTGTCGGAGACCGCGCGCCGTCTCAACATGCACCGCCGGACGCTGCAGCGCATCCTGAACAAGCGGGCGCCGCGCGAGTAGCTGCGGGCCGGATACCTCCGGGTCAACCGCGGCCGGCCAAGGTCTCGAAGATCACCAGACAGGCCTGGCTCACGTTCTGGCCGACCGCGGGCGACAGACCGATTGCGACGGCGTGAGCGGTGCGCACTTTGCCCGGCGAGACATAGGTTGCGTTGAACTTACCCC
The DNA here is from genome assembly GCA_963815435.1 of uncultured Alphaproteobacteria bacterium. Classification (GTDB taxonomy): domain Bacteria; phylum Pseudomonadota; class Alphaproteobacteria; order Geminicoccales; family Geminicoccaceae; genus DATAOG01. The sequence goes on from CAWFGZ010000009.1 coordinate 446,268, forward strand.
TCACGCCGCCGTCGCCGAACACCCGCTGCCACAACTGCGGCATGCTGGGGCCGCGTAGAATCATCAGATTGTCGAGCCGCTGGCCGAGAACCCCCCGGCCATCGACATGCAACCAGGTGACGAACGCCTGATTCAGCCGTCTGACCGTTCGTTCCTCGTCGAGGAGCAGGCAGGGCAGCGGGCAGGCGTCGAGCACCCGCGGCAGATCGTGGGTGTTGCCGGCGAGGGTCAGCTTCTCGAGCTCCCGCTCGAGGCCCTGCCAGCGCAGCTGCGCGTGAATCAGGCAGAAGGTCCGCAGCGTCGATGCGAGGTTGGTCCGGTCCGGCGTCGCTTCGGCGACATCGTTGACCAGCCGCGACAGGCGGATCGTCCGGCTGTCGGCCACCTCCTTGAGGTAGCCCCAGAACTCCGGTTCCAGTTTGATCGAGGTGCGAACCTCGCCAATCCGCATGGTTTTACGGATCATCGTCTGCGCAGGTTGCCCCGAACCGCCCGAGTCACGCCGTGATACTACCTGTAGCCGGTTGCCGGAATTGCTGCATAATGGCATTGACCCAGGTTATCTTAGGGTAAACGCGGCGACGAAAATGCGGTATGGCTCTTTGAGCGCGGACGAGAACGGAGATCTCGATGGCTGACCCGCAGCTGCTCGACGCAAGGGAGCATCTTGCGCAGGCCGACACCGCCGCGGGCGCGGGCGCGGCGCCAGCGGCCGACGCGTCCGCCAACCGGCCACCGACGGCGGGCGATGTCTGCGTGCAGACCGCCGAGGGCAGTGCGATCTCAATTCCGGTCCTGCAATACGATCACGATCCCGACGGCGACCCGCTTCGGCTGTTGGCTGCGAGCCAGCCGGCGAGCGGTCAGGTCGTCCTCAATCCCGACGGCACGGTGACCTTCACGCCCGTGCAGGCGGGCCTGCAGAGTTTTCGCTACGAAGTCGACGACGGCCACGGCGGCCACGCCGATGCGGCGGTCTCGGCCTTCGTCAATCCGACCACGAGCGAGCTGCAGCGGCCGGTGCTCGAGGGGCTCGATGATCAGCAGCTCGCGAAGATTGCCCACGCCTGCGCCGCAGGCATGGCGCTCGACGTCGCCAAGCTGAGCGGGCCTGACGTCCGGATCGAGGATCCGGTCCCGGGACAACGGATCCAGGTTCAGGCCGAAGCCGGCCAACACATCGCGCTCGCGAGCCAGGACTTCGCCACCGCCACCTATCTCGTGGTCGACGGCGGCCTCCTGGTCATCACGCAGGACGGCAACATGGCGTATGTTGCCGGGTTCGTCGACGCCGCCCGGGGTCACGTGCCGCCGACGCTCTCGGTCTCCGACGGTCCGGCGGTCGCGAGCGACCAGCTGCTGGCCAGTCTACAACCGTTCGCGGTGCCCGCCGAAGGCGGCGAGATTGGCCGCATCGTGCTGGCGGGCGGTCCTCAACACGGCGGCGGCGCCGGTTTCCATCCGTACGCTCCCGGCGACATCGGGCCGGGATTGAATCCGCTCGGGCCGCAAGGGCCGACCGAATTCGGGCGGGGCGGCGAGTTCCTCCTGCAGGACAAGCCTCTGCCCGGGTTGGCCGAGCAGGTTCCGTTCATCGGCGGTGAACATCCTCCGACCAGTGAGAACCAAGCGCCGACCTTCAGCTCGAGCGGCCCCGTCGAGCGCAACTCGGGCGAGGTCACGACCACGCCGCAGTTCGAGTCGGCGGGGGCGTTTCCGACCCTCGGCGAGACCGTCCGGCTGCCGGACGCCCAGATCAACGGCGTCGATCAGCACAACCTCACGCTCGGCCAGAATGGCGATGCCGCGATCGTATTCGACAGCGAGTTCGCGTCGTTCGTGAACACGCTTGGCGTCTTCCTGATCGACCCGAACGGCCAGATCGTCGATCCCAAGATCGTGTTTCCGCAGATCGAGCAGGCCCAGTTCGATCCGAGCTTCCCGTTCGTCCATCCGGGCGGCGGCCCGCTCTCCGAAGGCGATCAGGTGCTGCTCAGCCAGCTGTACGATCCGAGCCAGCTGCATCCGGGGCAGGAATTCGGTCTGTTCATGGTCGCCCAAGGCTATACCCTCAACGGCGATCTGAGCGGCGCCGACCTGGTTTTCCAGAGCGACGGCCGCACCGCGACGATTTTCGATCCGACGCCCCAACTGCTGACCACGGACGGCCAGAAGATCGCCGGCAACGTCTTCTTTACCGCCGATCCGACACAGGACTCGCCGAACGCCAACCCACTGAACCCGGATGGGCTGGGCCACATGGTCTCGGGCCTCCAGCCCGACCACTCGGGGCTCACGATTGGCTTCGAGGACAAGCTGCTCAGTGGCGGCGGCGACAACGACTTCAACGACGTCCTGATCGACGTCGGTCCCGGTACGAGCGGGACGACGTTTACCGCGGGCGCCGTCCACGTAACCTTGAATGATGCCACGATCGCGGATCCCGACGACACCAACCTCAGCAAAGCTTCGGTCGCGCTCGACCCTGCGCACTCTCAGCCGGGCGACGCCCTCGCGTTCCACGGTTCGCTCGCCAACACCGGCGTCGATCTGGTGACCAACACGCCATCCAGCCTGGTGTTCGAAGGCACGGCATCAATCCAGGCTTACGAGCAGATCCTGCGGAGCGTGGCGCTCGACGCCGCGCCGGTGGAAGGCCTGCGGCAGCTTGACGTCACGCTGGTCGACCAGCACGGCTCCGCGAGCAGCCCCTTCGTGGTCAGCGCCGATCTCAGTGGGGCCGCCACCGAGGTCGGCACGGCGGGCAACGACACCCTGATCGGCCAACCCCTGGTCGACGACACGATCTCCGGCCTCGATGGCAATGACATCCTCTTTGGCGATTCCGGCAACGACAAGCTGGACGGCGGTCCGGGCAATGACATCCTGGGCGGCTCCGTCGGCAACGACACGCTGAACGGTGGTCCTGGGGCCAACTCGTTTGTCTATTCCTCGCCCTCCGAGGCTGGCAATGTGATCAGTGACTTCAACGCGAACCAAGGCGACAGGCTCGATTTCAGCCAGCTGCTGCAGGGACAGGGTGCCACGGCCTCGAACGTCGACGACTTCGTCAAGTTCGAGCCCGCCGGCCACAACGTCACGGTCAGCGTGGATGCCGATGGCGCCGGCAGCAACTTCGCACCGGCTCCCTTTCTCAGCCTGGTCGACCCGACCGGCGTGGCCACCGGCGATGGCGCCGCCCAGGCTGCCGTCAACAACGGCGCCCTGGTGGTCTGAGCGCGCTGAGACGGGGCCGCTCCGGCGGCTTGCGGCCGAACCCGCCTGACGGCGCGCCGGCCAGACCTTGCCGTCGGCGCGTGGCTTCGCTACAACAGCGGCGCCGGGTTCGACCCCGGCGTGGGTCCATCACCAGGCACCGGCGCTGCCCATGGCTCGCAGAAAACTCGCCCTCATCGGTGCCGGCCAGATCGGCGGCACGCTCGCCCTGCTGGCCGCCCAGAAGGAGCTCGGCGACGTCGCGCTGTTCGACATCGTCGAGGGAATGCCGGCCGGGAAGGCGCTGGACCTGGTGGAATCGACGCCGGTCCACGGCGTCAACGCCACAATCACCGGCACCAACAGCTATGTCGAGGCGCTGTCCGGCGCCGATGTGGTGATCGTGACCGCCGGCATTCCGCGCAAGCCCGGCATGAGCCGCGACGACCTGATCGCGACCAATGCCGGCGTGATCAAGACGGTCGCCAACAACATCAAGCAGCACTGCCCCGCTGCCTTCGTCATCGTCATCACCAACCCGCTCGATGCGATGGTCTGGGTGATGCAGAAGGTGAGCGGCCTGCCGGCCAATCGGGTGGTCGGCATGGCGGGCGTGCTCGATTCGGCCCGCTTCCGCTACTTCCTGGCCGGGGAGCTCGGCGTTTCGGTCGAGGATGTGAGCGCCTTCGTGCTCGGCGGTCACGGCGACAGCATGGTCCCGCTGGTGCGCTATTCGACGGTCGCCGGCATCCCTCTGCCGGACCTGGTCGGGATGGGTTGGACGACGCGCGAGCGGATCGATGCGATCGTCCAGCGCACGCGCGATGGCGGCGGCGAGATCGTCAAGCTCCTGAAGACCGGCTCGGCGTTCTACGCGCCGGCCGCGGCGGCGATTCAGATGGCCGAGGCGTACCTCCTCGATCAAAAGCGCGTGCTGCCCTGTGCTGCGCATCTGGACGGCGCCTACGGCGTCCGGGGCTACTACGTCGGGGTCCCGGTCGTGATCGGTGCGGGCGGCGTCGAGCGCATTGTCGAGATCGAGCTGGACGCCGGACGAGCGGGCGGCGTTCGACGCCTCGGTCGAGGCGGTCCGCCAGCTCTGCGCCGCAGTCGAGCTGTAGCGCGCTGCCGGCCCCGAGGCGCGCGGCTCGTCCACTTGAGCAGCCTGCGGAGCTAGCCGGCATGAACATCCACGAATACCAGGCAAAGGCCCTGCTCAAGGACTATGGCGTCGGCCTCCTGCGCGGTCAGGTCGCGTACACGCCCGAGGACGCCGAGACCGCGGCGCGCGAGCTCGGCGGGCCGATCTGGGTGGTCAAGGCGCAGATCCACGCCGGCGGCCGCGGCAAGGGCGGTGGCGTCAAGCTCGCCAGGTCGGTCGAGGAAGTCCGCCAGCTGGCCGAGCAGATCCTCGGCATGACGCTGATCACCCACCAGACCGGACCTGAGGGCCGCCAGGTCCGCCGCGTGTACATCGAGGACGGCTGCCAGATCGCGCGCGAGCTCTACCTCGGCGCCGTGATCGACCGGGCGACGTCACGCGTGACCCTGATGGCGTCGACCGAGGGCGGGGTCGAGATCGAGGAGGTCGCGGCGCGCACGCCCGAGAAGATCATCAAGGTCGGCGTCGATCCCGCGATCGGCTTTCAGCCGTTCCATGGCCGCCAGATCGCCTTCGGGGTGGGCCTCGAGGGTCGGCAGGTGGGCAAGGCCGTGAGCTTCATCAGGGGCATCTATCGGGCGTTCACCGAGCTCGACGCGAGCCTGGTCGAGATCAATCCCGCTGGTCGTCACCGCCGGTGGCGACCTGGTGGCGCTCGATGCCAAGATGAACTTCGACAGCAACGCCCTCTACCGCCAGCCGCGGGTCGTCGAGCTGCGCGATCTCGACGAGGAGGATCCGCGCGAGATCGAGGCGAGCCGGCACGAGCTCAACTACATCAAGCTCGACGGCAACATCGGCTGCATGGTCAACGGCGCCGGACTGGCGATGGCGACCATGGACATCATCAAGCTCTATGGCGGGGCGCCGGCCAACTTCCTCGACGTTGGCGGCGGGGCGACCAAGGAGCGGGTGACCGCAGCCTTCAAGCTGCTGCTCTCGGACCCGAACGTCGAGGGCGTGCTGGTCAACATCTTCGGCGGCATCATGCGCTGCGACGTGATCGCCGAAGGCGTCGTGGCGGCGGCCCGCGAGGTCAACCTTGGCGTGCCGCTGGTGGTCCGGCTGGAGGGCACCAACGTCGAGCTGGGCAAGCAGATTCTCGGCGAGTCCGGCCTGCCGATCACGGCGGCGAGCGACCTCGCCGACGCGGCCGACAAGATCGTCGCCGCCGTGGGAAAGGCTGCCTGATGTCGGTGCTGGTCGACCGCGACACCAAGGTGATCTGCCAGGGCTTCACCGGCGCCCAGGGCACGTTTCACTCCGAGCAGGCGATCGCCTACGGCACCCGCATGGTCGGCGGCGTGACCCCGGGCAAGGGCGGCGGCAAGCACCTGGGGCTGCCGGTGTTCGACACGGTCGCCGAAGCGGTCGCGCGGACCGGCGCCGACGCCTCGGTCATCTACGTCCCGGCGGCGTTCGCGGCGGATGCGATCCTCGAAGCGATCGACGCCGGCGTCGCGCTGATCGTGTGCATCACCGAGGGCATCCCGGTGCTCGACATGATCCGGGTGAAGCGGGTTCTGGCGGGCTCGCGCTCGCGCCTGATCGGGCCCAACTGCCCCGGCATCATCACGCCCGAGGCGTGCAAGATCGGCATCATGCCCGGCCACATTCACAAGCGGGGCAGGATCGGGATCGTTTCCCGCTCCGGGACGTTGACCTACGAAGCCGTGGCGCAGACCACCGCGGTCGGCCTCGGTCAGAGCACCTGCATCGGCATCGGCGGCGATCCCGTCAACGGCACGAGCTTCACCGATTGCCTCGAGCTCTTCTTGGCCGACCCCGAGACCGAGGGGATGGTGATGATCGGCGAGATCGGCGGCAGCGCCGAGGAAGAGGCGGCGGCCCTGATCAAGGCCTCGGCCACGCCGAAGCCGGTGGTCGGGTTCATCGCCGGACGGACCGCGCCCCCGGGGCGACGGATGGGTCACGCCGGCGCGATCATCGCGGGCGGCAAGGGCGGCGCCGAGGAGAAGATCGAGGCGATGCGCGCGGCGGGCATCCGCGTGGCCGAAAGCCCGGCGACGATCGGTCAGGCGATGCTCGAGGCGATGCGCGGCTGAGCTAGAATTTGCGCTTCTTCGGCGCCATCTATGCGCTCACCGAGCTGGCCTCTGCCAGACCAAGGGCAGAGCAGCGATAAAGCCTAGAGCCGGAGCCATGGCCAAGCAACTCGAACTTGAGCAGACCGCATTCCTCTACGGCGGCAATGGCGCCTTCATCGAGGATCTGTATGCCCGTTATCTGACCGATCCCGGCGCGGTCGACCCGAGCTGGCGCACCTATTTCGACGAGCTCGGCCCGGAGACCCGGGCGCTGTTCGAGCGTAGCCGCGCCGCCGCACACCCGCGGCCCGGCGACGGGCTGGCGCCGACGCTGGCCCCGGCCGCAGCACTCGGCGGCGAGATCGTCGATCTCGGCAGCGAGCGCTCGAGGCGGCTGATCATCGATCATCTGCGGGTCGTGATGTTGATCCGCGCCTATCGGGTTCGCGGCCACCTGCTCGCCAATCTCGACCCGCTTGGCCTCGCCGGCAGCGATCAGCACCCGGAGCTCGACCCCCGTTCCTACGGCTTCTCCGAGGCCGATCTGGACCGCGAGTTCTTCCTCGACAACGTCCTCGGCCTGGAGAAGGCGAGCCTGCGCCGGATCGTCGAGATCCTGCGCCAGACCTACAGCGCCAAGATCGGCGTCGAGTTCATGCACATTCAGTATCCGGACCAGAAGGCCTGGATCCAGGCGCGCATGGAAGGCTCGCACAATCTGCTGCGCCCCGGCGCCGAGGAGCAACGCGACATCCTCGAGCAGCTGGTTCTGGCCGAGGGCTTCGAGCGCTTCCTGCACGTCAAGTTCCCGGGCACCAAGCGCTTCGGCCTCGACGGCGGCGAGAGCACCGTGCCGGCGCTCGAGGCGATCATCCGCAAATCGGTCGAGCTCGGCGTCGACGAGATCGTGATCGGCATGCCCCATCGCGGCCGCCTCAACGTGCTCGCCAACGTGATGGGCAAGCCCTACACGGCGATCTTCGCCGAGTTCCAGGGCGCGGCCGTGACCGACGACGTGCTCGGATCGGGCGACGTCAAGTATCACCTCGGCACCTCGACCGATCGCGAGCTGCCCGACGGCGGCCGGGTTCATCTCAGCCTGACCGCCAACCCGTCCCATCTCGAGGCGGTCAACCCGGTGGTGTTCGGCAAGGTCCGCGCCAAGCAGACTCAGAAGCGCGACACCGAGCGGTCGCGGATCATGGGCCTTCTCCTGCACGGCGACGCCGCCTTCTCCGGCCAGGGAGTGGTGCACGAGGGCTTCGAGATGTCGGAGCTCAAGGGTTACCGCACCGGCGGCACGATCCATCTGATCGTCAACAATCAGATCGGCTTCACCACGAGCCCGGCCTACGCCCGCTCCTCGCCCTATCCCTCGGACGTCGCCCGAAGCGTTCAGGCGCCGATCTTCCACGTCAATGGCGACGACCCCGAGGCGGTCGTGCACGTGGCGCGGCTCGCGGCCGAGTTCCGGCTGCGCTTCAAGAAGGACGTGGTGATCGATCTCTGGTGCTACCGCCGCCACGGCCACAACGAGGCCGACGAGCCGAGCTTCACCCAGCCCCTGATGTACCGCAAGATCGCCCAGCATCCGACCACGCGTCAGGTCTACGCCCGGCGCCTGATCGAGGAGGGCGCGATGAGCGAGGACGAGGCGCAGGCGCTGTACGACGGCTTCCAGAGACACCTCGCCGCCGCGCACGAAGCCTCGACCGGCTACCGCATGAACAAGGTCGACTGGCTCGAGGGGGCCTGGACGGGGCTGGCCCGGGCGCCGTCCGAGTACGAGCGCGGCAAGACCGGCGTGCCGATCGAGCGGCTGCACGCGATCGGTCACGCGATGACCGAGATTCCGGCAAGGCGTCCACATTCACCGCAAGCTCGAGCGGATCCTCGGCCAGCGCCGCAAGAGCATCGAGGCGGGCGCCGAGATCGACTGGGCGACCGCCGAGCATCTCGCCTTCGGCACGCTCCTGCAGGAAGGGTTTCCGGTGCGCCTGTCCGGCCAGGACGTCGGGCGCGGCACGTTCTCGCAACGCCATGCGATCCTGTACGATCAGGAGAACGAAGAGCGCTACATCCCTCTCAACCACCTCGACCCCGAACAGGCCGCCTTCGAGGTGGTCGACAGCCCGCTCTCGGAGGAGGGCGTGCTCGGCTTCGAATACGGCTACACGCTCGCCGACCCCAACGTTCTGGTCCTGTGGGAGTCGCAGTTCGGCGACTTCTGCAATGGTGCGCAGGTCTATTTCGATCAGTTCATCGCGGCCGGCGAGGCCAAGTGGCTGCGCATGTGCGGCCTGGTCTGCCTGCTGCCGCACGGCTACGAGGGCCAGGGCCCCGAGCACAGCTCGGCGCGGCTCGAGCGCTTCCTGCAACTCTACGCCGACGACAACATCCAGGTTCTGTACCCGTCGACGCCGGCATCGTACTTCCATGCGCTCCGGCGCCAGCTGCACCGGGACTTCCGCAAGCCGCTGATCGTGATGACGCCGAAATCGCTTTTGCGGCACAAGCTCTGCACCTCGACCCTCGAGGACATGGGACCGGCCAGCAGCTTCCACCGCGTGATGTACGAGCGGGCGCCGTCCCAGGCCGATCGCGACGTGACCCGGGTCGTCCTCTGCAGCGGCAAGGTGTACTACGACCTCGTGCAGCGGCGCGAGGAGCTGGGGCTCGGCGAGGTCGTGGCGCTGCTCAGGCTCGAGCAGCTGGCGCCGTTTCCGGACGCGGTGCTGGCCGAGGAGCTGGTCCGGTTTCCCAAGCGGGCCAGCGTCGTCTGGTGCCAGGAGGAGCCGAGGAACATGGGCGCCTGGAGCTTCGTCGCGCCGCGCATCGAGGCGGTGCTGGAGAGCGTCGGGATGCGCCAGACGCGGCCCCTCTATGCCGGCAGGCCGGCGGCCGCATCGCCGGCGACCGGCCTTTATCAGCAGCACGTGCGCGAGCAGAGCCAATTGGTCGAGAGGGCGCTGACCGGCGCGGTGGCGGAAGTAGTGGGCACCGCCTGAGAGCGGATCGGGGAAGCGGGATGAGCGTCGAAATTCGGGTGCCAAGCCTTGGCGAGTCGGTCACCGAGGCGACCGTGGCCAGATGGTTCAAGCAGGTGGGCGACGCGGTCAACGCGGACGAGCCGATCGTCGAGCTCGAGACCGACAAGGTGACGCTCGAGTTCAATGCCCCGGCGAGCGGCACGCTTGCCGAGATCGTGGTCGAGGAGGGCGGTGAAGTCGAGGTCGGCGCGCTGCTCGGCTCGATCGATCAGGCCGGCGCAGCCACCAGACCGGCCGCCGTGCGGTCCGAGAAGGCTCTCGAGGAGGCGGCCGGGGAGGTAGCCGCGGCCGAGCCGGCAGGCGCTGGCGACGGTGCTCTGTCGCCTGCGGTCCGCAAGCTGCTCGACGAGCACGGACTGGATCCCGAGGCGATCACGCCGACCGGGCCCAAGGGCAACATCACGAAGGGCGATGTGCTGGCGGCGGTCGAGGCCAAGCTGACGGGCAAAGCGCCGCCGCCGGGCCAAGAGGCCGAGCCGGCCGCACGCGAGGAGGCACCGCCGGCGGCTCGTCCCGCTGCGCAGCGCGAGCCCGCCGAGGCGGAACCGAAGCGTGCGGCTCGCCCCGCGCCTGCGGAGCCCCAGCCGCGCGTGCGAGAGACGGCGCCCGTCGCAAACCGCCCCGGCGCCGACGCCTGGCCCGCGGATCCCGTCGGCCCAGCCGCGCCCGGCGCCAGGCCGCGAGGAACGGGTCAAGATGACCCGGCTGCGGCGCCGGATCGCCGAGCGCCTGAAGGAGGCGCAGAACAGCGCGGCCATTCTCACCACCTACAACGAGGCCGACATGAGCGCCGCGATGGCGCTGCGCCAGCGCTACCGGGACAGCTTCGAGAAGCGGCACGGCGTGCGGCTCGGTTTCATGTCGTTCTTCGTCAAGGCGTCGATCAACGCGCTTCAGGTGTTCCCCGCCGTCAACGCCGAGATCGACGGCGATGAGATCGTCTACAAGCACCACTACGACATCGGGGTCGCCGTCGGGACGCCGAGCGGACTGGTCGTGCCGGTGATTCGCGACGCCGATCGGCTGAGCTTTGCCGAGATCGAGAAGACTATTGCGGACCTCGGCATCCGCGCGCGCGACGGCAAGCTTGCCATGGAAGAGCTGGTCGGCGGGACCTTCACGATCTCGAACGGCGGCGTGTACGGCTCGCTGATGAGCTCACCGATCCTCAATCCGCCCCAGGTCGGCATCCTCGGCATGCACAAGATCCAGGAGCGACCGGTGGTCGTGAACCGCGAGATCGCGATCCGCCCGATGATGTATCTGGCGCTCTCCTACGATCACCGTATCGTCGACGGGCGCGAGGCGGTCAGCTTCCTGGTCCGGGTCAAGGAATGCGTCGAGGATCCGGAGCGGCTGCTGCTCGACATCTGATGCCTCGATCCTGGATGATGAGACGGCCCCAACTTCTGCGACGGGACAGCGGATGACCGACGAAAGCTTCGATCTGGTGGTCATCGGGGCCGGTCCCGGCGGCTACGTCTGCGCGATCCGTGCTGCTCAGCTCGGCATGAAGGTTGCGTGCGTCGACAAGCGCGGCTCCTTCGGCGGCACATGCCTGAATGTCGGCTGCATTCCGTCCAAGGCGCTGCTCCATTCCTCGGAGCTGTACGCCGAGGCGCGCGACGGCCTGAACGCCCATGGCATCCGGGTGCCGACCGTCGAGCTGGACCTCGGCGCCATGCAGGACCACAAGACCAAAGTCGTCAAGGAGCTGACCCAGGGGATCGAGTTCCTGTTCCGCAAGAACAAGGTGACCGCGATCAAGGGCGTCGGCCAGCTGGACGGTCCGGGGCGGGTGCAGGTGGCGTTGAACGGCGGCGGCAGTCAAGCGCTCGCCGCCGGCAACATCGTCGTGGCGACCGGCTCCGACGTCGCGCCACTACCCGGGATCGACATCGACGAGCAGCGTATCGTCTCGTCGACCGGGGCACTCGAACTCGCGGAGGTGCCGACGCACCTGCTGGTGGTCGGTGCGGGCTACATCGGTCTCGAGCTCGGCACGGTCTGGCACCGCCTCGGCGCCAAGGTCACGGTGGTCGAGTTTCTCGATCGCATCACGCCGGGCATGGATCTGGAGGTCGCGCGCCAGTTCCAGCGCCTGCTGTCGCGCCAGGGGCTGGGCTTCAAGCTCAGCACCAGAGTGACCGAGATCGACCAGAGCTCCGATCGCCTGATCGTCACCACCGAAGCGGCCGACGGTGGGGAAGCCGAGAAGATGAAGGCCGACGTGGTGCTGGTCGCGGTCGGCCGGCGTCCTTACACCGAGGGCCTCGGGCTCGAGACCGTCGGCCTGACGACCGACAATCACGGCCGGCTCGAGGTCGATGGCCACTTCGCCACCGGCGCCGAGGGCATCTATGCGATCGGCGACGTGATCCGGGGTCCGATGCTCGCGCACAAGGCCGAGGATGAAGGCGTCTGCGTCGCCGAGGTCCTGGCCGGGCAGCGGCCGCACATCGACTACGACGCGATTCCGGCGGTCATCTACACCGCGCCCGAGGTCGCCTCGGTCGGTAAGACCGAGGAGCAGCTGAAGGACGCGGGCATCGATTACAAGGCCGGCAAGTTTCCGTTCTCGGCCAACTCGCGGGCGCGGGCGACCGGCCAGACCGACGGCTTCGTCAAGATCCTGGCTGATGCCGCGACCGATCGCCTGCTGGGCGTGCACATCATCGGCGCCGAGGCCGGCACGATGATCGCCGAAGCGGCGCTGGCGATCGAGTTCGGCGCCTCCTCGGAGGATCTGGCGCGGACCTCGCACGCCCATCCGACCCTCGAGGAGGCGATCAAGGAAGCGGCGCTGGCGACCCACGGCGCACCGCTCCACATCTGAGGACGACCGCCGCTCGCGCTGCGGGCGACGACCACGGCCGCCGCACCCCCGAGCGAGCCTGGGTTGAACGAAGCGATAACCGTCGGACGCTAAGCTTTGGCCGGCACGGCGTTCCGTGCTAGGTCGAGCGCGATCGCGAGAAAGGGCGTCCAATCATGACGGTTCTGGTCACCGGCACCGCCGGCTTCATCGGCTACCATGTCGCAGAGGCGCTGCTCGCCCGGGGCGATCGGGTGCTCGGCATCGATAACCTGAACCGCTACTACGATCCGGCGCTCAAGCGGGCGCGCCTGGAGCGCCTGCGCGCCCATGACGGCTTCGCCTTCGAGCAGGCCGACATCGCCGACCTCGAGGTGCTCACCACCGTCGCCCGCCACCATCGGGACCGGATCGAGGGCGTCGTGCACCTGGCCGCGCAGGCGGGCGTGCGCCACTCGCTCGAGGCACCTTTCGACTACGTGCACAGCAATCTCCGGGGTCACATGGTGATCCTCGAGATCTGCCGGCGCGAGCTGTCCGAGCTGCGCCATCTGGTCTACGCCAGCTCGAGCTCGGTCTACGGCGGCAACACCAAGATCCCGTTCGCGGTCGAAGACCGGGTCGACCAGCCGATCTCGCTCTATGCGGCGACCAAGCGGGCGGACGAGCTCCTCAGCCACTGCTACAGTCACCTTTACCGCGTCCCCGCCACCGGGCTTCGCTTCTTCACCGTCTACGGCCCCTGGGGCCGGCCGGACATGGCGGCCTATCTGTTCGCCGAGGCGATCAGCGCGGGGCGGCCGATCACGCTCTACAATCACGGCGAGATGGAGCGCGACTTCACCTACATCGAAGACATCGTCGCGGGCGTGCTCGCCGCCCTCGACCGGCCGCCCGCCGCGGGCGGCAATGAGGCACCGCACAAAGTCTACAACCTGGGCAATCACCGGCCGGTGGCGCTTCGCCGCTTCGTGAGCGTCCTGGAGGAGGCGCTGGGGCGCCAGGCCGAGATCCGGCTCGCGCCCCTGCCGCCGGGCGACGTGGTGCGGACCTGCGCCGACATCGAGTCGAGCCGGCGCGATCTCGGCTTCGAACCGAAAACGCCGATCGAGGAAGGATTGCCCCGCTTCGTCGAGTGGTATCGGGAGTATCACCGCCGCTGAGCGGTCGCCAAACGGCTGGCGGCGCGCGCAGACTTGGCCGGAGGCGGCTTTTCTGCCAGACATGGTCGCCCTTGAGCCGAGGGTCCCGGGATAATGCCGGGACCGGAGCGCGACGGAATGAACGGGGCTGAGACCATCGCCGACGAGAGCCAGCGCGATTTCATCCGCGACATCGTCCGCGACGACCTCCGCGCGGGTCGCTGCGATACGGTCGTCACGCGCTTCCCGCCGGAGCCGAACGGTTACCTGCACATCGGCCACGCGAAATCGATCTGCCTCAATTTCGGCATCGCGCAGGAGTTCGGCGGCCATTGCTACCTTCGCTTCGACGACACCAATCCGGAGAGGGAGGAGACGGAATTCATCGAGGCGATCAAGCGCGACGTGCGCTGGCTTGGCTTCGACTGGGGCGAGCATCTGTCCTTCGCCTCGGACTACTTCGCGCGGCTCTATGAATGGGGCGAGCATCTGATCCGGCACGGCAAGGCCTATGTCGACGATCTCTCGGCCGAGCAGACCCGCGCCTATCGTGGCACGCTGACCGAGCCCGGCCGGAACAGCCCCTATCGCGACCGGTCCGCGGCCGAGAATCTGGACCTGTTCCGCCGCATGCGGGCAGGCGAATTCCCTGAGGGCGCGCGGGTCCTGCGGGCCAGGATCGACATGACGTCGGGCAACATCAATCTGCGCGACCCTGTCCTCTATCGCATCCGCTACGCCCGCCACCCGCGCACCGGCGACGCGTGGTGCGTCTACCCGACCTACGACTTCGCCCACGGTCAGTCGGATGCGATCGAGCACGTCACCCATTCGCTCTGTACGATCGAGTTCGAGGACCACCGCCCTCTCTACGACTGGCTGATCGAGAACCTGCCGGTGCCGTCACGCCCGCGCCAGTACGAGTTCGCGCGGCTCAATCTCTCGCACACCGTGCTCTCGAAGCGGAAGCTGCTGCAGCTGGTCCGCGAGGGCCGCGTGCAGGGGTGGGACGATCCGCGCATGCCGACCTTGGCCGCCTTTCGCCGCCGCGGCATTCCGCCCGCCGCGATCCGCGACTTCGTGCAGCGGATCGGCGTTGCCAAGAGCGACAGCCTGGTCGACCTCGCCCTGCTCGAGCACTGCGTGCGCGATGCCCTGAACCGGACCGCCGCGCGCCGCATGGCCGTCCTGCGTCCGCTCAAGGTGGTGATCGTGAACTATCCGGAGGACGAAGCTGAGCCGTTCGAAGCGGTCAACAATCCGGAGGATCCGGCCGCCGGCACCCGGCTCGTGAATTTCTCCCGCGAGATCTACATCGAGCGCGACGATTTCATGGAAGAGCCGCCGAGCAAGTTCTTCCGCCTGGCGCCCGGACGCGAGGTTCGCCTGCGCTACGCCTATCTGATCACGGCGCGCGAGGTCGTGAGGAACGAGGCCGGCGAGGTGGTCGAGGTGCGCTGCACCTACGACCCGGCAACCCGCGGCGGCGACGCGCCAGACGGGCGCAAGGTGAAAGCGACGTTGCACTGGGTCTCCGCCGCCCATGCCCTGCCCGCCGAGGTGCGGCTGTACGATCAGCTGTTCACGCGGCCCGATCCCGGCGCCGAGGGCGATTTTCTCGACGATCTCAACCCGCATTCGCTCGAGGTGCTGACCGGGTGCCAGATCGAACCGAGCCTCGCCGAGGCGGCCCCCGACCTCGCGCTTCAATTCGAGCGCCAGGGCTACTTCTGCCTCGATCCGGATGCGACGCCGGGGCGGCCGGTCTTCAACCGCACGGTCGCGTTGCGCGACACTTGGGCCAAGATCCGGGCGAGAGACCCGCGTCCCCTGCCCGCCTGATCTCGCCGGGCCGGGCACGCGGCGTGCCCTATATACATCATCATCCTCGGGGGAGGGGCTGACATGTCGGACGAGTATCAAGTTGCGCCGCCCTGCGCGCTCGCGATCTTCGGCGCCACCGGCGACCTGACGCGCCGCCTGATCGTGCCAGCACTCTGCAATCTCGCGCGCTTGAAGGTCCTGCCAGAGCAGTTCGACCTGATCGGGGTCGCCTACGATGACCAAGACACCGAGAGCTTCCGTCGAACGCTCGGCGAGCGGGTGGCGGAGGTCACACCGGACCTCGTCGACGCAGCCGAGTACCGCCAGATTGCCGAACGTCTGCAATACGTGCGCGGCGATTTCGCCGACCCCGAAACCTACGAGCGACTAGGAAGTGTGCTTGCCGGGCTGAAGCGCGATCACGGCAGCGGCGGCAACGCCATCTTCTACCTCGCCACGCCGCCCACAGCCTTCGCTCCGATCGTCGAGCGGCTGGCGGCGGCCGGCCTGACGCGCGAGCCGGATGGCGGCTGGCGCCGTGTGATCGTGGAAAAGCCCTTCGGGACCGACCTCGCCTCCGCGCAGGCGCTCAATCGACAGCTGCTCAACGCCGTGCAGGAGCACCAGATCTATCGCATGGACCACTACCTCGGGAAGGAGACGGTTCAGAACATCATGGTGCTGCGGTTCGCCAACGGCCTGTTCGAGCCCCTCTGGGACCGCGAGCACATCGAACACGTGCAGATCACGGTCGCCGAGACGGTGGGCGTCGAGCACCGCGGCAAGTTCTACGACGCCACCGGCGCGCTGCGCGACATGGTGCCGAACCACCTGTTCCAGCTGCTGGCCCTCACCGCGATGGAGCCGCCGACCTGCTTCGCCGCGGACGCGGTGCGCACGGAAAAGGCCAAGGTCCTCGATGCGGTGCAGCGTCTGCGGCCCAAAGAGGTCGCGCGTTGGGCCGTACGTGGCCAGTATGTCGCCGGTGCGCTGCAGGGGCAGCCGGCCGAGGGTTACCGGCAGGCAGCCGACGTGGCGCCGAACTCGACCACCGAGACCTACGTCGCGATGCGGCTCATGGTCGACAACTGGCGCTGGGCGGGCGTGCCCTTCTATCTGCGCACCGGCAAGGCGCTGGCGGCGCGCCACACCGAGATCGCGATCGAATTCAAGAAAGCGCCGTTCGCGCTGTTTCGCGACACGCCGGTCGAAAAGCTCGCCGAGAACTTCCTGGTTCTGCGCATCCAGCCGAACGAAGGTGCAGAGCTGCAGTTCAACGCCAAAATCCCCGGTCCCAGGATCAGCATCGAGGGCGTGCGCATGAATTTCAAATACGAGGACTACTTCGATATCGCGCCCAGCACCGGCTACGAGACGCTGCTCTACGACTGCATGATGGGCGATGCGACCCTGTTCCAGCGCGCCGACAACATCGAAGCGGGCTGGAGCGTGGTCCAGCCGATCCTCGACGCGTGGCATTCGGCCGGACCGCGCGACCTCGTCTTCTACGAAGTCGGCAGCAATGGCCCGAGTGCGGCCGATGATCTCATCGCCCGCGACGGGCAGCGCTGGCGACCCATAGGATAGGCGAAACCGATATGACGGCGCGTGCACCGGAACGGCCGCGAAAGATCTCCCTCGTGCTATCGGACGTCGATGGCACCCTGGTCACAACCGACAAGGTTCTCACCGAGGGCACACGCCAGGCGGTGCTCCGGCTGCACGATGCCGGCATGCGCGTTTGCGGTCACAAGCAGCCGGCCGCCGCGTGGCCTGGCCATGCTGATCGAGCCCCTCGCGATAAGCACGCCGCTCGGTGCCTTCAATGGCGGCGTCTTCGCGACGCCCGAACTGGAGATCATCGAAGAGCGGACCATCGAGCCGCAGGCGGCAGAGCGCGCACTCGAGATGATTGACGCCCATGGCATCGATCCCTGGGTGTTCTGCGGCAACGACTGGCTGATCCTCAGACCATCCGGGTCCCTACGTCGAGCACGAGCACCGCACCGTGCTGTTCTCGCCGACGGTGGTCTCCGACTTTGGTCGGGCGCTCGATCGCGCCGCCAAGATCGTCGGCGTGAGCGACGATTTCGACCGGGTCGAACAGTGCGAGGCGGACCTGCAACAGGGGCTCGGCGCCGGCGCCACGGCGATCCGCTCCCAGCGTTACTACGTCGACGTCACCCACCCCGAGGCCAACAAGGGCATGGTGCTCGACTATCTGGCGCGCACCCTGGAGATCGCGCACGATGAAATCGTGGCCATCGGCGACGGCTCCAACGACGTGGCGATGTTCCGCAAGTGCGGCTTTGCCATCGCCATGGGCAACGCCGACGACGAGGTCAAGGCCGAGGCGGATGTGGTGACCGATTCCAACGAGGCGGACGGCTTTGCGAAAGCGGTCGAGCGCTTCATCCTCGCCCGTGACAGCTAGGTGGGGGAGCGGAAATGAGTGATGCGGCCGAGGCCGAGGTCGTCGGCTCGATGCCGCTGCCATCGATCCTCGTCGTGATGGGCGTCTCGGGCTCGGGCAAGACCACCATCGCCGCGCTGCTCGCCGGCCGGTTGCACTGGGATTTCGAGGATGCGGACGATCTTCATCCCAAAGCCAACGTCGAGAAGATGCACGCCGGCATCCCGCTCACCGACGAGGACCGCTGGCCGTGGCTGCACGCGGTCGCCGCCTGGATCGACGACGAGCGGCAAGCCGGCGGCCACGGTGTCGTGACCTGCTCAGCGCTCAAGCGGAGCTATCGCGCGATCATCATCGGCGACCGTCCGGACGTGCGGCTGGTCTACCTCGAGGGCAGTCAGGCGCTGATCACCCGGCGCCTTTCGAGTCGGCACGGCCATTTCATGCCCGCAGGCCTGCTCGAGAGTCAGTTCGAGGCGCTCGAGGAACCGAACGCCGACGAGAACCCGCTGGTCGTCTCGATCGATGCGCGGCCGCGAGAGATCGTCGATGCCGTGATTGCGCAGCTGGGGCGTGCCGGCACCGGGCCGGCGTAGGGATCGGAGCCGCAGCCATGAACCAAGATGACGTGAAGCGCGTGGCCGCCGAAGCCGCGGTCGCGCTGGTCGAGGACGGCATGGTCCTCGGCCTCGGCAGCGGCTCGACCGCCGCCTTTGCTCTGGAGGCCCTGGCGGTGCGCGTCGCCAAGGGGCTGCGCGTTGCCGGCATCCCGACTTCGGAGCAGATCGCGGCGAGGGCGCGCGAGCTCGGCGTACCGCTTACCAGCTTCGCCGAGCACCGGCGGATCGACGTGACGATCGACGGCGCCGATGAGGTCGAGGTCGGCACCCTCAACCTCGTCAAGGGACACGGCGGCGCGCTCCTGCGCGAGAAGATCGTGGCCTCGGCCAGCCGCCAGATGATCGTGATCGTCGACGAGTCCAAGCTGGTCGAGCGGCTCGGCAGTCGCATGCCGCTGCCGGTTGAGATCGTGACCTTCGGCTGGCAGGTCGTGCTCGATCGTCTCACCGAGGCGGGTGCTGTGCCAAAGCTTCGCGGCTCCGGCGATCAGCCGTTCGAGACCGACAGCGGCAACTGGATCGCCGACTGCGCCTTCGGCGCGATCGCCGATCCCGCCGCTCTGCACCAGCGCCTGGCGGCGATGGTCGGCGTCGTGGAGAGCGGCCTGTTCGTGGGCCTCGCCTCGCGGGTCATCATCGGCACCGCCAGCGGCGTCAAGACTCTGCCCAAGTGATCGCGCTGACCCCGGCGCAATTCGAGGCGCGGGCCCGGTCCGCCGATCGGGAGTAGCTAGCGAGCGCGCTCGAGAGTCGCGAGCGCGGCGCTGACCCGTTCGATCAGCGAGGGTTCGCCGCCGGCCATGCCTTCGCCCTCGGCGACCGAGAGTTCGCGCGCGTCGGTCAGCCACTGACCGAGCACCTTCAGCTTCTGCTCACGGCTCAGATCGGTCCGCTTCAGGACCTCCTCGGGAGAGGCGAACACGGAAGCCGGATCCAGAACGGCCCTCTGATAGTCGTCCGTCATCACTGCCTACCTCCAAAAAGCTGCTCACCCAGGCGGTAGCGGTAGCGTATTCCGGCCGGTTGATGCCGGCGGCGGCTCACTTGAAACGGGAAGCCGCCTGCTCGAGCGACTTGTCCAGCGTGGCAATGGCGTCAAGCGTGCCTTGCTTGACGTCGTCCCAGGCGCCGGCGCTCGCCCCTTTCAGGCGGTCGATCTGCTCGGCTGCCTGCCGGCGCTGCGCTTCGAAACCGCCGGCGAGGTCATTCCAGCGGGCCTTGGCATCGCCGCCCGTCTCTTCCGCCTTTGCCTTGAGCACGGCCATTTTCTGCTGCAACTGCCCGAGCTTCTGGTCGGCCCAGTTGGTCACTTCATCCTTCTTGGCGTAGCCATAGTCCTTGATGGCCCCATAGGTCTGGGCGGCCTGCTGGCTGACATCGGCCGCCGCACCGGTCTCGGCGCTCATGGCCGCCCGCCCGAGCAGCAGCCCGCAAGCCAGGAACGCAAAGGCGCCGAGCTGCACGAAACGCTTGCCAGGCCCGATCATCATCACTTCTCCTTGGTCCATCCTCGAGATCGGCTCCCGCCCGATCCAGATAATACCTGCCACTGATCAATGTGGTCACTTCAGCGGCTCGTGAACACTCCCCGACCTCACGCTGATCCGTATGGCAGCGAGCGCGGAACCCGCGGCGCCGGCGTGCGTTGACCTTTGACTGGTCCCCGAGCTGAGGGGTTCGCCATGCTGAAGCATTCGCCGGCCGAAGCAGGGGGAAATGGCGCCGCTGGATGTTCCGGGTCTGGATCGGCATTA
Organism: uncultured Alphaproteobacteria bacterium; assembly: GCA_963815435.1. Lineage (GTDB taxonomy): Bacteria > Pseudomonadota > Alphaproteobacteria > Geminicoccales > Geminicoccaceae > DATAOG01. Next base: position 466,312 of record CAWFGZ010000009.1, read on the forward strand.
CCCTGCTGCTGGCTGGTTACATCGTCGTCCTGCTGCCGTTCGTGCACGACGAGCGGATCGGTCAGGTCCTGCTCGGTGTGCCGGTGCCGTTGGTCATGATCCTGCTGCTGGTGGTCGGACTGGGCTGGCTGGTGTGGCTGGTCACCGCCAGGCGACGCCGGGTGCGGCCGCAGCGATGACCGGCGCCGAGGAGAAGATCATGAACCGGGCACGCGCTCAAGCGCGGATCAGCGACCTGATGATCCGGACCGCCGAGGTCGCCCATCTTCATGCGACGCTCAGAGTCACGGCCCAGCGCATGCGGGCGAGCGGCCTCCGCGCCCTGCCGGTGGTCGATGGCGATGAGCTGGTCGGGGTGATCAGCGGCGGCGACATCACGCGGCATCGGCGCAAGGACCGGATGGACCTTGGCGCGGTCGAGATCCGCGATGTCATGCGGCCCGGCGTGCTGCCTTGCTTCGAAGATCAGGGCGCCGCCGAGGTGGCCGCCATGATGGCGGCACTCAAGGTTCGCCACCTGCCGGTGCTCGATGCCGAGCAGAAGCTGACCGGCATGGTGGCGCGGAGCGATCTGCCGCGGCCGACGAGATCCCCGACCGTCCGGTTCAGCCAGGCGTCCGCCGGTGACCAGGCCGACGAGGCCGAGCACGCCAACCCGGGGCTCAAGGTCTATTCCGACAGGCCGAAGTTCAAGGACTGACGCCGCTCAGCCGGCGAGCGCCGCCAGGCGCTCACGCGCGGAGCCGAGGGCGCGGGCGTGACGGCCGATGTTGCTCCAGGGGTCGGACTTCTGGCCGAGGCGGTGAAACAGATTGGCGATCGTAAAGCGCCGGGGGTCGAGACTCGCACCGTCGAGCTCGGCCCAGTCCAAGGGCGTGGCCACCGACGCCTCGGCCCGGGCACGCACGGCGTAGGGCGCGACCGCGGTCTGGCCATAGGCGTTGCGGCCCACGTCCAGGAACACGCGCGTGCCGCGCGTCGCCTTGCGCTGCTCGGTCGTGAGCTCATCGGGAAAGCGCGCAACCAGCCGCTCGGCCAGGTCCGAAGCGAACGCGCGCACCTCGTCGAAGGTCGCTGAGCGGTCGAGTGGCACCCAGACATGCAGACCGCGCGAGCCCGTGAGCTGCGCGAATGGCACGAGTTCCACCGCCTCAAGAAGGCGTCTGGCCGCGCGGGCGGCCCGCTTCACCTTCGCGAAATCCTCGTCCGACGGGTCCAGATCGATCACCAGGCGGTCGGGATGGTCGATACGGTCGACCCGGGCAAGGCCAACGTGCAGGGTGAGGCAGGCCTGATTGGCGAGATAGACCAGGGTCGCGCCGTCGTCGGCCAGGACGTGCTCGACCTCGCCGTTCTCCTTGCCAAGGCGCGCCCGGCGAATCCAGCGCGGAAAGTAGTCGGAGGCGTTCTTCTGCATGAAGCCTTCCGCCTCGATGCCGTCGGGATAGCGCTGCAAAGAGAGCGGCCGACCGGCCAGATGGGGCAGCATGACCGGCGCGATGCGGCGATAGTAGGTGATCAGATCGCCCTTCGTCAGGCCGGGCTTCGGAAATAGCACCTTGTCGGTATTCGAGAGCTCGATCTCGCGGCCGTCGACCTCGACCACCTCTTTGGCCCCACGCGGCGCCATTTTCTCAGGCCTCCGTCCGCTCGCGGCTCACCTCTTCGGGGCGCTTGTCACGGCGCAGGCCCAGAAAGCGGGGATGGCGCAGGCGTCCGTCCGCGGTCCACTCGGTGAAGCCGATCTCAGCGACCAGCTGCGGCTGCACGAACGTCACGCTCGGATCGCGGATTTCATCCCGGAATGGGGAGTTGCTCCGCGCGAGGCGATCGAGTCGTCGGCGCAGCTGGACGAGCGTCGCGTCGTCGAAACCGGTGCCGACCTTGCCCGCATAGCGAAGCTCGTCGTCCTCGTAGTAACCCAGAAGGAGCGCGCCGAAGCCCTTGCGGCTGCCCCGCGGCGCGCTGAAGCCGCCGACCACCAGCTCCTGTCCGCGCGCGCACTTGAAATTCAGCCAGTCCGACGAGCGCCCGCCGCGATAGGGAGCGCTCGCCCGCTTGGCGATCAGGCCTTCCCAGCCCTTCGCGCAGGCCTCGCGGAAGCGGGCTTCGCCCGCGCCGTTGCGGTGCGGCGTGAAGCGGATCGGGTCCTCGAACTCGAGCGCACGGCGCAGGAGGACCTTGCGCCGGCGCAGCGGCAACGGCCGCAGGTCGTATCCCTCCAGGTGGAGCAGATCGAACAGATAGTAGTAGACCGCGATACCGCTTGCCCGCGCCTCCTCGGGGTCGTCGAGCTGCATCCGCTGTTGCAGGCGGGCGAAGCTGGTGCGCTTGCCCTCGAAGGCTACGACCTCGCCGTCGACCACGAAGTCCTTGCAGGGTTGCCCGGCCACCGCCTCGGCCAGTTCCGGATAACTGCGGTCGAGTGCCTTGCGGTTACGGCTGAGCAGCCGGACCTCATCCTTGCGGCGGAACGCAAGCGCCCGCTCGCCATCGAACTTGCGCTCGAACAGCCAGTCGGGATCGGAGAACCGCCGATCGGTGAGTCTGGCCAGCATGGGCTCACACCACTCGGGGTGCGAGGCAGCTTCGAGCCCGTTCCGGCCCTTCTCGTCGAGCCGTCCGAGTAGCTCAGTCATCGTCACGTCCGGCGGCTGCAGGCGCCTCGAGATCGTCGACGGTCTGGCCGCTCAGGACCGATTCCGGCTGGGTCGACGTCGGCCGCCGGCGCGCATCGGCAGCGACGTCCTTGGTCTTGATCAGCAGCCACCTCTCGTCCTTGCCCGAGCTTACCCGCTGCAGGGCGTAACCGTCTTTCAACTTTTTGCCGTGCAGCTCGATCAGGAGATGGCCATCGCGCAGCGCCTCGGCGACCGGCTTAGGCCGGCCGTCTGCTTCGGTCAGGCTGTCGTAGCTGCCGCGGTCCCAGACGATGACAGCCCCTGCGCCGTATTCGCCCTCCGGAATGACGCCTTCGAAGTCGGCATACTCGAGCGGGTGGTCTTCGACCGGCATCGCGAGGCGCTTCTCGCGGGGATCGGTCGATGGCCCCTTGGGCACCGCCCAGGATTTGAGAACTCCGTCGACCTCGAGACGAAAGTCGAAGTGGTGCGTGCTTGCCTGGTGCTCCTGGATGACGAAGCGCGGCCGCTTGCCCGACGGCCCGCGCCGCCCTTCCGGCTCGGGGGTCTTACCCCGGTCGCGACGCTTTCGGTAGGCTTCAAGGCTATTGTCGGTCATGACCCCTTCAGACGCAAACGCCCTGATCTGCATGTGGTTCCCCTGCAGGATGAAGGGCATGGCGTGTCCTCGATCGAACGCATAGCAATCGCTATCGCCAGAAGCGCAGCCCGATCTTAAGGTTGCGCCGACATGGGGATCGGAGGCCAGAGGCATGAACTTCGAGGTCTTCATCACCTGCGCGGTGACCGGCGCGGGCGACACGGTCGGGCGGCAGCGCACGGGTGCCGGTCACGCCCGAGCAGATCGCCGACGCAGCGATCGAAGCGGCCAGGGCGGGCGCGGCGATCGCCCATATCCACGTCCGCGACCCGGCGAACGGCAAGGGCGCGCGCGATCCCGAGCTGTTCAGGGCGGTGGTCGAGCGGGTCCGTTCCGCCGAGGTCGACGTCGTCCTGAACCTCACCGCCGGCATGGGCGGTGATCTCGTGCTCGGCGGGGTCGAGCGCCCGCTGCCACCGAACCCCGATGGCACCGACATGGCGGGCGCCACCGAGCGGCTCGCCCATGTCGCCGAGCTGCTGCCGGAGATCTGCACCCTCGACTGCGGCTCGATGAATTTCGCCGCCGGCGGCGACTACGTCATGACCAACACGCCGGCCATGCTGCGCGCGATGGCCCGGCAGATCCAGGCGCTCGGCGTGCGCCCGGAGCTCGAGGTGTTCGATGCCGGCCATCTGGTCATGGTCAAGGAGCTGATCCAGGACGGGCTGATCGACGATCCGGTCCTGATCCAGCTCTGCATGGCGATCCCCTACGGCGCCCCCGACGATCCCCTGACCCTGATGGCGCTGGTCAAGGCGCTGCCGCCCGGCGCGGTCTTCTCGGCCTTCTCGATCGGGCGCATGCAGCTGCCGTACGTCGCCATGGCGGCGCTCGCCGGCGGCAACGTCCGGGTCGGTCTCGAGGACAATCTCATCTCGAGCGCGGCGTGCTTGCCTCCAACGGCCAGCTGGTCGAGCGGGCGCGCGAGATCCTGGAGCGGCTGGGCTGCCGCATCCTCGGCCCCGAGGAGGTCAGAGCCAGGCTCAAGCTGGTGAAGCGCGGCTGACGTCGATGACCAGCGAAATTGCGCGAGCGACAGTGCTGGGTGGCGGCGTGATCGGCGCGGGCTGGGCGGCGCGCCTGGTGCTGAATGGCATCGACGTGGTGGTCTGCGATCCCGACCCCGAGGTCGAGCGCAAGGTGCGGGCGGTGCTGGCCAACGCCGCGCGGGTCTGGCCCGAGCTGGTCCAGGCGCCGCTGCCGACCCCGGGGACGCTTGCCTTCGAGCGCGCGATCGAGGCCGCGGTGGCGGACGCCGACCTCGTCCAGGAGAGCGCGCCCGAGGACGAGGCGCTCAAGCGCGACCTGCTGGCGCGGGCGAGCCGGGCGGCAAAGCCCGATGCGCTGTTCGCCTCGAGCACCTCGGGCCTGCTGCCCTCGCGCCTGCAGGCGGACATGGTGCGGCCCGAGCGGCTGGTCGTCGGCCACCCCTTCAATCCGGTCTATCTCCTGCCGCTGGTCGAGATCTGCGGCGGCGAGCGTACCAGCGAAGAGACCAAGACGCGCGCCGCGGCGTTCTACAGCTCGATCGGCATGCATCCGCTGGTGCTGAGCGCCGAAGTCGACGGCTTCATCGCCGATCGCCTGCTCGAGGCGCTCTGGCGCGAGGCGCTGCATCTGATCAACGACGGTATCGCGACCGCCGACGAGATCGACCAGGCGATCGCCTACGGGCCCGGCCTCCGCTGGTCGATCATGGGCACCTTCCTGATCTATCGGCTCGCCGGCGGCGAGGCCGGAATGCGCCACTTCATGGAGCATTTCGGCCCGGCCCTGAAGCTGCCCTGGACCCGCCTCGAGGCGCCCGAGCTCACGCCCCGGCTGATCGATCGGATCGTCGAGCAGTCCGATGCCCAGGCGGCCGGCCGCACGGTTCGCGAGCTCGAGCAGCTGCGCGATGACTGCCTGGTCACTATCCTTCGCGGGCTCCGCCGGCACGAGCAGGGCGCGGGTCAGACGCTCGCCGCCTACGAAGAGCGCCTCGCCGCGGCGGCAGCGTCGCAGCCGTGAAGGAGTGAGGCGGTGATGGATTTCGGCCTCAGCGACGAGCAGCAGATGGTTGTCGGGACGGTGCGGAGCTTCGTCGAGAACGAGCTCTATCCGCTCGAGGCCGAGATCGAGCGCAGCGGCGAGTGCCCGATCGAGCTCGGCCGGGCGATCCAGAGGAAGGTGATCGAGCTCGGCTTCTACGCGCCCAACATCCCCGAGGAATTCGGCGGCGGTGGCCTGGATCACTTGACCTTCACGCTGCTCGAGCGCGAGCTCGGCCGCGCCTCGATGGCGCTACGGTCTGGTGGGGCCGGCCCTCGAACATCCTCTGCGCCTGCGATGGCGAGCAGCGCGAGCGCTATCTCCTGCCTTGCGTGCGCGGCGACAAGATCGACGCCCTCGCCATGACCGAGCCCGAAGCCGGCTCCGATGTGCGCGGCATGAAGACCTTCGCCCGGCGCGACGGCGACGACTGGATCATTAACGGCACCAAGCACTTCATCAGCCACGCCGAGATCGCCGAGTTCGTGATCGTGTTCGCCGCCACCGGCGAGGAGCCGAGCGCCAAGGGCCCGAAGAAGCGGATCACCTGCTTTCTGGTCGACGCGGGCACGCCCGGCTTCGCAGTCCGGAACGGCTACCGCTCGGTCTCGCACCGCGGTTACCGGAACGCCGTCCTCACCTTCGACGACTGTCGCCTGCCGTCGCGCCAGATCCTGGGCGAGGAGGGCCGGGGCTTCGAGATCGCCAACGAGTGGCTCTACGCGACCCGGCTGACGGTAGCCGCGATGTGCGTCGGCCGGGCGCGGCGCTGCTTCGACCTCGCGCTCGACTGGGGCGCGAACCGCAGGCAGTTCGGCCAGCCGATCGGCCGCTTCCAGGGTACCTCCTTCAAGCTCGCCGACATGATAACCGAGATCGATGCGGCCGATCTCCTGACGCTCGCCGCCGCCTGGCGTCTCGATCAGGGCCTGGACGCCAACCGGGCGATCGCCGAGGCCAAGCTCTACGCCAGCGAGATGCTCGCCCGGGTCACCGACCAGACCGTGCAGATCTTCGGCGGCATGGGCCTGATGGACGAGTTCCCGGTCGAGCGCTTCTGGCGGGACGCCCGGGTCGAGCGCATCTGGGAGGGCACGAGCGAGATCCAGCGCCACATCATCTCGCGCGATCTGCTCCGCCAGCTCGGCGTCTGAGAGCGATGGATCTCGAGCGCCTCCTTCGGCCGAGGAGCATCGCCGCGATCGGCGGCCGTTACGCCGCCGAGGTGATTCGCCAATGCGAGCGCATGGGTTTCACGGGCGATCTCTGGGCGGTCAACCCGAGCCGGGCCGAGCTGGCGGGCCGGCCCTGCTTTGCTTCGATCGAAGCTCTGCCCGAGGCGCCCGATGCCGCTTTCATCGGCATCAAGCGCGAGCTTACGATCGAGGCGGTGAACGCCCTCGCCGCACGCGGCGCCGGCGGCGCCGTCGCCTTTGCTTCCGGCTTCAAGGAAGATCGGCGACGAGGGCGCAAGCTGCTGCAGGCGACACTGGTCGAGGCGGCCGGCGCCATGCCGGTGCTCGGGCCAAACTGCTACGGGCTGATCAACTATCTGGACGGAGCGCTCCTGTGGCCGGATGAGCATGGCGGCGCGCGCTGCGAACGCGGCGTCGCGCTGGTCGTGCAATCGAGCAACGTCGCAATCAATCTCACCATGCAGCGCCGCGCCCTGCCGATCGCCTACGTCGTGGCGCTCGGCAATCAAGCGGTCGTCGGCCTCGCCGATGTGGTCAGGGCGCTCGCCGACGACCCGCGGGTGAGCGCGATCGGGCTCTACATCGAAGGAATCGGCGATCCGGCCGCCTTCCAGACTGCGGCGCGGCAGGCACGGGCCGGCGGCACGCCGATCGTCGCTCTCAAGGTCGGCCGCTCGGAGGCGGGCGGCCGCCAGGCGCTCAGCCACACCGCCTCGCTGACCGGCGCGGATGCGGTCGTCGACGCCTACTTCGAGCGCGTCGGCGTCGCGCGGGTCTCGTCGATCACGGCCCTGCTCGAGACCCTGAAGCTGCTCCACGTCCACGGGCCGCTGCCCGGCAGCGAGATCGTCAGCCTCAGCTGCTCGGGCGGCGAGGCGGCGCTGATCGCCGATGCCGCGCACGGCCGCAAGGTCGGCCTTCGGCCCTTCGCCCCGTCGGAGCGCGAGGCGATCGCAGCGACGGTCCACCCGCTGGTCGACGGTCGGCAATCCCTTCGACTACCATACCTTCGACTGGGCGAACGCTTCGCGCCTTCGGGCGACGTTCGAAGCCGTGCTGCGGGCGCGCTTCGATCTCGCGGCGCTGATTATCGATCTGCCGCGCGACGACCGCTGCAATCAGCGCGACTGGCTGACGACGCTGCGCGCGTGGTGCGAGGCAGCGGCTGAGACCGGCGCCCGCAGTGCGGTGCTCGCGAGCCTGCCCGAGGGCATGCCCGAGCCGGTCGCCCTCGAGCTGGTGCAAAGCGGCATTGTCCCGCTCACCGGCATCGCCGACGCGATCGAGGCGATCGAGGCCGCCGCCGCGCTCGGCGCGCCGCTCGCCGAGCAGCGCCGCAGCGGTTGGCGGGCCGGCTTCGAGCAGCGCACAAAGACTGAAGCTGCTTGACGAGGCGGAGGCGAAGGCGCGGCTGCACGTCTACGGCGTCGCGGTTCCGGCCGGCCGCATCGCGCGTTCGCCCGACGCCGCGGTCGAGGCGGCTGCGGCAATCGGCTATCCGGTCGTGGTCAAGCTGCTCGGCCAGGAGTTCGCCCACAAGACCGAGCGCGGCGCGCTTCGGTTGCGACTCGGCGATGCCACGGCGGTCCGCCAGGCCGCCGGGGAGCTTCTCGTCCGCGGCGAGCCGCTCCTGGTCGAGACGATGGTGAGCGACGCCGTTGCGGAGCTGATCGTCGGCGTTGCCCGCGACGCCGTGGTCGGCGCTCACCTCGTCATCGGGGCCGGGGGCATGCTGGCCGAACTGATCGCTGACCGCGTCATCCTCCTGATGCCCGCATCGGCCGAGCAGGTTCGGGCGGGCCTCGGGCGGCTGCGCGTCGCCCGCCTGCTTGATGGTCATCGCGGGCAGCCCAAGGGCGATCTCGAGGCCGCGGTCGACGCCGTCCTCGCGCTGCAGCGCTTCGCCCTCGATCACATCGACGGAACTCGAGGAGCTCGACATCAACCCGCTGATCGTGCGCCCGCGCGGGCAGGGCGCGGTCGCGGTCGATGCCCTGATCCGCCTGCGCGAGGATTGAGCCCATGCCGGTGCATGTCGAACGCCGCGACGCCGTCCTCGAGGTCACGCTCGATCGCCCGAAGGCGAACGCCATCGACACCGCGACGAGCCGCGAGATGGGCTTGATCTTCCAGAGCTTCCGTGACGATCCGGCCTTGCGGGTCGCGATCGTCACTGGCGCGGGCGAGCAGTTCTTCTCCGCAGGCTGGGACCTCAAGGCGGCGGCCGCGGGCGAGACGCCGGACAGCGATTTCGGCGTCGGCGGCTTCGGCGGCATCCAGGAGCTGCCCGATCTCAACAAGCCGATCATCGCTGCGGTCAACGGCATGGCGGTCGGGGGCGGGTTCGAGCTGGCGCTCTCGGCCGATCTGATCGTCGCCGCCGAGCATGCGCGCTTCGCGCTGCCGGAGATCAAAGCCGGCCAGCTGGCTGATGCGGCAAGCATCAAGCTGCCGCGGCGGATCCCCTATCACATCGCCATGGAGCTGCTGCTCACCGGCCGCTGGATGGCGGCCACGGAGGCCGAACGCCGGGGCCTGGTCAACGAGATCGTGCCCGCCGAGCGGCTGCTCGATCGGGCCCGCGAGATCGCCGCTTCTGCTCGCGGCCGGACCGCCGCTGGTCTTCGCCGCCCTCAAGGAAGTCGTTCGCGGGACCGCGCATCTGCCGGTCCAGGCCGCTTTCGATCTGGTGACCAGGAAGCGTCTGCCCGCGGTCAAAACGCTCTATGAGAGCGAGGACGCCAAGGAGGGCGCCCGCGCTTTCGCCGAGAAGCGCGAGCCGGTCTGGCGCGGCCGCTGATATCAGATCCGTGCGCTCAGGGTCGCGCGAACGCGCGCCACGAGCTCGCGCGGCTCGAGCGGCTTCTCGAGCACGTCGGCGCCGGTTTCGGCGAGGAAGCGCTCGGCCTGTTCGGAGAGCGTATCGCCGGTGACAAAGATGATCCGGGACGCGAGCGCACTGCCGGCATCCGACAACGCTCGATAGAGCGCCGGCCCGTCGATGTCCGGCATGCGCAGATCGCTCACGATGAGATCGATCGGCGTGCTCTCGACCGCAGCCAGAGCCGCCTGGCCGCTGCCAGCGACCAGCACCTCATGGCCCTGACGGCGAAGGACCTCAGCGTAGAGGTCGGCGACCTCGACCTCGTCGTCGACCAGGAGGATGCGCGCGGTCAGCTGCGCCGGCCGCCTCGCCAGCCGAACCCGCCTGCGTCCGCCCTTCATCGAGCCGGAGCGGCAGGCGGACGACAAAACAGGCACCTGATCCGGGCCGGCTCACGAGCTCGATCGAGCCGTCATGGGCGCCGACGATGCCATGGCAGACCGAGAGCCCGATGCCGGTGCCGGTCGGCTTGGTCGTGAAGAACGGCTCGAAGATTCGCTTGGCGAGGACCTGATCGATCCCCGGCCCGCTGTCCTCGACCTCGATGCGCACGAGATCGCCTTCGCGGCGGGTCGCGAGCCGCAGCTCACGCGGCGGATCGACGTTCTGAAGAGCATGCTGCGCGTTGATGATCAGGTTGGTCAGCACCTGGTGCAGCTGATCGCTATCGCCCCAGACTGGCGGCAGATCCGCGGTCAGATCGCGTGCCACCCGCACATCGGCCGTGCGCAGACCGTAGCCGAGCAGCTCGAGCGCCGCCTCGATCGCTTCGTTGATGTCCACCGGCCCGCGCTCGCTCGGGCGCTTGCGCGCCATGGCGAGGAAGGTCCGCACAATGCGGGCACAGCGGTCGGCTGCGGCCCGGATCTTGACCGCACGAGATTTCGCCGCCGGATCGCCGGCGAAGTCCTCGAGCAGGATCGCCTGCCCGACGACGACGGAAAGCGGGTTGTTGAGCTCGTGGGCGACGCCCGCGAGCAGCGTGCCGAGCGCGTTCAGCTTCTCGCTCTGATGCAGCGCCTCGCGCTGGCGCGCGATCTCGGTCTCGGCATGCTTGATCTTGGTCAGGTCGGTAACGCTGGTCACGATCGCGGGTCGACCTTCGTATTCGATCAGACGCGAGGACAGCGATGCCGGAAACACGGTTCCGTCAGCGCGCCGGAGTTCGGCTTCGAAATCGTCGAGACGGCCCCTTTCTCCGATCAGGCCTCGGACCCGGTCGCCGTCGGCCGGATCGGCATAGAGCTCGGCCGTGTCGGTCTCACCGACCCGCGCGGGCGTCAGACGAAACAGCTCCTGGAAGGCGGCATTTGCGAAGAGGACGTCGAACTCGGGCACGCTGACGATGACCATCGGCACCGGGTGCGCTTCGGCGATCGTGCGGAAGCGCTGTTCGCTCTGCTTGAGGAGCTGCTCGAACTCCTTGGTCCGGCTGATGTCGACGTGAAAGCCACCGATGTGGGTGACCACGCCCGCCGCATCACGCACCGGAAAGCGGATCACCAGTGACCATCGGTAGGCGTCGAGCTCGGGTACCTGCTCCTCGTAGACCGTCGAGCGGTCTCCGCGGAGGATCTCGCGATCGCGCTCGACGACGTTGTCCAGGTCAAGGCGTACGCCGGCGTCCGCCGCGGTCAGACCGATCATCTCCTCGGCCGGCCGCGCAAACAGTTTGCTCATCTCCGGATTGGTGAGGACGTAGCGACCCTCGAAGTCCTTCAGATACATGGCGATCGGAGCATGCTCCAGGAACGCGGTGAGCCGCGCCTCACTCTCGCGCACCGCCTGCTCCATCTGGCGGCGCTCGGTGATGTCGGTGATCGCTGCGAGCATCGCGTCGCGGCCGCCAACAGTCATCCGACGGGCCGAGATCAGCGTCCAGACGGGCGCGCCGTCGACGCCCGTGAGCTGAGCCTCGAAACCGTCGACCCGGCCGCTCTCCAGCAGCTGCCGCACGAGCCGCTTGCGATGGTCCGGGTCGGCCCAGACCCGGGTTACGCCCTCGCCGGCATCGCCGGCACGCAGACCGAAGGCTTCGCGGGCGCGCTCGTTGGCGAACACGATCTCAGGCTCGCGCGGGCGCGCGATGCTGATCGCCAGCGGCACTCCCTCGGCGATCGTCCGAAAGCGCTCTTCGGCCTCGCGCAGCTCCTGCTCGGCCAGCTTCTGCGACGTGATCTCGCGCCCGACGGCCTGGTACTCGACGAGCTGTCCCTCGCCATCGAACAACGCTCGCTCGGTCCACTGCTCCCAACACCTGCGGCCATCCCGATGCACCGTTTCGATCTCATAGGAGGTCACCGGATTGGTCCGGCTGAGGTCGGCAATACGGGCAAGAAAACGGGATTTGTGCGCGTCAGGCATGAGTTCGAGCAGCGAGGCTCCGATCAGCTCCTCGGGGCGGCAGCGCATGTGGCTCGCGAGTGCGCCGTTGACGAAGGTGATCGTGAAGTCGGGGGTCAGCCTGGATATGAACTCGGTCTGATCCTCTACCATCGCCCGGAAGCGCGCCTCGCTGGCGCGCAGCGCCTCCTCCATATGACGCCGCTCGGTGATGTCCGTGCTGGCGATGAGGATCGCCGGCTGACCGGCGTAGCTGAGTGCGCGCGCCGAGACCAGCGCCCAGAAGACCCGCCCGTCGGCGCGGCGCAGCTGCACCTCACCACCGTCGACCCGGCCGCGCCGGGCCACCTCGGCAACCAAATCCAGGCGATCCTGAGGATCGACCCAGGCGGACAGGATGTTCGCGCGCCGAGGGCCGGGTCGTACACCATAGGTCTCGAGGGCCAGCTGATTGGCGTACAGCATCTCGGAAATGTCGGAGCGCGAGATGGAGAGCGGGATCGGCACGCCTTCGGCGATCGCCCGGAAGCGTTCCTCGCTTTCCCTGAGCTCGGCCGCGGCGCGCTTTTGCTCGGTGATGTCGCGACCGACCGATTGATACTCCACGACCCGGCCCCGCTCGTCGAACAGGGCGCGGTCGGTCCACTGCTCCCAGCCGGCACGGCCATCGGGCTTCTGGTACTCCATCTCGTAGGACACGGTCGGCACGTCGGGCGTCAGATCGGCAAGCTGACGCTGGAACAGCTCCTGTTGCCCGGCGCTCATCAGCTTGAGCACTGAGCTACCGAGGATCGTCTCGCGCGGCCGGCCAAGCTGATGGGCATAGGCACGGTTCAGGAACGTGATTGTAAAGTCTGGAGTGAAGCGCGAGATGAACTCGGTCTGATCCTCGACGATCGTGCGGAAACGCGCCTCGCTCGCGCGCAAAGCTTCCTCAGCCCCCTTACGCTCGGTGATGTCGCGGCCGACCGACTGATACTCGAGCACGCGCCCTTCGGGATCGAAGATGGCGCGGTCGGTCCACTGCTCCCAACCGGCGCGATCGCCCGCTCGGCGCAGCAGCATTTCGTAGTTCACGGTCGGATGATCCGGCGTCAGACCCTCGAGCTGACGCAGGAACACGGCCTGCTGTTCGGCATCCATCAGCTCGAGCACCGAACTCCCGATGATCGCCTCCCGCGGCCGCCCCAGGTGACGTTCGTAGGCTCGGTTCACGAAGGTTATCGTAAAGTCCGCAGCGAAGCGGAGAATGAGCTCGGTCTGATCCTCAACGATCGCCCGATAACGTACCTCGCTCGCGCGTAGCGCCTCGGCGGCACGCACCTGCTCGCCGACATCACGCTTGATGGCGACCGAGTGGGTGAGACGGCCCTCATGGTCGTGCACTGGCGAGATGGTGGCATCCTGGTAGATCAGATGGCCGTTCTTATGGCGGCTGATCAGCCGGCCTTTCCAGACCTCGCCGCCCTCGACCGTGGTCTGCAGCTCCTGGAAGAACGCGGGAGTGTGCTGGTCGCTGCGGAGCAGTTCCGCTGGGGTACGCCCGAGCGCCTCCTCACGGGTGTAGCCGGTCAGCCGGGTGAACGCCGGATTGACGTAGAGCAGCCGATAGTCGGTATCCACGACCTCGACCGAATCGCCCGACTGGCCGACCGCCGTCGCCAGCATGGCGAACTGCTGTTCGCGTTCGCGCTGCGCCGTGACGTCGTGGTAGGTCGAGACCAGCATCCCATCGGCGAGCCGCTGGCGCCGGACGTGCACGATGCGGCCATCCGACAGCCGTTCTTCGAACTCGCCCGAGCCGGCCGCGCGCAGCTCCGCCACCCGGCGGGCGGTCAGGGTTTCGATGTCCAGATCGTCCGGCTCGCTCTGCAGCCGGCGTCCGGCTGCTAAACGATGGCGTATGAACGCCTCGAGCGGCGTCCCCGGCACAGCCAGCTCCGCCGGAAAGCCATACAGCTGCATGAAGCCCTGATTGACAAGAACGACACGCCCATCGGCATCGACGATGTTGACCCCCTCGGCGATGCTCGAGAGGACCGCTTCGAGCTTGCGGCTCTGTTCGACCAGGCGGTCCCGGTCCTCGCGGGCCGAAGCCGCGACAGCCGCGGAGCGGCCGCTCTTACGAGGCGAAGTCTGCGCCATCTCGGTCCACCTGTTCGCGAGCGATGCAGCTGGGTGATCATCGGGCCGGCCCGCTCCACTGACAAGGCGAGCTCACCACAGCCCAGTCGGATAGGGGTTTGGGACAAGGTCGCTAGGGCCGCCCAGGACGCGGCAGATCGCCACCGGGGCGCCGCCGAGCCGTGGCGGTGATCAGAGGCCGAAGATCGAAGCCAGTCCTGCGCGCTGGCTGAGCCCTGCCATCACCTCGTCGCTCGGCAGGGCCGCAGCGCCAAGCTCATCGGCGGCGCGCAGCACCGCGGGCAGCAGGCCCACATCGCCGACCGAGTTGAGGAAGATCCCCGGGCGTGCCAGCACCCAGTGCACCGCGAGCCGGATCTCCTCCTCGTCCTCCAGCGGCTGGTACCAGGTGGTGCGGCCGGGTTCGACGCCGGCCGCCCAGGGGCCGCGCGCGAGCGCCTTGATCGTCTGAACCGCCACCTGCCGCTCGACGCAGAGGGCGACCGTCGCCTCGAAATCGGCCGCGTAGGTCTCATGATGGGCGCAGAACCAGTTCCATGGCAGCAGCACCGCGTCGAAGTCGAACCGCTCGAGGGCGCGGCGGTGCATCGCGGCGACGTTCCAGCCATGACCGGTCACGCCGATGAATCGGACCCGCCCCTCGGTGCGCGCCTCCACCGCCGCTTCGAGCGCGCCGCCCGGCGAGAGCGCCTGCTCCCACTCGTCCGGGTGGGTGAGCGCGTGCAGCTGGAGCAGATCGATCCGCTCGGTGCGCAGCCGCTCGAGCGAGTGGTGGATCTCGGTCCGGGCGCCCTGGTAGTCGCGCTCGCGGGTCTTGGTCGCGAGGAAGAAGTCGTCGCGGTGGCGCTCCATCCAGGGGCCGATCCTGAGCTCGGCATCGCCGTAAGAGGGCGCGGTATCGATGTGATTGACCCCGTGGGCGAGCAGCAGATCGAGCACCCGATCGGCACTCGCCTGATCGACGCGGCCGAGTGCCGCAGCGCCGAAGATGACCGCCGAGCTCATGTGTCCGGTCCGTCCGAACGGACGTTTCTCAATCGCCATCGGGGCCTCCGCCTGCTGTGGATCGCGGTGGGGACTACCGGTATCAAGCTCCCCCACTCGCCCTCGATGTTTTCAGTTTAGCCGCCCCACCCCCGCCCGCAAAGCCCGCACCGGTCCGGCTTTTGAATTGCGCGACGGATGCCCGAGTGGCAGCATCCCCGATTGCGCGGAGGGCGCCAGCAATCGATCAGGGGGGCGAGCCATGACGGCGCAGCTGTTCACCAACGTGATGATCTTCGATGCCACCGGGCGGTCGAGCTTTCCAGGTGAGGTGCTGATCGAGGGCAACCGGATCAGAAAGGTCGCCGAAGGCAGCAGCCAGATCGCACGCGACGGCGCCAGCGTGATCGACGGCCAGGGCATGACCCTGATGCCGGGCATGACCGAGGGGCACTGCCACATCACCTTCACCGGCGTCGCGAGCCCGGCCGAGCTCGGCGAGCTGCCGCCCGAGGAGCATACGCTGGCCACGATGCACAACGCCAGGCTGCTGTTCGACCATGGCTTCACCAGCGTCTACTGTGCCGCGTCGGCCAAGCCGCGGCTCGACGTGGTGATCCGCAACGAAATCAACGCCGGGCGGATATCGGGGCCGCGGATCCGCGCGGCGAGCCCCGAGATCACGGTGACCGCGGGGCTCGGCGACGAACGCAGGCTGCACCTCTACCGCGAGAGCTTCGCGCTGATCGCCGATGGCGTCGACGAGATGCGCCGCGTGTGCCGCACCTGCGTGCGCGAGGGCGTCGACAACCTCAAGATCAACATCTCGGGTGACGAGTTCATCGCCCACTGCCGGGCCGAGATGACGGTGATGATGGACGACGAGATCCAGACCGCGGTCGAGGTCGCGCACGACTTCGGCAAGCAGATCGCCTGCCATGCCCGCGCCGCCAACTCGGTCAAGCGCGCCGTGCGCAACGGCGTCGACGTGATCTATCACTGCGAGTTCGCCGACGAGGAGGCGATCGATCTCCTGGAGAGCGTCAAGGACAGGACCTTCGTCGGGCCGGCGGTCGGCCTCCTGCACAACACCCTCTACGAAGCCGAGCCCTGGGGCATGACCAAGGAGGTCTGCGAGAACATGGGCTTCTATCGCAAGATGGAAGCGACCAAAGCGACCTACCGCGAGATGCGCCGCCGTGGCATTCGCGTGGTGCCAGGCGGCGACTACGGCTTCGCCTGGACGCCCCAGGGCACCAACGCCCGCGATCTCGAGCACTTCGTCAAGCTGTTCGGCTTCACGCCGATGGAAGCCTTGCTGTCGGCCACCAAGATCGGCGGCGAGCTGATGGCGTTGGGCGACGAGCTCGGCCAGATCAAAGAGGGCTATCTCGCGGATCTGCTGCTCGTGCGCGGCAATCCGCTGCAGGACGTCACGCTTCTCCAGCACCAGGACAACCTAGCCATGATCATGAAGGACGGGATCGCCCACAAGATGGCGCTCGGCGGGGCGCAGGCCGGACAGATCGCGGCGGAGTGAGCTTATCGGCGCGCGCCAAGCGGCGCCGGTAACGGACGGTTCGTCTTCAGGACGCCGCTGCGTAGAGCTCCATCGGCTCCTCGAAACCAGCGAGGCGGTGCGGGCCGAGGGCGCGGAACCCGATCCCCGAGCCGGCCACCAGGTCGCGGACCGTGCGCGAGACGTAGACCTCGCCCGCGCCGGCCCGCTCGACCACGCGCGCAGCGATGTGGACCGCGATGCCGTGGACGTCGTGCTCGCTCAGCTCAACCTCGCCGGTGTGCAGGCCGACGCGCACCTCGATGCCGAGGCGCCTGACCGCCTCCGCGATCGCGACGGCGCAGCGCACCGCGCGCCCGGGACCGTCGAAGGTCATGAGGAAACCGTCGCCCAGCGACTTGATCTCGCGCCCCCGGAAGCGCTCCAGCTCCTGGCGCACGATGTCGTCATGGGCGGCGAGAACGTCCCGCCAGCGCTGGTCGCCGAGCGCCTCGGCCTGCTCGGTCGAGCCGACGATGTCGGTGAACAAGACCGTGGCGAGCGTGCGCTCGCTGACGGTCTGCGGTCTCGACCCGACCAGGAAGCGGTGGATCTCGTCGACAATCGCATCGCCACTGCTGTCGTCGCAGAAGAGGAAATGGTCCTGGCCCGGGAACTCGACCAGCCTGGCGTTCGGGATCAGCCGGGCCAGCTCGCGCCCACCGCGGATGTTGATGGTCGTGTCGCCGGTGCGGTGGAGCACCAGCGTCGGTACGCGGATCGAGGGTAGTGCTTGCGAGATGTCGATCTGGCTGTTCATGCGCATCAGCGCGATCGCCGCGCCCGGGTCGGCGCCGAGGCGCTCGAATCGCCCCCACCACTCCTTGAGCATCCGGTCGTCGGCATAGTTCGGCGCGAACAGCGGCAGGCTCTCGCCGGAGCCCCAATCGCGGTCGATGTAGTCGAACAGGTTCTCCAGGTCCTGCTCGGTCGGAATCCAGTCGGTGAAGCGGGCGAAGGCGCCGTAGAGGACCAGCGCGCTGCACTTCTCCGGGTGGCACGCGGCGAAGAACGCCGCCAGCGAGCCGCCTTCCGAGATCCCGAACAGCGCGGCCTTGTCGATTCCGACGGCGTCCATCACCGCGCGCACGTCGTCCATGCGCTCGTCCATCGCCGGCAGCTCCGGGACCCGATCGGAGAGGCCGGTGCCACGCTTGTCGAACAGGACCACCCGGCAGCCCTGGCCCAGTCTCTCCAGCCAGCGCGCGAAGCGCGGCTCGGTCCAGTAGTTCTCGATATGCGAGACGAAGCCCGGCGCCATCACCAGGTCGACGGGACCTTCGCCGAACGCCTGCCAGGCGACGTGGACCTGGCCGCTCTTGGCGTAACGGGTCCTGGGCGGGTGCATGGCTCTCCTCCACCCTACTTCGGTCGCGAGGCATGTCGCCGAAAGATCCCACTGTCGGCTGGCGAACGAGCTCGGCCGCTACCGCGTGAATTTACCTCTCCGCGAGATGGTCGTCAAAGCGTGAAGTCGCAGATGGCCCGGCGGCCCTTGGCGCTCAGGTGAGAGAGCGAGCCCAGCAAGCCGTCAGAGTGCCGCTCATTGGCCGGGACAGTTCGGCTCAGGTCACGTCTGAGTGCCCTCTTCAGAGGGCCTGGAGTTCTGCCGGACTATGCCTCGGCATGAGGTTGCGCTCGGTCAGCATGCCGAAGCCCAGCCCGATCGTCGTCCACAGCACGAATTGCATGCCGAGCGAGGTCATTCTGAAGGACCACAAGACATCAGCTGGGAACTGGGCCGGCACCTCGTTGACGCTCGGCAGCAGGACCTGAGCGACGACGATGATCACGAGGAAGACCGCCGCGCCGGCGAACGTGCTGTTCCAGGTGCCGTAGCGGCTGGCGAGGTGTCGCCCGATCGACACCGCCAGGACCAAGGCAGCCAGCGACACCACGAGCATGAAGAAATAGAGCTCGGTCCGATAGCCGATGGTGTCGAACGCACCGACTGCAGGCGGGCTCGGCGGATATTTGACCGCCGGAACGAGCACCGTGGCGAGGAAGCCCGCGGCGGCCAGCAGTGCGGCCAGGGTCTGGGGTCTGAGCCGGCCGATGCGGCCGTAGGTGAAGGCGAAAACCAGGGCGAACAGCCCGCCCACAGCGGTGCCGTAGACCACGACACCGGTGAACAGGCCGACCGTGCTCTGCACCCCGCGGCTGACCAGCTCCTCCCCATGCTCGTGCGCGCCAGCCATGGCCGTATCGTTTGCGCCGCCCATGGCCGTGCCATGCGCCTCGCCAGCGGCATGCTCCGACTGCTGCTCGAAGCCGATCGCGCGATCGACCTGCGGCTCGCCGAAGAGCTTGCCGACGCCGAACGCGAGCAGCCCGGCGAAGCAGCCCACGAGCATGCCGCGCACCAGGAGGGCTCTGACCATGACGGCCCTCCCCGATGCTAGTGGCAGGGAAAGCCGAGCAGATGACGTCCGTCGTGCACGAACTCGTGCAGATACATACCGGGAAAGATCGCCGTCGCCCCTTCCTCGACGCCGACGAAGTAGATCGCCAGGAGCAGGACCCCGGCGAAGATCAGCCAGGGCAGCAGCTCCCGTAGCGGGATCGGAACCGGGGCATAGGTCGGGGCAGGAGCGAGAACGGCGTGCGCCATGAGGGCATCTCCTTCGGGATACGCGTCCCGTCCGGTGCTGCTCAGGTCGCGGCCAAAGGTCTGACTTCCGGCCAGCGTGCCAGGCACGCAAGGCCGGTTACAGTGGCGCGCCCGTGCCGGACTTGCACCGGCTTCCTCGCACCGCAACGATTGGCCAGAGATCACGATTCGCCTGACCTGTCAACGCCAGCCGCCGGGCCTGAAAGCGGCAAGGCCGGCACGACGGCCGGCCTTGCGGCAAGCGGGGAGTGAGATGGCGGGGCTGCGCCGAGGGTCGTCGGATGCGAGGCCCCGCGCGGCAGGCGGCCGCGCCGCTGCGGCTAACTTTGCCAGAGGTCGATCTTTCCGGCATTCACGAGGTCGGTGAGCGAGCTGCCGGTGACCCCGTTCAGGACCGCAATCGTCTCGAACGAGCTGCCATTGGCCGCGCCGTCGACATCGACCTGGACCGTGGTGTTGGTGCCGTCGTCGACCAGGTTGACGTAGTCGGCCTCCTGACCGGCGCTAAAGCCGCTCAGCATGCCCCCGATCGCGAGGACGTCGCCGGTGCCGAAGTCGCTGATCGTATCGACGCCGTCGTGGACATCGGTGAACACGAAGCGATCCGCACCGCTGCCGCCCGAGAGGAGATCGTCGCCCGCGCCGCCCGCGAGCACGTCGTCGCCCATGCTGCCGTAAAGCGTATCGTTGCCGGCGTCGCCGTGCAGAATGTCATTGCCGGAATTGCCGAACAGCTGGTCATCGCCCGCACCACCGTCGAGCCGGTCGTCGTTCAGACCGCCGTACAGCTGATCCTGCCCGTCGCCACCGCTCAGCTGGTCGTTGCCGTCGTTGCCGAACACGAGGTCGTTGCCGGCGCCGCCGTTCACCTGATCGGCGCCGTCGCCGCCCGAAAGCAGATCATTGCCGTCATCGCCGTCCAGGACGTCGTCGCCCGCGCCGCCGTCGAGCTGGTCGTCACCGCTACCGCCGATCAGATGATCGTTACCGTCGAGGCCGTTGAGCACGTCGTTGCCCGGACCGCCGTCGATCACGTTGTCGCCGGCGTCACCCGTGAAGGTGTCGTCGCCGCTGTTGTCCAGGGCCACGCTGATCGAGGCCGTCATCGACTGGCTGAGGCCGCCCGCGTCGGTCACCTGGACGGTGATGCTATGGTGATCGGCCGTCTGGTAGTCGAGCAGCGAGCCGTCGGCGACCGAGATCACGCCCGAGCTATGGTCGATCGCGAAGCACCCGCCGGCATCGTCCAAAAGGGCGTAGCTGAGGATGTCGCCGGCGTCCGGATCGGACGCCGTGACCGCCCCGACGACGGTGCCATCGGACGCGTGCTCGGTCACCGTATCGGCGGCAATCTGGTCAATGGTCGGCGCATGATTGACGATCTCCGGCGCCGGGTCGACGACGGTCGGTACCGGGTCGCTGCTGCGTCGGATCGCGCTCGCCGAGCCGGGTCGCCGTGGACCGTCTCGATCCGCTCGACCCCGACGAATTGGATGACGCTGCCGTCGGCAAGCATGATCTTGCCCGCGGCACCGTTCGAAAGCTGGAGTCGCTCCGGACTCGTCCGAGAGGATCTGGCCGTGTCTCAAATCCAACGTCCAGCCGTCGGCGACCGAGTCCAGCTGGATGACGTCCGTTCCGCAGGCGCCACGGAAATAGTCGTTGCCGTCGCCCGCATGGTACTGAAACAGATCGTCGCCGCGGCCGCCCAGGACGATATCGTTGCCGTGCCCGCCCTCGAGGCGATCGTCGCCGCGGCCGCCAAAGAGCAGATCGTTGCCGTCGCCGCCGCTCAGATGATCGTTGCCCCGGCCGCCAAAGAGCCAGTCGCGCCCGGCGCCGCCTTCCAGCCAATCGTGACCGCCGCGGCCATGCATCAAGTCCCTATGGTCGCCGCCAATCAGGTGATCATTGCCACTATGGCCCACCTGGTGATGCCCGCGACATTCGAGCCGTCCGACCTTCCTTCCCATCTCTCTTCCCCCGAAAGTGACAGGACCGATTCTTGAGGCTTCCCCAGGATCAGGACGCCATCCCCGACGTCGCCGACCAATACTTCACGGTCAGCAGTATGATTAGATTCAAAATAAAAAGCAAGATAATGGAATTTAAACTTGATATTTGATTTAACTTAATGACTATTAAGACTGACTGGATAAGCTCAAAGTCGATATCTGATCTTGGAGAAGCGAGCGGGGCCGGGCCGCAGACCGACGGCCGCTTTAAGTCTTTTTAGTCTTAGGACGTCGTACACAGCTCATGAGCGGAGAGGTGGCGCCCTCGCGTCCGAGGGTCCTGCGCCAAGGACGGGGCCCCGAACGATCGTTGGAGAGAGAGCGGCGTGCCAGGCAGTGCCAGAGCAGAGGACAAGCAGCGGACGGCGCTCGCGGCCGCCCTTCGCGAGGCCGGGCGCGGCCTGGCGGCGGTCGGCGGTCTCAGCCTGTTCCTGAACCTTCTGGTGCTGGTCTCGCCGCTCTATATGTTCCAGGTCTACGACCGCGTGCTGGCCAGCAGCCACGTCGAGACCCTGGTGGCGCTGACCTTGGTCGCGGGCTTCGCGTTGCTCGTGTTCGGGCTGCTCGACGTGATCCGCAGCCGATGCACTGGTGCGGATCGCCACCTGGCTGGATCGGACGCTCTCGGGCCCCGTGCTCGCGGCGAGCCTCGCCGACACCCTGGCCGGCCATGCGATCGGCGCCCAGGCGCTGCGCGATCTCGCCCAGCTGCGCGGCTTCCTCAACAGCCAGGGCATGCTGCCGATCTTCGACGCGCCGTGGATGCCGGTGTTCGTCGCCGTGATCTGGCTCGTGCATCCTTGGCTCGGCGGGCTGGCGCTCGCGAGCGCGATCGCCCTCTTCGCGCTTGCGCTCGGCAACGAGCTGGCGACGCGGGTGCCGCTCAAGGCCGCGAACGAGGTCTGGATCGCGGCCCAGCGGCGAGGCGAGACGGCGCTGCGCAACGCCGAGGCGGTGCACGCCATGGGCATGCTGGCGACGCTCCTCGAGCGCTGGCGGGCCGACCACGAGCGCGTTCTCGGCCACCAGTTGCGGGCGAGCGACCGCGCCGGCATGATCGTCGGCGCGTCGAAGTTCCTGCGCCTCTTCGTGCAGATCGGCATCCTCGGCCTCGGCGCCTATCTGGTGCTGCGCGGCGAGCTGACCGGCGGCGGCATGGTCGCCTGCCTCGATCCTGCTCGGCCGCGCCCTTGCTCCGGTCGAGCAGGCGATCGGCGCCTGGCGGGCCGTCGTCGGCGTGCGGGCGAGCCATGATCGCCTCGAGCAGCTGCTGCGACGCCATCCCGAGCGGCCGGCCGCGATCCGTCTGCCGGTGCCCGAAGGGCGGGTGAGCGTCGACCGGCTGGTCTTCAAGGCGCCGAACAGTCAACGTCCGATCCTCAAGGGGGTCGACTTCGAACTCGCGGCGGGCGAGGCGCTCGCCGTGGTGGGCCCTTCGGCGTCCGGCAAGTCGACCCTCTGTCGCCTGATGACCGGCGTCTGGCCGCCGACCTCGGGGCATGTCCGGCTCGACGGCGCCGAGGTGCACAGCTGGGAGCGGTGCGATTTCGGCCGCCATGTCGGCTACCTGCCGCAGGACGTCGAGCTGTTCGACGGGACGGTGCGGGACAACATCGCGCGCATGGCCGCGGCACCGGACGAGGCCGTGATCGAGGCGGCCCGCCTCGCCGGGGTCCATGAGATGATCCTGCATCTCCCCGAGGGCTACGCGACCGAGGTCGGGACGCAGGGCGCGGTGCTCTCGGGCGGGCAGCGGCAGTGGATCGGCCTCGCGCGGGCGATGTTCGGCGCGCCGCGGCTGGTGGTGCTCGACGAGCCGAACGCGAGCCTCGACAACGTCGGGGAAGAGGCGCTGGTCGACGCGATCGGGCGCCTGAGAGGGCGCGGCACGACCGTGATCCTGGTCGCTCACCGGCCGAGCCTGCTGGTCCACATCGACAAGGTGCTGGTCCTGCGCGACGGTACCGGGGTCCTGTTCGGCCCGCGCGATCAGGTCCTGCCACGCCTCAGCCCGCCGCGGCCGGCGCACGCCCGCCGTCGCGGCCGCGTCGTAGACGCGCGGCCATGCCCCTGCTGCTCATGAAGCCGTCGGGCGGCGGCGCACCCCGAGAGCGGAGCGCCGCTGACTCAAGCGAGCTGCGCGGGCCGATTCGGGCCGGCATTCTGGTGATCGGCCTGTTCTTCGGCGGCCTCGGCTGGTGGGCGGCGACCACGCCCATCGCCGGGGCGGCGATCGCCCCGGGCGTCGTCAGTCCCGACGGCAGCCGGCGCACGGTGCAGCATCTCGAAGGCGGCATCATCCGCCGCATCCTGGTCCGGGACGGCAGTGTCGTGCACGCGGGCGAACCGCTGATCGAGCTCGAGGATGTCCAGGCGCGGGCCGGGTTTCGAGCTGCTCGAGAGCCCGCCTCCAGACGCTGACCGCGGCCCAGGCGCGGCTCCTCGCCGAGCAGGCCAACGCCGCCAAGCATCCGCTTTCCGGACTGGCTGGTCGAGGCCGCGAGCGACCATCCCACGGCGCTCGAGGCCATGGTCACCCAGCGGGCGCTGTTTGCGACCCGAGCCAAGGCGCGCGCCGACCGCAAGGCGATTCTCGAGCAGCAGATCGCCGCAGCTGCAGGAGGAGATCGCCGGGCTCGAGGCCCAGATCCGGGCCGATGGCCGGCAGATCGACCTGTTCGCCGAAGAGATCGACGGGCGTCGAGCAGCTGTACCGCAAGGGGCTGGCGCGCAAGGCCCGCCTGCTCGCGCTCAAGCGCGATCGCTCGCCGAGGTCGAGGGCAACCGCGCCGAGCGTCAGGCCGCGATCGCGCGCGCACGACACTCGATCGGCGAGGCCCGATTGCAGGTCATCGCCCAGGACACCGATCTGCTCGATAAGGTGAACGAGGAGCTGAGCCAGACCCAGTCCGATCTCGCCGAGGCCGAGCAGCGGCTCGCGGCGAGCCGCGACGTGCTCGAACGCACGCTGATCAAGGCGCCGATCGACGGCACGGTCGTCGAGCTCCGCTTTCGCACGCCAGGCGGGGTGATCCGGCCGGGCGAGCCGATCCTGGAAATCGTTCCGGACGACGAGGAGCTCCTGGTCGATGCGCGCGTCTCGCGCATGGACATCGACGTCGTCCGCGACGGACTGCCGGCCCGGATCATGCTCCCCGCCTTCAAGCAACGGAACATGCCGCGGATCGAGGGGCGGGTGCGCCAGGTATCGGCCGATGCCATCACCGACCCGCAGACCGGACAGAGCTTCTATCGGGCGCGGGTCGAGGTCGATCCGGCCAGGCTCGCGGCGCTCCAGCCCGCGGTCGTGCTGACACCAGGCATGCCGGCCGAAGTCTACATCATGACCGGCGAGCGGACCGTGCTCGACTACCTGCTGCGCCCGCTCTACGACAGCCTGCGCCGCGCGTTCCGCGAGAACTGATCCCGGGGCTCAGGCCGCCGGCAGATCCAATCGTTTGGTCAGGCGAATTTGCAGATCGAACTGGGGCCGGTCCGGCCGGCGGATGACGCCATTGATCTCCTCCCCCTCCAGCGCGCCTTCCAGCTCGATCGTGAACTGCTCCTTGGCCTCGCCGAACATGGCCCGCGGCGGGCCGTAGTAGTGGACCTGCGAGGCGGGCCTTCACCTCCCGTCCGGTCTGGCTATAGGTGCCGCTGGAGTACTGCCGGTGATCGCCGCCGATGATGCGGCCATCCTCGAATACGAACACGCCACGGTTGTCCCAGCCGAAGGGGCCATAGACTTCGCCGGTCCATATGCCCTCGATCGACATGCGTGCCGACTCCAATCTCTCAGTTCACGCAAGCAGCATGACGAGATCGTATGGTTGTGTCTATGATCACGACACCGTGCCGGCGGCGGCGCTCGAACAGGGCGACCGGGATCCGACAGCGATCGCAAGACGGCAGTGAGGCACTCATGGGAAAACAGAACAAGGCCGGGAGTACCAGGCTCAAAGTCGTCCATTCCGACGCAAATGGTTCAAAAAAGATGACCGCCCGCCGCGATGGTGATGCGTCGGGCGGCGGCGACGAGCCGGGCGCGCCACGCAAGATCAAGAAAAAGCTCTACGAAGCGGAGCTGGCCAAGCTTCAGATCGAACTGGTCAAGCTGCAGGAATGGATCAGGCACAAGGGCCTCAAGGTCGTGGTCATCTTCGAGGGCCGCGACGCCGCCGGCAAGGGTGGCGTGATCAAGCGGATCACCGAGTGCCTCAGTCCGCGCGTCTGCCGCGTCGTCGCCCTGGCGACGCCCACCGAACGCGAGCAGACGCAATGGTATTTCCAGCGCTACGTGCCGCACCTGCCCGCGGGTGGCGAAATGGTTCTGTTCGACCGGTCCTGGTACAATCGCGCCGGCGTGGAGCGCGTGATGGGTTTCTGTACCGACGCGGAATATCAGGAGTTCATGCGCAGTTGCCCGGAGTTCGAGCGCATGCTCGTCCGCTCGGGCATCATTCTGATCAAGTACTGGTTCTCGGTCAGCGACGAGGAGCAGGAGCGCCGTTTCCGCAGCCGGATCCACGATCCGACCAAGCGCTGGAAGCTTTCGCCCATGGACCTCGAATCACGCAAGCGGTGGGCCGAGTACTCCAAAGCGAAGGACGAGATGTTTGCCCACACCGACATCAAGCAGGCGCCTTGGTACGTGGTCGAAGCCGACGTGAAGGCAGCGCGCGCGGCTGAACTGCATGAGCCATCTCCTGAGCATGATCCCGTACGAGGATCTCACGCCGCCAGCGATCGAGCTGCCGCCGCGTCAGGATGCCGGAGGTTACGTTCGTCCGCCGAAGAGCGATCAGACCTTCATACCCGAGCGGTATTGATCTGGCCCTCGGGCGAGCCGTCATTGCAGGCGGCGACGGATCGCCTCGAGGTTCGGGAGATGGGCGAGCGGGCCGATCGCGGCGAGGGTCGGGTCGCCCTCGATCAGGAGGCGGCGGCCGACCCGGCCGATCGCCGCCTGGTCGACCGCGTCGATCTTGGCGATGATCTCCTCGGTCGGCACGCGCCGGCCGAAGATCAATAGCTGGCGGGCCAGTTCCTCGCTCTGCGCGAAAGCAGCTCTCGAGCGCCATCATCAGGCTCGCCTTGAGCTGGGCGCGGGCGCGCACCAGCTCCTCCTCGCCCGGCTGCTCGATCAGCTTCAAGAGCTCGTCGCACACGACGGGCACCAGCTCGGCGACCTCCTTCTCGCCGGTGCCGGCGTAGATGCCGAACAGGCCGGTATCGGCGTAGCTCGAGGCGAAGGAGAAGATCGAGTAGGCGAGGCCGCGCTTCTCGCGTACCTCCTGGAACAGTCGCGACGACATGCCGCCGCCGAGCATGGTCGAGAGGACCTGAAGCGCGTAGAAGTCGTCATCGAGATACGAGAACGCCGGCAGCCCGAGCAGCAGATGGGCCTGCTCGAGGTCGCGTTCCTCGCGCCGATCGCCCCCCTGGTAGCGGGCCGGCAGGGCGGGCGGCACGGCGGGCGTCGGCAGCTCGCGGAATAGCTGCTCACCCAGCTCGACCAGGCGTTCGTGCTCGACCTTGCCAGCGGCCGACAGCACCAGGCGCGGCGCGCCGTAGTGGTGCGCCATGTAGTCGATAAGGACGGCGCGCGGCATCGCGGCGATCAGCTCGGCCGGCCCGAGGATCGAGCGGCCGAGCGGCTGGTCCGGGAAACGCGGTCTCCTGGAACAGATCGAACACCAGATCGTCCGGCGTGTCCTGGACCTGGCCGATTTCCTGCACGACCACGCCGCGTTCGCGGGCGAGCTCCTCCTCGTCGAAGATCGAGTGCTGCAGGATGTCGGCCAGGAGATCGACGGCGAGCGGCAGATCGTCAGCCAGGACCCGGGCGTAGTAGGCCGTCTGCTCGCGCGAGGTGTAGGCGTTCAGCTGCCCGCCGACGTTCTCGATCGCCTCGGCGATCGCGCGCGCCGAGCGCCGCTCGGTGCCCTTGAACGCCATGTGCTCGAGCATGTGGGCGACGCCATTGACTTCGGTCGCCTCGTAGCGGGCGCCGACGTCGACCCAGACGCCGACGCTCGCGGTCTGGACGTTGGCCATGGCCTCGCTCGCGACCCGAAGGCCGTTGGCGAGGGTGGTGATCCGGGTCGTCTCGGTCATGCGCTCTCCTTGACCGCTCGTTCGATGTGACGCTGCACCGCGGCGAGGTCGTTCGGCAGGACCTCGAAACGTTCGCGCCGCCGATCGAGGTCGGCGAGGCGCGCCGGCAGAGGCGGCGTGACGCCGGTCGCGTGCCGAACCGCATCGGGAAACTTGGCCGGATGCGCGGTCGCGAGCGTGATCAGCGGAACCGCCGGATCGAGCCGACGGCGCCGCCCGGCGTGGATTCCCGACGGCAGTGTGCGGGTCAATCAGCTGGCCGCAGGTACGCCACACCTCGGCCATGGTCAGCGGCGACCTCGTCTTCCTCGACCCGCAGGGCGTCGAACAGCTCGCGCGCGCGGCCGAGCGCCTCGGCCGACACCGTGAGGCTCCGCCGCTCCTGGAATCCGGCCATCAGCCGGCGTGATCGCTGCGCCATCGCGATCATAGAGATCGAACAGCAGGCGCTCGAAGTTGCTCGCGACCTGGATGTCCATGCTCGGGCTGGTGGTCGGCATGACCGCGCCCGCTTCATAGACGCCGGTCTGGAAGAAGCGCGCCAGAATGTCGTTCCGATTGGTGGCGACGATCAGCTGCTCGATCGGCAGGCCGAGGCGATGGGCGAGATAGCCGCCGTAGACGTCGCCGAAGTTGCCGGTCGGCACGGCGAAGCTCACCCGTCGCCAGGGCGCGCCCAGCGCCAGCGCCGCGGTCACGAAGTAAACCGCCTGGGCCATGATCCGCGCCCAGTTGATCGAGTTCACGGCGGCGAGGTTGAGGCGCTCGCGGAACGCGGCATCGGCGAACAGCGCCTTCACGAGCGCCTGGCAGTCGTCGAAGGTGCCCTCGAGCGCGATGTTGTGGACATTGGGCGCGGCAACGGTCGTCATCTGGCGCCGCTGGACGGCGGAGATCCGGCCATGGGGGTGGAGGATCACCACCGTCGTCCGCGCGCCACCGGCGAACGCCTCGATCGCCGCGGCGCCGGTGTCGCCCGAGGTCGCGCCCACGATCGTGAGCGCGTGCTCGCGCCGGCTCAGGAAATGCTCGAACAGACGCGCCAGCAGCTGCATGGCGACATCCTTGAAGGCGAGCGTCGGCCCGTGGAACAGCTCGAGCAGCCACTCGTTCGGCCCGATCTGGCGGAGCGGCGCGATCAGCAGCGTGATCGAACCCGGCGTAGGCCGCCTCGATCAGCTGGCCGAGCTCGGCCTCGCTCAGATCGGCGCCGACGAACGGCGCCAGCACCCGCGCCGCGACCTCCTGATACGAGGCGCCCCGCAGCGCCTCGAACCGGTCCCGCTCGAGCCGCGGCCAGGCCTCGGGCAGATACAGCCCGCCGTCGGCGGCGAGGCCGGCGAACAGCGCCGCCTCGAAGCCACAGGGCGGCACGCCGCCGCGCGTGCTGACGTAGCGAAGGGTCACGGGCGCAATAGGTAGTACGAACCTCCGAGATGCGCTAGGCTGGCGTCGCGCCCACGGATGGCGGTCAGTCCACGCCAATCAACTGAGGAAATTCCTGAAGAGCGCTATGCGGAGTAGCGCGTCTCGAGGTGGGCGAGGAACGGCTGCACCTCGAGCGGGCGGCCGGTCGCGCGGGTAAGCAGCGCCTCCGTCTCGAGGAGTGAGCCCTGCTCGTGGATGTTGGCCCGCAGCCATTGGAGCAGCGGACGGAAGTCGCCCGTCGCGATGTGCGCGGGGATGTCCGGCTCGACCTCGATCAGCGCGGCGAACAGCTGCGCCGCCATCAGCGCGCCGAGGGTGTAGCAGGGGAAATAGCCGATCGCGCCGGCCGGCCAGTGAATGTCCTGCAGGCAGCCCTCGCGGTCGTCGGCCGGGGTGATGCCGAGAAGCTCGCTCATGCCCTCGTTCCAGGCGACCGGCAGGTCGGCCACGGCGAGGTCGCCCGCGAGCAGCGCCTTCTCGAGCCGATAGCGGAGAATGATGTGCAGCGGATAGGTGACCTCGTCGGCGTCGACCCGGATCTGGCTGCGCTCGACCCGGATCCCCCGCCGGTAGAGGTTGTCGGCCGAGAACGCCGCGCCGTCGCCGCCGAAGGTCTGCGGCGAGGAGCGGCGCCAGATAGGCGAGAAACGGCCGCGAGCGGCAGACCTGCATCTCGACCAGCAGCGACTGGCTCTCGTGCACGGCGACCGAGCGCGGCCGGCCGACCGGCTGATGGCGCCAGGGCTTGGGCAGGCCCGCGTTGTAGAGCGCATGGCCGGTCTCGTGCAGGATCGCCATGAGGCCCGAGGCGACGTCCGTCTCGTCGTAGCGCGCGGTCAGCCGGATGTCGTCCGGCACGCCGCCGCAGAACGGATGGGCGCTGCCGTCAAGACGGCCGTGCTCGAAGTCGAAGCCGAGCGCCGCCATCAATCGCTCGCCAAGCGCCTTCTGCCTGGCCGCGGGAAAGTTGCCCCGGAGCGGCAGCGGCTCGACCTGGCGACTGAGGACGCGCTCGAGAAACTCCGGCAGGAACTCGGCGAGCGGCGCGAACAGCGCGTCGATCTCAGCGGTCGTGACGCCGGGCTCGTAGCCGTCGAGGAGCGCATCGTAGGGCGCGAGACCGAATGCCTCGCCCTTCGCCGACGCCTCCTCGCGGGTGAGCCGCACCACCTCCTCGAGCGCCGGGCGGAGCAGAGCGAAGTCGGCCTTCTCGCGCGCCTCGCGCCAGAGCATCTCGGCCTGCGCGGCGGCGCGCACGAGGGCCGCGATCAGCTCCGAGGGCATCGCGGTGGCGCGCCGATAGCTGCGGCGCATCTCGCGCAGATTGGCCGCCTGCCATGCGTCCAGCTGGCCTGGAGTCGCCTCGGCCTGATCGAGGAGATCGCCGGTCTCGGGGCTGATCAGCAGCTCATGGACGATCTCGCGCAGCGTCGCCATCTGCTCGGCGCGGACCGCGTTGCCGCCCCGCGGCATCATGACCTGATGGTCCCACTGCAGGACAGCGAGCGCGCCGCCCAGATGCGAGATGCGCGCAAACCGCGCCTCAAGCGCGCGATAGGCCGACATGGGCTCGATTGTCACGAATTTCCGGGCTCGTTGCGAACGGCGCGCCACATCAGGAGCGACAGCACGCCGAAGGTCAGCACGCCGAACGCCTGATGCAGAAGGCCCGACCAGATCGGAACGCCGAGGTCGACGACGAGCCCGCCGAGCGCGATCTGGATCGCGAGCAGAGCCAGCGCCCAGCCGGCCAGCGGGCGCAACTCCGGCTGATCGCGCAGCCGAAAGAACAGCGCCAGACTGCCGAGGCCCGCGCCGGCAGCGAGCAGGCGATGGCCGAAATTGATCCGGATCGCCGCATCGCCGAGGTCCGGGATCAGGGCGCCGTTGCAGAGCGGCCAGGTCGAGCAGGCAAGCGAGGCGCCGCTCTTGGTCATCATGGCCGCGCTCGCCATGGCGCCGAGCGCAAGCAGCCAGGTCAGGACCGCGAGCGGCCTGCGCCGCCGCCCGCCGATCGCTCGAGGGCGCGCGTGCGCTCGAAGATCAAGCCGAGCACGCTGAACAGCAGCAGCGCCGTGCTGAGGTGCAGGGCCACCGACCAGGGACTGTTCTGATCGAGCACGGTCAGGCCGCCGAGCGACGCCTGGACCAGCAGCAGGACGATCAGGGCGCCGGCATAGCCCGGCATCCGCGGCCGCTCAAAGCGCGCCCGCCAGCCGAGCACGCCGATCAGCAGAACCAGCGGGCCGAGGACGACACCCGCGATCAGCCGGTGTACCCACTCCAGCATCACCTGACCGTAGCTGTAGCCGGCATCGGCCGGGATCGCGCCCGGGCAGCGGCAGCCAGTGTCCGTAGCAGGTCGGCCAGTCGGGACAGGCGAGCCCCGAGCCGCTCGCCCGCACCCAGGCGCCGAGCACGATCAGGCCGAAGGTCAGCGCGAGGGCAATGCCCGCCGTCCAGCGCAGCGCCCTCATCCTCGCTCCTCTGGTCGTTGCAAACTGAAGGCGACATACACCGCCACCAGCACGGCCGCCAGCCCATACCACGTGATCGCGTACTGCAGATGGTTGTTCGGCAGCGCGGTCACGGTCTGGCCGCCGATCGGCAGGCCGCCCGGATTGGGGGTGGCGTCGGCTTCGACGACCACCGGCGCGAGCTTCATGCCGACCGTCGCCTCGAGCGCGGGCAGATCGTACCAGTACCAGATCCGCTGCCCCGGCTGGTTGTCGGGCGTGAACCAGCCCGGCCGCGCATCGGCCCGATAGCGGGCGATACCGGTAACGGCGACCTCGCCTTGGAGCTCGCCCTCGCGCCGCGTGGCCGGGTGCGCCTTGTCGGCCGGGACCCAGCCGCGATCGACCAGGACGGCAGGGCCATCAGGCCGGACCAGGGGGGTCAGGACGTGCTGGCCAAACTGGCCGTCGACCGTATAGGCGCCGAACAGCTGCTCGAGGTCGTGGCGGAAGGTCGCCGGGGACACTGACCCGGCGGAAGTCGAAGGCGCGCCAGTCCTCGGCGTCGCCGGCAGCGGCGCCGGCGGCACCGCCAGCTGCGCCGCGCGCTCGGCGATCAGACCTTCCTTCCAATGCAGCCGCTCGACCTGCCAGGTGCCGAGCCCGAGCAGCACGGCCAGCGCGGCCAGGGTCGCCAGGGTGGGCCAAAGCCGCGGCCGAAAGCGGAGGGCGCCGGCGTTCAGCGCTGGCGATCATGGGGTGGAGCTACCACGCGAGCCGATCCCACCGGTCATGGAAAAAGCCACGAGGTGCACCAGGTTTGATGGTTTCGAGCATTGGCTTCGACACAGCGCAGATGTAGAGCGCCCGGGGAAACTTTGAAGGTTGGCCGATGGCCGCAGCGCTCACCGCTCAGACTGCACGATGCCCGTGCCGCCGGCCCCCCGGACGGGGCGGCGGGTCCGGCGGTCGCGCGACGGCCCGACGGAGCGCTCATCGCATGAGCGACGGTAGCAGCCTGCCGCGCCGGCTTGCCCGGCAGGTGCGCATGGCGACCGTGCTCGGCCGGTTCGTCTCACGGCTCGCCTCCGAGCGCTATCTCGGCATCGAGCAGGACCGGGCCGAGCTCGCGCGCCAGCTGCGCCAGGCGCTGGGCAACCTGCGCGGGCCGATCGTCAAGCTGGCGCAGCTCCTGGCCACCGTTCCGGGCGCGCTGCCAGCCGAATATGTCGCCGAGCTGATCGCGCTCCAGTCGCAGGCGCCGCCGATGGGCCTGGCCTTCGTCAACCGCCGCATGCGGGCCGAGCTCGGCGATGGCTGGCGGGACCGGTTCACCAGCTTCGAGAGCACCGCCGCCGCAGCTGCTTCCCTTGGCCAGGTGCATCGCGCCGTCGGGCTCGACGGGCGAGAGCTCGCCTGCAAGCTGCAGTATCCCGACATGGCGAGCGCGGTCGAAGCGGATCTCGGCGGCCTCGACCTCATGCTGCGCATCCTGCGCCAGTACCAGCGCGCGCTGATCATGGACAATGTGCGGGCCGAGATCGAGGCCCGGCTCCACGAGGAGCTGGACTATGGCCTCGAGGCGCGACACATGGCGCTCTTCGGGGAGATGTTGGGCGGCTGAGGAGCGGATCCATGTCCCGGAGCCGGTGCCCGAGCTCAGCACGAGCCGCCTGCTCACCATGAGCTGGCTCGAGGGCGAGCCGATCCTCGGCTGCGTCGAGTGGCCCGAGGCACGCCGCACCGCGCTCGCCATGACCATGTTCCGGGCCTGGTACGTGCCGTTCTTCGAGTACGGCGTGATCCACGGCGATCCGCATCTCGGCAACTACACGGTGCGGCCGGACGGCTCGCTCAATCTCTTGGATTTCGGCTGCCTGCGCGCCTTTCCGCCTGCTCTCGTGCAGGCGGTGATCGATCTCTACCACGCCGTGCGCCGCGGCGACGAGACGCTGGCGGCGGGGCCTATCGGACCTGGCGCTTCAAGCAGCTGACCAGGGAGGTCATGGACGCGCTCAATGTCTGGGCCCGCTTCGTCTTCGAGCCGCTGCTCGAGGACAAGAGCCAGACGCTGGGCGCGCTGACCGGCGAGATCCACGGCCGCGAGACAGCCGAGCGGGTGATCGCCGAGCTGCACCAGGCGGGGGGCGTCGACGTGCCGCGCGAGTTCGTGATCATGGACCGTGCCGCGATCGGTCTGAGCGCCGTGTTTCTCCGGCTGCAGGCCAAGGTCAACTGGCACCGGCTGTTCGAGGAGCTGATCGAGGGCTTCGACCTCAGGCACTCGAGCGCCGCCAGACCGAGGCGCTGACCCGTCACCAGGTGCCGCTGCCGACCTGACGTGACACGTTCGCGAGCTGAAGAGGGCTGGCCTCATGGGACTGAGAGTCGTACAGTTCGTCGCCGTCATTCTGACCGCCCTCGCGCTCGTTCCGGCCGGGGCGCATTTCTTCGAGCTGCCGAACAAGATCGGACTTGCCCAGGAGGCGTACTTCACGGTCCAGAACATCTATCGCCGCTGGGCGCTGTTCGGCGTCGTCCTGATCGGGGCCCTGGTCGCGAATCTGGCGCTGGCCATCATGCTCCGCGATCAGCGGGGGCCGTTCTGGCTTGCGCTCGCGGCCTTCGTTCTCGTGGCGGCCACGCTCGCGATCTTCTTCACCTGGACCTTTCCGGCGAACCAGGCGACGAGCAACTGGACGGTCGTCTCCGCCGACTGGCAGGAGCTGCGCACCCAGTGGGAATATGCCCACGCAACGAACGCGGTGTTGACTTTCATCGCGCTCTGCTCGGTCACGCTGGCGGCTCTGATGGCGCGCGATCGAGCGGACTGAGGCTCTTTCGTCTTAGGTTTGCCGGACCGAAGCGTCGTAGGGTTGGGTTGGCGCGGCCGGCGGAAGCCCGACGGCCGGCCGCGCCTTCCCGGCTCACCCGAGGACGCGCTCGAGGCGGTCGAGGTCGTTGACCACGCGCCAGGTGCCGCCGCCCGACTCGACCCGGCGCTGCCAGTCCTCGAGCCGGGTCATGTACTCGCGCGGGTCGACGTTGTCGCTGCGCAGCTTGGTGACATTGATCGCGACCACCTCGAAGCCGTCGACGGTCAGCGGGATGTCGCGCACGTAGCCCTTCTTCAGATCCTCCTTGAGGTCGGAGAAGATCAGGATGGTCTTGCGGCCGGGGCTCTTCTCGTTGAGGATACTCGGCCGCCTGCAGGATGCCGCCGGTGATGTCGGTGTACGACGACGGCTTGACCTTCTTGACGAAGCTGTCAACCTCCTCGCGGAAGTTCCGCTTCTGCTGGTTGGTCATGCTCGGACGATCGTCGAAGGTGACCTTGGCGACGATGTCCTTCTCGCTGAAGCTGCCGGTGTCGACGCGCGCGACCGCGAACGAATCGCCCGCGTCGAGCTTGGCCAGGATCGCGTTGATCAGGGCCTGGGCCTTGTCGAGCTCCTGGGTGTAGGTGCCCGAGGTGTCGATCAGCAGGTAGACACCGCGGGTGGTCGGTGCGGCCTCGCCGGAGCAGCCGGCGAGCGCCAGCGCGAGCGTGGCCAAGGCGATCGGACGCCAGCGGTTCATGACAGCGACTCCTTGACCTTGGGGGTCCCTTTGGGGGTCGGCGAGCGGCTGCGCGGGCCGGCGCGACGTGGGCTTTGACCTGCTGCTCCAGCCAGAGCGGCAGGAAGATCATCACGTCGTAGAGGTCGACCAGCGCCGGCCGAGATAGCGACAGCCGTCGCCCGCGAGGCGCAGGACGGCGGCGCAGACGCGCGCAGACAGCCGAAGGCCGACCAGCCGAGCACGGTGCGCAGCGAGTGGACGAAGCTCTCGAGCGGGATCGCCACGAAGGTCAGCGCGAACGGCAGGATGAAGCCCATGCCCATCTGCGCGGCGGTGGTGATCCAGATGAACTGGCTGCCGAGCGGCGCCGCCCTCGCCGCGCAACAGCGCGCTGGTTGCCAGCTCGTCCTGCGAGCAGGATCTCGCGCATGTAGGCGAGGCCCGCCTCGACGCTGGCGAGCGAGGTCAGCAGGACCGAGCGTGATCCAGATCATGATCACGCGCCATCTTGTCGGGCAGCGCGCTGATCACCGGGAACAGCCGGGTGATGCGCAGCGACTCCATGAGGAACAGGCCCATGGAGACCTCGACCAGGATGATCACCAGGGCCGCGATGTCGGCGATCCGCCAGCTGCCGATGAAGTTGTTGCCGCCGACCATCTCGGCCATGGGCCGGGCGATCAGGTGGAAGTTGATCACGGCACCGCCGACCGCGATGCAGAGCACGAACAGCGAGACGAAGAACTGCACGAGCGAGGAAGACGACAGCATGCGCTCGGCGCGGTCGGTCTGGCGCAGGATGTCTTCGTATTCGGCGATGTGCCGGTCGATGATCTGGGTGCGCTCGATCAGACGCGTCACCTTGCCCTCGACCAGGGTCAGCAGCTGGATCGCGCGCCGCCAGTACGGCATCATCCGCTTGAGGTGCTCGTGGCGCGCCCGGGTCGCGGTCCGGAAGTCGGCGCGGGCCTGATCCTGAGCCTTGATCAGCGAGTTGTGCACGGCCTCGAGGATCTGGCCGACCATCGGGTCGCTCTGCGGGCGCGTCGATCTCGGCGACCGCCTTGACCGCGTTGACCCAGCCGGGCGGCGCCGGCGGCACCTCCTTGGACGCCTCGTGGTCCTCCTCGAGGTGCGTCGCCTCTTCGGCCAGCCGGCGGTTAAGGGTCGGGCATTCGGCGAGATCGCGGCGCACGGCGGCGTCGATCCGCTCGAACTCGCGCTCGATGATCCGCTCCTTGGCCTCGCGCCCCGCGGCCAGCAGGACCTCGCGGTTGCGGGCCTGCAGCCTCTGTTCGGCGAGCAGCATGGAACGTGCGGTCAGGCGGAGCGCCCGGTGCAGCGCGCGGGCCAGAGACAGGATCGCCCGGTGCGCCGGCAGCCGGGCGAAATACATGGCGACCGCCAGGACCAGGAACCAAAGCAGCCAGGCGGCAGGCGAGTTCAGGAAGTACAGATTCGCAAATGGCATGACAGCCTCGCTTCGCTGTTGGCGGCGCCACGCGTCCCGAGAGGCGCAGGCTGAGCTTGCTGCCACCTTTTGCCCGAGGACCAGTATCAGAACTGTTAAAGCCGCAATTTAGCGAGAATTGGCAGCAATAGTTCTACAGCATCTACCAAGTAGCTGCTGTCGCCAAGCGCAAATTTAGAATGGAAGATTGTCGACCTTGACGTTATTTGTCCTGCTCGCCGAAATCATGCCGGCGGTGCTTGTACTGCAGCGCGATCATGGTCGACTTGAATGGGCGCATGAGGCCCAGGACCAGGACGACGGTGAGCGGCAGCCAGAGGAGGAGGTGGAGCCAGACCGGCGGGGAGTACGCGACCTCGGTCACCAGGGCGAGGCCGACCACGATCGCGCCGACGATCAGGATGATGAAGGCGACCGGCCCGTCGCCGCTGTCCTGCCCCTCGAAATCCGCCCCACAGACGGGGCAGCGTCCGCCGGATCGTGAGAAAGCCCTCGAACAGCGGCCCGCGGCCGCAGGCCGGGCAGCGGCAGCGCAGCCCCGCGCCGAGCGTCGAGGGTGCTGGTTCGCTGGTCGGGACCTCGGTTCGCGCCCCCGTCATTCAGGAGCAGTCCTCAGTGGCCGCTCAGGGCGAGGTAGCCGCCCCACCAGTAGACCCAGGTGAACAGGAACAGCCAGACCACGTCGACGAAATGCCAGTACCAGGCGGCCGCCTCGAGGCCGACGTGCTTGTCGGGCGGAAGTGAAGGTAATAGGCGCGCATCGTGCACACGATCAGGAAGGTCGTGCCGATCATGACGTGAAAGCCGTGGAAGCCGGTCGCCATGTAGAAGGTCGAGCCGAAGATGCCGCTGTGGATCGAGAAGCCCTCGGGGCCATAGATCGTGTGCAGGTACTCGTAGGCCTGAAAGCTCGTGAACAGCACGCCCAGCAGAACGGTCAGCGCGAGCGCCTTGGTTGCGGTCTGGTTGTCGCCCTCGCGCACGCAGTGGTGCGCCCAGGTGACCGTGCAGCCCGAGAGCAGCAGGATCATCGTGTTCAGGAACGGAATGTCCCAGGTCTCGACCGGGTGGCTGCCCTGCGGCAGCCAGGTGTAGCCCTCGACGGTCACCGGATGATTGAGGGCACCCCAGAAATAGGCCCAGAAGAAGGCGAAGAAGAACAGCACCTCGGAGGTGATGAACAGGGCCATGCCGATCCGAGGCCCTTCGAGACCACGTCGGTGTGGTAGCCGGTGCGGCCCTCGCGGATCACGTCCCGCCACCAGTGGACCAGCGTGTAGGCGAAGCCGAGCACCGCGAGCAGCATCACCCAGGGCCCGCCGGGCGCCTCGTGCATGTACATCAGGAGACCGATCACCAGGATCAGCGCCGAGATCGACTGCCGTAGATCGGCCACGGGCTGGGATCGACCAGATGATAGGGGTGGTGGACCTCGTGGTGCCCGTGATCGGCGTGGGCCCCGGCTTCAGCCTGCGTGGCCATCCGGCACTCTCCTCACAGCTCCTTTGCGGCTCGCGATCGGTTCGATGGCCCGCGGGTTCAACGTCAGGACGCCGGCTTGCCCTTGCGCCCGGATTCGACCATGGTCCTGGTCTCGTCCTCGAGCATGAAGAAGGTATAGGACAAGGTGATGGTGCGCACGTCCTCGGTGTTCGGATCGCGCAGGATCTCGGGATCGACGAAGAACGACACCGGCATCTCGACCTCCTCGCCGGGCTGCAGCACCTGCTCGTTGAAGCAAAAGCAGGTGATCTTGTCGAAGTAGAGTCCCGCCTTGTCGGGCGTCACGTTGTAGACCGCCTGGCCGACGACCGGGTGATCGGCGCGGTTACTAGCCCGAAAGAGCGCCAGGTGCTGCTCGCCGATGCGCACCTCGACCTCGCGCTGCTCGGGCTGGAACGACCAGGGCAGCTTCGGATCGACGTCGG
Organism: uncultured Alphaproteobacteria bacterium; assembly: GCA_963815435.1. GTDB lineage: Bacteria > Pseudomonadota > Alphaproteobacteria > Geminicoccales > Geminicoccaceae > DATAOG01. The sequence goes on from CAWFGZ010000009.1 coordinate 504,325, forward strand.
CATTGAAGCGAATCTTGATCGTCTGGTCGAGCGCGGCCTTCGGCAGTGCCTCGGCGACCTGGGTCGTGCCGCCATAGCCGGTGACCCGGCAGAACAGTCGATAGAGAGGCACCGAGGCCGCGGTCAGACCGAGCATTGCCGGCGATCACGCCGATCGCCAGCAGCGCCGTCGTGGCCTTGGCGCGCTTCGATCCGCTCATGTGGCGTGGGCCATGAACTTGACGATCGTGATCAGGTAGAACAGCGCCGCCAGCGCGGCCAGGATCAGGGCGATCGCGATGTTCTTGTTGCGCCGGCGCCGGTCGATCATCGCGCCCTCACCAGCTGATCCCCCCGAGGACGCCCGCGGCACCGGCGAAGCCGAGCGCCTTGTCGACCACCAGCGCCCCGAACAGCCGAACAGATAGACGATCGAGTAGCGGAAGGTCCGGGTCGCGGTGCGCGGGCTGCGATCGCGCCAGAGCCGCACGGCGTAGGCCAGGAACACGGCGCTGAGGCCGAAGCGCCGCGAGGCCATAGAGGTCGCCGGCGAGGCTGAAGCGCACCAGGGCAGGAGGCTCACCGGCAGCAGCGTCGCGGTGTAGCCCAGAATGTGCTGGCGGGTCTTCTCGAGGCCCGCGACCACCGGCAGCATCGGCACGCCGGCACGCGCGTAGTCCTGGCAGCGATAGAGCGCCAGCGCCCAGAAATGCGGCGGCGTCCACATGAAGATGATCAGGAACAGGGTGAGCGGCGCGAGACTGACATCGCCGGTCACGGCCGCCCAGCCAACCATCGGCGGAAAGGCGCCGGCGGCACCGCCGATCACGATGTTCTGCGGCGTCCGCCGCTTCAGCCAGACGGTGTAGACGAAGACGTAGAAGGCGACGGTCAGCGCCAGCAGCGCCGCGGCGACCCAGTTGACCGCGAGCCCCATGACCATGACCGACATGAGCGCGAGGGTGGCGCCGAACGCGAGCGCGTCCCCGGGAGCGATCCGCCCGCTCGCGGTCGGGCGCCGGCGGGTGCGCGCCATCAGCCTGGTCGATGTCGGCGTCGTAGCCGTTGTTGATCGCCGCCGCGGCGCCGGCGGCCGACCGCGATGCACAGGATCGCGACGCAGGCCAGCACCGGGTGCAGGCGGCCAGGCGCGAGGTAGAGCCCGGCGGCGCCCGAGAACACCACCAGCGACATCACATTGGGCTTGAGCAGCAGCCAGAAGTCGCGGACGTCGGAGACGTCCGCGACCGGACTGCGATGCCGAGGTGACCGGCTGCCCGCCAAGCTACTTGACCTGCGGCAGCTCGTTGAAGGTGTGGAACGGCGGCGGCGAGGCGACCGACCATTCCAGCGTCGTGGCACCCTCGCCCCATGGGTTGGCCGGGCACGGCTCGCGGGAGGTGAAGATGCGCCACAGGATGTAGAAGAACACCAGCGCGCCGGCGAAGCTGATATAGGCGCCGATCGAGGCCACCATGTTCCAGCCCGCGAACGCGTCCGGATAGTCCGGGATGCGTCGCGGCATGCCGGCGAGCCCGAGGAAGTGCATCGGGAAGAACGTCACGTTGACGCCGATGAAGGTCAGCCAGAAGTGCCACTTCCCGAGCCTCTCGGGGTACTGACGGCCCGACATCTTGCCGATCCAGTAGTAGAAGCCGGCGAAGATGGTGAACATGGCGCCCAGGCTCAGCACGTAGTGGAAGTGAGCGACCACGTAATAGGTGTCCTGCAACGGCACATCGACCCCGGCATTGGCCAGGACCACGCCGGTGACGCCGCCGAGCGTGAACAGGAAGATGAAGCCGACGGCCCACAGCATCGGCGTCTTGAAGTCGATCGAGCCACCCCACATGGTGGCGATCCAGCTGAAGATCTTGATGCCGGTGGGCACCGCAATCACCATGGTCGCGGCGACGAAATAGGCCCTGACGTCGACGTTCATGCCGACCGTGAACATGTGGTGCGCCCAGACGATGAAGCCGATGAAGCCGATCGCGACCATGGCGTAGGCCATGCCGAGATAGCCAAAGATCGGCTTCTTCGAGAAGGTCGAGATGACCTGGCTGATGATCCCGAAGCCGGGCACGATCATGATGTAGACCTCGGGGTGACCGAAGAACCAGAACAGGTGCTGGAACAGGACCGGATCGCCGCCGCCCGACGGCTCGAAGAAGTGGGTGCCGAAGTTGCGGTCGGTCAGCAGCATGGTGATCGCGCCGGCCAGCACCGGAATGGCGAGCAGCAGGAGGAACGCGGTGACCAGGATCCCCCAGACGAACAGGGGCATCTTGTGCATCGTCATGCCGGGGGCGCGCATGTTGAAGATCGTGGTGATGAAGTTGATCGCGCCGAGCAGCGAGGACGCGCCCGCGAGGTGCAGGCTGAAGATCACCATGTCGACCGCCGGCCCGGGATGGCCGAGCGCCGAGGACAGCGGCGGGTAGATGGTCCAGCCGGTGCCGGCGCCGCCGACCAGGGTCGACCCGAGGAGCAGGAAGAACGCCGGCACGAGCAACCAGAAGCTGATGTTGTTCATGCGCGGGAAGGCCATGTCGGGCGCGCCGATCATCAGCGGCACCATCCAGTTGCCGAAGCCTCCCATCTGCGCCGGCATGATGAAGAAGAACACCATGATCAGGCCGTGCGCCGTGATCAGAACGTTGAAGATGTGGTGGTTCTCGCCCAGGATCTGGATGCCCGGCTCGGCCAGCTCGGCCCGGAACACGAGCGAGATCAGCATGCCGATCACGCCGCCGATGAACGCCGTCGTCAGATAGAGCGTGCCGATGTCCTTGTGGTTGGTCGAATACAACCACCGGACGATGAAGCTCCTGGGAGCCCCGCGTTCGTCGACGGCAACCGCACCATGGGCCATAGTCGGGTCCTCTTCGATCTCAGTTCTGCACCTGCCGGCCGGCCACGTCGAAGCCGTCGGCGCGAGCGAACTCCTGCTGTGCCTTCTTCACCCAGGCGTCGAACTCTTCCTTGCTCACCGCTTTGACCATGATCGGCATGAAGCCGTGCAGATCGCCGCAGAGCTCGGAGCACTGGCCATAGTACTCGCCCGGCTGCTCGACGCGAAACCAGGTCTCGTTGATGCGCCCCGGAATTGCGTCCATCTTGACGCCGAACGACGGCACCGCCCAGGAGTGGATGACGTCGGTCGCCGTGGTGAGGAGGCGGATGTTGCTCTGCACCGGGACGACCACCTCGTTGTCGGTCGTGAGCAACCGCGGCTGGCCCGGTTTCAGGTCGGCATCGGCAACGATGTTCGCGTCGAAAGTGAAGTTGCCGTTGTCCGGATATTCGTAGCTCCAGTACCACTGATGCCCGATCGCCTTGAGCGTCAGATCGGCGTCGTTGGTCTTGTCCATGTAATACAACAGCTTGAACGACGGGATCGCGATCACCACCAGGATCAGGACGGGGATCGCCGTCCACGCAATCTCGAGCAGGGTATTGTGCGTCCGGCGCGAGGGCGTGGGATTGCGCGACGCCCGGAAACGGACGCAGGCGTAGGCCAGCAGAGCCAGCACGAAGACCGAAATCAGCGTGATGATCCAGAGCAACAGGTCGTGGAGCGATTCGATCCGCTCCATCACCGGCGTGGCCGCAGGCTGGAAACCGAGCTCCCAGGGTTGGGGCTGGGTGGCGAGCGCCGCGCCGTCCGCAAACCCCAGCAACACCAAAAGGCTGACCAAAACCACTCGCATGCGTGCCTCGCGCTCGGAGGAGACTGAACCGGATTGGGCGCCGTTTCTTGAGCGGCGCGAGCTTAGGACAATGCGCGGCAAATTTCACGCCTCGAATTGCCCGCACATTCCAAGGCCTCTAAGTGACAGATTGTCGCAAGCGCCGCGCGGCGCCACGCCGAAAAATCCTCGCCGGCAGATCATCGCGCGCCAACGTGTCCTATATGATGGGACGTCTGCCGCCGAGCGGCGAGGCCCGATCCGGCCCGGGGCCACCATGCGCAAGGGCCACAACGCGCAGCCGAGAGACCTTCTTCGCCATGAGCCATCCCGTGATCCCCGACCCGCGCCCGCTCGAGCACCTTCGCCACGAGGTCGACCGGCTGCCCGAGCTCGTCGCCGCCGGCCTCGCCGGCGTCGACGACGGCGAGCTGTTCCTCGAGCATCGCGAGACCGAGAGCTTCACCTTCGATGACGGGCGCCTCAAGAGCGCGGCCTTCGAGACCACCCGTGGGTTCGGTCTGCGCGCGGTCGCCGGCGAGGCGGTCGGCCTCGCCCACAGCCCCGAGCTGAGCGAGGCGGCGCTCCGGCGAGCGATCGATGCGGTCGGCGCCGTCAAGGCCGGCTACAGCGGCAGCCTCGCGCTGCCGCCGCAGGGCACCAACCGCAAGCGCTACGGTGAGGCGAATCCCATCCGCGGCCGCGAGCAGGCGGCCAAGATCGGCCTGCTCGAGCAGATCGACGCCTATGCGCGGGGCAAGGATCCACGGGTCAGGCAGGTCAGCGCGAGCCTGAGCGGCGCTTGGCAGCAGATCGAGATCCTGCGGCCGGACGGCTCGCGCAGCGCCGACATTCGCCCGCTGGTCCGGCTCAGCGTCAGCGTCGTGGTCGGCGACGGCAAGCGCATGGAGGCGGGTACCTCCGGCGCTGGCGGACGGGTCGGCTACGACGATCTTCTGGCCCCCGCGAGGTGGCAGTCGATCGTCGACGAAGCGCTTCACCAGGCGCTGATCAAGCTCGAAGCGGTCGACGCGCCGGCTGGCGAGATGACGGTCGTTCTCGGCCCCGGCTGGCCGGGCGTCCTCCTGCACGAAGCCGTGGGCCATGGTCTGGAGGGGGACTTCAACCGCAAGCGGACGTCGGCGTTCGCGGGCCTGCTGGGCGAGCGGGTCGCGGCGCCGGGGGTCACCGTGGTCGACGACGGCACCCTCGACGGGCGGCGCGGCTCCCTGACGATCGACGATGAGGGCACTCCCAGCGGCTGCAACGTCCTGATCGAAGACGGCGTCCTGGTCGGCTATATGCAGGACCGGCAGAACGCCCGGCTGATGGGCTTGCGGCCGACCGGCAACGGCCGGCGTCAGAGCTATGCCCATCAGACCATGCCGCGCATGACCAACACCTACATGCGGGCGGGCGACCGTGACCCCGAGGAGATTCTGTCGGGCGTCGGGAGCGGCCTCTACGCCAAGAACTTCGGCGGCGGGCAGGTCGACATCACCTCAGGCAAGTTCGTGTTCACCGCGGCCGAGGCCTATCTGATCGAGGACGGCAAGATCACCGCACCGGTCAAAGGCGCGACCCTGATCGGCAACGGCCCCGATTGCCTGACCAGGGTGCGCGCGATCGGCAACGATCTGCAACTCGACCACGGCATCGGCACCTGCGGCAAGGAAGGCCAGTGGGTTCCGGTCGGGGTCGGGCAGCCGACGCTGCTGATCGAGGGGCTGACCGTCGGCGGCACCGCTGCCCGGGGCTGAGCGGTCGCGTCTAACGCGGCCGTGCGTGTTCGCTTTCTCCAACCACGCGTTGATCATTCGGCGAATCTCGCTAAAACTGTCGGTCGACAGTAGCGCGCCCTTGCGCGCGATCGCGTGGACGCCTGCACGGTGTGGCACCGCCCGGCAGCTCAACTCTTTCTGATCGGACTTGTGCTCGTCCTCGGGGCGCGCGCGCCACTGCGCGCGGCCGATCTGCCCAAACCCGCAGGTCCGGTGATCCTGACGGTCGACGGTGCGATTACCCACACTAACGCGCCGGACCGAGCGGAGTTCGACCGCGCGATGCTGGAAGATCTCGGGCTGGTCCGCCTGCGCACCTGGACGCCCTGGACCGAAGGCGAGCCGCAGTTCGAAGGGGTGCCCGCGCAACGGCTCATGGAGGCGGTGGGCGCGACCGGCAGCGAGGTGCGCGCGGTCGCTTTGAACGATTTCGAGAGCACCATCCCGCTCGCCGACTTCGAGCGCTATCCGGTGCTGCTGGCGATGACCATGGACGGGCAGCAGCTGCGGGTTCGCGACAAGGGACCGATCTGGATCGTCTATCCCTGGTCCGACCATCCCGAGTTGGATGACCTGCCGACGCGGAGAAAGTCGGTATGGCAGTTGCGAAGTCTGCGCGTCGACTGAGGCTCCTGCGGCCGGGCTGGCTGCGCAGCTACGGGCTCCTGGCCGCCGCGGTGCTGGTGTTCACCGGCTGCCTCCTGCTGAGCTTCCACAAGCTCCGTCAGCAGCATGAGACGGAACTGCAGGACGTCGGCATGACTTTCTGGCTGGTGTCGCAGGCGGACTACGAGCTGCAGCGCCTGCGCCATGCGCTCGATGCCTACGCCCTCGGGCATCCCGACTACGATCGCGAGGCGCTGATGCAGCGCTTCGACATCTTCTGGAGCCGCCTGCCGCTGCTCATCGAAGGCGCTGACAGCGCCGTGATTCGCGAAAGCGGCGCGGCCGCGGTGGTGCCGCGCATGATCGCAGCGCTCGAGCGCATGGAGCCGGATTTCCGGACCCTGGAGCGAGGCAAGCGGGGTGCCGTCTATCTTCGCCTCGCCGCAGAACTCGAGGGGCTGGCGGAGCCGCTGCACCGCCTCGTGGTCGATGTTGAGACCCTGAGCGGCAAGCACAGCCAGGAACAACAGCTCCATCAGCGCCGGCTCTATCTCGAGCATGCCGGCTATCTGCTGGGCATCCTCGCCAGCGGCGGCCTGCTGATCGCGCTTCTGGTCCGCGAGAGCCGGCGCACCCGCGCGCTGCTGGCCGCGGCGAGGGCAGCCAACGCGCGTATCGAACACCTGGCCCGACACGATCCCCTGACCGATCTGCCCAACCGGCTCCTGTTCGCCGATCGCCTCGGCCAAGCGCTAAGACGCGCCGATCGGAACGGGCATCTGGTCGCCCTGCATTGCCTCGACCTGGATTACTTCAAGGCCATCAACGACCGCTATGGCCACGTCGCCGGCGACCGTCTCCTGGTCGCGGTGGCGAAGCGGATCGAGGCCTGTCTGCGGCAATCGGACACCCTGGCGCGACTTGGCGGCGACGAGTTTGCGCTCATCCAGAGCGATCTCAGCGATGCGAGCGGTGCGATCCGGCTCGCCGAGCGGGCGCTGGCGGCGTGTGCGGCGCCATTTCCGCTCGGCGATTGCACCGTCGAGGTCAGCGCTGAGCATCGGCATCAGCCTCTATCCGGCGGCTGCCAAGACCGCGGAGTTGCTGCGCTGTGCCGCCGATATGGCGCTCTATCGAGCCAAGCAGGAGGGCCGCGCCCGCTATCGCGCTGGACATGGCGGCGGCGGCCGCGGCCCCCGCGCGCCTGGCCGAGCTGAGACTCGGTACCTGATCGGCCGGCACCGACCTCAGTCGGCGGTGCCGGCCGCGGCCTGCCAACAGGCGAGCGCCGCGAGCGCCGCGGTCTCCGCCCGCAGCAGTCGCGGGCCGAGGCTGATCGGGACCAGAGGCTCGCGGCCGCGAAGATCATCGAGCTCCTCGGCGGTGAAGCCGCCCTCGGGCCCGATCAGAAGATCGCCCGCGCCGCGCTGCTGGAACGTCTCGAGCAGGGGCTCGCCAGCGCCCGTCTCGTCGCCAAAATAGAGGAGGCGATCCGCTGGCCAGCTCTCGAGGCGCTCGTCGAGCGAGGTCGGCGGCTCGAACTCCGGCACCGTGAGGCGACCGCTCTGCTCGGCGGCCTCGATCGCGATGCTCAGCACCCGCGCCCGATTGATCCGATCGACCACCGAGCGTTGGGTGAACACGGGCTCGAATCGGGCGACGCCGAGCTCGGTCGCCTTCTCGATCAGGAACTCCTGGCGAATCCGCTTGAGCGGCGCGAACAGCAGCGCCGGGCCGGGCTCCGGTTGCTGCGACCGCAACCGCTCGACGATCGCGAGGCGGCAGCGGCGTCGCTCGATCGGCTCGACCACCGCGAGCCATTCACCGTCCTGCCCATTGAACAGCACGACATTGTCGCCCGCCTGCCGCCGCATCACCGTCAGAAGGTAATGACACTGCGCCGGGCTCGGCTCCAGCAGGCCTCCCTCCCCAAGGGGCACGTCGACGAACAGGCGCAGATGGGAAGATCGAAGCGGGGACGATGAATTTCCAACCATAGGGGGCTCGCTTGTCCTGGGGTCGGGCGAACGCTAGAAGGATGGCCATGGCGAAGCAAGCTTTTGACGCTGCGCCCGTCGTCGCGGACCGGCAACTGGGCTGGATCGAGCGGCTGCCCGAACAGCTGCGCCCTTACGCGGTCCTGGCGCGCTGGGACCGACCGATCGGCACCTGGCTCCTGCTCTGGCCCTGCTGGTGGGCGAGCGCGCTCGCCCCTGGCTGGCCCGACTGGCGCCCGTTCGCCCTGTTCGCCATCGGCGCCGTGGCGATGCGCGGCGCCGGCTGCGTCGTCAACGATCTGGTCGACCGCGATCTCGACGCGAGGGTCGAGCGCACCCGGCATCGACCGCTCGCCAGCGGCCGGCTGACGGTCACGCAGGCTCTCGCCTTCCTCCTGCTTCAGCTGCTGGTCGGCCTTCTGATTCTGTTGACCTTCAATCGTTTCACGATCGCTCTCGGGCTGGCCTCGGTGCCGCTCATTCTGACCTACCCGCTGATGAAGCGGATCACCTGGTGGCCGCAGGCCTTTCTCGGGATCACGTTCAATTGGGGTGCCCTGGTCGGCTGGAGCGCGGCGACCGGCGCGCTGGCGCCCCCTGCCCTCCTCCTCTACGCCGCGGGCTTCTTCTGGACGCTCGGCTACGACACGATCTACGCCCATCAGGACAAGGTCGACGACGCGCTGGTCGGCATCAAATCGAGCGCGCGCCGGCTCGGCGCCTCGACCCCCGCCTGGCTCTGGGCTTTCTATGGCGTGACGCTCGGGCTGCTGGCCCTGACCGGCTGGCAGGCGGCCATGGGACCGGCCTTCTACCTGCTGCTCGGCCTCGTCGCGGCGCACTTCGTCTGGCAGATCCGCACCCTCGACCTCGACGACCCGAGCTCCTGCCTGAGGCGCTTTCGCAGCAACCGCGACCTCGGCCTGCTGGTGTTCCTCGCGATCATGGCCGGCAAGGCCGGCCTTTGATGGCCAGCCTGCTCGCCTGGGAGGGGCTGCGGGATCTCGCGAGCCTGGCCTCACCCGCCGAACTGCAGCAGGGCCTCAAGGACGTGGCCGACCTGGTGCTCGACCGCACGCTGCGGCTCGCCGTCACCGGGCTGCGCAACAGCGGCAAGACGGTGTTCATCACCACGCTCGTCCATCACCTGCTCGACGGCCGCGAGCTGCCGTTCCTGGCCAGCGCGCACGAGGAGCGGCTGCTTGGCGCGCGCCTGCTGGCGCGCCGCTCGGGCGATCTGCCGTCCTTTCCGTTCGCCACTGCCCGGGCGGCGCTGGCCGAGCCGACGCCGCACTGGCCCGAGCCGACCGCGGCCCTGAGTGCGCTGCGCCTGGAGATCCGCTTCGCGGTCAAGGGGCTGCTGCGCCGCCGCCTGGGCGAGCATCGCTCGCTGATCCTCGAGATCATCGACTATCCGGGCGAATGGTTGCTGGATCTGCCGCTGCTCGAGCAGAGCTACGCCGAGTGGTCGGCGGCGGTGCTCCAGGCGGCCGAGGCGGCGCCGCGCGCCGAGCTCGCCCGCGACTTCCGCGACCTGATCGCCTTGCTCGATCCGACGCGGCCGCCGGCCGCCGAGCAGGTGAGCCACGCGGTCGCGCTGTACAAGGATTATCTGCGCCGGGCCCAGCGGGACGCTGGCCTCAGCCTGTTGCAGCCCGGCCGCTTCACCATGCCGGGCGATCTCGCCGGCAGCGAGCTGCTCGAGTTCTGCCCGCTGCCGCCGGGCGATGCGCCCGCGGCCAGCCTCGCCGCCCTCATGGCGGCGCGCTACCGGCGCTACCTCAGCCAGGTGGTCAAGCCCTTCTATCGCGAGCATTTCAGCCGCTTCGACCGGCAGATCGTGCTGATCGACCTGCTCGGCACGCTCAACCGCGGCCCCGCCTGCTTCGCCGACATGCAGGCGGCGCTCGAGGTCGTGCTCAAGAGCTTCCGCTATGGCCAGAGCGGGTTGCTCGCCCGCCTCTTCCGGCCGCGCATCGAGCGCCTCCTGTTCGCCGCCACCAAGGCCGACCACGTCGCCCACAATCAGCATCACAATCTGCGGGTCCTGCTCGAGCGGATGGTCGGAGAGGCGGCCGGCCACGCCCGCTTCGAAGGCATAAAGCCGGCGTACGTGGCGCTCGCCGCGCTCAAGTCGACCGACGTGGTCAGCACCGAGCACCACGGTCAGGTGCTTTCCTGCGTGCGCGGCGTGCTCAAGGGCGAGCAGCGCGAGACGGTGTTGTTCCCGGGCGAGATCCCGCCCGATCTGCCCGACCAGAGTGACTGGCAGGAGGGCCGCTTCCGCTTTCGCGACTTCGCGCCGCGCCGCCTCGTCCTGCACGGCGCCGAGCGGCCGCAGCACATCCGTCTCGACCAGGCGCTGGAAGCCCTGATCGGCGATCGGCTGCGATGACCATGCGTGAGCCGATCGCGCCCTTCGAGCTCGATCCGCGCGCGGCCGAACCGGGCCGGATCCGGCCTGCCGAGCCCGATGCGGCGACTCTTGGACCGGCGGTCGCCGAACCGCCCAAGCCGCGTGCCAAGCCCTGGCGCCGGCTGTTCTTCGGTGCGGGCGGCCTGCTCGTCCTCGGCCTCGTGATCCTCCAGGCCTATCAGCTGCTTGCCTCCCTGTTCTCAACCTCGGTCCTGCTCGGCGCGGCGTTTGCGCTCCTGCTCGCGCTGGTCGCGGCCGGCGCGATCGGCATGGTCGGGCGTGAGATCGTGGCGCTCGCCCGGCTCGCCCGCGCCGAGCACCTGCGCGCCGAAGGGCAGCGCCTGCTCGGCTCCGAAGTGCACGGCAACGCCGACGATCTGACCACCGCGATCGCCAAGGTGTATGGTCGGCGGCGCGACGTTGAGGCCGACATCGCGCGGTTCGAGCGGATCGCGAGCGACGCCCTGAATGACAGCGAGCGGCTTCGCCTGTTCGCGCGCACGGTGCTCGCGCCCCTCGACCGGCAGGCCTACCGGCTGGTCAGCAACGCCGCGCGCGACATCGGCGCGCTCACCGCGCTCTCGCCGCTGGCCCTGCTCGACAGCCTGATCGTGCTCACTCGCACGCTCGCCATGCTGCGCGCGATCGCCCGCCTGTACGGGGTCCGGCCCGGCTATTTCTCGACCATAGCGCTCCTGCGGCGGGCGTTCTTCAACGTCCTGGCCGCCGACGTCACCGACCTGGTGAGCGACGTCGCGGCCGAGGTGCTGGGCGCATCGCTGCTCAGTGCCCTCTCGGCGCGGGCCGGTCGGGGCGTCGTCAACGGGCTGCTCGCCGCCAAGCTCGGGGTGTCGGCGATGCAGCTCTCGCGGCCCCTGCCCTTCGCCCGGGACGAGATGCCATCGCTTCGCCAGCTGCGCGCCGAGCTGATCGCCCAGATCGGCGCCAAGGAGCCGCCCGCCCGGGTCGAGCGCTGAGCGCGCTCAGCCGCTTTGCCGCATCGTCGCGCCGAGCGGCGGCCCGATCGAGGAGCCGCCGCCCGCGCGCCCGACCGCGGCTAGCTTTTGGTGACGTTGCGGTAATAGACGGTATCGTAGGTCGGGCCCGAGACGAAGCCCTTGACGTTGGCCCGTCGCGCCACCTGCTCGGTGTTCTGGAACATGATCACGAACGGGCTGTCCGCCTGCACCTTGCGCTGCAGGTCGAGGTACATCGCTTCCCGCTTCGCCGCGTCCAGCTCGCGCACCGCGGCGTCGGCCTCCTTGGTCAGCTCGGGGATCTCCCAGCTGTTGCGCCAAGCGAGCGGCTTCGACTGCGCGTTATCCGAGTTGTCCGGATTGCGGGCGAAGGTGTCGGCGTTGGAGTGCGGATCCATGTAGTCGGGCGACCAATAGAGCAGGACGATCTGGTGGTTGCGCGCCCGGTACTTGGTGATCACCTGCTTCTGCTCGCCCGGGACGATCTTCACTTTGATGCCGGCCTCGCCCATGGTCGCCTGGATGGCCTGCGCCATCTCGGCAAATGGCGAGGTGCTGGCGGCGTCCATCTCGACCTCGAAGCCGTCCGGATAGCCGGCCTCGGCCAGCAGCTGCTTTGCTTTGGCGACGTCCAGATGGTAGGGCGTGTCGGTCAGCGAGGCGAAGAAGCCGGACGGCCAGAACGCCTGATGCACCTTGAACTGGCCGCGCAGGAACGAATCGGCCATGCCCTGATAATCGACCAGCCAGTGCATGGCTTCGCGCACCTTGGGATTGGCCAGACGCTGGTCCTCTGGTTGAGACCGAGGTAGTGAACGTCCGCCTTCGGGTAGGTCTCGACCAGGATGTCCGCATCTCCGGCGATCGCCTGGATCTGATCCGCGCTGAGGTTGCGTGCGATGTCGATGTCGCCCTTCTCGAGCAGCAGGCGCTGCGCCGAGGGCTCTGGAATGTGGCGGACGATCACCCGACGCATGGCAGGCGCGCCGAAGCGGTAGTCGGGATTGGCCTCCATGGTGACCGACCTCGCTCGCCTTCCAGCTCTTGAGCTGGAACGCGCCGGAGCCGGCCGAGTGGGTCTTCAGCCATTCGTGGCCGAGGTCGCCGTCCTTCTCGTGCTGCAGCACCAGCTCCTTGTCGACCACCGAGCCGACCCCGGCCGAGAGCGTGTTGAGCACGAAGCTCGGCGCGAGATCCTCGGTGATCCTCAGCTCGACGGTCTGCTCGTCGAGCGCCTTGACCAGGCTCTCGACGTTGTCCGCCGACCAGCCAAGCTGGGTGAAGATGAAGGCCGGCGTCAGGTTGAGCTTGATCACCCGCTGCAGCGAGAACGCGACGTCCTCGGCGCGCACCGGATTGCCCGAGTGGAACTTGAGGCCGGGCCGGATCTTCAACGTGATCGTCCGCCCGTCGTCGCTCACCGTATTGCTCTCGGCCACGCCGCCGACCAGCTTCGCGGTGTCCTCGGCCTCGTAGGCCATCACCCGGTCGTAGAACTGGTTGCTCATCTCGCCGCCCGAGAACTCGAACACCTCGGCCGGATCGAGTCGGCCTCGTAGGCCATCACCCGGTCGTAGAACTGGTTGCTCATCTCGCCGCCCGAGAACTCGAACACCTCGGCCGGATCGAGAGTAATGATGTCGTCAATGTTCTTGGCGATCACCAGGGTGTCCTGGGGCGTCGCCGCCGCGGCCGGAAGTCCGGCGACGGCCACGACGAGACCGGCGAGGGCGCCGATGCTCGCGTAAAGTCGCTGCGTTGTGGTGGTCATGCTACCCTCCCTGAGCTCGGGATCGGTCGATCCGAGTCCCGGCGATGATAGCCGACGCCGGGCGGCGGACAATGGCCCGCACGCCCCCGTCACACGCGCTGCCCGGAGGAGGTCGACCATGGCCAGGACGGCTCGGCAGCGGAGCCTGCTCGAGCGCATCGTCGATGCGACCATCGATCTGGCCGAGGAGATCGGCTGGAGCGATGTACGCCTGTACCGGCTGGCCGAGCGGCTCGGCCTGCCGCTCGCCGAAATTCATGCGCAGTTTCGGGATCTCGATGCGATCGCCAACTTCTGGTTCGAGCGCGCGCTCGATGCGGTTCTTGCAACGCCGGCCGATGAGCTGCGCGACCGGACCGCCGCCGGCGCGTCTCGAGCTCGTAATGATGCGCTGGTTCGAAGCGCTGGCGCCTCATCACCGGGTCGCAGGGCAGATCCTCCGCGCCAAGCTCTATGCCAGCCATCCGCACCACTGGGTGCCTCTGATCTTCGATCTGTCGCGCCTCGTCCATTGGTTTCTGGACGGCGCCCGTATCGCCAGCACCGGGCGGCAGCGTCAGCTCGCCGAGATCGGCCTCACGGTGATCTTTCTTGCGACCCTCCGCGCCTGGTTGCGCGACGACAGCCCCGATCTGGCGCGCACCCGCGAGCGGCTTCGGGATGCCCTGAATCGCGCCGACCGCTGGCTCGCCCGGCTGCCCTGAAGATCATTTGGCGGTCACTTGACGGCTGGCGGAATAAACCCGGACGCTATCCTGTTTGCCTCGTTGACTGTGCAGGGACGGAGCCAGACCGATCGACTCAAGCACTCGTGAGAGTTTCGGATGCTCAGCAAGCTCACCGGTGCCAGCACCGTAGTGATCGTGGTCTTGGCTTAGCACTTGGACAGTCCGGCGCGGCCGAGGTTTAGGTAATCGATCAGGCGCTCGTCGAATTGCCACCCTCGCAGCGTCGAACCGCTGGTTCAGGTTGCCGGCACTCGGAGCCGAGTGTCGTTCCGGGGCAGTCCGGCAGTGCAGAGGACACACTGACGGTCTGCTTGCGGTCCCGCAAGGGCATCAACCTGAACCGATCGGCCGGCGCATCGCCCCATCGAAAGGGTGCGCCGGCCATTTTTTTGAGCGAACCGATGGCAGGGGACCATCGCCACAACCGGACCAGCCCTGGCGGCGCAGCCGCGGGTGGTCCCACCATAGGAGGTCATCCTCATATGTCTGACACGCGCAGATTCGCCTCGGGCTTGGGGGCGTTGACGCTTAGTGCCGCCCTGCTTCTGCTGGTTGCAGCCTGCGGCCCGAGCGATCAGCCGAAAGAGACTTCTGCAACGCCGCCTGCGGCCACGGATCAGCCTGCGGCCGCGGATCAGCCTGCGGCCACGACGGGCGCCACACCCGAGCCGGCGGCCGGAGAGGAGCCGAAGACGACACCCAGTAGCCGAGGCGGGCGCTACCGCTTCGAAACGCTCTGCGAACGGGGCGATGCGACCAGCATGGCCCCGTTCTTCGTTTTCAGGCCGTAAGGGTTGCCGCCGCTTCGCGGGTGACCGGCACTTCCAGCTTGTCCAGCATCTCTTTCGGCACGACCTGCCAGAAGGCAGCGACCTCGCGGTCGAAATTGGCGACGATCCGCTCGGCGAAGCGGCTTTGCGTATGCCGGACGTGGAGTGCCAGGAGGGCGCGCAGCTCATCCTCGTAGTGGCCGACCTCGAGCCGCTGGTAGATGACCATGTCCTGGTTGACCCGGCCGGCGAAGCGGTTGTCCGGGTCGTAGACGTAGGCCATGCCGCCGCTCATGCCGGCGGCGAAATTGTCGCCGACCGGTCCCAGGATCACAACGCTCCCGCCGGTCATGTACTCGCAACCGTTGTCACCGCAGCCTTCGACCACGCTGAGCGCGCCAGAGTTACGCACGGCGAAGCGCTCGCCGGCTCGGCCGGCGGCGAACAGCATGCCCGCAGTCGCGCCATAGAGGCAGGTATTGCCGATGATCACGTTCTCATGGGCGATGATGAGGCTCGAGACCAGCGGCCGGACGACGATCGTCCCACCCGAGAGGCCCTTGCCGACATAGTCGTTGGCGTCGCCGAAGACCTCGAGCTTCAGACCCTGGACCGCGAAGGCGCCGAGCGACTGTCCGGCGGAGCCGCGCAGCCGCGCCGTGATCTGCCCGGGCGCCAGCTGGTCCATGCCATAGCGCCGGGTGATGTGCGCCGAGAGGCGCGTGCCAACCGCGCGGTGGACGTTGCGGATATTATAGGCGAGCTGCATCTTCTCGCCTTCCAGGAGCGCGGCCTGGGCGTCCTTGATCATCTGCGCGTCGAGCGAGTCCGGCACCTCGTTGCGGCCGCTGATCGCGCAGTGGCGCGGATGGCCGCCGGTGTCGACCTGGGCCAGGATCGGATTGAGGTCGAGATCGTCGAGGTCGGGGCTGCCGCGCGAGACCTGGTGCAACAGATCGCTCCGCCCGATCGCGTCCTCGAGCGAGCGCAGGCCGAGCGAGGCCAGGATCTCGCGCACCTCCTCGGCAATGAAGCTGAACAGGTTGACGACCTTGTCCGGCGTGCCTTCGAACTTCTCGCGCAGATCCGGCCGCTGGGTGCAGACCCCGACCGGGCAGGTGTTGGAATGGCACTGGCGGACCAGAATGCAGCCCATGGCGACCAGCGCCGCGGTGCCGACGCCGAACTCCTCGGCGCCCAGCATGGCCGCGATCACGACGTCGCGCCCGGTCTTGATGCCACCGTCGGTGCGCAGCACGACGCGGTGGCGCAACCGGTTCAGGGTCAGCACCTGATTGACCTCGGAGAGGCCCATCTCCCAGGGCGTGCCGGCGTATTTGATCGAGCTCTGCGGGCTGGCGCCGGTGCCGCCGACGTGCCCGGAGATCAGGATCACGTCGGCCTTGGCTTTGGCCACGCCGGCCGCGATCGTGCCGATGCCGGCTTCCGAGACCAGCTTCACGCAGACTTTGGCCTCCGGGTTGATCTGCTTCAGGTCGTAGATCAACTGGGCCAGGTCCTCGATCGAGTAGATGTCGTGGTGCGGTGGCGGCGAGATCAGACTGACGCCTGGCGTAGAATGTCTTAGCCGCGCAATCTCGACCGTAACTTTAAATCCCGGGAGCTGTCCGCCCTCGCCCGGCTTGGCGCCCTGAGCGATCTTGATCTCGAGCTCGCGGCAGGCGTTGAGGTACTCGGCGGTGACCCCGAAGCGACCCGAGGCGACCTGCTTGATCGGCGAGTTGGCGTTGTCGCCGTTCGGGCGCGGCGTGTAGCGCTCCTTGCTCTCGCCGCCCTCGCCGCTGTCGGACTTGGCGCCGATCCGGTTCATCGCGATGGTCAGGGTCTCGTGCGCCTCCGGACTGAGTGCGCCGAGCGACATGCCGGGCGTGACGAAGCGCTTGCGGATCTCGGTGATCGACTCGACCTCGTCGATCGGAATCGGCGTCTGGCGGCGATCGAAGTCGAGCAGATCGCGGATGGCGATCGGCTCCGCCTTATACAATATTTCTGCGTATTTCTTGTACGCCGCGTACGAATTGCCGGCCACCGCATATTGCAGCTGATGGATCGCCGGGCCCTCCAGGGCGTGCCGCTCGCCGCCCCGGCGGTAGCGGTAGAGGCCGCCGATCGCGAGCGGCGGCTCGTCCTCGTCGAACGCGCGCCGGTGCAGCGCCAGGATCTTGTTCTGGATGCCCGCCAGACCAATGCCCGAGATGCGCGTGATCAGCCCGGGGAAGTATTCGGCGCACAGCGAGCGCGACAGGCCGACGGCCTCAAAATTGTAACCACCGCGATAGCTGCTGAGGATCGAGATGCCCATCTTGGACATGATCTTCAGCAGGCCCTGGTCGACCGCGTCCTTGTAGCGTTGCAGGCACTCCGGCAGGGTCAGCCCCGGGAACAGCCCGCGCGCATGCCGATCGGCGATCGCCGCCTCGGCGAGGTAGGGGTTGACCGCGGTCGCCCCGACGCCGATCAGCACGGCGACGTAGTGCACGTCCAGGCACTCGCCCGAGCGCACCGTGATCGAGCTGAAACTGCGCAGGCCTTCGCGCACCAGATGACTGTGCACGGCGCCCGCGGCGAGGATCATCGGGATCGGCGCGCGCGTCGCCGAAACCGCATCGTCGCTCAGCACGATCTGCTCGTAGCCCTCGCGGACCGCGTCCTCGGCCTCGGACCGGATCCGGGCGAGCGCGTCGCGCAGCGACCGCGGTCCGGCGGGAACCTCGAAGGTGCAGTCGAGGCGCGCCACCTTGTCGCCGAAATGCGCCATGAATGCCTCGAACTCGGTGCTGAGCAGCAGCGGGCTCTCGAGCTGCAGAATGCGGGTCTGGCTCGGCGCCTCGTCGTAGACGTTGCCGAGATTGCCGTAGCGGGTCTTGAGGCTCATCACCCGATATTCGCGCAGCGAGTTCGATCGGCGGGTTGGTCACCTGGCTGAACTGCTGGCGGAAGAAGTGATGCAGGCCCCGGTAGTGGGACGACAGCACCGCAGCGGGCGTGTCGTCGCCCATCGAGCCGACCGGCTCCCTCGCGTCCAGGACCATCGGCGCGAGCAGCAGCTCGAGATCCTCGATCGAGATCCCGAACTGATGCTGACGGCGGCGCAGCTCCGCCCGCTCCATATGGCAGGGCGCGAAGGCCCGCCTGGCCGCCAGATCATCGAGGTGGGTGATGTTCTTGACCCACCGGCCGTATGGCTTCTCGCCCGCCAGGAGGTGCTTGAGCTCGTCGTCGCGATAGAACCTGCCCGCCTTGAGATCGACGCCGACCATCTCGCCGGGGCCGACCCGGCCCTTCTCGACGATCCTCGCTTCCGCGAGCGGCACCATGCCGGTCTCCGAGCCGACCACCAGCAGGCCGTCCTCGGTCCGGGTGTAGCGCATCGGGCGCAGCCCGTTGCGATCCATGCCGCCGATCACCCAGTGGCCGTCCGAGGCGACCACCGCGGCCGGCCCGTCCCATGGCTCCATCACGCAGTTGCAGTAGCTGAACAGATCCTTATGCGCCTGGGGGATCGCCATCTTCTTGGCCCAGGCGGGCGGGATCAGCAGCGTCTTGGCGAGGGGCAGCGAGCGGCCCGCGCGGACCAGGGCTTCGACCACGGCATCGAGCGCGGCGCTGTCCGAGCTGCCCGCCTGGACGATCGGCTTGACGTCCTCGTTGAACTCGCCGAAGGCCGGCTCGACCATGCGCGTCTCGTGGCTCTTCATCCAGTTGAGATTGCCGCGCAGGGTGTTGATCTCGCCGTTGTGGGCGAGCATGCGGAACGGCTGGGCGAGCGGCCAGGACGGCCAGGTATTGGTCGAGTAGCGCTGATGGAAGACCGCGAAGCTCGAGACGAACCGCTGGTCCTGCAGATCGGGGTAGAACACCGAGAGCTGCTCGGCCAGGAACAAGCCCTTGTAGATCACCGCCCGACAGGACAGCGAGCAGATGTAGAAACCGTTGATGTGCTCGGCGAGCACCTGGTTCTCGATCCGCCGCCGGATCAGGAACAGCTCGCGCTCGAAGTCACTGTCATCCACCCCCTTCGGATTGCCGACGATGATCTGCTCGATCTCGGGCCGGGTCGCAATCGCCTTCTCGCCGATCACCGTGGTGTCGACCGGCACCTGGCGCCAGCCTAGGATGCTGTAGCCAAAGCCCAGGATCTCGGTCTCGACGATCGTCCGGCAGCGCTCCTGCCCGCCGAAATCGGTCCGCGGCAGGAACACCATGCCCACGGCGATGCGGCCATCGGGATCCTTGGCGCCGAGGATCTGCTCCCTCAGAAAGTCCTGCGGGATTTCGAGATAAATGCCTGCGCCATCGCCAGTTTTTCCGTCAGCGTCGACCGCGCCGCGGTGCCAGACGGCGCGCAGGGCATCGATCGCCGCCTCGACCACCTCGCGGCGCGGCTGGCCGTCGATCGCGGCGACGAAGCCGACCCCGCAGGCATCATGCTCCTGGCTCGGGTCGTAGAGGCCGTACCGGCTCAGATAGGCGGCGTTCGCGCGGTACTCGTCGACGAAACGCTGCCCGGCGGAAGTTCTCGCGTCTGCCATGGCCGCCTCCTTCAGGACGCCATTGCGAGATGCGGTGCCTTTGCCCGCAGATAGGCGTGGATGCCTTCGGCGGCGTCGCGCCCGTCGCGCACGCCCCAGACCACCAGGGAAGCGCCGCGTACGATGTCGCCGCCGGCGAACACGCCGGCCATCGGCGTCATCATGGTCTGCCAGTCGACACGCACGGTGCCCCAGCGCGTCACCTGCAGCGCGGGCTGATCGAACAGGCGCGGCAGATCCTCGGGGTCGAAGCCGAGCGCCTTGATGACGAGATCGGCCTCGATCGCGAAGCTCGAAATCGGCCACCGGCTCCGGCTTCTGCCGTCCGGTGGCGTCCGGCGCGCCGAGGCGCATGCGTACCGCCCGGACGCCGCTCACCTGGCCGTCGCCGAGGAAGGCTTCGGGTGCCGCCTGCCAGATGAACTCGACCCCCTCCTCCTCGGCGTGCGTCACCTCGCGCATCGAACCCGGCATGTTGGCCCGATCGCGCCGATAGAGGCACTGCACCGAGATCGCCCCCTGCCGCACCGCGGTGCGCACGCAGTCCATCGCGGTATCGCCGCCACCGATCACGACCACCCGCTTGCCGCCGGCGTCTGAGCGCGCCCGCGTCGAAGGCCGGCACGGAATCGCCCAGCCCCTTGCGATTGCTCGCGGTGAGATAGTCGAGCGCTGCGACGATGTTGGCCAGGCCGACACCCGGGACCACGATGTCCCTCGCCTCATAGACGCCGGTACCGATGAACAGGGCGTCGTGGCGCGCGCGCAACTCCTCGAACGCGACGTCGCGCCCGATCTCGCAATCGAGTTGGAATCGGATGCCGCCGTCGATCAACACTTCGGCGCGGCGCCGGACGACCTCCTTCTCCAGCTTGAAGTTGGGGATGCCGTAGACCAAAAGGCCGCCGACCCGGTCGTAGCGGTCGTAGACGTGCAACTCGTAGCCCTTCTTGCGCAACTGTTCGGCCACGGCGAGCCCGGCCGGCCCGGCGCCGATCACGCCGATCAATTCGGCGCGCTCGCGCCGAGGTCTGGGCGGCTTGACCCAGCCCATGTCGAACGCGACCTCGGTAATGTGCTTCTCGACCGCGCCGATCGTGACCGCCTCGAATCCCTTCTCGATGACGCAGTTGCCCTCGCACAGACGGTCCTGCGGGCAGATCCGGCCGCAGATTTCCGGCATGTTGTTGGTCGCCGAGGCCAGCTCGTAGGCCTCCTCGAGACGACCCTCGGCGGTCATCCGCAGCCAGTCCGGGATGTTGTTGTGCAGCGGGCAATGGACCTGGCAGAAGGGGATGCCGCACTGCTCGCAGCGCGCCGCCTGTTCGGCAGCGCGCGCCGGCTCGAACCGCTCATAGATCTCGCGAAAGTCACCGCGTCGCTCGGCGGCCGCCCGCTTGTCGGGCATCGCCTGGGGCACGGTCAGGAACTGCATCATCTTGGCGGTCACGAGCCGAGAAGTCCCTCTGCCGCGGCCGGATCGCGCGTCCGGCCCCCGTGTGGTTGCCTGCCCGGAGAGGTCGGCGGGAAGCTATCTATACCAACAGGCAAGGCGGTCGGTCCAGCGTCTTCGCGGAAGTTAGTTCACATCTCTTGACCTATTTTTGCAAGACAGAAGGAACATAGAGCCGTTGCGAGCGGCAGATGGCCATTGTGGCTTCCAATTTTGTCACGCGATGGGACTATTTTTCGCCCCGCCTTCGATCCCGCCCAGGCATTGGCGCGGTCGAGCGATTGTGCTAGCAGCCCGGATCGGCCGCACGCGCCGCGGGTCGACCCATACCAGGCCAAGCTTGGAACACGCGATGAACCTGGAGCTCCTGCTCGGAGCGCTGCTGCTCGGGATCGTCGAGGGCCTGACCGAGTTCCTGCCGGTCTCCTCGACCGGCCATCTGATCCTCGTGGGCGATCTGATCGGTTTTCAGGGCCCGCCCGGGAAAGGTGTTCGAGGTGGTCATCCAGCTCGGCGCGATCGGCGCCGTCTGCTGGGTCTACTTCGACCGCTTCCTGCGCGCCGCCACGGGCGTGTTTACGCAGCCGGAGCAGTTCCGCTTCGTCCGCAACATCCTGCTCGCCTTCCTCCCGTCGGTGGTCATCGGCGCCTTCGCCTACCACTTCATCAAGACCTACCTGTTTGATCCCTGGGTCGTCGTGGTCACCCTGATCCTGGGCGGCGTCGCGATCCTGGTGATCGAACGTCACCTGCCGGCGCCCCGCGACCACACGGTCGAGGAAATGCCGGCGCGGACCGCGCTCTACGTCGGCTTCTGCCAGTGTGTCTCGATGATTCCGGGGGTATCGCGCGCCGGCGCCACGATCATGGGCGGGCTCCTGCTCGGGATCGACCGGCGGACCGCAACCGAGTTCTCATTCTTCCTCGCCGTGCCGACGATGATCGCCGCCTCGGTCTATGATCTGTACAAGAACCGGGCCGTGCTCAGCGCCGACAACCTCGAGCTGATCGCCATCGGGTTCGTCGTTGCCTTCCTGTCGGCGCTGATCGTCGTCCGCGGGCTGATCGGCTTCGTCTCGCGCCACGGCTTCGGGCCGTTTGCCTGGTACCGCATCGCGATCGGCGTCGTGATGGCGGCGTTTCTGCTCCTGCGCTGATTGCGGAGACGGATCAGAGGCGGGCCATGCGGATCGGAAACCGCCGGTAACGCGCCAAATATTCGGGCACGATCAGCTCGATCGGGGTCGGTGTGATGTCGAGATCGCGCGAGCCCCTTGGCGCCCTCGGCGACGACGTTGTCGGTCTTGAGCAGCTCGACCTGATCGCGCGTCGAGCGGCGGTACCGGCAGCGAGCTCCAGGAAGCGCGCCTGCAGCACGCGCGAGCTCGAACGAGAGCGGCACCAGCATGCGGCGACGGTCGATCACCCGCAGCATATACTGCATCAGCTCGGCGAAGCTGTAGACCTGCGGCCCACCAAGTTCGAAGGTCTCGCCCGGCGCGTCGTCACGCTCCAGGGCGGCGACGATCGCCGCGGCCACGTCGCCGACGTAGACCGGCTGGAAACGGGTCCGCCCGCCGCCGATCAGGGGCAGCACGGGCGACAGCCGGGCCATGGCGGCGAAGCGGTTGAAGAAGCCGTCCTCGGGGCCGACCACGATGCTCGGCCGCACGACGGTCGCTCGCGGCAGCGCCTCGCGCGCCCGCGCCTCGCCCTGCGCCTTGCTGCGGGCATAGGCGCTGCTCGAGCCGGGATCGGCACCGATCGCCGACATCTGGACCAGCCGCTCGAGGCCCGCCTCGGCCGCCGCTCTGGCGATTCGCCCGGGCAGTTCGCCCTGCACCTGCTCGAACTCGCCCCGCCGCCTCTCGTACAGGATGCCGATCAGGTTGACCGTGGCGAAGGCGCCGTGCAGCACGCGCCCGAGCGCCTCCTCGCTGGCGAGATCGGCCCGCTCGACGACGATCTCGCCGACATGGCCCATCGGCTGGAGGTGGCCGCCGCGCGCCGGGTCACGACTGATCACCAGGATCCGAGCGCCGCGCGTCGGCGAGCCGGCGCACGAGATGGCGGCCAATAAAGCCCGTGCCGCCGAAGACCGTGATCAGTCGGTTCCGCATGGCGTCCCCTCGCTCTCCGTCGGAGCTGCGCGCGCCCCCCTCTGCGCCTGACTATAAAACGCGCGCTGGAAAAGAAAAACCGCCTCTTCGAGGGCCGAAGCAGCGCGCGCCGGGCGGCCTGGATGTCGGTTGACGGCACATGCCGGAGGGCCTACATCGACACTGGTCTGCGGCCCAGGTGGCGGAATTGGTAGACGCACTAGCTTCAGGTGCTAGCGGTCGAAAGGCCGTGGAGGTTCGAGTCCTCTCCTGGGCACCATCCGTGCGATGATCCGTTCAGGTGAGGTTAACTTGCGACGGGCTAGATCTCGCCCAAGAGGCCGCCCGCTGTTACACGTTGGTCTCGTGGATGGAACGCGTCGGGTCGAGCTGGGTCAGCCGCGGTATGTCGATCAGCCTGCACGAGGGGGACTTGCCGGCCGAGGTCGATCTCGGTCCGGTGGTCGCCGTCGACACCGAGACGATGGGCCTCAGGCCCCAGCGCGACCGGCTCTGCCTGGTCCAGCTGTCGGCCGGGGACGGCACCTGTCATCTGGTGCGCTTTCGCGGGCGCCACTATCACGCACCCAATCTGGCGCGGCTGCTCGAAGATGTCGCGATCTTGAAGTTGTTCCATTTCGCCCGCTTCGATCTGGCAATCCTGCGCCGCTACCTTGGCGTCGTCTGTCGGCCGGTGTATTGCACCAAGATTGCATCCAAGCTGGCGCGCACCTATACAGACCAACATGGCCTCAAGGATCTGTGCCAGGACCTGCTCGGAATCGATTTGTCGAAAAAGATGCAGAGTTCGGACTGGGGCGCGCTCGAGTTGAGCGAAGCGCAGCTCAGCTATGCAGCCAACGACGTCCTGCACCTGCATCGCCTGCGCGAGCGCCTGGACGCCATGCTGGAGCGCGAAGGACGGCCCGGCCTGGCCGCAGCCTGCTTCGCTTTTCTGCCGCATCGCGTCGAGTTGGATCTGGCCGGCTGGGCCGAGATTGATATCTTTGCCTACTGATCGGGCGTACGAGTGCGTTGGCCGGTCGCGTTGACGCCCGCAAGTCGCCATGTCCATATTGCGGGCATGGCTATTGAACCTTAGGTCCAGGGCGGCACACCTGGTTTGGCGTCCCGGTGCATTGGGAGCCGGTTCAACAAAGATGCGACCAAGCTCCCGATGCCGACTGTGGCCAGACGGCCGACCGAGTGAGCCAGGAGCCCAAGATGACCGCTGTAGCTCTTCACGATCTGGTTGATCCCGACCCGGCACCAAATGCGCCGCAGGTGGCGGGGCGTCGGGTGCTGCGCACCGAGGCCGATGCGCTCATGGCGCTGGCCGAGGCGCTCGATGACCAGTTCGACCGGTTCGTCGAGTGGCTCGCGGCGGCGCGTGGGCGGGTGGTCGTGACCGGTATGGGCAAGAGCGGTCACGTCGGTCGCAAGATCGCCGCGACCTTGGCATCGACCGGCACGCCGGCGCTCTACGTCCATCCGGCCGAGGCGAGCCACGGCGATCTCGGCATGATCACCAGCGACGACGTCGTGCTCGCTCTGTCGAACTCGGGCGAGACGCCGGAACTCGCCGACATCGTCGCCTACACGCGGCGGTTCTCGATCCCACTGCTCGGCATCGTCGGACGCCCCGCGAGCAGCCTGGCCGAGACCGCCGATCTGGTGCTGGTGTTGCCGGCGCGCCCGGAGGCCTGTCCGATGGGGCTGGCCCCGACGACCTCGACCACGGCGATGGTCGCGCTGGGCGACGCTTTGGCGGTCGCCCTCCTCGAGCGGCGTGGCTTCAGCACCCAGGATTTCAGCCTCCTGCACCCGGGCGGCAAGCTTGGCCGGAAGCTCGTCCGGGTCGAGCAGCTGATGCACCGGGGCGAGGACCTGCCCCTGGTTGGATTGCAGGCGCGCATGGCCGATGTGATGCTCGAGATGACCGCCAAGCGGCTCGGCTGCGTCGGCGTGGTGAACCGCGAGGGCGGGCTGGTCGGGATCATCACCGACGGCGATCTGCGGCGCCACATGAGCCCGGATCTCCTTCGGCGCCAGGCGGTGGAGATCATGACCCCCGGCCCCAAGACGATCCGGCCGCAGGCGCTCGCCGCCGAAGCGCTCGCCGTGATGAATCAGGCCGAGCGGCCGTTCACCGTGATTTTCGTGATCGAGGCCGGGCGACCGGTCGGCGCCCTGCACATGCACGACTGTCTGCGAGCGGGCATCGCATGAGGAGCCTCGTAGCAGCCGGCGTCGGTCGCGGCCGGCCCGCGGGAGCGGCGAAGCACAGCCGCTACAGGCGGACGGTCGGTATCCTGCGGCTCGTGCTGCCGGCGGTCGTCTTGTCGATGGTCGCTCTCGCGATGCTGTGGCCGCAGCTCATGGGCGGAGCAAGCGGCCTGATCGCGCCGATCTTCGCCAACGCGCAGGTCGACGGCACTGATGTCATGCTGATGCACAATCCGCGCTACGCCGGTCAGACCAACGCGGCCGAACCCTTTGAGGTCACGGCGGCCTCGGCCTACGCCGATCCGGCTCACCCCGACCGGATACACATGGAGCAGATGGCCGCTCAGATCGCCACCGCGGGGGCCCGCGATCTGTCCGTGATGGCTCTGGCCGGGATCTACGATCGGACCAGCGAGAAGCTGGATCTGGCCGGCGGCATCAAGCTCACCACCAGCGATGGCTACCGTTTCGAAACCCCGAGCGCGCAGGTCAACCTGCAGGGCGGTGAGGTGATCGGCACTCAACCAATTCAGGGCGCGGGACCGTCCGGCACCCTCTCGGCGGATCGCTTCGAGATCCGCGACGGCGGTGAGGTGCTGCGCTTCGAAGGTCGGGTCAAGGTCACCCTGCCGCCGCGCCAGGGTGGAGAACGGGCATCGTGAGGACAGGCTCGCGCCGGTCTCTGATCACATTTGCAACTGGCGCTTTGGTGCTGTTCGCAGCGCCCGCGCAGTCGCGTGCGCAGATCCTGCAACAGGACAGCAGCCTGCCGATCGAGATCACGGCCGACAGCCTCGAGGTGCTGCAGAAGGAGAACGTCGCGACCTTCACCGGCAACGTCGATGCGGTTCAGGGCGACATGGTGCTGAGCGCCGACAAGCTCAGGGTCCACTACCGGGGTGATCAGCAGTCCGGCCAGACCTCGCCCGCCTCTGGCGGGGCAATCCAGCGGATCGAAGCCGAGGGCCACGTGTTCCTGTCGTCGCCGCGCGAGACCGCCCAGGGCAATGTCGGCGTGTACGACGTCGCCGGCAACCGGTTGACCTTGGAAGGCGCGGTGGTGTTGACTCGCGACGACAATGTGATCCGCGGCGAGCGGCTGGAGATCGATCTGGCGAGTGGTCGCTCGCAGGTGTTGGCGGCGGTGCCGAGCAGCCAGGGGGGCACCGCGCCGCAGCGCGTGCGGGCGATCTTCGCGCCGAAGAGCGCCGAGCCGGCAGCCGGTCCGGCGGCCTCGGGCGCGGCAGCGCAGACCGCGGCCGACGGTCCCGCTCCGGTCGCTCCAGGACGCCCGGCCGCCAAGCCCGCGGCGACCAAGTAGGATTGAGCCATGGCGCTCCGCGTCCGATCGTCGGAACCCCTCGAGCTTGCCCCGGCTCGGGTCGACGGGCGTCCGATGCCTCGGCTGGTCGCCGAATCGCCCGGCCTCGTGGCGGAGGATCTCGGTAAGCAGTTCAAGGGCCGCCGCGTGCTCCGCGACGTCAGTCTCGAGGTACGCCGTGGCGAAGCGGTTGGTCTGCTCGGCCCGAACGGCGCCGGCAAGACCACCTGTTTTTACATCATCACCGGGCTGTTGCAGGCCGATCGTGGCTCGGTCAGCCTGGACGGCAGCGATATCACCGACCTGCCGATGTACCGGCGCGCTCGCCTCGGGATCGGCTATCTGCCCCAGGAAGCGTCGATCTTTCGCGGGCTTTCGGTGGAAGACAACATCCGCTCGGTCCTCGAAATCGTCGAGCCGGTGCGCAGCCGGCGCGACGCCCGTCTCGACGAGTTGCTTGCGGAGTTCTCCCTGAGCCATCTGCGCCAGGCGCCGGCCCTGGCGCTCTCAGGCGGCGAGCGCCGCCGGGTCGAGATCGCCCGCGCGCTCGCGTCCGAGCCGAGCTTCATGCTGCTCGACGAGCCCCTCGCGGGCATCGACCCGATCAATGTCTCCGAGATCCGCTCGCTGGTCGCGCATCTCAAGGACCGAGGTCTGGGCGTGCTGATCACCGACCACAACGTGCGCGACACGCTCGACATCGTCGACCGGGCCTACATCCTCCATGAAGGACGGATGCTTATGGAAGGGGTGCCGGCCGAGATCGTGGCCCACGAGGGCGTGCGACGGGTCTATCTCGGTGATCGGTTCAACCTCTAGGCCAACCGCAGATGTCGATGTCGCTGCGTCTCGACTTGCGGCAGAGCCAAAGTCTGGTGATGACGCCGCAGCTGCAGCAGGCGATCAAACTGTTGCAACTGTCCAATCTCGAGCTGGCCGCCTTTGTCGAGAATGAACTCGAGCAGAACCCGTTGCTCGAGCGTGAGGAAGGAGCGGACTCGAGCGGCCCCGAGGCGGCTGAAACCGCCGCCGAGTCGCCGGAAACCGAGCGCACTCGTGATCGTGAGCTGACCGGCAGCCTCGAGATGAACGCGAGCAACGATGCGGGTGATGGCTGGTCCGGAACGACCGAAGACGGCTGGCCCGAGCCCGGTGCAGACGGTCACCTCGATGGTCTCGGCGTGAGCGGCCTCGGTCCATTTGGTCGCGGCGGCAACACGGACTTTCGTGACGAGGCGGATGACCTCGAGGGCCGGCTGAGCCGACCGAAAACCCTGCGCGAGCATCTGCTGGAGCAATTGCAGGTCGACGTTCCGCCTGGCGGCGACCGGCTGATCGGTCTGCACCTGATTGATCTCATCAACGATGCCGGCTACCTGGAGGGCAACCTTGGGGAAGTGGCGGACCGGCTCGGCTGCCCGATCGAGCAGGTCGAAGCGGTGCTCCGCCGCCTGCAGCTGTTCGATCCGCCCGGTGTCTTCGCCCGCTCGCTCAAGGAGTGCCTCGAGCTGCAGCTGCGCGATGCCAACCGCCTCGATCCGGCGATGGTGGCTCTGCTCGAGCATCTCGACCTGCTGGCTCAGATCGACTTCCCGGCGTTGATCAAGGTCTGCGGCGTGCTGCCGGACGATCTCCCCGACATGATTGCCGAACTGAAGGCTCTCGATCCGAAGCCCGGCCTCGCCTTCGCCCACGATGCGGTCGAGGCCGTCGTGCCGGACATCTTCGTTCTGCCGACGGCCGGCGGCGGCTGGCGCATCGAGCTGAACGGCGCCACGCTACCCAGGGTGCTGGTCAACCGGGTCTACTACACCGAACTGTGCCGCCGTACGGCCGACAAGGGCGCCAAGGAGTATGTCAGCGAGCGCTTTCAGTCCGCCAACTGGCTGGTCAAGGCTCTGGATCAGCGAGCCCGGACGGTGCTCAAGGTGGCCGAAGCCGTCGTCCAGCGCCAACTGCCTTTCCTGAAGCACGGGGTCCAGCATCTACGGCCGCTGGTTCTGCGCGACATCGCCGAGGCGACCGATCTGCACGAGAGCACCGTGTCGCGGGCGACCGCCGCCAAGCATGTCGCGACGCCGCGTGGCAACTTTCCGTTCAGATATTTCTTCTCCAATGCGCTGCCCGGAACGGACGGCGAGGCCAGCCACGCGGCCGAGGCGATCCGCCAACAGATCAAGGCGATGATCGAACGCGAAGATCCGGACCACGTCCTCTCGGACGATCAGATCGTGGCCGCGCTACGCGGCGATGGCGTCGCGATCGCGCGCCGCACGGTCGCCAAGTACCGCGAAGCGCTCAGCATCGCGTCGTCGGTGCAGCGCCGGCGCGCCAAGGCATTGAGGCTGTAGCGAGCGCGTTGTTTTGTCCGCAATAGGTAGCGCATGAGTTGACCGCTGTTGTGGGCTCTGTGGGGTTGTGGGCGACGCGCAGCGTCGTCCAGCAAGTCCACAGGGCTGGCCGCGTGGCGGTGGTCACGCGGCCAGGTCCTCGGCGCGCGCAGGCGCCGCCGGCGGGAAGCTGGCCAGGCGCTGCGGCCCCTTGAAGATGGCAAGCGTGCCGTCGGGATAGTCGTGCACCCGGACGGTCGCCCGCACCAGGTGGGGACGCAGCGGCGTCGGCGGGATCTGCAGACTGCGGCCATGCCAGCGCACGCAGTTGTCGTTGCCGACCCGACGTTCTTCCTGGACACAGAGGGCGTCGCGCCAGAGCGCCTCGGGCACCTTGACGAAGACCGCGGCCGGCTCTTCGGCGGGCTCGGCAAAACGGGCATTGTGCTCGGGCAGGTAGCCCTCGCGCAGGAAGCGGTTGGCGGCCTCGACAGTGGTGATCCCGGCCAGCGCCAGCTCTTTGGGCAGGCGATCTTGCAGGGTTCGAAAGGCGCGCTCGCATCGGCCTCTGGCCTCGGGCGAGTAGGCCGGGATGTGACCGATGCCGAGCTGCTTCAGGGCTCGCCCGACCTGGGTCAGCTGGGTCTTGGAGACCTTGCCGCCCCCTTCCGGCGTGAAGAAGTAGTGGCTGCCACGGTCGGTGTAGAGCTCCATGAACAGGCCGTGCCGCTCGACCACCTCGAGCAGCCCGCGGAAGCTGCTCATCGTGCCTTCTTCGTCGACCAGGAGCGCCGAATAGAGCTCGCTGGTGGCGTCGTCCATCGTGATGATCAGGTCGAGCGCCGGCTGGTCGGTGAGCCAGGCGTGCTTCGAGCCGTCCTGATGCAGCAACATGCCACGCATTGGCCGGCGAGGACGCTTGCGACGATGGGCGCCCCGTCGGGCTGCCGGCGCCACCACACCGGTCTTTTGCAGGTAAATCCGGGTCGTGGTGTAGCCGAGCTTGTAGTCGTGGCGCTTCTCTAGCTTCTCGTGGAAATGCTTGATCGTGAAGCCCTGATAGTTCTCCTGATACAGCGCGCGCATACGCTCGAGCTCGTCCTCGGGCGCCCGTTTGGGCGACGGCTGGCCAGCCCGGCGATCGACCAGTCCTGCCGCGCCCTCCTCCTCGTAGCGTTCCCGCCAGCGGCGCAAGGTTCGCTCGCTGACCCCGAGCGCTGCCGCCGCCTCGGCGGCCTAGGCGACCCTTCTCCCAACGTTCCACCAGCTCCTCGAACGCATGATCCCGATCCTCGCAAGCTCTCCACCCAGCCCCCCGTTCCAAGTTCCTTGGAAGCTTCCAGAACCGGACAGATCACGCGCTACCTAAACCGGCCAGCTCACGCGCTCCTACAGCCAAGGCATTGAGGCTTGCCTGAGGATGCGTTTGGGCTCATCCTCGCCGATGGCTAAGCCGTGACCTGTGGGGCGCTAGAAGACGCCCCGGGACGGTCGCCTTCGCCGAGGCGAACGAGCGCTCCGGTGAACCGAAGTCCTACCAACGTACATCGTCTGAGCGATCGACACAGGGATGAGGGGCGCCTATCTTTGAGGCTTCGCCTGCTGCCGCTGGCGGGGCGCCAGGCTGCACGGACCGGTCGCTATGAGACCGATCGCGTAGGTCTGTGTCACCTCAGGTTCGATACGGTGTAACCCGACTAGTCCGGTCCTCGTATGGTCGAGCTTGCCGACATCATCGCTCCCGAGGGAATCATCCTCGATCTCAAGAGCTGCAGCAGCAAGCGCCAGGTGCTGAAGGAGCTTGCCCGACGCGCCGGCGCGGCACTCGGCATTGATGAGCAGCACCTGCTCGACGCCCTCCTGGAGCGCGAGCGGCTCGGCACCACCGGCATCGGCCACGGGGTTGCGATTCCGCACGCACGACTGCCCGAAATCGACCGCGTCACCGGCCTGTTTGCGCGCCTCGACCGGCCGGTCGATTTCGAAGCGCTGGACGACGAACCGAGCGACCTCATCTTTCTGCTGCTGGCACCCAACTCCGCAGACGCCGACAGCCTCAAGGCGCTTGCTCGGATCTCACGCACGCTGCGGGACTCGGGGCTGCGACAGCGGCTCCGCCAGGAGCAGGACCGTGGCGCGGTCTATCGCATGTTGACCGAGAAGCCGGAGTGCCATGCGGCGTGACGCGACCGCGATCGGCCTCGCAGCTTCGTCGCCCCGATCGATCGACCCCGGCGGCACGCAACCAGTGTGCGCCTGGCTGCATGCCAGCTGCGTTCAGGTGAACGGCGTCGGAGTAATCTTGCTCGGCCCGTCGGGCAGCGGCAAATCGGACCTCGCGCTCCAGCTGATCGATGCCGGCGGTCGTCTGGTCGCCGATGATCAGCTGGCGGTCGAGCGGGTGGCGGATCGGCTGTTCGGTCGTCCGGCCGCATCGCTCGCCGGCCTGCTCGAGGTGCGCGGCTTCGGCATCGTGCGGCTGCCCTGGTGCGAGCTGAGCCCCCTGGGACTGGCGGTGCGGCTGGATCGGTCCGGACGACTGGAACGCCTGCCCGAGCCCGGCAGCTACGAGGTGCTCGGGCTGCGGCTGCCGCAGATCCGTCTCGACCCGTGCAGTCCCTCGGCTGGTGCCAAGATCAGACTGGCCTTGCTCACCCAGCCGGCTGTTTGAGTCGCCAATGAGCCGCATTCTGGTGGTGACGGGGATGTCCGGCGCAGGTCGGGCCACTGCCCTGAAGATCCTCGAGGACCTCGGCTTCGAGGCCGTGGACAATCTGCCGGCCACGCTGCTCGGCAGTCTGGTGCGCCCGGGCGACCGCGTGGAGCGCGATCTCGCGATCGGTATCGACTGCCGGACCCGCGCCTTCGACCCGCTGAAGCTCCGCCGCCAGCTGAGCAGATGGGCGAACGCCGAGAGCCCGACCTTCCGATTGCTGTTTCTCGACTGCGAGGACGAGATCCTCCGCCGGCGCTTTACCGAGACGCGCCGGCCTCATCCGCTCGGGCCGGATCGCTCGGTCACCGACGGCATCACCCGCGAACGACAACTGATGGCGCCACTGCGCGAATGGGCCGACCTGGTGATCGACACCTCGCAGCTGACGCCCGGCGACCTGCGCCGGCTGATCGCCGGCCACTTCGCCGAGCCGACCGAGTCGCCCCTCACCCTGACGATCATCTCGTTCGCCTACCGCAACGGCCTGCCGCGCGAAGCGGACCTGGTGTTCGACGTCCGCTTCCTCGCCAACCCGCACTATGTCGAAGAGCTGCGGCCGAGGACCGGCCTGGATCCGGCTGTGCAGGCCTATGTCGAGGCGGATCCGGCCTACCCGCTGCTGCTCGAGCGCCTCGAGGCGCTCCTGTTGCCGCTCTTGCCGTCCTATCAGCGTGAGGGCAAGAGTTATCTGACCGTGGCGTTCGGATGCACCGGCGGTCGGCATCGCTCGATCGTCGTCGCTGAAAGCTTCGCCGAACGACTGCGCACCTCGGGCTGGCCCGTGTCGCTGCACCACCGCGACACACCCGAGGCCAACCGCGAGGCCGAGGACGCTTAGCCTCGAGCCACCTACCGTGGAGCGATGATCCATGATCGGCCTGGTACTGGTCACTCATGGCCGGCTCGCTGAAGAGTTCATTGCCGCGACCGAGCACGTCGTCGGCCGTCAGCTCAACATACGGGCAATCTCGATTGGCCCCGACGACGACATAGAGCAACGCCGCCGCGACATCCTCGCCGCCGTCGAGGCGGTCGACGACGGCGCCGGCGTGATCCTGCTGACCGACATGTTCGGCGGCACGCCTTCCAACCTGGCGATCTCGATCATGGACAAGGGCAAGGTCGAGGTCATCGCCGGGGTCAACCTGCCGATGTTGATCAAGCTGGCGAGCGTGCGTGACGGTGAGTCGCTCGAGCAGGCGGTGGCCAGCGCCCAGGAAGCGGGGCGCAAGTACATCAACGTGGCGAGCACGCTCTTGAAGGTCGACAAGAAACCGGGCCGCAAATGAGCCGACTGGGCCCGGCATCCGACCCGGCGGAGGGGAGCCCGGTGGGCGAAGTCCTGCGCCGCCACGCGACAATCGTCAACCGACGCGGGCTGCACGCTCGTGCCGCGGCCAAGTTCGTCAAGATCGCCGAGCAGTTCGTTGCCGAGGTCGACGTGGTCAAAGACGGGATGCTGGTCTCGGGCACATCGATCATGGGCCTGATGATGCTCGCCGCCGCAACCGGCTCGACCCTCGAGATCCGGGCGCGCGGCCGTGAGGCCGTACCGGCGCTCGCCGCGCTCGTTGCCTTGATCGAAAACGGCTTCGACGAAGATTGATCGATCGGTGCGAGCGGTGCCGCTGCATATCGCGGTCGCTGTCCGGGCAGGCTTGCCCGGCCCCGACGCTTGTGGTTAAAGGCCCGGCGGCGGTTTCGGGCCCGCGGTCGAGCGGGTGAGCCGGGCTGCTCGCGCTTTAAGAAAAGCGAAGCGTCATTCGGCGTAACAGACGCCCTTCCCTAAGCAGCTGGAACCACGATGACCGAATTCACCGACTATAAGGTCGCCGACATTGGCCTCGCCGACTGGGGCCGCAAGGAGATCGCGATCGCCGAGAAGGAGATGCCCGGGCTGATGGCGCTTCGGGCTGAGTACGGCGAGCGCCAGCCCCTCAAGGGGGCCAGGATCGCCGGCTGCCTGCACATGACCGTCGAAACGGCGGTACTGATCCGCACGCTTCGCCACCTCGGCGCGAGCATTCGGTGGAGCTCCTGCAACATCTTCTCGACCCAGGATCAGGCGGCGGCGGCGATCGCAGCCGAGCACGTGCCGGTGTTCGCCTGGAAGGGCGAGAGCGAGGAGGAGTACGACTGGTGCATCCGCCAGACGATCGAGGCGCCTGATGGCTGGCGCCCAAACATGCTGCTCGATGATGGCGGCGATCTGACCAAGGTCATGCACGACGACTATCCCGAGCTGATGGCGGAAGTGCGTGGCCTCTCGGAAGAGACCACGACCGGGGTGCATCGCCTGTATGACATGCAGCGGGCTGGCACTCTCAAATGCCCCGCCTTCAACGTCAACAATTCGGTCACCAAGTCGAAGTTCGACAACCTCTATGGCGTGCGCGAGAGCCTGGTCGACGGCATCAAGCGGGCGACCGGCGTGATGATGGCCGGCAAGATCGCGGTGGTCTGCGGCTTCGGCGACGTCGGCAAGGGCTCGGCCGAATCGATGCGCGGCCAGGGCGCGCGGGTCATGGTCACCGAGATCGATCCGATCTGCGCGCTCCAGGCGGCGATGCAGGGCTATGAGGTGGTGACCATGGAGGACGTCGCACCAATCGGCGACATCTTCGTCACCGCCACCGGCAACACCGACGTCATCACCCTCGACCACATGCGGGCGATGAAGGACGGGGCGATCGTCTGCAACATCGGCCACTTCGATACCGAGATCCAGATCGCCGCACTGCGCAACTTCAAGTGGGAGGAGGTCAAACCACAGGTCGACGAGGTCGAGTTCCCCGATGGCAAGCGGATCATCGTTCTGGCCAAGGGGCGCCTTGTGAACCTCGGCTGCGCCGACGGCCATCCGAGCTTCGTGATGAGTGCCTCGTTCACCAACCAGGTTCTTGCCCAGATCGAGCTCTGGCGGAACGCCGATCGCTACGAGAACAAGGTCTACGTCCTGCCGAAGGCGCTCGACGAGAAGGTCGCGAGGCTGCATCTCGAGAAGCTCGGCGTGAAGCTGACCAGGCTCACCGAACCGCAGGCCGACTACATCGGCGTCAGCGCCGAGGGCCCCTTCAAGCCCGAGACCTATCGCTACTAGCTCGAGGGTGCTCGGCCGTGGCGACGCGGGCCGAGGTTCAGTTGGGCGATCTCGGCGCGACGCGCGACCTCGGCCGCCGGCTCGCAGCGCTCGTGCAGGGCGGCGATACGATCGCGCTTTACGGGCCGCTCGGCGCCGGCAAGACGGAGCTGGCCCGCGCCCTGATCCGCGCCCGCGCCGGCGCCGAGATCGAGGTGCCGAGCCCGAGCTTCACCCTGCTCCAGGACTACCGGCTCGCCGGATTGACCATCCGGCACATCGATCTCTATCGCGTCGAGGCGCCCTCCGAGCTGATCGAGCTCGGCCTCGAGGCGCCGGCCGGGGACGAAGCCTGGCTGATCGAATGGCCCGAGCGGGCCCAGGCGGTCCTGCCCGAAGACCGCCTCGAGGTCACCCTCGAGCAGGGCGCTACGCCGGATGCGCGCCTCGCCCGCCTGGTCGGCGGACCGAGCTGGACTGACCGCCTCGAGCGTCTCCGCGATGAGCGATCGTGACGCGGCCATCGGCGCCTTTCTGCGGCGCTACGGTTTCGGGAACGCGACGCGCCTGCCGCTTGCGGGCGACGCATCGGTGCGCCGCTACGAGCGCCTCGCCGATGGTCCCCGTCCGGCCGTGCTCATGGATGCGCCGCCCGATCGGATCGCTGTTCGACGGTTCCTCGACATCGCCGGGTGGCTCCGTGGCAGAGGGCTGAGCGCGCCCGAGCCGATCGCCGCCGACCCCGAGCTGGGGCTCGTACTTCTGGAAGATCTGGGCGACGCGCTGTTCAATCGGGTCATCGCGCAGCACGCCTCCGAGACGCTCCTCTATCGAGCTGCGGTTGATCTGCTTCTGCTCGTCCAGCGCGCACCGCTCGATCTGCCGCTGCCGCGCTACGACGATGCCTGGCTGATCCGCGAGGCCTCGCTGCTGGTCGAATGGTACGCCCCGGAGCTCGGCGCGGCCGCCGCAGCCGAGTACCGGGCGATCTGGCAGGATCTGCTACCGGCGGCTCGGGTCGGTGGTGACGGCTTCGTCTACGTCGACTACCATGCGGACAATCTTGTGTGGCTGCCCGAGCGCAAGGGTCCGGCGCGGATCGGGCTCCTCGACTTCCAGGATGCGCGCTTTGGCCCGCCCGCTTACGATCTGGTCTCGTTGCTCGAGGACGCCCGCCGGGACGTCGACTTCGACCTCGCGCGGGCCATGCTGCAGCGCTACCTGAATGCCCGGCCGGGACTCGATCCCGAGGCTTTCCGCGCCGCCTACGCCCTCCTCGGCGCGCAGCGCAACGCCAAGATCCTGGGCCTCTTCTCGCGCCTCGCGTGGCGCGACGGCAAGACCCAGTATCTGGATCTGCAGC
Source organism: uncultured Alphaproteobacteria bacterium (assembly GCA_963815435.1). Taxonomy (GTDB): domain Bacteria; phylum Pseudomonadota; class Alphaproteobacteria; order Geminicoccales; family Geminicoccaceae; genus DATAOG01. Next base: position 540,182 of record CAWFGZ010000009.1, read on the forward strand.
CGCGGGTGCGGGGCCACCTCAGGCGCGATCTGGGTCATCCCCTGCTGGCACCGTTGCGCGACTGGTTCGAGCGCCATTTGCCGCTGAACGCCGTTCAATAACCGCCATCTGTGGTAGACTGGCGCGTGATGCGCGTCGCCACCGTCCCACCCGGTCTACCCTTCGTCGACGCCCTTGCCGCCGGCCTGCTGGCGGAGGCGGGCGAGGATCGCCTCGCGCTGGCCGATGCGCTGGTCCTGCTGCCAACGCGGCGCGCCTGTCGGAGCCTGGGCGAGGCGTTCCTGCGTCACTCCGACGGCCAGGCCCTCCTTTTGCCGCGCATCCAACCCATCGGCGAGGTCGAGACCGACGAGCTGCTGCTCGATGGCGACCTCGAGCTGGCCTTGCCGCCCGCGATCAACCCGCTGCGTCGCCAGTTGCTGCTGGCGCGCCTGCTCGCCCCGCTCGGCTGGTCGCTCGACCATGCCCTTCGCCTCGCGGCCGATCTCGCGCGCCTTCTGGACGAGTTGCAGACCGAGCGGGTCGGGCTCGCCGCCCTCGAGCGTCTGGTCCCCGAGGAGCTGGCCGAGCACTGGCAGAAGAGCCGCAAGGTGCTTGCGATTCTGGCCGAGGCCTGGCCGAAGGTCCTGGCCGAGGAGGGCGCGCTCGACCCCGCCGAGCGGCGCCACCGCCTGCTCACGAGCCTCGCCGAACGCTGGCGAGCCGCGCTCCCGGCAGGGCGCATCATCGCCGCCGGCTCGACCGGCAGCATTCCGGCGACGCGTGAGCTGCTGCGGGTGATCGCGAGCCTGCCGCACGGCACGGTCGTGCTGCCCGGCCTGGATCTCGATCTGGACCAAAGCAGCTGGCAGCGGCTCGAAGCGAGCCATCCGCAGTACGGCCTCAGGCAGCTGCTCGAGGTGCTCCTGATCGAGCGCTCCGAGGTCGCGAGCTGGCCCGCGCCGGGGGTCGCCGGCACGCCACCAGCACGGGCGCGCTTCCTCTCCGAGGTGATGCGGCCGACCGCCACGATCGACGCCTGGCACAACTCGGCCGCGTTGCCACAAGACGGCATCCGTGGGCTCGCGGTCGAGGAGCATCCGGATCTGCCGGGCGAGGCCCTGGCGCTCGCGCTCCGCATGCGGGCGGCGCTCGAGACGCCGGGCCGCACGGCAGCCCTCGTCACTCCCGATCGCCACCTCGCCCGTCGGGTCGCACTCGAGCTCCGCCGCTGGGGCATCGAAGTCGACAATTCTGCCGGCACACCCCTCGATCAGACGCCGCCCGGCGGCTTTCTCCTCCTCTCGGCCCGCCTGATCGTCGACGGCGTCAATCCGGTCACCCTGCTGGCGGTCCTCAAGCATCCGCTGGCTCGCGGCGGCGAGCCCGGGGCAGCCTTCCGACAACGGGTGCGCGCGCTCGAGGTCGCCTGTCTGCGTGGCCCGCGCCTCGCCGGCGGCTTCGGCGGCGTGCTCGCTGAGCTCGGCCGCGAGCTGGCCCAGGCCAGGTCCGAGGCGGAGAAAGAGCGTCTCGGCCGGCTGTCGGCCTGGGTGCGCAGGCTCCACGCCATGGCAACGCCCTTCGAAGAGCTCGTAGCCCGGCGCGAGGCCGCCTTGCCGCGGCTGGTCGAGGCGCATCTCGGCTTCGCCGAGGCGCTGGCTCGGGGCGAGCAGGGCTCGCCGAGCATGCTCTGGTCGCGCGAGGCAGGCGAGGCTGCCGGCGCGCTGTTCGCCGAGCTGATTGATGCGAGCGGCGCCGATCACCGGATCGCGCCGGGAGCCTACCCTGCGCTGCTCGCTCAGCTGATGGCGCTCCGTCCGGTCCGGCCGCGCGCGCCGCGCCATCCCCGCCTGTTCATCTGGGGCGAGCTGGAAGCCCGCCTGCAGCACGCCGACCTCCTGCTGGTCGGCGGCCTCAACGAGGGGGTCTGGCCGCGCACCGTCGATCCCGGTCCCTGGCTCAATCGCAGAATGCGCGAGGAACTCGGCCTGGCACCGGTCGAGCGCCGGATCGGGCTGTCGGCGCACGATTTCGTCCAGGCGGCAAGCGCGCCCGAGGTCGTCCTCTCGCGCGCCGAGAAGGACGTCCATGGCGCGCCGACCGTCGCTTCGCGCTGGCTGGTGCGACTGCAGACGCTGCTGGCGGCCCCAGGCTCGACCGTAAGACTGCCCGAAAATGCTCGATGGCAAGCGTGGGCGCAGCAGCTGGACGCGGTCCCGGGCCCGGCCCGCCCGGCCGCGCAGCCGCGGCCGAAGCCAGCGGTCGCGGCGCGCCCGCGCCGGCTTTCGGTCAGCGACGTCGGCACCTGGATGCGCGATCCGTACGAGCTTTACGCGAAGCGTATCCTCCGGCTCGAGCCACTCGAGCCGCTCGACGCCGATCCGGGCGCGCTCGAGCGCGGCACCATTGTGCACCGGGCGCTCGAGCGCTTCGTCAAGCAGAACCCGAAGCTCCTGCCCGAAGATGCGGAGCAGCAACTGCTCGCTCTCGGTCGGCTGGTCTTCGCTCCTTTCGCCCATCGTCCGCGGGTCGAGGCGCTCTGGTGGCCGAGGTTCCTCGAGGTCGTCCGTTGGCTGGTCGAACAAGAACGGGCGCGTCGGCCCGAACTGATCGAGGTCCTGGCCGAAGTGTCCGGCGAGCTCGAGATCGCCGCACCGGCCGGCCCTTTCGCCCTCAGAGCGCGCGCCGACCGACTCGAGCGCCGGCTTGACGGCCAGCTCACGGTGGTCGACTACAAGACCGGCCGGCTGCCGGAAGCGAAGGAAGTTGTCGCCGGGCTGCAGCCGCAGCTGTCACTCGAGGCCGCCCTGGCCGAGGCCGGCGCCTTCGCCGTGATCGGCCGCGCTGCGGTCGGCGAGCTGTTGTTCTGGCGCCTGACTGGCGATGAGAGCGGCGGCGAGCAGCGGGCCGCCGCTACGGACCCGCCATCCGAACTCGCTCGCGCCGCGCGCGCTGGCCTCGAGCGCCTCGTGGCGCACTACGATCGGCCCGAGACCGCTTACCCCGCCAGGCCCAAGCCTCAGGTCGCCTGGCGGGGCGACTACGATCTCCTGGCGAGGCGGGGCGAGTGGCTCCCATGACCGCGGCCGGCCCGCTCCTCAAGCCCCGACCGGAGCCGACGCCCGAGCAGCGGCAGGCCGCCGATCCGAGCCGCTCGGCCTGGGTGACGGCGTCCGCCGGCACCGGTAAGACGCGAGTGCTGGCCGATCGGGTGCTCCGCCTGCTGCTCGCCGGCACCGATCCCCGCCAGATACTCTGTCTCACCTTCACCAAGGCGGCCGCTGCTGAGATGGTCAAGCGCGTCCAGGAGGACCTCGGCTACTTCGCGATCGTCCGGTCGGCCGAGCTTCCGGCGGAGCTCCGAAAGCTGCTCGGTCGAACAGCCGACGAGGCCGAGCTCGGCCATGCCCGCAGCCTGTTCGCCCAGGTCCTGGAGCTACCGGCCGGGCTGCCGATCATGACCATCCATGGCTTTTGCCAGTCCCTGCTCAAGCGGTTTCCGCTGGAGGCGGGCGTGGTGCCGCACTTCGAGGTGATCGAGCCGCGCACCGCCGCCGATCTGCTCCGCGAGGCCGAGGAGGAGGTGCTGGCGAGCCGGCGGGCGGATCTTCGCTCGGCGCTCGAGCGGCTCGCGGTCGTGCTCGGCGAGGCCGGTATCGCCGAGGGACTGGCGGCGCTGCGCGAGAACCGGCTTCGCCTCGGGGCGTTGCTCGAGCGCTGCGGCGACGTCGCGACCGTGATCGCGCGACTCGCCGAGGCGCTCGATGTTGCGGAGGACGCCACGCCAGCATCAATCGTGCGCGCGGCCTGCGCTGATCCGACCATCGACCGGACCGGGCTGCTTGCCGCATGCCGAGCCCTGGCGACGGGCAGCGATACCGAAGGGCAGCGGGCCGAGGCCATCGCCGCGTGGCTCCACGAGGATGGCGGCGGGCGCCGCCGCGCCTATCAGGAATACCAGACGGCCTTCCTTACCAAGGAGGAGCGCAGAGCCAGGCAGCTGATCACCAGGCAGCTCGAGGCCTTCCCCGCGGCCGCGGCTGCACTGCTCGCCGAGCAGGAACGTCTCGCACGCTGGGCCGAGCGCGAGAAGGCGGCCGCGGTCGCCAAGCGCACCGCAGCGCTGCTCCGGATCGGCGCCGCGGTCATCGCGGGCTACGACGAGCGAAAGCGACGGCAGTCCGGCCTCGACTACGACGACCTGATCGCCAAGACGCTGCACCTCCTGCAGCAGCCGGGCATCACGCCCTGGGTTCAGTACAAGCTCGACCAGCAGATCGATCACCTCCTGGTCGATGAGGGGCAGGACACCAGCCCCGAGCAATGGGCGATCATCGAAGCCCTCTCGGCCGAGTTCTTCAGCGGCGAAGGCGCCCGACCGGGTGGGCGCACCCTGTTCGTGGTCGGCGACGAGAAGCAGTCGATCATGAGCGTCCAGGGGGCCGATCTCGAAACGTTCCAGACGACCCACGCGCGCCTGCGCGGTCGCGCCCGCGCTGCCGATCTGCCCTGGCTCGAAGTGCCGCTCCGGCGCTCGTTCCGGTCGGCGCCGGCGATCCTCCGCGTGGTCGACGCGCTGTTCCGACGTGCCGAAGCCCGAGACGGGGTCATTACCGGAGAAGAAGCGCTCCGCCACGAGAGCGCCCGCCGAAGGGCGCCAGGTATCGTAGAGCTCTGGCCGCTGGTCGAGGTCGAGGCGTCGCCCGCAACGGAGGGCTGGCAGTTGCCGGACAGGCCGGAGGCGATCGATCGGGCCGAGCGGCGCCTCGCCGCCGCGATCGCCGAACGGATCTTCGCCTGGCTGCGCGACGGCACGCCCTTGCCCTCCGAAGAGCGCGCGATCCGGGCCGGCGACGTCATGATCCTTCTCCCCCGCCGTGGCATTATGCAGGAGCTGCTGGTCCGCCATCTGAAGCAGCTCCAGGTGCCCGTCGCCGGCGCCGACCGGCTGGCGCTGACGGACGAGATCCCAGTGATGGACCTGATGGCGCTCGGCGATGCGCTTCTCCTGCCGGAGGATGATCTGACGCTCGCCGCAGTCCTCAAGAGCCCTCTGTTCGGGCTGGTCGAGGAGGAACTGTTCGAGCTTGCCTTCGGGCGCGGCGAGACGAGCCTCTACCAGCGTCTCGGCGCGCTTCGCCACGACCGCGCGAGCTTCGCCGCCGCCCATGAGCGCTTCGCTCAGCTCCTCGCCCAGGTCGACTACCTGCCGCCCTTCGAGTTCTATGCCCGCTTGCTCGGTGAAGGGGGCGGCCTGAAGCGGTTTCTGGCCCGGCTCGGCTCGCCGGCGATCGAGCCGATCGAGGCTTTTCTCGCCCAGGCGCTCGCCTACGAGCAGAGCCACCCACCCTCGCTCCAGGGCTTCCTGCACTGGCTGCGCGCCGATACCACCGAGCTGATCCGCGATCCCGATCGACCGCGCGATGAGGTGCGCGTGCTGACGGTGCACGGCGCCAAGGGCCTCGAGGCGCCGATCGTCTTCCTCGCAGATGCAACGTTCGTGCCAGCCCTCAAAGAGCGGCTGCTCTGGCGTGAGTCCGATGGCCTGCCGTTCTGGCGGATGAGCTCCAGGCGGCGCGATGCGGTCAGCGAGGCGGTCCATGCCCGCGCCCGCATGCGCCAGCTCCAGGAGCAGCGCCGGCTGCTCTACGTCGCTCTGACCCGCGCGCGCGACCATCTGATCGTCGCCGGCTGGCAGCGCAGGAACTCCTCCGAGCCCACCTGGCATGACATGGTCAGGGCGGCCATGGAGGACTTAGGCGCGGAGCGGCTGACCATGACTTTGCCGCCCGACCTTCGGGGTGAAGGCTGGCGCTCTGTCGATCACCCCGCGGCCGGGCCGGCGCAGCTCGGCCTGCAATTCGCTCAGGCCGCGTCGAGTGAGCCAGAGCCACCTGTCTGGCTCGAGCCAGCCTGCACCGCCCGAGCCGGCATCGGCGGCGCCGCTCAGTCCGTCGCGCGCCTTCGAGGACGACGAGCCAGCGGCCCTCTCGCCGTTGCACTCGGCCGCCTCGGGCCGCTACCGGCGCGGCCGCGTCATCCATCGTCTCCTGCAGAGCCTGCCGGGACGGTCGCCGGCGGAGCGCAGTGCGGCCATAGTGCGCTATCTGGCCGAGCCTTCGCTCCGCCTCAGCGAGGCCGAACAGGCCGAGATCGCCGCCGAGGTCGAGGCGGTCCTCGCCATGCCGGAGCTCGCGCCCCTGTTCGGTCCGGGCTCGCGCGCCGAGGTGCCGCTCGCCGGCGTGGTCGGCGGCCAGGTGGTGTTCGGCCAGGTCGATCGCCTGGCGGTGACCGCGCACGAGGTGCTCGTGATCGACTACAAGACCAACCGTGCGGCGCCCGCGGCGCCTGCCGACGTGCCACGCGTCTATCTGCGCCAGATGGCGGCGTATCGGGCACTGCTGCAGGCAGTCTATCCGGGCCATGGCGTGCGCGCGGCGCTGCTCTGGACCGAGGGACCCCGTCTCATGGCACTGGATGAGATGCTGCTCGCTCCGCACGCACCTGGCTACGGCCAGGCTTGACAAGCCGCTGCCTCTCCACCACCTCCGCTTGACGCTTTCGGCGCGATCCCCCTAGTGTCGATCGGCGCTACGTCGCCGCCCGCCGCAGAGGCAGCAAACTGAGGTCTGACGATGACGATCATGCACTCCACCAACTCCTCCTTCGAGGCCGATGTGCTGAAGTCGGACCAGCTGGTGGTGGTCGACTTCTGGGCTGAATGGTGCGGCCCCTGCAAGATGATCGCCCCGTTCCTCGAAGATCTCGCGCGCGAGAAGGAGGGTCAGATCCGGGTCGCCAAGGTCAATATCGACGACAACCCTCTGACGCCGACCAAGTATGGCGTGCGCGGCATCCCGACCCTGATGCTGTTCAGGAACGGCGAGATCGCGGCGACCAAGGTCGGTGCCCTGCCCAAGACCAAGCTGTTCGAATGGGTCGAGGAGTCGCTCTAGCCAGCGACGATGGGCCGCGCGGCGGGCACTTCTTCGACCGCGGTCGGGAGGGCCTCTGCGCCTGGAGAGACACTTCCGGAGCCCGACGCTGACCACGCGGCGGAGCGCGCCTGGCAGGGCTTTCTCGAGCGCTTCCCAGAAACCGAAACCGTCGACCTGATCCTGCCCGATCTGGTCGGCATCGCCCGCGGCAAGCGGCTCGCCGCCGAGGCCTTCGGCTCCGCCCTGGCGGGCGGGCTCGGCTTTGCGAGCTCCATCTACGGGCTGGATACGACCGGCGCGAACGTCGACGCCTCGGGACTGATCTGGGAGGAGGGCGACGCCGACCGGCCCTGTCGGGTTGATCCGACCACCTCGCCCCGGTCCCCTGGCGTGATGGCGGGGCCCAGGTGCTGGCCGGGCTTGGCGAGTGCGAGGGCGGGCCCTTCTTCGCCGACCCGCGGTTCGTTCTGTCGAAGGTCGCAGCACGTTTTGCGCCCCTTGGCCTGACGCCGGTCTGCGCCCTCGAGCACGAATTCTTTCTGCTCGATGCGCGCCCCGGCCGGGACGGCCGGCCGCGCGTCGCGGCCCGGCAGGGCGCGGGCTCGAGCACCGACTGCGGCGCGGTCTTCGGCCTCGATCCGCTCGATGCCGAAGACGGCTTTCTCGCGCGGCTCGCCCGCTACTGCGGTGGCCAGGAGTCTGCTCGCGAAGGGCGCCGTCTCGGAATACGCGCCCGCTCAGTTCGAGGTCAATCTTGGGCACGTCGCGGACCCGCTCCGGGCCGCCGACCAGGCCTTCCTGCTCAAGCGCGCGATCAAGGCCGCGGCACGCGCCGAGGGACTGCGCGCCACCTTCATGGCCAAACCATTCGCCGATCGGGCAGCGAACGGCCTGCACGTCCACGTCAGCCTCACCGACCGCCGGGGCGATAACCGCTTCGCCGCGATGAGCAAAGCCTTGGCCACGCGATCGGCGGGCTGCAGGCGACCATGGCCGAGGCGATGCTGCTGTTTGCGCCCAATGCCAACAGCTTTCGCCGTCTGCGCCCCCTGAGCTATGCCCCTCTGGCGCCGACCTGGGGCTACAACAATCGCACCGTGGCGCTGCGCTTGCCGGCCGGGCCGGCGGCCGCGCGGCGGGTCGAGCACCGGGTGGCCGGCGCCGATGCCAACCCCTACCTAGTGCTCGCCACGGTGCTCGCCGGTATCCATCACGGCCTGAGCCGGCGGCTCGACCCGGGGCCACCCGTCGAAGGCAACGCCTACGCCCTGGTCGAACCAAGCCTGCCGCTCAGCTGGGATCGCGCAATCGAGGCGCTCGAGACCGCGGCCGTGCTGCCGGGCTATCTGGGCGCCGAGTTCTGCCGCCTGTACCGCGTCTGCCGCGCCGCCGAGCGCGATCGCTTCGCCGACCTGATCACGCCGGCCGAATACGCCTGGTATCTCGGCACCGTCTGACGACCGATACGGGCGACCTGCCCTCTGCCGATCTGCGCACAACCCGGTGCATCATGGACGCGTCATAAGGGGGCGGATAAGCTAAGCGCGTGGTGCGCCAGCGAACGGAGCGCTCCGGCCCCTTGTCCCTGCAACGCCGACTTGCCGCCATCCTCGCCGCCGATGTGGTCGGCTACTCGCGCCTGATGGGCGAGGACGAGAGCGGCACGCTCGCGCGGCTTAAGGCGCATCGCCGCGAGCTGATCGAGCCCGCGATCGCCGCGCGCGGCGGCCGCATGGTCAAACTGATGGGCGATGGCGCCCTGGTCGAGTTTGGCAGCGTGGCCGATGCCGTGCAGTGCGCGGTCGAGATCCAGCGCGCCATGGTCGACCGCAATGTCGAGGCGCCCGAAGGCCAGCGGATCGCCTTTCGGATCGGCATCAACCTCGGTGACGTGATCGTCGAGGGCGAGGACATCTATGGCGACGGCGTCAATGTCGCCTCGCGCCTCGAGGGCCTCGCTCCGCCGGGTGGCATCTGCGTCTCGGGCAAGGTCCACGCCGAGGTCCTGGGAAGCTCGATCTCGGCTTCGAGGACCTGGGCGAGCAGGAGGTCAAGAACATCGTCCGGCCGGTCAGGGTCTATAGGATCATCCTGGCACCTGCTGATGCCGGCAAACCAAGTGCCTCGGTGCCGGTTCCCAGCTTGCCGGACAAGCCCTCGATCGTCGTCCTCGCCTTCGAGAACATGAGCCGGGACCCGGACGCAGGAGTATTTCGCCGACGGCATCGCCGAGGACATTATCACCGATCTTTCCAAGATCTCGAGCCTGTTCGTCATCGCTCGTAACTCGGCCTTCATCTACAAAGGCAAGGCCGTCAACCTTCAGGAAGTCAGCCGCGAGCTCGGCGTCCGTTACGTCCTCGAAGGCAGCGTCCGTAAGGCCGGCAATCGGGTGCGGATCACCGCCCAGCTGATCGACGGCAGCAGCGGCGGCCATGTCTGGGCCGAGCGCTACGACCGCGAGCTCACCGCCATCTTCGAGGTCCAGGACGAGGTCACCGGCGAGATCGTCGCAGCCCTCAAGGTGCATCTGACGCCCGACGAGCGCCGCCAAGTCGAGAGGCGAGGCACGAGCAGCATCGAAGCCTACGATCGCTTCTTGCGCGGCCGACAGCTTTTCTGGCAGACCTCACGCGAGAGCGTCGAGCAGGCGCAGAGGCTGTTCGACGAGGCCATCCGGCTGGACCCCGCTTTCTGCCTTGCCCATGCCTATCTTGCCTTCACCCACGCGCTGCAGTCCATCAATCGGCTGGAGCGCAGACCCCGAGGAATCGCGGAAGCGTGCACAGGAGCTGATCGAGCGGGCGCTGAGCCTGGACCCCATGGAGGCGGAGGCGCACTACGTTCAGGGCATCATCCGCCTCTGGCAGCAGAAGAAGGTCGATCAGGCCATCGCCGACGCCGAGCGCGCGATCGCGCTCGATCCCAACTTCGCACGAGGCTACGGCTCGCTTGGGGCCGCGCTCCACTACGCCGGGCGGTCGGACGAGGCTTTGCAGCAATTCGAGACGATGGTTCGGCTCGATCCGCACTGTCCGGGACCCTACCAGCACTTTCTGGCGCAGGCTCACTTCGCGCTCGGACACTTCGAGGAGGCCGTCGCGGCGCTGAAGGCCAGGCTCGCCCGCCAACCCGATAGTGACGTCAGCCACGTACTGCTCGCCGCATGCTACGGCCACGTTGGTCGCGCCGAGGAGGCGCGGGCCGAATGGCAGGAAGCGCTCCGCGTCAACCCTGATTACTCGATCGAGGAGCGCCGCCAGATCCTGCCTTACAAGAACCCCGCGGACTTCGAATACGTGGTCGAGGGCCTGCAAAAGGCCGGAATCGCGGTCTGACCTTCGGGGCGCGACCACCGTCCGCGCCTCCCGGATGCGATGCGCAAGCCACATCCCCCCGAGCGCCGAAAGCGAAGGCGCACGGCGGGGCGTCACAGGCAGGCGCTCAAACGCGACCCGAGCGCGGGGCGCAAGCTCGAAAAGGCGACGCCGCGCAACCAATAATAGTTTTGTCCCGGCCCGTCCTGCCGTTGCAGCCTTGCCTGACATGCTGAAACGAGGCAAAGTCAGCTCCCGGGAGTTGGCATCCGGGGAACCCGGTCGAGATATTCGGTTGCGCCCCAGTTCGTGGCTGGAGTGCGATGGTATGGTAAGCAAGATCTTAGCTGCTACGGGTGGCCTGCTCCTTGCAGCGATCGCGAGCCTTCCTGGCCGTGCGCAGGTCCCGGGGCCCCCCGTCCTCCTGAATCCGGCCGAGGGTACAACGATCCGGGCGCCATCCAATCAGGTGCCGACGCAGATTTTCACCTGGCGAGCGCCCGCGGCTGGCGCCGCGCCCGAGGCTTACCGTTTCCGGCTGCAGGACGCCGGCGACCCGGCAGGCTTCAGTTCGACCAGCGACGTCGCCACGGGGCAAGCCGCCACGACGTCCACGATCCAGATCATTCCGCCTCCGCTGCGCGGGCGGACGATTCGCTGGAGCGTCGCCTCGTGCACCGGCGCTGGCGCCGGCAGGACCTGCGGCGCGCCGGCCGCGCGGACGCTGCGCTGGGCGGCGGGCCTCGAGCCGCCACGGCATCTAAGGCCTCTCGATGCGGCGATCGGACCCGACACCGGCGTCACGCCCCGGTTCGAATGGACCGCGGTGGCTGGCGCCAACTCCTATCTTTTCTGCGCCGTCCTGTCCCCGGACTCGGTCTGCCAGCTCGAGCCCGTCTCGAGCCCTACGATCGAGGTCGTAAGACGGCTCGGTGGCGGCAACACCTTCGCCGCACCCGATCTGTCCCGATGGATGGGACGGAGGATCTACTGGACCGCCGCCGCCTGCGACGAGCGGAATCTCTGCGTATGGAACGATGGGTTCCGAGCGTTCACCCTGCTCAACAAGCCCCGGCTGATCAATCCGGCCGCAGACGACCTGATCCTGCCGCCCGACTACCGGGTCGTGTTCACCTGGTCGGTCGTGCCCGGAGCGAGCGCCTACGTACTCGTCATCGCGAGATCGGGCGAGGGCTTCGATGTACCCGCCGAGCAGTTCGCGTTGTTCGGCAACCAGAGGAACAACACCGCCTGGAACGTCCCAGACGGCCTGCGCCAGACCAGCGGCGGTCGCCTGAAATGGACGGTCGCCGCCTGCATCGGCAACGTCCTTACGGGCGCGCAGGTCCAATGCAACGTCCAGCAGGACTTCCGCTGGTTCCAGCTGGCGCTGGAGCGGGGACCTCTGCGCTACGAGGTGCTTAACGGGTTCCACGACCAGTACGTCTATCTTTACGCCTCGGACGAGTACATCAGCAGGAACGATCCTGTGCCGGGCGCGAACGTCTGCCTGGGGACGCGGGCAAACCCCACACGCTACGGCACCGCCACGACCGGTTCGGACGGCGTGGCCCTGTTCCCGTTCGTTCCCGCGGGCTCTTACGTCGTCACGGCAACGGCTTCGGGCGTCTCCTGGCCCTGTAAGCCGCGCTATGTGGGCGTCGGCTACGTCTTCTGCGCGCCCCCCGCGCGCGACAGCCTGGTCAATGGCGAGTTCGAGGTTTCCGGCGAGGGTCTCATCGGCGGCATCAACGAGCCAGCGCGCATACGGCTGCGCCTGGATCGGGACGGGCCCGGGCCGTGCCCGGCGCCGCCAGACGGCGCGGGCAACATCGGGATCTCGATCGACGTCGATCGGGCGGACTAAGGCCATTCGACCCGCGCGGCCCAGCTCTTAGTCCGCTGCGTGGCGCGCTGCAGCTCGGGATTGCCGCCAGGTCCTCTGCATCGTGTCTGCTCGTACAAGATCCGGTACCGACTGATCGCGCCGCCGGTGCCGGTCAGTGCGTTGCGCCATAGCCATGCCGCAGCCACAGTATTTGTTTTCTCAGGGAACCAATCTTGTTCCAGCTGCCCAGATTGTCCGTTCCGTCAACATCCCAACATGATCGGCTGCAGCTGCAATTGGCTGCAACCTCCACCTGGAGACCGATCATGTCCGACTCGTTGACTCCGTGACCGCGCCCTACGCCGCGCTCGTGCTGCGACTTTCCCTCGGCGGGATGTTCGTCGCCCACGCGCTCCTCAAGGTGTTCGTCTTTACGATCCCCGGGACCGTCGACTTCTTCCAGTCGGTCGGCTACCCGGGCTGGCTCGCCTACCCGACGATCCTCGCCGAGCTCGCCGGCGGCAGCCTGCTGATCCTCGGCATCTGGACCCGCTACGTCGCCCTCGCCCTGCTACCCATCCTTCTCGGGACGCTGCCGGTGCACTTCGGCAATGGCTGGGTATTCAGCGCCGCGGGCGGCGGTTGGGAATATCCGGCGTTCCTGGCAGCCGCGAGCGTGGTCCAGGCGCTGCTCGGCGATGGCGCTTTCGCGCTCCGGCCGGCGACGCTCCGCCCCACGGTCACGGCCTGATCTGCGCGCTCTGACAGAGAACCAGCGGCTCTTCGGCGCTGCCGAAGGGCCGCAGGCGCTAGCGGCCCGGCACAGCTACGATCGAAGCTCAGACCGTATCCGCGAGGCAGATCCGGATCGGGAGGGGGTCGAAGCCCACGCTGTAGTTGTTCCGTGTGCGGAAGTTGATCAGATGCCGGATCGCGCGGCCGAGTGCCTGCCCCGTGTCGTCGTCGATCACCGCATCGATCCGGCCATCGAGCAGGAAGCCGCGCGCCGCCGGCGTCAGATCGTGACAGACGTAGACCGGCCACTTGAAGTACTTGATCTCCGAGAGCGCCCTGATGATGCCGCTATTGCCGCCCGAGACATTGTAGACGCCGACCGGGCGGCGCCCACTCTCGAGATAAGCCTTGATGTTGTCGTAGGCGCCGCGGTCACTGCCATCGGCTGACTGCAGACGTTCGCTGACCGTAAGGCTGTGAAACGACTCCCGCATCACCTCGCGGAAGCCGATCTCGCGCTCCTGCTGGCAGCGGAAGTTGGCCGACACGATCAGCAGGACCTCACCCGACTGCTCGCCGATGAAGCGGCCGATCAGGGTGCCGGCGGCACGCCCGGCGCGATACTGATCCATCGACACGTAGCCCAGCCGGTTCGTGGTCGGCAGGTCGGTCGCGATGCAAATCACCGGGAAGTTCCGACCGACCAGCGCATTCACCGCGTCCCGAATTGGCGTGGCCTCCTGACAGGCGATGATCATGCCGTCGATGTCGCGTGCCGCCTCCTCGATCCGACGCGCAAGCCGCTCCGGGGCCGACTCGCTCGTGATGCTCAGGCGCAACTCGATCCGCTCCGGCAGGAAGGCGGCGCGATCGAGCTCCTCGATCGTCGCCCGGAGGCGCTCGTTGAACTCGGCTCCCGATTGGATGACGACCGAAAAAACGTGGCTGCGCCGGCTGCGGCCGCGATCGATGTCGGCGCTGATCTCGTGGCTGAGCGCGCTCACGGCCTCGAGAACCTTTTGCGCCGTCTCCGGGCGGACGCCGTGACGATCGTTCAGAACGCGATCCACGGTCGCGGTCGAGACCCCCGCGCGCAGGGCAATCCGGCGCGTGCCAACGCGATGCCTCAAGCCGATCTCCCCTCCCAGCCCGTGATCAATAAAACATCATCAGGCAGGACAGACAAGCACACCGGAACCGTGCCGGTCTCGAATGAAAGCTTGGCATTGACTTTGAGGCGACCGGGCGTAGCATGGGTGCCGGTCCGGCTGATGAAAAATACCGCATCACGGGTGCGCGGTACGCGGGGAGGCGCCCATGGCGGAGCTCGAGCGGAAGGTTCGCGTCGGCATGGTCGGCGGCGGCCCCGGCGCGGGGATCGCCGAATTGCATCGCATCGGCATGCGCATCGACGATCGGTATGCCCTGGTGGCAGGGGTCTTCTCGCGCTCGGCCGATAGGTCGCTCGAGGCCGCCCGCCGGCTCGGCGTGGCGCAGGAGAGAACCTACACCTCCTACGAGGAGATGGCGCGGGCGGAGGCGAAGCGTCCGGATGGCATCGACGTCGTTTCGATCGTCACCCCGAACGACAGCCATCATCCGATCGCCAGGACCTTCCTCGAGGCCGGCATTCACGTCATCTGCGACAAGCCGCTGACCGACAATCTCGCGCATGCACTGGAGCTGCATCAGCTCGCCCAGGCGCGAAAGCTGATCTTCGCGCTGACCCACAACTACAGTGGCTACGCCATGGTCCGGCACGCGGGCCGGCTGGTGCGGGAGGGGGCGCTCGGCGCGATCCGGATCGTCCAGGTCGAGCATGCTTCGGGCTGGGCGGCGCATGAGGTCGACAGCAAGCAGGCGGCCTGGCGGATCGATCCTGCGATCTCGGGCAAGGCGAGCGTGGTGTTCGATCTGGGCACGCACGCGCACCATCTGCTGCGCTTCGTGACCGGCCTCGAGGTCGCCGAGCTGTCCGCCGAGATGGCGACCGCGGTTGCCGGGCGGCAGGTGTTCGACGACGTGCACGTCAACCTCAGGCTCTCCAACAGAGCACGCGGAGCGCTCTGGGCCTCGATGGCCGCGACCGGACAGGAGCACGGCCTGCGATCCGCGTGTTCGGCGACAAGGCCTCGCTCGAATGGTGGCACGAGGATCCACATCATCTGACGATCCGGCATCATGGCGGGCCGGTCGCGACCTTCGCCCAGGGCGACGCCGGGCTGTCGCCGGAGGCTCAGCGCCGCACCCGGGTCGGCCTCGGTCACCCGGAGGGCTTCCTCGAGTCCTTCGCCAACATCTACAGCGACGTCGCCGAGGCGATCCTGGAGTGCCAGCGCTCGGGCCGCTACACGCCCTCCGAGCTCGGCTTTCCCACCACCAGGGACGGTGTGCTCGGGGTCAAGTTCGTCGAGGCGGTCTCTCAATCGTACGAGAACGGCGGCGCCTGGACGGCGGCATCGGTCGCCATCTGAGTCCCAAGGCGCCTTCGGCCAAGAGAAAGGTCCCATGAGATGAAACGCTTTGCCCTGCTTGGCGCCGGCTTCATCGGCGGGGTCCACGCCAGAAGCCTGGCGGCCCATCCCGGCGTCGCCTTCGAGCTCGTCGCCGATGTCGATGAAGCGCGGGCGCAGACCATCGCGGAACGGCATGGCGCCAAAGCTTCTTCGGTCGATGCCCTGTTCGACGCCGACATCGACGCCGTCCTGATCGCCTCGTCGACCAATACCCACGCCGACTTCATGGAGCGCGCGGCGGCGGCGGGCAAGGCGATCTTCTGCGAGAAGCCGATCGACCTCGACGCCGAGCGCGCGCGCAAGGCCTGCGCTGCGGTAGCGCGCGCGGGCGTGCCGTTCATGATCGGCTTCAACCGCCGCTTCGATGCCAGCCATGCCGCGGTCCGAGAAGCGGTCGCTCAGGGCGAGGTCGGCAAGGTCGAGATCGTCCAGCTGACCAGCCGCGGCCCCGAGCCGCCGCCGATCGCCTACGTCAAGATCTCGGGCGGGCAGATGCGCGATCAGACGATCCATTTTTTCGATCTCCTGCGCTGGCTGACCAAGGACGAGCCGGTCGAGATCTACGCGATCGGGGCGGCGCTCGTGAACCCGGCAATCGGCGAGGCGGGCGACGTCGACACCTCGCTCGTCGCCATGCGCATGGCCTCAGGGGCGTTCTGTCAGATCGACGCCTCGCGCCGCACCGCCTACGGCTACGACGAACGGATCGAGGTGTTTGGCTCCGCCGGCTGCGCCGAATCCCGCCGCCAGCGGTATCGCGGGATGTCGCTCTACAAGGGTGATAAGGTGATCGACGACGGGCTGCATGCCGGCTGGTTCGAGCGCGTCGAGGCCAGCTACTACCAGGCCCTCGATGCCTTCGTTCGCCATCTGAACGGCGAGCAGGTCGAGATCCCATCGCTCGACGACGGTCTGAAGGCGCAGGTGATCGCCGACGCGGCGACGCGCTCGCTCCAGACCGGCCAGCCGGTCAAACTGCAATCCTGAAGTCCGGCCCTCAGGCCATCTCGTTTAGAGGCAGGTCGGGGAGAAAGTCGTGGGATCGCAGGCTGTACAGCCGGTCCGCTGGGGGGTGGTAAGCACCGCCCAGATCGCCCGCGACAAGGTCGTCCCCGCGATGATGAAGAGTGAGTGGTGCGACATTCGCGCAATCGCGTCGCGCTCCCTCGACAATGCCAGAGAATGGGCGGGCAAGCTCGGGATTCCGACCGCCTACGGCTCCTACGAGGGCCTCTTCGCCGATCCCGAGATCGAGGCGATCTACAACCCTCTGCCCAACCACCTCCATGTGCCGATCACCCTTGCCGCAGCGGCCAAGGGCAAGCACGTGCTGTGCGAGAAGCCGATCGCCCTGAACGCGGTGGAGGCCGAGAGGCTGAGGAGCGCGCCGCCTGGCGTTCTGATCGCCGAGGGGTTCATGGTCCGCCAACACCCGCAGTGGATCAGAGCGCGCGAGCTGATCCGCGCGGGCCGGATCGGCGCGCCGCACTGCGTCCAGGTCCTGCTCTGCTACCACAACGTCGAACCGGGCAATGTGCGCAACGTTGCCGAGGCCGGGGGCGGGGCGCTCTACGATGTCGGCTGCTACGCGATCCTCTCGGGCCGCTACGTTTTCGGGGCGGAGCCCACCCGCGTCGTCTCGCTGATCGATCGCGACCCGAACTTTGGCACCGACCGGCTGACCAGTGTGCTGCTCGACTTCGGCGAAGGCCGGCACCAGACGTTCACGGTCGGCACCCAGATCTGCGCGTCGCAGCGTGTGCAGATCGTCGGCACCGAGGCCCGGATTGAGATTGAAGTCCCCTACGCCGCGCCGCGGGGCGCCATGCGTATCTACCTCGACGACAGCCGCGACCTCGACGAGTTGCGGCTGAGCCCCATCGTGCTGCCCGAGGCAGACCAGTACGAGCTGCAGGGCACCCATTTCTCGAAGGTCGTGCGCGGCGAGGCCAAGCTCGAATTCGGCGTCGACGACGCGATCCGCCAGATGCGGGTCATCGATGCCGTGTTCCGCTCCGAGCGCTCGGGGACGTGGGAGGGGCTCTGAGGATGGAACGCGGCGCGGGGACGCATCAACTCGGGTTGCGATGCGCCGGGGGTCGCTCCGCGTCGATCGCCGGCAGGTTCTCGCGCAGATAGATCGTGATCGGCGTGAGCGAGGCGGGTGGCGGCTCGAGGCTGCGCCCGTGGTGGCGCAACAGCAGGTCGACCGCGCGCATGGCCTCACCATAAGGGTCCTGGTCGAGCGCCGCATCGAGAGTGCCCTCGATCAGGAGCTGCTGGCTGGTGGTCGTGAGCTCATGCGTGATGAACACCGTGTCGCGATCCCTGCCGCGCAGCTTCAGCGCCTGGGCGATGCCCTGATTGCCGGCGGAGATGTTGTAGATCCCGGTGAGGTCGGGATGGCGATCGAGGGCGTCGAGGATCAGGCGCTCGGTCGCCTCGCGCCGTTCCTGGCTGACCAGCGTGTCGACCACCTGGCAGCTCGGAAAACGCTCACGCAGGACCGAGCGAAAGCCCATCTCGCGCTGCTCGTGGCCGATGAAGCTGTGCATGCCGGTGACGATCAGGGTCTCGCCGCCCTCGGCGCCGAGAAAGCGACCCATCAGCTCGCCCGCCACCCGGCCAGCGGCCCGATTGTCGCTGCCGACGTAAGCGAGCCGGCCGCTCTCGGGCAGGTCGCTCGCCAGCGCGATCACCGGCATCGCACCGCTCACGGCGCGCAGGGCCTGGTTGATCAGCGGGTGCTCGTAGGCGACGACGATCAGACCATCAGCGCCCTGGCTGACGCTCGCGATCCGCCTGGCGACCGCTTCGGGCGCGAGGCTGTCGAAATAGTGCAGCAGGCACATAACCTTTTGCACTTCGTAGGCGCGCTGCGCGATCTGGAAGCTCCGCTTGAGATTCTCATAATAGGGATTGGTCGGATCCTGCATGAGCACGGCCAGGCGCAGCCAGCGCAGCGGCACGTCGTCGAGGGCGCGGTCCATCTTGAGCTTGCGCGCCGCTTCGAGGACGCGCCGCTCGCGCTCCGGGCTGACGCCGCCGCGTCCGTTCAGGACCCGATCTACAGTCGCGACGCTGACGCCGGCCGCGCCTGCGACATCTGCAATCGTCGACTTGCGCCGCGCCATCATTGTCCGCCCGCTCATGATGGAAAACCATCAAGAATTTATTCGATAGATAGAATACCGTCAACTATAGACGACGCAACGACAACCGAAACAGGTTCAACGTCAGGAGGGACAATCCCGTGCCTCGACCGCATTCCTGGCTGCCCGACGGCGTTCGCCTCGGGGTGGCTCCAATCTGCTGGACCAACGACGTCCTCACCGACCTCGGTGACGAAATCGCGCTCGAGACCTGCCTCGAGGAGGCGGCCGCCGCGGGCTATGAAGGCATCGAACTCGGCCGCAAGTTTCCGCGCGATGCCGCGACGCTCCGCCCGCTGCTCGAGCGCCAGGGGCTCGACCTGGTTTCGGGCTGGTACTCCGGCTTGCTCGCCGATCGCGACGTCGACGAAGAGTGGGCGGCAGTGCAGTCGCACTTGGCACTCCTGAAGGCGCTAGGCGCCAAGGTCATGGTCTATGGCGAGTGCGGCCGCATGCCGGGCAGCGCGCCCCTCGATGAGCCGCTCTCGCGGACGCCCGTGCTCGCTCCGGACGAGATGCCGGGCTACGCCCGGCGGGTGACGGCTCTCGCCGAGCGCCTGCAGGATCAGGGCATGCGCCTGGCTTTTCATCCCCATCTGATGATGGCGATCGAGCATGGGCCGGAGATCGACGCCTTCATGGCCGAGGTCGGCCCTGCGGTCGGCCTCCTGCTCGACACTGGCCATGCGACGGCCGCCGGCGTCGACTATCGGGATCTGATCGCGAAGTACGGCTCCCGCATCATCCACATTCACCTCAAGGCGGTTCGCCGCAAGGTGCTCGACGAGCTCCTGGCCAAGGATCTGAGCTTCAACGAGGGCGTCCGGCGCGGCATGTTCACGGTCCCGGGCGATGGCGACCTCAACCTGCAGTCGATCGCCGATTTCGTGCGTGGCGCCGGCTATCGCGGCTGGCTCGTGGTCGAGGCCGAGCAACCGCCCGAGCCGATACCGCCTCGCACTTACGTCAACAAGGCCCGCGAGCACCTCGCACGACTCTTTGGCGGTGGAGGCCGCTGACATGAGCAGGTCCCTCAACATCGGTCTGATCGGTTCAGGCTTCATGGGCCAGGCGCACGCCGACGCGATGCGCCGGGCCGCGATGCTCTACCCGAACCTTCCTGCCACGCCGCGTCTGGCCATGCTCGCCGACGTCGACGCCACTGCCGCCGCGCGCGCCGGTGCGCGCTACGGCGCCGCGCGCACGACCGGCGACTGGCGCGAGCTGGTCAGCGATCCCGAGGTCGAGGTCGTCGACATCACCACGCCCAACGCCCTGCATCACGAGATGGCGCTCGCGGCGATCGAGGCCGGCAAGCACGTCTACTGCGAGAAACCGCTCGCGGTCTCGGTCGAGGAAGCCAAAGAGATGGCGGCCGCCGCCGCGCGGAAGGGCGTCAAGACCATGGTCGCCTTCAACAACATCAAGACGCCCGCTGCGCTGCTCGCCAAGCAGCTGATCGAGGCGGGCGAGATCGGCGAACCGATCCGCTTTCGCGGCTGGTTCGACCAGGGTTTCTTCAACGACCCGGAGCTGCCCTGGACCTGGCGCTGCTCGCGCAAGGAGGCGGGCTCGGGCGCTCTGGGCGACCTCGGCTCCCACGTGGTGAGCGTCGCGCAGTTCCTGATGGGCCCGATCACGCGCGTTACCGCGCAGGCGCAGACGCTGTTCCCGCGCCGTCCCGTGCCGCAGTCCGGCTCCGGCTATGGCGCCCGCGTCGAAGGCGCGAGCGTCGAATGGCGCGAGGTCGAGAACGAGGACCAGGTGCAGAGCTCTGGTCCAGTTCGCAAGCGGCGCGGGCGGCGTGATCGAGGCCTCGCGGGTCGCCGCCGGCAGGGTCTTCGGCATCGCCTGGGAGGTCTCGGGCACCAAGGGGACCATCCTCAACGACGGCGAGCGCTTCAACGAGCTGCAGATCTTCCGCTTCGGCGAGAAGAAGCCCGATCGCGGCTTCAAGACCATCTACGCCGGCTCGCAGGTGCCACAGTACGGGGGCTTCTTCGGCTTCGACTTCGCGGGCGGCGGGCTCGGCTATTTCGACGTCAAGGTGATCGAGATCCACGACCTCGTCCGGGGCATCACGGGCGAGACCGACTGCTTCCCGAACTTCGCCTTCGGTCTCGAGAACGAGCAGATCGTCGACGCCATCGACCGCTCAGCCCAGGAGGGCAGGAGCGTACCTCTGGAAGCGGCAAGAGGCTGAGGCGGCGAGTCCGATCGAGCCTGATCGAGACGGAAGGGAGGGCCTGGGATGAGTGAAGACGATTTCCTGCGCAACCGCGGCACCCATGCCGTGATCACCGGCGGCACCCAGGGCCTGGGGCTGGCTGTAGCGCGGCGCCTCGCGCGCGAGGGTGCTCCCAGCATCGTCATCAGTGGCCGCAATCCGCAAAAGGGCGAGGCCGCGGCCGAGGAGATACGCGCGCTCGGTGCCGTCTGCGAGTTCGTGCGGGCCGATGTCGCGGTCGCCGCCGACTGCGTTCGGCTGATCGACAGCGCGATCGAGCGCTTCGGCACCGTCAACGGCCTCGTAAACGCGGCCGCCGCGTCCGACCGCGGCACTCTGCTGGACACGAGCCTCGAGCTTTGGGACCTGCATTTCAACACCAACGCGCGCGGGCCGTTCCTCACCATGCAGCGCACCGTCCAGCATCTGCTTGATACGGATCGGCCGGGCAGCATCGTCAACATCCTCTCGATGGTCGTGCACTGCGGCCAATCCTACCTGACGCCCTATTCGGCCTCGAAGGCAGCGCTCGCGAACCTGACCAAGAACGTCGCCAACGCCTTCGCCAACAAGCGCATCCGCTGTAACGGCATCGCGACCGGCTGGATGGATACGCCCGGCGAAAGCGTCACCCAGCAGAGGTTCCACGGCCGGGGCGAGGACTGGCTGTCAGAGGCCGAGGCCGCCCAGCCCATGGGCCAGCTGGTAAAGCCGGATCAGCTGGCGGGCCTCGTCGCCTACATCATCAGCCCGGAATCGGGCGTGATGACCGGCGCGTTGATCGACTACGACCAGCATGTCATGGGCGCGTATCCGGAATAGGCGTGCTCGCTTGGTCTCAGTTGCATAGAGTGGGCTCAAAGCCTTAACCATAGGCTCGAAACACAACCCTGCGAAAACCGGGGGGCGGCATGGCGGGTTCGGCTTCAGGTACCAAACAGCTCGATGTGATCTGCATCGGCCGCTCCTCGGTCGATCTGTACGGCGAGCAGGTCGGCGGCCGGCTCGAGGACATGGCTAGCTTCGCCAAGTATGTCGGCGGCTGCCCGACCAACATCTCGATCGGCACAGCGCGGCTCGGTCTCAAGCCCGCCCTGATCACCGGCGTCGGCGACGAGCACATGGGTCGCTTCATCAAGGAGCAGGCGGCCAAGGAGGGCGTCGACGTCAGCCATGTCAAGACCGACCCCGAGCGGCTGACCTCCCTGGTCATCCTCGGCATCCGCGACCGCGAGACCTTCCCGCTGATCTTCTTCCGCGAGAATTGCGCCGATTCGGGCCTGACCGAGGACGACATCGACGAGGCCTTCATCGCCTCGGCCAAGGCGGTGCTGGTCTCCGGCACGCACTTCTCGAAGCCGAACCTCGACGCCATGAGCAAGAAGGCGGTGCGGCTCATGAAGAAGCACGGCGGCAAGGTCGTGTTCGACATCGACTACCGGCCGGTGCTCTGGGGGCTGACCGGTCTCGGCCTTGGCGAGGAGCGCTTCGTGGCCAATGAGAACGTATCCGCCCATCTGCAGACGATCCTGCCCGAGTGCGACGTGATCGTCGGCACCGAAGAGGAGATCCACATCGCCGGCGGCTCGACCGACACCCTGGCCGCCTGCCGCAGGATTCGTGAGCTGGCGCGCCAGGCCCTGATCGTGGTGAAGCGGGGGCCGATGGGCTGCACCGTGTTCGACGGCCCGATCCCGGACGACATCGAGAAAGGCATCAAGGGCCCGGGTTTCCCGGTCGAGGTGTTCAACGTGCTGGGGGCGGGTGACGCCTTCATGAGCGGCTTCCTCTGCGGCTATCTGCGCGAGGAGCCGATCGAGACCTGCTGTGCCTACGCCAACGCCTGCGGCGCCTTCGCGGTCTCGCGCCACGGCTGCGCCCCGGCGATCCCGAGCTTCGAGGAGCTCAGCTACTTCCTCGAGCACGGCTCGAGCGAGCGAGCGCTCCGGAAGGACCGCAAGCTCGAGCAGGTGCACTGGGCGACCAACCGGACACGCGAGTGGCCGCGTGTGCTCGCCATGGCCTTCGATCACCGCGCCCAGTTCGAGGAAATGGCCGACGCCGCCGGGGTCACCCAGGAGCACATCCCCTACTTCAAGAAGCTGGCCCTTGAGGCGGCCCGCCGCGCGGCCGGCGAGCGGAGCGATTTCGGCATCCTGCTCGACGATCGCTTCGGTCAGGACGCGCTCGATCTCGCGACCGGCCTCGACTGCTGGATCGGACGGCCGATCGAGCTGCCGGGCTCGCGGCCGATCCGCTTCGAGGGTGGCCCCGACGTCGGCTGCACGGTCCGGGAGTGGCCGATCGACCACACGGTCAAATGCCTGATCTTCTATCACCCGGACGATCCGGAGGCCCTGCGCGCCGAGCAGGAGGCGCAGGCGCTTCGCCTGTTCGATGCCTGCCGCAGAACCTTCCACGAGCTGCTCCTTGAGATCATCCCGAGCAAGTCGGAGGCGCCGGTCGACGAGCGCACGCTCGCCCGCGCGCTCGAGCGCTTCTACGAGCTCGACATTTATCCCGACTGGTGGAAGCTGCCCGATCCCGCGAGCGAGCGCGCCTGGCAGGCAATCGCTGAAGTGATCGCCCGGCACGACCCCCATTGCCGGGGCGTCTTGCTGCTCGGCCTCGATGCCCCTGAAGCGGAGCTCGAGGCGAGCTTTCGGCTCGCCGCGCGGCAGCCGATCTGCAAGGGCTTTGCGGTGGGGCGGACGATCTTCGGTGCGCCGGCGCGGGCCTGGATGCGGGGCGAGATCGACGACGACACCGCCATCGCGCGCATGGCGCAAACCTACGCCGGCCTGATCGAGACCTGGGATCGGGTCCCGCGGCGAGGCGCCTCTTCGAACACGCAACCGACCGCGCAGGCGGTCCCGCACGAGTAACCTCAGATGGTCAAGTTCGCCGTTCTCGGTTGTGGACGTATCGGCCGCATGCACGCGACCAACCTCACCCGCCATCCCGGCGCCGAGCTGGTCTGGGTTTACGACGTCGCCGACGCCGCTGCGGCGAGCACGGCAGAGGCGACCGGTGCCGCAAAGGCGCGTGAGGTGGATGAGATCCTGGCCGATCGGGTGGTCGAAGCGGTGCTGATCGCGTCCTCGACCGATACCCATCTCGACCTGCTGGTGCGCGCGGTCGAGGCCGGCAAGGCGGTGCTGTGCGAGAAGCCGATCGACCTCGATCTCGCCAAGGTGGACGCCTGCTGGGCGAGGATCAAGGACCGGGGTGCGACCATCATGGTCGGCTTCAACCGCCGCTTCGACCCGTCCTTCAAGGCGCTCCGCGAGCGCATCCAGGCAGGCGAAATCGGCAAGCTCGAGCAGGTGGTGATCACCTCGCGCGACCCCGGCCCGCCGCCGGTCGCCTACATCCAGGTCTCGGGCGGCCTGTTCCGCGACATGACCATCCACGACTTCGACATGGCCCGCTATCTGATGGGCGACATCGCGGCGGTCCAGGCGATCGGCGCGAACCTGGTCGACCCCGCGATCGAGCAGGCGGGCGACATCGACGCCGCGATGATCACGCTCGTCGCGAGCAGCGGGGCGATCTGCCAGATCAACAACAGCCGGCGCGCCGCCTATGGCTACGACCAGCGGGTCGAGGCATTCGGCGTCAACGGCATGCTCCAGGCCGACAACCAGTACCCGACCACGGTGTCCTTCTGGGGTGCTGAGGTCACCGCGGCGCGCGATCCGGTCCTCAACTTCTTCATCGAGCGCTACACGCCCGCCTATCTCGCCGAGATCAGCCATTTCGTCGACTGCGTCGAGCAGGGCAAGGCGCCGCTGGTCGGCTATCGTGACGGCCGCGAGGCGCTGCGACTGGCCGATGCGGCGCTCGAGAGCATGCAGACCGGCCGGCTGGTCCGGCTCGGCTGACGGCCATGCACAGGAAGCTCGGCGTCTGCACCTGGACCTTCGGGCCACGGCCGATCGAGGAGATCGCGACCCGGGTCGCTTCGCTTGGCTACGACGGGGTCGAGCTGCACGGTGATCTCCAGGCGTTCCGGCCAAAAGAGGTCGGATCGCTGATGCGCGACCATGGCCTCGAGGTCTTCTCGCTGACCCCGGACAACGTCGATCCCGCGACGCCGGATGCCCGCGCCCGCGCGGCCGCGCTCGACTACTACCGACGGCTGATCGACTTCGCCGCCGGAATCGACGGGGCGATCGTTTCGTTTCATGGCCTGGTCGGCCGGATTGCGCCGCTCGCCTCCATGGCCGAGGAGGAGGACTTGCTCGCTCAGTCGCTCCGCAGCGTCTGCGAGCACGCGCGGTCCGCGGGCGTCCGCGTGGTGTACGAAGTCCTGAACCGCTACGAGAGCAACCTGGTCAACACCGGACAGGCGGCGCTCGCGCTGATCGAGCAGGTCGGGACCGACAATCTCTTCGTCCTGCTCGACGCCTATCACATGAACATCGAGGAGGCGGCACCTGCGGAGGCGATCCGCGCGGTCGGTCGCCGGCTCGGCCTGTTCCACGTCGCCGATTCCAACCGCGAAGGGATCGGCCGCGGTCATACCGACTTCGCCGGCATTGTGAGGGCGCTCGACACGATCGGCTATCAGGGCCCGGTGATCGTCGAGTGCACCGCAGCCGGGGCCAACCCGTTCACGCCGGTCAAGCCCGGCGACTATCTCGGCGTGTTGGAGGGCTACCTCGAGGCCAGCCGAAGCTGGCTGCGCGCCGCATGAGTCTTGGAGGCGAGCGATGACTGAGCTGCTGTTGAAGAACCATGCGCCGGATGCGCGCGGGCTGGTCCACCGGGTCACCCCGCAAAGCGCCGGCTGGGGTTACGTCGGCTTCGAGCTGTTCCGCCTGCGGCCCGGTCAGACGCTCGCGGCCGAGACGGGCGGCGACGAGGCCTGTCTGGTCATCGTCGGCGGCAAGGCGACGATCGAGGCGGGCGATCAGCGCTTCGCCGACATCGGTGCGCGCACGAGCCCGTTCGAGGGCAAGAAGCCCTTCGCGGTCTATGTGCCCTACCAGAGCCACTATCGGGTCGAGGCGGCGAGCGAGCTCGAACTCGCCGTCTGCCGGGCGCCGGGCGGGGGCAGCCATCCGGTGCGCCTGATCGGTCCCGATCAGGTCGCCTACAGCGTGCGCGGCAAGGACACCAACACGCGCCACGTCTACGACATCCTGCCCGAGAGCGAGCCGGCGCACTCGCTCCTGGTGGTCGAGGTGATCACCCCCTCCGGCTGCTGGTCGTCCTATCCCTCGCACAAGCACGACACCGACAACCTGCCACACGAGTCGCTCCTCGAGGAAACCTACTATCATCGCCTCAACCCGCCCCAAGGCTTCGCCTTCCAGCGCATCTACACGGACGATGGCTCGCTCGACGAGACGCTGTGCATTCATGACGGCGACGTCACGCTGGTGCCCAAGGGCTACCATCCCTGCGGGACCGCGCATGGCTACGATCTCTACTATCTGAACGTCATGGCCGGCCCGAAGCGGGTCTGGCGGTTCAACACAGAGGAAGCGCACCGCTGGCTGCTCGCGTCCTGAGCAGCGACCAGCAGCAGCCGTCAGGCCGTCCTTTCGGTTCAGGGAGCAAGAGAGATGAGCACCATCCGGTTCACCGCAGCGCAGGCTCTCGTTCGCTACCTGGCGGCGCAGCGCACGCTGATCGATGGTGTCGAGGCGCCGCTGTTCGCGGGCGTGTGGGCGATCTTCGGTCACGGCAATGTCGCCGGGCTCGGCGAGGCGCTCTACCACGCCCGCGCGACGCTACCGACCTGGCGCGCCCACAACGAGCAGGCCATGACCCACGCCGCGATCGCCTTCGCCAAGGCGAAGTTCCGCCGCCAGATCATGGCGTGCACCACCTCGATCGGCCCGGGCGCGCTCAACATGGTCACCGCGGCCGCGCTCGCCCACGTCAACCGCCTGCCGGTGCTGCTCCTGCCGGGCGATACCTTCGCCAATCGTCGCCCCGATCCGGTGCTGCAGCAGATCGAGGACTTCGGCGACGCGACCGTCACCGCCAACGACTGCTTCAGGCCGGTCTCGCGCTTCTTCGACCGGATCACCCGGCCGGAGCAGCTGCTCGTCTCGCTGCCGCGCGCTGTCCAGGTCCTGACCGATCCGGCCGAGTGCGGCCCGGTCACGATCGGGATGAGCCAGGACGTCCAGGCCGAGGCATTCGAATTTCCCGAAGCCTTCTTCGCGCCGCGGACGATCCGCCCGCGCCGGCCGATGCCGGACCCGGCCGAGCTCGAGGCCGCGGTGATACGGCTCAGGAGGGCCGAGCGGCCGCTGATCATCGCGGGCGGCGGCGTGCTCTATTCGGGCGCTGCCGAGACGCTCCAGGCGTTCGCCGCCAGGCGCCGGATCCCGGTCGCCGAAACCCAGGCCGGCAAGGGTGCCCTGCCCTGGGACCATCCGCAGAATGCCGGCTCGATCGGGGTCACGGGCTCATCGGCGGCCAACGCGCTCGCCGCCGAGGCGGACGTCGTTCTGGCGATCGGCACCCGACTGCAGGACTTCACCACCGGCTCGCGCGCCCTGGTCCCGGGCGCGGCGGCCCTGATTCAGCTGAACGTCACCGCCTTTCGATGCCGGCAAGCATGGCGCGCAGCCCCTGGTCGGCGATGCCAGGCGAACGCTCGAGGCGCTCGATCAGGCCCTTGGCGACCACGTCGCGGGCGCGGGCTGGCAGGCGCACGTCGAGGCGCTTAGGCGCGACTGGAGCACGAGCGTCGAGCGGGTGACGGCGGCCAGCAACGTCGAGCGCCCCTCGGATGCTCAGGTTCTGGGCGCGGTGAACCGGAAGGTCGCTCGGGACGCCATCGTCGTCTGCGCCGCCGGCGGCCTGCCCGGTGAGCTGCACAAGCTCTGGCGCACCGGCCAGCCCGGTGGCTACCATCTCGAATACGGCTTCTCCTGCATGGGCTACGAGATCGCGGGCGGCCTCGGGATCAAGATGGCGCACCCGGAGCGCGAGGTCTTCGTCCTGGTCGGCGATGGCAGCTATCTGATGCTCAATTCCGAGCTCGCCACCTCGGTCATGCTCGGCCTGAAGCTCACCGTCGTGCTCCTGGACAATCGCGGCTACGGCTGCATCGACCGGCTGCAGCGCGCCTGCGGCGGCGCCTCGTTCAACAATCTGTTCGATCACGTCGATCACATGAGCGATCCGGCCCTGGTCGATTTTGCCGGCCACGCCCGGGCGCTCGGCGCCGGGGCCGAGAAGGTCCAGAGCATCGCCGACCTCGAGCTCGCCCTCGAGCGCGCCGCGGCCGCGAGCAAGAGCTACGTCATCGTCATCGACACCGACCCCAGGGTCACCACCGAGGAGGGCGGCGCCTGGTGGGATGTCGCCGTGCCCGAGACGTCCGAGCGCGCGGAGGTGCGCCGGGCGCGCGAGGGCTATGTCGCCGCCATGGCGAGGCAGAAGATCGCCTGAGAACACCGACCGTCGCCGGCTCGGCCGGCCTCGGCACAAGAGCGGAGAGGAGAGGCCCGATGGCGAGGGACATCCCACATTTCATCGGCGGCAAGCGCGTGCAGGGACGAGGCAGTCGCGCGACGCCTGTGTTCAATCCCGCGACCGGCGAGGAGACCGGCCGGGTCGCGCTCGCCACGGCCGATGAGGTGGCCCAGGCGGTCGAGGTCGCCAAGGCGGCCTTTCCGGGCTGGGCGCGGACCACGCCGCTCAGGCGCGCGCGCGTGCTCAATCGCTTCCTGCGCCTGCTCGACGAGCAGGGCGACCAGATCGCGGAGGTGATCGTCGCCGAGCATGGCAAGGTGTTCTCCGACGCCCAGGGCGAGATCGCACGCGGCATCGAGGTGGTCGAGTTCGCGACCGGCGCCCCGCATCTCCTGAAGGGCGAGATCACGGAGAACGTCGGCACCCGGGTCGACAGCCACTCGCTGCGCCAGCCGCTCGGCGTGGTCGCCGGGATCACGCCGTTCAACTTCCCGGCCATGGTGCCGATGTGGATGTTCCCGGTGGCGCTCGCCTGCGGCAACTGCTTCATCCTCAAGCCCTCGGAGCGCGATCCCTCCGCCTCGCTGCTGCTGGCGGACATGCTGAAGGAGGCCGGGCTGCCCGATGGCGTGTTCAACGTCCTGCAGGGCGACAAGGAGGCGGTCGACGGCCTGCTCCACCATCCGGACGTCCAGGCGGTGAGCTTCGTCGGCTCGACCCCGATCGCCCGCTACATCTACGAGACCGCGGCCCGCACCGGCAAGCGCGCCCAGGCGCTGGGCGGCGCCAAGAACCACATGATCGTCATGCCCGATGCCGATCTCGACCTCGCGGTCGATGCGCTGATGGGCGCCGCCTACGGCGCGGCCGGCGAGCGCTGCATGGCGATCTCGGTCGCGGTGCCGGTCGGCGACGAGGTCGCCGACGCTTTGATCTCGCGCCTCGAGCCGCGGGTGCGCGGCCTCAAGATCGGCCCGGGCAACGACCCCGAAGCGGAGATGGGGCCGCTCGTGACCGCACAGCACCGCGACAAGGTCAAGAACTACATCGACATCGGCGAGCGCGAGGGCGCCAAGCTGGTCATCGATGGTCGCGGTCTCAGTCTGCAGGGCTACGAGAACGGCTTCTTCCTCGGCGGCACCCTGTTCGATCGGGTCACGCCGGAGATGACGATCTACAAGGAGGAGATCTTCGGGCCGGTGCTCTCGGTCGTGCGTGCCGACGGCTACGAGCAGGCGGCCCAGATGATCAATGCGCACGAATTCGGCAACGGCACGGCGATCTTCACCCGTGACGGCGATGCGGCGCGCGAGTTCGCGCACCAGATTCAGGTCGGCATGGTCGGGATCAACGTGCCGATTCCGGTACCGATGGCGTTCCACAGCTTCGGCGGCTGGAAGGCCTCGCTGTTCGGCGACCACCACATGCACGGACCGGAAGGCGTGCGCTTCTACACGCGCCTCAAGACGATCACCTCGCGCTGGCCGACCGGGATCCGCCGCGGCGCCGACTTCGTCATGCCGACCATGCGCTGAGCCGGTGGCGCCAGGGTCCGGGGCTTCCTGATGCAAATATCATCAGCGATGCTGCTCCGGGAGCGGCTTATTGATCCGGGAGTGGGCTCCATGCTACCCGATTGGATTAACAATCCCGCCCTGCCGCGCGAGGGACCGACCGGCGCGCGGGCGGTGCGGAACCGCGGCTTTCTGCGCCGGGGAGGCGAATGATGCAATTCTCAGCATCCAGGTTGGGAAATGAAGTGACCGCGCCCGCGGCCGGCCGTGCGCGTTCTCGTGCGCGTTCCCGGGGCGCGCGCCAGAGAGGCGCATCGCTGAGCTCGCAACCCGTGAATGGGAGACGGCCGTGAAACTCTGTGCAGTGTCCGACAGCATTGGGCATCTCTCTTACCGCGATGCCGCGAAAGCATCGGCGGAACTCGGCCTTGCGGCGCTGGAGATCTGCATGGGCAACTGGTCCGGCGCGCCGCACGCCAATCTGCAGTCCCTGGTCGAGAGCGAGCAGGCAAGGCGGGAGTTCCTGGCCGTGCTCGCCGATCACGGCCTGGCGCTGGCGGCGCTGAACTGCAGCGGCAACCAGCTGCATCCGACCGATGGCGAGCGCCAGAGCAAGGTCGTTTACCAGACGGTGCGCCTGGCCGAGCTCCTGGGCGTCGATACCATCGTCCTGATGTCGGGCCTTCCGGCCGGCGGACCGCAGGACGTCCGCCCCAACTGGGTCACCTGCGCCTGGCCGCTCGAAAACGGCGAAATCCTCGATTGGCAGTGGAACGAGAAGCTGCTGCCGTTCTGGCGCGATCTGGTCACCCGCGCGAGGAACAGCGGCATCAGGAAGCTCTGCATCGAGCTGCACGGGCATCAGTTGGTCTACAACGTTCCGACCTTGCTGAAGCTGCGCCAGGAAGTCAGCACGATCGTCGGCGCCAATCTCGATCCGAGCCACCTCCTCTGGATGGGCGCGGACCCACTGGCCGCGATCGACGCCCTGGGCGAGGCGATCCATCATGTCCACGCGAAGGACACGCTCATCAACCAGCCGGCCGCGGCGCTGACCGGGCGCCTCGAGACGCTCCCGCACGAGAACGTCAAGGAGCGCGCCTGGAGCTACATCACCCTTGGCTACGGCCAGGACGAGCGCTGGTGGCGGGAGTTCTGCTACCGGCTGCGGCTCAACGGCTACGACGGCTGGCTCTCGATCGAGCATGAGGACAGCGTGCTCTCGCGCATGGAAGGGATGCGCAAGTCGGTCGATCTGCTCCGTCGGGTCATGGTCGACGAGCCGGGCGACTATGTGCTGCCGGAAGTGTGAACGAACCCGCCGCCGTTGACGTGATTCCATCATCTCTCTTGATGGTTTTCCATCAAGATTGACTTGGACCGCCGACGGCCGAAGGGGTAAGTAGGTGACACGCAGAACAGCCCGCCATCGCGCGCAGAGAAGCTCGGGGCGGGTCATCTCAGCGGCTTGGAAACATGCCGCGCATCGATCGGGAGGTTGACATGCACCTGTTGAAGACCGCCCTCGTGGCGGGGACCGTCATTGCCGGCCTCGGCGCGGCAATGGTGACGGTCGACGCGCAGGAGAAGACGTACCGCTTTGTGATGGTCTCGCACATGGGACCGAACGATTCGAACTCGAAGTGGTTCTCCCTCTCGCTGCCTGCCTTCGAGAAGAGGTTCCCGGACGTCAAGACCGAGTACCTGTCGACCAGCGAATACAACACGCAGA
The DNA here is from genome assembly GCA_963815435.1 of uncultured Alphaproteobacteria bacterium. Classification (GTDB taxonomy): domain Bacteria; phylum Pseudomonadota; class Alphaproteobacteria; order Geminicoccales; family Geminicoccaceae; genus DATAOG01. The sequence continues at coordinate 571,563 of CAWFGZ010000009.1, forward strand.
AGTACATCCAGCTGATCGAGCAGGCAGTGGCCAGCAAGCCGGACGGCCTGGCCGTGGCGATCACCGAGCCGGCAGCGCTCGAGGGGGCGATCAACAAGGCGATCGAGCAGGGTATCCCGGTGGTCGCGTTCAATGTTTCGGATCCCCGCCCGCCGGAGCAGAGGATCAAGTATCTGACCTACGTCGGCGGCGACGAGTACAAGACAGGCCTGCGAGTTGGGCCAGCTGGCGCTGGCCAAGGCGAAAGCGGGCGAGATCCCGCAGCCGACCATGGCGCTGTGCGCCAATCCCGATCCTGCGCATACCGGGCTTGCCGCGCGCTGCCGGGGCATGACCGACGCCATGAAGACGGCCGGCGTCGAGACCGAGACGCTGGCCACCGATGCCGACCCGGCGCGCGCCTCCAACATTCTCAGCGCCTATCTGCAGAGCAACAAGGACGTCAACTTACATCTACGCCGTTACCGGCGATTCCGGCCCGACGGTGTGGCGGGTCGCCGATGAGCTCGGCCTCAGCCCCGACGTCGACAAGGAAGGCGTCACGATCCTCGGCGTCGACGCCAACCCGATCTCGCTCACCGGCGTCAAGGAAGGCCATCTGCTCTCGACCCACAGCCAGGGCTTCTGGCTGCAGGGCTACGAGCCGATGGAATGGCTCTACTGGTACAAGAAGTTCGGCTACAAGCCGGCCGGCGACATCCTGACCGGGCCGGTGATCATCGACGCCTCGGTGGTCGATCAGTGGATCACCTTCATCAAGGGCGTGTTCGGCGACCAGGCCTGGGAGCAGCAGGCAGCGGCCTGGTAATCCTCCTGAGGATGCTTCCCGGGACCTAGGGTTTTCGTCCCGGGAAGCCGTCCCAGCTCCCCTTTGCCATTCGACTCCAGGGGGCGGTCATGTCCGGGTCTTCGATCTTCGCCAGCCTGAAGAAGCGCGCCGACCTTGGCGCCATCCTGATCGCGATCGTCCTGTTCGTGCTCTACTCGGTGGCGAATTCCGGAGCCTTCTTCAACTGGTTCTCGATCCGCAATATCGTTCAGTTCTCGGCGATTCTCGCTTTCGTCGCGATCGGCCAGACGCTGCTCCTGATCGCCCGCGAGATCGACCTCTCGGTCGGCTCGGTCTACGGCCTCGCCGGCATCGGCCTGATCCTGCTCGAGCGCGAGGTCAGCGTCGTCCCCGCGGTCGTGCTGGTGCTGATCGGCGCCGCGGCGATTGGGCTCCTGCATGCCTTCCTGGTGCTGCGCGGCCGCCTCTCGTCCATGATCGTGACCTTGTGCGGCCTCTTTTTCTACCGCGGCCTGATCTACCTCTGGTCCGGCGGCTCGATTCCCTCGCTCGCCCGGCCCGCGCGCACCAACTGGCTGATCGAGATTTTCGGTAGCCATTGGCTTGGCGTCGGGAACGCGGTCACGCTGCTCGTCATCACCGCGCTTGTCTTCCACGTGGTGCTGACGCGTACGCCGTTCGGCAACCGGCTCTATGCGGTCGGCAACGACGAGCCGAGCGCGCTCTCGCGCGGCGTCGACACCGTCCGGGTCAAGACCTGGGCCTTCGTGCTGTGCTCGATGCTGGCCGCCTTCGCCGGCATCCTGACCATCGCCGACAAGCCCAATACGTACGTCACCATGGGTTTCCAGTACGAGCTCGAGGCGATCGCGGCGGCCGTGGTCGGCGGCTGCGCGCTGACCGGCGGGCGCGGCACCATCCTCGGCGCCGTGCTCGGGTCGCTGATCATCGTCTCGGTGCGCTACGAGCTGATCAGCATCGGGGCGCCCTCGTCCTGGTTCATCACCTTCGTCGGCATCCTCCTGATCGCCTCGGTCCTGTTCAACCGCTACGTCGAGAATTGGATCCGGGGCGTGCGCCCGGCCCCAGCCTGAACCTTCGGAAACGGCTTGCCACCATGTCGACCACCATCAGCAAAGCGCCGGCGAAGAAGCGGAACCTCGCCCTCGCCTTCACCCGCCATCCGGAAAGCGGCGCCCTCATCGTGGCCGTCGCCCTCATCGTCATTTTCGGCGCGACCTCCGGCGGGGTGTGGCTGAATGCGGGCAACCTGCAGTCGATCCTGCACGCGACCGCGATCCTCGGCGTGCTCGCCGCCGGCGAGGCGCTGGTCATCTGCACCGGCGAGATCGACATCTCCGTCGGTTCGATCCTCGGCATGGGCGCCTTCGTCTTTCTCGGCACCGCGACCTCGATCGGCGTCGTGCCAGCGGTCGTGCTGGCGATCGCCGCCGGCTGCGTGATCGGCGCCTTCAACGGCTACATTTCGTCCTTTCTCGGCATCTCCTCGCTGATCACGACGCTGGGCACACTCTTCATCTTCCGCGGCCTCGCCTACATGCTGAGCGAAGGCTGGCCGTTTCAGATCGACATCGCGACGCGCGACAGCCTGACGTTCTACTACGCGTTCGGCGCCGGCACGATCTTTGGCTATCAGAATTCGATCGTCTGGCTGCTGCTCCTGGTCGCCGTGCTCCACGTGATGATGTTTTACACGCCCTTCGGCAATCGCCTGCTGGCGATCGGCGGCCACAAGGACAGCGCCGTCTCGCGCGGTGTGCGGGTCCGCTACATCCGCTTCCTGGCCTTCGTCCTGGCCGGCGCCTGCGCGGCGTTCGCGGGTGTGCTGTCCGCCGACAAGATCGGTTTCGCCGACGGCACCACCGGGCGCCTGATGGAGCTCGAGGCGATCGCGTCCTGCGTCCTCGGCGGCTGCCTGCTCGCTGGTGGCCGGATCAGCGTGATCGGCGCGGTCGCCGGCGCCTTCATCCTCTCCAGCATCCAGAGCTACCTCGTGGTCATGGGCGTGAGCCCGCAGTTCTATCTGATGGTTCTGGCCGGCTTGGTCATCTCGGCGCTGATCGGCGACAACCAGTTCCGCAACTGGGCGCTGCGCCGGCGCTGACCATCTCAGGAGGCACGACCATGGCATCCGCGACCCGCCCGCTGATCGAGATGAAGAACATCGATCTCTATTTCGGCACCTTTCACGCGCTCAAGAACGTCAGCGTCGACTTCGACGCCGGCGAGCTGGTCGGCCTGGTCGGCGACAATGGCGCCGGCAAGACCACACTGATCCGCGTGCTCTCGGGCATCCACGCGCCGACCGCGGGCGAGGTCTACTTCGGCGGCCAGAAGATCACCCGCTTCCACCCGAAGCTCGCGATCGAGCTCGGCATCGAGACCATCCAGCAGGCGGTCGGCCTCTGCGACAACCTGTCGATCGCGCGGAATTTCTATCTCGGGCGCGAGCCGGTCCAGAAAAAATTCGGCATCCCGTTCCTCGACTTCGGCAAGATGAACGAGGCGAGCACCAAGGTGATCCGGGCCTTCGGCCTCCGCAGCAACGTCTCGGTCGAAGACGAGGTCGCGCTGCTCTCGGGCGGCGAGCGCCAGTCGGTCAAGATCGGCCGCGCGGTCGAGTTCAAGAACCGGGTGATCATCATGGACGAGCCGACCAACCACCTCTCCGTCCGCGAGCGCGAGCACGTCAACGAGATCGCCCAGCAGCTGCGCGAGCAGGGCCTGCTCGTGATCTACATCACCCACGACATCTTCCAGGTCCACCGCATCGCCGATCGGGTCGTGATCATGGAGAACGGCGAGAAGGTCGCCGACGTCAAGAAGGACGAGATGACCGCCGAGGAGCTCGAGCAAATCATCCGCGAAGGCGGCCGCGAGGTCGGCCAGGCCGCGGAATGACCACGGACGATCCCGCGCCCGCTGCCTGGCGCGCCCCGCCGCGCTATCCCGACCCCGCCGTCCAGATCCTGGACGAGCGCTTCGCCCCCTACCGCATCTTCAGCGCCGCGGTCGAGCGCCTCTGGACCGGCTGCCGCTGGGCCGAGGGCCCCGTCTGGTTCGGCGACGGCCGCTATCTGCTCTGGAGCGACATCCCGGGCAATCGCATCCTCAAGTGGGAGGAGGAGACCGGCGCGGTCAGCTTCTTCCGCAAGCCCTCCGGTTTCGCCAACGGCAACACCCGCGACCGCCAGGGCCGCCTGATCACCTGCGAGCACGGGCAGCGCCGGGTCACGCGCACCGAGTACGACGGCACGCTGACCGTGCTGGTCGACAGCTTCCAGGGCAAGCGGCTCAACTCGCCGAACGACGTGGTCGTGAAGTCCGACGGCTCGATCTGGTTCACCGATCCGCCCTTCGGCATCCTCGGCCACTACGAGGGCCACAAGGCCGAGCCCGAGCTGCCCCAGGCCCTCTACCGGATCGATGGCCAAAGCGGCGAGGTCACGGTCGTCAGCCGACGACATCCTGGGCCCGAACGGCCTTTGCTTCTCGCCCGACGAGCGCCTGCTCTACGTCGTCGAATCGCGCGGCCAGCCGCACCGCAAGATCCTGGCCTGCGACGTCGCCGCCGACGGCCGCGCGATCACCAACAAGCGCGTGCTGATCGACGCCGGCCCCGGCGGCACGCCGGACGGCATGCGCTGCGACGTCGATGGCAACCTCTGGTGCGGCTGGGGCATGGGCACCGAGGAGCTCGACGGCGTCCTCGTCTTCGCCCCCGACGGCACCAAGATCGGCCGCATCGCGCTGCCCGAGCGCTGCGCCAACGTCTGCTTCGGCGGCCTCAAGCGCAACCGCCTGTTCATGGCCGCGAGCCAGTCCCTCTACGCCCTCTACGTCAACACCCAGGGCGCCCCCGGCGGCTAGGGGACCCTCGGGGTCCGGCGGTAACGCCGAGCCATCGACAGGCCACCCGTCGTCGGAACACTTTCTCTCGGCACCTCTGCGGTGCTCGTCAAATTGACTCAGATAAACTGATCGTCATTCCGGCAGGATTGGGCAATACATGTCGTTTTTTATTGCCCGCATTAGCAGTCCTGAGCGCCGATCAGCCGCATCATTACCACACACGACTGACGACTGATCCAGATTGATGCCCGAACATTGACCGAATTGATGCGAATGCGCCAGGGATGGCGCATGAGTGGCGCAAAAATGCGCCAGAAGTGGACAGTTTTTACTTTGCCGTTCCGACGCCTCCAGCCGATCAGCCTCAACTCAGTCCATCGAATGCGCGGCAAATGCTATCGAGCCGAAAAACCCAATGAATCCAATACGCGATTTCCAGCCGACGTCGCCGCCGATTGATCCCGAGGTTGAGTTGATCCGAGCATCAATGCGACTGATGCTACACTTCTGTAGCATCGGCCGCCTGAGCCACGCCCGCCGGTGCTCGACCGCAGGACCTGACTCTGGGTCCGTGCTTGAATGCAAGACCTGACCCCGGAGCCAGACCTGACCCCGGAGCCGAGACCTGACCCCGGAGCCGAGACCTGACCCCGGAGCCGAGACCTGACCCCGGAGCCGAGACCTGACCCCGGAGCCGGCCACGCGAACGTCGAGACCGATCGTGAGGTCGCCGGCCTGCTGCTGATCGGGGCGAGACCACCCTGTAGCCTTCAACCGGTATCTGCCGGTGGTCGACGGTCGCCGCGGTGGACAGCCTCGCCTAGCGGAACGTTTACGGCTTCACAAGTCACTTAACCCACGATATACAGGGGAATCGGACGCGCGCCTGCAATGAGCTCAATTTGACTAGTTCGGGAGTGCTTCCGTGGAAAATGGGAACGATTCGTCCGCTGCAAGTCACTCAACCCCGGATGCCGGCGCACAGGCCGCAATATCGCTGCATGAGAGGGCCGACCGCGCCTCCGCTAAAATGGGCATCTCACCAGAGAGCGGTGTGCCCCAAAACCTGGTCTACGCCGGGATCGCTGTCGGGCTCGCCCTGATACTTTTTGGCTTCAGCCCGCTCGTTGCGGGAAAATCATCTCTCGTGACGTCGCTCATGATCTGCGTCGGATTCGGAATCGTGCTCGCATCCTTTGGATCAAGGGCAGGTGGCTCCTGGGCTGGTTGGACGGCCACCGGCGCCGGAGCGATGGCGGTCTTTCCTTTCCTAATATTGCAACATTACAATCCACCTTCTTCTCTAAGTCCAGCTAAGAGAGGCCAGCTTCGAGGAGATCTGTCAAAAATCGCTGACGTTCGCATAATCGACGAGAACCCCCTGTATGAATTCCGTGACCCGACAACTTCGTCCATCCGCTTCATAATTTTGGACCGTCATCTCAAGAGCCCGACAATGCGCGTTCAAGTCGATACTACTGACAAGGGTCCTGGCCGCGAGTTTTTTGAGCTCATAGCAAACGCACAAACGATATGCGATCGATACTTAACCAATTCAGAAAACCCCAACGAAGTCGTACAATGGGATTTCGATTATAAAAATCGATTGATCAGAGACGGCTCGACTATTATCTTTACGGAGCCCGATAGACTTGACGAAAAGCTGCTCCCTATACGGCCAGATAATCACGCCGCAGTGTCCAAGTGGCCAACAATGATTCATTCGGCCTTAGCTCAATCGGCACCTGCGCTGCCGTCCCCGGATCAAGATGGCGTCGAAAATAGCAAACCTGCCAATCCGATAGACCTCAATATATCAATGTTGAATGCAGAAGACGCGGCTGTGCGCAGAAATGCCAGAGATACACTGACGTCCATTGGACCCGATGTAGTTGCTCCATTGATGGCAGCGCTGCGCGTCAATGCCGCAGACTATCGTGTGAACTCGGGGCGACGTATGTGTTGTCAGAGATATTGATGCGGGATCCAAGCAAAAGAGCGGCTGTTTCTGATGCTCTGAAAGACGATGATTTTTCTATTTTGGTTGCTGCGGCGTCGGATGACGACAAAGCGATTAGACTGCAAGCGGCTGAGTTTCTTTACTTATTAGGTGACAAGCGTGCTGTACCGTACAGTGTAAAAGCTGCGCGCGAAACTCGTAACAACGATAAAGCATCGAATCAAGTAGCGATTTTGGGTCGAGCGATACAGCAGTTACCGGAAAAAAAGAAACAGGATGTCGTTCGTGATCTTCAAAGTCCCGGCGCGAATAACGATGTCGTGGACTATTACTGGGAGTTGATGTGCGACATGGGTGGGTGTTAACTGGGTGGTACTTGCGGCGAAAGCGATTCGGAGGTGCAAGTTGCAGTAGTGAGCCGGTGACGGAGGGGTCGCGCACGTACGCTCGAAGGGCAGCTGAAAGGCAGCGTTGCCGGTGTCGTGGAGGTGAATTCCGCCGCATGGCGTCCGTGCGACGGAGCGCGAGCGAGCTTGCTTGGCGTCCTTGCGCTGCCCCTGCTTCGGCCGGCGCGAGTTGGGCGGGGTTAGATCAGCGTGTTGGCCCCCCGGGTCCGGGCGGCTCAGCCGCCCGCGCCGTCAAGGAGTGATAGCAGCGTCGGCTCGCGATACCGCCCCGCAGCGGTGCGCTCGGCCACCGGGCGGCTGTCGAGCTTCAGGTCGAACAGCGCCGGCTGCGCCGCCTTCCACGCCGCGAGCTGGGCGCGGCGGAGGTCGAGGATCGCGCGCCAGCTATACATGACGGTGGAAGGGGGGCCGGATCGATGTGTCAGAAGGGGTCACGCCCCGACCTTTTCCGCGATCTTGGCCGGTTGCGCCCACGGCAGGGATTGCTGTGGGGCGCGGCGCGCCAGGTGGCTCAGAACACCTCACGCGTAGAGGCGCTCGCCCTGGAGGTCCGTGTACAGGCTGGCGACGAACTCGGCGTAGCCGTTGAACAGCTGGGTGCGGACGCGCTCGCCGGTGCCGAGCACGCGCTCCATCGCCTGGCTCCAGCGGGGATGCGGCACGGCCGGGATTGACGTTCGCCCAGAAGCCGTACTCCGAGGGCTGGATGGTCGACCAGAAAGTCTGCGGGCGTGCTTCGGTGAAAGTGAAGCGGACGATCAACTCACCGACTTGAAGCCGTACTTCCAGGGGACGGCGAGGCGAAGGGGTGCCCCGTCCTGCTTCGGGATCGGCTTGCCTTAGAGGCCGGTTGCGATGAAGGCGAGCTCGTTCGTCGCCTCGGCGAGCGTGAGCCCCTCGGTATAGGGCCAGGGGTACCAGTCCTGGCGCTGGCCGGGCGCCATCTCGGGGTCCTCGAAGGTGGTCATCTGGAGGTAGCGGGCGCTGCCGAGGGGGCGGCCGAGCTCGACCCGGGCTAGCCCATGATGTGATAGCCGCCGTCGATGTAGATCGTATCGCCGGTGATCAGCCTGGCGGCATCGGTCGCCAGCCCCGCGGTCGCGAAACCGACGTCTTCGATGGTCACCAGGCTGCGGCTCGGGGCCCGCGCGGCGGCCTGATCGAGCAAAGCGTCAAAGTGGGCGATACCCGATGCCGCGCGCGTCTTCAGGGGGCCGGGTGAGATCGCATGGACGCGGATCCCCTTCGGCCCGAGCTCGGCGGCGAGGTAGCGCGCCGACGCCTCGAGCGCTGCCTTGACCGGTCCCATCAGATTATAATTCTCGACCACCCTTTCGGCGCCGAAGTAGCTCATGGTGAACAGCGCGCCGCCGGCCGTCATCAGCGGCTCGGCGAGCTTGGCCATCCGGATGAAGGAGTGACAGGAGACGTCCATCGCGAGCAGAAAGCCCTCGCGCGAGCAGTCGACCACCCGCCCTTGCAGGTCCGCTTTGGGGGCAAAGGCGATCGAGTGGAGCGCGAAGTCGAGCCGGCCGAAGCGCTGCCCGATCTCCTCGAACACGGCCTCCATCTGGCCCTCGATCTGGACGTCGAGCGGCATGAAGATCGGCGCCTCGAGCTCCCGGGCGAGCGGCTCGACGTAAGGCTTCGCCTTCTCGTTCAGATAGGTGATGGCGAGCTCGGCGCCGAACGAACGGAATGCCTTGGCGCAGCCGTAGGCGATCGAATTCTCGTTGGCGATGCCGATCACGACGCCTTTCTTGCCCTCGAGGCGGCGAAGATTGGCATCGAACGGTACGGAGCGCGCGGTCTCGCTCGACGGCATCAGGCAGCTCCCGAGGTTGGCGCCCGGCGCAGCACGGCGAGCGTGTGCCGGGCGATCATCTGCTCTTCGTCGGTCGGGATCGCATAGGCCGCGATCTTGCTGCCCGAGATCGAGATCCGGGGCCCGCCGGCGTGGTTGGCGCCATCATCGAGCTCGATGCCGAGCCAGGCGGCGCGGGTGCAGACCCGCTCGCGGATCTCGGGCGAGCGTTCGCCGATTCCGGCCGTGAACACCAGGCCGTCCAGGCCGCCGAGCGCCGCGGCGAGCGCGCCGAGCTCGCGGCAGATCCGGTAAACGAACAGCTCGATCGCCTGCGCGGCGTGAGGATCGTCGCTCGCCAGAAGGTCGCGCATGTCGTTGCTGATCCCCGACACGCCCTTCAGGCCGCAGTCGTGGTAGAGCATGCGCTCGATCGCGTCCGCGTCCATGCCGTAAGCGCGGTTCAGATGCAACAGGACGCCGGGATCGAGCGCGCCGCAGCGGGTGCCCATGGGCAGGCCGTCGAGCGCCGTGAAGCCCATCGTGCTGTCGATGCTGCGACCCGCGCGGAGCGCGCACATGCTCGCCCCGCTGCCGAGATGCGCGACCACGACCCGGCCGTCGGCGATCTCGGGCGCGACCGAGGGCAGCGTCCGGGCGATGTATTCATAGGACAGGCCATGGAAACCGTAGCGGCGAATGCCCTCGTCGTAGAACCGGCGTGGCAGCGCGAACCAGTCGGCGAGCTCGGGGTGGGCGCGGTGGAAGGCGGTATCGAAGCAGGCGACCTGCGGCAGCTCGGGCTGGAACGCGGCGACCGCGCGGATGCCGGCGAGGTTGTGCGGCTGATGCAGCGGCGCGAGCGGGCAGAGCGCTTCCAGCCTGGCGAGAACCGCCGGATCGACGCGCACCGGTGCTGCGTAGTCGACACCGCCATGCACGACCCGATGGCCCACGCCGAGCAGTGCCGTGTCGCTGAAATGCTCGCGCAGCCAGCCGCCCAGGACGCGGAAGAACTCGGCGTGCCCCGAGGCCCGATCGTCCGGCCAGCGGCGATCGACCAGCTGCTGTCCGGCGGCGTCCTCGGCGACGAAGCGCGCCGAGGTGCCGATCCCCTCGATCTGCCCCTTGGCCGCGAGCCCCAGCCGGTCGCCACTTGCGAGATGGTAGACGGAGAACTTGAGGCTCGAGGAGCCGGCATTGATGGTCAGGACCGCATCGGCCATCGCCGCCTACTCCGCCGCCAGCGCACCCGCTTGCTGACGGCGGGCATGGGCCAGGAGGACGGCAACCGCACAGGAGGCCATGCGGGCGCGCACGGTGTCGGCACGGCTGGTCAGGATGATCGGCACGCGTGCGCCGAGCACGATGCCGGCGGCATCGGCGTTGGCCAGGAACGAAAGCTGCTTCGCCAGCATGTTGCCGGCCTCGAGATCGGGCACCAGCAGAATGTCGGCGTCGCCCGCGACCTCGGAGCGGATGCCCTTGATCTCGGCCGCCTCCTTGCTGATCGCGTTGTCGAAGGCGAGCGGCCCGTCAAGCAGGGCGCCGGTGATCTGACCGCGCTCCGCCATCTTGCAGAGCGCCGCCGCGTCGATGGTCGAGGGGATCTTCGGCGTCACGGTCTCGACTGCGGACAGGATCGCCACCTTGGGCAGCTCCACCCCCAGCGCCCGAGCCATGTCGATCGCGTTCTGGGCGATGTCGACCTTGGTCTCGAGGTCGGGGAAGATGTTGATCGCGGCGTCGGTCACCGCAAGCGGCTTCGGATAGGTCGGGACATCCATGATGAAGACATGGCTGATCCGGCGCTCGGTCCTGCAGGCCGGTGTCCTTCCTGACCACCTCGCCCATAAGCTCGTCGGTGTGCAGGCTGCCCTTCATCAGGGTCTCGGCCTCGCCCGCATGGACGATCGCGACCGCCTCGGCCGCCGCGGCATGGCTGTGCGGCACATCGACCAGGCGGTAGGGCCTGATGTCGAGACCGAACTGCTCGGCCACGGCGCGGATCTTCGCTTTGGGGCCGACCAGCACAGGCCTGATCAGGTCGGCCTCGGCCGCCTCGACCGCGGCGGTCAGCGAGGACTGATCGCACGGATGCGCGACCGCGGCGCTGACCGGCTCGAGCCGCGAGCAGCGATCGATCAGTGCCGGGTAGACCCGATATTCCCGGGCTGGCTTGTGCGGCGGCGTGATCTCGGCCGGATCCTGCGATCGTTTCATGGCTTCCCCCCTTCTCGATCAGCGAAGCGACGGGCCGCTCAGTTCGCGGCGTCCGCAGTCGCCGGGCGTCGCTTGGCCCGGGAAGCCGGCTCCGCGGCCGCGGCCGGCCCCAGCCCAAGGATGCGCTCGATCCGAGCCAAAAGGGCTTCGCCCTCGGCGCTGGTCTCGCCGCGCGCGCGGCCGATCTCGCGCACGATCGCCAGGGCCTCGCGCCGATCCGCCTCGCTCGGCAGGAGCTCGGGCAGGCTAGCGAGCGCATGCTCCTCGTCGAACCGGATCATCAAGGCTTCTTCCTTGGCGATCGCCTTCAGCCGCGCCTGGCTCAGGTCCTTGAACCGCGGATGCTCCTTGCCGAGATGCTGGGCGAGGCGCCAACCCCGCGCGTCGATCATGCGCTGCGCCTTGGCGGCGGCCAGCATGATCCGGATCACCGCCTCGGCGAAGCCGCCCTGCTCCTCGCGGGCGCGGATCGCGGCGATCTGCCGCTCCAGCAGCTCCTCCAGCACCTCGTTGCGGGCGCGCGGCTTGCGCGCGTCGGCATGCGGCGCCCTAAGGCCCACCCAGGCCTCGACCAGGGGTGAGTTGTAGATCGTCTTGAAGGCAAGCTCCTGCATGCGATCGCGCATCTCGCGGTAGCGATCGAGGGCTTCGATCGATCTGCTTCGAGACCGCATGCTCGGTGGCCACGAAAGCGTTCTCGGAGGTCGCCGGCCGGCGGCCTTTCTGCACCGCTTCGGCCATCACCTTGATCGGCCACATCGCCGGATTGAGGTCCGAGAGCAGGAAGCGCTCGAGCCGCAGCGGATGCATCTGGCGGAGCGCCTCCGCCGTGGTCTCGTTGGTCCACATTTTGACCCAGGGGCTGAGCAGCGTGTCGTAGAGGCCCTCGTTGATCTCGGAGACCCTGGCGACGGTCTCGAACGCCTTCTCGTGCTCGCGGCCATCGCCGAGCGCCAGAATGTCTTCGACCGTTCGAGCCTCGAAGCGCACGAGATACTGCCCCGGCAGGAGATCGGCGCCGACGGCCTCGGGCGTCTTCTCCTCGATGACCATCTCGTAGAGGCCGGGCGGCAGCACTTCGATGAGGTCGAGGGTGTTGACCAGCTCCGCGTGCTGCTTCTCGGCGACCCTGGCCGAAACGAAGATGCCGAGATGGCCGACCCGCTCGTCGAGGGTGTAAATGATGGTCTGCTCATTGGCGACGATCTCGGCCACGCTCTCGTAGAGATCGGGGATCCAGAACAGCGCCTGCTGCGGCGGTGTGATGTTGTCGCCCCAGGACGCGATCACGACGATCGGCGCCTTGATGTTCTTGAGATCGATCGCGCGCCGATCCTTGGTCAGAATCGTACCCTTGGTCAGCTTGTTGCCGACGAACAGCTCGTCGGTGATCGCCCGCATCTCCTCCTTGGTGGTGAAGAAATAGCCGCTCCACCATTTCTCGAAACCGAGGTAGCGCGGCTCCTCGGTATCGACCTTCGAATAGAGATTGTACTGCTTGGTCCAGAGCGTATTGGCGGGATTGAGGTTCTCGAAGTTGCTGACCAGGTGGGCGCCATCGAACTTGCCGTTGCCGAGGTCGCCAGCGAGCGAGGTGAGCCAGGTGCCGCCGAGCAGGCCACCGGTGTAGCGCATCGGGTTCTTGCCCTCGACGCCCGCCCAGTAGGAGAGCGGTGCGCCGGCGATGCTGACCAGACCCACCAAGTCGGGCGCCGCCGCCGCGAGCATCATGATCGCCCAGCCCGCCTGGCAGTTGCCGACCACAACCGGCTTTTCGGCGTCAGGATGCAGCTCCTGGACCTTGAGGAGGAACTGCGCTTCCACCCAGCCGACGTCGGCGATGGTCTGGCCGGGCTCGGGCTCAGGATGGAAGGCGACGAAATAGACCGGGTGGCCGCTCCGCATCGCGATCCCGACCTGGCTCGACTCCTTCATGCCGCCGATGCCCGGCCCATGCCCGGCGCGCGGATCGACGATTACGAACGGTCGCTTTTTCGGGTCGGTCTTGACTCCAGTCTCGGGCTTGATGCGCAGCAGCATGTAGTTGACCGGCCGCTCGAGCTGACGCCCGTCCACGACCAGCTCATAGTCGAACACGAGTACCGGTGGCTTACCCTTCCGGTAGTGCTCGAGCGCCTGGTTGCCACGCTTGCGCATGACATCCCAGAACAACACCTGGCGCTGCGCCGCGTCGACCCAGTAGTCCCA
>CAWFGZ010000010.1:0-320514 GCA_963815435.1 uncultured Alphaproteobacteria bacterium
GCGAGGCGCTTGGCCTTGGCCTGTGCTTCGAGGGCGAGCTCGCACACGTTGAAGCAATGGGCCTGGGGCATGGCGGTTTCGGTGCGCTCGAAGACGTCGGCGATCAGTCGCTCGTAGTAGGGCAGGGGGGCCGTGCTGCAGTCGACGTGGCGGGTCTCCCGCTTGTCGACCAGGAACAGATGATCGGTGCCGTCGCGGCCGGCGATGTCGACGTACTTCCGCAGCTCGATGTAGCCCTCGGTGCCGAGGATCGTGCAGCGGCCATCGCCCCAGGTCGGAAGACCGTCGGGCGTGTACCAGTCGATCCTGATGTAGCCGCTCGCGTGCCCGCTGCGCAGCAAATCTCGCCGAAATCCTCGAAGTCCGGGTTCTCGGGGTTGGCATAGTTGGCAACCGCGCTCACGATGATCTCGGCGTCGTCGGAGCCCGTGAAGTGCAGGAACTGGTCGATCTGGTGCGAGCCGATGTCGGCGAGGATGCCGCCCGCCCGCGCGGACTCGAAGAACCAGGCCGGCCGCAGATGCCGGTTCAGCCGATGTGGGCCGAGCCCGATGGTCTGCACGACCCGGCCGAGTGCCCCCGCCCGGACCAGTTCGGTTGCGCGCGTCATCGCCCGGACCTCGAACCGCTCGGAGAAGTCGACCGACCAGATCCGCCCGGTCTCGCGCTGCACCTTCCGTACCTCGGCGAGCTGCGCCGCCGTGATCACGCCCGGCTTGTCGACCATCACGTCCTTGGCGTGGCGCATCGCCTGGATCGCGATCTCGGCCCGCTCGACCGGGATGCCGGCGGTCACGATCAGCTGCACCTCGGGGTCCTCGAGCAGCGAGCGCGGATCACCGACCCGGCGGAGATCGGGAAAGCGCTGGACGAAGCCCTCGATTGGCGTGGCGTCGTCGCGGCTGTGAAAGCCCTTGCACTCGGCGCCGAGTTCCAGGAGGCGCCCGACCTGATGGTAGATGTGGCGGTGATCGAGCCCGATCGCGGCGAACTTCAGCTTGGGATGGTCAGCCATGGCGGGTCCCTGAGACTGGTCGTCACGCTCCCGAGGTAGGCTCCTCGACCATCAGCCGACGGCCCGGGACATTGCCGAAGGCGCCAGCTCATCGAGAAGAGCCTTCGCATCCTTGAGGTCGGCGGTGTCGAAGCCTTCGCTGAACCAGTCGTAGACCGGAGCGAGCAGATCGCGCGCGTCGTCGGCCCGGCCCTGCCGCTGCCGGAGCCGGGCAAGGCTCATGGCGGCGCGCAGCTCCAGTGATTTCGCTTCCTGCCGACGCGCCACGTCGAGGGCCTCGTGAAAACAGCGCTCAGCTTCGAGCTGATTGTCTGCAGACTGAGCGAGCAGGAGCGCACCCCGCAGGCGGTGCATCTCCGCCTCGACGTACCGTTCATCGGTTTCCTCGATCAGGGTCGCCGCCTCGTCCAGCGCTTCGAGACCCTCTTCGGCGCGGCCGCGAGCCGCGAGCGCTTCAGCGAGCAGGATCAGGTAGTAAGTCCCGTGGAAGCGGGCACCCGTCTGGCGATATGCCGTCATGGCCTCCTGAATCTCGGTCATACCTTCGTCGCCCGCCTGGAGGTTTGCGCGCGCCGCGCCGCGCATGATCTGACCGACTGCCGCCACCATCGCGAGCCCACGTTCACGCGCGGAGTCGATCGCCGTCGTCGCGCGCTCCTCGACGCGGTGCCACTCCCGACGGTAGGCGTGGAAAGCGCTGCTCCAATAGAATGCGCGGGAATAAGTATAGGCGTGGCGGATGCGCTCGACGATGGCGAGAGCTTCGCTGTCGAGGCGGGCCGCCTGGTCAGGATAGCCGAGCAGCCACTGGCACCAAGCCGCATAGGCATAAGTGGGTGCACCCAGCTCCACACCATATTCGAACGCGAGGCGCGTCGCCTCGGCCTGGCTCTCGCCGCTGTATTCGTTGATCGCTTCCGCCAACTGGCGGTTGGCGAGCGTCAGATGTCCGAGGTGGACGCCGCTGATTCCCTCTGTGAGGTTGCCCGCCATGCGGGCCCCGGCGTCCGCCCGGCGCTCGGCCCTTTCGATCAGCTCGGCAGCGGTTCTTGCTGCCTTCAAGTGGTTGGCCGCCCCCAACTCGCACAACCAGACGCCGAATAGTACGGGGCACAGGCTGCTGGCGTCGTTGATCAAGGCGCACAATTCGCGCGTGCGGGCGAAGCCGTGGATCGTTTGCGGCGAGGCGTAGCCTCTACCCGCCACGCTCGCACGGCCGAGCAGCCACTGGATCTCCAATTCACGTCTGGCCCGATCCGGTGTCTCGGCAAGCTGGGTCAATTGCGCGAGGCCTGCGGTCAGATGCCCGATCGCCTCCTCGTTCGCCGACCGCAGCGCCGCCTTCTCGCCGGCGCGCTGCCAATAGGTCACAGCGTCGCTCGCACGTCCCGCCTCTGTAAAGTGACGCGCGAGGAGCTCGGGCTGCGCCTCGACGACCTCGGGGAACTTGCTCTCCAGGAGCTCGGCGACCCGGCGGTGGTATTGCTGGCGGGTACGCTTGAGCAGGGAGTGGTAGGCGGCGTCCTGGATCAGCGCGTGCTTGAAGACATATCTCGCGCGCGGGGGCCGGCCGCGCTGGTACAGGAGTTCGGCCTCGACCAGCTGGCCGAGCCCGTCGCGCAGCTTGGACTCCTCGAGCACGCCGATCGCCTGCAGCACCTCGTAAGCGAACTCGCGACCGAGTACGGCGCCGAGCTGCGCCACCTCGCGCACGATTGGCAGCCGATCGAGGCGCGCCATCAGCGAGCCCTGCAAGCTTGCGGGGATAGTCAGCTCCGACAGAGGTCCGGTGAGGACGTATTGGTCCCCCTCCCGACGCAGGACACCGGAGCGGAGGACGGTCTTGGTCAATTCCTCTACGAAGAGCGGCACACCGTCGGTCTTGCTGACGATGTGCTCCATCACCTCGGCGGGAAGGGTCCGGTTGCCGGCGAGCGAGATCACCATGGCCTCGATCTGCGGGCGCTCGAGCCGGCTAAGGGTGATCGGCGTGACGTGCGAGCGCGGCGGCCAGGGCAGCGTGAACTCGGGCCGGTAGGTGAACACCAGCAGGAGTGGCACGGTCGGCGCCTGCTCGACGACCAGATGGAGCAGCTCGAGCGTCGACGGATCGGCCCAGTGCAGATCCTCCCAGACTTCGAGAAGCGGCTGCCGCTCGGCCTCCTCGAGGGTCCAGGCAACCAGCAGATCCTCGGTCTGCTGCTTGAGCTGCTGCGGCGTGAGGTCGAGCGGCGGGTAGCGGTCCGCGGGCACCGGCAGGGACAGGAGCGCCGCGAACAGGGGCACCGCCTCCGCACGCGGCAGGCTGTAGCCCGCGAACATGGCTTCGAGCTTGTCGAGCCGCGTCGCGGCGTCGTCCTCGAGCTGCCAGCCCGCGATCCGCCGGATGTGCTCGATCACCGGGTAGAGCGCGCTGTTGGTGTGGTAGGGCGAGCAGCGGAAGGTGATCCGCGCCAGCCCCTCGGTGCGCACCAGGCCTCGAAGCGTATTGACCAGCGTCGATTTGCCGATGCCGGGCTCGCCGCTGACCAGCACCACCTGCCCGCGGCCCTCGTCCTTGGTACTCTGCCAGGCGCGGCGCAGGAGGCCGATCTCCTCGTCGCGGCCGACCAGGGTCGGCGCAGTTGCAGCCGTTTCGCTCCTCGGCGTCGTCTTCAGCGACCTCCGCTCGCAGCCCGACCACGCCCCACGTCTTGACCAGCCCGGTGAGGCCCTTGAGCTCGTGGGCGCCGAGATCCTCGTAGACGAAGGCATCGCCCGCGATCTCCTTGGTCAGCGAGCCGATGACGATGCCGTTGCGGCCGGCAAGGCTTTGCAATCTGGCGGCTATGTTCGGCGCCTCGCCAATCACCGTGCGTTCCTGCGCCAGACCCTCGCCGACAACCTCACCGACCATGACCATACCGGTGCCGATGCCGATCCGGACGGCAATCTCGATCCCCTTCTCCCGCGCGAGGGTCCGGTTCAGTCCGGCCATCGCGCCGACGATCTCGAGCGCGCTTCGCACAGCTCGCTCCGCATTGCGTTCCAGGGACTTCGGATAGCCGAAATAGACCAGGATGCCGTCGCCCATGTACTTGGCGACGAAGCCTTCGTACCCGCGCACGATGGCCGTGCAGCGGTCCTGATAGGCCCGGATCACGTCCTGCAGATCCTCGGGATCGAGCTTGGCCGAAAGCGAGGTCGAGTTGGCCAGATCGCAGAACATCACGGTCAACGGCCGCCGCTCGGCGTCGCTGACTGCGCTTGCGAGACCGGGCGGCTCGATCGCGGGCGGGGCCTCGGGCAGCGGCCTCGCAGCGCGATCGCTTGTCTGGGCGATCGCGGCACCGTCAGACGCCCCACGCCAGCCATTCACCCGCGCAATCGACGGCGAGGCGCTTGACCTCGGTGAGCTCGAAGCGAAGCGCCTCGAGTTGGCGGTCGTCGAGCTCGAACTCGACCTTCAGCCGTCGATAGGAGAGGCGTCCCTCGAGCACCAGCAGTCCGATCGCCGCATGCAGGACGCGCGAGAAGGTCATGGGATCAGCCGGTCGCGACCGTGACCGTGCGGCCTTCGGCCGAGGCGCGCAGGATCGCGTCGATGAAACGATGCACGCGCAGGGCCTCGCGGCCGGTGACGCGTGGGCTCCGGTCCCGCTCGATGGCATCGAGGAAATCGGTGAGCAGGGCGCGATGGGCATCGTGCGGAAAGGCCATGGGATCGGCGCCCGCCCCGGTGCTCTGCGCCTCGCCGATCCGCTCCTCGCGTCCGTCCTGGAAGGAGACCGAGAGCGTGCCCGAGTGCAGGACCGCGGTTGCCTTGGTACCGATCAGCTCGATCCGCTCGGCAAAGCCCGGATATTCCGCCGTGGTCGCGAGTAGCGCGCCGAGCGCACCGTTCGCGAAGCGCAGGCCCGCGCCGGCGAAATCCTCGCTCTCCATGCGGTGCAGGCGCGTCGTGCCACAGATCGCGGCGACCTCGGCGACCGGGCCGGTGAGGCTCAGCAGCAGATCAAGGGTATGGATCGCCTGGGTGATCAGGACGCCGCCGCCGTCGCGCTCGAGCGTCCCCCGCCCCGGCTCATCGTAGTAGCTCTGGGGGCGCCACCACGGGCAGATCAGGTTGGCGACGGTGAGCTCGCCGAGCGCCCCGTCCGCCAGCAGCTCGCGCAGCTCCTCCGAAGCGAGGCGAAAGCGATGCTGGAACACGACCCCGAGCTTCACACCCGCGGCTTCGGCGGTCTCGACCAGCTGCAATGCCCGCTCGGTCGAACGCTCGAGAGGCTTCTCCAGAAGGATGTGCTTGCCGGCGGCGGCGAAGCGGCGGACGAGCTCGAGGTGGGTGTTCGGCGGGGTCAGGATCATGACCGCCTCGACCGAGGTGTCGCGCGCGATCTGCTCCAGGTCGTCGCCAAGCGGGAAGTCGAAGCGCTCGGCGAACGCCTTGCGCCGTCGTTCGCTGCGGCTAAACGCTCGGGCGACCTCGACCCGATCGGCAAGGTCGACCAGGGTTTTGGCGTGGGGCGTGACCGCCATGCCGAGGCCGATGATCGCTATGCGTCGCTTGTCCGTCATGTCCCCGACCGTACCACCCACAAGCGGTCCTACACCGGATCGACCGAGCGCGCCATGCTCGCGCGAGCGTAGCCCGGGCCGGCGCCGGCGGCTATATCGGGCGCATGGCCGACCAGACCGCAAACGGAGCAGGCCTCCGCCCAGATGATGGCCGATCGTAGCGCCTTCGTCACCGGCGGCACGGGCTTCGTCGGGCTGAATCTGATCGAGGCGCTGACCGGCGAAGGCTGGCAGGTGACAGCCCTGCATCGACCGACGTCTCAACTGGCTGCGATCAGGCGCTTCCCGGTCCGTCTGGTCGAAGGCCACCTGCTCGCTGCGGACTTGTTGAGACGCGCGATCCCCAAGGGGGTCGACGCCGTGTTCCACGTCGCGGCCGACGTCTCGGTCAGCTCGAAGCACGACGCGCGCCAGACCCGGATCAACGTCGAGGGCACGCGCCATGTCGTCGAGGCGGCGCTGGCGGCCGGTGCCCGTCGCCTGGTGCATACCTCGACCTGGAACACCTATGGCCTCGAGCAGGGCGATATCAGCGAGGACCGGCCGCAGCTCGGCGGGCGCTCCTGGATCAACTACAACCGGAGCAAGTTTCTGGCCGAGGAGGAGGTCCGCAGGGGCGTCGCGCGCGGCCTCAATGCGGTGATCGTCAATCCCGGGCACATCATCGGCCGCTACGATCGCCAGAGCTGGGCACGCCTGGTCATCGTGGCCGGGGAGGGCCGGCTGCCCGGCGTGCCGCCCGGGGCCGGCACCTTCTGTCATGCGCGCGAGGTGGCGAGAGCGCACATCGCCGCTGCCCTGCTCGGCCGGAGCGGGCAGAACTACCTCCTGAGCGGGCACGACGCGACCTTCGTCGAGGTGTTCCGCGTCATCAACGAGGTGACTGGCAGCGAGGTGCCGCTACGCGCCCTCCCGGCCTGGCTGTTTCGCCTCGCAGCGCGCGCCAGCCTGGCGCTTGCCGCCTTGACCGGGCGCGAGCCCGAGCTGACGCCCGAGGGCGTCGAGATCGCGATCGCCCGGGCGCGCGTCGTGTCCAGGAAAGCCGAGCAGGAGCTCGGCTATCGGCCGGCACCACTCAGCATCATGATCGAGGACTGCTATGCCTGGCTTCGGGCGGAGCGGCTGATCGGCGCCTGATCTGGTTTCGAGCGCCGGCTTCCGGCATCAGCGGGGCGCAACTCAATCGGGCGAGTTATCGATTCAATCCAGCCCAGCGCTGCACCTGGGCGCGGACTTCGCGCATGCCGCCAATCAGGGCAAAGTGATCCAGGCCGTAGTTGATGAACCGGAAGCCCTGAGCGAGCCGGCGCTCGACCATTTCGACCGAGCCGCAGACGTAGCCGGCCGCGGTGCCGCTCTCCCTGGACGCCTCGGCGACAGCCTCGACCAGGCTCTCGTGCCATGCGGCGTTGTGACCTTTCGCCTTGACGTCGATCATCAGGTCGCCCGGGCCGATCAACACCACGTCGACGCCCGGCACGGCCATGATCTCGCGGACGTGGCCGATCGCCGCCTCTGTCTCCACCATGACCACCAGCATGATCTCGTCGTTTGCGCTGGCGCAGTAATCGTCGAACGAGTCGCCGATCACCTCGAGGCGCACGCCGCCCGCCGATCGCCGGCCCTTGGGCGGGTAGAACGCCCGCCTTGACCGCCGCCGCGGCCTGCCCGGCGTTCTGAACCATCGGCACGATCACGCCCATGGCGGCCATGTCGAGCACGCGGTTGATGGTGCCGGGCTCGTGGCCCTTGACCCGCACGATCGGTGCGCTCGCCACCGCAAGAAAGCGGGCGAGCGCGCTGTTCAGCGTGGCCTCAGTGAACTGGCCGTGCTGCCAGTCGAGCCACACCCAGTTAAACCCCATGTGGGCGATCTGCTCGGCGAGATCGGCCGAATCATAGACGACGCCGGGGCCGAAGGTGGGTCTTGCCGGCGCGCTGTCTGGCCAGCGCCTGGTTCTGTCGCATGATGCCTGCGATCCCTCTGGACTGATCGACGGCCGCCCCGCCTGGGCGCAGAATGCCATGCCCCCCTAAACCCGCAAGCGAGCGTCCAACACGCTGGTCAGGCCGGCTTGCACGCGGCGTCGTCCTCAAGCCGCGGCGGCTGCATGAAGAAAATCGCAATGGCGCACAGTGCCGGCAACAGCGAGAGCGTCATCAGGGCGCCCCGATAGTCGCCGAACTGATCGAAGGCGAAGCCAAGCGGAATCGGCCCGATCGAAGCGCCGATTACGGCGATCGTCTGGGCCATCCCCTGGATGCTGCCGAGATGGCGCCGCCCGAAGAACCGTGGCCAGAAGTAACTGAGATGCGTGTTGATGGCCGCATTGCTGATTCCGAACACGACCGCATAGAGAAGGGCCGTCCGGACATCGCGCACGGCCACCAGGGAGACCATCGCCATGGTCATGGACAGCATGGCGGCGGCGAATGTCGGCCGCGTCGGCAGGCGATCGAGCATCCGGCCAACGACCGGCATCGCCAGCACCATGGTGATGGCAGAGACCGGGAACACCCGCGCCGCCACCTGCGGACTGAGGCCCAGGCTCGCGAGGATCGAGACCTGGTGGAAGAAGAGGCCTGTAGCCAGCATCGAGAATGTGGCGAGCGAGAGCGCGATGATCCAGAACGCCGGGGTCCGGATCGCCTGGCGACTGGTCAGCCCGACATCGACGCTATCGGGGGCGCTATCCGGAGCGCCCGCGGCGGCGCCCGGGCTGGAAGCGCCTCCGCTCGGTGCCCTCCGGGATGCACCGTCGGGCTTCAGACCCAGATCCTCCGGCTTGTTCTGCACGAGCAGCACGACCACCGGAACCAGCAGGAGCCAGGTGATGAGGCCGAGCCAGAGCCAGGCCTGACGCCAGCCGACGTGATCGATCAGCCATTGAGCCAACGGCGGATGGACCGCTACGCTCGCGGAGAAGCCGAGCGCCATCAGGCTCAACGCGAAGCCGCGCTTGCGGTCGAACCATTGCGCCACCAGGTTGGCGCAGCTCAGCATCAGCGAACCCTGGCCGAAGAAGCGAAGCGCGCCGAAGCCGAGCGCCAGCGGCAGCAGGTTGGCGACCGCGCCGAAGGCAAGGGCACTGAGCCCGAGCATCAGCGCGACCACGATGAGGACGGAGCGCACTCCGTAGCGGTCGACCAGCCGGCCCATGTAGGGCAGGCCGAATGCGGCCACCAAGGTCGCGATCGCGTAGGCCGACGAGACCGAGGTCCGCGAGATGCCGAGGTCCTCGCTGATCGGCAGGATGAATACGCTGAAAAGGTGCGATTGGCCGGGGCCGCTCGCGAACATGCCGATCGCAGCCACCGCGAGCATGAGCCAGCCGTAGAACACGCGCTCGTTGATCCAGAGCGCGAGGGCGTCCCGTCCTTGGGTTATCAAGGCGAACCTTCACGGTCGTGTCTGAAGCCTGCCCGGCCCGGCGATTCGGATCGAATCAACCCAGGCGCTCTGCCCAAGGCGAAGCCGCCTGCAGCCGCGCAATGGCGAGCGCACCGCGGGTGAAAGCCATTGAGGGCGGGCAACCGCCGTGCAAGTGTCATGCCTTGGCTTGACTCCGGCTTGACGAGTGGCAAACGCAAAATCGCTGCAATCTTCGGCAACTGGTCCCCGCTGCCATCTCGACGATCGGCTCGTCACTATGAAGGATGTGCCGGATGGGTGGCGATCACGCTAGAGGGCGGATCGATCGCCCAGAGGCATTCTGCATGGAGCTGTTTGACCAGGAGCGTCGCGAACTCGCGACGGCTCGAGGCTGATGCCGCGCGCCGCAAGGACTCGGGGCAACGGCGTATCTGAGGAGCGTCCGGCGCCGGTGCCACGGGTGGGGCGGCTGCGCGCGCTGACACTCACGGCGCTGGGCCGGATCGATCTCCAGGGCCTGCTCCTGGCGACGGCGATCAGTGTCGGCGGTGGGGCTCTGTTCTTCTACTTCGCCCTGCCACTGCCCTGGATGCTCGGCGCGGCCTTCTCGACCACGGTCGCTGCGCTCTCGGGCGTACGCGTCGTGATGCCTCTTCGCCTGCGCAATCTCTTGTTCATCATCCTCGGCGTGCTGGTCGGCAGCTCCTTCTGAGGTGCTGCAGAACGCTGATCGATGGCTGGTCTCGCTCGCCGGCATTCTGCTCTACGTCGTCGTCATTGCGGGCGTCGCCTCCGCCATGCTGCGCCGCTGGGCCGGTTACGACCCGATCACGGCGTACTTCGCCGGCACGCCCGGCGGGCTCGCCACGATGACGTTGATCGGCAGCGCCATGGGCGGCGATGAGCGCACGATCGCGCTCACCCATGCGCTGCGCATCGTGATCATCGTCTTTGTCATCGCTTTTGGCTTCCGCCTGCTGGCTGGCTATGTCCCGCAGCAAGGCGGCGCGCGTTACGTGCCGTTTGCCGCGGTTCCGCCGGCCGACCTCCTGCTGCTCGCGGCGTGCGGCGCGCTCGGTGCCCCGCTCGGGCGATGGCTCGGATTACCGGCATCGAATCTCCTCGGTCCGCTGATCCTGAGCGCGGCCGTCCATCTGAGCGGTTTCACCGACAGCCGGCCACCGGGCGCCCTGGTCGCTGCCGCGCAGGTGATCGTCGGCGGCGCGATTGGCTGCCGCTTTGCCGGCACGCCGCTTCTTCGCATCCTGCGCACGCTGGGCGTAGCGCTCTGCGCGTCGACACTGATGCTCGCCGGCACGGTGGGATTCAGCGCCGCTCTGGCGCCGATCACCGGCTGCCGTTTTCCGCCCTGGTGCTCGCCTTCACGCCGGGCGGACTCGCGGAAATGGCCGTCATCGCCCTCGCGCTCGGCATTGATACCGCCTTTGTCGCGACGCACAACGTCGTCCGCGTGCTTTCGATCCTCGTGCTGGCGCCGATCGTGTTTCGCGTGTTCGGCAAGCCGTCCCGCCCGCCGCCTCAAACCTGAGCACGGCGGATCGACCGGGGCCAGGGATCGACAGCACGCTTTTCGCGCGCGGCGATCGCGTGCTCACCCGCTAAAGCCGGACGCCCTTGCCGGCGAGCCAGTCGCGGATCAGGGTCTGGTAGCGCTCCCGGCCGAAGCTCGGAAAATGGCCGCCGTGGACGATGCGAACCGGCAGGCGAAGCAGCCGCTCCATGCTGGCGATGTAGTCGTCCAGGTTGGCGTGATAGGTATTCTCGACCAGCGGGCCGTCGTACACGATGTCGCCCGAGAACAGGATGCCGCTCGCATTCTCGAATAGGGCGATGCCGCCGGGCGAGTGGCCCGGCGTGTGCAGCACCCTGAAATGCCGGTCGCCGAGGTCGATGACATCGCCGTCCTCGACCAGCCGGGTCGCGGGTGCCGCCCTCACGGCATAGGTCGTCGAGCGGTAGGGCGCGGGCGGCAGGCGCGTGTAGATGTCGTCGGTCACGTAGGGGTCGGCGAGGGTATTGGCGCGGGTCGGGGCAGCGAGCAGCTCTGCCTCCGCAGGATGCACCACCCGGTCGGCGAACTCGTGATGCGCACCGATGTGGTCGAAGTGGGTGTGGCTCGCGACCGCGACCAATGGCCGCTCGGTGACCAGCACGACCTGCTCGCGCAGGCTCACCACGCCCATGCCACTGTCGACCAGCATGTCCCGGTCGCGCCCGCGCACGTGCCAGAGGTTGCAGCGATAGAACTCCCTGATGTGCGGCTCGAAGATCCAGGTGACGTCGTCGCCGACGCGCCGCGTCCGATACCAGTCGCTGGCCGGTGCCACGTTCATTGCTGCTCCCATCGGCGCGGCTCGGGACGACTGAACCACGACCATTGCCATGATGCAGATCGCGGGCAACGCCCCGATGGTCGCGGGCGGGCCGACGAAACCACATAGATCTAGGACAGCGGCTCGACCGCCTCGACCTCGGCGCCCGAGCGCGCCCGCGCCAGATCGTGCTGGGCATGAAGGTTCAGCCAGATCTCTGGTCCGTTGCCACACAGCCGCCCGAGTCGGAGCGCCATCGCCGCGCTCACCCTCTGCCGCCCGGCGAGCAGCCGATGCAGCGTGTGCCGGGAGACGCCAAGCCGCGCCGCGGCGTCGACTACGCTCAGATCATGGTCGACCAAAATCTCCTCCAGTACCGTCCCCGGATGGACCGGCGGCATCCCCGGCATCGGCGGCGCTTCAATGGTACTGTTCGAGGTCGAGCTCGAGGACATCGCCGCTTTCCCAGCGGAAGGTCAATCGCCAGGCTCCCGTCACCGAGATCGACCACCGCCCCTGCTGGTCTCCCTTTAGCGGATGCGAGCCGTAGCCGGGAAGCCCGATCTGGCGTGGGCGGGACGCCTTGAGTCCTTGTCGAGTTGTAGCGTGCTCAGCTCTCGACACACCAGGAGCGTCGACCAGCCGCGCCTCGCTGACGCCGACGAGGGCCGCCGCTTCGGGCTGCGTGGTGGTCAATCTCATTGAGGCGGCAGATCTCGGCCTGGCGCAATGCGCTGCCATTGGTTCGGCCGTTGCTTGATGGGCGCGATCGGGCCAAGAATTGCTTAGCGTTACAGGAGAGGGATGGATGACGCTTCCAATCCAGATCATCCTGACCCGGCAGCTCGCCGGCTACTTGAGCGTGCCGGTTTTCCTGGTCGATCCCAAGGGCGATCTGCTGTTCTACAACGAGCCGGCGGAGGCGATCCTCGGCCGGCGCTTCGACGAGACGGGCGCCATGCGGGCGGCGGTCTGGTCGTCGGTGTTCACGCCGGTCGACGATCATGGCCAGCCGATCCCACCCCAGGACCTGCCGCTGATGAAAACGCTCGCGCAGCAGCGGCCGGCATACAAGCGCTTCTACATCCGGGGTTTGAACGGCTCGCGCCGGCAGATCGAGGTCGCGGCGATCCCGATTCAGGGCCTCAAGGGCGAGTTTCTGGGCGCCGCCGCCCTATTCTGGGAGATCGACTGAGGATGCGCGGCACCCTGTTCGGCACCCGCGCCAACATCGTGAGCGCGCGCGCGTCCGGACCGAGACCGCTGAGAGGGCTCGCGAGATCGCAGGATCTGCGGCTTTCACTGCGATCCCTCATCCCACCGTTGCGCGCGCTGCCATCGTGGCGGACAATTGCGACCGGTGCAGGGGGTGGGGTAGATGGGCCTTCCGATCCAGATCATCCTGACCCGGCAGCTCGCCGGCTATCTGAGCGTGCCGCTGTTCCTGGTCGATCCCAAGGGGGATCTCTTGTTCTACAACGAGCCGGCCGAGGCGATCCTCGGCCGGCGGTTCGATGAGACCGGCGCGATGCCCGCGGCGGTCTGGTCATCGATGCTGCCCGCGATCGATGATCACGGCGAGCCGATCCCGCCTTCTGAGCGGCCCCTGATGATCACCGTCGCCGAACACCGGCCGGTCTACAAGCGATACATTCTCCAAGGCATGAATGGCGTGCGGCGCCAGATCGAGGTCGCTTCGATCCCGATCACCGGCCTGCAAGGCGAGTTTCTGGGCGCGGCGGCTCTATTCTGGGAGATCAAGTGACCATGCGCGTGACCTTGTTCGGCACCCGCGGCTCGGTCGCCGCCCCGGGACCGGAGACCGCCCGCTACGGCGGCAACACCTCGACCGTCGAGGTGCGGGGCGACGACGGCACGCTCCTGCTGCTCGACGCTGGCACCGGCATCCGCCGTCTCGGGGCGCGGATCCCCAAGGAGACGAGGCGGGTCGACATCCTCCTGACCCATCTCCACATGGACCACATCCAGGGCCTGGGCTTCTTCGGCCCGCTCTACAATCCTGGGATCGAGGTCCACATCTGGGGGCCGGCGAGCAGCACGCTCTCGCTCGAGGCCCGCCTGTTGCGCTACCTCTCGCCGCCCTTGTTCCCGGTTCACCTGCATGATCTGCCCAGCATCGTCTGCCACGAGGTGCCGCGGCCGCCGTTCGCGATTGGTCCATTCCGCATCCGGACGGCGCTGGTCTGCCATCCGAACCCGACCGTGGGTTATCGCATCGAAGAGCAAGGCCGGATCGTGGCCTATCTGCCCGATCACGAGCCCGCGCTCGGCCTCCGGGACGGCCGCTGGCTCGAGCCGGAATGGAGCTCCGGCTACGATCTCGCGGCCGGCGCAGATCTTCTGATCCACGACGCCCAGTACACGGACGAGGAGTACGCACACTGCGTCGGCTGGGGCCATAGCACCTACCGCCACGCCCTCGAGTTTGCCGCCCGGGTCGGCGCCAAGGAGATCGTCCTGTTTCACCATGACCCATCGCACGACGACGCGATGCTCGAACAGTTGCTCGCGGACGCCGTGCAGCGGTTCAAGCCCAGCCTTCGCGTCTCCCGCGGCTGCGAGGGCACGGTGTTTGAGGTGGGCCCGAGCAACGGTCCAGCTGCCTAGCGGCAATTCGAGCGATCGTTTTCTGGACGATCCATCCCGCAGCATGCGCTTACACTTCCGCCGCCGCGCCCGGAGAACCGCAGGTTTCGTCCTCGTCGCCACGCCACCACGGTCCAAGCCACCGCGCGGCAATTCTGCAACACTCCGTCTGCCGGACATGGCGCGGTCTAAACTGATGCCGTGGCTTCCATGCAACACCCGGTGATGGGTTTTGGCAGCACGCGCAATTCGGGGTTGATCTCGCCGCGGTCGAGAGACCATGTCTTTGTCAACCGCCAGTATCTCACGATGCAAGTTTCGCCGTACTCATCAGGGATTTCCTTGACATGGACGACCGGAGGCATGGGGCGCTGGCCGAAGTCGTGGCTTCAGGACGCAGTCGGGCGTTCGGCGTCCGAGTCCATGCGAAGCGGCCGGCGGCGCGGCGGCTCAGCCGGCCTGCTCACGGCTGTCATCTGACCGTGCCGAATTGAGCGCCGTCGGCCCGGATTGACCCCGCTCCCAAGCCAGAGCCGGAGCGCCCGATGTTGTTCTCACGCGTGCCCATGAGCGCTTGGCCGGTGCTGGTCGTCGCGCTCGCCGTCCCACCCTATTGCACCATGGCCGCGTCCGCCGCGGCGCAAGAACGGTCACCGAAGCCGAATATCGTGCTCATTCTCACCGACGACGAGGACGTCGCGATCCACGAATTCATGCCCAAGACCAGAGCGCTCCTGGCGGATCAGGGCGCGAGGTTCGATAATTTCTTCGTCAGCTATGCGTTCTGCTGCCCGTCGCGGGCCTCGATCCTGCGCGGCCAGTATGGCCACAACACCCAGGTCCTGGGCAACGAGCTGCCCTACGGCGGCTACGAGAAGCTGCACCAGCGGGGCCTGGAGCGGTCGACGATCGCGACCTGGCTGCAGGCCGTTGGCTACCATACCGCGCTGTTCGGCAAGTACATCAACCGCTACGAGCCCGAACGCGGCGTGCCGCCGGGCTGGACCGACTGGTACGGTGGCGGCACCGACGCCCACCAGGGCTACAACTACAAGCTGAACGAGAACGGCCGGATCGTGGCCTATGGGAACGCACCGGACGATTACGCCAACGACGTGCTGACCCGCAAGGCGCTCGAGGTGATCAGGCGCTCGACCGCGGCCAGACAGCCATTCTTTCTGTACGTCTCGACCTTCACGCCGCACAGCCCGGCCGCCGCGGCGCCGCGCCACCTGCATCTGTTCCGCAATGCGCCGCTGCCGCGCCCGCCGTCTTTCGATGAAGCCGACGTCAGCGACAAGCCGGCGGTGATTCAGAGCTTTCCGCATCTCGAGGGCCATGCGCTCGCCTGGCTCGTGGACGAATACCGACGCCGGCTGCGATCGCTGCAGGCGGTCGACGATATGGTCGAGAGCATCGTCGGCGCGCTCGAGGCGAGCGGCGTGCTCGACCGGACCTACGTCATCTACACCTCCGACAACGGCTTCCACATGGGCGAGCACAGGATGATCGCCGGCAAGGACACGCCCTATGAGGAAGACATTCGGGTGCCGATGGTGATCCGCGGCCCGGGCGTGCCGGCAGGCGCGCGCGTCGACGCCATGGCGCTCAACATCGATCTCGCGCCGACGTTCGCGGACATGGCCGGCATCCCGACGCCCGATTTTGTCGACGGGCGCTCGTTCCTGCCGCTGCTCGCCGACCCCCGGCAGCCCGGGCGCCAGAGCTTCCTGGTCGAGCGCCGCCAGATCGAGGTGCAATACATCGAGCTGGCAGAGCAGCATGGCATCAGGCGCGACCAGCTCGACCGGCACGCCTATGTCGAGGGCCTGCGCACGCCAGAATGGGCCTACCTTGAGTACGGTACCGGTGAGCGCGAGCTGTACAACGTCCTGGACGATCCGCACCAGCTCGACAACGCGATCGAGCGCGCCGATCCGTCGTTGAAGAGAGCGCTGGCGGCGCGCCTCGGCGAGCTAGCCCGATGCGCCGGGGCGCAATGTCGCGAGCTCGAGGAGCGGCCGCTCAACGACGGCACCATCCGCCCGGTGGCGGTGCAGGACCAAGCACGCCGGGCGCCGGTCGTCTGTCCGCGCGCCGGGCTTCTGCCGGCCCCGGCCTGCCCGCAATAGTAAAAAATGGAGCGCGACATATGTCCTCTGACCGCACCCATGTAAGGGCGCGCCGGCTGCTGCTGGCCGCCAGCCTCGCCATCGGTCTCTGTCCGGCACCCCTCGCGCTGGCGCAGCAGCCATCCGTCAGGCCGAACATTGTCTTCATTCTGAGCGACGACGAGGACGTCAAGATCCACGCCTACATGCCCAAGACCAAAGCGCTGCTCGAGGATCAGGGCGCGGCCTTCGACAATTTCTTCGTAACCTATTCATTCTGCTGTCCGTCGCGGGCCACGATCCTGCGCGGTCAGTATCCTCACAACACCCAGATCGAGGGCATCCAGCTGCCGACCGGCGGGTTCAAGAAGTTCCACGCGCTCGGGCTCGAGAATTCGACCATCGCGACCTGGCTGCACGGCGCCGGTTATCACACCGCATTCTACGGAAAATATTTGAACCAATACGAGCCACGCGTCGACGGCGTTCAGCCCGGCTGGGACGAGTGGTACGCCGGGGGCGACAACTGGTCGAACTACAACTATATCCTGAACGAGAATGGCGCGATCGTGAGCTACGGTGACCGCGCCGAGGACTACCTGACCGACGTGATTGCCCGGAAGGCAGTACGGACGATTCATGCGGCGGTCGCGGCGGAGCAGCCGTTCTTCCTGTATCTCTCGACCTACACGCCCCACGCTCCGGCCACCTGCGCCCGACGCCACGACGGTCTGTTCCTCGACACGCCGCTGCCACGGCCTGCCTCGTTCGACGAGCCCGACGTGACCGACAAACCCTCGATCATCCGCAACCTGCCCCGGCTTAGCCGCCCCCAGATCAAGGCGATGGAGGAGCACTATCGCGCGCGACTGCGCTCGCTGCAGGCGATCGACGACATGGTCGAGACCGTCGTCGAGACGCTAGCGCAGACCGGGCAGCTTGACTCGACCTATATCATCTACACCTCAGACAACGGCTTTCACATGGGCGAGCACCGGATGATCGCCGGCAAGACCACCGCCTACGAGGAGGATATTCGGGTGCCGGCGATCGTGCGCGGCCCCGGCGTGCCCGCCGGCGAGAGGATCGAGGCGATGGTGCTCAACAACGATTTCGGGCCGACTTTCGCCGAGATTGCCGGTGTTGCGCCGCCGAGCTTCGTCGACGGCCGCTCCTTCCTGCCGCTGTTCGCGAATCCGAACCGACCCTGGCGCCAGAGCTTCCTGATCCAGCGGCGCGAGCTTGAGACCCACGAAATGACCGGGCCGGCGCGCTTCGACGCCATCCGGACCGCCGATCGGCTCTATGTCGAGTATGGTGACGGCGATCGGGAACTCTATGATCTCCATGACGATCCCTACCAGCTCGACAGTCGGGCGGGCCAGCGCTGAGCCGCTGTCCGTCTCGAGTGCTCGAGGCGCGCCTGGCCGAGCTCCTGAACTGCGCCGGGGCCGACTGTCGCGAGATCGAGGACCTGCCGGTCGATCCCGAACGGACCGCAGCTCATGCTGATGGCGAGTCGAAGGCGTCGGCAACGCAGTAGGCGGAGCGCCGGGTCGCCATGACCCGTCGCCGTCATGGCGGCGGGCGGGCTGGCGCGCTTCGTCTGGCCATGCTCGTCGTGCTCGTCCTGGTGGTGCCCGGCAGTACTGTCGTCTCGGCCAGCTCCTGTCCGAACCGTCAGAGTTCGCCCGATCAGGTGCAGGCACGCCTGTCCCTGTACGATGCCGAACGGGACGGCCCGGACGGTGGAATTCAAAGCTTCGCCGAGGGCGATCCGGGCGCTGCGGCCGAAGAAACCTTGGTTGCGGACGGAGCCGACCAGCAGGCGCGCGGGCTGCGGGTATCCTATCGGCTCGATCCCGGCCGGCGGGCCCGCGTCGGCGTGCGGATCAAGCTCGACCGGCTGGATGCCAGCGCTTACGACCATTTGGAGCTGAGAGTCAGGGGCGATCCGGCGGCGGGTTTTGCGCGCTCGTTTGAGGTCGGTTTCGAGCGGCCGCTTCCGAGCCATCCGGGCATGATCGAGAGCGGCAGCTCTCTGATCGAGGAGGTCAGCGATCAGTGGCAGGACGTCCGGGTGCCGCTAAGCCTGATGAGTGGAATCCATGCCTGGACGGGTCTCGACGAGTTCATCCTGACGTTCGATTCGCGACGAACCGATGTGGCCGAAGGCGCGATCTATCTGGACAACGTCGCCCTGATCCGGACGGGGCGCTCGGGACCTTCCGCCGCCGATCCCGTCCCGACTCCGCGCAAGGATGCTTGGGAGCAGACGCAGGGCGACAAGGCGGCGGCGCGCGCAGCGGCTGTTCGACGGCTTCGCGGCTGGCCGGGCGCTCTCACCGCGGCGCCGCCGCAGGCGGCGGACGACGCCGCGTTCCTGATGCAGGTGGCGCGCGACAGTTGGCAGGGCCTCGCGGCACTGGTCGATCGCGAGCAGGGCCTGCCGGTCGATCATGTGACGCTCGCCGCAGACGGGGTCGAGCCGGCCCAGGCCGAGGTCGGCGACTATACCAGTCCCAGCACCATCGGGATCTGGCTGATGGCCGTGGCTGCTGCCGTGAAGCTCGGCCTGGTCGGACGGCCGGAGGCCCTCGCCCTGATCGACCAGACCTTCTCGACCCTTGGCAAACTCGAGCGCCTGCACGGCTTCTTCTACAACTACTACGATACGACGACGTTGGAGCGGACCAGCAATTTCGTCTCCTCGGTCGACTCGAGCTGGCTGACCGCGGGCCTGATGGTGGTGCGCTCGGCGTTTCCGGAGCTTGCAGAGCGAGCCGGCCGGCTGATCGAGGACGGCGACTACGGCTGGCTGTACGATCCCGCCGAGGGCCTCGATGAGCCACGGCTACTACGTCAATCTCGGCTGCGCGTCGCAGTACCACTATGGACTGCTCTACACCGAGGCGAGAGTGCTCAGCCTGATCGCGATCGGCAAAGGTGACGTGCCCGAGGCGCACTGGTTTAGGCTGATGCGCACATTGCCGCCTGAGGAGACCTGGCAGACCCAGCCGCCGCAGGGGCGCCACGCGAAGCGGGTCCGGGGTCAGACCGTCATGGGTGGCTGGTACGAGCACGGCGGCGAGCGCTATTTGCCGTCCTGGGGCGGCAGCATGTTCGAGGCTCTGATGCCGACGCTGGTGGTCGACGAAAACGCCTTCGCGCCCGAAAGCCTCGGCCGCAATGACGTCGTCCACGCCACGTTGCAGCGCCGCCACGCGCTCGAGGAGCTGGGCGATCCGGTCTGGGGCATGTCACCAAGCGCTACCGCCGCGGGCGACGCCTACGCTGAGTTCGGCGTCCCGTACCTCGGCGTGCTTGGCTACCCTGATGGCGTGGTCGCGCCCTACGCCTCAGCGCTGGCACTGGAGGTCAAGCCGGAGGCGGCAATTCAAAACCTCCGCGAGCTCGCGCACCGCTACGCCATCTATGGCACCTACGGCTTCTACGATGCCGTCGACCCGAAGACCGGCAAGGTGGCGCTGCGCTATCTGACCCTCGACCAGGGCATGCTGTTCATCGCGATCGCCAATCACCTCGCGGATCATGCGGTGCAACGTGACT
The DNA here is from genome assembly GCA_963815435.1 of uncultured Alphaproteobacteria bacterium. GTDB lineage: Bacteria > Pseudomonadota > Alphaproteobacteria > Geminicoccales > Geminicoccaceae > DATAOG01. The sequence continues at coordinate 19,567 of CAWFGZ010000010.1, forward strand.
TCGCCGCCGACCCGATCGCGGCGAAGGTGCTGCCAATGCTGGCCGAAGAGCACTTCTTCGATTGAGGGCCATCGGCAGGACAGGCTCCGGCTAGCCTTTTGGCTTGGAGGACGTACCCTCGTCCTCCGGCTCCCGCGAGGCGTTCTTGAGCCCGCGTTCACCGGCGGGCGAGGACGGGGGCACAGCATAGCGCAGAACCACCGTCGCAGGGAACTGGTTGATCACGGCCTCCCGCTCGCCAAAGCCTTGGATCTCCCGATCGTTGACGCTCACCCCTGCCAGGGGCTGGTCGAGTGGCGAGGACAGCACGATCCCGCCCGGCGGCAGGGCCACGTCGCCACTCAGCGTTACCACCAGTTCGTGGTCGTTGCGGGGTCGGATCGAGTAGTTCAGCGTACCATAGTAGGTCGGCAGGCGGCGCACGCTGACCCCCGAATCGCTCAGCACCCAATCCGGCAACAGTCCCGCGCCCACGACCAGTGCCTGATCACCCTCGCGCTCGTAGGCGAACATGGTCCGGACCGAGCGGATGTACTCGGCACCCACCCAGCTGTGCGGCAGGTCTCCGATGAACTTCGGCGCCCGAGGGTCGCGCCAGACGACCTCGGCCCAGCCATTCCAAGCGGCCGGTCGCTGGCCTTCGTACAGGAACCGCAGGACCTCGAACGCCTGCTCCTTCAGGCCCATGCGGATCAGCGGGCCGACGATCCGGAACTCGTAGGGCGTATAGCGCTCGAACTGAGGATCGTTAGTCTGGTCGTTCTTGCGCGCCGTGAAGTAGCTATAATACCGCTCGAACGTCTGCCGGAATGCGGGCTCCGGCAGGTTGCGCAGCTCGCCGACCGGATCCGCGGCGATCGCGGTCGAGGTGAAGTCGAAGTCGCCGAGCTCGGCCGCGCCCGGGATGTAGCCGATGCCGTGGCGCTGCATGCTGAGTGCGATCGAGGCGTAGAGATCGGCGCGGAACTCGTCGCGCATGCGCGCAAAGGCGGCGGCGTGGGCGTCCTCGCCGAGGATGGACGCGACCTGGGTCGCGTCCTTCAGCCCGAGGAGTACGAACAGCCCGTCCCAATAGGAGTGCACCGGGTTTTGGATGTAACCCTCGTGGCTGATCGATTTCGGCACCAGGCCGTAGTACATCCGCTTGCCGGGTTGCTGGTATTCCGCGGTGCGGCGCTCCTGCCGCAGACGATCGATGTAGTCGACCGTGCCGACGATGCTCGGCCACATTTCGGTCAGCAGGCCGACATCACGCGAGAAGCGGTAGTATTCGGCCAGCAGATAGAGCCATTCGCCGTGACTGTCGTGCTCGACCGCGCGGTCGGCACCGCGCGAGTCCACGCAGCAGGGGATGGCGCCGTCGGCGAACTGGTAGGGCGCGTACCATTCGATGAACCGACGCACGTCCTCGGGATGCGCCATGCGCAGGAGGGCGGCGGAGATCAGCGCGCCGTCGCGGATCCAGCTGCGCTGATAGGCGCGTGGCCCAGGCTGCAGCGCCGGACCATCGGCATTGATCAGGATGTAGGCGAGTGTGGTCTTGAGCGTCTCGACGATCTTTTCCGCGTCGCCCGGCAGCTCGATCGCCACGCGATCGAGCGCACGGTGCCAGTCGGTGGTGGTCGCCGCGAACGCCTCTTTCCACATACGTGCGGCGTCCTCGTCGCTCGGCGCGGCCGGCGGCGGGGGGCTCTCCTTGTACAGGGGCACGACCAGGAAGACGTCCCGCGTCTGGCCGGGTGCGAGGTCGAAGTCGAACTCGAGCGCGCCCGAGGCATAGCCGAAGTTGTCGAACACGGCAGCCTGTTCCGGCAGCGTCCCGCCCTTCAGGTAGTCAGTGATGCTGCCATCTTCGAAACGCGCAGCACCGAACCGTTCGGGCCGGCTCAGCGGGATCACCGTCTTGTCCCGGTCGATGACCACGGCGTGGTCGACATAGGCGAGTTCCTGGACCGGGATCGCGCCCCCGCCTAGGCCGAGCGCCTGCCAGGGCGGGTTCACCCGGAACGGGCGCACCGCCAGGAACAGCCGGCCCTGCAGCGGCGTGGGCGAATCGTTACCGACCTGGTAGCGCAGCCAGAGCGACGAGCCTGCCGGCTGGCCGGCAGCGAAAGCCGTGATTTTCAGGTGAGCTCCCGCCCGCGTCCCCTTGGTGGTCCAGGTCACGCTCGGCATCGGCAGATAGCCGTCCTCGAGCCCCTGCGTCGTTTGGACGTCGTTCCATGTGACCAGCTGGTCGTTCAGATACAGGAAAGGTTCGACCGATCCCCAGCCTTCGCCAGGCTCGACCCTGCCGGCCTCGTCGATCAGAGCCGTCTGGTGATCGCCTCTCACGCCGACCACGGTCCAGTAGCTCTGCTCGTTGGAGTAATAGCGGGGATAGGTGCCCCGCGGCGCGTCCTGAGCGATCGCGCCAAAAAACTGATCCGGCGAGCTGCCGAACTGATAGGGCTTGATCTCGATGTTCTTGATGCCGTAGCCGTCGGTCCGACTGCTCTGCTTCAGGTCGAGACGCAGGTAGCGGGACTCGGTCTCGGGCAGATAGATGTAGTCGCGACCGCCATTGCCGGCGTCGACGTGAAAGGCGTTCTGCCAGTTCTGCTCGTCGTCGGAGGTCTCGACGTCATAGGCCCTCGCGTAGTCCTGCTCGTCCCAGTCGATCACCAGACCGCCGTACTCGCGCAGCTTCTTGAAATCGATCTCGAGCCACTGCTCCTCGGCGACCGTGCCGCTGTGCCAAACGGTCGCCGGGTCGGCGTCGAGAACAGCTTCGGGGCGGCTGCCCTCGGCGCTGGTCGACGCCTTGAGGTCCGGTGTGAGATCGTACGGTCCGAGGTCACGCTCGGCGAAACTGAGCTCGTCGATCCAGACCGATCCCGCGCCACCGCGACCGGCGGCGACAGCGATCTCGAGCGTCGCCACCTCTTTCAGCTCGCTTCGGTCCGGCCCCCAGGCGAACTCGAAATGCCGTTTCTTGATCGTGACCTTGCGCCACTTGGCGGGGAAGTCGAAATGGCGCTGCGTCGCCCACCACACGTTCTCACCCGAGGCATCGATCAACTTCAGCTCGAGATTGTTCTCGGGCGCATCGCCGCGAATGTAGAACGTGAAGGCGTAGTCCTCGGGCAGGGGCAGAGCGACCTTCTTGCGGGCAATCACGTAGCCGGCGTTGCCCTTGAAATCGAAGTCGAGCCGCATGGCCATGCCGCGATAGCCATTGTCCTGCGCCAGCTCGGCCTTCACCCCCTCCGAGGCGCTTGTCGACCAGGCGCTGAGGTCGTCGAAGTTGTCGACGAGCGCGGCCCGGGCCGCGGGTGCCATGATCAGCAAGCCGGTCAGGAGCGTCAGCGCAAGGCAAGCGGCAGGAAGCATTCGATGCGAACGCCAACAGTGTCGATACTGCTGATCCGGCTTCATTTGGCGCTCTGATTGCACACCGACTGTGGCAGCCGCGAAACAGTGCGTAGCCCCAAGCCCGCGCTCCAACGCTCCGCTGCGATCGCGGCGAATTTCCGCAACCTAGAGTAACGAGCTTGTGCTTTGAGTAAAGAAATCATCAACCGGCACGAGACAAAAGCTGCGCACTGTGGCATTTCTGCACGGCCCTCGGGATGCACACTCGGGCCCCTGATATCCTACTAATGGTTAATTAATCCTTGAGGCTGCCGGCGGTGATGCCTTCGATGTACGCCCGCTGGACGAAGATGAAGAGCAGCATGACCGGCAGGATGGTCAGCACCGATCCGGCCATCATCAGCTCGGTGTCCTGGACGTGCTCGCCGAGCAGATTGGCCAGCGCCACCGGCAGCGTGTACATCTGCTCGTCGGTCAGCACGATCAGCGGCCACATGAAGTCGTTCCAGGCGCCCATAAAGGTGAAGATCGCGAGGGTCACCAGGATCGGCCGGCAGACCGGCAGCACGACCAGCCAGTAGGTTCTGAGCTCGCTGGCGCCGTCGATGCGAGCCGCCTCGAGCAGGCTGTCGGGGATCGAGAGCGCGTACTGGCGGATCAGGAAGATGCCGAAGATGCTGGCCATGCCGGGGATGATCACGCCCCACCAGCTGTTGATCAGGCCGAGCTCCTTCAGCATCAGGAAGAGCGGCAGCATCGCCACCTGCGCCGGGATCACCAGCGCGCTCAGCAGCATCCGGAAGATGCCGTCCCGCCCGGCAAAGCGAAGCTTGGCGAAGGCGTAGCCGGCGAGCGAGTTGACCAGCAACGAGATCGCCGTGATCGCGCTCGCGATCAGGAGGCTATTGAGGAAGTAGCGGGCGAGGTGCAGACGCGCGAACAGCGCCGTATAGTGCTCGAAGGTGACCCGGCTTGGCCAGAGGCGGGGCGGATAGAGGCTCGCCTCGCCCGTCGGCATCAGCGAGGCCGAGAGCATCCAGAGCAGTGGGGCGAGGGTCAGCACCAAGCCCGTGATCAGCGCCGCATAGAGCAACAGCCGCTCGAGCGTACGGCCGATCACAGGCCTCTCCGCAGGCGCAGCTGCAGAATCGTCCCGGCCAGCATGATCGCGAACAGCAGGAACGCGATCGCCGCCGCATAGCCCAGGTTCCACCAGCGAAAGCCCTGCTCGTACATCAGCAGGACCACGCTCAGCGTGCTGTCCGAAGGTCCGCCCTGGGTCATGACGTAGGGCTCGGCGAACAGCTGGAAGGAGCCGATCATGGTCAAGAGGCCGACGAACAGGAAGGTCGGCGCGAGCATCGGCAAGGTCACGTAGCGAAGCTGCTGGAGACGGCCGGCGCCATCCATGCGGGCAGAGTCGTAGAGCTGTTCGGGGATGCTCTGCAGACCCGCAATGAAGATGATCATGTTGTAGCCGAAGTTCTTCCAAACGGCCATCAGGATCAGGGCGGGCATGGCGAAGCGGGGGTCGCCCAGCCAGTCGACCGGATCGAGACCGATGAGGCCGAGCGCATAGTTCAGGAGGCCATAGCGGGGGTGATAGAGGTAGCGCCAGACCACCGCGACGGCCACGAGGGCGGTCATCACGGGCAGGAAGTAGACGACCCGAAAGAGGGGCTTGAAGCGGACCAGCCGGGCGTTGATCAGGAGTGCCGCGCCGAGCGAGACGAAGACCGAGAGCGGCCCGCCCACCAGCACGAAATAGAAGGTGTTGAGCAGCGCCCGCCAGAACAGCGGGTCCTCGAGCAGCCGGCCGTAGTTGGCGAGCCCGACGAAGCGCAGGTATTCGAGGTGGCCGAGGGCATAGATGTCGAAATCGCTGAGGCTGAGAGCGAGGCCGGCCGCGACCGGGAGCACGAAGAACACCGCGATCAGGGCGAGCGCCGGGAGGGCAAACCAGAAGCCCGCGCTCACCATGCCGCGGCCTGCGCCGGCTGGCACGACTCGCCGGCGCTCGCGGGCGTCCCGGCCGCGCCATGGTGGAGGAGCCAGCGACGCTTCTCGAGGATCTGATCGGTGTCGGCATCAAGCGCCTCAAGCGCCGCCTCCACGGTCGTCTCGCCGCGCACCAGCCGCTCGACCCGCCGCGCGATCGCGGTCGCGATCCGCTCCCACTCGGGGATCTTGGGGGTCGAACGGACCCGCTGCAGCTGCGCGAAGAAGGCGCGCGTGCGGGGGGCCCCGGCCAGCGCGGGGTCCCGCCAGGCCGCGGTCCGCGCCGGCAGGTTGCCGCTCAGCTGGTAGAAGCGGATCTGCTGCGCCGTGCCGGCGAGGAACTCGACCAGTTTCCAGGCGGCGTCCTTGTGCGCTGAGCCGCGATGGATCGCAAGGCTCGCCCCGCCCGCTAGCGAGACCCCGGGCCAGTCACCATCCGGTGCTGGCATCGGCGCGGTCCACCAGGCATCCTGCAGCGCTGCCGGCATGCGCTCGGCGAACTCGCCCAGGTTCCAGGGGCCGCTGATGTACATACTGAAGCGACCGGCCGCGAACTCCTGATACAGGTTGGCGATCTCGGCGCTGGCCGCGGGCGACGCGAACCCGTCCCGGAACAGCGAAAGGTAGAAAGCGAGCGCCTTGCGAAAGCCCGCGCCACGGAAATTGCCGCACTCGGCATCGCCCTTCAACAGCTCTGCACCCTGCTCGAGCGCCAGGATGACGACCGGCGCCCACTCGTTGCCCGGGAGCAGGATGGCATCGGCCCCGGGTCCGACCAGCCGCTTGATCCGCGCCATCGCGTCCCGCCACTGCGCCCAGCTGCGCGGTGCCTCCGGATAGCCGGCCCGCGCGAGGATGTCCTTCCGATAGAACAGGAGCCGCGTATCGACGTACCAGGGCACGCCGTAAAGACGGTTTTCGATCTCGTCGGTCTCGACGATGCCGGCGAAAAAATCATCACGCGCGAGCCCCGGCGAGGCCTCGATCCGGTCGTCGACCGGAATGATGGCGTCGAGCGCCACGAACTCCGGAACCCAGGTGCTGCCGAGCTGGAAGACGTCCGGCATGGCATCGCCGGCGTAGGCGGTCAGCAGCTTCTCGTGCGCCGCGCTCCAGGGGATCTGTTGCACCCGCACCCGAATGTCCGGGTTCTGGCGCTCGAACTCGCGGGTCAGCTCCTGCACGACCTCGCCCTCGCGCCCCATGGCCCAGAAGTCGATCGTGACGCGGCCGTCCTGCGGCTCGCCGCAGCCGCCGAGCACCAGCAGGCAGAGGAGCGCCAGCAGGCAGGCGAACACCGGCCACGAGCGGCGCCACTGGGCTCCCGCCCGCGGCCGAACCTCCGGTTGTCTTTGGAACCCAACCACAGGATCATCATACGCCGATCAACGAGCGGAGCACCGGGTCATTTCGTCGGGTTCCGTGCAGCGGAGCTCGCCCGCACCCATCGATAGCGGATTGCAGCGGTCCCGTTTACGGCGATGCTGGGGCCGAGGCACCACAGCACCGATCGAGGCCCGCCATGCCGGCAAACGAGCTCATCCTCAAGATCACGCTTCGCGACATCCGACCGCCGATCTGGCGCCGGGTTCGGGTGAGCGACCACTCGAGCCTCCGCGATCTGCATCAGGTGATCCAGGTGGCCATGGGCTGGCAGGCCGCGCATCTGCACGAGTTCCAGGTCGGCGACCGGCTGTACGGCGAGCCTTCGGGCGACGACGGCTGGCCGGGCGCCGCCCGCACCCAGAACGAGACCAAGGTCAAGCTTGCCAGCCTCGTCGATCAGGGCGTGAAGCGCTTTCGCTACGTCTACGACTTCGGCGACGGCTGGGAGCACGACGTCCTGATCGAGAAGGTCCAGCCGCTCGATCCGGACCAGCAATACCCCGCGCTGATCACCGGCAAGCGCGCCTGCCCACCCGAGGATTGCGGGGGCCCGTACGGCTATCCGCAGCTGCTCGAGGTGCTCGCCGACCCGAGCGACGAGGAGCACAGCGAGATGACCGAATGGGTCGGCGGCGACTTCGACCCGGAGCATCTCGACCTCGAGGTCGATCAACCACGCCCTGGCGGCCGTGGCCCGGCGGGGGCGAGCGCGGCGGCCTGAGGCGTAGCGGTCAGGTCTGCTCGTTTCCGAGCGGCGCGCGGCCCGCTTCGCCCGCGTGCGACGGTGCGGAGATGCGGCCGCGGAGCGGCCGCTCCGCCATCGCGAGCAGACAGCCGACCGCCGCGGCGAGGCCGAGCGCCGCAGCCGCGAACAGCCAGCCGAACGCGCTGGCCAGCCCCGGCGGTGTGGCGGCCGCCGCGGTCGGGGCGGCACGTAGGGCGGTAGGCCCCGCCGCGCCGATGCCGCCGAGCAGGATGGCGCCGAACGCTGCGACCAGGATCGCGCCGCCGAGCGAGCGGAAGAAGTTCATGCTCGCGGTCGCCGTGCCGAGCTGGTGCAGTTCGACCGCATTCTGGATTGCCACCGTGGTGACCGGGAGCACCGTGCCGAGCCCGAGCCCGATCGCCGCGAGCAGAATCTTCGACCAGGCCGAGCGGCAGCCCGGAGGGGCGAAGCGCCAGAGCGAGGACGGCCAGGGTCGCGACGATCAACCCCGCGACCGGCAGGCGGCGGTAGTGCCGGACGTGCATCATGACCCGCCCGGACACGGTGGCACCGGTGACCGTGCCGCCCATGAGCGCGATCATCGCGAGACCCGAGGCGCTGGCGGAGAGGCGCAGGACCGATTGCAGATAGATCGGCACGTAAACCGAGAGACCGATGAACACGCCCATCGCCCAGCAGGCGGTCACGGTGCCGGCGGCGACCACCGGGTTGAGGATCACCGGCAAGGGCAGGAGGGGCTCGATCGCCGTCCAGAGGCGGAGGACGAACAGCAACGATACGACCACCGAGCCGAGCAGCAGGCCAACCACCGGCACCGAGCCCCAGGGATAGCGCTGGCCGCCCCAGCTCAGCGCGAGGAGCAGCATGACGGTCGCGAGCACCATCAGGACGGCGCCGAGCAGATCGAGGCGGTGCGGGCGCTCGTGCCGCGGCAGCCGGCGCAGCACCCGGTTGGTCATCAGGAACGCGACCAGGCCGAGCGGCAGGTTGATCCAAAAGATCATCGACCAGTGCAGGTGCTCGGCGAAGAAGCCGCCGAGCACGGGGCCGGCGACGCTCGAGGTGACGAACACGCCGGCGATGTAGCCCTGATAGCGGCCGCGCTCCTTGGGCGCGACCACGTCGGCGATGATGGTCTGGGCGAGCGAGATCAGGCCGCCGCCGCCCAGCCCCTGGAACGCGCGCGCGACGATCAGAGCCGTCATCGAGGGGGCGAGCGCGCAGGCGAGCGAGCCGAGGACGAAGGTGCCGATGCCGATCAGCAGGACCAGCCGGCGGCCGTGAATGTCGCTGAGCTTGCCGTAGAGCGGGGTGACCGCGGTCGAGCTCAGGAGATAGGCGGTGACCACCCAGGGCAGGTTCTCGGGATCGCCGAGATCGCGCCCGATCGTCGGCAGCGCGGTCGCGACGATCGTCTGATCGAGCGCCGCGAGCAGCATCGCGAGCAGGATGCCGATCACGATCGAGCGGATGGCCGCATGATCGAGCGCCGGCTCGTGCGACCAGCTCCGCTGCCTCGACGCTCATGGCCGCGCCTCGACCCCCATGACCACCCTTCGACGATGCCTGCCGCGCCCGATGCCTGACCGGCGTGCGGTTCGTCCCGTTCGGAACCTAGCCCGCCGTCCGATCCTTGGTCGAGCCGGTTCGCACGGCGCGGCCCGCAGACGCCCGGAATTGGCTCAAGGCGAAGTACTCGGAGGGCATCCGGGCTTGAGCGCAGTGATGGCTCGACAGCGTTCTTGCACGTCGAAGAACATTGAATATAATACTTAAATCTAACTGTGATTATCATGACGACATCAATAATTAAATGGTATTGAACATTGCAAGTTTGCACAATAATAGACATGGATCAAGCGTATCATTACCATGTGATACTCAAAGTAAGTGCGGCTTGACGATCGACAATTAGATCGGTTGAGCGAAATGCGCCAGGGGTGGCGCATCTTGTGGCGCAAAAATGCGCCAGAAGTGGACAGTTTTTACTTGGCCGCAGCGATGCCTCCAGCCGATCAGCCTCAACTCAATCCATCCGATTACGCGGCAAATGCAATCGAGCCAAAAAAGTCAATTAATCCAATGCGCGATCTCAAGGCCGATGGCCCTTCCGATTGATGCCGAGGCTGAGTTGCACTGCACCATCAATGCGCTGGAGGCTACACTTCTGTGCACTCGCACGTCCCACCCATCCTCGCCGGTGATCGAGAGAAAGCCCTACCCCTCGGTGCTCAAACCATACGCCGGGAGGCGCCTGAGTCTGGCGCTGGAGCGCTCCGCACCCCTTGACCGGCGCGCCGAATCGTTAACTGAGCAAATGAGAAGCGCTGCGCTCGGCTCTGCTGCCCTGAGCGGGTGCCAGACACGATGGTTGGATCAGAAACCGAGGTGCCGCCACACCCACCCGAGCGCGCCAAGGACCGTCGCACCGATAGAAGACCTGAACAGCAGGCTGGGCAGCATGGGCGCAATCGACCGCATGACCTGAGACCAATACCACAGCTTCGCCCGTCGCGACCCGAACTTCGGCAAGACCTCCGTCCTGTAGTCCTCCTCGAGGTCGCCGAGGGCCACGCGATCCTTCTTCGAAAGGAAGATGTACAGCAGGAATTCGGCACTCCGAGGCGGGCGGGAATCGGCGGGAAATTCCTGCAGTTTATCAAATTTCTCGTGAGTATCGCGGCGTGCCGGCCATGAAGGGCTGGTATTGGCCCCCCCGGCCCGCCCGGCGATCAGCTTGGTGTGCAGCGTCGAGGCATAGGCCGGCAGGACCAGAAGCGCGATCCAGAGGCTCGCCGCCAGAGCTGGTTGCGCCCGCCAGTATTCGCTCAGCGCGACCACCACGGCAAAGCCGGCGAGGCTCAGGCCGGCGGCGGCCAGCAGATAGCCTCGCCCATAGCGGAAGCCCATACCCAACGTGATCCATAGAAACATCGGGTAGAGCGGCGCGACCAGAGCGCCGCCGACGATCATGCCGAGCGGCAGGGTGATCAGATCCAGCAACATGCCGGCGGAACGGCGGACCGGGCTGATCGCCGGGCGCCACAACAGATGACCGAAGAGCGTCACCGACCCGATCAGGTAGCCGAGCGCAATCAGCAGACAAACGCCGATCATCCGAGGAGCCCCGCCGCTCAGGGCGACGGTCAGCAGGCTGCCGAGGATACCGGCCGCGAAGCCGACGCAAATCAGGATCTGCTCGTGCTCACTGTCCGCCCGACCCTGTAGCCGGGCGCGGAGCCATTGCCACAGGGAATGCCGGGGCGGTCCAGTGCCGCGTGTCATCGGTCACGCTCCCTGCTTCACCAACCCGTCGAGGCCGGGTCGCATCTGATCGCTCATCCACAAGCTCTCTTCCAGCGCCTCTTTCCCTGACGCCTCGATCTCGAAGTACCGTTTGGCTCGGCCGCCGCGCTCGGGCGTGGCCTCGCCCACCCGAGACGACACGAAGCCCTTCTTCTCGAGCCGGTCGAGGGTTGCATAGACGGCGCCAATCGCCACGTCACGGCGCGTCCGCTCGGCGATCTCGCGGCGAACGGTCATGCCATAGGCGTTCCCGCGCAGGCGCAGAAGCGCCGCGAGCACGTACTGTTCAAACTCTCCGAGGTGGTCACCCTTCGGCACGGTTTTCTCCTTCGTCATTTCCTCTCGTATGTAGAAACGACCTCCGCCAAGTCAAGGGGGTAGTAAGGCGATGGCGGAGCTGCTCGGGAAAGAGCAGCGGTCAGGTGCATGCGCTCGGTCGCGCGCAGCAGGAGCTCGCGGCCGGCGCCATCCGGCGTTGCGATCTTGTCGAGGAGCTCGCCCTCGGCCGTCACAGTCCCTTACAATACGTCCTCGACCGCTGGCGCGCCTGGAGGGCGTATTTCTGCGCGTGTTGATTGTAGGGCACAACTTCTATATACAATGTCCATACAGCCCTTGAAGGAGCGCACCGATGGCGACGATCAGCATGCGCATCCCGCCGGACGCCCGCGATCTGATCGACCGCGCCGCCAAGGCGACCGGCCGGACCCGCACCGACTTTATGCTGGAGACCGCCAGGAAAGCCGCGGAGGAAGTCCTGCTCGACCAGCGCATGTTCTATCTCGATGCGGCCCAGTACGCGGCTTTCCTGAAGGCGCTCGACGCCCCGCCCAGGGACCTGCCCGAGCTGCGCAAGCTTCTGACTGAGCCGGCGCCTTGGCGGGACTGAGCCGGCCATCGCCGCTCACCGGCGCGCACGACTGCACCCAGTTCGACAGTGGCAGCCCGCAGCTCGACGCCTGGCTGCGGGAGCGCGCCGTGCGCAACCAGGGGACAGGCGCGTCGCGCACCTACGTGGCTTGTGAAGGGGCGCGTGTCGTCGCCTTCTATAGCCTCGCCAACGGCGCCGTCGCCCATCGGGAAGCACCTGGCAAGCTCAAGCGCAACATGCCCGATCCGATCCCGGTCATGGTGCTTGGTCGCCTCGCGGTGGATCGCGAGTTTCAGGGGCGCGGCCTGGGCAAGGCGCTGCTCAGAGACGCGATCCTGCGCACCCTCCAGGCGGCAGAGATTGCCGGCGTGCGGGCCATTCTGGTGCACGCCAAAGACGAGAACGCCCGGCGCTTCTACGAGCGATTTGGCTTTCTCGGGTCGCCAGCCAACCCGCGCACCTTGGTGCTGCCGTTGCGGGATGCGGCCGCTCAGCTGGGCGATCGGTAATCGCGACCTCCGCCGGACGCGCGCGACGTCATGATCGACGCTCCAACCGGCCGGTTCCCCAGCTTCGGGCGCGGATCTCAGCGCCGGTCGGGGGCGATGCGGCGGAAGGAGAGCGCCTCGGCGATGTGGCCGCGGCTGATGTGCGCCGTGCCGTCGAGGTCGGCGATCGTGCGCGCGACCCGCAGCACCCGGTGGTAGCCGCGCGCCGTGAGGTGCATGCGCTCGGTCGCGCGCAGCAGGAGCTCGCGCCCGGCGCCATCGGGCGTCGCGATCTTGTCCAGAAGTTCGCCCTCGGCCTCGGCGTTGGTGCGCAGCTCGGGCTCGTTCGCCTGGGCGAAGCGCTCGGCCTGGAGCTCGCGCGCCCGCGCGACCCGGGCGGCAATCGCTTTGCGCGGCTCGCCCGGCACCGGCGCGCTCATTTCGATCGGCGAAAGGGCGGGGACCTCGACGTGCAGATCGATCCGGTCGAACAGCGGCCCCGAGATCCGTGCCTGGTACTCGCGCGCGCAGCGCGGCGCCCGCGCGCAGGCGAGCACCGGGTTGTCGAGAAAGCCGCAGCGGCAGGGGTTCATCGCCGCGACCATCTGAAAGCGGGCCGGGTAGGTGACGTGGTGATTGGCGCGCGCGACCGTGATCCGGCCGAGCTCGAGCGGCGCGCGGAGCAATTCCAGCACCGCGCGGCCGAACTCCGGCAGCTCGTCCAGAAACAGCACGCCCTTGTGGGCGAGCGAGACCTCACCCGGCCGCGCATATTGCCCGCCGCCGACCATCGCCGCGACCGAGGTCGCGTGATGCGGGTTGCGAAACGGCCGCCGCTCGGTCAGGCGACCGTCGTGGAGCAGCCCGGCGACGCTCGCGACCATGCTGACCTCCAGGATCTCGGCCGGATCGAGCGGCGGGAGGAGGCCCGGGAGGCGCGCCGCGAGCATCGACTTGCCGGCGCCGGGCGGGCCGATCAGCAGGAGATTGTGGCCGCCGGCCGCGGCGATCTCGAGGCCGCGCTTGGCGGTCTCCTGGCCCTTGATGTCGGCGAGATCCGGATAGCGGGCGGGATGCTCGACCACGCGCGGCGCGGGCGGCGAGAGCACCTGCGTGCCGTTGAAATGATTAATCAGGGCGAGCAGCGAGCTGGTCGCCAGGATTTCGATGTCGCTGCCGAGCCAGGCGGCCTCGCCGCCGCACTGGCCGGGACAGATCAGGCCGAGCTCGCGCGCGGCCGCCGCCACGGCCGCCGGCAGGACGCCGGAGACCGGCAGGATCGTGCCGTCGAGGGCCAGCTCGCCGAGCGCCAGATAGCCCTGGATCGCATCCGAGGGCAGCGCGCCCATGCTGACCAGGAGGCCGAGCGCGATCGGCAGATCGAAGTGGCTGCCCTCCTTGGCGAGATCGGCCGGGGCGAGATTGACCGTGATCCGCCTGGGCGGCAGGCCGAGCCCCATGGCGCCAAGAGCGCTGCGCACGCGCTCACGCAATTCGGCGACCGCCTTGTCGGGCAGGCCGACCACCGTGAACGCCGGCAGCCCGGCGCTGATCTGGACCTGGACGTCGACGTCCTTGACGTCGATGCCGGAGAACGCGACGGTGCGCAGCCGGGCCACGCCCAGCGCCGAGGGCCGCTCGGTCGTCATCGCCCTGGTTCGGTCCCGCCATCCGCGCCCATGGGCGCGGTTCTCGCATGCAGCGGGATTGCGGTAAAGCAAAATTCTATCTTAAGTTGAATGAGCCCACCCTTCGAGGATCTGTACGGGTCTCTGCTGCTGCGGGGTCTCCAGCTCCTGCCGCCCGAGACCGCGCACCGGTTTGCGATCCGGGCGCTCGCGTCAGGCCTCGGGCCGCGGGTCGTCTTGCCCGAGCGCCCCGGCTCCGGACCAGGTTCTTGGGGTTCGATCTCGCCCACCCGCTCGGCCTCGCCGCGGGCTTCGACAAGAACGCCGAGGCCGTCGCCGGGCCTCTTCGGCCTCGGCTTCAGCTTCGTCGAGGTCGGCACGGTGACGCCGCGACCGCAGGCGGGCAACCCGAAGCCGCGCCTGTTTCGCCTGCCCGCCAGCAGGCCCTGATCAACCGGATGGGCTTCAACAACGACGGTCTCCAGGCGATGCGCGCCCGGCTCGAGGGGCTGGGCCCGTTGCCCGGGCCGCTCGGCGTCAATATCGGCGCCAATCGCGACAGCGCCGATCCGGTCGCCGACTATGTCGCCTGCCTGCGCGCGCTCTACCCGCTGGCCGACTACGTCGCGGTCAACGTCTCGTCGCCGAACACGCCGGGCCTGCGCGAGCTGCAGCGCCGCGACCGGCTGCATCGAGCTGCTTTCGGCGCCTGCTCGAGACGCGCGGCGCGCTGGCGCGGAGCGCCGCCCTCAAGCCGCTGCTGCTCAAGATCGCGCCCGACCTCGCGCCCGAAGACGAGGCCGCGATCGCCGAGGTCGCCGCTGGCAGCTCGGCATCGACGGCTTGATCATCAGCAACACGACCGTCGATCGGCCCGACATCGTGACCGGCCGCCATCGCGACGAGGCGGGCGGGCTCAGCGGCGCGCCGCTGTTTCTGCGCGCGACCGAGCAGCTGCGCCGCTTCTTCATCCTGACCGGCGGCCGGCTCGCGCTGATCGGGGTCGGCGGCATCGCGAGCGGCGCCGACGCCTACGCCAAGATCCGCGCCGGCGCCTCGGCTCTTCAGCTGTACACCGCCCTCGTCTACCAGGGACCGCGCGTGGTCGAGCGCATCCTCGGCGACCTCGACCGCCGCCTGGCCGAGGACGGTTACGCGCAGCTCGGCGACGCGATCGGCGCCGACGCCCGCATCTGAAATCGTCGGCTCAGGCGCGGGTCGTCGAGTCCTCGAAGCGGCGCAGCCGTTCCGCCTCGGGCGGACGCGGGCGGCGCTTTTCCGGGTACCGGCAGGGGCCGCCTCGGCGACCTCTCCAGCCGCTCGTCCTCCTCCGACCGGACGATCTCGGTCATCGGACATGCCGGTCAACGCGGCGAGCAGCCAAGGTCTTGGCAAGTTTTCGATCGTCATGCTTCGGCCTCACTGTAAAATTCTACCTTCTCGCGTGTGGCGATTCCCACACGGCAACCGCCAATACGCAAAACAGTGTGAGCCCCAAGAAAATTCCTTCGTACACGAAAGCGTGTACCGATGCGAAAAAGCCCGCCTCGATCCGGCACGATTCCACGCGGCCCTGATCACGATTGACGGCGCCGCGCACTCGCGGGCTAGGTTCCGCCCTACGTGGTGATTTGGGCCGGCTGGCTTGCAGGCCACGTAAAACAAGCTGCTAAAAGGCCGGGTCGCAGGAGCGCCCTGGCCGATGGCCGGGGCGATTGCTTTTGGAGATCCTGCGATGGGCCAGACTTGGCGCCCCCGCACCCTGCTCGTCCATGGCGGCAGCGTGCGCTCGGAGTTCGGCGAGACCTGTGAAGCGCTCTACCTGACCTCGGGCTTTCGCTATCGGCGCGCCGAGGACGCGCTCGA
Source organism: uncultured Alphaproteobacteria bacterium (assembly GCA_963815435.1). Lineage (GTDB taxonomy): Bacteria > Pseudomonadota > Alphaproteobacteria > Geminicoccales > Geminicoccaceae > DATAOG01. The sequence continues at coordinate 35,191 of CAWFGZ010000010.1, forward strand.
GCGGTTTGCCGACCGGCAGTCGGGCTACGTCTATTCGCGCGTCGCCAATCCGACCGTGCGCATGTTCGAGGAGCGTCTGGCGCTGCTCGAAGGCGCCGAGGAGGCGGCCGCGACCGCGACCGGCATGGCCGCGGTCCACGCCGCCCTGATGAGCCAGCTGCGGGCCGGTGATCGGGTGGTCGCGGCGCGCCTCCTGTTCGGCTCCTGTCACTACATCCTGAGCGAGATCCTGCCGCGCTTCGGCGTCGAGGTGGTACTGGTCGACGGCGCCGATCTCGACGCCTGGGCTGCGGCGCTGGAGCGGCCGACGACGCTCGTGTTCTTCGAGACGCCGGGCAATCCGACCCTCGAGCTGATCGACGTCCGGGCGGTCGCCGAGCTCGCCCATCGGGCCGGCGCCAAGGTGATCGTCGACAACGTGTTCGCGACGCCGATCCTGCAGCGCCCGCTCGAGCTCGGCGCCGATCTGGTGGTCTACTCGGCGACCAAGCACATCGACGGCCAGGGGCGTTGCCTCGGCGGCGCGATCCTCTGCGATCGGGCGCTGCGCACCGACGTGCTCCAGCCCTACCTCAAGCACACCGGGCCGGCGCTCAGCCCGTTCAACGCCTGGATTCTGCTCAAGGGGCTGGAAACCCTGGCGCTGCGCGTCGAAGAGCACAGCCGGAACGCGCTCGCCGTAGCGCAGTTTCTGGAGGCGCACCGCGGGGTCGAGCGGGTGTTCCATCCCGGCCTGCCGAGCCACCCGCAGCACGATCTGGCGCGCCGCCAGATGGCCGGGGGCGGCGGCCTCCTTGCCTTCCGGACCGGCGGCGGCCGCGAGCGCGCCTTCGCGGTGCTGAACCGCCTGCGCCTGATCGCGATCTCCAACAATCTGGGTGATACCAAGTCACTGATCACCCATCCGGCGACGACCACCCACGAACGCTTCAGCGCCGCCGCGCGGGCGCGCCTCGGCATCACCGAAGACCTGCTTCGCCTCTCGGTCGGGCTCGAGGACCCGGCCGATCTGATCGCGGATCTGGATCAGGCGCTGGCGGTCGCGACACCGGGAAGAAATCGACGCGCCGGACCAATCGATGATTGCGTTCTGGCTGCCGATGCCTCAGAATGACCGACGCTTCAAAATAAAATCCAAGACAGCTCCGGTCGGGGTCGCCAGGGATCGCTATGGGAGGTGGCGATGCGACACCAGCACTGTGAGCCAGATCATGAGCTGTGCCGGAGTTTGTCAGCGGCCGCCGCAGGCGAGCGTGCGCGATGCCTGCCGCCTGATGGCCAGGCACCGCTGCGGCAGCGTTCTGGTGGTCGACCGCGACCGGCTGATCGGCATCTTCACCGAGCGCGACGCCGTCGAGCGGGTGTTCGCGCGCGGTCTCGACCCCGATCTGACGTTCCTGGCCGAGGTCATGACCCGGGACCCCGAGACGATCGGCCCGAACGAGAGCGTCGACGACGTGGTCCGGCGGATGGACGAGTTCGGCTATCGGCATATCCCGGTGGTCGAGGGCCAGGAGGTCGTGGGCGTGCTCTCGATCCGTGATCTCTCGATCGAGGACCTCGCCGCGATGGGCGCCGAGCTGGAATCCCGCCGGGTGATCGCGGAGCGCGCCTGGTGAAGCGGCCGCTCAGCGTCCCACGCGACTTCCGGGCCTAGATCACCTCGCGCCGGCGCGCCGGCGCCTCATCGAGGGTGCGCGCGAGGATCTGCAGCGCCCTCGCCAGGCGCTCCTGGCTGGCCGCGGCGCTCAACGACACCCGGACCGCATGGGGCGCGTTCACGCGGTCCACGGCGAACGCCGAGCCCGGGTCGATCGCCACGCCGCGCTCGCGGACCACGCCCAGGAACTCCGCCGTGCGCCAGGGTGGCGGCAGCGGCAGCCAGAGGTGATAGCTGGTCGGTTGGGCGCGATAGTGATGGCTGCCCAGCGCTTCGTGCGCGAGGCGCTGGCGGGCCCCGGCCTCGAGCCGCTGCCGCCTCGGCCAGCTGATCGGCCGTGCCGTTCGCGACCCAGTGCCTGAACAGCTCGGCCATCAGCGGCGGGCAGGTCAGGAACAGATCGTGCTGGGCATCGGCGATCCGCTGCGTGCAGCGAAGCCGGGCTGAGCAGCACGCCGAGCCGCAGGCCCGGGGCCACGCTCTTCGAGGCGCCGCTGATGTGGATCGTGCGTCTCGGGCGCCAGGACGGCGAGCGGCGGCGGTCGATCCTCGGGCAGCTGGCCGTAGACGTCGTCCTCGATCACGATCAGGTCGTGCCTGCGCGCGATGCCCGCGATCGCCTCGCGCCGCGCGAGCGACATGCTCGCGGTGGTCGGATTGTGCACGGTCGGGTTGACGAACAGCAGCCGTGCCTGGCCGGTCCGAGCAGCCTCTTCGAGCGCCTCGGGCAGCAGGCCCTCGTCGTCGATCGCCACGCCGTGCAGACGCAGACCCAGGCGCTCGGCGATGTGGCACACGCCGGCGTAGGTCAGGGCTTCGACCAGGATCGAATCACCCGGGCGGGCGAGCCCCGCAAACGCCGCCACGATCGCCTGATGGGCGCCGCCGGTGATGATGATCTGATCAGGCGGCGCATCAAGGCCGACCCGCCCGATCCAGGTCGCCGCGGCAGCGCGATGATCGGCGAAGCCGCGCCTGGGCGTATAGGACATGAAGTCGTCGAGCGGGCCGAGGGCGGCGATCTCGGCGAGCCCCTGCGCAAGCAGCGCCCGGTAGCTCGGGTCCGGCGGCGCGTTGAGCGTCAGCTCGATCAGGTCGTCGCCGCCGTCGCCCACCGGATCGGGCCGGCTTTGCCCGGATCGCCTGGCACGCACATAGGTGCCGCGGCCGACCTCCCCGCTGACCAGGCCGCGCTCCGCCACCAGGGCGTAGGCGCGGCTCACCGTGCCGACGGTGACGCCCAGTCGGTAGGCGAGGTCGCGCTGCGGCGGCAGGCGGGTGCCTTCGGGCAGAGCGCCGGTGGCGATGTCGTGGGCAGATCGCCTCGGACAGGGCGCGATAGCGCGGCCCGGGCCAGGGCGCGAGATCGGGTAGCCACATTGTCATGGTGACAATATACCGATTGACACCTAACATCTGTCAAGATTAAATCGCATTCACGTCCGACAAAAGAGGTGCAAGCCATGAAATCCGCTAATTGTACCGATACAATCCAGACCCCGAGCGGCCCGTCTCTCGGCGTTCACATCCTCGCGATCGCCTGGTTTGCCGGTCGCCGGCTCGCCCGGTGGAGCGGCCATGCCCTGGATGGCGCGCTGACCTGGGCCGAGCGCTCCAGGCAGCGCCGCCAGCTGGCAACGTTCGACGATCACATGCTGCGTGACATCGGCGTGAGCCGCGCCGACGTCATGGCGGAAACCGCCAAGCCATTCTGGCGGCCCTGAACGGACGGGAGCTTCGGCATGCGCTACCGCTTCCTCACCACCGACGTCTTCACCGACCGGATCTTCGGCGGCAACCCGCTGGCCGTGTTGCCGGATGCCCGCGGCCTGGACACGAGCCAGATGCAGGCTCTCGCGCGTGAGTTCAATCTCTCCGAGACCGTGTTCGTGCTGCCGCCGGACGATCCGGCGCATAGCCGCAAGCTCCGGATCTTCACGCCGGCGCGGCGAGGTGCCGTTTGCCGGCCACCCGACGGTCGGCACAGCTCTGCGTCCTGGCCGCGATCGGTGCGATCGAGCTGGAAGCCGAGATCACCCCGATCGTGTTCGAGGAGGGTGCCGGGCCGGTGCCGGTCACGATCCGGGCGCCAGGCGGCCGGGCCCGCCTTCGCCGAGTTGACGGCGCCGGAGCCGCCCGAAGTGCGGCCCGCGCCCGACCCGGTCGAGCTCGCCGCGATGCTGGCCCTCGCGCCGTCCGATCTCAGGACCGAGGCGGGCCTGCCCGAGATGGCCTCCTGCGGGCTGCCATTCCTGATCGTCGAGCTGCGCGATGCGGCGGCGCTCGGCCGCGTCCGCCTCGACCGAGCGGTCTGGCAGCGCCTGCTCGCAGATGCCTGGGCGAGGGAGGTCTATCTGGTCACGCGTGACGTGGCCGGCGAGGATGCCGATTTTCGCGTGCGCATGTTCGCCCCGGCTGCCGGCATCGGCGAGGATCCGGCGACCGGCGCGGCCGCGGCGGCCTTCGGCGGCTGGCTCGGCCTGCGCGACGGCGACCGGCGACGGGACGCGGCGCTACGTCATCGCCCAGGGCGTCGAGATGGGTCGGCCGAGCCGGCTCGAGGTGGAGGTCGAGAAGCGCGCCGGCGCGGTCGCCGCGGTCCGGGTCGGCGGCAATGCCGTCCTGGTCAGCGAAGGCACGATCGAGGTACCGGCGGCCGCTTGAACCGCCGGCTGCGCAATCAGGCCCTATCTCTCGGCCGAACTACTGCGACTTCCAGTCGACGCCCTGCTCGTAGGCGTGGGCGGCACGGTAAATGGTCGTCTCGCCGTAGTGCGGGCCGATCAGCATGAGACCGACCGGCAGGTCGTCGGCAAGGCCGCAGGGCAGGCTCATCGCCGGGTGCCCGGTGACGTCGAAGGGCGCGGTGTTCGTGATCATCTCAAAGCCCCGCTGCAGGATCTCGGGAATCGGCGCGTTTTCCTCGGGGATCGGGGTCGCCGTGAGCGGCAGAGTCGGCATCAGGAGCAAATCGTAGTCCTGCAGCACCGCGTCGTAGGCGGCGCAGAGCTGGCGGGCGAGGTTCTGCGCCTTGGCGTAGTAACGACCGCGGTAGTTGCGCACCATGTGCCAGCCGAGCAGCATGACGTCCTTGAGCGTGTCCGATAGCTCGTCGGCCCGATGGCGCCAGCCCGAATGGAAGTCCAGGAGACTGGTGACGTAGAGACCCTTCCAATTGAAGCCGTAGCCATTGCCCTGCATCATCTGCACAGTGGCGCCCTCGGCGGCGACCGGCAGCCAGATCGGCGACGCCCATCCGGTGCATCGGGATCGGAACCTCCTCGACCCGGGCGCCGAGATTGCGTAGCGCCTCCGCAGCCTTCCGCACCTTGGCGTCGACCTGAGGCTCCGAGTTGGCGTGGCCGAAGCCTTCGGGCACCACGGCGATGCGCAGGCCCGCGGCACCCCTGCCCAAGCGCCTCGGTGTAGGCCTCGGCCGGGGCGCCCTGCTGGCGCGGGTCGAGCCCGTCCGGCCCGGCGAACACCTCGAGCAGGAGCGCGTTGTCGGCCACGGTCGCGCTCATCGGCCCGGTGTGGTCGATCGTCAGCTCGATCGGCATGACGCCTGTATAGGGCACCAGACCGTGGGTCGGCTTCATGCCGTAGATGCCGCAATAGGCCGCGGGGATGCGGATCGAGCCGCCCTGATCGCCGCCAATCGCGAGATCGACCTCGCCCGCCGCGAGCAGCGCGGCGCTGCCCGACGACGAGCCGCCAGCCGAATAGCCCTGCCGGCGTGGGTTGTGCACCGGGCCGGACGAGCTGGTGTGGCTGCCGCCCGAGAAGCAGAAGTACTCGCAGACCGACTTGCCGAGAATCGTGCCGCCCGCGTCCAGGATCCGGGTCACGATCGTGGCGTCGACGTCGGGCACGTAGCCCTCGAGCGTCGAGGCGCCGTTCATCATCGGCACGCCGGCGATGCAGACATTGTCCTTGATCGCGACCCGCTTGCCCTTGAGCTTGCCGTCCGAGGCGCCCTGGATCGTCGGTTTTGACGTACCAGGCGCCGAACCGGTTCTCCTCGCCCGCGGGGCGGTAGCCCGGCGTGCGCGGATATTTCACCAGCGGCAGCGCCTGCGCCATGCGGTCGACCGCATTGTAGGCGTCGATGAAGGGGCGTAGCGACTCGAGATGCACCGTGAGGTCCGCCTCGCTCATCGAGAAGCCGAGCTCCTCGGCCAGCTCAGCGAGCTGCGCCGGCGTCGGCGCCTTTACCGTACCGAGCGTCATGATGCGTCCCTCCTCTCTGATCGTGGCGCACGAAAGGCTAGCATCCCGCCGCGTGGCCAGCCAGAGAGGCCCTTCGGGTGAAGCCATCTCGGGACCGGTCGGAGAGCCGAATGCAGCGCGCCGAAATCTTCCTGCACGACTGGAACAATCTGACCTCGGCCCGCTACCCTCCGCCGGGCGGCGGCTGAGGTCGGCGCGCGATCGGGACCGGCACTCGCCGGGCAGCGATGCTCTACGACCCCCCGTAGTCGATCGGGGTGCCGTCCCGGCCGCCGTCGTGGCGCTGCCAGTAGAGGGTGCGGAGGCGGCTCGCGACCGGGCCGGGCGCGCCGTCGCCGAGCGCGCGATGGTCGATCCGGGTGACCGGAATGATGCCGCCCGCGGTCGAGGTGATGAACGCCTCGTCGGCCGCGCGCAGCTCGTCCGGCGCGATCCGCCCGATCACGGTCTCGACGTTCAGCTCCTTCAGGAGATCGAGCGCGGTCTGGCGCGTGATGCCGCCGAGGCAGGTCCCCTCGGGCGTGGTCACGCGGCCCTCCCTGATCGCGAAGATGTTGAAGCCCGGCCCCTCGCTGATGTTGCCCTCGAGGTCGACCAGCACGGCGGCGTCACAGCCGGCATCGAGGGCCTCGAGCAGGCCGCGGGTGAGATCGCCCCAGTGAAAGTTCTTGACCCGCGGGTCGAGGCACGCGGGCGGGATGCGCGGGATGCTCTCGCAGATGTGGAGATCGAGGCCGCGCGCCCTCGCCTCCTCGGTCGCGATCCAGACGAACGGGATGACGAAGGCGTAGAACCGATTCTGGCAGCGGCGCGGATCGCGCATGCCCGCGGGCGGCTGGCCTCGCGTGCAGATCACCTCGACGTAGGCTTCGCGCAGGCCCGTGAGACGGACGAGACGCATCAGGATCGCGACGATCCCGGCGCGCCCATGGGGCAGCTCGAGCCGGAGCGCCCTGACATTCCGTTCGAAGCGCTCGAGGTGCTGCTCGAGCCGGAAGAACCGCCCGCCCCAGACGTGCACGACGTCGTAGGTGCAGTCGGAGCGGAGAAAACCCCAGTCGAGGATCGGAATCCGGGCCTCGGCGATCGGCACGTAGTCGCCCTCGATGAACGCGGCGCCGGCCGGGTAGAGGCCGGCCTCCGCCTCCCGAGCCGGCTCGCGTATGGTCGTCGTTGCTGCCATGGTTCCTCCCCCGCTCCACGCTCGAGCCGTCGAGCCTAGCAGCGGCGGCCAGGCCGGCCAAGCGGTGGCGCCCGGGCCATCGAGCGGGTAAGGTCGCTCGCCAAGAACAGGAACTGCGGGCCACGGAGCGGGGTAGGAGGGGCAAGGCCGCATGCGCTTCATGGTGGGGATCGACGTCGGCGGCACCTTCACGGATTTCGTCGCCTACGACGGCGAGACCCGGGAGATCCAGGTCTGGAAGCACATGTCGGTGCCGGGGATCCGGGCGAAGGCATCCTGGCGGGGCTGGCGCAGTTCGCGCATCCGCGGCGAGATCCGCAATATCCGGCTCGGCACGACGGTCGCGACCAACGCCATCCTCGAGCGCAAGGGCGCCGGTCGTCGCCTACGTCACGACCAAGGGCTTTCGCGACGTGCCCTTCATCCAGCGCGGCAACCGCAAGTCCCACTACGACATCAACTGGGTCAAGCCGAAGCCGCTGGTCAAGCGCCGGCACTGCTTCGAGATCGCCGAGCGCATCGACCGCACGGCAAGGTCATCGCGCCGCTCGACGAGGCCGGGCTGCGCGCCCTCGCCCGCCGCGATCCGCGGATCCGGCGAGATCGAGGCGGTCGCGGTCATGCTCCTGTTCTCCTACATCAACCCGGCGCACGAGCAGCGCGCTGAAGGCGATCTTCGCCGAGGAGGCGCCGGACCTGCCGGTCTCGATCTCCTACGACGTGCTGCCCAAGTGGAAGGAGTACGAGCGCGCCTCGACCACGATCGCCGATGCCTATCTCAAGCCGATGGTCGCCGGCAGCTCGCGCTAGATGCGCGGGCGCCTCGCCGGCGGCGGGCTCGGCGCAGCACGTGGTCGTGATCAAGTCGAACGGCGGCGAGATGACGCTGGAGCGCGGCCGCCAGCTCGCCGATCCACATGACGGTGTCGGGCCCGACCGGCGGCGTGGTCGCGGCGCGGCACGTGGCCCGGCTGCTCGGGCATCGACCTCGCTGGTGACGATCGACATGGGCGGCACCTCGACCGACTGCTCGACCATCACCGGCGGGCGGGAGAGCTTCACGACCGGCTTCGAGATCGAGTGGGGCCTGCCGATCCAGATCCCGATGATCGACATCCGCACCATCGGCGCCGGCGGCGGCTCGATCGCCTGGATCGACAAGGGCGGCATGCTGCGCGTCGGGCCGCAGAGCGCCGGCGCCAGCCCGGGCCCGGCCTGCTACGGCACGGGCGGCACCGAGGCGACCGTGACCGACGCCAATCTCGTGCTCGGCCGGATCAACCCGGGAATTTCCTCGGCGGCGCGATGGCGCTCGACGCCGCGGCGGCGCACGCCGCGGTCGGGCGCGTCGCCGGCGCGCTCGGGCAAAGCGCTGGAGGAGACGGCGATGGCGATCGTGCGGATCGCCAACACCAACATGGTGGGCGCGCTGCGCAGCGTGCTGATCGAGCGCGGCCTCGACCCGCGCGACTTCACCCTGCTGCGCCTTCGGCGGCGCCGGGCCCGCTGCACGCCTGCGACCTGATCGAGGAGATGGGCATCCCGCGCGCGCTCGTGCCCAACCATCCCGGGCCAGTTCTCGGCCTACGGCTTCATCCTGACCGACGCGCGGGTCGACCGCCACCGCACGCTGCAGCTCATCTCGCAAGCGCTTCGATCCGCGAGCGCGCCGACCGAGGTTGCGCGACGCTGGTCGACGAGGCGTCGGCCGAGCTCGAGGCGCAGGGCTATGTCGACAACATCGAGCGTCATCCGCGCCTCGAGATGCGCTATCTCGGCCAGAACTACGAGCTCGAGCTGCCGGTCGCCTTCGACGCGCTTCGCCGCCGAGACGACGGCCGCGCTGTGGAAGGAGTTCCACGACGCGCACCACGCGCGCTTCGGCTTCGACATCCCCGGCGAGACCATCGAGATCGTCAACTTCTGGCCACCGCGTCTCGATCACGCCGAAGCCGAGCTGCCGCGAGATCGAGCGCGCCGACGGCGCGCCGCAGCGCCGGTCGGAGCGGCGCACGGTGGTCTATGCGACGGCCGCCACGACATGCCGGTCTTCCGGCGCGACGCGCTGCGCGCCGGCCACCGGATCGCGGGCCCCGCGATCGTCGAGGAGGCGGCCTCGGTGACGGTGCTCAATCCCGTCCAGCGCCTCGCCGTCGACCCTTATGGCCATCTGGTGATCGAGCACGCCGACGCCTGATCGCCGAGGCCACCTGTCGCGATGGCTGGTCCGGCTGCTTCTGATTCCGAGCGGGTTGCCTCGGGGCGCGCGGCGAGGCAGCCTGCGATCTGAAGCGCTCAGGGCCGGCGGGGGGTCGGGGGGCGCGGCTCTTCTGACGGGGAGATGCAGCGGCCGATGGTCGAGCGCGGCAAGGGGCGGTGCGCGCGGGTTCTGGCGATCGGGCTGGATGCGGCCGAGCCCGAGCTGATCGAGCGCTGGATCGCGGACAGCGACGCTGCCCGGTCTGCGCCGGCTGTTGCGGGCGGGCTCCTACCGGCGCCTCGCGTCGGGGGCCGAATGGCTGTCCGGCTCGCCCTGGCCGACCTTCGCCACCGGCCGGCCGCCGCAGGATCACGGGATCTACCACCACCTGCAGTGGCGCCCGGAGCTGATGAGCATGCGCCGCCCGACGCCGGACTGGCTGCCGGCGCCGCCGTTCTGGCGGGCGCTGGGCGCGCCCGAGATCGGCGGTGATCGCGCTCGACATGCCGATGGGCTATGCGCCGCAGCCGTTCCCGGGGCTGGAGATCTCGGGATGGACCAGCCACGACAGTCTGGCGCCCCATGCGACCTACCCGCCCTGAGCTCGCACGCCTGGCTGCGGCGGCAGTCCGCGATCGCGCCGATGCGGGCCGAGGAGCCGGGTCTGCAGCCGGCGGTTGCGCTGCTCGCCCTGCGCGATGATCTGCTCGCCCGCACCGCGGCCCTCTCGGACGTCGCGACCCGGCTGATGGCCGAGCATCCGTGGGATCTGTGCCTGCTGACGTTCGGCGCCACCCATCGCGGCGGGCATCAGCTGTGGGATCGCACGAACCTCGGCGGGGAGCCCGATGCGGCCATTGCCGAGGCGCTCGCGGGCGCGTTGCGCGAGGTCTATGTCTCCTGCGACCGCGCGATCGGGCGCGTGGTCGAGGCGGCGGGGCCCGAGGTGCCGGTGCTGGTGTTCTCGCTCCACGGCATGGGGCCGAACACCAGCCGGGTCGAGATCCTGCCGGCAGCTGCTCGAGCGGGTTCTGAACGGGCGCTCGGCCGGCGGCGCCGCCTGGCAGGAGCGGGCCCTCGGCACCGAGGCGGCAGGTGCCGCTCGCCTGGCGTCACGCGCTCACCCGACGGCTGCCGCTGGCGCTGCAGGACCGGCTGATGACGTTCTGGCGGATGAGCGGCAACGACTGGTCGACCAGTGCGGCGCTCAGCCTGTTCGCCGATCTGCACGGCTATATCCGGATCAACCGCCGCGGTCGCGAGGCGGCGGGCGTCGTCGAGCCGGGCGCGCCGTTCGATGCATTGTGCGGGCGCATCGCGGAGGGGCTCGGGAGCTTCGTCGACGCCGACACCGGCGCGCCGGTGGTCGCGCTTGTCGCGCGGGCGATCAGGTGTTGCCCGGGGGTCGGGCACGGCGGCGGCCTGCCGGACCTGATCGTGCGTTGGTCGGACGCCCCGGCGGCCGGGCATCGCGCGGTGCGCTCTGCGGCGCTGGGGGCGGTCGCCTGGCCGACGCCGGGGCGCAATCCGGAGGGCCGCAGCGGCAACCATCGTCCCGAAGGCTTCCTGATCGCCGCGGGTCCAGGCGTTGCCCGCGGCGATCGGGCTGCCGGCGGCCAGCATCGTCGACCTCGCGCCCTCGATCCGTGCGCTGCTCGGTCTGCCGGCGGACCCGCGATGACCGGGCGGAGCCTGGTCGAGGAAGCGGTGGTCGTCTGATCCCGCGGGCGCGTCGGGCCCGGTGTGAGCGACACGGGCGCCCGCGTTTGCGCGGCTGTCGGGGCCAGCGTCAGCCCGGCGCGGCCTCGAGCCGGGTCGGGCGCAGGGTCAGAAGATGGCCGTGGTCGCGCAGCCAGCGGCGGCGCGTTGCGAAGTCGGGCAGGATCTCGCCGACCAGCTGCCAGAATGCCCGCTGGTGATTGCGGATGCGCAGGTGGCAGAGCTCGTGCACGACGACATATTCGAACACCACCTCAGGCGCCAGGATTAGGCGCCAGTTGAGGTTGACCACGCCGCGGCTCGAGCAGCTGCCCCAGAGGCGCTTTTGCGCCTTGATCCGGATCGCGCCCGGCACGAGGCCACGGGGGGGGCCGTGGCGGTCGACGAAGCGTTCGGCATCGAGGCGCGCCTCGCGCCTCAACCACTGACCGAGTGCTGCCTCGATCAGCGCCTCGCGCTCGCCCTCCGTGAGGCACTCCGGCAGCCGGACCTCGAAGCCGTCCCGATAGCGGACCGTCGCCCGGGCGCCCGCGGCAGGTCCGATCCTGAGCCCGACCGGGCGGCCGCGATAGGGAATCCTGCCGCCGTCCGCGAGCCGCAGCTGTCCCGGATGCGCCTCCAGCGTCCGACGCAGACGGCTGACCCGGTCGAGCACCCAGCGCCGATGCTGCTCGACGAAGGCGAGAATTTGGAGCTCGCTCGCGCGCGGCGGCGCCACCACCTCGACGCCGTCCGCCTCGACCGTGAGCCGAAGCCGCCTCGCGCGGGCGCTCCGTCGCAGGCGCCAGGGGATCGCGGTCGAGCCGACCAGCAGGGTGCGCAAGTTTCCTCCCGAAACCTGTTTCGAACCCAAAGCCGTCCGATGGGGCCGGCCCGATCGCTAGCCGAAACCGTACGCCGGCGCTACCGTCCTCGGAATCCGGAACGCGAGGAGGGCCGCATGCGCGAGCTGAAGATGACCATCGGTGACGTGGTGATCCGGGCCGAGCTGCTCGACACGCCGACCGCGGATGCGCTGTTTGAGGCGGCGCCGTTCGAGGCGAGCGCCTCGACCTGGGGCGATGAGGTTTATTTCCGTACCCCGGTCCGGCAGGCCCGCGAGGCGGGGGCGAAGGACGTGGTCGAGCCGGGCGAGCTCGCCTTCTGGCCGGACGGCGATGCGATCGCGATCGGCTTCGGGCGGACGCCAATCTCGCAGGGTGACGAGTGCCGTCTCGCCAGCCCCTGCAACATCTGGGGCCGGGCGCTCGATGACGTCAAAACGCTCAAAGCGGTCCGGAGCGGCGCGCGGATCAAGATCGACCGCGCCGACTGACATACCAAGGATCGTCAATCGACGGCGCCGCCCGCGTAGCGCCATGTCGGCTGGCAACTAGGCCGGGCCGCTGTACTCCACGGGTCGCTGCAGGCAGCATTTCTTGAACTTCTTGCCGCTGCCGCAGGGGCAGGGGTCGTTGCGACCGACACCCCGGAACGGATTGATCGCAGGCTCGGCCATCTCGAACCCGGGCGCCAGATCCTCCTCCTCGCGTTCGAGATACTCCGGCGAAAAGGCGTACCAGCCCGCGAGCTCCTCGATCGTGTCCTCGAAGGGTGCGAACTCGTTTCTGCCTTGCAGGCGCCAGGGTGCGTGCGGATGGGCCAGCGCGTATTTGAGGTCGCCCCGGAAGTCCTGAAAGCTCATCTCGCTGGCGTGGATCAGGCCGCGATCGAAGACTTTCCTGACCAGGCCGGAGAGCTCCTCGAGGCGCAGCATCGCAATCGCGCTCTGCCAGCCATGCCAGACGAAGTTGTGGTCGTGCGGCGCGAGGTTCATGAAGCCATCGCGGAGGTATCGGGCGACTTCGTCGCGCTCAAGCTCGCCCCGCAGAACCAGCAATGCCAGCGTCTCGAGCATGCGCGAGCGGATGAATTCCTCGACATGCTCGGCCTCGATCAGCTCGTGGAGCGGCCGCGGGTCGCCGTCGAACACGGCGGCCATGACCCGGTGCACCGTCGCGGTGGTCGCGTCGCCAAACAGATCCTCGAGCTCTTTGGGGTCGATCGCCAGCAGGCGGCCGAGCGGCCGATAGGCGGACTTCTCCCGCCATTCGCCGAGCAGGTGGAAGACGAAGAACAGCGCCCCGCGCAGCTCGCGCGCGTCCGGCTCGCCGGCGAGGTAGCGCTCGACGAAGTCGATGAAGATCGGCGCGACATCCTGACGCTGCGTCCTGGCCGCTCGGATCGCATCCGCGGGCAGGCCTTTGGCGTGAGCCAGCTGGTCGAGGATCGCCTGGGGTTCCATGGAGGAAGGTCCGCCGGAGGAGGAGGCACGGCGGGCAGAGGATATTGCAAGCCGCCCGGCGCGGCCAGAGATTCGGGCCGATCGGCGCCAGTTGACGGAAGTGCAGCTGGTCTCTCATGATGGATCCAGACGGCGGAGCCAGGAGGCCGGCTGCGCGTCGGCCCTGATCACCGCGTCGCGGGCGACTCCTCCGCCGTCGGTCAGGGGAGAACCGTGATGAAGCAACCAAAAGAGAACTCGAGCCATCGGCCGGGGACTCCGGCAGCCGTCTCGCGCCGGCGGTTCCTCGAGGTGGCCGGCAGGACCGGCACCGCAAGTGCCGCGTTTTTGATCGCGAGCGCAGCCTTGCGGGCAGAGGCCGCAGGCGAGCCGCTCAAGCTCGGCTCGCTCGGCCCGTTCACCGGTCCGGCCAGCCGCACCGGCGACGAGATCAAGAATGGCGTCAAGCTCGCGGTCGAGGACGCGCGCGCCGCCGGCGACCTGCCGCTCACCATCGACGGCCAGCAGCGCGATGTCGAGATCGTCTTCGTCGACAGCCAGTCGAGCCCGGAGAAGGCGGTCAAGGCGGTGACCGACGCGATCACCCGCCAGGGCGTGCAGTTCATGGTCAACGGCTGGCACTCCTCGGTCGCCATGGCGCTGACCGACGCCGAGGCGCCCTTCCACATCGTGCACATCGGCGATCTTGGCGAGTCGCAGTACATCTCGGAGAAGATCGACAAGGATCCGCAGAAGTACCGCGGCTGGTTCAAGGGCTGGCCGGCGCCGCCCAAGCTCGCCGGTCTGTACGGACCGCCGCTCAAGCACTTCATCGACGCGGGGCTGTGGCAGCCGGCGAACATGAAGGCGGCGATCCTGGTCGAGGACACCGATTTCGGCCGCGGCTGGGGCGATGCCATCATCGAGAGCCTGGGCAAGGCCGGCTTCGACGTCCTGCCCTACGACGTCACCGCGCTCGACGAGACCGAGTTCACGTCGCTGCTCACCAAGTACAAGGCCCAGCAGGTGTCGCTGGTCGGCATGACCTCGACCGGCAATGTCAGCGCTTCCAACTTCGTCAAGCAGTTCCACCAGCAGAAGCTGCCGGCGCTGCTGATCGCGCACGGTCTCGACTGGTTCGCCGAGTGGTACCAGCTGACCGGCGAGGCCTCCGACTACGCGATCGCGATTGACTCGCCCCAGGTCATCACGGACGACCAGGCACAATGGGTCAAGCGCTACAAGGAGAAGTACGGGTTCGATCCGGGCATCGGCGCGAGCGGCATCACCTACGACTACATGCGGATGGCGCTCAAGATCCTGAAGAAGGCCGGCAGCCTCGACTTCGACAAGCTGGTCGAGACGACCTACGATACTCCTTATCGTGGCGTGTGGAACTACTACCAGTTCGCGCGCGAGCCGGGCCCGAATGCGCTGGCACCAGGCGAAGTCATGACCGGCGACTTCATGAAAGGCTTCTTCTTCCCCACGGTCCAGTACATGGGCGGCAAGGCCAACGTCATCTGGCCGCTCGAGTACGCCAAGGCCAAGTTCCAGGCGCCGCCCTGGCTCAAGGCCTGACGTCAAGTGCGCTGCGGGACGGTCGGGTGCGGTCGTCCCGCACGCGGCGTCTTTGTGGTGAGCGCTGCCTGAGCGGAGCGCGCCCTTGTCCACACCGATCCTGTCGATTGCCGGGCTGACCAAGCGGTTCGGCGGCATGGTCGTGCTCGACGGCATCTCGCTCGAGGTCGAGGCGGGCCAGATCCACGGCGTGATCGGACCCAACGGCGCCGGTAAGACGACGCTCTTCAATGTCATCAACGGCATCTACACGGCGACCAGCGGCCGGGTCAGCTTCAAGGGCCGCGAGATCACCAACCGCAAGGTGAGCGAGATCGCGAGCCAGGGCCTCGGGCGCACCTTTCAGGTGGCGCGCGTGTTCAACGAGATGAGCCTGCTCGACAACATGCTGGTGCCGACCATCCCCCGGGGCACGCCGCGGCGCGCGGCCGAGCGGCACGCGCGCGAGCTGCTCGAGCTGGCCGGCCTCGGCGAGCTGCGCGACCAGGTCGCGATCGAGATCTCGGGCGGGCAGAAGAAGCTGCTCGAGTTCATGCGCACGATGATGTGCGATCCCGAGCTGATCCTGCTCGACGAGCCGTTCGGTGGCATCAACCCGGCGCTGGTCGAGCGGCTGAGCGGGATCGTGCTCGAGCTGAACCGCGCGCAGGGCAAGGCCTTTCTCCTGATCAGCCACGAAATGCCCTCGGTCATGCGCCTCTGCGCGACGGTCACCGTGCTCGCGGCCGGGCGCACCATCGCCTACGGCGCGCCCGCCGAGGTTCGCCGCGATCCGGCGGTGATCGAAGCCTACCTCGGGCACTGAAGCGCGAGCCTGCAGCAAGGAGCCGCGACGGTTCCGTCCTCGGTTTGCGGTAGTCCGGTTGCCATGCTTCAGCTATCTTGGGCCGCTCGATCGGGGGGAGCAGAATGAACTGGCGCCACGTCGTGGTTGTGATCGGTCTCGTGCTGACATCGGGCAGCGCGGTTGCCGACGAAGCTGCGATCTCGCGATTTTTCGGTCAATGGCACGGTGTCGAGGTCGGCACCGGTGGTCCCGACCACGGCCTGAGCCTGTTGCCAAAGGATCTCGACGTCGACATCCAGGGCGATGGCAACGGATTTCTCCTGAGCTGGACGGGGCTTCGGCGCGACGAGCAGAGCGGCGGTGAGTTCGTGCGCGACGCGGTCGACGCGAAGTTCGTGCCGACCGAGCGGCCGGGCGTGTTCGCGTTCGAACCGGGCGGATCATCGCTGTTGAGCCGCCTGTTCGCCGATCCCGCGACCGGGAACCCGCTCAAGGGCGAGACCTTGCTCTGGGCCCGCCTCGATGGCCCGACGCTCACGGTCTACAGCCTTGCCATCAACAGCCATGGCGGCTTCGACCTCGATCGCTATGCGCGCACGCTGAGCGAGGACGGCATCCATGTGCACTACACCCACCGGATGGAGAACGACCAGGTTCTGACGGTCGAGGGGCAACTGAAGCCTGCGGGGGGCTGAGCATGACGCTGCGGGTTCGGGCGCGGTCGGCGACGGGCGGCCGGATGATCGTCAGGTTGTGGCTGCTCGCGGGCTGCCTCGCGGCTGCATGGCTGCTGGCGGCGAGCGACGTTCGAGCCGCGCCCGCTGATCTGGCGCCGTTTTTCGGCGACTATGTCGGCGTGGCCAAGGTCGAGGATCTGAAAACCGGGCAGACCAGCAAGCGCGACATGGACATCGTGATCCAGGCGTATCGGGACAGCGGTTTCAGGATCGATTGGATCAACGTCACGCTGGTCGACGGTCGCCGCGACGTGCCCGGGGTGCAGCGCCGGGTCCAGACGGCCCTGTTCCAACCCTCGGAGGGCAAGGACTTCTTCGTCGAGGTCGAAGAGGAGAATGTGTTTCGCGAGCGTGAAGTGACCAAGCCGCTGCGGGGCGACCCGGTACGCTGGGCGAGCGTCGACGGGCGAAGGCTATCGGTCTATTCCTTCGTGGTCCTGGAGGATGGCGGCTACGAGATGCAGGTCTACGATCGCGTCCTGACCGACAAAGGCATCGACATCGACTTTCAGCGGATCGTCGACGGTGAGGTTGTGCGACGGATCACCGGCACGACCGCGCGGGCGAACGTCCAGACGTCCGAGGACTGATGGCCGCGGCGCGCCGGCGAGCGGCGGCCCGGCGATCTCCCGCACCAGCTTCCTGACGACCGCGTCGGCGAAATCCCGATAGTCCGCGGCCGCAACCACGAAGGCATCAGGGCCACCGATCACCTGCCGTTCGTAGTAGCGGTCGAGAAAGGGCTCGTCGTTCAGGATCGCGAGGCCATTGACCGTGATGCCGGCCGCGACCGCGCGATCGCGGCTTGCCGAAACCCTCGGGCCGCGGTTGTCGCGGCCATCCCCGGAGACGTCGACGACCCGGCGCGGCCCTTCGTAACCATTGCCGTCGAACAGGCCAAGGCAATAGCCGAGCGCGGTGGCGAGCGCCGTGCCCGGGCCGGTGAACAGACGACCAGCGGCGGCCACCCGGTCGGCGAAGGCGGCGCTGCTCGCCGGATCGCCGAGCCAGCTCCAGTCGACGCTCACCGCCTGCTGGTAGCTGTCGCCCCACTGGATCAGAGCGACGGCGATGCCGTTGGCGCCGGCGTCGCGGATTGCCTGCAGGACCTCCGGCCGTCGGAAGGCGCGGGCATAACCCGCCATCTGCAGCGCGAATTCGTCGGGGGCGACGCTCATCGAAGTGTCGGCCGCGAGCACCAGCTCGAGGTCGACCGGGGCGGTGCAGGCGGGTCCGGGATCGCCCAAAGCGGCCAGCAGCATCGCCAGCCCGAGCCCGCAAAGGGGAATGGGCCGTAGGCCGAACCGGGTGCGGTGCTTGGCGGGCGACGCCGGCATGTCGCCAGGATGGTCGCGGCGCGCCGGGCCGGCAAGCCCGCAGGCGCTCGCTTCAAGTGTCGTTGATCGCGGGTCGTCCGGGCGCTTCGAGCACGCCCTCACGCGCCGCCGCGACCGCGGCTGCAATGAGTGTCGGGTCGCCGATGTGATTGGCGAGCAACAGGATCAACTTGCTGTTGACCATGCGGCTCTGCTCCGCCGTCAGGTCGCGGTGTGCCTCGACCAGGAGCTGGTAGATCGCATCGGGATCGGCGGCCGGTTCGGTATTGAGCGGGCGATTGGCCATGCTCACCCTCCCGCCAAGGCCGGAACCGCCGCTAGTTCGCCTTCGAACACACGGCGCGCGGCGAGCCGCACGCGTTCGGGATCGAAGCTGCGCCAGCGCCCCGTCACGTGCTGGTCGGGCCGGATCAGATAGCAGCTGCCCGGTGCGCTACCATAGCGCCGCGCGACCAGACCTGCGACGTCCGCGAGTGCCGCTATGCCCCGGGCGATCGCCGGCACCGGCGCGGCACCGGTGAGGATCAACCGAGTCTCGATCGGCACCGGCTCGCGGGTAAGGGCATCGAGCGTCCGCGCGAGGTCTTGGTTGAGATCGCTCGAATGTTCCAGAAACAGCAGCAGGGTCATCGCGGGTGCCAGCTGGTTGAGCAGCCAGCAAGGTTCGCCGCCTCGCCGAAGCGGGGCGTCGGCGCATGGCGATCCGGGCACGAGGCCGCCGCCGAAAGCATCGCGATCGGGCGTGTTGAGCGAGGAGAAGTCGAGCCGGGTCGGCGTCGACAGCCGGCCGCTGTTGATCATGCGGCGGGCGAAAGGATGGTGCTCGGCGAGCGCCAGGACGGCATCGCGGTAAGTGCGGCTCGCCTCGTTCTTGGGCGTGATGAACTCGGTCGAGCGCGTGGAGTGCCGGATGTTCTCGTCGGCCGCCACCAGGCGCTCCTCGTCGTAGCTGTCGAGCAGGCGCTCGGGCGCCAGGTCCTGGAGCACCAGGGCGAACTTCCAGGCAAGATTGTCGGCATCCTGGATGCCGGAGTTGAAGCCGCGCGCACCGAACGGCGAGACCTCGTGCGCGGCATCGCCCAAGAAGATGATCCGGCCGTGGCGGAACTTCGCCAGGCGCCGACAGCGGAAGGTGTAGATGCTGGTCCAGACCAGCTCGAACGGCCGCTCCGGTCCGAGCATCGCCTGAAGGCGCGGAATGACGCGCTCGGGCTTGATCTCCTCGACCGGGTCGGCATCCCAGCCGAGCTGCAGATCGATCCGCCAGACATGATCGGGCTGACTGTGCAGAAGAGCCGACTGGCCGCGATGGAACGGCGGATCGAACCAGAACCAGCGCTCGGGCGGAAAGTCCGCCTCCATCCTGACGTCGGTGATCAGGAAATGGTCATGGAACTCCTGGCCCTCGGCCTTCAGCCCGAGGCTATGGCGGACGGTGCTGCGCGTCCCGTCGCAGGCCAGCAGCCAGTCGCACTCGAGCCGATATGGTCCCGCCGGGGCTCTCGACCTCGAGGCAGGCGCTGTCCGGGCGCGCCGTCACGGCGGTGACCTTGTGACGCCAGCGCAGCTCGATGCCGTCCATTTGACGCGCGCGCTCGATCAGGAACTGCTCGAGATAGAACTGCTGGCAGTTGACGAAGGCCGGCATGCGGTGCCCAGCTTCGGGCAGGAGGTCGAACTGGTAGACCAGCTTGTCGCGCCAGAAAACCTTGCCGAGCTCCCAGGTCACGCCCTTGTCCAGCATCGCCTGGCCGACACCCAGGCGATCGAGGATCTCGAGCGAGCGCTTGGCGTAGCAGATCGCCCGCGAGCCAAAAGCCGCCGCGCTCTCCGGGACCTTGCTCTCGGCCTCGAGCAGGACCGACTCGACGCCCCGCAGCCTGAGGTCGATCGCGAGCGAGAGCCCGACTGGTCCGGCGCCGACGATCACGACCGGCCGCTGCTCGGCGCCGCCGCGACGCTCCGGCCTCGCCTCCGACCGCTCGGTCATGTCCGCTGCCGTCTCCTCAGACCGTGGCGTGCAGCGCGCGCCACATCTCGAGGTCGCGCTGCCTGGTCCAGATCCTGGGATCGACATGGCCGCGTGCCTCGTCGTAGGCGCGGGCGATGTCGAAAGGCATGCAGTGCTCGAAGATCGCCCAGTGGCCAAAGCGCGGCTTCAGGAGCGTATGGGTGGCGTCGTAGACCTCCTTCAGCGACTTGCCCTCGGCCACACCGAGCTTGACGCTGTCGAACATCGTGCCGAGGAAATCGCGGGTACCGTCTATCGCGGCCGCCACGTCGACAGGGTTGGTAGGGGCCGCGCCCCGCCCCGGCACCAGCTTGTGGGGCTCGAGCGCGCGCAGACGCTCGAGCGTTGCCGGCCAATCGGTGAGATAGGCGTCGCCGGTATAGGGGGTGGCGCTGTATTCGACAAGATCACCGCTGAACAGAACCCTCTCCTCGGGCAGCCAGGCGATCGTGTCGCCCTTGGTGTGCCCGCGCCCGGGATGGCTGATCTCAACCCGCCGCCGGCCGAGCCACACGGTCATCGAGGTCGCGAAGGTCATGGTCGGCCAAGTCAGGCCAGGCACCGTCTCGACCGCGCGGAACAGGCGCGGGAAGCGGTTGACCTCGCTCTCGAAGTCTTCCTGGCCGCGCTCCTCGATCAGATCGCGGGTCGCGTCGCTCGCGATGATCTCCTGCGCGCCGAAGCCCGACGCGCCCATCACCCGCACGGCGTGATAGTGCGTCAGCAGGACGTATTTGATCGGCTTGTTGGTAACCGTTCGGATCTGCTCGACCAAAGCCTGGGCCATGACCGGGGTGGCGGTGGCATCGACCACCATCACGTCGTCGTCGCCCACGATCACGCCCGAGTTGGGATCGCCCTCGGCGGTATAGGCATAGATGCCCTCGGCCAGCTCGGCGAAGGTGAGGGTCTTGTCGGCCAGATCGCCCTGGGACGCAAAGCTCACGACCGTCTCTCCCGCGCAGCGCTGCCCACGGCCTCTATGTAGAAAGCGCCGCGCGCCTTCGCTAGTTCGGCGCGCCCGGGACGCTCAGAGGCGCGTCAGGTGCGACCAGCTCGGGCGACGCGAGCAGCCGACGCACCTGCCCGAGGACGAGACCCTCCACCTCGCTGGCCGCGATCGAGCACACCGTGCTAGACCAAGTTCGGCGGTTCGCGATTCTGGCGGGTGGGAGCCGCCGGGCCGCGAGGGATGTCGAACAATATCCGCGGAAGACCGCTCGGGTCACACGAAGCTATCGGCGTGGCTTGCGTCCGACGACCTGGGCGACCATCGAAGCGCTGATCAGGAAGTCGCTGCCGGGGGCGTGCATCGCAGCGACTGCGGCGTCGATGTCATCGGCTGCCGCGATCTGGTGGTCGATCAGCGTGTCTCGCATTTCCCGCGACAGCGCGAGCCGGAGCATCTCGACGATCTTGGCCTGATCCTCGATCGGGCAGCAGGCGGTGACGTGCAGGTCCTCGAAGCCCGCCGTCAGCATGTCCGACGGCATCCGGTCGAGCCCGTAGCTGGCCATACCGCCGCCCGCTTCGATCAGCCGCGCGAACCAACCCGTCAATTCGTCGAACCACTTCGGCTGATCATGCTTGACGTAGATCTGGGCAATCTCCTCGCCGAAGAAGATCCCCGATGGCTTCAATGCGCCAGACACCTTCGCCACGATGCGACGCGCATCGGGTGAGTAGGATAGAACATATCGGGTGTGCGCGAGATCGAAGCGCTCCTGCTCATAGTCGAACTCTTGGGCCTTGGCGCACACGAACGTGACGTTGTCGATGCCGGCGGCGGACGCCTGCTCCCTGGCGACGGCGACCAGATCGGCGCTCTGATCGAACGCCGTGACGTGGCCGTCGGGCGCGATGGCGCTCGCCATGTAGCACGCGGTGTCGCCGATCCCGCAACCGACCTCCAGTATGCGTATGTCCGGCGCGAGGCGCAGCGTGGCCAACCGCTCGGCCGTGGCCCGCTGATAGACTTCGTTGAACAGCCGATAGCGCCGGAACGCGCTCTCCGCTTCGCCGAGGAGATAGTGGTGGGAGCTGGACGATGCCGTCATGAGAGCCTCCTCCTGTGCCGTCCGGACTTGAGGGTCTCGGATCCGCATGGTGGCACCCATCCTCGATGGGGTGGCGCGGTCGACTTGCCGCCTAGAAGTTGGCCCAGTGCCCGGGGGTCGCGAGCTCCAGGACGTTGCCCGCCGGATCGTTGAAGTAGAGGCTGCGCCCGCCTTTGTCGAAGGTGACTTCGCTGACGATCGGAATGCCGCGGTCCACCAGGAAGCCTTCCAGGCGTCGTAGTCGCCGATCGCGACATGAAACGCCATGTGCGCCGGGCCCTCGCCATGGTGACCCGGGATCATCCCGCCCGGATAGGGCTTGTCGTCCTCGCACCAGCCGCGCCGGAAGACCAGCAGGTTCTGGCAGGTGCCGGCGGCGAACACGCACATGCCCTCGCTCGCCATCAGCAGCCGGAGTGCCAGCACATCCTCGAAGAAGGTGCGTGCCTCTTCCAGATCGTCGACGTAGAGACAGGTCTCGACGATGCCTTGGATCGGCGGTGTGCCATCTCAACCGGGATTCCCCATTTGCCGGCCTCCGAGCGCAGATCATGCGTCGAGTCGTTGCATGAGACAAGCTCTGAACAGCCTGGGCCAGCCCGAGAGGCTCCCCACAGCTGTGATCTGAGGCTTGCGGCCGCGGTGATCGGAGCGTTGGAGCGGTTCTCGGTCGGTCATGGACGCACCTCGCCTGCTGGGGTTGCCTCCTCTTCATCACTCCTCACCTCACGCCGGGAGCGGCGGCGGCCGTGGTCGCAGGTTATCGATCCGCCTCAGACAAACGTTGCCATACGTCGAGCAGTGGCTGCACCATCTCGGCCATCTGGGGATCCGCCGCCAGCATGGAATAGCCGGGATCATTCGGTAGCCCCTCAACCGTTGCCCAGCGCCGGGAAATGAGCCAGTCGTTGTTGATCTTCTTGAGTTCATTCTCATAGAAGCCAGTCATGGCGATCTTGTAGCCGCTGGGCGTTGCAACGGTGACAACAGTCGTCGAGCGACCGGTCGCTATAACGCCGTTCTCGTCAATCTGATAGCAGGGAGACGTTGTGATGTGGCGGCTTCCAAGTGTGCTGCCATGGACTTCGGCGTGGGCGCGCAAGTTGTCGCGCCCACGAATGGCATTGTCGCCTTGCCCGAAAATGCCATCTTCGGTGAAGCAATTTGCCCAGCCCACAGCATCTTTGCCGTCAATTGTCAACGTGTAAGCAGCTAAGCGCTCCACGATTTTGAGCTTTTCTAGGTAGTCCCGGAACTCGTCCATTTCCACTCCAAGCAGCCGCCCCTCGGATGAGGTCCACTAAACTGAACCTGTTCACCCTCGCTTCTATTAGACTGTCGCCTTCTGTTCCGTCATCCAGTCGGCGCAGTATCTCGGCGACCTGTTGCCATTCGGGTTCAAGCGTCAGGTAATGGCCGAAACCCTGAGCCTCATGAAAAGCCACCCGCGGACCATGTCGCTCGGCAATGAGACGAGCGGTCGAAGGAGGGATTGCCAAGTCATCTGAGCCGGATACCATCAAAATGGGACAAGTGACGGCCTCGTAGTCGATTTTTGTGGTCTGGTCGGCGTCGAAAATCCAGAAAAATAGCTCGAACATAACGCGGCCTGATTCCGGCCCCAAGCGATCGAAAACCCTGCGCTGCTCGGTTGGATCGAGCTTATTGAGCCCGAATCTTGCCATCGTCTCGAAATCGGGCAGCAGTGTGCCTTCCCAGAACGTACCGGCCGACATGAACATCTTACCGAGCGCGCGCTCCTGGTCGGTTGTCGGAAGAACGCCCCAGTTGACGCTGCCATTGAGCAGCACGATCGCGCCGGCAAGTCCCTTCGCTGCCAGCTTTTGTGCCACCACGCCGCCGAGGGAATGCCCGACGAGGATGGGCGGGGCGTCCAGAGTTTCTACGAATCCAGCGATGTCTTCGACGTAGTCTGCAATGCTGATGCCGGCGAGAAGCTTTGACGTCTCCTCCGAAGGTGGTTCGTCGTGATGGCGGTAAGCTGGGCTGTGGCAAAGAAAGCCCCTCTGCTCGAAATGCCCAGCGAAATTTGACATTGTCCAAGGCCCGGCGTTGGTGCCGTGAATGAGAACAACAGTGGTATCCATGATGCCCCCTCCTTGGATCGAACCGAGTGTAGCAAAGCTGGACCAAGGCTGCCACGACGCTTCTTGCGTGGCCAAGGCTTGAAGGCGGATCGACGACCAACGGCCACAATCGCCGCCGTTCCCGGTATGCGGGACGGGAGCGACGAACGCTGACACCCCAGTAGCCGAGGTGCGCCCATGATCGACCGAGAGCCGCTCGCTCCCGCAACGGCGGACGCAAACCTCAGAACGCCCCTGCGGGCAGCCTCACGGGCCGGTCCGGGCCGTCGACCCTTGCCTGGTGCGGCGAGCCGACGCATGATTTGGTTCGGAAGCCGGCAAACGGAGAAATCCCGGTTTAGTCGGCATTCACCGCGTCGAGGATCTGGACTGAATGAGCTTCGCCTTTATCCACTTCACCGCCGATCAAATTCCGATCGAGGTGCCGGCGATCGGGCTTAGCCTTCGCGTACCGCTGCCGCCGCCCGCGAGCGACGGCGTGATGACCGCGATCGAGACGACGAACATGCCCGGCTTCGGCCCGCCGCTGCACCGGCATCGCGAGACCGAAGTGTTCCGCGTGCTCGAGGGACGGTACCTGTACCAGTGCGATGACCGACGCTTCGAGGCCCGAGAAGGTGACGTCGTCTCCATTCCGGGGGGCGCAGCACATGCTTTCGTCAACCTGACCGACAAGCCGGCCCGTCAGTTCATTCTCATCGTGCCGGGTCTCGACGCGGTCGCCTTCTTCTCCGGGCTCGGAGAGGTCATGCGCGACGGTGTGCCGGACACCGCGCTGCTGAACGCCTTCAGCAAGCGGTGGGGGGTCGAATTTCTCGGCCCGCCGCTTTCCGCGAGCGGCGGATAGTTCCCGACCTGCTCACGGCATGCAGTCAAAGACGCATCGTTCAGCAGATTGCCGCCGGATTCGATGGCGCGACGGGCTGCTTCCTCCCGGGCCTGCTCCAGCGCCGACCGGATGTCGGGGAGCCTTTTGTGGGCGCGGGTGCGGGGCGTTCTGATCTGGGGTAGTCGCCCCTCCCGCTGGCCCAAGCTGCGTCACACCATATTTGCGCTTCGAGCTGGCCCCGCCCCGCCAGGGGTGTCGCGAAAAGGTTCGCTCGTGTCTTGGTTAGGGTGGGGCGGTCGCGATAGGGTTCGCGGCACTGTGGCTGCGCTGCGCAGCGCAGCCACAGTGCGGGTGGAACGCCGGAGGTTTGTCGGCTGCTCAGCAATCAGCTGAAGCCCGGGTGTCTGCGCGGCGCCCACCCGCACCGATCGTCAACCTGAACAGTCGAGCGGGGCCCGACCTGACCGTCAGGCAACCCGCACACGTGGCAAGGTGCGAGAGGATGGGTCACGAGTTCAAGAGTTTTGTCGGCATCGATGTGAGCGAGGGCTGGCTCGAGGTCTGCATCTTGCCGCAAGCGGTGCGGCGGCGCTTCGCACAGGACGCCGGCGGCTGGCAGGATCTGTGCCAGGCGGTTGGCGAGCTCACGATACCCCTGGTCGTGATGGAGGCGACGGGTGGGCTGGAGCGACCGCTGGCGCGACTGTTGAGCGCAGCGGGGATCGCTGTGGCCGTGGTCAATCCGCGCCACATTCGGCAGTTTGCCAAGGGTCTCAGGTGGCTGGCCAAGAACGATCGCCTCGATGCCGCGATGATCGCGCGCTACGGTGCGCTTGCCCAGCCGGCGGCGCGCCCGCCGTTGAGCGTGGCGCAAGCCCGCCTGCAGGCCCTGGTGCTGCGCCGACGCCAGCTGGCACAGGAGGTCAACGGCGAGGGCAACCGCCTGCGGCGCGCGGCCGAGCCCGTGATCCGGGACTCGCTGGTGCGGCATCTGGCCTGGCTGAAGACCGAGCTGGCGGCGCTCGACGGGCAGATCGCGGCGGCGCTCGCGGCGCAACCCGAAGCCTCGGAACGGGCCGCCATCCTGGCCTCGGTGCCCGGCGTCGGGCCGGTCGCCACGAGCTCGCTGCTGGCGCTGCTGCCCGAACTCGGCCGCCGCGACGGCAAAGCGATCGCCAGTCTGGCCGGGCTCGCGCCGATCGCGCAGGATTCCGGTAAGCGACGCGGCCAGCGCCGCATCCAAGGTGGCCGCGGGGTGGTGCGCTGCGCGCTCTACATGGCGACGTTGGTCGCCAGCCGGCACAACCCGGTGATCCGCGCCTTCTACCAGCGCCTCCGGGCCAGCGGCAAAGCGCCCAAACTGGCGCTGACCGCCGCCATGCGCAAGCTCCTGGTGATCCTCAACGCCATGCTGCGTGACGGCACCAGCTGGAACCCCGACCACCTTGCCGCAACAAACCTATAGACAGTCGCAGACACCTTTTTCCCTCATTTGCCCGCAAGCTCGCCAGCGTCCTGCACCGGATGTGGCTCGACGGCACCGGCTTCCGCTTCGGTAAGGAGGTCGCCGCCGCGTGATCGGCTGACAAGGAGCAAGTTTCGGAGCAGGCCGGACCGTCCTGCTCCACCGAGGTCCCGTCGCCGGGACGCGGGATCGGCAAAGCCGGTGATCCGGGAGTGATCTCGTTCTCCGCGAGAATCACGCGCACCTAGATTGGCTCGCTGACCCGTTTCTGATGGCATGATGTGGCGGATCACACGCCGACCACGGACGGAAGCATGAACCCGGCGCCGCGACCATCATTCGGGGGACTTGACACCCAACGGCCCATTACGGAAGCCCGGATCATTCATCAGGAGCTGGCGGGCGCTGACCAAACCGTTGAGATCGTGTAGGATTCTGGTGCTGAAGCCCATGCACACGCTCCGCGGCCTGGCCCCCAAGACCTCGTTCTGGCGCGAGGCCCAGTTCGACACGATCCGTCTCGCCCTGATCAAAGTCGCCGCCCGGGTCACTGAGATGAAGACCCGGATCAAGGTCGCGCTGCCGACCTGCTATCCCCACCAGCAGAGCTGGGCACTCCTCGCCGGCCGGGCTATCAAGCTGCCGCCCTGACCTGCGGGCAGCGTGCCCGACCGAGCCCCTTCCTCTCAACCCAAACCCGACCAATCGCGCCCCAGGCGCCACCGTCACCCGCGGCCCGAGCCACCCCGGGCCCGCGCTCTCCGCAACCCTCATGAATGATCCGGGCTTCCGTAATGGGCCGTTGGGTGTCAAGTCCCCCGAATGATGGTCGCGGCGCCGGGTTCATGCTTCCGTCCGTGGTCGGCGTGTGATCCGCCACATCATGCCATCAGAAACGGGTCAGCGAGCCAATCTAGGTGCGCGTGATTCTCGCGGAGAACGAGATCACTCCCGGATCACCGGCTTTGCCGATCCCGCGTCCCGGCGACGGGACCTCGGTGGAGCAGGACGGTCCGGCCTGCTCCGAAACTTGCTCCTTGTCAGCCGATCACGCGGCGGCGACCTCCTTACCGAAGCGGAAGCCGGTGCCGTCGAGCCACATCCGGTGCAGGACGCTGGCGAGCTTGCGGGCGAGCGCGACCTTCGCCCGCTTCATGCCGCGGCGCCGGGCGACTGCCATCGCCCAGCGCTTCAGGCTCGAGAACCGACCCGCGCGGGTCAGCATCACGTTGGCCGCCTCATAGAGGGCACTCCGGACCATGGCGTCACCCACCTTGCTGATCCCGCCGGTGACGTCGGTCTCGCCGGACTGGTACTTCTTCGGTGTGAGGCCGAAGTGAGCGCCCACCGCTCGGGATCGCGCAAATCGGCCCGGGTCGTCGATCGCCGAGGTAAAGGTGATCGCCACCAGAGCGCCGACCCCCGGCACCGTCATCAGCCGACGGCAGGTCGTGTCCTCGCGAACGATGCCCAGCATGGCCCGGTGCAGCGCGTGGTACTCGGTGCGCAGCGCCTCGCGCGCCCGCAGCATCGGCTCGATCACCCGTTCCAGCATCGCCTGGCCGGTCACGAGCTCGCGGATGCGGCCCACGAACCGGCCCTTGCTCACCACGCCGACCTTCAGCCCGAACCCGCGCAAGATGCCCCGGATGCTCAGCTCGACATCCAAGAGCTTGCCCTGCAAGAGCTTGCGCCCGACCAGCAGCGCCCGGACCTCCTGGGCCCGCGGCGACTTGCAGTGCACCGACCGGAACCAGCCCATCCGCAACAGCTGAGCGATGCCCCGCGCGTCCTTGCGATCGGTCTTCACCACCATCGCCGACAGCGCCGCCTTCACCTGGCGGGTCTCGAGCAGCACGACATCGAGCCCGGCCTGCGTCAGGCCGGCATGCAGCCATTGCGACAGCGGTCCGGCCTCGAGCCCGATCCGCGTCACTACCAAGCCGAGCTGGCCGAGGAACCGCATCAGCGCCTCGGGCTCACTCGCCACCTTGGCCTCTCGCACGATCCGTCCGGTCCCATCCACCACGCACACGCTGCTCTGTTCCAGCGACACGTCGATCCCGGCATAATGCTCCATGGCTGTCCCTCGACGATGCTTGGGGCCGACCCGTTCGGACCCCGTTCACATCATCACTCTGAGGGACAGCCGCCCGACCGACACGCTTCGGCTCAGGCCCATTACGGCATCTAGGTGGCCTGAAAGGCAGACCTGACCCGCAAGCGACATCCAGCCGATCGTCGCTCATCAATCAGTTCCCACCGCCTCGTAGGATTCGAATTGGTCTCGGGTCATCAGCATGGGTGTCATCCGTTTGTAGCTTGTGTTGC
Organism: uncultured Alphaproteobacteria bacterium; assembly: GCA_963815435.1. Lineage (GTDB taxonomy): Bacteria > Pseudomonadota > Alphaproteobacteria > Geminicoccales > Geminicoccaceae > DATAOG01. The sequence continues at coordinate 63,689 of CAWFGZ010000010.1, forward strand.
CGGCAGCCCGGCCATGCGCCGTTTCAATGGCCCGGTCAGCCAGTCGAGATCGGTCTGCCGGTCCAGGGCCCAGAGCCGGTCGATGATGTCGCCAGCTTCGGACGGGCTCTCTGCGAAGAAGAAATACTGCCGGAACTTGTCCTCGATCTCGCGGTCCGAAAGCGGATCGGCCGGATCGCCCTTGGGATAGTCCCGCGATCCCCGCAGCGTCGAGCCGTCCGCTACGGAAACATCGATCACGCAGCCGGATTTCCCCGGGTAAGCCCCGCTCAGCCCGGGATCCTCGGCAACGGCGATCTTGGCCATCAAGGATGTCAGGCCCGGGTCGGACGCACCTGGCTCATCGAAGTCTTCATACGCGACCGATGGCTTGAGCAGCGCCGTCGCAACGCAGTAGGGGATCGAGTGCGTCCGCCCGGCGCGGGTCGTCGGATGCCAGGCGGCAGCCATGGCGCCGTTTCTGGCGGCGATTGCGTAGGTCTTCACCGAGATCGACCGGATCGCGTTCTTGTCGGGGATCTGCGCCGTGATGTCGATCGCGACGTCGATCGGGGTCTGGCAGAAGACCAGCGCCGGCCACCGCTTGAAGATGATGCGCTCGAGAGCCGGGGGCGGGTCGAACATCGCTTCGGCATGGGGAAAGAACCGGTTGATGCCGGCGGCCCCTTCGTAGATCTCGGAGGCCGCCTCGAAGCCGGAGCGCGCCAGCTTGACCGCCTCCAGGCCGCGCAGCGCGCACGAGGCGTAGGTGCAGTGCTTCCAATCCGTCATCGGCCCGACCGCCGTCTGATTGACATCGAGACCGAAGCTGCCCGCAATGCGCTGGACCGACACGAGCTGGTCGCGGGCCATTCCCGTGGCGTGGCCGATGATCAACGCCGTATAAAGCGTCGCGGCGGCGTCGTGGTCATATCCGGCCGATTCCGGGTCGTAGTAGGTGGCGAAGGCCGCCGAAAGGTAAAACGCGGTATAGATGGAGGTCAGGACGGCGCGGCCGTCCATCCCGAGCCAGTCCGCCAGCGTCAGGACCAGAGCGACGTTATCGGAGAGATGGGCCCCGCCCATGCCGATGTAGGTGTTGAGCAGATCGCTGCGGCGGGCAAGAATCGTGTTCATGAAGAATGCGTCCAGGTAGGCGGCCTTCCGGCCAATACCCCAGACGTCGAGGTCTTGGCCCGACGCCGGGCCCGCGGCGAGACGATCGAAGTTCGCCAGCATCGTCTTGTCCTTGAGGGATCCGCAGATGCCGGCGTAGCTGTCCAGGACGTTGCGCAGCAGAACGTGATGGAGGTCAGTGTCAATGCTGTCGTAGGTGAACCCGGCAACGCGTTCGGCGATCTGTTCCTCCAGTGGCATGTCCGGCTCCTGCTCTGTGGGGCGAGCAACCATACGTAATCAGATATGGGCGGTAATTTGAACTCCTTCTGGCTTCATTTAGGGTTGGGGCGGGCCGTAGCGGATGACCTGCTGCTAGATCGCGCCGAAGTTGGGATCGCCCTCGGCGGTGTAGGCGTAGACGCCCTCGGCCGGCTCGGCGAAGGTGACGGTCTTTTCCGCCAGGTCGCCCTGGGACGCAAAGCTCACGGCCGTCTCTCCCGCGCAGCGCTGCACACGGCCTCTATTTAGAAAGCGCTGCGCAGCTTCGCCAGCTCCGATGCAGATCTGATCTCATCCTGGACTCCCCGGACCACTCGGATTCTTGGTGACGCGTTGTGCCATTAAGATCATGATGTCGGCGGTAGCCAAGGGCCGCGGTTATCGCGGATGCTACGGTTGAAGCCGTAGCCAATCTGCGAAATCTGGGGCTAGGTGGCAGCTAGGCCCATAACCTACCGCGAGATGTCCGCTCATGAGTCTCCGCCCTCGTAGGCGTTTCCTCGCTCACTTGCGCCGCTTTCTAGATCACATTGTCCCAGCTTCCGGGGGCGCGACGATCAACCCCGACTTGCCCCGAACGGTCGGGGACCAAATGCGAACCAGCGAACCGCGATCCCGTTCGTGCGCTTTGATGGCTGGGTAAAATCTCTGCGGCCCACCGATCTCACTGACGAGCAAGCAGTTGCACTAAAATTGACGTTTGGTCGTTTCTTTGAAGAACCCCGAACAAATGAAGCGGTGCTGACTGCCAATGACGCTTTTCTGGGAACAGAAACGCGAGAACAGGCATTCGCATTCCGGCGATTTGCAGGCGGTCGTGATTTACCGAGTGGCCGTTACTACACAGTCTGCAACGACAATTTTGGCGACGATGGCGCTGCACTTAGAGGTGAGCTCCTGAGTTATGTCGATCCCCTAGTATCTGGCCCAATTTCCGTCTGGGACTTTTGCGACCCACTGCTGCTCGGTGTGCGGCTCGCCCATGCACAACGCCAAGGCAGGCCTATCGACGCTGAGCCTATTTTTGGCGTCACGTTTACGTCAGAGCGTAATGTTGCGAGCCCGTTCTTCGACGAACTCAAGAGAACACATTCCTCACTGGTCGGGCCGCTAACTCACGCTGACAATGACTTCACCGTTTACTATCCTCTTCGCATAGAGCGTGTCTCAATTGAGCAGACGATGGATCTTCGCATACCATACGTCAGAGAGTGGCTTGCCGACCAAGTATTCTCTGGTATACCTACTGCATGTTATATGCATGAGAAAAATATAAAACATGCCGCGAATATGTTTGACATTGCGAAATTCGCACGCACTGAGCTGTGTTCAGACCATGACGATATTAAACATGCAGTATCTCTACAAAGCAATGATGTTCAAAAAGTGCAACATATTTTGGACGGCCGTGTCGGGTTTCTAGCTTACGGAGAAAATTCCGAAGGCGCTAAAAATTCGCTACGACACAAACAGAAGGATTTTTATTCGTTGCTAACCACTACTGTTATTTCCTCTACGAGGCGGCAGTCCAATCACCGAAGCAATTGGATGTTGGTTGAGGGAACTCGGTACAAATGCCTTGATTTTCCCGTCCGCACGTCGATTATCGAGGTGCGCCGCCGCCTAGGAAAGTTCTTCGAATCATCAAAGATCCAGTGTCATATATAAGTGTTCGACACCGGACGAAACAAATACACAATGGGCTGGCGCATTCAAGATTGACGGGATTGAAGAGCGAGAGAATAAATCGTGGGTGTACGGCCGGGAGTTGTTTTGGCAAAAACAGTACGTTGCTCAGGAACACCAATTACACGAAAGAAGTTTCAAGAGCGTTACTGAGAAGTTGTCGTTGGCTGACCTTCGCGCATGTTTGCGCGCGGGCATCGTTGGTATTGACGACATGATTGAAAAGGATGTTCCTTCAGGTTCGACGTTGCGGCCATGCGGACAGTGGCTTGCGGATTATCTGGAAGAACGAGTTGCAGATAGTACCCTATCTGGCGGGGCAGTGGAATACGGAACGGAATGGTTTATGTACCGGTTGGACGCTTGCTATGAGCCGCAGATTATCTGTCCGATCTGCGAATATCAACGACTTTGGAGTATCGACCATGATCCGGTTGACGAGAGGTGTCCTGGCTGTGGCTACGGGGTGGTGGGCAGCGCAGGTCACGACGCCGTGAGGAACAAGTACAGAGAGTTGTGTGATGGTAAGAGTTAGGACGCGGCCGAAACCCCTATTGATTGCGACTACTGCACGTTCGTCATCGCTCATACCCATGAAGGCTTTGGTAGCTGTCCTCGCGAACGAAGCTGGGCCCGGATGTCGGCATGGGCGGGGCCGCGTTCGCCACCTCCGCCCAGACAGAGGTGATAGCGTCGTTCACCGCCTCTGATATTCGACGGAGCGCGGTGAAACCACCTGTTGCTCAATCATGGTGCGAAGCTATCCCATTATCGCAACCTTTCACGGCCGGGGCGGGTGGTAGCGGACGACCTGCTGGTCGATCGCGCCGAAGATGGAGCGGCTGTCGGCGTCGAGCATCTCGATCCGCACCCGATCGCGGAAGCCGAGGAACGCCGTCTCGGCCTTGCCCTTCTCGATCGTCTCGATGGTGCGGACCTCGACCAGGCAGGACGAGCCGACGCTTCGGTCCTCGTTCGAGACCGTGCCCGAGCCGATGATCGTGCCAGCGGCGAGCGGGCGGGTCCTCACCGCGTGCGCGATCAGCCCGCCGAAGTCGAACTGCATGCCGACACCAGCATCCGGATGGCCGAGCTCCTTGCCGTTGATCGAGGAGCGAAGGGCGCCGTGCAGCTTACCGTCCCGCCAGGCGTTGCCGAGCGCGTCCGGTGCGACCGCCACGGGCGAGCAGGCGCTCCGCGGCTTGCCCTGAAAGAAGCCGAAGCCTTTGGCGAGCTCGTTCGGGATCAGGCGGCGGAGCGAGACGTCGTTCAGGAGCATGACCAGCTTGACGTGACCGAGCGCTGCCTTGGGAGAGACGCCCATGGGCACGTCGTCCGTGATCACCGCGACCTCGGCCTCGAGATCGATGCCGAAGGCCTCGTCGGCGACCTCGATCGGATCGGTTGGCCCGAGGAAGCCGTCCGAGGCGCCCTGATACATCAATGGGTCATCGAGGAAGGAGGCAGGCAGCTCAGCGCCCCGCGCTTTGCGCACCAGGGCCACGTGGTTCAGGTAAGCGCTGCCGTCGGCGAACTGGTAGGCGCGCGGCAGAGGTGCGGCACAGGCCGCCGGGTCGAACGGGAAGACGTCCTCCGATCCGAGCTCGCCTCGCTCCAGCCGCTCGGCTGTCTCGCGGAGCGCCGGCCCGATCACGGCCCAGTCGTCGAGCGCCGCCTGGAGCGTCGGCGCGATCCGCGGCACCTCGACCGCGCGCTCGAGATCATGGCTCACGATCACCAGCCGCCCGTCGCGGCCGGGTCCCTTGAGAGAAGCGAGCTTCATGGTCAGCCGGGGCCGTGCGGCCGGCTCAGTCGTCGTCGCCGGCGGCAACCGTGGGCGCGGTCGGCGCGGGCTCGCCGGGTGCTCGCCAGCTGTTGACGTAGTCCTTGTTCTCGACCGCGTGCGCGGCGTCGGCGACCTCGAGGGCGTCGCGAGTGTCCAGCATGACCGCGTACTCGTCGGTCGCACTCGCGCCTGGCCTCGAACATGCCGCGCAGCGCCTTGGGATGCGGCCCATGGGTGAAGCCGCAGGGATGGAGCGTCACCATGCCGGCCTCGATATTGTCGCGGCTCGTGAAATCGCCCGCGTGGTAGAACAGCACCTCGTCGAAATCGTCGTTGTTGTGAAAGAACGGCAGCTTGAGCGCGCCGGGATCGGTCTCGAGCGGCCTCGGGCAGAAGGTGCAGACGACGAAGCGCGGACCGACGAAGGTCGTATGCGCGGAGGGCGGCAGATGGTAGCGATGGCTCATCAAAGGCCGGATGTCGCGGACGTTGATCCGGCAGACCGAGAGGTCGCCCGACCAGCCGACCGCGTCCAGGGGATTGAATGGATAGGTCACGGTGCTGATCGCATCGAGCCGCTTGATCCGGACCCTGGTTTCGACCTCGCCCTGCTGGCCGAGGAACGCTTCGTCGATCTGCGGCACGTCGAGCATCGCCGGATCGAAGATCGCGTGCTGGCCGACCAGGCCTTTGTCGGGCAGCATCAGGCTGCCGCCGGTCGCCTCGATCAGGAGCGCGCGGACCGGCGTCGCGCACTCGATCCGCCACATGGTGCTGCGCGGCAGGGCGATGTAGTCGCCGCTCTGGAACTCGAGGTGACCGTAGTCGCAGAACAGATCGCCCGCGCCCTCGTGGACGAAGATCAGCTGATCGCCATCGCCGTTCCGCGCCAGGTGGTCCATCCGGGTCGGCGCCCGCCAGTAGCTGAGCTTGACGTTGGCGTTGTGCAAACAGAGCGCCGCATCCCAGGGCGAGGCCATGTCGGCCCGGATCTGATTGAAGTCGAAGCAGCGCGGCCGAAGCGGCCCCTCCCAGTCGACCCAGCCGGTCGGCGGATGGCTGTGATACATGTGGGTCGCCGGGCCGAAGAAGCCCTCCTTGCCGAGCTCGCGCTCATAGGTGGCGGCCGGGAAATCGGCGTGCGCCTGGCGCGAGCTGCGACCCTGCCTCACCGGATAAGAGATGTAGTGTCGGTTCGCCATCGACCCGCTCCGCCTGCTGGGCGCTCCGGCACCGAGCGCGGTCTCGAGCGCTGCGGAGCGCTGATCGGTTGGAAGGACGGTCCCAAAGCGGACTATTGGCGCGGGCGGTAGCGGTTTCAAGGGCTTCGCGTCAGAGACGCCAGCGGAGCGCGCCGACGATGTTGGAGAACCGATCGGTCCAGGGCCGCCGATCCGGCCGGGCGACGAGGCGCGACCAGCGCGGATCATCGGCAAGGCGCCCGAACTCAGCTCGGCTGCGGGCGATCACGATCCAGCTCGAGGGGCTGCGATAGCGCGCGAGCTCCCCACTAGGCGGCTCGTGCTCCTGCCGCCAGGCCATCACTCCTGCATCGGCGACCAGATCGGCGACGATCGGCGCGAGTTCGAGATTGCGGTTGGAAATGTGCAGCGCGATCACGCCACCTGGCGCCAGCTTCTCGAGATAGAGCGCGAAAGCCTCGCGCGTCAGCAGATGCACGGGGATCGCATCGGAGCTGAAGGCGTCCAGGATCAGAAGATCGTAGCGTCCATCCGGCGCCTGCTGCAACGAGCGCCGGGCGTCGCCCAGAACGACCTCGGCGTCCGGCGCGCAGTCCGCGAGATAGTGGAAGAAGCGCGGGTCGCGTGCGATTCGCTCGACCAGCGGATCGATCTCGTAAAAGGTCCAGCGCTGGCCCGGGCGCCGATAGCAGGCAACCGTGCCGACCCCGAGGCCGATCGCGCCGATACTCTCTGGCGGATTGTCTGCACGGGCGGCGAACAGCTGGCCGAGCGGGCCGTCGCGCAAGTAGTAGGTGAGCGGCTCGCGCCACCCTTGTGGGTCGGTCTGCTCGGCGCCGTGCACGGTCGTGCCGTGGATCAGGACGTTGTAGCCGGCGGGATCGTGCTTGATCGTGTAGACGCCGAAGAAGCTCCGCTCCCGCGCCACGACCTGCTGCGCGGCGGCGCCGATGAGGGCCGCGCCCAGCGCCGCGGCCATGCCAAGGCCAAAGCGGCGCGGCCGCTCGGCCATGCCGTAGAGCAGCATCGCGACCGGGACGAAGAATGCCAGCACGCCGGCCGTGCCGAGGTCCGGCAAGCCGAGATGCCGCCAGCGTGCCTGCAAAGTGATGAGGACGAACACCACGAGCGGCAGCAGCAGGTCGAGCGAGCGCCTGGCATTCCGGCCGCTCGCGCCGGGGCGCAACAGGCAGGCGGCGGCGAGCGCGATCGGGTATTCCCAGACGGCATCGAATATCGAGGGCGCGATCAAGGCCGCGAACACGCCGCCGAGCATGCCACCGATCGCCAGCCAGAGGTAGAACTCGGTCAGGTGAGGGGCTGCGGGGCGGCGCCCGGCAAGCTCGCCGTGGCAGACCATGGCGGTGACGAAGAAGGCGCCCAGATGCAGCGGGAGCGCGAGCCAGAAGGCGACGTTCCAGGAGAACAGCAGGGCGAGCGGGATCAGCACGAACGGTTGCGCCTTGATCATCCAGGCATGCTTCAGCCACGGCCGGCCGGCGAAGGTGAGGACGAAGGTCGAGAGATAGAGTGCCAGCGGGATGACCCAGAGCAGCGGTACCGCGGCGAGGTCGGTCGTGATGTGCGCCGTCACCGCGAGCAGCAGGGCCGACGGCACGCAGGCAAGCGCGAGCCAGCCGAGGCGTTGGCGCCAGCCGAGGGGCGGGCAGGCACCCGCAGCGCCGACGTCGGACCTTGCGGCAGCAAGCGGGGCTCGCCGCCAGGCCGTCATCGCGCAGCCCACCACCAGAAGGTCCAGCGCCGCATAGCCGACGCTCCAGAGTAGGCTTTGCTGATCGAGGTCGAGGGTCGGCTCGAGCAGCAGCGGATAGGCGAGCAGCGCCACGATGCTGCCGAGATTGCTGGCGCCGTACAGGAAATAGGGATCGCCTGCGGTGCGGTGGCCGCTCGCGGCGAACCAAAGCTGCAACAGCGGCGCGGTCGCCGAGACGACCAGGAACGGCAGGCCGAGCGAGCCGGCGAGCAGGCCAGCCAGCCAGAGCACCGGCGTGCCCTCGGTTGGCGGCGTCCACCCGGCGCCGATCCCGATCGGCAGGCTGATCGAGGCGAGTGCCAGCAGGCCGAGATGCAGGGCGATCTGGCGGCGCCGGCTCAACCACCGCGCCGTGGCGTGAGCATAGGCGTAGCCGGCCAAGAGCGCGGTCTGGAAGAACACCATGGCGGTGTTCCAGACCGCGGGCGAGCCGCCGAGCAGCGGCAGCACCATCCGGGTGAACATCGGCTCGACCCAGAACAGGAGCAGAGCGCTCAGCAGCAAGGTGGCGGCGAACAGCGGCAGGACGCCGGCACCTGTGCCTGGAGCGAGGCCGACCGCGACCGTCGGCTCGTGAACATCGCTGCGACCGATCGCCATGGATTGTCCGGCTCGCACCGCTAAGACCCGCGATGGCGGATTACGGCCGGCAGCGATTAAGAAAGGGTCAAACGGCCTCCGACCGGGGCCGCCTCGACTTCGAGCTTACGATCTGGCGTCGGGCTGGTGTTCGGGGGCTGCGCGAGCGAAAGCCTCGATCTGACGGCAGCGTTCGTCGATCCGCCGGATCACCGGGTAGGGCTCCAGGTCGCATTGATAGCGCCGCGCATTGTAGACCTGCGGGACGAGACAGACGTCGGCCAGGGTCGGCGCATCGCCGATCGAGAAATCACCGGCCGCGCGCGCCAGCATGATCTCGATCGCGGCGAACCCTTCCGTGACCCAGTGCCGATACCATTCGAGGCGGCGCACCTCGTCCAGCCCGAGCTCGCGCTCGAGGTATTTGAGGACCCGGAGGTTGTTCAGGGGATGGATCTCGCAGGCCACCGCCAGAGCGATCGCGCGCGACCTGGCCCGTCCCGCCAGATCCTTGGGCAGGAGCGGCGGCTCGGGGTAGCGCTCCTCCAGATAGTTGAGGATCGGCAGAGACTGGGTGAGGACGACGCCGTCGTCGTCCTCGAGGCAGGGCAGCAGGCCCTGGCGGTTGATCTCGAGGAACTTCGGCGTCCGCTGCGCGCCCGCGCGCAGGTCGACCGCCACCTGACGGTAGGCCAATCCCTTGAAGTTCAGCGCGATCCGCACCCGATAGGCGGCGGAGCTGCGCCAGTAATCGTAGAGCCGCATGATTGGGCCTCTCCCCCGGCTCCTGAGCCAGTCTGGCACGGGTCGTGCGTCGGCACCATCAAAAGATCGGGAACGGGGTGCCGCAGCAGTGGTTGCGGCGCAGCGCTTGTGTCTCTACCATGCGCCTGCAAAGACGCGCGCAAATCAAGACATGGGACGAGCGCCGCGATGATCGGGTGGGGGCGGCAGCGCAAGCGGCGGCCGTGGAGGCGGTGCCAGGCTATGGCGATCGCGGCGGTCGTCCTGCTCGGCGGCTGCACCGTCGGGCCGAACTACGAGGCACCCAAGACCGAGATGCCCGACCTCTGGCAGCAGAAGCTGACCGAGGGTCTCGCCGAGGGCAAGGCCGATCTGCGCACCTGGTGGAACGTGCTCGACGATCCGGTGCTGGACGGGCTGATCGACCGGGCGACCGTGGGCAACCTCGACGTCAAGCAGGCGGTCGCCCGGATTCTGCAGGCGCGCGCCCAGCTCGGCATCGCCGGCGGTACGCAGTTTCCCTCGGTCGACGCCATCGGCACGATCGAGAACAGCCGGATCAGCAAAGGGGTGGCCGCGAGCACCGTCCCGCCGCAGAACCGTATCGACACCTTCTACAGCGCCGGTCTCGACGCCACCTGGGAGCTCGACTTCTGGGGCCGCATCCGGCGCAACGTCGAATCGGCGAACGCAAGCTTGGGCGGCTCGATTTGGGACTACCGCGACACGCTCGTGGTGCTGTACGCCGACGTCGCCACGAACTACGTCGAGATCCGCACGCTGCAGGCCCGGATTCAATCGGCGCTCAACAACGTCAAGACCCAGCAAGGCGCGCTGCGCCTGACGATCGATCGCAACCGCGCGGGCCTCGCCCCCGACCTCGACGTCCGCCAGGCCGAGCTCAACCTCGCGACGACCGAGGCTTTCGTGCCGACGCTGCGCAGCGCGCTGGCGCAGTCGCTGCATCGACTGGCGGTGTTGCTCGGTCAGTTTCCGAGCGCGGTCGACACGGAGCTCGCGGCGCCCGCCCCGATCCCGGGGCCGCCCAAGCAGGTGACCGTCGGGCTGCCGGCCGAGCTGCTCCGCCAGCGCTCCGACATCCGCTCTGCGGAGCGCCAGCTCGCCGCCCAGACCGCCCAGATCGGCGTGGCGACCGCCGACCTTTACCCCCGCTTCACGCTCTCCGGCACCTTCGCCTTCGAGGCCTTCTCGACGAGCAATCTGTTCAAATGGGATGCGCGAAGCTATTCCTTCGGGCCCGCCTTCAACTGGAACATCTTCGATGCCGGGCGGATCCGCAGCAACATCAATCTCCAGGACGCACTGACCCAAGAGCTGCTGGCGAACTACGAGCAGACCGTCCTGACCGGCGTCGAGGACGTCGAGGACGCCATCGCCGCCTATACCGAGGAGAAGATCCGCCAGGAGGCGCTGCGGCGCTCGGTGGTCGCCGCCCAGGCCTCGACCCGCCTGGTCGAAACGCTCTACCGGACCGGTCTGACCGACTTCCAGAACGTGCTCGACACCCAGCGCTCGCTGTTCACGCAGGAGGACGCCCTCGCCCAGAGCACGGGCCTGGTGACCGAGAATCTCGTTCGGTTGTACAAGGCGCTGGGCGGTGGCTGGGCGCCGGAGACCGAGCAGGCGCCGCCGGCCACCGCCGGGGTCACGCCCGCGCTGAAGCCGCCATCGGATGGGACCCGCCCGTCATGAACCGGCGTGAGCGGGCCGCCGGTCGTGCGCCGCCCATGGCGCCGCAAGCCCGGCCCAAAGGGAGAACCGCTCTGATGTCAGCGATCGTCTCAGGCCGATCCGGCGCGGCGGCGCTCGCTCTTCTGAGCCTCGCGGCCTGTCAGCAGATCCCCTACTATAATCAGTCGCTCGGCTGGTTCAGCCGCAGTCCTTATGATCCCGAGGCCAAGGCGATCGAGCGGGCGATCCCGCCGCCGTCACCGAGCGGGCCGGCGGCCACACCCGCGGCCGGCGCCGCAAAGACGGCGCTGGACGCCGGCTATCTGCGCACCGCCGATGGCGGTTACGTGCTGGCCAATCCACCCCCTGGCATGATTGTAACGCTTGGCTCGAAGCGGCTGCTGAATGTCGGGGAGGCCGAGAGCGCGGCGAGCGGCGTGGCTGGCTCGGCCGCGCTCGAGCAGGCCCCCGACGTGCCGCCACTTGGTTTCAGCCGTCAGCGACGGATCATCTACGGCAACAACCGAGGCCCGTTCAGCATCGCGACCATGCGCACGCTGCCCTGACCGCGCGCCGGCCGCCATCGAGCCTGACCGGATGAGCGGAGTGCGGAGATGGCCAAGATCCGCATCATGTTCTCCCGCTACTCGGCGTTCTACAGTCCGCTGATCGCCCTCCAGGCGGGCGGTTTCCTCGAGGCGGAAGAACTCGAAGCCGAGTTCTCGGTCGCCGGCGCCGGTGAATCGCCACGCGCGCGCCTTGCCGAGGGCAGCGTGCAGCTGATCCAGTCGGCGCCCTCGGCCAGCTGGGCGCCGCTCGAGCGAGGCGAGACCTCCGACATCGTGCACTTCGCCCAGATCAATCAGCGGGACGGCTTCTTCATCGCCGCGCGGCGGCCCGACCCCGACTTCGCCTGGTCGAAGCTCGCCGGCGCGCGCGTCCTGATTGATCATGGCGGCCAGCCGCTCGCGATGTTCAAGTACGCTTTGCACCGGCAGGGCGTGGACTTCGCCGCCCTCGACGTGCTCGATGCCGGCGGGCCGGAGGCGATGGTGGCAGCATTTCGCCAGGGCGAGGTCGACTATGTCCACCTGCAGGGGCCCGCACCGCAGCAGCTGGAGCGGGACGGCATCGGCCATGTTCTCGCCGCGGTCGGCGAGGCGATCGGCCCGGTCGCGTTCAGCAGCCTCTCGGCCACCCGCGGCTGGCTCCAGACCGAGACGGCGCAGGCCTTCACACGCGCCTATCGGAAGTCGCGCAGCTGGGTCGCGAGCGCTCCCGCCGAGGCGATCGCCGCGGCCGAGGCGCCGTTCCTGCCGGGGGTCGAGCAGGCGGTGCTCGCGCGCACGATCGCCGCCTATCAGCGCCTCGGCTGCTGGCAGGGCTCGCTCGAGATCGCGCGCGATGACTACGAGGTCGCACTCGACGTCTTCCTGCACAGCGGCCTGATCAGCCGCCGCCATCCCCACGACCGCGTGGTCGTGGCACCGCCGGCCGGATAGCCGCCGCTCCGCGCCGGCGCCTCGAGCGCGTCTAGGCGCCGAAGTACACGACCAGTCTAGTATTGGTCAAAACCACGTTCATTACTGTTCATTACGCAAGATTCATCTTGCGGACATTCGGCGTTCATGTCGGCAAATACCTTCATATGCGGTGGCGAATTCAATTTTTGATGCGCCACCGACACACAGGGAAAGGGTTGACCCATGATCATGCGTTTCGTGGTCCCTGCGACGGCCGCGGCACTGATGTTCAGCGTGTCCGCCTTTGCCGCGCAAAACTTCCACCACCGCTCCGTCGGCTACCATGCAGCAGTGCACTCAGCTGGAATCGGAAATCACCACAAATCTGCCGGAGGCGATTCCGAGTGGAGTGAAGAAAGCGACCAACGAGCGCGACGACGGCGCGAAGCTGTGCAGTTCGGGCAAGACCGACGAAGGCATCGCCAAACTGCAGCAGGCGCTGACCGACGTGATGTACCGCGGCTAGCGGATCGTCCAGCCTATCCAACAGCAGTGAAGTGTCGTGAGCACGGGGCGCGACCTGCGGGCCGCGCCTCGTGCCCGGCATTTCGATCCCGCCTTATCGAGGTAGTTGCAAGGCTTGCCCAAAGGCTCCCCTGGTGGCAGGGCGAGCCTTGGTAAGCGTTTCGTTCTGGTAGTGAATCCCGCCAGGCCCTAGGGTGCTCGACCTTTGAACGAGCTGCCCGGGAGCCTGTGTGACCAGCGCCCAGGTCCTCATCTGCCTCCTGCTCGCGGGCGTCCTCGGCCTGTTCGCATGGGGCCGCTGGCGCTACGACGTGGTCGCCTTCTTCGCCCTGATGGTCGCGGTGCTTCTGCGGCTCGTGCCGTTCGGGCAGGCCTTCGCCGGCTTCGGCCACCCGGCGACCGTGACGGTGGCGATGGTCCTGATCCTGAGCCGCGTGCTGAGCGCCACCGGCGCGACCGACGTCCTGATCAAATACGTGATGGCGGCGACCACGACCACGTCGCGCCACATCGCGGTCCTCGCCGGCATCGCTGCCCTGATGTCGGCGGTCATGAACAACGTCGGCGCGCTGGCGCTCCTGATGCCGATCGCGATGGCCTCGGCCGCCCGGGCCGAGCGCTCGCCGTCGCTGCTGCTGATGCCTCTCTCCTTCGCCTCGATCCTCGGCGGTCTGATCACCCTGATCGGCACGCCGCCCAACATCATCGTCGCGACCTATCGGGCCGAGATCGCGGGCGCGCCGTTCGGGATGTTCGACTTCACGCCGGTTGGCGGCGTGTGCGCGCTGGCCGGGGTCGCCTTCATCGCCCTGATTGGCTGGCGTCTGATCCCGGGGCCGCGCCGGGCGCAAGGCGGTGTCGAGACGTTCTTCGCGATCGACGACTACGTCGCCGAGGCGGGCGTGGTCGAGGGCGCCCGCGCGGTCGGCAAATCGCTGGCCGAGATCGACGAGATGACCAGCGACATCGATGCCCTCGTGGTGGCTCTGATCCGCGGCCAGCGCCGCCTGCTGCCGGCGTCGTCGCGCTTCGAGCGCCTGCAGGCCGACGACATTCTGTTGATCGAGGCAGGACCCGAGGAGCTCGACCGGTTCGTCGCCGAACTGGGCCTGAAATTCGCCGGCAGCGAGGCGCGTCCGATCGAGGCCCTGCGGGGCGAGGAGGTCGAGATCGTCGAGGCGGTGGTGCCGGCCCGAACCAGCGTAGAGGGGCGGACGATCGGCTCGTTGCGCCTGCGCCGGCGCTTTGGCGTCAACCTGCTGGCGGCCTCGCGCCAGGGCAAGCCCTATCGCGGGCGACTGCGCAACTTCCGCATCCGGGCCGGTGATGTCCTGCTGCTGCAAGGTGAGACCGATCGCCTGTCCGGTATCTTCGCCGCGCTCGGCTGGCTGCCGCTCGCCGGACGCGGCATGCAGATCGGCCAGCGTGGGCGCGGCGGCCTGGCGATCGCCCTGTTTGCTGCCGCGATCGCCGTTGCAACCCTCGGCCTTCTGCCGCTCCAGATCGCCTTCGGGCTCGCCGCCGTCGGGGTCGTGGTCGCCAATCTGATCACGCCACGGGAGGTCTACGAGGCGATCGACTGGCCGGTCATCGTCCTGCTCGGCGCCATGATCCCGATCGGCGGCGCGCTCGAGAGCACCGGCGCGGCCAAGCTGATCGCGGGCGGCATCGTGGCGCTCGCGGGCGGGGTGCCGCCGGTGGTCGTCCTCGTGGTTCTGCTGATCGTCACTATGACGCTTTCGGACATCCTCAACAATGCCGCGACCGTGGTGGTCATGGCGCCGATCGCGGCGACCGTCGCGAAGGACCTTGGGGTCAACGCCGATCCTTTCCTGATGGCGGTGGCGATCGGCGGCTCCTGCGCCTTCCTGACCCCGATCGGGCACCAGAACAACACCCTGGTGATGGGCCCGGGCGGCTACGCGTTCGGCGATTACTGGCGGATGGGGCTGCCGCTCGAGGTGTTGATCCTGCTGGTCGCGACGCCGATGATCGTGCTGGTCTGGCCGCTCCACTGAGGGGCTCGGCCGACCCTCTTGCGCCCGGCGGCGGACCTGCCATCCTCCGAGTCATGGCCGGCTACCTCACCTTGAACATGGCAGCGACCCTGCTCGCCGCACTGCTGCTCGGCGGCATGACCTTCTTCGCCTTCGTCTATGCGCCGCTGGTGTTCACGAAGCTGCCCGCCGAGGTTGCCGGCGGTTTCATCCGCCAGGTCTTTCCGGTCTACTACCGGGTGATGGCGGCCCTGTCGGCGCTCGCCGCGCTCTGCGCCTGGCGGGGCTGGGAGGGACCGGTTCTGGCCCTGATCGCGGCGGGCTTCCTGTTCGCCCTCCTGTGGCTCCGGCCGCGGATCAACGCTGCCCGCGATGCCGACCTCGCGGGCGATGCGGTGGCCGGCCGGCGGTTTGCCCGGCTGCACCGCACGAGCGTTCTCCTCAACGGTGCCCAGATGATCGCGGTCCTGGTGGTGTTCCTTCGTCTCGCGGGCTGAGGCCATCGCCAGGCAGGTCCAGTATCTCCGGGTCAGTCCCACATCGCGCGCAGGCTGGCGCCGATGTCGATCCTCGGCAAGGCCGGCGCCTCGGCGAGACCGGGGCCTGAGCCGGCAAGCGTCAGCCCGGCTGTCATCTGATCGAACAGCCCGAGCAGGGCGTCCGGGATGAAGCGCGAGCGCGGCGCCTGGACGTAGCGGTCGCCGTAGCGGCTCTGGCCGTGGGTGTAGAAGCGAAGCGGCTGGATCAGGTGCAGCTCGTCCTTCGCCCGGGTCATGGCGACGTAGAGGAGGCGCCGCTCCTCCTCGGTCTCGGCGACCGAGCCGGTCGCCATATCGGAGGGGATGCAGCCGTCGACCACGTTCAGGACATAGACGACCTTCCATTCCCGCCCTTTGGCCGAATGGATGGTCGAGAGAATCAGGAAATCCTCGTCCAGAATCGGCGTGCCCGCTTCGTCACCGCTCGCCTGCGGCGGATCCAGGGTCAGCTCGACGAGGAACCGCTCGCGCGAGGACTGGGCGGCGGCGATCTGCCCGAGCTGCTCGAGGTCGGCGAGCCGGCCGCGGACGACGTCGTAGCGCTCCTCCAGAAGCGGGTCGTAGAGGCGCCGGACCTGCTCGATCTGGCCGGGCCAGTTGCGCTCCGCTGCCAGCCGATCCAACAGGCCGACCAGCTGGGTCCAATGCCGGGCGGCCGCGGCGGGCGGCCGGAAGTCGGCCAGCGCCGCAAAGCGAAAACGCTCGCCCTCGAGGTGATCGAGCGGCGCGGCGCGCGGTGCCAGGACCGACCCCGGGCAACAGCTGCAGGACCCGGAATGCGGCGACCCGATCGCGCGGGTTCTCCGCCCAGCGAAGGAAGCCCAGCACGTCCTTGATGTGCGCCGTCTCCAGGAACTTGAGCCCGCCGTACTTGACGAAGGGGATGTTGCGTCGGGCAAGCTCGACCTCGAGGAGAGCGCTGTGGTGCGCGGCGCGAAACAGCACGGCCTGCTCGCGAAGATCCGTGCCCGCCTCGCGGTTCTCGAGAATCCGCTCGACCACGTAATCGACCTGCGCCGCCTCGTCGCGCACCGCGGCCAGATACGGCCTCTGGCTCGAGCGCCGCTCCGAGAACAGGGTCTTCGTGAAGCCCTCGGCCGCCAGCCTCATGACGCCATTCGCGGCCTCGAGGATCGGCTGGGTCGAGCGGTAGTTCTGCTCGAGCTTGATCACCCCGGCCGGCGGCTCGAACAGCCCCGGAAAGTCGAGAATGTTGCGCGCACTCGCCGCGCGAAAGCCGTAGATCGCCTGCGCGTCGTCGCCGACGACGGTGAGGCCGTGGCCGCCGGGCCCGAGCTTGAGTAGGATCGAGGCCTGGAGCGCGTTGGTGTCCTGATATTCGTCGACCAGGATGAAGTCGAACCGGCGCGCGACGTCCGCGGCGATGTCGGCCACGTCCATCATCCGCGCCCAGTAGAGCAGCAGATCGTCGTAGTCGAGGACGTTCTGGCGCTGCTTGGCGGCGAGGTAGGCGCGAAACAGCTCCTTCAGCTCCGGCTGCCACTCGTCACACCAGGGAAACATCTTCGGCAGAACCCGCTCGAGCGGCGCCTCTGCGTTGACGGCGTAAGAGTAGACCGCGAGGCAGGTCTCTTTCTTGGGGAAGCGGTTCGCCTTGCGGCAGAGCCCGAGCTCCTCGCGTACCAGATTCATGAGGTCCGCAGCGTCGCCTCGATCGAGGACCGTGAAGCCGGCATCGAGGCCGACCGGCCGGGCATAAAGGCGAAGCAGGCGCGCGCCCAGGGCGTGGAACGTGCCCGCCCACTCGATCGCATCGGTGAGCGCGGGCGTGCCGCCGAGCGCCTGGCCGCAAATGCGCTCGGCCCGGCGGATCATGGCTTCGGCGGCGCGGCGCGTGAAAGTGAGCAGCAGGATACGCTGGGGCCGCGCGCCGCGGACGATCAGATGCGCCACCCGATGAGCAAGCGTGTGCGTCTTACCGGAACCGGCGCCGGCCAGGATCAGGAGCGGTGGCCCGCGCTCGAGGGCACCTGCGGCCCGCACGCCAAAGGTGACCGCGGCGCGTTGCGCTCGATTCAAACTGGTGAGATATGGTGATTCCTGCACCAAGGTGTCATAGCGCGGCCGGGTCCAGACGCCAAGCGGGATCAGGGGCCGGCGGCGACTGCCTTAACCGGGATAACTCTTCTGTGACAAAGGCTTAACGCGACGCAGAGGAGTTCCCCGATGCCGACAGAGTGTAGCCGCGATCTGTTCGGATATGAAGTGGTCGAAGGCCGCCAGGTGGTGGCTGCCTTCGATGGCGGCGAGGTGACCTCGGACGCCGGCGCGCTGCTGCTGGGTGCCGCGAACCGGGCGCTCGGGCTGGTGCGGCGCCTGGCAGGGTGCTTCACCGACGGCCGCGCGCCGGAGCTGGTGGAGCACACCGTCGAGACCATGCTGATGCAGCGCATCTGCGGCATCGCGCTGGGGTACGAGGATCTGGTCGACCACGACGAGCTGCGCCACGATCCGGTGCTGGCGACCCTGGTCGGCAAGCTCGAGGCGCGGCGTAAGGATTGCGCGCCACTGGCCGGCAAGAGCACCTTGAACCGGATCGAGCATGCACCGACCTCGGCGCTCGACCGTTACCACAAGATCGGCCACGATCCGCGGGCGATCGAGGCCCTGTTCGTCGACCTCTTCCTCGAGGCGCACCCGACGGCGCCCAAGGAGATCGTCCTCGACCTCGACGCCACCGACGATCCGTTGCATGGCCACCAGGAAGGCCGGTTCTTCCATGGTTACTACGACTGCTACTGCTATCTGCCGCTGTACGTGTTCTGCGGCCGTCATCTGCTGGCGGCCAAGCTCCGGCGCTCGAACGTCGATGCGGCCGCCGGCGCCAAGGATGAAGTGGCCCGCATTGTTGGCCAGATCCGCGCGAGCTGGCCGCGGGTCGAGATCCTGCTGCGGGCCGACTCCGGCTTCGCCCGCGACGAGTTGATGGGCTGGTGTGAAGACAACGGCGTCGACTACGTCTTCGGCCTCGCCCGCAATTCCCGCCTTTTGGAGGCGATCGAGGCCGAGTTGGCGGGGGCCGCTGCCGAGCACGCCGCGACTGGTGTCCCGGCCCGGCGCTTCCAGGACTTCAGCTACGCGACCCTGGACAGCTGGAGCCACGAACGGCGCGTAGTGGCCAAGGCCGAGCATCTCTCGAAGGGCGCCAATCCGCGCTTCGTCGTCACCTCACTCACCGACGAGAAGATCGACGGTCGCACCTTGTACGAAGACCTCTACTGTGCCCGTGGGAACATGGAGAACCGGATCAAAGAGCAGCAGCTCGACCTGTTCGCCGACCGCACCTCGGCGGCCACCATGCGGGCCAATCAGCTGCGGCTCTGGTTCGCCTCGTTCGCCTACGTGCTGCTCGAGGCGCTGCGCCGGATCGGGCTGCGCCACACCCAGTTCGCCACTGCCACCTGCGGGACCATCCGTTTGAAGCTCTTGAAGATCGGGGCCCAGGTCCGCCGCAGCGTGCGCCGCATCAAGGTCGCCATGGCGTCGGCCTGCCCCTACCGGGCCGAGTACCACCTCGCCTATCTCTACCTCAAGCGCGCCGCCTTCTGAAGGTTCCCGCATAGCCCGATGCGCACCGACGCCGGGTGCTCGCTTCCGCGCGTCCGAGAATTCGTCGTCGACGGCCTCCACGCTCCACGTCCGTCATCCGGCGCGCCCGCCGCGCCGACGCCGCTCAAAGCACCCATCTCGCTTCCGGGTTTGAGAAATGCGGGCTAAGGCGATCTGATCATCATCCGCTCGACGCTTCGCCGGGGCTCAGAATCGGGGAAAACACGGTGCCCGACGCCACGCCGACCGCCGATTCTGACTTCCATGGCCGCGCGCTCCGGCGCGCTCGACGGACCGACCAGGGCCGCCCGGGGGCGCTCGCCTGGCTGATCGGGCTCGCCTTCCACTTTGCCGTCGTCCTGCTGCTCCTGGCAGTTTGAGCCGTCACCGGTCGGCCGCGCTCTCCGGATCAGGGCCGATCGGGGGCCTCTGCGCCACTCAAGAGCTCATCGAGCCGTGCCCGCTCCTCGGCGCTGAGCGGCGCAGGCGTGCTCTGGCCGCGCCGGCGCCGGACGAGATAGATGCCGATGCCGCCGGCGGCAATCACCAGCAGCAGACCCGGTCCGAACCAGAGGCCCCAGGTCGCAGGCTCGAGCGGCGGCCTGAGCAGGACGAAGTCGCCGTAGCGCGCGGTCAGAAAGCCGATGATCTGCTGGTCGCTGTCGCCCGCCACGAGCCGCTCGCGCACGATCCGGCGCAGGTCGCGGGCCAGATCGGCGTCCGAATCATCGATCGACTGGTTCTGGCAGACCAGGCAACGCAGTTGCTTGCTGATCGCGCGGGCGCGCGCCTCGAGAGCGGGGTCCTTGAGCATCTCGTCGGGGTTGGTGGCCGCGAGCACCGCGCTGCCCGATAGGCCGGCGAGCAGAAGGCAAAGCCAGATCAGCCGCTTCACGAGCCAGCGGCCTCCGCCCCAGCAACAGGCGTGGTCCCTTGCTCGCGTTGCAGTCTCTCGAGCAGCGGCTTGAGCTCGCGGTCGACATCCTCCGGCCGGATCGGGCCGACATGGCGCAGGCGAATCCGGCCGTTCCGGTCGATCACGAAGGTCTCGGGCACGCCGTAAACGCCGAAATCGATCGCCACCCGGCCATCACGATCGGCGCCGATTCGTTTGTACGGATTGCCCAGCTGATCGAGGTAGGCTGCGGCCTGATCGGCCGGATCTTTGTAGTTGATGCCATAGACCGGCACGCCCTCCTGCGCGAGGCGCAGGAGAATCGGATGCTCCACCCGGCAAGGCACGCACCAGGACGCGAACACGTTGAGAAGGGCGACCTCACCCTTGAGGTCGGCGCTCGACAGGCCCTCGCCATCCTTGGCCTCGATCGGCGGCAGAGCGAAGCTCGGGGCCGGCTTGTCGATCAGGGCCGAGGGCAGGACGCTCGGGTCGCGGGTCAGGCCGATGGCGAGCCCGATGCCGAGGCCGATGAACACCAGGACCGGAATCAGGAACAGGAGCCGGCGCGGGGTCATGTCAGTCGGCGCCTGCCGGCGCGGGCGCCGGGGTCTGGCGGCGGGCGAGCGCGGGTCTTGGCGCACCGACCCGATGACGCCGGTCGGACAGGGACCAGAGGCCCGCCAGCCCCATGAGCGCCACCCCGCCCCAGATCCACATCACCAGCGGATTGACGTAGATCCGCAAGGTCTGCTCGCCGGCAGAAGCCGCCGGCCCCTGCACGGGATCGCCCAGTACGACGTACAGATCGCGGAGCAGGCCGGGATCGATGCCGGCCTCGGTCGTCGCCTGCCGCTCGACCGGGTAGAAGCGTCTCTCGGGGTGCAGCGTGGCGACCGGCCGGCCCCCCGACGTGATCTCGAAGGTCGCGCGGCGTGCGCCGTAGTTCGGCCCCTGTCGCTCGTCGATCCGATCGAGCCTGAACTGATAGCCGGCGAGCTCGGTGCTTTCGCCCGGGCGCATCGCCAGGATGGCCTCCTGCCGCCAGGCGCTCGATGCGGTGACGCCGGCGACGAAGATGCCGACCCCGATATGGGCGAGCGTCATCGCCCAGGCCGAGCGCGGCAGGCCGCACGCACGCTGCCAGCTTTGCGCGAGCGGCACCCGAAACAGCTGGATGCGGGTCGCGAGCTCGACCAGCGAACCGGCGACCACCCAGACAGCGAGCGCCATGGCGCCGGCGGCGAGAATGCCGCTCCCACGGGTGAGCACGAGCTGGATCAGTACGCCCGCCGCAGTGATCGCGAGCGCCACCTTGAGGCGCCCCAGGATGCCCGGGAGATCGCCCCGCTTCCAGGCGAGCATGGCGCCGATCGGGATGGCGATGACGAGCGGCACCATGAGCGGCACGAAGGTGGCATCGAAGTAGGGCGGCCCGACCGAGATCTTGGGGCCGCCGACCGTCTCCATGAGCAAGGGGTAGAGGGTGCCGAGCAGCACGGTCGCGCAGGCGGTCGAGAGCAGCAGGTTGTTGAGCAGCAGCCCGCCCTCGCGCGAGATCGGAGCGAATACCCCGCCGCCCTGAAGCTGCGGCGCCCGCCAGGCATAGAGTGCGAGCGAGCCGCCGATCGCGACCGCCAGGAGGGCGAGGACGAAGACGCCGCGCGCCGGATCGACGGCGAAGGCGTGGACCGAGGTCAGCACGCCCGAGCGCACCAGGAAGGTGCCGAGCAGCGAGAGCGAGAAGGCCAGGATCGCGAGCAGGATGGTCCAGCTCTTCAGGCTGTCGCGCTTTTCGACCACGATCGCCGAGTGCAGCAGCGCCGTGCCCGCGAGCCAGGGCATGAACGAGGCATTCTCGACCGGGTCCCAGAACCACCAGCCGCCCCAGCCGAGCTCGTAGTACGCCCAATAGCTGCCGAGCGCGATGCCGAAGCTGAGACAACACCAGGCGGCGAGCGTCCAGGGCCGCACCCAGCGCGCCCAGCTCGGATCGACCCGCCCTTCGATCAGGGCCGCGACCGCGAAGGCGTAGGCCATCGAGAAGCCGACGTAGCCGGCATAGAGCATCGGCGGATGGGCGGCGAGCGCCGGGTCCTGCAGAATCGGGTTGAAACCCTGGCCGTCCGGCGGTGCTGGATCGAGCCGGAGGAACGGGTTCGAGGTGAACAGGATGAAGGCGAGGAAGCCGAGCCCGATCAGCCCCTGCACGGCGAGCACGCGCGCCTGGAAGGGGGGTGGCAGGTTGGCGCCGAACAGGGCCACGCCCGAGCCGTAGAGGGCGAGAATCCAGACCCAGAGCACGAGCGAGCCCTCGTGGCTGCCCCAGGCCGCCGAGATCTTGTAGATCAGCGGGTTGCCCGAGAAGGAATTGGCCGCGACATTGGCGATCGAGAAGTCGGAGAGCGCAAAGCCCAGCATCAGTGCGCCGAAGGCGAGCGAGATGAAGACGAACTGGCCGAGCGCCGTGGTCCGCGCGAGCGCCATCAGCGCGACGTCGCCCCGGGCCGCGCCCCAGAACGGCAGGCTGCCCTGGATCAGCGCCAGGCCGAGCGCCAGGACCAGGGCGTAGTGGCCGATCTCCGCGATCACTGCGGCGCTCCCTTCTCGGCGGCCCGGTCGCCGGCGACCGCCTCGGCGGGGCGCCAGAGGCCCGCCCGCTTCAGGGCCTCGGCGACCTCGCGCGGCATGTATTTCTCGTCGTGCTTGGCCAGCACCTCGTCGGCGACGAACACGCCATCAGGGCCGAGGCGACCCTGCGCGACGATGCCCTGACCCTCGCGGAACAGATCCGGCAGCAGGCCCTGATAGCGCACCCGGACCTCGTGCGCCTGATCGGTCAGCTCGAAGCTCACCGTGCCGTCCTCGCCCGTGCGCTCGACGCTGCCGGGCACGACCAGGCCGCCGAGCCGGAACCGCTTGTCGACGGCGACGCGCGCGGTCGCGATGTCGCTCGGCGTGACGAAGAAAGCGATGCTGTCCGAGAGCGCCAGCAGCACCAGAGCGGTGGCGCCGCCGAGGAGCACGAGGGAGACGATCACCAGAGCGAGCCGTTGCTGCTTGCGCAGACGCATGCCCGCTCACTCGCCGCCCGGTGCGCTCGGCCGAGCGCTCGGCCCAGCGGCGGACACACGCCGGACCGGCCGCAGGCGCTGCGTGCGCGCCCGGCCCGGTCGAACCAGCCGGCGCAGCTGCTCGAGCTCGACCTCGCGCCCGCGCGCCGCCCGCCAGCTCTGGACGAACAGCCCGAGCAGGACCAGGGCGGCGAAACCGAACGCCGGCCAGACATAGACCGCATAGCCGCCCATCGCGAAGAAGTCGCTCAACGCCCGTTCCCGACCCGATCCACACCGCCCGCTAGCGGGACAAAATCCGAGCACATCTCCCAATCCTCGGCAGAGCATAGCCGCCCTGCCGCGATCGCCGCTTTGATATGTATCATTCGCCGCGGCCCGTCGACCACTGCACGAGGGTTTGCAGATCGTCGCAGCCGCAACACATTCGCTCGGGCTTGCTTAATCTGTTCGGACCATAGCAGTGGCGCTATGAAGAACGGCATGGCATGCGGTCCTCTCGCTCCCTCCCCGATCGGTTCCGACCGCGTCGGCCGGCGACCGGGCAACTCGGACGAGCGGCGACCGCAGCGCCTCCCGGCGGCCGGCCGGGGCGGAGTTCGGACGACCCGATGACCCTTGTCGCCCCGATCGAGCTAGCGATGGCGCCGGACGCGGTGCAACCGCTCGCCGCGCCGATGGATCCGGGGGCCGAGATCCACGCCCTGCTCGCGGCAAAGGATGTGGCCGAACCGGCGGTCCTGCTGCGCCGGCTGCGCCAGTGGCTCGCGGTGCACCAGGGCGCCCTGCAACGGCGATTTGACACCGACAACGACGCCGAGGCGGTGGTCTTCGGGCGCTCGCGACTGGTCGATGCGCTGGTCCGCGGGCTGCTCGATTTCGCCCTCGCGCGGCTCTTCCCGCTGGCCAACCCGACGGCCGGCGAGCGACTCGCCGTGGCCGCGGTCGGTGGCTACGGCCGCGCCGAGCTGGCGCCGTTCTCGGACGTCGATCTGCTGTTCCTGCATCCCTACAAGCGGACCCCGCACACAGAGCAGATGATCGAGTTTCTGCTTTACCGGCTCTGGGATCTCGGGCTCAAGGTCGGCCAGGCGACGCGCTCGATCGCCGAATGCACGCGCCTCGCCCGCACCGACCTGCAGATCTGCACGAGCCTGCTCGAAGCGCGCTTTCTCTGGGGCGATCCGGCGCTCTTCGCGGAGTTCCGGGGCCGCTTCGAGGCCGAGGTGGTGGGCGGCCGGAGCGGGGTGTTCCTCGAAGCCAAGCTCGCCGAGCGCGACGCGCGCCATCAGCGTACGGGCGACAGCCGCTATCTGCTCGAGCCGAACGTCAAGGAGGGCAAGGGCGGGCTCAGGGATCTGCAGACCCTGTTCTGGCTCGGCCGCTTCCTCTATCGGATCGAGGATCCGGCCGAGCTGGTCGGGCAGGGCGTGCTGACGCAGGCCGCGCTGCGGCAGTTTCCTCAAGTCGCGGCGGTTTCTCTGGACCGTACGCTGCCACCTGCACTACCTCGCCGGCCGGCCCGAAGAGCGCCTGACCTTCGATCTCCAGCCGGAAGTCGCCGAGCGCATGGGCTATCGCGACCGGCGCACCTCGAGCAGCGTCGAGCGCTTCATGAAGCACTACTATCTGGTCGCCAAGGAGGTCGGCGCGCTCACCCGGATCTTCTGTGCCGCGCTCGAGGAGCAGCATCGGCGGCGGCCGCGCCTGGGTCTCGCGCGGTTCGGCTTCGGCCGCCGGCGGGTCGACGGCATGGTGATCCAGGGGCGGCGGATCGCGCCGGCGACGCCCGATCTGTTCGAGCGCGAGCCGATCGCCATGCTGCGTCTCTTTCACCTGGCCCAGGAGCGCGACCTCGACATCCATCCCGACGCCTGGCGCGCGGTCACCCAGAGCCAGCGGCGGATCGGGCCCGAGCTGCGCGCGGACGCCGAGGCGAACCGGCTGTTCCTCGCCATGCTGACCTCGCGCAAGGACCCGGCGACCACGCTCAGGCGGATGAACGAGACCGGCGTTCTCGGCCGCTTCCTGCCCGAGTTCGGCCGCGTGGTCGCGCAGATGGAGCACAGCCTCTACCACGTCTACACGATCGACGAGCACACCATCCAGGCGATCGGCGTGCTCCATCAGATCGAGGCCGGCGAACTCAGTGACGAGCTGCCGATTGCGACCAGCCTGATGCCGAAGGTGCTCTCGCGCACCGAGCTTTACGTGGCGCTCCTGTTTCACGATCTCGGCAAGGGCCGCGGCAGCGATCATTCGGAGTTCGGGGCGCGCATGGCGCGTCGGGCCGGACCGCGGCTCGGCCTCAGCGACGAGCAGACCGAGACGGTCGCCTGGCTGGTCCGCAACCACCTTCTGCTCAGCCGGGTCGCCTTCAAGCGCGACATCGAGGATCCGAAGACGGTGAGCGATCTGGTCGAGGTGATTCAGTCGCCCGAGCGGCTCCGGCTGCTTCTGGTGCTGACCGCAGCCGACATTCGGGCGGTCGGTCCCAACGTCTGGAACGGCTGGAAGGGGCAGCTGCTGCGCGACCTCTATCACGAGGCCGATGCCGCGATGGTGGGCGGCGACGCGAGCGGGCGACGCAAGGAGCGGGTTGAAGCCGCCAAGGGCGCCCTGGCCGACGCCTTGGCCGACTGGCCGAATGCCGAGCTCGAGCGCTTCATGGCCCGCCACGACCCGCGCTACTGGATCAGCTTCGATCCTGCCACCCACAAGCGCCATGCCGAGCTGCTGCGTCGAGCCGATGCCGAGGGTAAGGCCCTGACCCTCGACTTTCGGATCGACGAGTTCCGCGCCCGCACCGAGGTCGTCCTGCTGGCGCCCGATCACGCGGGGCTGTTCATGGAGGTCGCGGGCGCGCTTGCCCTCAGCGGGGCGAGCATCGTCGATGCCCGAATCTTCACGACCGCCGACGGCATGGCTCTGGACAGCTTCGGTATTCAGAGCGTCGAAGACCGCAGCGCGGTGACCGACCCGGCGCGCCTCGAACGCATCCGGCGCAACGTCGAGCGGGCGCTCTCGGGCGAGATCGGGCTCGATCGCGCGCTCGCCGGCCGCCGCTCGCTGCCGCAGCGCGCCGACGTGTTCGAAGTCGAGCCCAGGGTCCTGATCGACAATGGTGCCAGCCGCACCCACACCGTGATCGAGGTCAACGGCCGCGACCGCCCCGGCCTCCTCTACGACGTCGCGCGGGCGCTCAAGGACCTCGGCACGGTCATTTCGAGCGCCCATATCAGCACCTATGGCGAGCGCGTGGTCGATGTCTTCTACGTGAAGGACGTGTTCGGACTGAAGATCACCCAGGCGCCGAAACTCCGTCACGTGCAGCGCGAGCTGACTGCCGCGCTCGCGGCAGCGTGCGCCCGACGGCTCGAACCGCCAGGCATCCAGCCGTGGCGTCTGAGCCTCTGGCCGGCGCCACCGCGCCGCCCGCGCGCCCGAGCGGGCTGCTGCGCTCGGTCGCCACGGTCGGCTCCATGACCCTGATGTCGCGCGGCCTCGGCTTCGTGCGCGACGTGCTGGTTGCCAACGTGCTCGGCGCGGGGCCGCTCGCCGATGCCTTCTTCGTCGCTTTCAAGCTGCCGAACTTCCTCCGCCGGCTGTTCGCGGAGGGCGCCTTCAACGCCGGCTTCGTGCCGATGTTCGCGCGCACCCTCGAGGCCGAGGGGCCTGCGGTGGCCAAGGACTTTGCCGAGCAGGCCCAGGCCGTGCTGGTGGGCGTCCTCGTACCGCTGGTCCTGCTCGCCGTTCCGGCGATGCCCTGGCTGATCACGATCTTCACCCCGGGCTTCGAGCCGCCGGACCCGCGCTATGGCGCCGCGGTCGAGCTGTCCCGGATCACCTTCTGCTACATCCTGTTCATCTCGCTGGTGGCGCTGCAGGGCGGCGTGCTCAATTCGATGAACCTCTTCGGCGCGGCCGCGGCCAGCCCGATCGTGCTCAACCTGACCATGATCGCGCGCGCTCGGGCTGTCGGCGATCTGGCTCGGCGCCCCGGCCTACGCCCTGGCCTGGAGCGTCGCGGCCGCGGGGCTGCTGCAGTTCCTCTGGCTGCGCCTGTCGCTCTATCGGGCCGGGATGACGCTCGCCTTCCGCCGGCCCCGGATCAGCCCCGAGATCCGGCGCCTGTTCACGCTGATCGTGCCGGGCGCGATCGGGGCCAGCGCCGCCCAGATCAGCGCCCTGATCGATGTCTTCTTCGCCTCGCTTCTGCCGACCGGCGCGGTCTCGTATCTCTACTATGCCGACCGCCTAAGTCAGCTGCCGCTTGGCGTGATCGGGGTCGCGGTCGGCACCGCACTGCTGCCGCTGCTCGCCCGCCAGCTGCGCGCCGGTGATATCGAGGGTGCGCTGCGCAGCCAGAACCGGGCGATCGAGCTCGCGCTGCTGCTCACTTTGCCGGCCGCAGCGGCCTTGATCGTGCTGGCCTGGCCGATCATCCACACGCTGTTCGAGCACGGTGCCTTCGGCCCCGAGGACACGCTCAAGACGAGCTGGGCGCTCGCCGCCTACGCCGCGGGCCTGCCCGCCTACGTCCTGATCAAGGCGCTGGCGCCGGGCTTCTTCGCGCGCGAGGACACCAGGACCCCGGTCAAGGTGGCGCTGGTCTGCCTCGCCGCCAATCTGGTGTTCGTCCTGACCCTGATGTGGCCGCTCGCCCACGTCGGGATTGCGCTCGCGACCGCGCTCTCGGCCTGGATGAACGCGGGCCTGCTCGCCTGGCTGCTGCGCCGCGACCGGCTGCTCCAGCCCGATGCGCGCCTGAGGCAGCGTCTGCCGCGAATCGTCGGCGCGTCGCTCGCGATGGCGGCCGGCCTCTGGTTCGGGCGGGCGTGGCTGGCGCCCTTGCCGCCGATCCTCGGGCTCGCGCTGCTGGTCGCGGCGGGCGGCGGCGGCTTCCTGCTGCTCGCGAAATTGTCCGGCGCCCTGGTGATGGGCGAGCTGCGCGAAGCGCTCGGCCGGCGCAGCGCTTGACGTTCGGCCCGTCATGCCGCGATAACTCCGCGCCCATCCCCACCCGAGACAGAGACCGAAGGCAAGCGATGAAAGGGCGGATCTTCTCCGGCGTCCAGCCGAGCGGCGACCTGCACCTCGGCAACTACCTTGGCGCGATCCGCAACTGGGTCCGGCTGCAGGGCGAGTACGAGTGCGATCTATTGCATCGTCGACCTGCACGCGATCACCGTGCCGCAGGAGCCGCGCGCGCTGCGCGCCAAGACGAACGAGGTCGCCGCGGGCTTTCTGGCCGCCGGTCTCGATCCCGAGCAGACCACGATCTTCGTCCAGAGCCACGTCCCGGCGCATACCCAGCTCGCCTGGGTGTTCAACTGCGTGACCCCGCTCGGCTGGCTCAACCGGATGACCCAGTTCAAGGACAAGGCCGGCAAGAACCGCGATCAGGCGCTGGCGGGGCTGTACGTCTACCCGGTGCTGATGGCGGCCGACATCCTCGCCTACCGCGGCGACCCACGTGCCGGTCGGCGAGGACCAGAAGCAGCACCTCGAGCTGTCGCGCGACATCGCCGGCGCCTTCAACCGCAAGTACGAGACCGAGTTCTTCCCGATCCCCGAGCCGCTGATCTTCGGCGAGGCGACCCGCGTCATGAGCCTGCGCGACGGGCAGAAGAAGATGAGCAGCTCCGACGCCAGCGATCAGTCCCGGATCAACCTCACCGACGATGCCGACACGATCGCCACAAGATCCGCCGCGCCAAGTCGGACAGCCGATGGGGCTCAGCCTACGAGCCCGGAGAACCGCCCGGAGGCGGCCAATCTGTTGACCATCTACGCCGCCCTCGCCGATGAGCCGCGCGAGCGCGGTCGAGGCCCGCTTCGCCGCCAGCTCGTTCTCGGCCTTCAAGGCCGAGCTCGCCGATCTCGCGGTCGCCAAGCTCGCTCCGGTCACCGAGGAGATGCGCCGCCTGATGGCCGCGCCCGACCACATCGAGCGGGTGCTGCGCGAAGGCGCCGCGCGGGCCGAGGCGATCGCCGCCGACAACCTCGCCCGGATCTACGATCTGGTCGGCTTCCTGCCGCGCTGATAGTCGGATTGCGAGGAGGCGTGACGACATGGGTCTCAGGCTGCGCTTCAACCTCATCCTGACCGTGGTATTCGCGCTCGGCCTGCTGATCTCGGGCATGGTCTCCTACGACCTGCTGCAACGGAACGCGCGCGAGGAGGTGGTCCATACCGCCAATCTGATGATCCAGGCGGCGCGCGCGTTTCGCAACTACACGGTGGACGAGATCCGGCCGCTGCTTGCGCGATCAGCTGAACACGACCTTTCTGCCGCAGACCGTGCCGGCCTACGCCGCGACCCAGACCCTCGGCGCGCTACCCGAGGAGTACCACGAGTTCCTCTATAAGGAAGCGACCCTCAATCCGACCAATCCGCGCGATCGGGCGGTCGCCTGGGAGGCCGATCTGGTCCAGGACTTCCAGCGCAATCCGGAGCGCAGCGTGCTGAGCGGCATCCGCTCGACGCCGAGCGGCCCGTCGCTCTACATCGCGAGCCCGATCAAGATCACCAACGAGCCCTGCCTCACCTGCCACAGCACGCCCGCGGCCGCGCCCGCCTCGATGCTGGCGCTCTACGGCAACGCCAACGGTTTCGGCTGGAAGCTCAACGACATCGTCGGCGCCCAGATCGTCTCGGTGCCGATGTCGGTGCCGCAGCAGCGGGCGCTGCGGACTTTCTACACCTTCATGGGGTCGCTCTGCGCGCTGTTCCTGGTGTTGTACGTGGTCCTCAATCTCGTGCTGACCCGGACGGTGATCAAACCGATCGCCGACCTCTCGGTCGCGGCCGACCGGGTGAGCACCGGCGATTTCGGCGTCGCCGAGTTCCCGGAGAGGCGCCGGGACGAGATCGGCCGGCTCGCCGTCTCGTTCAACCGGATGCGCCGCAGCCTCGAGCAGGCGATCAAGATGATCGAGAGCTAGGGATATCCCGCATGACCGAGCAGGCCGGTCGGACGATCATCTGCAGCATCGTGTTCATCGACATCGTCCGCTACTCGAAGGCGCCGGACTCGCTGCAGCTGGCGATGAAGGCGAGCCTCAATGCGGCGATCGCCGAGGCCGTGGCCGCGGTCGCGTCGCAGGAGCGGGTGATCCTCGACACCGGCGACGGCGCCGCGATCTGCTTCCTCGGCGATCCCGAGGACGCGCTGTTCGCCGCGACCGCGATCAACCAGGCGATCCGCAAGGCGTCGGGGG
The DNA here is from genome assembly GCA_963815435.1 of uncultured Alphaproteobacteria bacterium. Lineage (GTDB taxonomy): Bacteria > Pseudomonadota > Alphaproteobacteria > Geminicoccales > Geminicoccaceae > DATAOG01. The sequence goes on from CAWFGZ010000010.1 coordinate 93,817, forward strand.
AGGCCGCGCAGGAGCTGCGCACCGGCATCAACCTCGGGCCGATCAAGCTGGTCACCGACCTCAACGGCCGGACCAACGTGGTCGGCGACGGGGTCAACGTCGCCCAGCGCATCATGAGCTTCGCCGATGTCGGCGAGGTCCTGGTCTCGCGCTCCTACTACGAGGTCGTGGCGCGGCTCAGGGAGGGCAACGAACGGCTGTTCCGCTATATGGGCAGCAAGCGCGACAAGCACGTCCGCGAGCACCAGCTGTACGCCTTTGGCCTGGACTCCGGTCTGCCGGTCGACGCCCGGCCGGCGGATGCCGGCGAGGACGAGCCCGGCCCCGCCGAGCCCGCGGCCGCCACGGCCGATGGCCCGCCGCCGCGCTGCCCGCCGCCTTGCTGGCCGCGGAGGAGCGCCGCCTCGCGGCCTACATCGGCCCGCTCGCCCGGGTCATCGTCCGGCGGGCGGCGGAGTCCGCGCGCTCGGTCGGCGAACTCTGCAGCGCCATCGCCGCGGTGATCCCGGACCCGGCCGATCGCGCCTCCTTCCTCGCGGCGGCGCCGGTCGAGCGCGCGCCCGAGGCGGCGCACGAGCCTGCCGGCGAGCGGCACGAGCCAGCGCCGGCAGGCCGCTCGGTCGGGCGACTTCAAGCTGAGCGACGCCGAGCTTCGCGACGCCGAGCACCGGTTGGCGCAGTACATCGGGCCGCTCGCCGGCGTCCTGGTCAAGAGGGCCGCGCAGGCGGCGAGCGACCGCCGGGATTTCTACGCCCGACTCGGCGCCAGCATCGCCAGCCCGGCCGACCGGGCCGCGTTTCTGGCGGCCGCCACGGCCTGATCCGGTCGGCCCCGGCGGCCGCGTATTTGCCCAGGTCTCGTCCGCGGCCGTCGATTGAATGATCGACCCGAGCACCAACATGGTGCGGGGAGGCTTCCTGTCAACTCCGGAGTGGAGATGGTCGAGCAGACGCTGAGCGGCAGCGAGCCGGGCCGGACGCAGCCGGATCCTGCGGCGGATCAAGATCGGCGGCCTCGGCCTGCTGGTGGTGCTGGCCGTCTATTACGTGGGCGGCATGATCTGGCTGCACCGGATCGACGATGATCCGAACTTCGGCCTCGGCAGCTCGGCGCCGGAGGGCGGCTCGCGCAGCGTGGCGGTCGCGGCCGATCTGATCGACCGCGAGATCAACACCCATCGCTGGGTCGCCAACGATCCGTGGTTCATGCCGGGCAGCCTGCTCGACAACATGCCCAACTATCCAGATGGGCATTATTGCGGCGCTGTCCCGCTTCGCGGTCGAGCTGGGCGATCAGCTCGCGCGCACCCGCGGCTCGAGCCAGATCGATCCGGACCTGGATCGCCGCCTCCGGTCTCCTGAAATACCCGGGCACGATCTGGCTGGTCGATCCACAGACCTGGTTCAAGCCCACGGCGAGCTCGGAATCGCAATACCGCCGCGCGATGCGCGCGCTGCGCGACTACAATGCAGCGCCTGGCGCGGGGCCAGGCGGTGTTCGAGACCCGGGCCGACAATCTGCAGGCGACGCTCGAGCGGATCGCGGCCGACTTGGGCTCGTCCTCGGCCGCGATCGATCGCGCGGTGACCGAAGACTCGGGCTTCTGGCCCGACTTCAGCGCCGACGATCTGTTCTACGCCAACAAAGGCCGGCTGTACGCCTACTACCTGCTGTTGCGCGAGCTCGAGGTCGACTTCGCCAACGTGATCCGCGAGCGCGATCTCGGCGCGGCCTGGACCCAGATGCTGGACACCTTCCGTGAGGCCGCGACCCTCCAGCCCTGGGTCGTGGTCAACGGTGATCCCGCCAGCCAGTTCCTGCCCAGCCACCTCGCGCGCGCAGGGCTTCTTCCTGCTGCGCGCCCGCACCCAGCTCAAAGAGATCATCAACATCCTGCTCAAATGATCGGGCTCCGCCCGGGACGGCTCGCTCGGCCTCCCGGCGGTACGGCTTGCGCGCGGGCACGGCTTGGCCCATGTTGAGGTCTGTTCACACCGACCCGGCCGGGCGGCCCCCGGATGGCTGGCCCTTGTTCGAATGCCTGGCCGCCACCCTCTGGTGCGGGCCGATGCCACCCGCTCTCGGGTCGACGTCACAAGGAGTTGCGCAATGTTCATCCAGACCGAACAGACCCCGAACCCGGCGTCGCTGAAGTTCCTGCCGGGGCGCGAGGTCATGACGCGCGGCGTGGTCGATTTCACCGATCGCGATGGGGCCGGGGCGTCGCCACTCGCCCGGCGTCTGTTCGAGGTGGAAGGCGTCAGCGGGGTGTTCCTCGGCGCGGACTTCATCACCGTCACCAAGGCGGAAGGCCAGGACTGGTACGTTCTCAAGCCGGCCGTCCTCGGCGCGATCATGGAGCACTATCTGTCGGGCGATCCCGTGCTCGAGCCGGACGCCGAGCTTGCTGACGAGGCGCGGGGGTCGGACGATGAGGACGACGAACTGGTTCGCCAGATCCGCGAGCTGATCGAGACGCGGGTGCGGCCCGCGGTGGCGCAGGACGGTGGTGACATCATCTTCCGCGGCTTCGAGCGCGGCGTCGTCTATCTGCACATGCGCGGTTCCTGCAGCGGCTGTCCGAGTTCGACGATCACGCTCAAGAACGGCATCGAGAATCTCCTCCGCTACTACGTGCCGGAGGTGGTCGAGGTGCGCCCGGTCGCCTAGTCGCCAGGCGCTTCACGCTCCGGCGCCCCGGTGATTCTGCTCGCCCTCGATAGCGCGGCAGCGGCGACTTCCGTGGCGCTGTGGGACAGCGCCCGGCGCGAACGCCGAGGCGCTGCTCGCCTATCGGCGTCTCGCGCCGAACAGCGGCCAGGCGGACCGTCTGGTCGAGTTGATCGACTTGGCTCTTGGCGAGGCCGGCCTGTTCGCTACCAAGCGCTCGGCATGATCGCGGTCAATCATGGTCCGGGCAGCTTCACCGGGCTGCGCAGCGCGGTGGCAGCGGCGCGCGGGCTGGCGCTGGCGGCCGGCTTGCCAGTGCTCGCCGTGGGCAGCCTCGAGGCGTTGGCGGCGGCTGTGCCGGGCTGCGATTCGGGAACCCTTCTGGCAGCCTTGGATGCGCGGCGCGGGCAGGTTTATGCGCAGGCGTTCGATCACCGCGGCCGGCCGCGGTGCTCACCGCGCGCCGTCACTCCGGCAGAGGCGACCCGCGGTCTGGGGAGCGGACCGCTCCGTCTGGTCGGCAACGGTGCGCCGCTGGTGCGCGCGGCTCTGCCCGAAGACGCGCCGGTGGTGATCGAGACGGCCGAACCCGATGCCCGCTGGGTCGCGCGGCGTGCCGCGCGTCGGCTCGCGGCAGGTGAGCGCCCGCAGACCGGTTTCGAGCTGCACCCGTTATACCTTCGCCCGCCCGATGCGCGCCTGCCGACGCCTGCGCTCGCGCCGGCGCGAGCTGCCGGCCCTGAGCCATGCTCGCTCTCAAGCGGGTCAGCAGCCTCAGCATCAAGACCGTCGGCCCGTTTGACCTCGGCCGCCTGGCCCGCCTGCACCAGAGCTGCTTCGACGACCCCTGGAGCCGCGCCGATCTCGCGCATCTGCTGGCCCTGCCCGGAGGCTTTGGTCTGCTCGCCCGGCTGTTCGAGCGCAATTTCGCCGGCCTCGACGGGATGCGCGGCGTCGGTTTCGCGCTTTGCCGCGTGGTCCGCGACGAGGGCGAGCTGCTCTCGATTGGCGTCGGCCCGGCCTACCGGCGCCGCGCGATCGGCTCCGAGCTGCTCAAGGAAAGCATGGAGCGCTGCCGACGCGCCGGTGCGACCACCATGTTCCTCGAGGTCGCGACCGACAACGTCTCGGCACAGCTGCTCTACCGCTCGTTCGGCTTCGGTGAAGTTGGCGAACGCGACGGCTACTATCAGCGCCCGGACGGTACCCGCGTGAGCGCTTACACGATGCGCTGCGATCTGCGACGCGGTCCGCACGCGCTTGGCGGCCATCGCGCCGGGTTGTGAGCCGTTAAAGCTCAGGGCGACCTCGCCGCCTCTCCTCCCTGATCAAGCTGCCCGCCGATCAGCGCTCCATCCGTTTCTTCCGAACAAGTTCAGGCGTGAGAGGGCCCGGGGTGTGCAACTCTCCCGGCACTTCCTCGCGCGGTTCACGGCCACTCGGGCGCAAGCAGGCCACCTCGCCCGCCGCTCTCTCGACCGGCCAGAGCTTGGTGTTCACCAAGGTCAACCGGCGGGTCGCTGCCGCGACATCCAAGCTGTATTGGGCGATGCTCATGGTTTCTTGCCTCGTCTACTGACGACAGCAAAAAAAGCTTGCGCGAGTGAGAGCTTCAAATATATTCCCGAGTGAGAATTAACCAAGCCAGCTCGCAGAGGGCGCAGAACGTTATGACTGAGAAGTTGAGCCAAAACGAGCTCCTTGCGCTGACCACTGAAATTGTGGCTTCGCACGTCTCGAACAACACCGTCGCCGTGTCCGACCTGCCCGAGTTGATCCGGCAGGTTTACGGGAGTCTCACCCACCTCTCGCCGACCCCTGCGCCCGAGCAGCCGGAGAAGCCACAACCCGCGGTGGCAATCAAGAAGTCGGTCACGCCTGAATACATCATCTGTCTGGAGGACGGGAAGAAACTGAAGATGCTCAAGCGGCATCTCAAGACCCGCTACGACATGACGCCCGAGGAGTACCGCAAGCGCTGGAGCCTGCCCGACGATTATCCAATGGTCGCGCCGAGCTATGCCCAACAGCGCAGCGCTCTCGCCAAGAAGATTGGTCTCGGCACCAAGCGAGCCCCGCGGCAGCGTCGCGGCGCCGCCTGAGCACGCCCTTCGCCCGGCGCCGACGCTGCGGCCGAGGCGCCGAACACCGACCCGCGCAGCCTGGGTTCGCGGTCTGCTGTCTTCACATTACTTGTGATTGCCCGGTGACCGCGCCGACTTGTCGGTCGGTCCCACTCGAAGGTGGCCGGACGGCTGCTTGACGAAGCGCTGCCGGCTTCCCATAAAACTGTCACGTGGAGGCGATAGACAGACCTGCTTGCGAGGGGCTCGAACAAGCTGACTGGCTTTGCAGCACATCCCTGAACTCGACGATCGGCGGCCGCTGAGGCGTGTCCAAGAAACTCTTCATTAAGACCTACGGCTGCCAAATGAACGTCTACAACTCCGGTCGCATGGCGGACGCCTTGCTGCCGCACGGCTACCTTGTGACCGAGCGGGTGGACGACGCCGATCTGGTGATCCTGAACACGTGCCACATTCGCGAGAGGGCGGCTGAAAAGGTCTATTCCGAGCTCGGCCGGCTGCAGCGGCTGCGCGTCGGGCGACGCGCCGCCGGCAGCGACCTCGTGATCGGCGTGGCGGGCTGCGTCGCCCAGGCCGAGGGCAAGGCCTTGCTGGAGCGCGCGCCCTACGTCGACCTGGTGGTCGGGCCGCAAGCCTTTCATCGCCTGCCCGAACTGCTGCAGCGGCGCGCGCGCGAGCGAGGCGCCGCGCTCGACACGGACTTTCCGCTCGAGAGCAAATTCGATCATCTGCCCGAAGAGACGGCCACGCCGCCGGGCGTCTCGGCTTTTCTCACCGTGCAGGAAGGCTGCGACCGGTTCTGTACCTTCTGCGTCGTACCCTACACCCGCGGCGCCGAGGCCTCGCGGCCGGCGCGGGCGATCATCGCCGAGGCGCGGCGCCTGGTCGCCGCCGGAGCGCGCGAGATCACGCTGCTCGGGCAGAACGTGAACGCCTATCGAGGTGAAGGGACGGATGGGCGGAGCTGGTCGCTCGCCAGGCTGATCGAAGCGCTCGCCGGGCTCGATGGGCTCGCGCGGCTCCGCTACACCACCTCACACCCGCGCGACATGAGCCTCGAGCTGATCGAGAGCCACGGTCGGATCGACAAGCTGATGCCGTTCCTGCATCTGCCCGTGCAGTCGGCTCCGACGCGATCCTTGCGGCGATGAACCGCCGCCACAGCGCCGATGACTACCGCCGGATCGTCGAGGTGCTTCGTCGGGCGCGGCCGGACATCGCCCTGTCGTCGGATTTCATCGTCGGCTTCCCCGGCGAGACCGATGCCGACTTCCGGGCGACGCTTTCGCTGGTCGCCGAGATCGGCTTCGCCCAGGCGTTCTCGTTCCGCTACAGCCGACGGCCCGGCACGCCGGCGGCCACGATGCGCCGACAGGTGAAGGAGGAGGTGAAGCGCCAGCGGCTGGCCGAGCTGCAGGAGCTGCTGACGGAGCAGGCGCAGGCGTTCCAGCGGGCCACCGTCGGCCGCACGCTGCCGGTGCTGCTCGAGCGGGCCGGGCGCTACTGCGGCCAGCTGGTCGGCCGCACGCCCTATCTGCAGGCGGTCCACGTGGAGGCCCCGGGCAGTTCGCCCGGCGAGCTGATCCAGGTCATGATTACCGAGAACCACGCTCACAGCCTCGCGGGCGTTCCGATCGGCGACCTCCCGCGGGCGGCAGAGGTGTTGACACGAGGTAGAACGGCATGCGCCTGAAAGCGGTTCCCGCAGCACCGGCGGGCATCAAATCGCAAACCCTTCACTTCGACGACAATGGTCTTTGCGCGCGCCTGTTCGGCGGCCACCATGAGCATCTGGCGCTGATCGAGCAGCATATTCCGGCCCATCTGGCGGCGCGCGGCAATCTGGTCACGATCAACGGCGAGCCCGAGGCGGTCGAAGCCGCGAGCGCGGTCCTCCGGGATCTCTACCACCGGCTTGAGTGCGGCCTCGAGATCGACCGCAGCGAAGTCGAAGCGATCGTGCGGATGGTCGTGCGCGGGGCGCGCGACGCCATCGGGCTTCCGGGCGATGACGTGCTGATCCGGACCGACAAGCGGCGGATCAGTCCGCGCTCGCCAACCCAGGCCGCCTTCATGCGGGCGATGCAGGGGCACGATCTGGTGTTCGGGATCGGTCCGGCCGGCACCGGCAAGACCTATCTCGCGGTCGCGACCGGGGTGGCGCTGCTCAAGCAGCGGATCGTCGAGCGGCTCATCTTGTCGCGACCGGCCGTCGAAGCCGGCGAACGCCTCGGTTTTCTGCCGGGTGACATGAAGGACAAGGTCGATCCCTACCTTCGGCCGCTGTACGACGCCTTGCAGGATATGCTGCCTGAGGGCAAACTCGGGGCGAAGCTGGAGAGCGGTCAGATCGAGATCGCGCCACTCGCCTTCATGCGGGGCCGGACTTTGTCGAACGCGTTTGTGATCCTGGACGAGGGCCAGAACACCACCCCGGCCCAGATGAAGATGTTTTTGACCCGCCTCGGTGAGAATTCCCGCATGGTGGTAACCGGCGATCCGAGCCAGCACGATCTGCCGCCCGGCTCGACGTCTGGTTTAAACGACGCGGTTACCCGGCTCGATCCGATCGGCCAGGTGGCCGTCATCCGCTTCACCGAGAATGACATCATCCGCCATCCGCTGGTCGAGAAGATCATCCAGGCGTACCGCGCTGACACGGCCGAAGGCGCGGGATCGAACCTCAAGGCCGACCATGGCTGACCAGCCGATCATTGCGCTCGGCCCTGAGCGACGGCGCGCCGCCGACCCGGCGCAGACTTTCCTGCACCCATGGACAGTGACGGACCAAGTACGGTCTCCGTGACCATCACCGCGGCCCCCTGGCGGGCCGCTCTGGGCGACCCCGAGCCTCTCTGTCGCCGGGCCATCATCGCGACGCTGCAGCGCGGCGCGGCGGCGGCATGCTGCGCCGATGCCGAGATCAGCGTTCTGCTCTGCGACGACGCGACCATGCGCGGGCTGAACGCCACCTATCGCGGTCAGGATCGGGCGACCAACGTGCTGTCGTTCCCGACCCTGCAGCTCGCTCCTGATCAGCAGCTCGCACCCTCGCCGGTTCACTTCTTGCTCGGCGACATCGTTGTCGCAGCTCGAGACGGCGCAGCGGGAGGCCGTGGCCGAGGGCAAGCCGCTTGCCGATCACCTCAGCCACCTCCTCGTGCATGGCTGCCTGCACCTGCTCGGTCACGATCATCAGGCTGACGACGACGCGCACCGCATGGAGCGGCTCGAGCGCGCGATCCTGGCCGATCTGGGAATTCCCGACCCCTACGCCGAGACTCTGCCGCTCTCGGCCGACGCCTGCCCGCTGGAGGCGGGACGATGAAGGAGCTGTCCGCCGAAGGACGCGAGGCCCAGGTCTCGCTTCTGCACGGCCTGCTGACCCGGCTGCGGGTGCTCGCGCGACGCCGCAACGGCGAGAGTTCGCTGCGCGAGACCCTCGAAGAGCTGATCGAGGAGCACGAAGAGGAGGCGACGCCCGACCGCGCCGAATTCACCGAGGGCGAGCGGGAGCTGCTGCTCAATGCGCTGAGTTTCGGCGAGCTGCAGGTCTGGGACGTCATGGTGCCGCGCACCGACATCAAGGCGATCAGCGTCAAGGCGAGCCTCGCCGAGGTCGTCGGCACGATGCGCGACGCCATGCATACCCGTCTGCCGGTCTTCCGCGAGAACCTCGACGAGGTGATCGGCATGGTCCACATCAAGGACCTTTTGCCATATTGGGGCGACGGCACGGACTTCGCGCTCGAGCGGATCGTACGCGAAGCGCTGTTCGTGCCGCCCTCGATGCGGGTTCTCGATCTTCTTCTGCAGATGCGCGATACCGGTGTCCACATGGCGATCGTGGTCGATGAGTATGGCGGCACCGACGGCTTGGCCACGATCGAGGATCTGGTCGAAGAGATCGTCGGCGAGATCCAGGACGAACACGACAAGATCGTGCCGCCGCGGATCACCGAGCTGGCCGACGGCGCGCTCGACGCCGATGCCCGGGTCGAGGTCGAGGATCTGGAGGCCCGCCTCGGGCTGCAGCTCCTCGAGTCGGAGCGGCGTGAGGATGTCGACACTTTGGGCGGCCTGATCTTCACCCTGCTCGACCGGGTGCCGGCGCGGGGTGAGGTGGTCCGCCATCCGGCCGGAATCGAGTTCGAGGTCGTCGATGCCGATCCGCGCCGGGTCAAGCGGCTGCGCATCGTCCGCCGGCCGCCAGCTGCTGCCGTGACGGCCGACGAGCTCTAGTCCTTGTCGCTGGCGGCTCCAGTTCGACGAGCGGGCGTCGCGGTCCCGGCCTGGCTGGCGATCGCCCGGCGCCGACCTTTCATCGTGGCGTTTGTCCTCGGCGGCCTGGTCGCACTTGCCCTGGCGCCCTTCTATCTGTGGCCGACACTGTTCGGTTTCGCCGGTCTTCTGCACCTGCTGCGGCGCATCGAGCGACGGTGGCAGGCTCTCCTGCTCGGCTGGTCGTTCGGCTTTGGCCATTTCCTGGCGGGGCTGTACTGGATCGGCATTGCGTTCTTCACTGATCCGGAGCGTTTCGGCGCTTTAGCCGTGCCGGCCGTGGTGCTACTCTGCGCGGGGCTGGCGATCTATCCGGCGCTCGCGGCATGGCTCACGGTCCTCTACCGCTGGCGCAGCCCCGTGGCCGCCGCGCTCGCTCTGGCGCTCGCCTGGACCGCCACCGAGGGGCTCCGCGGTATGCTGTTTGGCGGCTTCCCCTGGAACCTGATCGGCTACGTCTGGAGCGGCTCGACCGCGATCAGCCAGCTGGCGGCGGTGACCGGAGCCTATGGGCTGAGCCTGATCGCGGTGCTGCTCGGCGCCTTGCCTGCGGTTTTGCTCGAGGCCGAAAACTGGCGCCGCCACTGGCGACCGCTGGCGGTGGCCGGGCTCGGGCTGGTCCTGGTCTGGACGGGCGGCGCCGTTCGCCTCGGCGGCGCCGAGGCTTCCGACGTGCCCGGCGTCCGGCTGCGCCTGGTCCAGGGTAACATCGCCCAGCACCACAAGTGGCAGCCGGAGCTTAGAGCGCGGTGGTTTCAGCGCTACCTCGATCTCTCCGTGCGGTCTCCCGATCACGTCACAGACGTGATCTGGCCCGAGTCGGCGACGCCCTACGCGCTCGAGCAGGACCCGACTGCGCGGGCAATGGTCGCCGCCGTGGTGCCGCCGGGCGGTCTGCTCGTGACGGGTGGTGAGCGGTTCGATCTGTCGTCCGAGCCGCCGCGCGCCTGGAACAGCCTGTTCGTGGTCGACGGAAAGGGCACGGTCCAGGCGCGCTACGACAAGCGCGATCTGGTGCCGTTCGGCGAGTTCCTGCCGTTGCGCGGCCTTCTGGGCCGCCTGGGGCTGAAGAAGCTGACCGGCGGCAGCATCGACTTCCAGCCCGGCCCCGGCCGAGAGACCATCGCTGTGCCGGGGCTACCGCCATTCAGTCCGCTGATCTGCTACGAGGCGATCTTCCCCGGCCGGGTGGTCCAGCCCGGCGACCGGCCGGCCTGGCTTCTCAATGTCACCAACGATGCCTGGTTCGGCCGCAGCACGGGGCCTTATCAGCATTTCGCCATGGCCCGGATGCGGGCGGTCGAGGAAGGTCTGCCGCTGGTCCGGAGCGCCAACACCGGGATCTCGGCGGTGATCGACCCCTGGGGCCGCGTCACGGCCAGCCTCGGCTTGGATGAGACCGGCGTGCTCGACGCGGCTTTGCCAGAGCCGCTGCCGGCTCCTACGATCTACGCTCGCCTCGGCGTCTGGTCGGTCATCGTTCTGGCTGGCGCGGCCGCCGTGGCCATGGCGTTGGTTGAGATGCGGACCCGCAGGGCGGGCGCGAGAGGTTAACAAATCCGCAAAACCCGCTACAACGGACTGAGAACGTGCCGGGACAACCACAGTCGATCGATTGATCGGTCGGCGCTATCCGGCGGCAAGTTCGGCAAATCGTGGACCACGGCGCGGCATGGCGACCAAGCCCAATCCGATCGACGTCCATGTCGGCAAGCGGCTGCGCCTGCGGCGCACGCTGCTCGGCATGAGTCAGGAGCGGCTCGGCGAGCTGCTCGGCCTGACCTTCCAGCAAGTGCAGAAGTACGAGCGCGGAGCCAATCGCATCGGCTCATCGCGCCTGTTCGAGCTCGGCCAGATCCTGGACGTGCCGGTGTCGTTCTTTTTCGACGATCTGCCCGAGGCGGTCGGCGGCGCTTTCGGCAGCGGCTACGTGGCCCGGGGTCTGGCCGAAGAGGGCGCCGCCTTCGACTACGATGACGAAGCCGCTCTGCCGCTCGAGCGGCGCGAGACCCTGGAGCTGGTTCGTGCCTACTATCGGATCGGCGATGGCGCGGTCCGCAAGCGCCTGTTCGAGCTGGCCAAGGCGCTGGCCAATCTCGCCGCCAATGACGGTAAACGCGATCATTGAGCGAAGCTGCCCAATAGTGCGCTAGAGTGGACTTGACCGCAGAGCGCCATCTCCGGCACAACAAGGCCGCTTCGAGATCCAGTCGCCGTTGACCAACCATGTCGCCGTTCCCTCGGCGGTGCTTCGCCGAGCAAGCTTGTTCGATCCGACCGAGCCCGTCATCGAAACGGCGGGCCGCCCTCAGAGGGACACCGCATGCGTCAAGCCGATTTCGTGTTCACCAGCGAATCCGTTGCCGAGGGCCATCCGGACAAGGTCTGCGATCAGATCTCGGACACCATCGTCGACGCCTATCTGGCGGCCGATCCGACCTCGCGGGTAGCGGCGGAAACCCTGGCGACCACCAACCACATCGTCATCGCGGGCGAGGTTCGCGGCCCCGAGGCGATCACGCCCGGGCGGATCGAGCAGATGGCCCGCGAGGTGATCCGCGAGATCGGCTACGAGCAGGCGGGTTTTCACTGGGCCAAGGCCAAGGTCGAGGTGCTGCTGCATGCGCAGTCCCCCGACATCGCCATGGGTGTCGACGCGGTCGGCAACAAGGACGAGGGAGCGGGCGACCAGGGCATCATGTTCGGCTTCGCCTGCTCCGAGACGGCGGAGCTGATGCCCGCGCCGATCCAGCTCGCGCACACAATTCTGCGCACCATGGCGCACGCGCGCCATGAGGGTCGGGCACCCTACTTCGGCCCCGACGCAAAGAGCCAGGTCAGTCTCCGCTATGCGAGCGGCAAACCGGTCTGCGCGACCTCGGTGGTGGTCTCGACCCAGCATGCGCCCGAGCTGTCCCAGGACGAGGTACGCGAGCTGGTGCGGCCGTTCGTGCTGGCCGCCCTGCCCGAGGGCTGGATGTGCCCCGAGGACGAGTTCTACGTCAACCCGACCGGCAAGTTCGTGATCGGCGGCCCTGATGGCGACGCCGGTCTGACCGGTCGCAAGATCATCGTCGACACCTACGGCGGCGCCGCGCCCCATGGCGGCGGCGCGTTCTCGGGTAAGGATCCGACCAAGGTCGACCGCTCGGCGGCCTATGCCGCTCGTTATCTAGCCAAAAACGTCGTCGCGGCCGGCCTTGCCGAGCGTTGTCTGATCCAGTTGTCCTATGCCATCGGCATCTCGAAGCCGCTCTCGGTCTATGTCGACACCTACTGCGCGGGCGAGGTCGATCCCGTGCGCCTCAGCGCGGTTCTGCAGGAGCTGATGGATCTCTCGCCGCGCGGTATCCGCGAGCATCTCGGTCTGTCGCGGCCGATCTACGCGCGCACCGCCGCCTACGGGCATTTCGGCCGCGAGCCGGAGCCGGGCGGCGGCTTCTCGTGGGAGCGGACCGATCTGGTCGACGAGCTGCGCGCCGCGTTCGCGTGATGCTGAGGCCGGGAGCCCGCGCACCGCACCTTTGCAACGGCTGATCTACGGCCGTCGCCAGGGGCATCGTCTCCGAGCCAACCGGAAGCGCCTGCTCGCGGAGCGTCTGCCGGCAGCCCGGTTGAGCCTGCCTGAGGCCGGACGGATCGATCCGGCATCGTTGTATCCCGATCGCCGCTCGCGCATCTGGCTCGAGATCGGCTTCGGCGCCGGGGAGCATCTGGCCGCGCAGGCGGCCGCTCATCCCGAGGTCGGCATGCTCGGCTGCGAGCCTTACCTCGGCGGCGTGGCGCGCCTGCTGGCCACCGCCGAAGCCGAAGGCCTCGCCAACCTCCGCCTGCTGGTCGATGACGCCCGCCTCCTGCTCCAGGCCTTGCCGGATGCCTGTCTCGAGCGGATCTTCATCCTGTTCCCGGACCCCTGGCCCAAGACGCGCCACCACAAACGCCGCATCGTCAACCGCGAGACGGCGGCCGAGTTCGCGCGCCTGCTCCAACCGGGCGGCGAGCTACGCCTTGCGACCGACGATGCGGGCTACGCGCGCGCCATGCTGCTTGCGCTGCTGCCACGGGCCGAGCTGGTCTGGGCGGCCGAGCGGGTGGCGGACTGGCGTGAGCGCTGGGCCGACGCGCCCGCGACCCGCTACGAGCGCAAGGCCATCGCGGCGGGCCGCCGCTGCGTCTACTTGCGCTTTCTGCGCAGCGCCTTCCCGGCAAAGGTGAAAAACCCTTGAAGCGCCGCGCCGGCGGGCGCATATAAGGGCCAATCAATCGCCTGAACCGCAAGTGGATGGTGGGCTCCCGGCCCACTTTTTTATTGGTGGGGTCGATCCAAGAGATCTCGGAGCTGATCGAACCGGCGCTGCAAGATCTGGGCTTCGAGCTCGTGCGGGTCCTCGTCACCGGCGGTCAGCGGCCAACCCTTCAGGTCATGGCTGAACGGTTGGACCGGACGCCGATGACGGTCGAGCATTGCGCTGAGATCAGCCGTGCGCTCTCGGCTGTGCTCGATGTTGCCGATCCCATCGGCGGGGCCTATCACCTGGAGGTCACCTCGCCCGGGATCGACCGTCCGCTGGTTCGGCGGGCGGATTTTGAGCGCTTCGCCGGTCTCGAGGTCCGCCTCGAGACCGCCGTGCCGATCGATGGCCGGCGCCGGTTTCGGGGCCGGCTCGCGGGGCTGGTCGGCGATGCCGTGCGCTTGCAGCTGCCCGAGGGCGAGCGGTTGATCCCTTACGACGCCGTCAAGAAGGCGAAGCTGGTGCTGACCGACGAATTGCTCAGGGCGGCCTCGGCGGAGCGAAGGAGCTAGGAGCTTTGGTGGACCACGGCATGGAGACGTCGGCCGGCCTCGGCCGCCTGGAGCTGATCCGGATCGCGGAGAGCGTCGCCCACGAGAAGGGCATCGGCATCGACGACGTGATCGTCGCGATGGAGCAGGCCATTCAGACGGCGGCGCGCCGCAAGTACGGTCAGGAGCATCAGATTGTGGCCGAGGTCGACCGCAAGACCGGCGACATCGGTCTGTACCGCGAGCTCGAGGTGAGCGAGGAGGTCGATGATCCGGCGATCCAGATCGCCTTGAGCGAGGCGCGCGAACGCAATCCGGCCGCGCAGGTCGGCGACCACATCCTCGAGCCGCTGCCGCCGATCGACCTCGGTCGGATCGCCGCCCAGAGCGCCAAGCAGGTGATCGTCCAGAAGGTCCGCGAGGCCGAGCGCGAGCGCCAGTACGAGGAATACAAGGACCGCATCGGCGAGATCGTGGTCGGCGAAGTCAAGCGGACCGAATACGGCAACGTGCTGGTCGACCTCGGCCGGGCCGAGGCGATCCTCCGGCGCGACGAGATGCAGCCGCGCGAGACCTTCCGCAACAAGGACCGCGTGCGCGCCTACATCTACGATGTCCGGCCCGAGGCGCGCGGGCCGCAGATCTTCCTCTCGCGCACCCACCCCCAGTTCATGGCCAAGCTGTTCGCGCAGGAGGTGCCGGAGATCTACGACGGCATCATCGAGATCAAGGCAGTCGCCCGCGATCCGGGCTCGCGCGCCAAGATCGCCGTGGTCTCGAAGGACAGCAGCATCGACCCGGTCGGCGCCTGCGTCGGCATGCGCGGCTCGCGCGTGCAGGCGGTGGTCAACGAGCTGTCGGGCGAGAAGATCGACATCATTCCGTGGTCGTCCGACCCCGCCACCTTCGTGGTCAATGCCCTGGCGCCGGCCGAAGTCAGCAAGGTCGTGCTCGACGAGGACAGCCGGCGGATCGAGGTGATCGTGCCCGACGCTCAGCTGTCGCTGGCGATCGGGCGGCGCGGCCAGAACGTGCGCCTTGCCTCGCAGCTGACCGGCTGGGACATCGACATCATGACCGAGAGCGAGGATGCCGAGCGGCGCTCACGCGAATTCAAGGCGCTGACCGAGTACTTCGTCGAGGCCCTGAACGTCGAGGAGGTGATCGCGCAGCTGCTGGTCACCGAGGGTTTCACGCGGGTCGAGGAGCTGCTCTACGTCGAGCTCGACGAGCTGGCCTCGATCCAGGGCTTCGATCAGAGCCTCGCCGAGGCCTTGCGCGAGCGCGCTGAGACCTACCTCGCCGAGCAGGAGGAGGCGCTGCGCAACGAGGCGGCGGAGCTCGGCCTGGGCGAGGACCTGCTCGGCTTCGAGGCACTGAGCCTCGAGCAGATCGTCACCCTCGGGCGCCAGGGCATCAAGACCTTGGACGACCTTGCGGACCTCGCCGCGGACGAGCTGATCGAGCTCTTGCCGGGGACCGAGCTGAGCGAGGCGGACGCCGGCGAGCTGATCATGGCGGCTCGCGCCCATTGGTTCGACCACGAGGAGGAGGCGGCTGCCGAAGCCGCACGGGCGGCCCCCGCAGGGGAGCCCGAGCAGGGCGATGCCCATGCCTGAGCGGAGCGCGCCGTCGACGGATGCACGAGATGGCCCAGCGGACGGACGCGGCGACCCGGCGGTGCCTGGTGACACGGGAGGTTCTGCCACGCGAGCGGCTGCTCCGGTTCGTCCTCGACCCGGAGGGCTGCGTGCGGCCAGATCCGGACGCACGACTGCCCGGGCGCGGTATGTGGTTGAGCGCCGATCGAAATGTGGTAAACAAAGCCGTCGCCAGGAACCTCTTCGCGCGGGCGGCGCGAGCCCCGGCGCGGGTGGAGGTCGATCTCGTCGAGCAGATCGAGCGGCTGTTGGCGCGACGAGCCCTCGACAGCCTTGGCTTGGCTCGGCGCGCCGGCGAGGTCGCGGTCGGTTTCGAGCAGGTGCGCCTCTCGTTGCGGGCCGGAACGGCGGCGGTGCTGGTGGCGGCAACCGACGCTGCCGCCGACGGGCGACGCAAGCTTCGTGGGCTGGCGCCGCAATTGCCTTTGATCACCGCGTTCACGAGCACCGAGCTGGGCGCTGCTCTGGGACGGGAGAGTTTGATGCACGTGGCCGTCGCGCGGGGCGGCTTGGCGCAGAGGCTTCTGCGCGATGTCGAACGGCTGGCGGGTTTCCGGCCCGAGGTGTGGCTGCCGGCCGAGGGTAGTCGACCGCTCGAGCCGATGGAGTCGAAGGAAACGACCGAACCACGATGACGGATACCAAAGAGCAGGATCGAAATCCGCGGATTGGGCTGGCGCACCCGGGTGGTCGCCTTGAGCTCAAGAAGACCGTGGACAGCGGCATGGTCCGGCAGAGCTTCTCGCACGGCCGGAGCAAGTCGGTCGCGGTCGAGGTCAAGCGCAGGCGGAACCTGAAGCCGGCGGCGGCCGGCGTCGCTCGGCCGGCCGACGCCGCGCCGGGCTCGACCGCGCGGCCGGCCGAAACCCTGCGCCCCCGGGCCGAGGCGGCGGGACAGCGGCCGGCGGGCGAAACTGGGCGGACCACCGCGGCCAGACGCCCGGTGGTGCTGAAGCCGCTCACGGACGAGGAGAAGACGGCCCGTGTGCGGGCCCTGGCCGACGCCAAGAAGGCCGAGGAGGAGGCGCGCCAGCGCTCCGAGCAGAATGCCCGGCGCCGGGCCGAAGAGGACGCGCGGCGCCGGGCCGAAGAGGAAGCCGCTACCAAGCGCCAGGCGGTCGAGGAGGCACGCAAGAAGGGCGAAGAGGAAGCGCGCAGAAAGGCTGAGGAAGCCGCCGCACGACTACTCGCCAAGGAAGAGGAAGAGCGCCAGCGGCGTGAAGGCGATGTGTTCGCGCCGGACGCAGAAACCGCTGAGGTCGAGACCGAACCCGCCGCCCGGCCGGCGGCCAAGCCAGCCGAGGCGCCGCGCCCGCTCAAGGGCAAGCCGAAACCGGGCAAAGGCGAGGACCGTACCGATCGGGGCGAGGGCAAACGCGCGGCGATCCGCCGCGAGGCGACCCGCGGCCGCCTGGTCCTGGACAGCGACAGCGAGCTGATCGAACGGCGCGGCCCGTCGCTGGCGGCGCTCAAACGCCAGCGCGAGCGCGAGAAGCGTCAGCAACAGCTGCAGGACGCCGGGCCGTTCGTCCGTGAGGTCGTCCTGCCCGAGACGATCACGGTCTCCGAGCTGGCCAATCGCATGGCGGTGCGCGGCGCCGACGCGGTCAAGCAGCTGATGAAGATGGGCGTCATGGCGACGATCAATCAGGTGATCGACGCCGACACCGCGGAGCTGCTGGTCGCCGAGTTCGGTCACCAGGTCAAGCGGGTGAGCGAGGCCGACGTCGAGAAGGACCTCGGTGGCGAGGCCGACCGGCCTGAGGATCTGCAGCCGCGGGCGCCGGTCGTGACCGTGATGGGTCACGTCGATCACGGCAAGACCTCGCTGCTCGACGCGCTGCGCGACACCGATGTGGCGGCGCGCGAGGCCGGCGGCATCACCCAGCACATCGGCGCCTATCAGGTCGACATCGGCACCGGCCGCCCGGTGACCTTCATCGACACGCCGGGGCACGCCGCGTTCACGGAAATCCGCGCGCGCGGCGCCAAGGTGACCGACATCGTGGTGCTGGTCGTCGCGGCCGACGACGGCGTCATGCCGCAGACCATCGAGGCGATCGCCCACGCCCGGGCCGCCAAGGTGCCGATCGTGGTCGCGATCAACAAGATCGACCGACCGGACGCCAACCCCGACCGGGTGAAGCAGGAACTCCTGAGCCACGAGCTGGTGACCGAAGACTACGGCGGCGATGTTCTGAGCGTCGAGGTCAGCGCGACCGCGCGCACGAATCTCAACAAGTTGATCGAGGTCCTCCAGCTCCAGGCCGAGCTGCTCGAGCTGAAGGCCAATCCCAATCGACCGGCCGAGGGGGCGGTGATCGAGGCCAAGCTCGATCGTGGACGCGGCGTGGTCGCGACCGCCCTGATCGAGCGCGGCACGCTTCGGGTCGGCGACATCATCGTCTGCGGCGGCCAGTGGGGTCGGGTCCGGGCGCTGGTCGATGACCGCGGTCAGAACATGGACGCGGCCGGGCCGTCGGTGCCGGTCGAGATCCTGGGCCTCGATGGCGTGCCCGAAGCCGGCGATCTCCTGGTGGTCGTCGAGAACGAGCGCCGGGCGCGCGAGATCACCGAGTACCGGCAGCGCAAGAAGCGCACCCAGGCGAGCGGGACGGCGACGCGCAGCTCGGTCGAGGAGATGTTCAGCCAGCTCGCCAGCGGCGAGGCCAAAGAGCTTCCGGTGGTCATCAAGTCCGACGTCCACGGCTCCATGGAGGCGATCGTCGCGGGGCTGCAGAAGCTCAGCACCGACGAGGTTTCGGTCCGCATCCTGCACGCCGGGGTCGGCGCGATCACCGAATCGGACGTTACCCTCGCCCTCGCGTCCAAGGCCTGGATTCTCGGCTTCAACGTCCGGGCAAACGCCCAGGCCCGCGAGCTCGCCAGGCGCGATGGCGTCGAGATCCGCTACCACTCGATCATCTACGAGCTGCTGGACGAGGCCAAAGCCGCGCTCTCAGGGCTGCTCTCGCCGACATCGCGCGAGACCATGCTCGGTCACGCCGAGGTTCGCGAGGTCTTCTCGATCTCGAAGGTCGGCAAGATCGCCGGTTGCCGGGTGATCGACGGCCTGATCCGGCGCGGCGCACGGCTGCGCCTGCTGCGCGACGACATCGTCATCCACGAGGGTGCGCTTGGCTCCCTGAAGCGCTTCAAGGATGACGTGCGCGAGGTGCGCGAGGGGTTCGAGTGCGGCATCGGGATCGAGGGCTTCAACGATGTCCGCGAGGGTGACGTGATCGAGGCGTACGAGGTTGAGCAGGTTGCCCGCACGCTTTGATCGGGCGCCACGGCCGGCCCCGGCCGTTCGCTCGCCCGCGTTCGCCGTCGATCGGGGGAGAAGCGATATGGGTCGCCGCCGGCGGCCAGCCGATGCCGGACCCAGCCAGCGTCAGTTACGCGTGGGCGAGGGGCTTCGCCACGTGCTCGCGGAGCTGCTGATTCGAGGTGAGGTGCACGACCCGGCGCTCGCCGAGGCGCACATCACGGTCTCCGAGGTGCGGGTGAGCCCGGACCTGCGCCAGGCGCTGGTGTTCGTGATCGAGCTCGGCGGCGAGCTGCGCACCGAGGTCCGTGACGCGCTCGCCCGCGCAGCACCTCTTCTGCGTGGCGAGGTGGCCCGCCGTCTGCACCTCAAATACGCTCCGGAGCTGAGCTTCCGCGCCGATACCACGTTCGGCGAGGCGGCGCGGATCGAAGCTCTGCTGGCCGCCGAGCGGGCGACCCTGGAACAGCCCGAGGACGGCGATGGGTCGGGTTAGGCACAAGGGCCGGCCGATCCACGGCTGGCTCTGCCTCGACAAGCCGGCGGGGATGACGTCGACCGCTGCGGTCGGCAGCGTGCGCCGCATCACTTCCGCACAGAAAGCGGGCCACGGCGGCACGCTGGATCCGCTCGCGACCGGGGTGCTGCCGATCGCGCTGGGCGAGGCGACCAAGACCGTTGCCTATGTGATGGACGGCCTTAAGCATTACAGCTTCACCGCCCGCTGGGGCAAGTCGCGCAGCACCGACGACGCCGAAGGCGACGTCCTGGCGACCAGCGCGCGCCGGCCGAGTGCCGCCGAAATCGCTGCGTCGCTGCCCGAGTTCGTGGGCATGGTGGCGCAGGTCCCGCCGCGCTTTGCGGCCATCAAGATCGAGGGCGAGCGGGCCTACGATCGGGCCCGGCGCGGTGAAGCGGTCGAGCTGGGTGCGCGCACCGTGCGGATCGACAGCTTCACTCTGATCGACACGCCGGACGCCGATCACGCGATCTTCGATCTGGTGTGCGGCCGCGCGACCTACGTCCGGGCGTTGATCCGCGATCTCGGCGAGCGACTGGGCTGTCTCGGCCACGTGGTCGCCTTGCGCCGGCTGGCGTGCGGGCCATTTCGGGCCGAGGCTTCGATCTCGCTCGCGGCGCTCGAGCAGCTGGTGGCCGACGACGCGCTGCCGCAGGCCTTGATGCCGGTCAGCGTCGCGCTAGGCGAACTGCCAGCGCTCGCCTTGACCGAGCCGCAGGCGCATCGGCTCTGCGCGGGGCAGACCATCCGGATTGCCCCGGGACTGATCATGGGCGAGGCCGGCGACGACGCTACCGTGCGGGCCATGACCGCGGGGCAGGTAGTGGCCCTCGCCCGGCTCCAGGGCGTCGAGCTCAGCCCGCTCCGCGTGTTTCATCTTTGAACAGAGAGTACGACGAGGCCAGTGGACCAACCATGTCGATCACGCAAGAGCGCAAGCAGAGCCTGATCTCCGAGTACGCCCGGGCGACCGTCGATACCGGCTCACCCGAGGTGCAGGTGGCGCTGCTGACCGAACGGATCACGAATCTGACCGAGCATCTCAAGGCCCACAAGAAGGACTTCGCGTCGCGTCGCGGGCTTCTGATGATGGTCGGTCAGCGCCGCCGCCTGCTCGATTATCTGCGGCGCAAGGAGCAAAGCCGCTATCAGGCCTTGATCGAGCGCCTCGGCTTGCGCAGATAGCACTGAGAAGACCATCTCCGGCGACCCGTTCCCAACCAGAACCATTCGGGGGTCGCCATCCCAAGCGGGTCCGGCGTCAATCCGGACAGATCGGCCGTCGGGTGACGGCCGGTCTAGGCTGTTGCAAAGGCACTGACATCAATGTTCGACATCATCCGAAGACAAATCACGTGGGGCGGACGGCCCCTGGTCCTGGAAAGCGGCCGGCTGGCACGTCAGGCCGACGGGGCGGTGCTCGCCAGCTACGGCGAAACCACGGTCCTGTGCACCGCGGTCGCGGTCCGCACGCTCCGACCCGGTCAGGACTTCTTCCCCCTGACCGTCAACTATCAGGAGAAGACCTTCGCCGCCGGCAAGATCCCGGGCGGCTTTTTCAAGCGCGAGGGCCGGCCGGCCGAGAAGGAAACCCTCACCTCGCGCCTGATCGATCGGCCGATCCGACCGCTGTTCCCCGAGGGCTTCAAGAATGAGACCCAGGTGATCTGCACGGTTCTGGCGCACGATCAGGAGAACAATCCCGACATCGTCGCGATGATCGGGGCGAGCGCCGCCCTGACGATTTCCGGCATCCCGTTCCTCGGCCCGATCGCCAGCGCGCGGGTCGGCTACCGGAACGGCGAGTGCTTGCTCAATCCGACCTATCAAGACCTCGCGGACAGCGAGCTCGACCTGGTCGTGGCCGGCACCCGGGACGCCGTGATGATGGTCGAATCCGAGGCCAAGGAACTGTCCGAGGACGCGATGCTCCAGGCGGTGCTCTTCGGCCAGCAGCAGTTCCAGCCGGTGATCGATCTGATCATCGAGCTCGCCGAGGCCTGCGCCAAGGAACCCTGGGAGCTCGAGAGCGACGACCAGAGCGAGCTCTACGCCAGGCTGGAGGCCGAGTTCGAGGCGCCACTGCGCGAGGCCTACGCCGAACCCTCGAAGCAGGCGCGGCACACGCTGATCGAGGCGGTCCGAAGCCGGGCGATCGAAGCCCTGGGTGGCGAGGACGGTGCGCTCGAGGCGGTCGTGCTCGGGCAATTCAAGCAACTCGAAAAAGCCATCGTCCGGACCGCGATCCTCGACACCGGCCGGCGCATCGATGGTCGCGACACCAGCACCGTGCGGCAGATCGCGGCCGAGGTCAGCGTTCTGCCGAGGGTTCACGGCAGCGCTTTGTTCACCCGCGGCGAGACCCAGGCGCTCGTGGTGGCGACGCTCGGTACCGGCCAGGACGAGCAGGTGATCGATGCCCTCGAGGGCGACTACCGAGAGTACTTCTTGCTGCACTACAATTTCCCGCCGTACTCGGTCGGCGAGGCGAGCATGATGCGCTCGCCCGGGCGGCGTGAAATCGGCCATGGCAAGCTCGCCTGGCGGGCGGTTCGACCGCTGTTGCCGTCGCGCGAGAGCTTCCCCTACACGATCCGGCTGGTTTCCGAGATCACCAAATCGAACGGCTCCAGCTCTATGGCCACGGTCTGCGGCAGCTCGCTCGCTCTGATGGATGCCGGCGTGCCGATCGCGCGCCCGATTGCCGGGATCGCCATGGGTCTGATCAAGGAGGATGGCCGCTTCGCGGTCCTCTCAGACATCCTCGGCGACGAGGACCATCTCGGCGACATGGACTTCAAGGTCGCGGGTACCGAGCAGGGGGTGACCTCGCTCCAGATGGACATCAAGATCGCGGGCATCACTGAGGAGATCATGCGGACGGCGTTGACTCAGGCGCGCGCCGGCCGGCTGCATATCCTCGCCGAAATGGCCAAGGGGATCAGCGGGGCGCGCGAAGACTTGCGCGAGACGGTACCGCGCATCAGCGTGATCCACATCCCGCAGGACAAGATCGGCACGATCATCGGCCCCGGCGGCAAGATGATCCGCGAGATCTGCGAGACCACGAAGACCAAGATCGATATCGAGGACGATGGCACAGTCAAGATCGCCTCGAGCGACGCCACGGCAAGTCAGCAGGCGATCGACTGGATTCGCGGTCTGACCAGCGAACCGGAGGTCGGCGTCGTCTACACCGGCAAGGTCGTCCGCGTGGTCGACTTCGGTGCCTTCGTCAACTTCCTCGGCTCCCAGGACGGTCTCTGCCACATCTCGGAGCTGAAGAACGAGCGGGTCGGCAAGGTCACCGACGTGGTCAACGAGGGCGACATCGTCAAGGTCAAGGTGCTGAGCATCGACGATCGGGGCAAGGTCAAGCTCACCATGCGCGGCATCGATCAGGTCACCGGCGAGGTAACACCGGTCGAGCCCCGCCAACCCCGAGCCGTGGGCGAGGGCCAGGGCGAGCGGCCGCGGCGTGATCGAGGCCCGCGCCGGCATCGCCGGGCGAGCTGATCGACAAGGAGCGCGGCAAGCGCGGCAGCGAACTGCCGCGCCAGGATGCACCGATCCGGGGCGCCGACGCAGAGTGGCAAATCTGGCCGACGCCTTGTGCGCGGAGTTCGGTGCGCATACATGTGTTGGGTTCGACCGAGCCGCTTGGCGCGAGCCGGGCGGGGCGGGGTTTTGGCGTGCGCCAAAAATGGAACCCAACCCCCGCGAGAGTTCAGGGGGTAACGGTCTTGGGAGACCGGATGTGATTCGCCTGAAACCCTTAATTCTCTCTGGTCGAGAGGTCTGGCCCCTGATCGAGGGTGGTAAGGGAATCTCGATCTCCAACGGACTGAGCAGTGGCGCCTGGGCCGCAAGCGGCGGAATCGGCACGTTCTCGGGCGTCAACGGCGACTACATCGACGAGCTCGGCCGGATCGTCCCGCTGGTCTATCGTGGCAAGACCCGCCTCGAGCGGCACGAGGAGCTGATCCGCTACTCGATCGGGGCCGCCATCAGCCAGGCCAGGATCGCGCACGACGTCCGCGGCGCCGAAGGCCGCCTTCATATGAACGTGCTGTGGGAAATGGGCGCCTGCGAACGGGTTCTGCAAGGCGTGCTCGAAGGCGCGCGCGGCCTCATTCACGGCATCACCTGCGGCGCGGGGATGCCGTATCGGCTCGCCGACATCGCGGCCAAATACAACGTATACTACTACCCGATCGTGTCCTCGGCGCGCGCCTTTCGAGCGCTCTGGCGCCGGGCCTATCATCGGGTATCGGAGTGGCTCGGCGGCGTGGTCTACGAGGACCCCTGGCGGGCGGGCGGCCACAACGGCCTGTCCAACTCTGAAGACCCCCGCCAGCCCGAGCCGCCGCTGCCGAGGGTCTGTCAGCTGCGCGACACGATGCGCGACGTCGGGCTCGACGAGACCGCGATCATCATGGCGGGCGGCGTCTGGCATCTGCGCGACTGGGGGGACTGGCTGGACAATCCCGAACTCGGGCCGATCGGCTTCCAGTTCGGCACACGGCCCTTGCTGACCCGTGAGAGCCCGATCTCCGCTGCCTGGAAGCGGCGTCTGCTCGAGCTCGAGGAAGGCGATGTGCTGCTGCACCGGTTCAGCCCCACCGGGTTCTATTCGTCGGCGGTAAGGAACGACTACCTGCGGGAGCTGGAGGCGCGCTCGGAGCGCCAGATTCCCTTCGCGCTGGCGGCCGACATCGAGCGGGGGCTGACCGAGCCCCTCGCGTTCGGAACCCGGGGCCGCTCGGTGTACGTCCGGCCGGAGGACCTCGCGCGGGTCGATGGCTGGGTGGCCGAGGGTTACAGCCAGGCGATGAAGACCCCGGACGACACCCTGGTCTACGTCCGTCCCGAGAAGGCGATCGAGATTCGCCGCGACCAGACCAACTGCATGGGCTGCCTCAGCGCCTGCAAGTTCAGCACTTGGGCCTGCAACGAGGAGGACCACACAACGGGCAAACCGCCCGACCCGCGTTCATTCTGCATCCAGAAGACGCTGCAGGAGATCGCGCATGGCGGCAACATCGACAACCAGCTGATGTTCGCCGGCCACAACGTATTCAGGTTTCGACAGGATCCATTCTACTCCAACGGCTTCATCCCGACCGTGCGCCAGCTGGTCGACCGGATTGCGACCGGCGACTGAGAACAGGCGCTCGCGATGGTCGCGCCGGCTCGGGCTTAACGGTGCCCGTGCCGCGCAGCTGAAGCCCTCGCGGGTCATGAGTGAGGGGTCCGGATGTGAGCAGGTTGCCAAAAGCGGACCAACCAGGTACGAATTGGCCGTACAACGGCTGACGTAACGACCAAAGGTGCGAGAGGCGGCAGGCAGTGCAGACGATGCGAACCTATTCCCAGGTCCTGGAGCGGCTCAAGGAAGCCGGCTTACGGCCGACGCGGCAGCGCCTCGCGCTCGCCAAGCTTCTGCTCGAGAGCGGCCCGCGCCACGTCACGGCGGAGGAGGTGTTTCACGAGGCGCGCGGCGCCGGCATTCCGGTGTCGCTGGCGACGGTTTACAACACGCTGCACCAGTTCACGAGCGTCGGTCTGCTGCGCGAGGTGGTGGTCGACATGGGGCAGAGCTATTTCGACACCAACACCTCGCATCACCACCACTTCTTTGACGAGACCACCGGCGCGCTGACCGATATCCCCGAGCAGGACATCGAGATCGGGCGCCTGCCAAGTCCGCCGCAGGGCTCGGCGATCGATCGGGTCGAGGTGATCGTCCGGCTGCGCCGCGCTTCCTGACGCGTTCCCCGGGGCAGACCCCCGCCCGACGGACGGTTCCTCGGCCCAAGCCTAACGCACGATCTCACCGGGCCGCGTGCCCCAGAATTCGCTCCGCTGCAGCCAGCCGCGGCGCCCCTCGATTTCGATCCGGCACCAGTTCTCCTCGCAATCGAACAGGCGACCGACCACGCTGGGCTCGGCGCGCAGCACCACACGCCCGCTCTGGTCGGGGGTGCGCCTCAGCTCACGCACCTCGCCGGTCACCATGATCGTGCGCCGGCTGGACAGCAGGCTCGAGTGGACCCAGCCTTCCTGATTCTCGTAGTCGCGAATTTTGCGCCAGGTGTCGAACTCTTCGATGATCTCGACCGGCAAGCCTTTGCGCGCGTACACCCAGTCGATCGGGTACTGCTTGCCCGGACCGTAGCGGACATTGACGCGGTCGGCGGCGAGCGAGACGAAGCGCGGCAGGGGCAGACCGGTGCTCCGCCCCGCCTGCGCCCAGAGCGGCGACGCGCCGATCAGCACGAGCAGTGCGAGCATGATCCCTGCCGCGATGCTCCGGCAGGCGAAACGCCGAGTCGTCATCGATCCAAGGCCCCTTCTCCTCCCTCTTCGGCTCGGGCAACGGTTAGCCGCCCGGCCGCGCCTCGGCAAGTCGCTTGACCGCTCGGCTGCCTTGACGCTTCAGGTCATGGGGCGGTTCTGCTAGGCATGGCGGCGACATGGGACCATCCGATCCGGCTGGTTGACGGAGGCAGCTCGATGGTGCGGAAAAAGCCGCTGGTCATCGTCACGCGCAAGTTGCCCGAGGTGATCGAGACCCGCATGATGGAGCTGTTCGACACGCGGCTCAACGAAACCGACGTGCCCTGGTCGAAGAACGAGCTGACCGAGGCGGTCAAGAGCGCCGAGGTCCTGGTGCCGACCGTGACCGACCGGCTCACCAGCAGCATCCTCGCCCACGCCAACCCGAACCTGCGCCTGATCGCCAACTACGGCACCGGGGTCGATCACATAGACGTCGAGGCGGCCTATGCCCGCGGCATCACCGTCACCAACACGCCGGGCGTGCTGACCGAGGACACCGCCGACATGACCATGGCGCTGATCCTCGCGGTCTCGCGGCGCCTGGTCGAAGGCGAGCGTCTCGCCCGTTCCGGCGACTGGGGCGGCTGGAGCCCGACCTCGATGCTCGGTCACCGGATCACCGGCAAGCGGCTCGGCATCCTCGGCATGGGCCGGATCGGCACCGCCGTCGCGCGCCGGGCGCGTGGCTTCGGCCTGACGATCCACTACCATAATCGGCGCCGGGTGCCCGAGGAGCTCGAGACCGAGCTCGAGGCGACCTATTGGGAGAGCCTCGACCAGATGGTCGCCCGGATGGACATCATCAGCGTCAATTGTCCGCACACGCCGGCGACCTTCCACCTGCTCTCGGCGCGACGGCTGAAGCTGGCGCGTCCCGAGGCGATCATCGTCAACACCTCGCGCGGGGAGGTGATCGACGAGGCCGCGTTGACCCGCATGCTGCGCAACAAGGAGCTCGCCGGCGCCGGCCTCGACGTCTTCGAGCACGAGCCGGCGATCAATCCCAAGCTACGCGAGCTCGACAATGTGGTCCTTCTGCCGCACATGAGCTCGGCGACCATCGAGGGCCGGATCGACATGGGCGAGAAGGTCATCATCAACATCAAGACCTTCGTCGACGGTCACCGGCCGCCCGACCGGGTCCTGCCGAGCCAGCTCTAGCGCCAACAACGGGCAGCGAACGTTGCTGGCGGGGCGCCGCTTCGCCGGCGGTTCAGACCGGCGGTGTCTGGGCGAGCGCGATCTGCCGGATCGTCCACTCGACCAGACGCTTGGCCGCCTTGCCGAAAGCCTCGTCGAACGCGCGCACGATCGCCGGCAGCGAGGTGTTCTCGGCGCGCACGCTGAACTCCTCGGAGGTCGATGCGAGTGAGGTCCGTCGCGGCAGCTTGACCAGGCGGCCCTGCAAACGAACCCGGACGTTCGGCGGGCCCTTGCCGTCGTACTCGGCCTGGAACTCCCGGACGTAAGTCAGCAGCGCGTAGTCGGCCCGCACGTCGACCACCTCGCGGCCGATCACGTCGAGCTTGCCGGTATTGTCGAGGGACTCGAGCAACAGGTTCTGCACCATCACCGGGACCACGTCGATCCAGCTGGCGTCGGCGTAGTACTCGAGTGTCGTCGGCGTCGGCCGGAGTGCGATCCGCGCCGTGTTCAGGCCTGCGGTAGCCGTGGGCACCTCGATGCTCAGGCGCGCGTCCACGGTCGGCAGGTCGTCCTCGAACGTGCTCTTCGGGGTGAGTGAGTAAAGCTTGGGTGGCGGAGGCGCGGCCAGCTGCAAAGCCGCCGCGCAGGCGCCAAGCGCGACGCACGCTGCGATAGCAACGATCGGTGCGAACCGACGTAGAGGCCGCATCATTTCGCTTCGTACCCTTTGGTGCGGCCGATCAGGAAGCCGGCGGGATCCCGTTCGAACTCCTTGGTGATCCGGCTGAGCGCTGCGACCAGCAACCGGGTTTCACCGACGAGCTGGGTAAATTCGTACAGGCCGGTCCCGGCAAAGTCATCCAGAGGCTGATGCAGATCGCCGATCAGGCCGTTGAGCCGGTCGGCCGCCTGATGGAGGGCGGCGGCGGCGCTGCGCGCCTCGGTCAGGCTCTTACCGAGGTCGCCGCTCACACCCGTGACCTGCTGATCGACCCTGGCGGTCAGCCCGCGGACGTCGGTGATCAGGCGCTGCAGATCCGCCGCCGTGTCCTCGACCTGATGAGCGGCCTTGGTCGCACCACCCAAGGTCGCATCGACCTTGTCGGAGCCCTGCGCCAGGGTCGCGGTGAATGTCTCCAGGTGGTCCAGCGTCGCCGTGATCGTCTCGACGTTCTTGTCGTTGACCAGCAACGACAATCGGTCGGCCAGAGCAACGCCGCGCGCCAGTAGTTCCGGCCCCGAACTCGAAGACCTGCTCGAGGGCGGAGCGGTGGGAGGGAATCCGCGGCCGCGGCTTGGCGTCCGGATCGAGCCGGACGCTCTCCCGGGTGCCACCGCGCAGCTGGACATAGGCGATCCCGGTGATGCCCTGCATCTCGAGGGTCGCGACGGTGTCCTTGGTGATCGGGGTCGAGCGCTCGATCTCCGCCGTGACCAGGACGTTTTCGACGTTCTCCGGATCGATCCGGATGTCGGCGACCCGTCCGACCGGAATGCCGCGGTAGAGCACCTGCCCGCCTTCGCGCAGGCCGCTGACGGTCCCGGCGAAGACGATCTGGTAGAGCGCCGTCTGCCGGTCGACATCGGCCTTCACGAGCCAGACACTGAACGCGGCCAGTCCGGCGAGCAGCGCCAGGACCACGCTGCCGACCAGCAGATAGCTGGCGCGAGTCTCCATCTACGCCTCCCGCACCTCGCCCAACTCAAGCGCCGCGCGGCCTCTGGGGCCGTGGAAGTACGCCCGCAGCCAGGGATGATCAAGGTTGCGCAACTCGTCCAAAGTACCAACCAACGCGCGTTTGTCGACCAGAGCTGCCACCCGATCACAGATCGCGATCAACGAATCCAGATCGTGGGTGACCATCATCACGGTCAGGCCGAGGCTGCGCTGCAGGCCGCCGATCAGACGATCGAGCTCGGCGGCGCCGATCGGGTCGAGCCCGGCGGTTGGTTCGTCCAGGAACAGAATCTCGGGATCCAACGCCAGCGCGCGGGCGAGCCCGGCCCGCTTGCGCATGCCACCCGACAGCTCGGCCGGGTATTGGTGGCAGGCCTCGACGGGCAGACCGACCAGGGCGAGCTTCAGGCCGGCCAGCTGATTGAGCAGATCCTCGGGCAAGGCGAACCGCTCACGCAGCGGCGCCTGGATGTTCTGCCCGACCGTGAGCGAGCTGAACAGCGCGCCGTCCTGAAACAGGACACCCTGGCGCGCGCGCAGCGCATCACGCTGCTGATCGCCGATCTCAGCAATGGCGTGACCCAGGACCTCGATGCGGCCGCGCTCCGGGCGAAGCAGACCGAGGGCCGCGCGCAACAGGACCGACTTGCCAGCCCCCGATCCGCCGACGACGCCGAACACTTCGCCCCGACGCACTTCGAGGCTGAGGTCGTCATGGATCACCTGCGCTCCAAAGCGGGTGCAGAGCCCCTCGACGCGGATGACGATCTCGGCGCTCACGCCCGCTCACAAGCCGACATAGGAAAAGAGGATCGAGAACAGGGCGTCGAACACGATCACCAGGAAGATGGCGACGACCACCGAGCGGGTCGTCATCTGGCCGACGCTCTCGGCGCTGCCGGCCACGCTCAGCCCCTCGTAGCAGCCCACCATGGCGATCAGGAAGGCGAACACCGGGGCTTTGATCAGACCGACGAGGAAGGTCCCGCCGTCGATCGCCTTGTCGAGCTGGCTGAGAAACTGGCTCGGCGAGATGTCGAGGGCGAAGGCGCACATCAGGCCGCCGCCGAACAGGCCCAGGACGTCGGCAAAGAACGCCAGCAGCGGCAGCGCGATCATCAGAGCGAGAAGGCGCGGCAGAACCAGCACCTCGACCGGGTCGAGGCCGAGCGTGCGCATGGCGTCGACCTCCTGATTGACCTTCATGGTGCCGATCTGGGCGGTGAAGGCGCTGCCCGAGCGCCCCGCCACGACGATCGCGGTCAGGAGAATGCCGATCTCGCGCAGGATCGAGATGCCGAGCAGGTTGACCGTGAAAATCTCCGCACCGAAGCGCCTCAGCTGATCGGCGCCCTGGTAGGCCATCACGACCCCGATCAGAAACGCGATCAGACCGGCGATCGGCAGCGCATTGATGCAGGTCTGCTCCAGGTGGTGCGTGAGCGAAGTGACGCGCAGCCGTTTCGGGTGGAGCAGGAGCCGCCCGAGCGTGACGACGGTCTGACCGTAGAAGGAGAGCAGCCGCAGCGCCTCGTCGCCGACCGCGAGCGTGCTGCGGCCCAGGTTGGCGAGCAGGCGAAGGAACGGATTGACGCCGGGGGCCGGCGGCGGCGGCCGCGGCTCGACCTTCCGGATCTCGACCAGGAGAGCCTTGTGGCTTTCCCGCAGGCCTGCAAGCTCTACCTGCCAGCCGAGATGCTCGAGATCACCTTCGAGCCGATGCAGCAGCCAGGCGCCCGCCGTGTCGAGCGTCTCGAGCCCTTCGAGATCAATCCGGGCCTGGCTGGCCGGTGGTCGTGCAGGCGTCAGAAGCGCCCGAGCGGCGGCATCGAGCCGCACCAGCGCCGGCAGCGTCCAGGCGCCGCCCGCTTCGATCGCGAGCCGCTCGCCCGCACGGCCACCGGCCAGCCAGCTGTCCGCCATCACGGCCGCTCGCTGCTCGACGCGCGGAAAGGCGACTCGCTCCAAGCGCTGAGAGCAGGTGACCGCAGCGCCCCGCCCGGAGCGCGCCTCAGGTCCGCCGGCCCGCCAGCTTCTGGCGAAGCTCCTTGACCCGCTCGCGGGTCTCGTCGAGGTGCGGATCGATGGCGAGCGCCGCCTCGAAACTGCGCAGCGCCGCCGCCGGCTCCTCGATGGCGTCGTAGATCAGACCGAGCCCGGACAAGGCGCCGAAATGGCGCGGCTCCAATTCCAGGGTCCGCTCGATGTCGCTGACCGAGGCCGGAAAGTCGCCCATCAGATAGTAGATGGTGGCTCGCTTGTTCCATCCCTCGGCAAAGTCCGGCGCCTGCTTGACCAGTTGGTCGAAACGTTCCAGCGCAATGGCGTACTCCTGCTGGACCATCGCCACGACCCCTGCCTGCATCAAGCGGTCGACCGCGTCGTCGTCGGACTCCGCCCAGATCTCCCAGATCTGCTGCTCGATGACCTTCGCCTCGGCGTCGCTCGGCGTCGTCCGCAGACGCTCGAACAGCGCATTGAGGCGCGGATCCTTCTGATCCGCGCGCGCCACTTCGGGTGACGCGCCGATGATGCTCAGCCATGCGGTCGCCGCCAGGGCAAGCAACCTGCGAGGCATCTGTCCTTGCCCTCATCGATTGCCGTCGCGTGCGCCACTATGCGCCAAAGCGCGGACGACGCCAATCCCAGGGCCGATCACGAGGCCGCGCCGATCGATGGTCCGCCGGGAAGCTGCGGCAGGCTTGAGGCAGGCGGTCGCCGGCCCCGGGAGCCGGGCAGGCCCACGACACACGACGCTCAGCCCGGCCCGATCAAGACTGCCCGCGCCGCAGCTTGGCAAGCTCAACCGCCGCTCGTAGCTCGATGTCGTCGAGGACTGCTCCGAGGTGTGCATCCTCGACGCTCGGGCGCGCGCCCTCGAGGAGTCGGGTCAGGCGCTGCAGCATCCCCTCGGACACCCTGCCGTCGACCAGGCCGACCTGGAGTTCGCGCAGCTCGTCCAGGATGCTGTCGCCGCGCCGGATCGCCCGGCGCCGCTCCTCGGTCGCGTCCGGAGCCTCCTGGACCGCCAGAACGCCGTTCAGCACCGCGAGCGGAGCCGCGGGCGAGAGACCGGCGCCTGCCGACGGCCTGGCGTCAACGTGGTCGGCAAACGACGGGGCGCCGCCCGCGTCGGCGCGGGCGATGATCTTGAGGGGGTGACCCGGCCCTGTCGTCGGCCCGGAACGCGTGATCTTCATGGCTGCCTCGCGCCGTACCCGAGACCTCGCCTGGCGGCGGCACCCCAGACTGCCCGCGTCATGGTTAATCGTCGGTTAAGGCGAATTGTGCTCGGGATGGCACCGCGGAGCCAGGCGCCGCTCGTCGGTCGGCGGGTTGCGGCAGAAATTGCCCCGAGCCCTGGCAAGCTTTGCCGGATCAGCGCCGGCAGGTGAGCGCCAATGGCCCGTCGAGTGCGCCAAGATCAAGGCTTTCAGGCGATGAGCGCGGCTGGCACGCCGCTCGCAAGGAGCACCGCCGAGGATACGCCAGCGATGAGATCAGCCTTGCGCCAACATGGCCGAAGCCTGACTGCCGCCGTTCGGGCGATGCTCGGTCCGCTCGTCGCCGGGCTGATCGGCGTCGGGCTGGCGGCGACAGCCGTTCATGCCAACTCGCGCATCAAGGACATCACCGACGTCGAGGGCGTGCGCGACAATCTCCTGGTCGGCTATGGCCTCGTGGTCGGACTCAACGGCACCGGCGACTCGCTGCGCAACTCGGGCTTCACCGCGGAAAGCCTCGAGTCGATGCTCGAGCGCCTCGGCGTCAGCACCCGGGGCCAGGACCTCAAGACCAAGAACGTGGCCGCGGTCATGGTGACTGCAACCCTGCCGCCGTTCGCCCGCCAGGGCTCGCGCCTCGACGTCGCGGTGAGCGCATTCGGCGACGCCAAGTCGCTCGAGGGCGGAACGCTTCTGGTCACGCCGCTCTACGGTGCCGATGGCGAGATCTATGCGGTCGGCCAGGGGCAGCTGGCGATCGGCGGCTTCACCGCCCAAGGCGAGGCCGAGAGCGTGACCAAGGGGGTGCCGACCTCGGCCCGAATCGCCGCTGGCGCGATCATCGAACGGGAGGTCGACTTCCAGCTCGACCAGCTCCAGCGCATCCGCCTGGCGCTGCGCAATCCCGACTTCACTACCGCTCAGCGCATCGCGCAGGCGATCAACGGTCATCTCAATCTGAGCGCGGCAGAGGCCACGGATCCCGCGACGGTGGCGCTGAGCGTGCCGCCCGCCTACCGCGGCCGGACCGCCGCCCTGCTGACCGAGATCGAGCAGCTCGGCGTGCGCCCGGACCAGCCGGCCCGCGTCCTGATCGACGAGCAGTCCGGGATCATCGTCATGGGCGAAAACGTGCGGATCAGCGAGGTCGCGGTCGCTCAGGGCAACCTGACGGTCCGGGTCACCGAGACGCCGCAGGTCTCGCAGCCTAATCCGCTCGGCGAAGGCGACACGGTGGTGGTGCCGCGGACCCGCGTCCAGGTCGACGAGGGTGCCGGTCGGAACATGGTCATCCTGCAGGAGGGCGTCAGTCTGCAGGACTTGGTGGCCGGTCTGAATGCGCTCGGCGTCGGGCCGCGCGATCTGATCGCGATTTTCCAGGCGATCAAAGCGGCCGGCGCCTTGCAGGCCGAGATCGTGGTGATGTGATGGCCGAAGTGGTGCAGACGCCGCCGCTCGCGGTCGCCGGCCCCCGACCAGGCGTCGACCAGCCGGGCAAGACCGATGCGCTGCACGACGCGGCCGAGCAGTTCGAGGCGGTCTTCCTCACCCAGATGCTCAGCACCATCACCAAGGGGCTCGGCAGCGAGCAGCTGTTCGGGGGCGGCCCCGAGCAGAGCTTCTTTCACGACATGTTCACCGACGAGGTGGCCAAATTGATCAGCCGGAGCGGCGGCGTCGGCGTGGCCGATGCAGTCCTTCAGGAAATGCTGAAGGTGCAGGAGGTGGCGTAATGGAGCCACTCGAGCAGGTGACCGTGCTGATGACGCTGATGAAGCGGCTCGCCCAGGTCATGGATCACGAGCGTGCCGTCCTGCGCAGCCTGCGCTTCGACGCCTTGCCCGACATCCAGGACGAGAAGGCGGCGCTCGCGGAAGCCTACGAGATCGAGCTCGGCCGGCTGCGCTGCAGTCCCGAAGCGCTGGCCTCGCTCGAACCGTCCGTGCGCGGGCATCTGCACGATGCGATGCGTGAGTTTCAGGAGATCGTCACTGCCAACCTGAACGCCCTGCAGGCGGCCCAGTCGGTGGTCGAGAAAGTCTTGCACAACATCGGCGACAGCCTGGCGCGCAGCGCCGGCGGCCTCACCTATGGCGCGCGCGGTCAGGCGAGCGTGGTCGAGTTGCGCGGCCAGGTCATCTCGGTCGCCTTCGACCGTAAGCTGTGAGGGTCGGGTCATGAGCCTCGCCGCGACTCTCGCCAATGCGCTGACCGGTCTGAACGTCGCCCAACGGGCGCTCGCGGTCACCGCGAACAACGTCGCCAACGCCAACACCGAGGGCTACAGCCGCAAGGTGCTGAGCCAGGAAGCCGTGGTCCTTGGCAATCAGGGGGTTGGCGTCGCGGCGGGCGACGTAACGCGCATCACGGACCGTTTCCTCCTCGACGAGGTGCGCCGTCAGGCCACGGTGGTCGGGCGGAGCGACGTCGTCCAGCGCTACCAGGATCTGCTTCAGGACGCGTTCGGCGCCCCGGGCGACGATCGCGACCTCGGGGTCCAGCTCGGCGAGCTTCAGGTCGCTCTCGAAGCCCTCGCCAACAGCCCCGACACGCCGGCGCTCGGGCAACAGGTGGTCGGCTCCCTCGATCAGCTCGGGCGGACGATCGGCGGGCTCGCCGACCAGGTGCAGGTGCTGCGCGGCGAGGCTGACCAGGAGATCGGCCGCACGGTCGACGGCATCAACAGCGATCTGCAGGGAATCCACGACCTCAACGTCCAGATCGAGCGGGCTGCGCATCTCGGCCAGGCGAGCCCGGAGCTGTTCGACAAGCGGGACGCTCTGGTCCGAAGCCTGGCCGAAAAGATCGACATCAGCACCTACGTCCAGGAGAACGATACGCTCGCCATCTACACCGCGGGCGGCGAGACGCTTCTGGACAGGACCCCGCGGGTTCTGGTGTACGACCCGGCCAGCTCGGTCGCCCAGAACACCCCTTTCCAGCCGATCGCGATCTTTCGCCAGGATCAGATCGATCCGGCCAGCGGCCAGCCGATCAATCCGGGCGCCGGCGTCGAGCTGGTGAGCGGTGGCATCCGTGCGGGCCTGACGCCGGAGCTCCAGAACGATGCCGTCCCGGATGCCGATCAGCAGATCAGCAGTCGCGTGCGCGGCGGCCGGCTCGCCGGCCTGCTCGAGATCCGCGACCGGGTGATGCCCGAGCTCGACGATCAGATCCAGGAGCTCGCCTCGGCTCTGCGCTTTGCCCTGAACGCGGCGCACAACGACGGCAGCCCCGTGCCGCCACCGGCTGCGATGAGCGGGACGCGCACTGATCTGAGCGATTTCGCCGGTGCCGCCCGAAGTGGCACGGCAACGCTCGCGGTGATCGACACGACCGACGGCAGCACGCTTCTCGCCTTCCAGATCGATGTCGGGGCCGCCGCCGACGAGACCGCGCTCGCGGCCCAGATCAACGCCGGCCTCGGTGGTCTCGGCAATGCCACGATCGCCCCTGGCGGCAATCTCGAGATCACGCTCGCCGGCAGCGATCAGGGGCTGGCCATCGCCGAGGGCGACAGCGCGATCACGATCACCGATGCCGCCGGCCGCAGTCGCGACTATGGCTTCGCCCACTACTTCGGCCTGAACGATCTCGTGATCAGCGACGGCAGCCGGCCGAGCGACTTCGCCGTGCGCGCCGACATCGCGAGCGATCCCTCCCGGATCAGCACCGCGCGGCTCGACGTGCAGGGGCCGCCGCTCCTCGCCACGCTCGGCGGCAGTGGCGACAATCGCGCCGCTCAGGCGCTGGCCGCGGCGCTCAGTGCCGCACAGCCGGTGATCGCCCGAGGCGGCCTGCCGGCCAAGTCGGTCAGTCTGGCGAGCTATGCCGGCGACATCATCGCGCACAGCTCCGTCCTCGCGCAGAGCGCCGCACAGACCGCGAGCCGCGATCACGCCCTCGCTGATGCCCTCGACTATCGGGCCGGCGCGGTGTCCGGGGTCAATCTCGACGAGGAGATGGCCCGCATGGTGCAGCTGCAGCAGGCTTACTCGGTCTCCGCGCGCGTGGTCGCGGTCACCGAGAAGATGTTCGACGAGCTGCTCGGGACGGTCAGTTAAGGAGTACACGCCATGCTGACGCGCATCGGCGACTTCGCCCAGCACAATCGAACCACCCAGCTGCTGCTGGATGCCCAGACGCGGACGCGTGAGGCCCAGATCCAGATCAGCACGGGCAAGGTGGCCAGTCGCTTCCGCGATATCGCCGGCGAGACCAACCGGCTGGTCTCCGCCAAGGACGCCTTGCAGCGCATCCGGCAGTACCAGAGCAACAACGAGCTGGTCGACCAGCGCCTCACCGCCATGGAGAGCTCGACCAGCTCGCTGGTCGACATCGGCACCCGGCTGAAGACCCTCCTGATCCAGCGGCTCAATTCCGGCCAGGGTGTCCCCGGGGTGATGACGTCCGAGGCGCAGCAGCTGCTCAACCAGGCGGTCGCCGATCTCAACGTCAAACTGGGCGACAGCTATCTGTTCGCGGGCTCCAAGACCGACACCAGCCCCGTGGTCCTCGATCCGGCGTTCAGCGCTTTTGGCGCGCCGGACGATACCTATTACCAGGGTGACGGGATCGCGCTGACGGTACGCGCCGATGTTGATCACGAAGTCACCTACGGCATGACGGCCGATCGAGCGGGCTTCCAGGAGTTGATCGGGGCGTTCCGCGCGGCGATCGAGGGCGACGGCAACAACGATCAGGCGATGCTCGAGAACGCCCTCGGCCTGGTCAATTCGGCGCTGCCGAAGGTCGCCGACTACCAGAGCGAGATCGGCGCACACCAGGCCGCCCTCGAGCGGATCAACACCGCGCATGGCGATGCCGAAGTCTACCTGGACAATCAGATCAGCGACATCGAGGACGTCGACGTCAGCGAGGCCATCACCCGCATGACCCAGGACCAGATGGTCGTCGAGAGCGCGTTGGCGACCATCGCCCGCCTCAGCCAGCTCAGTCTCGCCGACTTCCTGCGCTGAGCGGTCGCCGCACGATCCGCGTTTTCGGGAATCGCCCGCTGGTTCGGCCTCAGCCCGCGTATTCAGAGTTTCGGGAGCCACTGATGGCCCGTGCGGCCAGTGTGACATCCATTGCGGCCCCGCCGCAGCCGATGCTCGGCTCCGATCCGCCGCCGCCTCGATCGTCACCCGCTTCGGCGTGGTCAGCCTGGATCGGGAGCGGCTCATCACCTTGCCGAACGGCCTGCTCGGCTTTGCCCGATGGCGGCGCTTTGCCCTGACCAACGTTCCCGATCGTGAGGTCGTCTTCAAGCTCTTGCAGTCGGTCGAGGAGCCCGAGCTCGCCTTCCTGGTGCTGCCACTCGACCCGCTCCGCGGCCCGATCGCCAGGGCCGATCTCGATCTGGCCTGCCAGAGCCTCGGGATCGAGCCGCGCGCGCTTGCACCGCTGGGCATCGTTACCGCGCGCCCAGAGGCCCAAGGCGTCCGCTTCACCGCCAACCTCAAGGCACCGCTCCTGATCGACACCGCGCGCCGGCTCGGTTATCAGCACGTGCTCGCGCGCGACAGCTACAGCCTGCATCATCCGCTCGGCCCCGTCACCGATCATGCCGGCTGAGCGGGTCCGCGGGCGCCCGCACGCCGACACGGCGACGCTGGCCGGCCTCGCGCCCGAGACGCCCGAAGCGATCGCCGCCCGCGCTGAAGCGCTCGGCCAGCGCGATCCCGGACGCGCGCTCGAACTCTATCGCGAGGCGGTGAGACGGGCGCCGCACCGGCTCAGCTGGTGGCTGCCGATCGCCAAGCTCGCCCTGGAGCTCGGCCGCGTGGAGCAGGCGATCAAAGCCGCCGAGCGCGTGCTGGCAAAGCATCCCGATCAGGCTGAAGCGGGCATTCTGCTCGCTTCGGCGCTTCTGCGGCGGCGCGACTACACGCGCATGGCCGAAGTGCTCGAGAGGGTTCGAAAGACCGGTGCTCAGGCCGCCAACGTCGCCAATCTCACCGGTACGATGCTGGTCCAGCAGGCGCGAATCGGCGAGGCGATTGCTGCGATGCGGCCGATCAGGCAGCTCGCCCCGCGCTCGGCGACGCTCCAGATGTCGCGCCTCATGTATCTCAACTACGACCCCGACCTCGCGCGCGCCGATCTGTTTCGCGAGCATCGAGATTCGGGGCGGCATTCGCTGATGCGATTGCTCCCTCGGCGCCGCACCTCGAGCGCGACCTTGATCCGGAACGTCGCCTGCGGATCGGCTATCTGTCGCCGGACTTTCGCACCCATTCGGTGGCCTATTTCGTGGCGCCGATCTTCGAGGCATTCGACCGCGAGCGGTTCGACGTCGTCGCCTACGCGCACGTCGCCAGGCCCGATAGCGTGACCGAGCATCTGCGGAGCCTCGTTAGCGAGTGGCGCGACGTGACGGCGCTCGACGATGCCGAACTCGCGAGGTTGATCCGCGACGATCGGATCGATATCCTGGTCGAGCTCGCGGGCTTCACCAAGGACAGCCGGCTGCTGGCCTGCACCGCGCGCCCGGCCCCGATCCAGATCAGCTAC
Source organism: uncultured Alphaproteobacteria bacterium (assembly GCA_963815435.1). GTDB lineage: Bacteria > Pseudomonadota > Alphaproteobacteria > Geminicoccales > Geminicoccaceae > DATAOG01. The sequence continues at coordinate 131,994 of CAWFGZ010000010.1, forward strand.
CTCGGCTATCCCAACACGACCGGGCTGCCGCAGGTCGACTACCGGATCACCGATCACGTCGCCGATCCGGACGATGCCGACGACCTCCACACCGAGACCCTGATCCGGCTGCCGCGCTGCTTCCTCGCGTTTGCGGTGCCGAATCACGCGCCGGAACCGGGCCCGCCGCCCGTCCTGCAAGGCGACCATGTCACGTTCGGCTCGTTCAACAATCTGGCCAAGGTCAACCACAAGGTCGTGGCGCTCTGGGCCGAGGTGCTGCCGCGCGATACCCGGGTCGCGCCTGCTGCTCAAGGCCTCCGGCAGCGGCGATCCGACCACTCAGACTTACCTCCGAGACGCATTTGCCGCCGCTGGTGTCGATCCGGCCCGGATCGATTTCGCCGCCTATGCCGCGACCGCGAGCGAGCACCTCGCCACCTATGGCGAAGTGGACATCGCGCTCGATACGTTCCCCTACAATGGCACGACGACCACCTGCGAAGCGCTCTGGATGGGCGTGCCCGTCATCACGCTGGTTGGCGAGCGGCATGCGGGCCGGGTCGGCGCCAGCCTGCTCGACGCGATCGGCTTCCGCGCCGGGATCGCCGGCACGCCGGAGGAATACCTGCTGACCGCGCGTCTGCTGGCGAGCCAGCCCGAGCTGCTCGCCGCCGCGCGGCGCAATCTGCGCGCCGACATGGCCCGCTCGCCGCTTTGCGATCATGCCGGCCACGCCCGCGCACTCGAGGAGGCCTATCGGGCGGTCTGGCGACTGTGGTGCGAGGCCGCGTGATGCCTGCCATGCGACCGCCAGCTTCTCCGCCTCTCGACCAGCCCGAGATGCCGTCGGTGCTCTGGCTCGCCTCCTATCCGAAGAGCGGCAACACCTGGCTGCGCTCGCTGCTCTATCATCTCGTGCACGGGCCGCTCGCTCGCTCGGAGGATCTGCAGCGCGCCGTCCCCGACGCGCACAAGTTGCGTTACCTGCCGGCGCCCGCCGAGGGGCGGGCCGCTCTCCCGGTCAAGACTCACTGGTTGCCGGAGCAGATCCCCTTCCCCCATCGCATGGTCGGGTTTGTCTACGTCGCCCGCAACCCGTGGGACGTCGCGCTGTCCAATTTCGACTATCGGCTCCTCTGCGGCGCCAGCGCGGCGGTACGGGACCTGGCCATCGAACGCGCGCGCTACGTGGAGCAGTTCATCGCTCATCAGGGCGACCCACGCTGGCGTCGCCTCGGCATGGGGACCTGGTGCGGGCACATCCGCGCCTGGCGTGCGGTCGCCGGGCGGGTTCCTAACCTCTGGCTCCGCTACGAGGATTTGTTGGCGAATCCGGTGCATGCAACCGGGCGCCTTTGCCAGTTCCTCGGCCTCGAGCGCGACGCCGCGACGATCGTGCGAGCAGTCGACGGTGCGTCATTCGCCGCCATGCGACGGCTGGAGGAGGCAGAGATCCGCGAAACGGCACGCCGGGCTGTTCGCGCAGCGGGGGTTCGAGGCCGGTCACGAAGCGGGCCGGCGCTTCATCAATCGCGGCCTGACCACCTGGGGCATCGGCCAGATGGCGCCGGACCAGATCGAGCGGCTCGGCGAGCGGTTCGCGGACGAGCTCGAGCTGCTCGGCTATCCACGTCGACCCGAAGCCGCAGTCGCCGCCGCCTGATCGGCCCTCTCCGAGGATTCGGCGCTAGGGGTGCTGGTAGCCGAGCAGCTCGAGGCTCATCCGATAGTCGGCGTTGGCCGCGATTGCCTCGAGCAGTTCCGGCTCGACCGGCCGGCGCGGCACGGCACGGATCTCGCCCCCGCCGCGGCTGCCTGCGACGTCGCCGGTGACGAAGGCGTAATCGCGCCAGCGCTCGCCGAAGTGGCGATCGAAGCGCAGCTCAAGACATTCGCAGAGCGCTTTCATCACACGGCTCGGCTCGCTCGTGAAGTCCTCGTAGCGATAGTAGCCGATCGTCCGGGCGACCTCGGCGAAGCGTCGGTAGCCGGCGAGAAAGCTCTCCAGGGTCAAGCGACCCTGGACCACGGCCAGCCGCCGGAGGCTCAGCCACTGGTCGAGCGGGTGGCGCACCGTGCAGACCTGGCGCAGCGCGAAGCGCGCCGCCAGCGCCTCGGCGGTCAGCAGGCGTTGCGCCGGGCGCGGGACGAACGGCACGCCGGTGAAGTCGAGATGTGTCCAGTCACGGATCACCAGCTGTTGGCCGCAGTCCTCGGCGCGGCGCTGGATCAGCGCGATCGCATCCGCGAAGCCGACCCGGCCGCGCGCCCGGAGCTCGGCGAGATCCTGGCTCGACAGCAGACCGTACCAGCGCTGCGCCTAAATCAGCGGGTTGAAATGCCGCGTGCCGAGCGGATGGATCTCGCTCAGCAGCAGGACGCCCGACATGCAGCCGAGGCACCGGCTGATCAGGGTTCCGCCCGAGCGGGCCAGGTGGTGGACCAGGCGCACCACCGGGGGCGCCGCACTTCGCCCCGCGGCCCTGGCGGCCGCAGGGTGCGGCGACGACGTGAGCATGCTATGTGACATGGACCACCTCGGTTAATCCGCAGGTACAGCGCGGCCGGGATCTTAGCCGAGAGGTGGTTAACGAGCTGCTACGCAAGCGCCGGGTGCCGTGGCGGCGCCGGCCGGGCACCCGGCAGGCTTGGCCGTGGGCGGCAAATCCTGCCTATGGAGAGCGGGGAGGGGGATTCCTCGTTAAGCTTAATCGTTTGATTTAAAACGATAACCTTAACTGGCACGGCCCTTGCTCAGCAGGAAGCAGGTCCCGCCGGCATCGTCACGCTCGTCCGGGCCAAGCAACCGCCGCAGAAAACCTGCTGCGGCTAGTCCACTGGTCGGTGCCGGGCTTCGCCTCCCCCACGAAGCCCGGCAAGCCTTGCCGAGCGGCGCCGGCGACCGGCAGATCTTGCCGGGTCGGCGCCGCTCGCCAGACCACGTCGCGGCCCTCAAAGCTTTGATTTTACTCGCCTGGACGGAGCTGGCACGGCGCTTGCGGCGCGCCAGCAGCCCGGCCATGTGGCGGGCACGCGGCACGTAGCCGCTCGCACAGGACCGTCCAAGTAGGAGGGACACCTCATGACTTTGAACGTCGTTTCCAACTACGCCGCCGACGTCGCCCACCGCAATCTGATGCGGACCGACATGGAGGCGAGTTCCTCGCTGGCCAAGCTGTCGATCGGCAAGCGGGTGGTCTCGGCGCGTGACGACGCCGCCTCGATGGCGATCGGCCAGCGCATGAATGCCGAGGTCCAGGGCCTCAAGCAGGCGGTGGTCAACGCCGGCCAGGCGAATTCGATGCTGCAGATCGCCGACGGCGCCATGAGCACCATCTCCGACATCCTGACCCGGATGAAGGTGCTCGCCATGCAGTCGAGCTCGGCAAACCTGGGCGACACCGAGCGGGGCTTTCTGGACACCGAGTTCCAGGCCCTGAAGGAGGAAATCGACCGGGTCGCCAACGATACCGAGTTCAACGGCACCAAGCTGATCAACGCCCCGACCACGCTGACCTTCAAGGTCGGCACCGGCACGGTCGCCACCGAGGACGACCTGACGTTCGACATTGCGACGGGGGTGACCGCGGCCGACCTCGGCGTCGATGGCGACGACATCACCGACACGACGAATTCGGCGACGGCGCTGACGAACATCAATGCCGCCATCGACCTGCTGAACACGGACAGGGCGGTCATTGGTGCCGCCCAGAATCGTCTCGACTTCGCGTCCCAGAACCTGCAGGTCTCGATCGAGAACTCCGAGGCTGCCAGGAGCACGCTCCTCGACCTCGACCTCGCCGCCGAGATGACGACGTTCACCTCCAAGCAGGTCCTGATGCAGTCGGGCGTGGCGATGCTCGCCCAGGCCAATCAGATGCCGCAGAACCTGCTGCGGCTGCTCCAGTAGGCGGGGTATGAGCGGCGGCGGGAGTGCGGCGCGATGAACAGGACACCATACGCTGCCACCTCCCGCCGCTTCCCGCCGGTTTTTCGCGTCATCCGGGAATTGCCGTCATGAACGGGGATCCGTCCGTCGCGCCACGGCCGGTTGCCCTGGGCCTGGCCCCCAGCGCCCGACCGGCGCCCGCGGGCGCATCCGCGACGACCAGCCAGGTCCGGTCCCTCACGGTACCGGGGCCGGCCGGGGTCGAGCGCGCCGAGACCGAGCGCCTGAAGGCTCTTCTTACCGATCCCGCGACGCGGGTCAGCATGCACCGCGACAAAGCGAGCGGCCACATCGTGGTGCGCGTGCACGATCGGACCACCGACGAGGTGATCGAGCAGATTCCGGCGGACGAGCTGCTGCGCCTCTACGCGGGGTTGCGCGAGACGCTGGTCGACGAGCGGGCCTGACATGCAGACCGGCCTCAATCTCGACAGCCTGGTAGTCGATGCCAGCGGTCAGGCGTCGTTTTCGGGCCTCGGCAGCGGCATCGACATTCAGGGCGCGGTCGACAGCATCATCCAGGCCAAGCACGTCCCGATCGACCGGATCGAGCAGCGGATCGCCGATCAGGAGCGCAAGATTGCCGCCTTCGGCGATCTGAAATCGCTGGCGCTCAGCCTGCAGGATGCGGTCGACCCGCTACGCGGCGTGGCAAGCTTCGACAGCTCCAAGGACATCTTCGAGGCGAAGCAGGCGTTCGCCACCAGCTCGCGCACCGACACGCAGACGCCGTCCGACGCCGACGGGCTGCTCGGCGTCAGCGTCATCAATGCCGCCCAGGCGACCAGTCACACGGTCGAGATCCTGCAGCTGGCGACCGCCCAGAAGGTCGCCAGCGCCAGCATCGCGGGCGGGCTCACCGATCCCCTCGGTCTGAGCGGCTCGTTCGAGATCAACGGTCAGACGATCACCGTCGATGCCACCGACAGCCTTCTGGACCTTCGCGACCGGATCAACGCCGCGAACAGCGGCGCCGGTGCGACTGGCGCCACAGCGAGCGTGGTCTCGATCTCGGCGACCGAGCTTGTCCTCATCCTGACCGCCGACGAGACCGGTACCGATGCGGCGATCGCGGCGACGGACACGGGCGGCAACATCCTCCAGTCGCTGGGTGTGCTCGATACCGGCGGAGCCTTTCAGAACGAGCTCCAGGCGGCGCAGAACGCCGAGCTGCAGGTCGATGGCCTGGCCACCACGCTCGAGCGCCAGAGCAACACGATCGATGACGTATTCACCGGCGTCACCCTCAGCCTGTTCAAGGCCGAGGCGGGCACGACCATCAAGGTCGACGTCGAGCGCGACCTCAATCAGGTCAAGCAGGCGATCGTCGACCTGGTCAACACCTATAACGCGCTGCGGACCGGCATCAATCAGCAGGCCTCGACCAACGTTCCCGCCGACGACCAGACCGGGGCGGGGGTCCTCGCCGGCAGCAGCGCGCTCTCGGAGATTCGGGCCCGCCTTTCGGCCTCGGTCGGCGCGTCGGTCGACGGCACCGACCCGACTCTTCAGCGTGCTCGCCGAGGTCGGGATCACCTTCCAGGGCGCGGGGCAGACTGGCGATCCGCTCTCCGCGAGCACGCTCCAGATCGATGACACCAAGCTCGACAACGCGCTGCTGAACCAGCTCGACGGCGTGCGCCAGCTGTTCACTTTCGGCCTGTCCAGTTCGAGCTCGGAGGTGGTCCCGCTCGGCTCCGACGCCGATACCCGCTACAGCGCCAGCGGCTATCAGCTCAACATTGCCTGGTCCGGCGGCGTGATCACCTCGGCAAACATCGATGGTCCCGCCGACGGCAGCGACAATGGCACGGTCACCATCGCCGGCAACGTGCTGACGGTCACGGCGGGCGGCGCCAAAGGGCTGAAGCTGCTCTATAGCGGAACCGGGCCGGCCAGCGGCATCCAGCTCGACCTCTCGGTCGGCGTGGGCGCGAAACTGTACCAGACGCTCGACGGCCTGCTCGACGAAACCAGCGGCCTTATCGCCAATGAGGTCGAATTCGCTCGACAGCCAGAACCAGCTCGGCCAGCAGCGCGTCGACCGTCTCCAGGAGCGGCTCGATCGGGAGCGGGATCGTCTCTACCAGCGCTTCGTGGCCATGGAGACCGCGCTCACCACGATGAACCAGCTGCTCGACAGCCTGCGTCAGCAGATCGACGCGGCGTTCAACAACAAGAATTCCTGATCTCCCCGCGCCTCGGCGCGCAACCAAGAATTAGCGTCTACCCGGTACAACTGGGCCGCAAGGGCGGCGGCGCGTTGGGGATCGATCAGCCCTCATGGACCACGAGGTCGCGATGGCACCTATGCACCGGGCGATGAGCGCTTATGGCCAAGCGGCCGAGACCCTGGCTCCCGCCAGGCAGATCGTGCTGCTCTACGACGGCGCGATCCGGCGAATCAAGGAGGCCCGCCGCGCGATCGATTTGCGCCGCGTCAACGAGCGCTACATCGCTGTCGAGAAGGCGACCGCGATCGTCGAGGCCCTGCACGCCTGCCTCGATTACGAGCGCGGCGGCGAAATCGCCAGGAATCTCGATCGGCTCTACACCTACGTCGTCTTTCGCCTGCAGCGCGTCAATTTGACCGACGACGCCTCGATCTGCGACGAGGTGGTCGAGCGGCTGGGCGAGCTGCGCGCGGCCTGGGCGCAGATCGCCGAGGGCGGATCAGCGCCGGCCGTCCTCTCGTGCCCGGCGACCGAGCGGCCGCGGGTCCGCGCCGCCGCGCCGGGCACTGCGGTCACGATTTGACGCGGTCCGGTCCGGCGCCCGAATCAAGCCCAAGTGGGCCGCGAGCGCGATTTCTCGACCGGACCGCCGGTTGCAGCCGCTCCGCGGGGTTCTTATATCAGCAACCGGAACCCAGCGACCGCCGGCCCGGCCGTCGGCGCCGACCTGAGGTCGGTTGCGAGGGTGTTGCGCGCGTGTCTGAGCGACAATCACGAGCCTCGGGCGTGAGAGAGAGTAATGAGCAATAAGATCATCGGCATCGATCTCGGCACCACGAACAGCTGCGTGGCGATCATGGAGGGCAAGAACGTCCGCGTGATCGAGAACGAGGAGGGCGTGCGGACCACGCCCTCGATCGTCGCGTTCACCGACGACGGCGAGACCCTGGTCGGCATGCCGGCGAAACGTCAGGCGGTCACCAACCCGACCAACACCGTGTTCGCCGTCAAGCGGCTGATCGGTCGCCGGTTTGACGACCCGGTCGTCAAAAAAGACGTCGACATGGTGCCGTACAAGATCGTACGCGCCGACAATGGCGATGCCTGGGTCGAGGTCCGTGGCGAAAAGAAGGCGCCCTCCCAGATCAGCGCCGCGGTGCTGAAGAAGATGAAGGAGACGGCCGAGCGCCATCTCGGCGAGACGGTGACCAAGGCGGTGATCACCGTGCCGGCCTACTTCAACGACTCGCAGCGCCAGGCGACCAAGGACGCCGGCAAGATCGCCGGCCTCGAGGTGTTGCGGATCATCAACGAGCCGACCGCGGCCGCGCTCGCCTATGGCATGGACAAGTCGAAGGCGCAGACCATCGCCGTCTACGATCTCGGCGGCGGCACCTTCGACATCTCGATTCTCGAGATCGGCGACGGCGTGTTCGAGGTCAAAGCGACCAACGGCGATACCTTCCTCGGTGGCGAGGACTTCGACAAGCGCCTGATCGACTACATGGCCGATGAGTTCAAGAAGGAACAGGGGATCGATCTGCGCAACGACCGCTTGGCGCTCCAGCGCCTGAAGGAGGCCGCGGAAAAGGCCAAGATCGAGCTTTCGAGCACGATGCAGACTGAGGTCAACCTGCCGTTCATCACCGCCGACGCGAGCGGCCCCAAGCACCTGACCATGAAGATCAGTCGGGCCAAGCTCGAGATGCTGGTGGGCGATCTGGTCGATCGGACCGTCGAGCCCTGCCGCAAGTGCCTGAAGGACGCCGGCCTCTCGGCCGGGGACATCCACGAGGTGATCCTGGTCGGCGGGCAGACCCGGATGCCGAAGGTGGTCGAGACGGTCAAGAACTTCTTCGGCAAGGAGCCGCACAAGGGGGTCAATCCCGACGAGGTGGTCGCGGTCGGCGCGGCCATCCAGGCGGCGGTCCTGTCCGGCGAGGTCAAGGACGTCCTGCTGCTCGACGTCACGCCGCTGTCGCTGGGCATCGAGACGCTGGGCGGGGTGTTCACCCGCCTGATCGATCGCAACACCACGATCCCGACCAAGAAGAGCCAGGTCTTCTCGACCGCCGAGGACAATCAGAACGCGGTCACGATCCGCGTGTTCCAGGGCGAGCGCGAGATTGCCGCGCAGAACAAGCTGCTCGGGCAGTTCGATCTGGTGGGCATTCCGCCGGCCCCGCGCGGCATGCCGCAGATCGAGGTGACCTTCGACATCGACGCCAACGGCATCGTCAACGTGTCGGCCAAGGACAAGGGTACGGGCAAGGAACAGCAGATCCGTATCCAGGCCTCGGGCGGCCTGAACGAGGCCGAGATCGAAAAGATGGTCAAGGAGGCGCAGGAGCACGCCGAGGAGGATCGCAAGCGGCGCGAGCAGATCGAGGCGCGCAACCACGCCGACAGCCTGATCTACACCACCGAGAAGTCGCTCAAGGAGCATGGCGACAAGCTCGCCGCCAGCGACCGCTCGGCGATCGAGCAGGCGATCGCCGACCTGCGCGGCGTACTGGACACCGCCGATGCCAGCACGCTCAAGTCCAAGACCGAGAACCTGGCGCAGCTGTCGATGAAGCTTGGCGAGGCGATGTACCGCTCGCAGCAGCAGGCCGAAACCGCCGGCGGCGACGATGGCGGGGCTGGCAGCGGCTCCGGGCCGGCCGACGACAACGTGGTCGATGCCGACTTCGAGGAGGTCGAGGACGACAAGAAGAAGTCGGCCTGAGCAGAGCCCCTGAACGACCTGACGTGGTGAACCGGGCGTGGCCGGACGTCGGGCATCCGGCCCTTCGTGACTGAGGGGCCAGGGCCCGTCGGCGGAACGAACAAGGCGCCATGGCGAAGCAGGATTACTACGAGACCTTAGGCGTCCGGAGGAACGCGTCGGCGGCCGACATTAAGGCGGCCTACCGCAAGCTGGCGATGAAGCACCACCCGGATCGCAATCCCGGGGACAAGACCGCGGAACAGCGGTTCAAGGAAGTCAACGAAGCCTACGAGATCCTCAAGGACGAGCAGAAGCGCGCGGCCTACGATCAGTTTGGCCATGCCGCCTTCGAGGCCGGGATGGGGGCCGGCGGCCGACCCGGCGGGTTCGATTTCGGCAGCTTCGCCGACGTGTTCGATGACCTGTTCGGCGATTTCATGGGCGGCGGCCGGCGCCGGGGCACGCAAGCCCGGGGCGCCGATCTGCGCTACAATCTCGAGATCACGCTCGAGGAGGCGTTTGCGGGCAAACAGGCGCAGATTCGGGTGCCGACCACGGTTCGCTGCGAGACATGCAATGCGACCGGCAGCCTTCATGGCGCAGCACCGGGGGTGTGCCCGAGCTGTCGCGGCGCCGGCCGGGTCCGCGCGCAGCAGGGGTTCTTCACCATCGAGCGCACCTGCCCGACCTGCAACGGTACGGGCCGGGTGATCAGCGATCCCTGCGATGCCTGCACCGGCAGCGGCCGGGTGCATCGGGAGAAGACCCTCTCGGTGACCATCCCGCAGGGCGTCGAGGACGGCACGCGGATCCGCCTCGTCGGTGAGGGCGAGGCCGGCACCCGCGGCGCCGCGCCGGGTGACCTCTACATCTTCGTCAGCATCGCACCGCATCGGCTGTTCAAGCGCGAAGGCAGCGAGCTGTCCTGCCGAGTCCCGATCCCCATGACCACCGCCGCGCTTGGCGGCCAGATCGAGGTGCCGACCATCGACGGCAAGCGGGCACGCCTGCAGATCCCCGAAGGCACGCAGAGCGGGCATCGCTTCCGGCTGCGGGGCAAGGGCCTGACCGAGCTGCACGGCCATGCTCGCGGCGACATGTTCTGCGAGATCGTGGTCGAGACCCCGGTCAACCTGACCAAGCGTCAGCAGGAACTGCTGCGCGAGTTTGAGCGCGCCGGCGACAGCGCTACCAACCCCGAATCCGAGGGCTTCTTCGCCAAGGTCAAGGAGCTCTGGGACGAGCTGCGCGACTGAGGCTCCGGCTTCGCGAGCGCAGTCGACCGCTCGTAATCGTCCGCTCGGGCGGGCGCGACGACCGACCCATCCATTGAATCCTTGCCAGCGATCGCGGGGGGCGCGGCGCTTGACAGCCCCGGCGTCCCGCGCATGCTGACCGCCGACGCAACCGGAGGCGGGGCATGAAGATCGGCGTGCTGGGCTGCGCCGGCCGCATGGGCCGAACGGTCATGGCCGAGGTTCTGGGGAGCGCGGATCTACAGCTCGCCGGCGGGGTCGAACAACCGGGGCACGCGGCGCTCGGCCAGGATCTGGGCCTGCTCGCCGGCGTCGAGACGCTCGGCATCGTTGCCACGGACGACGCCCGCGCCCTGCTTGGCGAGGCCGACGTCGTGATCGAGTTTTCCGCCCCCGAAGCCAGCGTCGCGCATGCCAGGACCGCGGCCGAGCTCAGCACCGGCCACGTCATCGGCACGACCGGCCTCAGCGAGGCGAGGAGGCAACGCTCCGCGAAGCCGCGCGGCGCACCGCGATCGTGCGCGCCGCCAACATGAGCTTAGGCGTCAACCTGTTGCTCGGCCTTGCCGAGCAGGTTGCGCGCGCGCTCGGCCCCGAGGCCTTCGACATCGAGATCCTCGAGATGCACCACAAGCACAAGATCGACGCGCCGTCGGGCACGGCGCTGGCGCTCGGCGCGGCGGTCGCGCGCGGCCGCGGCGTCAGTCTTGCCGAGGTCGCCGCGCGCGGCCGTGACGGCCTGACCGGGGCGCGCAAGCCCGGCGCGATCGGCTTTGCGGCGCTGCGCGGCGGCGACGTGGTCGGTGATCACAGCGTGATCTTCGCCGGCGTAGGCGAGCGCCTCGAGCTGACGCATCGGGCCTCGGAGCGGCGGATCTACGCCCGCGGCGCGCTGCACGCGGCGCGCTGGCTGCAGGGCCGCCCGCCCGGGCTCTACGGCATGTCCGAAGTGCTCGGTCTCGCCACCGCGCGTCCATGAGCCAAGCGGCCCGAGGCCGCGATACCTGGACGCGTGCCCCGCGACTTCGTGGGCGCGTCAGTTGGTGGCGGGCTGCTGCCTCGCCGTGGTGATGCTGTATGCCGGCCGCGATGGCCATGACCGGCACCTCGAACTCGACCTTGCCGGCGGTCTCGAAGGTCAGCGTGAGCGGCAGCTGCGCGCCGTCCACAAGTGGCTGCTTCAGTCCGGTCAGCATGATGTGCAGGCCACCGGGCTGGAGCACGATCGGCGCGCCGGGCGACACCTCGACCGCGTCGACTGGGTGCATCCTGGCGATGGCCGTCCTCCATGATGCGATTGTACAGCTGGACCTTGGCCGCGGGCGGGCTCGAGGCCGCGATCAGTCGATTGGCCCGAAGACTAGCGAGAGCGGCAGCGATCCGGCACCGCCCAGATCGTCGCGGCGCCCCGGCCGCCCGAGCGCCGGTCGCGGGCGCCGATCGGATCAGGCGCCGAACTCGACCAGCTGTGGCAGCGCGCGTGCCTGTCGAATCCAGTCCTGCACCTCGTCGGCGGTCGGTGCCCGGCGGGCCAGCCGTCCGCCGGCATTGAGCTCGCAAAGTCTGGCGTGCAGGAAGCTCGGGTCCTGTTCGGCCAACGTCGCCAGGTGATCGATGCCGAGCAACTCGAGCATGTCGGCGAAGATCGCGCCGATGCCCTTGACCCGGGCGAGGTCGGCACGGCCGATCAGAAGGGCCAGGATCTCGTCCTCGATCGCGCTCGCGCTGGCGAGCCGACGGCGCTGCCGGGTGCTGCCGGCTGCCCGCAGCAGATCGTCCGTGTAGGCGATGCCCTGCCGTTTGAGCTTGCTTCGGAGCTCGTAGGTGATCCCGCGCAGCTTGCTGACGTGCAGCGACATGGCACCCGAGACGTCCTGGCGGTGGCGCTGCCCGCGCCGCCCCTTGGCGCCACGCGGCGCCGACGCCCGGCGTGGCTTCCCAGCCGCAATTTGCGAAGGTGAGGCGGGCAGCGCCTCCGACGAGTAAGACGGCATCGCAACCTCCCATACCGGGACCGGCGCCAGCTCACGCGGGCCGCCAGCCGCAACGCTCATGATCAGTAGCGGTTCGTCTTGACGTCTTGATGACAGAATACTCGCGAGCGATCTGCTGCCGACCGGCGCGCTCCGCTCATCGCCAGCTCAGCCGCCGCCATGTCGCCCCTTCAGCTTGCGGTAGACGACCGGCAGCAGGGCGAGCAGCGCGAGGCCGACCAGCGCGGTGATGACTTGCGGCGTCAGCACGCTCGCCGGGGAGAACCCCTCGGCGCGATCGAACACGCTGCCGAGCCCGGCGCCGACGCTCGCATAGACGAAGCTGCCCGGAATGATGCCGACGAAGGTGCCGAGCACGTAGGTGCGCAGGCTGACGCCCAGAAAGGCCGGCACCAGGTTGACCACGAAGAACGGGAACAGCGGAATCAGGCGCAGGACCAGGAGATAGGAGAGCGCATTCTCCCGAAAGCCTACTTCCATCTTCTTGAGGAATGGCCCGGCCCGCGCGCGCAGCGGATCGCCGACTGCGGTCTTGGCGATCAGGAAGAGAAGCGTCGCCCCGAGCGTCGCCGCGATCACCACGAGCACAGCACCTGCGAAGGCGCCGAACAGAAAGCCGCCGGCGATCGTCAGTACGGCTCCGCCCGGCACCGACAGCGCCACCACGGCGGTGTAGATGGCCACATAGAGCAGCGATGCCATCACGGCGTGCTCGGCGACGAAACCGCTCAGAAGGGCGCGGTTCTCGCGCAGCGCCTCGAAGGTGAGATAGCGGTCCAGGCCGACGGCGAAGAACGCACCGATCGCGAGCACGAGGATGCCGAGCGGCACCAGGCGCGGCAGCGAGAAGACGGCCGAGCGTTTGCGCGCGCCGGGCATCGAGGTCGAGGTCATTGACTGGCTCTTGCCGAGGCTGAGCGCGCCGGGGTCAGCTCAGCCACTGGAGGAAGCGGACCAGCTTGCGGGTTCGGGCGCTGAACAGCCTTGGCGCGTAGTAGCTGCCGGCGGCCCGTTTGGAGGCTTCGCCCAGCGTCGGGTAGGGTGCGATGAACTGCGCCATGCTGGCGATCTTGAGCCCTTCGTCGATCGCCAGTACCCAGGGTTGGATCAGCTCGCCCGCCCGCTCGCCGACGATGGTGGCACCCCGGACCCGCCCGCGGCGATCGACCAGCACCTTGACGAAGCCATCGGTCTCCCGCTCGGTCTGGGCGCGATCGTTGTCGGCGAAGGGCCAGGTCAGGGCGTCGACCTCGAGCCCGCGGTCCCTGGCCATGGGCTCGGTGAGACCGACCTGGGCCAGTTCCGGCTCGGTATAGGTCACCCAGGGCACGGCGCGCGTATCGCTCCTCGCCCGTAGCTTGAACAGCGCGTTGCGGATCACGATGCCGGCGTGATGGGCGGCTATGTGGGTGAACTGATAGCCGCCCGCGACGTCACCGATCGCGAAAATTCGCTTGTTGCTCGTGCGCAGCCGGGCGTCGACCTCGATACCCTTGGCGCTGTAGGCGACGCCCGCGGCCTCGAGGCCAAGATCTTCGACGTTCGCCCGTCGCCCCGCCGCCACCAGGAGATGGCTGCCGGCGATCCGCTCTTCCGCGCCGGGTGCCTCGATGGTGACTGCAACGCCATTGCCGTCGCGGGCGACGGCGGCGACCTCGACCCGCTCGCGAAGGTCGATGCCTTCTCGAAGCAGGTGTCGGCGGACGACGTCGACCGCGGCCGGATCGTCCTTGGGCAGGATCGAGCAACAGCTCGAGCACGGTCACCTTGGCGCCGAGCCGGCGATGCGCCTGCGCCAGCTCGCAGCCGATCGGGCCGCCGCCGAGCACGATCAGGTGCTCGGGCCGCTCGGTCAGATCGAAGATCGTCTCGTTGGTCAGATGCGGCGCGTCCGCGAGGCCCGGCACCGGCGGCACCGCCGGCGACGAGCCGGTCGCGATGACGAAGCGGCGCGCGCGCACGCGCTGGCCGGCGACCTCGACCTCCCGCGGCCCGACGAACCGCGCCGGCGCCCGCAGCACGCGGACGCCAAGACCGGTAAACCGCTCCTCGGAATCGTTGGGTGCGATCGCTGCGATCACGCCATGGACGTGCGCGTGGACCGCCGCGAAGTCGATCGCGGGCTCGTGGCCGTTCACGCCGAAGCGGGCCGCGGTGCGCACCGTATGCGCCGCCTTGCCGGCGGCGATCAGGGACTTCGACGGGACGCAGCCGTAGTTCAGGCAGTCGCCGCCCATCTTGCCCTTTTCGATCAGCACCACGCTCGCGCCCATCTGGACGGCGCCGGCGGCGACCGCCAGCCCACCGGAGCCAGCGCCGATGATGCAGAGATCGGTCGTGATCGGACCAGGCATCGCCCTCTCCACCGTGGCTCGCCCGAACTCGGGCTCGAGCACATTGCGAGCAGATAGCCGATTTCCCGACCAACGCAATCGCGCTCCGTCGATCAATTCGATAGCCGCAAGGTATGGAGCCGGCCGCGTCGGCAGCCGATAACCGCGGGCTGACGCGAGATCACGTCCCGGCGCTGGATGAAGGCGCGGTCGTGCCGTTCCCTTGCGCCCTCCGCCCGGCGCAGCTCACGCCAGAGCCTGCGTTGGTCACAATCTGGTGAAGACGTGGATGACTTCCCCGTCCGTAGCATCCTGATACAACTGCCACTATGAGCGCATCCTACTCCCCTTCGGACCACGTCGCGGTTCTCGTACGGCGTGGCGACCGGGTCGAGAGCTGGCATCGGGTCGCCTTCGCCGTGGCCGACGCCGCCGGAGCTATCCGCGAGCGCCGGCGGCGATGTCGACCGCCTCATCTTTCCGCGCTCCGCGGTCAAGCCGCTGCAGGCGCTGGCCCTGCTGGAGAGCGGCGCTGCCGAACACTTCGCGGTGAGCCAGGCGGAGATCGCGCTCGCCTGCGCCTCGCACGGCGGCGAGCCGTTCCATGTCGAGCCGATCCGGCGCTGGCTCGCGCGCCTCGGCCTCGATCCGACGGCGCTCGAATGCGGCGCCCACCCGCCGACGCACGGCCCTTCGGCCGAGCATCTCGTCGCTGCCGGGCGCGCGCCGGAGCCGGTGCACAACAACTGCTCGGGCAAGCACACGGCGATGCTGACCGTGGCCCGCCACATTGGGGCGCCGGTCGCCGGCTACATCCGCGCTGATCATCCGGTGCAGCGGCGCGTCACGGCGATCCTGGCCGAAATGGCCGGGGTCGAGGCGCTGCCCGAGCCAGGAACCGACGGCTGCGGCCTGCCGACCTACCCGATGACTCTTGCGCAGCTGGCCACCGCGATGGCGCGGCTTGCCGACCCGCAACACCTCAGTCCCGCGCGGGCCGCCGCCTGCCGCAGGATCTGTGCGGCGATGACCGGGCACCCCGAGCTGGTCGCGGGCTCCGGGCCGCCCCTGCACGGCGAGCATGACTGCCGTGCCTGATATCGTAGTCAAGGGCGGCGCCGAGGGAGTCTATGGCGCCGCGCTACCCGAGCTCGGTCTCGGTCTGGCGCTCAAGGTCGAGGACGGTGCCAGCCGCGCCGCGCCGGTCGCTCTGCTCGCCCTGCTCGAGGGGCTCGGCGTCCTGACGGCGACGGCCGGCGCCGCCCTCGCGGATGTTGCCCGGCCAACCCTTCGCAATCACGCCGGGAAGATCGTCGGACGGATCGAGCCCGCGCCCGGCTGGCCAGGCTTCTAGCCCCAGGATCGGACAAGCGCTTTTTTTGGCGCCGAGATCGCGGTAACTTGGCCCAAATTTGAGGGCTTGCTCGATGTCGGGAATTCGCGCGTGGCTTGGCGGCCTGGGGCTCGGCCAATATGCCGAGGCGTTCGAGGCCGAGCAGATCGAAATGGCTGATCTGCGCGATCTCGAGGACGCCGATCTCGAGAAGCTCGGCCTGCCCATGGGCCCGCGCAAGCGGCTGTTGCGGGCAATCGCCACTCTGACCGAACCCGCGCACCAGGTCAGCGCCGCTGCGGCGCCGCCGAGCCCGAAATACGCCCCGGCGCCGCTCGCCGACAAGATCCTGAGCGCGCGGTCCAGGATCGAGGGCGAGCGCAAGCAGGTCACCATCCTGTTCGCCGACGTCAAGGGCTCGACCGACCTCGTCCAACACCTTGACGCCGAGGCGGTGAGCGCGCTGTTCGACCCGCTGCAGAAGATCATGATCGAGGCCGTGCACGCCTATGAGGGCACGGTCAACGAGGTGCTCGGCGACGGCGTGATGGCCATTTTCGGCGCGCCGATCGCGCACGAGGACCACGCCCTGCGGGCCTGTCGAGCCGCCCTCGATATGCAGGACCAGGCGCGGCGCTGGACCGCGCGAAGCGAGGCCGCGATCGCCCGCGCGCTCGATCCGGCTGCGGGTCGGTCTGAACTCGGGCGAGGTGGTGGTGCGGGCGATCAATAACGATCTCACCATCAGCTACTCGGCAATGGGCATGACCACGCATCTGGCGGCCCGCATGGAGCAGACCGCCGAGCCCGGCACGATCCAGATCTCGGGCGACACCCATCGGCTGGTCGGTGGCTACATCGACGCCCGGCCGCGCGGCGAGATCGCGATCAAGGGCGTCTCCAAGCCGGTGCTGGTCTTCGAGCTACGTGATCTCGCCAAGGCCCGGACCCGACTCGAGGCTTCAAGTCTGGCGGGGCTGACGCGCTTCGTTGGTCGCGAGCACGAAATGCGCGTGCTCGAGGAGCGCTTCGCCGAAGCCGAGGCGGGGCACGGTCAGGTGGTCAGCATCGTGGGCGACGCCGGAATCGGCAAGTCGCGCCTTTTGATGGAGTTCCGCGCGCGCCTCGGCAGCCGCGCCAGCTGGGTGGAGGGACACTCGGTCTCGTTCGGGCGATCGATGGCCTTTCATCCATTGATCGACCTCCTGCGTCGCAACTTCCGGATCGAGGAGCACGATGTCCCCGACACGGTTCGGGAGAAAGTCGTGGCGGCAGTCGAGCGCATCGGGCCCGGGCTCGAGCCCGCTCTGCCGCACTTGTTCTACATGCTCGGAGTTGCCCCGCCGGACGATCCAGTGCACAGATTGGACCCACAGATCCGCCGGGCCGAGACCTTCGATGTGCTGCGCCAACTGCTGCTGCGGGCGGCGGAGCGCAGGCCGCAGGTGCTGGCGTTCGAGGATGTGCATTGGTCCGACACGGCGACTCTGGAGTTCCTGACCTATCTGCTGGACAGCATCCCGCGCGTTCGTACGCTGATCCTGCTCACTTTTCGCCCCGGCCACGATGTCGCGTTGGGGGAGCGCACCTACGCCTCGCGCCTTGCCTTGCACAATCTGACGGGAGCGGAATCGGGCGAGATGGCTGAGGCCGCGTTGGCGTCCGCCGATCTGCCGGCGGAGCTGCATGCGCTGATCCGGCGCAAGGCCGAGGGCAACCCGTTCTTCGTCGAGGAGGTGATCAAGGCGCTCGGCGAGACCGGCGCGATCCGCCGTGACGGCCCACGCTGGGTGCTCGGCCGGCCGCTCGATCAGATCCAGGTGCCGGATACCATCCAGGACGTGGTGATGGCGCGCATCGACCGCCTGGAGGACGAGCCGCGCCAGGCGCTCCAACTTGCGGCGGTGATCGGGCGGGAGTTTACCCAGCGACTGCTGGATCGGATCGCCGAAATCCGCGCCGGGACGACAACGGTCCTGCGCCAGCTGCAGGCGATCGAGCTGATCTACGAGAAGGCGCTGTTCCCCGAGCTCGCCTACATGTTCAAGCACGCGCTTACGCAGGACGTGGCCTACGGCTCGTTGCTGACGCAGCGCCGCCGCGAGCTCCACCGGCGGATCGGCGAGGCGATCGAGGAGCTGTACGCGGACCGGCTCGCCGAGCATTACGCGGTGCTCGGCCATCACTTCGCGCAAGCCGAGGACTGGCCCCGCGCCGCCGACTACTTGGCGCGAGCTGCGGACCGCGCGGCGGCGGCGTTCGCCATCCGGGAAGGGCTCGCTCTTTGCGACCAGGCGATCGAGGCATTGAACCGCGGCGGTGAGAGCGTCGAAAGCGCCGAGAGAAAGGGCGACCTCCACACAAAGAAGGCCTCCCTCTTCATGCTCGTGAGTGACTTCGAGCGTGCCTATGTCGAGCATCAGAAAGCAGCGGCGATCGCGCTCCAGCTGGGGAACCGGGCGCGCCACGGGGCCGCGGTCGCCGCAATGGCACTCGCGTCGCTACGCGCGCACAAGTTCGAGCGTTCACTCGATGAATGCGGCCGCGCGATCGAAATCGGCCGAGCGGTCCGTTCCGCAGAAATTGTCGCCGCGGCACAATATACGACAGGATTGCTGCGTGCGGTCACGGGCCACCTTGCGGAAGCCCGGAAGATTCAGGAGCAGACCCATGAGCTGAGCCGCTTGGAAGGTCACGCCTTCTACGAATCCCTGTCGTCTGCAGCGCTCGGGCTGATTGACAACTGGCGAGGGGACTACGGCCAGGCGACAGCAAAGGCCAAGAAAGGCGTCGAGTTTGCTCGCAATCACAACCGTTCTTTCGCCCTTCTGCTTGGACTGTTTTACCTTGGGCTGCCCCTTGCGGGCAGGGGTCACTACGACCAAGCGCTTGCTACCTTCACCGATGGGCTGGAGCTTGCCGAGAAGCTGGGAGACAAGATCTTTCGCAACCGCTTCCTCAACTGTCTCGGTTGGGTATCCGCCGAGTGCGGCGATCTGGAGCGCGCGATCGAGTTCAACCAGAGGGGCGTTGGCGCATCCCACGAGCGCGGCGATCCGGAAACCATCGCCAACTGTGAGCTCAATCTTGGCGATCTTTGGCTGAGCAAAGGCGATCTTGGCCTCGCCCGGAACTTCTTTGAGCGTGTGCACGGGCTGGCGCGGAAGCCCTCGACCAGCGATTGGATGAAGTGGCGCTACTCCCAGCATTTGTTCGTAGGTCTGGGCGAGGTCTGGCTGGCATCGGATGATCCGGCGAGGGCCGAGGACTTCTGCAATCAGTGCCTGGAACTCGCAACTCGAACCGACTCGAAGAAGTACCTGGTGCGCGGCTGGCGTCTCAAGGCCCAGATCGCCAAAGCGCGACGACATTCGGAGGAGGCCGAGGAGGCGCTTCGCAAGTCTCTGACCTATGCGAAACGGGTCCGCAATCCGACCCAGCTCTGGAAGACTCACCTCGCGCTTGGCCAGCTCTGTCGCGATACCCGACGCGTCGATGCGGCTCGCTCGTCATTCGCCGCCGCGCGCAAGGTCATCGCCGGCATCGGCCGCAGCCTTCAGACCCCGGAACTCACAGAAGGCTTCGCGCGCTCGCCCCTGATCCGCGCCGCTTACGAGCAGGCTGAGGTCGCCTGACCAACGTGGCACGTCGCCGAGCAGGATACCGGGTTAAGTCCGCCGCGAGGCCGTGCTAATACTCCGGCATCTGAATTCTTCGATCGGGCGCTGCGCTTCGACCTGTCAGATCCGCCACGACCGGGCTATGTTTGACTAAGGCGTGGCATTGGGGGGAACGCCATGGAGCGGATTGCGCTGGTCGGCGGCGGGCTGATCGGCCAGGCGTGGACGATCGTGTTCGCGCGCGCCGGGCACGAGGTCGTGCTGTTCGACGCGGAGCCCGCGGTCCTGGAGCAGGCGCGGCGCAACATTGCCGCGCGGCTCGAGGACTTGGCCGCCCTCGAACTGGTCGACGATCCCGCGGCAGCGCTCGGGCGGGTCCGCTATGCGGCGACCCTCGCCGAGGCGCTGGCGAGTGCCGACTACGTCCAGGAGAGCACGCCCGAGCGGGTCGAGGTCAAGCGCTCGATCTTCGCCGAGCTGGATCATCTGGCGGCGCCTGATGCGATCCTGGCCAGCTCGACTTCGGGCATTCCGGCGTCCAGCTTCACCGAAAACCTGGCCGGGCGCCAGCGCTGCCTGGTCGCGCATCCGATCAATCCGCCCTACCTCACGCCGCTGGTCGAGCTGTGTCCGGCGCCCTGGACCGATCCGGCGGTGCTGGAGCGGGCCTTTGCGCTCCTGCGCTCAGCCGGGCAGGCGCCGATCCGGCTCAGACACGAGGTCCAGGGTTTTGTCGCCAACCAGATGCAGGGCGCGCTGATCGGGGCGGCGCTGCGCATGCTCGTTGACGGCGTCGCCTCGGCCGAGGACATCGACATCGCGATCAAGGATGGAATCGGGCTGCGCTGGTCGTTCATGGGACCGTTCGAGACGATCGATCTCAATGCCCCGGGCGGGATCGCCGACTACCTTCGTCGCTATGGGGCGCTCTACCAGGCGATCGAGCGCGGCCAGACGCCGCTCGACTGGACCGATCCGACGCTGATCGCCAAAGTGGAGGCGGAGCGGCGCGCCGCCTTGCCCGCGGGACGCCTGGGCGCGCGCAGCGTCTGGCGCGATCGCCGGCTGATGGCGTTGGCCGCCCAGAAGCGCCGCGCCGCGCGTGACATCGGCGAGTGACCTCCCACCGTAGAGCGGCGAGCCCTCTCGCTCCCGCCGGAGTTCGATCGAAATTCGCCTCGACCCGGGCGATGCCGTGCCCGCCACCGAACCTGACGAGGCTCCGATGCGCGTATTGATGGTCCACTGCCGCTACCACATCCGTGGCGGTGAAGAGGAATCCTACGAGTCCGAGCACCAGCTCCTGCGCGAAGCGGGCATCGAGGTCGACACCTACGAAGACGACAACCGGCGGGTCGACGAGGTTGGCAACCTTCGCGCGGCGCGTGACACGGTGTGGTCGCAGGCCACCTATCGGGCGATCCGGGCGCGCCTGCGCGCCGGGCGCTATGACGTCGTCCACGTGCACAACTTCTTCCCGCTGATCTCGCCCGCAGCCTACTACGCGGCGCAGGCCGAAGGCTGCGCGGTGGTCCAGACGCTGCACAACTACCGCTTGGCGTGCCCCAGCGCGATCTTCTATCGCGATGGCCGGATCTGCGAGGACTGTCTCGGCAAGGCGGTGCCCTGGCCGGGCGTGCTGCATGCCTGCTATCGGGACAGTCGGGCCGGCAGCGCGGTGGTCGCGGGCATGCTTGTCGCGCATCGTTTGCTGCAGACCTGGCGTCGCCAGGTCGACGTCTACATCGCGCTCAACGAGTTCATGCGTCAGAAGATGATCGCGGGCGGCCTGCCCGCCGACAGCATCGTGATCAAGCCGAACTTCGTCACCCCGGACCTGGGCCCGGGCGACGGCAGCGGCGACTTCGCCCTGTTTGCCGGCCGGCTCAATGCCGAGAAGGGCGTGCCCCTTGTGCTCGCCGCGTGGGAACGCCTGGGTGCCCGGATCCCGCTCAAGATTCTCGGCGACGGGCCGATGACGGCGACGGTCGAGCAGGCCGCGGCGCGCATGCCGGCGATCGACTATCTCGGTCGCCGCCCGCTCGGTGAATTCTACGAGCTGCTCGGCCGGGCGCGCTTCTTCGTCCTGCCCTCGACCTGGTACGAGGGTCTGCCGCGCGTGATCAGCGAGTGTTACGCGCGCGGGACACCGATCGTCGCCTCGGCGATCGGTGCGATGGCCGAGGTTGTGATCGACCAGCGCACGGGCTTGCACTTCCGGCCGGGCGACGTGGACGATCTGGTCACCAAGGTCGTATGGCTGCTCGATCATCCGGCCGAGCAGGCCCGGCTCCGCGAGGCTGCTCGCGCCGAGTTCGAGGCCAGATACACGGCCCCGGTCAACCTCGAGCGGCTGCTCGCGATCTACCGGCGGGCGATCGCCGCTCGGCGCACCGACCCGGCCCGCAGCAGGGCATCGGTGACCTCGGCCTGAGGGGCGCTCAGCCCCACGGGCCGGGTCGACGCCGCGCGGTTGGCGGAATGCGCGAGCGGCCGGCGCGGCGCACGCGGCCGACGGCACTCTTGTCACGGAACAGCCAGATCAGCGCCATGCCGGTGACGAAGCCGCCAACGTGCGCCCAGAAAGCAACCCCGCCCTGGCTCGGGTCGACCCTCGCCCCACTGATCAGTTGGAGCAGGAACCAGAAACCGAGCAGATAGCCCGCGGGCACCCGATAGACGAAGAAAAAGAAGAACGGGATCAGGACATGGACCCGCGCGCGCGGGAAGAGCACGAGATAGGCGCCTAGGACTCCCGAAATCGCGCCGCTCGCGCCGATCATCGGAATTTGCGAGGCCGGGTCCGGCAGCGCCTGCGCGAACGCCGCAACGAGGCCACACAGCAGATAGAAGATCAGGAAGCGGATGTGGCCACAGACGTCCTCGATGTTGTTCCCGAAGACCCAGAGATAGAGCATGTTGCCGGCGATGTGCATCAAGCCGCCGTGCATGAACATCGCCGTGATCAGGGTGACGGCCGGCGGGACGATCCTGAGCTCGGGCGGCAGCTGCACCTGATCGAAGAACACTGCGGGGATGAACCCGAAGCTGTAGACGGCGGCCTGGTCCTGATGTGGCCCGAGCGACAGTTGCCAGAAGTAGACCAGCGCGCAGGCGACGATCAGTCCGATCGTCACGTACGGCTTGCGGGAGGTCGGGTTGTCGTCGTGGATCGGAAACATACAGAAGACTGGCGCGCGGGCGCCTCGGGGCGACCGCGCCGGGTGGGCGCTCCGTCATGTCTAGATGTGGGGCCGAGGCGCGTCACCTGCCAGGAGCAGAGCCGCCACCGCGATCGCGGTGGTCGCGGTGGCTGGAGCGGGACAGCTCCTGCTGGATCAGGCGAGGCAGCTGCGGATCGCGTCGCAGATCCGATCGACCTCGGCAAGCATGAGGCTGCCGTGCAGCGGCAGAGTGACCAGGCGGCGGCTCTCGCGGGCGGTAACCGGAACCTCGCCGCGGCAGCCTTTGAACGCCGGCTGCTCCGAGAGATTCGGATAGTGCACGCTCGAATTCGACACCGTGCTCGGCGAGCTGCGCGCGCAGTCGGTCGCGCTTCATCTCGGGGACACGAATCGGCAGGATGTACCAGGAGATCGAGGCATTGGTCCGGCGCGGCAGGAGCTGGACCTCGGGCAGATCCTCGAGCCGCTCGTAGTAACGCTGGACCAGCGCCGCCCGGTGCTCGACGATTTCCGCCAGCTGCTCGATGCTGGCGAGCGCGAGGGCGGCGGCGAGATCGTCCATCTTGTACTTGTGGCCGATCCGCGCGACGTGCTGGGTTGGGCTGACGCCCTCAGCCGCGGTCCGATCATAGGTGTCCGCGGCAAGACCGAGGAATGCCAGCTGATTGAGCTCGGTGCGGCGCTCGCGGTCACGGAACAGCAGGAGACCGCCGCTGCTGGTCGCGATCTGCTTGGTCGGCGCGAAGCTGAAGGCAGCGAATTCGGCGTCGGCACCCACCCGCTGTCCGTCGCGGATCGAGCCGAAGCCGTGCGCCGCGTCTTCGATCACGACGATGTTGCGCCCCGCGACCAGCTCGCGGATCGGCTCGAAATCCGCCGGCGGCCCGGCATAGTGCATCGGGATGATCGCCCGCGTGCGCTCGGAGAGAGCGCGCTCGACCGTCTCGGCGGTCAGAGTGAGCGTTGCCGGGTCGACGTCGGCGAACACGGGTTCGGCGCCGCAGTAGACGGCAACGACGGCGGTCGAGACGTAGGTCATCGCGGGTACGATGACCTCGTCGCCCCGGCCGACCCCGGCGGCGCGCAGCGCCAGGTGCATCGCTGCGGTGCAGCTCGAGGTCGCGAGCACGCTGCGCCGGTCTTCGTACAATCCTTCGACCGTCGCCTGCAGGTGCTGGGCGACCGGCCCGTAGCCCCACCAGCCAGAGCGCAGCACGTCCTCGATGTAGGCGGGCGCGCGGTCGTACAACCGGGGTTTGGACACCAGGGTCGCCTTCAACGCCTGCCGCTGCCACGGCGGCGTAGGCGGCTGACCAGAGTCGCCAGGCGGTTCGGTGATCAGCTCGCTCTCCATATGACTGGACACGGGCGCTTGCTCCGGTATGCCTGCCTCTGCTGCGCCGAGCTCGTGTACCATCCGCCCTGGACCAGCACGTGGTCAGCGGGCGCAGCGATTCGTTGTCGGATCATTATCGCTAAGCTGCGCCCGACGCGGCGCGTCGAGCGCAGATACCCTCGCTGGTCCTGGGGACCGGTTGGCCTTGATCGGCATTGTTGTTGCCCGGTGACGGACCTCTCGGCCGACCCCCTGATCCTGGGTGGGTCGACCGTCTCAGCGATGGCGTAGTCGTTGACCGGAATCGCTTACCAGCGCGACGCGGGCCGCACCGAACAGGCGGTGCTTGATGCCGGCGGCGAGCGCCAGTATCCTCGGATCGAGGGCGCTGACCGGCTCGAGCAGCAGGCGCAGAGCGTTCCAGTACACCACCAACCAGCGCAGCAGGTGGCCATAGCAACGGATTCGCTCCCGCCGCTCGGGAACGTGTCGTCGGACCATGCGCCAGTACTCGGCGTACAGCGACCACATCGGGCACAGATCCGCGAGGCTCGGCCTCGCGGCGCCGGGCAGATACCAGTAGCGCACCGAGCGACGGTCCGGATAGGCGGCCCGCACGCAGCGGTCCGGATGGTCGCGGTTCATGAACAGCGGTTCGGGGACCGGGAGACAGCGGCCGAGTAGCGCGAGTTCGGCGCAGAGCGCCCGATCCGAGGCAAAGTAGTGCCCGATCAGTCAAGTCTTGGCGAGCGCGTCGGCGCGGATCAGGCCGAAGGTCTCGGTACACCAGTGGGTCGAGATCACGAGCGCCGCGAACCGCTGTGAGGTCGAGGCGGAATCGGCGCCTCTCAGTTCGCTGTCGTAGATCCCGACGCTGTTGCCCTCAGCGTCGATCAGCCGCACCAGCGACTGGCAGAGCACGGCGTCGGGGTTGCTCTCCAGCGCTGCCACGCAACGTTCCAGGTAGGTCGGCGCCAGAACGTCGTCATGGGCCGCCCACTTGAAGTATTTGCCCGATGCCAGCTCGAAGCACCGGTTGAAGTTGGCGCTGGCGCCGATGTTGCTGACGTTGCGGTGATAGCGGATGCGCGCATCTTGCGCCGCATAGCGTCGGCAGATTTCCTCGGTGTCGTCGGTCGAGGCGTTGTCGCTGATGATCAGCTCGAAATCGGTCAGTGTCTGGCCAAGGATCGATTCTATAGCAACCTCTATGTAGTTGCTTCCGTTGAATACTGGCATACCGATCGAGACGAGAGCTCGTCTATAGTCACTCATGGCGCCTAGCTCGTTTGTTGGCCCAACTCCGGCAAGTTACGCGGCAAAACAGGGCACTGATCGGAGGCGGTGTCAAGTGCGAATTCAACCGCTCTTGCAACGCTTGCCTGGTGTACCTTCATGTCTGGCGGGGCCGACCAAGCCGGGGCTGGTAGAGCGTGCCGGTTGGGCTATGTTGTCGCCTAAGCCTGATCAGCACGTGGGGGAGTGCGCCATGATGAAGTTCGGGGTCGGCCAACCGGTGCGGCGGGTCGAGGATCAGCGGTTCATCACCGGCAAGGGTCGCTACACCGACGATATCGACCTCGACGGGCAGGTCTATGGCTGCGTCGTGCGCTCGCCCGAAGCACACGCCCGGATCAGAGCGCTCGATGTCGAGGCCGCCCGCTCGGCGCCGGGCGTGCTCGCGGTGATCACCGGGGACGAGCTGGCTGCGGCCGCCGGCAATCTCTTGCCCTGCCTGATCCCGATGCAAAACCGCGACGGCTCGAAGGGTAAGCATGCGCAGCGAACCGTGCTCTGCACCGATCGCGTCCGTCATGTCGGCGATCCGGTCGCCTTCGTCGTCGCCGAGACCAGGACAGAGGCCAAGGATGCCGCTGAGCTGGTCGCGGTCGAGTACGAATCGCTCGGTGCGGTCACCGAGACCGCAAAGGCCGACCAGCCGGGCCAGCCCTCGGTCCACGACGACATTCCGAACAATCTCGCCTTCGACTGGGAGCACGGCGACCACTCGGCGGTCGACTCCGCGTTCGCCAAGGCCGCCCACGTGACCAAGGTGCGGATCGTCAACAACCGGCTGATTTCCAACCCGATGGAGCCGCGCGCCGCGGTCGCCGAATACGACGAAGCGAGCGGCCAGCTCACCTTCCGCTGCTGCAATCAGAGCGCCTGGGTGGTTAAGGACGTCCTCGCCGGCGCAATTCTCAAGATGGATCCGGACAAGGTCCGCGTGCTCACCCCGGACGTCGGCGGCGGCTTCGGCACCAAGTTCTTCATCTATCCCGAGTACGCCATGACCGCTTGGGCGGCCCGCAAGCTCGGCCGGCCGGTGAAGTGGACCGGCGAGCGCAGCGAGACGTTCCTCTCGGATGTGATGGGGCGCGATCACGTCACCGAGGCGGAGCTCGCTCTCGACGCCGATCACAAGATCCTCGGCATGCGGGTCGAGACGACCGCCAATCTCGGCGCCTACACCAACCTGTTCGCCCCATTCATCCCGACCGGCGCTGCCCTCAAGGTTCTGCCCGGCGTCTACGACGTCAAGAACCTGGTCTATCGGGTCAAGGGCGTGCTCACCAACACGACCCCGGTCGATGCTTACCGCGGCGCCGGTCGGCCCGAGTCCATCTATCTTATGGAGCGCCTGATCAACGCCGCCGCGCGCGACGCCGGCCTCGATCCGACCGAGTTCCGCCGCCTGAACTTCATCACCGCCGCAGCCATGCCGTTCAAGACCGCAGCCGGCGAAATCTACAACTCCGGCGAGTTCGCCAAGGTCATGGACGCGGCGATGCAACAGGCCGACTGGCAGGGCTTCGGCGCGCGCAAGGCTGAGGCGGCGCGCCGCGGCCGGCGGCGCGGCATCGGCATGTCCTACTACATCGAATCGACCATGGGCGATCCCGAGGAGGCCGCCTCGATTACCTTCGAGGCCGACGGCACGGTCAGCGTCATGGTCGGCACCCAGTCGAATGGCCAGGGCCATGAGACCGCCTACGCCCAGGTCGTCAACGACCGTCTCGGCATTCCGTTCGAGCAGATCCGGATCGTCCAAGGCGATACCAACCGGCTGAAGAAGGGCGGCGGCACCGGCGGCTCGCGCTCGCTGACCGCCGAGGGCATGGCGATTCGCACGGTCGCCGAGGTGGTGATCGACCGCGGCAAGCAGTTCGCCGCCCTGGAGTTCGAGACCGCGGAAGCCGACATCAGTTTCGAGCGGGCGAGCGGTACTTTCCAGGTGATCGGTACCGACCGGCGGATCGCCATCATGGACCTCGCCGAGAAGGCGCGCGGCATGGCGGCCACCTTGGGCGCCGAGCCGACCGGTCTGGACGCCGAGGCGACCGCCACCATCGACGCCTGGACGTTCCCGAACGGCTGCCACGTCGCCGAGGTCGAGATCGATCCCGACACCGGCGTCACCCGGATCGTCCGCTACACCGCGGTCGACGATTTCGGCGTCGTGCTGAACCCGATGCTGGTCGCCGGGCAGGTCCACGGCGGCGTGGTCCAGGGCATCGGTCAGGCGCTTTACGAGCAGGCGGTCTATGACGACGGCGGCCAGCTGCTCTCGGGCTCGTTCATGGACTACTGCATGCCGCGGGCGGACGGTGTGCCGGCCATGGACGTCTCGACCATCGAGGTGCCCTGCCGGAACAACCCGATGGGAGTCAAGGGCTGCGGCGAGGCTGGCTCGGTCGCCTCGCCCGCGGCGGTGATCAACGCGATCATCGACGCTCTCGCCGACCTCGGCGTGCGCAGCATCGACATGCCGGCGACGCCGCAGAAGGTCTGGCGCCTGATCCAGGAGCACAGCCCAGCGGTCGCGGCCGAATAGCGCTCGGCGTGCCTGACGGCACGTACCGGGCCCCAGTCGGCCGTCGGGCACGGATCTTGCCTGATCGAGGGACCAGCGAGCCATGCGCCTGAAGGACAAGGTTGCCATCGTCACCGGGGCCGCGAGCGGGATCGGGCGAGAGATCGCGCTCACCTTCGCCCGCGAAGGCGCCAAGGTCGCGATCGCGGACCTCGACCGGGCGGGCGCGAATGCGGTGGCCCGGGAGATCGGAGGCGGCAAGGCTCTCGGCGTCGCCATGGACGTCACCGACGAGGGCCAGGTCGATGCCGGGTTCGCCCAGAATTGTCGAGGGCCTCGGCGGCGTCGATATCCTGGTCAGCAATGCCGGCATCCAGGTCGTCCAGCCGCTCGATCAGTTCGAGTTCGCCAAGTGGAAGCAGCTGCTCGCGATCCACCTCGATGGCGCGTTCCTCACCACCCGCGCAGCCCTCCGCCAAATGTACCGCCAGGGCCGCGGCGGCAGCATCATCTACATGGGCTCGGTCCACTCCAAGGAGGCCTCGGTGCTCAAGGCACCTTACGTGACCGCCAAGCACGGCCTGATCGGGCTCGCCAAGGTCGTGGCCAAGGAGGGCGCCGCGCACGGCGTACGCGCCAACGTGATCTGTCCGGGCTTCGTGCGCACGCCTCTGGTCGACAAGCAGATCCCCGAGCAGGCGCAAGGAGCTCGGCATCTCCGAAGAGGAAGTGATCAGGAAGGTCATGCTCAAGGACACGGTCGACGGCGAGTTCACGACCACGGCCGACGTTGCCGAGCTGGCGCTGTTCTTCGCGGCCTTCGACTCGAATGCTCTGACCGGGCAGTCGCTCGTGGTGAGCCACGGCTGGTTCATGCAATAGGCGGCGGGTGCGCAGCCGGCGTTGAATGACAAGGGGGAAACCGAGTGGATCTCGATCCGGTCTTGCTGTCGCGACTGCAGTTCGCCTGGGTGGTCGCCTGGCACATCCTGTTGCCGGCGTTCACCGTCGGGCTCGCCTCCTACATCGCCGTGCTCGAAGGCCTGCGCCTCAAGACCGGTGATGTCACTACGACGGATCTCGAATTTCTGGATCAAGATCTTCGCGATCTCGTTCGGCATGGGCGTCGTCTCGGGCATCGTCATGCCCTTCCAGTTCGGCACCAACTGGAGCCGTTTCTCCGATGCCACGGCCAACGTCCTCTCGCCGCTGCTGGGCTATGAGGGGCTGACCGCGTTCTTCCTCGAATCGGCCTTCCTCGGCGTGCTTCTGTTCGGCCGCAAGCTGGTGCCGCGCTGGGCGCATTTCGTTGCCGCGCTGATGGTCGCGTTCGGCACGCTTGTTCTCGTCGTTCTGGATTCTGGCCACCAACAGCTGGATGCAGACGCCGGCCGGGTTACGAGATGGTCGACGGCCGGTTCTTCCCGAAAGACTGGCTGGCGATCATTTTCAAGCCCTCCTTCCCCTATCGCCTGGCGCACACGGTCGTCGCCTTCTACGTGACCACCGGCTTCGTGGTGCTGGGCGTGGCCGCCTACATCATCCGGCGCGGGCGCTTCGTGGACGAGGGCCGGGTCATGCTCTCGATGACGCTCTGGCTGCTGACCTTCCTCGTGCCGCTGCAGTTGTTCCTCGGCGACCTGCACGGGCTCAACACGCTCGAATACCAGCCGGCCAAGCTCGCCGCGATCGAGGCGCACTGGGAGACCGCGGCCGGCTTGCCGCTGATCCTGTTCGCCCTGCCCGACCAGGCGAACGAGACCAACCGCGCCGTCGTCGAGGTGCCGCGTCTGGGCAGCCTGATCCTGACCCACAGCTGGGATGGCACGGTGCGCGGGCTGAAGGAGTGCCCGGCCGACGAGCGGCCGCCGGTGGCGATCGCGTTCTTCGCCTTCCGCATCATGGTCGGCATCGGCCTCCTCATGCTGCCGCTGGTCGCGCGAGCTGGGTGCTGCGGGCGCGCGGGCGGCTCTACGACACGCCCTGGTTCCTTCGCGTCTGCGAGTTCGTCGGCGCCGCTTGGCTTCATTGCCGTGCTCGCCGGCTGGACGACGACCGAGGTCGGCCGCCAGCCCTGGACCGTCTACGGCCTGATGCGCACGGCGGATTCGGTCTCGCCGTCGCTGACCGGCAGCGACGTCCTGCTGTCGCTTGCTGGTGTACATGGTCGTCTACCTGGTCATGTATCCGACCGGCATCTCTGCTCATGGCGCGAATCGTGCGCGCCGGCCCCCTGGACGGTGCCCCGGCGCCGATCGAGAGCGGCCGGCCGGCGGGGCCGGTCGAGGCCCTGCCGCATTCCGAGGAGGCGAGCCATGACCCAGCCGGTATTCGACTTCGTCCGCATCTGGACGGTGATCCTCGGGCTCGGCGTGTTTCTCTACGTGCTGCTGGACGGGTTCGATCTCGGCGTCGGCATTCTCTATGGCTTCGCGCCGGACACGCCCTCGCGCAACCTGATCATGAACTCGATCGCGCCGATCTGGGACGGCAACGAGACCTGGCTGATCCTCGGCGGGGTCGGCCTGCTGGCGGCGTTTCCGCTGGCCTTCGCGATCATCATCCCGGCGCTCTATTTCCCGATCCTGGTGATGCTGCTCGGCGCTGATCTTCCGCGGCGTCGCGTTCGAGTTCCGCTTCAAGGACGCGCCGCACATGACCTTCTGGGATCATGCCTTCTGCTACGGCTCGGCAATCGCGACCTTCGCCCAGGGCATGGTGCTGGGCGCGTTCATCCAGGGCTTCGAGATCCAAGGGCGCGATTTCAGCGGCAGCTCGTTCGACTTCTTCACGCCGTTCTCGATCGTGACCGGGGTCGCGCTGGTGTTCGGCTACGGGCTGCTCGGCGCGGGCTGGCTGATCCTGAAGACCGAGGGCGAGCTCCAGGACTGGGCGCGCGAGCAGGGACGCCGGTGCTTGCTCGGCGTGCTCGTCGCGATCGGCGTGGTCAGCATCTGGACGCCGTTTCTGGACCCGAGCATCGCCGCGCGCTGGTTCTCCTGGCCGAACATCGCCTTCCTCTCGCCGGTGCCGATCGTCACCGCGTTGCTCGCAGTGTGGGAGTGGCGCTCGCTCAACTCCGGTGCCGACGCCGCGCCGTTCGTCGGCGCGATCGGGCTGTTCGTGCTGTCCTATGTCGGCATCGCCATCAGCCTGTGGCCGATGATCGTGCCCTATCGCTTCACGCTCTGGGAGGCGGCGTCCTCGCCGAGCACCCAGGCCTTCCTGCTGGTCGGCCTGCTGTTTCTGCTGCCGGTCATTCTGATGTACACGGGCTGGTCGTACTGGGTGTTCCGCGGCAAGGTGCGCGCCGATATCGGCTATCACTAACGCCGGCGACACCTGGGCTCGAATGCCGTCGTAGCCGGATGGACCCTTCGTCTCCGGGCGTGGCGATTTGCGCGAGCGGGCCGACATTGAAAAGCGCGCTGACCGGCCCATAGTCTTGCCCATGCCGCTCCAGCGCTCACGAGCGGGACCCGCGTCGGAGCGCCCTCACCAAGGCACTCGGTCGTGGCTCAGTCCGGAGCTCGGGACGGCCCTCGACCATATCCGCTGGCTGGCCGCGTTCCTGGTCCTGCTCTTCCATCTGCGCCTGTACGTCATCGGACCTTACGGCGATGTTGCCGGCGCCGACGGTGTCCTGGCCCGGGGGTTCTTCTTTGTGACCGGGCTCGGTCACGAGGCGGTGATCAGCTTCTTCGTGCTGAGCGGCGTTCTGATCGCCGGCAAGTTCGTCGGCCGGCCCCCCTTCAGTCTCGGCGAGTACGCTGATTATCTGCTCGACCGCCTCACCCGGATCTGGATCGTCGCGATCCCGGCACTGCTGTTCTCCGTCCTGGTCGCCGACGTCGCGCGGCGTGCGTTCGGCGATTTCTACAGCCCCCTGGAGGAGCATTGCGCGCCGGGCGCCTTCGATCTGATCGCCAACATGTTGTTCCTGCACAAGGCATTTTTCCCGATCCTGTGCAGCAACAGCCCTTACTGGAGCATTCACAACGAGGTCTGGTATTACCTGCTGCTGCCGGCAAGTCTGCTGATCTTCACCGCCCCCGCGCTCTGGCTCCGGGGCGCCATGCTGACCTTGGTGGCGGTCGCGGTCGGCGCCCTGCTGCTGTTCGATCCCTGGAATGAAAAGAACACGCTCGCCGACCTGCCGATCTGGCTCGCGGGGGCGCTGATCGCGACCGGCTGGCGCTGGCGCCTGCCGCCGGCGCTCGCCGCCGCCCTGCTCGTGCTTGCCCTGCTCGTGGCCAAGACCGGCGAAGGGTCGTACTTCCTGCTCAAGGACTATCTGGTCGCGCTCGCCCTGCTGGCCCTGCTCCTCGCGCTCAAGTCCCGGGGCCTTCCCGCCTGGTCGCTGACGCCTGGCCTGGTCCGCAGCGGGCGCCGGCTCGCCGGCTTCTCCTATTCGCTCTACCTCACCCACGCCCCGGTGATCTATCTCCTCTGCACCCTGCTCGACCGGTACTTCGGGGTCGCGCTGCCAATCCGGGCGGTGAACGCGCAATCGCTCGCGATCATGCTGTTCGAGGGCCTGGTCGCGCTCGGGGTTGCCTGGCTGTTCTATCTAGCCTTCGAGCGTCATACCGGCGCGCTGCGCGCCGCGATTCGGGCGCGCCTTCGTCATCGCCCGCGCCTCGCGCGCGCCACCCCCGGCTCCTGACGCAGTCCTCGGCACGCTCAGGCTTCCTCGCCACGCGCGATGCGCGCCTCCCAGGCGTCGTAGTCGAGATCCGGCTCGTGGACGATGCGCTGCTGGTGCAGCTCGCGGCCCTTGAGGAGCGCGACCAGCGCCTCGTTGTTCGGCACCGGAATGCCGCGCGCCCTGGCCTCGCGGATCAGCGCGCCGTTCAGTGCCTCGATCTCGGTCCGGCGGCCGGCCTCGACGTGCTGGAGCATCGAGGGCTTGTTGAACTTCTTGTGGCACTGCGCCTTGATCTTGGCGACGATGTCGGGGTTGGGCAGGCGGATGCCCTTGGCGCGAGTGACCGCCATCACCTCCTCGAGCACGCGGTCCTGAAAGGCGTCGAGCTCGGGCAGGCGGACGATCTCGCCGCCGCGCAGGCCCGTGGTCGCGGCAATCGCGTTGACGCCGCAGTTGACCACGAACTTCTGCCAGATCAGGCCCATGATGTTCGGCTCGATCTCGGCCTCGAAGCCGGCGCCGCGGAGCGCCTCGAGCAGCTGCAGGGCCCGCGGGCTCTCGCTGCCGTCGGTCTCGCCGACCGAGGTCGTGCCCAGATGAGTGAGGCAGACGTGGCCCGGGCCGCGGCGTCGCGGCGCTGCACATGCTGGAGCCGCCGAGCACCCGCTCCCGGCCGAGCGCGGCCTGGAGCTTCTCGACGTTGCCGATGCCGTTCTGGAAGGTGATCGCGAAGCCCGCGGGGCCCAGCAGCCGGCGCGCGGTCGCCGCCGCGTTCTCGGTGTTGTTGGCGTCGACGAAGACGATCACGACGTCGGCCGAAGCTTCCGTGCTGGCCGTGCTCGAGGCCGGAAGCCGCACCCGGTGGTCGCCGAGCACGCCCTCGACCCGCAGCCCGTCCCGATTGACCGCATCGACGTGCGCCTGCCACGCGTCGATCAGGCTGACCTCGTGCCCGGCCACGGCCAGGAGCCCGCCGTAGCTGCCGCCCATCGCGCCCGCGCCCACCACGCTGATCTTCATGTCCACCCTTCCAAGGTAGCCCTCACTCTACCGATCGCCCGGCGCCGGGCCAAGCCGGCGCTTGGCTTCAGCTGCGAGCCCTATTCCAGGGCGAGGCGAAGGGCAGCCGCGCTGGCGATCGGGGCGAGAGCGAGGGCGGCGAGCAGCATGGCGCCGAGAATCAGGAGCTGCGGTCGCCCGCCGAGACCCATGACCTCGCCCTCGACCGCGCTGACCCCGAAGATCAGGACCGGGATGTAGAGCGGCAGGACCAGGAGGGCGAGCAGCACGCTGCCGCGGCGGGCCCCGATCAGGAGCGCGGCGCCGATGCTGCCGATCGAGTGTCAGGGTCGGGGTGCCGAGCATCAGTGACAGGGCAAGGACGCCGAGCGCCTCTGCAGGCAGCTGCATCAGGAGCGCAAGAAGCGGCGAGGCGATCACCAGGACGAGGCCGCTGGTCAGCCAGTGCGCCACGCATTTGGCGAGCGTCACCAGCTCGAGCGGCAGGGCGCCGAGCGCCAGAAGCTCGAGCGAGCCGTCCTCGCCGTCCCCCTGATAGAGCCGATCCAGGCTCAGCATGACCGCGAGCAGGGCGAGCACCCAGACCACGCCGACCCCGATCCGCTCCAGAATCGCCGGCGCGGGACCGACGCCGAGCGGAAACAAGGCGAGCGCGATCACGAAGAACAGGAGCGGCTGCAGGCTGTCGCCGCTCCGCCTGAAACCGAGCCGCAGGTCGCGCCGGACGATGGCGCCAAACGCCGCGATCACGACCCGAGGTCCAGGAGCAGCGCGTCCTCGACCGCGACATCGCCATGGGTTGCCAGCGCGGCGATGCCGCCCCGCTCGCGATGTCCGGCCAGGGCCTGTTCGAGCCGCCCGCGACTGGCGACGTCCAGCCCGACGCCCGGCTCGTCGAGCAGCCAGAGCGGGCGCTCGACGGCCAGGAGCCGGGCCAGGGCGAGGCGGCGCTTCTGTCCGGCCGAAAGATAGCGGACAGGAACGTCGGCCAGAGCCAGCAGGTCGAACCCCTCGAGCCCGCCGTCGACCCCGCTCGCCGACGCGCCCGCAAGCGCGGTGGCGAAGGTCAGATTCTCGCGCACGCTGAGCAGGCCCTTCACGGCGTCGCTGTGACCGACGTAGTGCAACCGTGCCCGATGGGCCGGGAGATCCTCGTCGATCGGTGCGCTCGCCCAGGCGAGGCGGCCGGCTGCCGGCTCCAGAAATCCGGCCAGCAGGCGCAGCAGGCTCGACTTGCCGCTGCCGTTCGGACCGCGCAGAACCAGAACGTCGCCGCGCTCTAGTGCGAACGACAGGCCGGCGAACACGAGCCGGCCACCGCGCGCGCAGGCGAGATCCTCGGCGACGAACAGGGCGCGCCGCTCAGCCCGGCCCTCGGCGATCGTCGATCACCTTGCCGTCGTTGGCGAGCGCGCCGCCAGTGAGCAGCCGCACCTCGCCGCGCAGCCCGGTGACCGCGCGCAGGGTCGCTTCGAGCGTGGTCTCAAGGCCAGCGGAGGGGCCGGCGACCTCGCACTGCAAAGTCATGCGATCGAGGCAGTCCACGCGCTCCACGACCAACTGCGCGCGGCCCACTTCCGGATGCCGCCCGACGATCTCGGCGACCTGGCTCGGATGGACGAACATGCCCTTGATCTTGGTGCTCTGATCCGCGCGGCCGAGCCACCCGCGCAGCCGGCGATTGGTCCGCCCGCAGGGGCTCGGGCCCGGCAGGAGCGCCGACAGGTCACCTGTGGCGAAGCGGACCAGCGGATAGTCGAGATTGAACGCGGTCACCACCACTTCGCCGACCTCGCCGTCCGGCACCGGATCGCCAGTCCCGGGGCGGACGATTTCGACCAGCACGCCTTCATCAGCGACCAGGCCGTCGCGCGCCCGGGTCTCATACGCGATCAGGCCGAGATCGGCGATGCCGTAACATTGATAGGCGGCAATGGCGAACTCGCGCTGAAGCTCCTCGGCCAACGACTTCGGAACCGCTTCGCCCGAGACCATGGCCTTCTCGAAGCAGCCGACGTCGACGCCCTCGGCGCGGCCCCGCTCGAGCAGGACCTTGAGAAACGACGGCGTGCCGGCGTAGGCCCTGGGGCGCAGCCGGCCGATCACCTCGAGCTGGCGCTCGGTCTGGCTGGTGCCGGCCGGAATCACCGGGCAGCCGAGCGCGCGCGCGCCGCTCTCGATGATCGAGCCGGCCGGCGTCAGATGGTAGGCGAAGGTATTGTGGACCAGATCGCCCCGGCGGAAGCCGGCTGCATGAAGCGCGCGGGCGAAGCGCCAATAGTCCGGCCGGTCCCCCTCCGGATCAAAGATCGGTCCCGGCGACATGAAGATCTTGGCAAGATGCCCGAGCGGGGTCGCGGTGAGGCCGCCGAAGGGCGGGTCGCTCCGTTGCCGCTCGGCGAGGTCGCTCTTGCGCAGGAGCGGCAGCGCGGCGAGAGCGTCGAAGCTCGTCACTGCGTTCGGGTCGAGGGCGCCGAGGTGGGCGACCAGGCCGGGCGCATGGTCGAGCGCATGGCGAAGAAACCCGGGCAACGCCGCGAGCATCGCCGCGTCGCGCTGGGCGGGATCGCGGGTCTCGAGCGGGTCGTAATGATCCCCGCTGGTCTGTGACATGGCGTCTCTCCAATACGATCGACTATGTCGGCTCCTGAATACGCGATCGGTGGGATTTCCATTCAAGCTTCGCTTGCCGGCGCAAGGGATACGCTGTAGCGCGCGTGCAGGCGCGCCACGTGGCCGGCCAGCCACGGCGGCGAGCGGCGCTCGGCCCACTCACGCCAGAGCGAGCCGAAGCTTTGCGCCGCAAAGCGGACGCCGGCGCTATGCAGGGCGTCGGCGACCATGGCCAGCTCGGAGCGATGCCGGCGAAACTCGGCGAACTGATCGGCGTCAAGCGGTTCCCAGTACAGATACAGAAGAGTCGTCAACCGATCGGGAAAGGTCCGACCGAGGGCGAGGGCGTGCTTGACCAGGCCACCGAGGTCGACGTGTTGATAGATCCCGGGCGTCGACCGCAGCTGCTGCAGCATGCCAAGCCAGATTGCCAGGGTCGGGGTCGCCGCCAGCAGCCGGTCGTAGGAGGCGGCGACGTTCGATTTGCGCCGGCTGAGATATTCGATGCAACGCACCGTGACCGCCACCGCCGCGCCCTCGCGCAGCGCCAGCAGATCGAGCAGCGGCGGCGTGCCGCGGAGACCGGTCGGACAGCGAACCTCGAACTGGACCGCGTCGAACCCGACCCAGCCGGCGAGTGGCATCTGATCGGCGGCGCGCTGCCAGGGGAGAAAAGCGTTGATCGCCAGAGCCGCAGCCGAGTGCGGCGACTTGAGGCGCGTCCGGTCGAGCGAATCCGGCAGCTGATGGTCGGCGATGCTACCGATCAGGAGGTCGCTCACGCGGCGAATCCGGCCGTCACCGCGTAGCGGCTCGCTCCGGCTGTCGTGGCGCAGCGCCTCGGCGAGCGCCGAGCCGGTGCGTTGGGCGAGGCTGACCTGGGGATGGTTGCTCGTGATCATCATTGGCGTTTCCTAGAGCCAGCGTTTGCGACGCTTGTAGCTCTTGATGTCGCGGAAGCTCCGCCGCCCGCTGGAGCTTAGGCCGAGATAGAACTCCTTGACATCTTCGTTGTTGCGCAGCGTCGCGGCGTCGCCGTCCAGCACCACGCGCCCGGTCTCCAGGATGTAGCCATAGCTGGCGTATCGGAGCGCGACGTTGGTGTTCTGTTCGGCCAGAAGAAAGGTGACCCCGGCCTCGGAATTGAGCCGGGCAACAATATCGAAAATCTCTTCGACCAGTTGTGGGGCCAGGCCCATCGAGGGCTCGTCGAGCAGGATGAGCCGGGGGCGGGCCATGAGCGCACGCCCGATCGCGGTCATCTGCTGCTCGCCGCCCGAGGTATACCCGGCCTGAGCGCGACGGCGTTCCTTGAGCCGCGGGAAGTAGGTGTAGACGCGCTCGAGGTCGTGCACGACCTCGGCTTGGCCGTCAGTCCGGGTATAGGCGCCGGTGAGCAGGTTCTCCTCGACCGTGAGGTGCTCGAAGCAGTGGCGTCCTTCCATCACCTGGACGACGCCGCGCCGGACCAGCTCGGTCGGCGACAGCGCGGCGACGTTCTGTCCCGCGAGCTCGATCGTGCCTTTGGTGACCTCGCCGCGCTCGACCCTGAGCAGATTGGAGATCGCCTTGAGCGTCGTGGTCTTGCCGGCGCCGTTGGCGCCGAGGAGCGCCACGACGGCGCCCTCGGGCACGTCGAGCGAGACGCCCTTCAGCACCAGGATGACGTGGTCGTAGACGACCTCGATGTTGTTGACGGCGAGCAGCGCCCGGGCCGCGCGCGGCTCGGGCTGCTGGGCCGCCTCGGCAAGCGCGGTCGCGATCACGACGGCGCTGCCCCGCCGCTCAACTCGCGCAGCTGCGCGGCGTAATGCCGTGCTCCTTGGCGTAGGCGGCCGCCGAGGCCTCGATCATCGGCCGGACCACGTCTTTCATCGGCCTGATCCACTCGCTGACCAAGGACCACTTCTTTCCGTCCCACTGCTGGATGCGCAGGGCGTGATCGCCTTCGTGATCGGCGCAGCTGACCTTGATCGGCGGCGTGAACCCGCTCATGCCAAGCTCAGCCAGGCGGTCCTCGGTGATGTCGAGGTGCTCCAGGCCGTCGCGGATCTGCTCGCCGGTCAGCGGCTTCTGGCCATAGATCCCCTGGGCGGTGCGGATTGCCTCGACCACGATCATGGCATTGAGGATGCCGCGATTGTACAGCACCTGGCCTACCTTGTCGCGCTCGCCGGCGCCAAGTCCCTTGTCTTGGACGTATTTGAAGATGTCATCGAACACCGGAAAGCCGGTGCCCACCGCGTTGAACGAGGCGCTCTTGTAGCCCTTGGCGGCCGCGCCCGCGGGTTCGACGTCCGGCTCGGCGCCCGACCACCAGACGCCGATGAAGTGATCCATCGGATAGCCGACCGCCGCGGCTTCCTTGATCGCCGTTGAGTTCATCACCCCCCAGCCCCACATCAGCACCCAGTCCGGATGCAGCTGGCGGCCGATCTTGAGCCAGGTCGACTTCTGCTCGAGGCCGGGATGGGCAACCGGAAACAACGACAGCTCGTAGCCGTACTTCTCGGCGAGCGCCTCGAGGGTCGCGATCGGCTCCTTGCCGTAGGCGCTGTCATGGTAGACCAGGGCAATCTTCTTGCCCTTCAGCCTATCCATGCCACCTTCCTGTTCACCGATGTACTTGATCATCGCCGACGCCTGGCTCCAGTAGGTCATCGGCAGGTTGAAGACGTAAGGGAAGACGCGGCCGTCGGCGGAGTCGGTCCGGCCATAGCCCATCGACAGGATCGGGATCTTGTCGGCCGTGGCGCGATCGATCAGGGCGTAAGTGATGCCGGTGCTGTAAGGATTGACGATCGAAGCGCCGGTCGGAGGATGATCCTTCAGGCGCTCGTAGCACTCGACGCCGCGATCGTTGTTGTACGCCGTCTCGCACTCCTCCCAGGTGAGCTTGACGCCCCCGACACCGCCGTCGCGCTGGTTGATCAGCGTGAAATAGTCATTCATCCCATTGGCGATCGGGATACCGTCCGGCGCGTACGGCCCGGTCCGGTAGATCAAGAGCGGGATGAACTGCTCGCCGGCGGCCAGCGCTTCGCCCACCAGCGCGCCCGACAGAGCGATCACTGCGGTGAGGCTCGCGAGCAGGTATTTCCTCACGTCCATGGTTTGCCCCCTCGGTTGTGGTTGTACCCATTGGGACAGGCAGGCCTCGCGGCCCGTCCGATTAGAGGAACACTAACACGTCCGATCGCTTCCGGCCAACCGATGCTTCGTCTCACCCGCCATCGCACGATCGCCCCGGTGCGCTGCGGCGGACTGGCGTGCCCCTCAGCTCAATAGGGGAACGGCCAACGGCGCAGCTTCTCCTTGCCGATCTGCCAGAGGCGCGCCAGGCCGTGCGGCTCGACGATCAGGAAGAAGATGATCAGGCCGCCAAAGATCATGGACGCGAGATGGCTCTCCAGGTCGGTCGACAGGTGGATGCCGAGCATGCCCGGCGCCTGGTCGAGGAAAATCGGCAAGAGGACGATGAACGCGGCGCCGAGGAAGGAGCCGAGGATGCTGCCGAGACCGCCGATGATGATCATGAACAGGATCTGGAACGAGCGGTCGATCTGAAAGGCGAGCGCCTCGACCGCGCTGGTGTAGATGAAGGCCCACATGGCGCCCGCGATGCCGATGTAGAATGAGCTGATGGCGAAGGCTGAGAGCTTGGCATAGAGCGGGCGGATGCCGATGATCTCGGCGGCGATGTCCATGTCGCGGATCGCCATCCAGGAGCGGCCAATCCGGCAGCGGGTCATGTTCTTGGCCGCCAGCGCGAGCAGGGCGACCGTCGTCAGGGCGAACAGATACTTGGCCTCGACACTGGATTCGGCACCGGTCACGAAGACGTCGCCGAACACCGCGCGCGGCGGCGCACTGATCACGCCCGAGGGGCTGTAGTTGCTGAACCAGGGCAGCTTGTTGAACAGCCAGACCAGGAAGAACTGCGCGGCCAGCGTCGCGACCGCCAGATAGAACCCCTTGATGCGCAGCGATGGGATGCCGAACAGCATGCCGACACCCGCGGTGATCAGCCCCGCGAGCGCGAATACCAGGACGATGTGCAGGTCCGGAAAGGCGGTCGCCAGCTTGTATGCCGAGAACGCGCCGCAGGCCATGAAGCCGCCGGTGCCGAGCGAAAGCTGACCGGCATAGCCGGTGAGGATGTTGAGGCCGAGCGCCGCGATCGAGAAGATCAGGAACGGCAGCAAGATGGTATCGAGCCAGTAGCGATCGGCGAGCAGCGGCACGATCACGAAGGCGAGGAGGAGAATGAGCGCGAGCCCGATCCGGTCCTGACGGATCGGCAGGATCGCCCGATCCGCGGCATAGCTGATCTTGAACTGGCCGGTCTCGCGGTACAGCATCTGTTGCCTCAGAGCTTGGCTCTAGACCCGCTCGATGATCCGCTCGCCGAACAAGCCCTGCGGGCGGAATAGAAGGAACACCATGGCCAGCATGTACGCGAACCAGTCCTCGATCGCGCCGCCGAAGGCGTCGCCCCAGAACACCTCGGCGATCTTTTCGCCGGCACCGATGATCAGACCGCCCACGATCGCGCCCGGCACCGAGGTGAAGCCGCCGAGGATCAGGACCGGCAGGGCTTTGAAGGCAACCAGGGCGATCGAAGGCTGCACGCCGAGCTTGGTACCCCACATGATGCCGGCGACGAGGGCGACGATCCCGGCGACCGACCAGACGATGGTCCAGATCGCCTTGAGCGGGATACCGATGCTCATCGCCGCCTGGTGATCGTCGGCCACGGCGCGCAGCGCCCGCCCGACAGCCGTGTACTGGAAGAACAGCGCCAGGACGGCGACCAGCGCGCCGCAGGTGACCGCGGCGAACAGATCGAACTTGTTGATGTAGACGCCGCCGACGATCCACGGGTCCTGCGGGATGCCGAGGTCGAGGGTGCGCACCTCGCTGCCCCAAATGGTCGTGCCGAAGCCGTCCATGAAGAAGGTGATACCGATGGTCGCCATGAACAGGATGATTGGGGCCTGGTTGACCAACGGCCGGAGCACGATCCGCTCGATCGCGAAGGCGAGCACGATCATGATGCCTATGGTGAGCGCGAAGGCGAGCCAGGGATTGAGACCGACGTCGTCGATCAGGCCGGCGAAGCAGAGTGCTGCGAACAGCACCATGGCGCCCTGAGCGAAGTTGAACACGCCCGACGCCTTGAAAATCAGAACGAAGCCGAGCGCCACCAGTGAATACATCACGCCGGCCATCAGCCCGCCGATCAACACCTCGACGAAGAACAGCGGCGCCTCAGCAATGCTGACGAAGGGGTCGACGAAGAACGCGCTCAGCATGCTCATGGGTCGACCGTCTCGACGAGCTGCTTGACCGCCCGGTCGAGCTCCTCCGGGTCGTCAATCCGTGGCTTCGGTCCGGTCAGCGCCTCAGTCATGAGTGACCCCGAGATAGGCGTCGATCACGGCAGGATCGTTCCTGACCTCGTCCGGCGCCGCGTCGGCCAGAACTCTGCCGTAGTCGAGCACCACGACCCGATCCGAGATGTCCATGACCACGCTCATGTCGTGCTCGATCAGCGCGATCGTGGTGCCGAACTCCTCGTTGACGTCGAGGATGAAGCGGCACATGTCCTCCTTCTCCTCGAGATTCATGCCTGCCATCGGCTCGTCGAGCAGGAGCAGCTCGGGCTCCATCGCCAGCGCCCGGCCGAGCTCGACCCGCTTCTGCATGCCGTAGGGCAGGCGACCGACCGGGGTGTTGCGGATCGCCTCGATCTCGAGGAAGTCGATGATCTGCTCGATCGCCGCGCGGTGCGCGAGCTCCTCCCGCCTGGCGCGGCCGAGATAGACCGCCTGCTCGAGGAAGTTCGAGCGCATCTTCAGGATCCGCCCACTCATCAGATTGTCGAGCGTGGTCATGCCCCGGAACAGGGCGATGTTCTGAAAGGTCCGCCCGATGCCCTCGAGGGCGGCCTGGTGCGGGCGCATGTGGCGACAGGCCCGGCCCTTGTAGGTGATCCTGCCCTCCTGGGCCTGATAGAAGCCGTTGATCACGTTGAGCATCGACGATTTGCCGGCGCCGTTCGGCCCGATGATCGCGCGGATCTCACCCTTCATGATGTCGAAGGTGACGTCGGTGAGCGCGGCGACCCCGCCGAAGCGAAGCGTGATGCCCTCGACCTGGAGCAGAACCTGGTTGAAGCGGCGCGCGACGCGCGCGCGAGGCGCTGGCTCGGCGACGGTCGCCATGGCGCCGGCTTATTCCGCGGCCTCCTGCACCGGCACCGGCGCGGTCGCCATGTCGTGGATCGTCATCTCGGCTTTGATCGTCCCGGTACGACCGTCTTCGAAGGTCACCTCGGTCTCGACCGCAATCTTCTGCTGGTCCGAGTAGAGGGCATCGATCAGGGCCCGGTAGCGCTCGTCGATCACGCCACGGCGCACCTTGCGGGTTCGGGTGAGCTCACCGTCGTCGGCATCCAGCTCCTTGTAGAGGAGCAGGAACCGGGTGATCCGCTGGGCCGGCGGCAGCGAGGCGTTGACCTTCTCGACCTCCCTTGCGAGCAGCTGGTAGATCTCGGGCCGGGCCGCGAGGTTGGTGTAGCTGGTAAAGGCGAGGCCCTGCGCCTCGGCCCATTTCGTGACCATCGAGTGGCGCAGGCAGAGGATCGCGGTCACCGCCGGGCGGCCGTTGCCGAGCACCACGCACTCGCCGATGTAGGGCGAAAACTTGAGCTTGTTCTCGATGAACTGGGGCGAGAAACGCACACCGCTCGAGGTCGTCGCGATGTCCTTGACGCGGTCGACGACCACGAGGCGGCCCCGCTCGTCGAGATAACCGGCATCGCCGGTCGCGAGCCAGCCGTCCCCGGTCATCGCCTTGCGGGTCTCGTCGGGCTGCTTGAAGTAGCCCTTGAACATGCCAGGGTGGCGAACCCGGATTTCACCGAGACCCGTGCCGTCGGGCCGGTGAATTTCCACCTCGGTGTCCTCGAAGGGCAGGCCCGAGCTGTCGAAGTCGAGATCGCTGCCGGTCTGGATGGTGTAGGCTCCGGCGGCTTCGGTCTGGCCGTAGAGCTGCCGAAGGGGCACACCCATGGCGAGGAAGAAG
The DNA here is from genome assembly GCA_963815435.1 of uncultured Alphaproteobacteria bacterium. GTDB lineage: Bacteria > Pseudomonadota > Alphaproteobacteria > Geminicoccales > Geminicoccaceae > DATAOG01. The sequence goes on from CAWFGZ010000010.1 coordinate 175,050, forward strand.
CGGAAGGTGTCGGGCCCGAGCGCCGAGCCGCCGGTCGCCGCCGACTTGACCCGGCTCAGGCCCAGGCGGTCGCGCAGCACGTCGAACAGCAGCTTGTCCGCGATCCAGGAGCGCCGGCCCTCGTCCAGCGCCTTCAGGCCGAGCCTGACGCAGCGATCGAAGACCGCCCGGCTCAGCCGGTTGGCATCGAGCATGCGCGAGTGGACCTCGGCCGAGATCTGCTCCCAGACCCGCGGCGCGAACAGGACATGGGTCGGCCCGATCTCGCGCAGATCCTCGATCACCGTGCTTTCGTCCTCCGGGAAATTGAGCCGGGTGCGCGACAGAAGCGGCATGATCGCGACGTAGACCTGCTCGACGATCCAGGGCAGCGGCAGGATCGAGACATATTCATCGGTCGGGGTGCGCGGTTCGGCGCGCAGATAGGCGCACACATGCTCCAGCAGCGGCCGATGCTGGAGCATCGCGAGCTTGGGATGCGCGGTCGTGCCCGAGGTCGTGCAGAGCACCGCAACCTCGTCGCCCCGACCTTCGGCCACCGCCTCGTCGAAGCGCCCGGCGGGGACCGCTCGCCCCTTTTCGACCAGCTCTCGCGGCTGAGCAGCCGGGGGTCGCGGTATTTGCGCATGCCGCGCGGGTCGTTGTAGACGATCCACTTCAGCTCGGGCAGCTGATCGGCGATCTCCAGGAGCTTGTCCGCCTGCTCCTCGTCCTCGGCGAAGGCGAGGCGCGCGCCCGCGTAGCCGAGCAGATAGCCGACCTCCTTGCCCAAGGCGTCCTCGTAGATGCCGAGCGACATGGCGCCCGCGCCGTGCGCGGCCAGCTCGGCCCAGAGCCAGTGCGGGCGGTTGCGGCCGATGATGCCGATCACGTCGCCGCGGCCGACACCGAGCGCGAGGAGGCCGAGCGTCAGCTCCCGCACGCGATCGAGCAAGTCGGCCCAGCTGTAGACATGCCAGATGCCGTATTCCTTCTCCCGGATCGCGATGTCGGCGCCGTAGCGGCCGGCATTGTGCAGCAGGAGCTTGGCCGTGGTGTCGAACCGGGCGAGATCGGGGAACTGCATGGCGTCACGCGCCCCCTCGCTACCGCCTCGAACCTGACCGAGGCTGCCCCGTAGGCGGCCCGGTCCGCGGCCCCCCGTCAGGGACCGACCGTGACCGCCGGGCAGTGCGCTCGAGCGCGTCGGACACCGACATCCGCCTCCCCAGGCGAGGGTCGATCAGGCGCCGGGCGCCTCCAGGTCCATTTTTCGCCCGCGGCGGCGCTCGTGCGGCCCCTTGCTCCCCGACCAGCTATACCCGCCGCAGCGTGGCGGCGCTAGTGGTGCTGCCCACCTCGATCTCCTTGATCCAGGACCAGATCGACCGCGCGCGGACCGGCTGCGCGCCTTGACAGGGGCGGGGGGTGCGGGCGACCTTGCGAGCCAACGATCTGTGGAGATCCGGCCCGAGCGGCCGGCCGTGCGACCCAACGAAAGCAAGCTGGAGGCTATTCGATGTCGCGACGTTTGGAGCGCCTGCTGTTCGGCGCGTTCGTCACCGCCAGTCTCTACTTCTTCATGCCGGCGCTGCATGCCGCAACGCCCAAGAACACGCTGGTCATGGCCAATCAGATCGATGACATGATCACGCTCGATCCGGCCGAAGTGTTCGAGTTCACGGCCGCCGAGTACGCCGCCAACGTCTACGACCGCCTGGTGACCTATCCGCCCGACAACGTCGAGGACCTGCGCGGCAACGTCGCCGAGAGCTGGACCATTTCGGACGACGGCAAGACCTACACATTCAAGATCAGGGACGGCATCACCTTCCACTCCGGCAATCCGCTGACCGCCGAGGACGCTGCCTGGTCGCTGCAGCGGGTGGTCAAGCTCAACCAGACGCCGTCCTTCATCCTCACCCAGTTCGGCTTCACCGCCGACAATGTCGACGACAAGATCAAGACGGTCGACGACCAGCACTTCACGGTCGAGGTCGACCAGCCCTACGCGCCGACCTTTTTCCTCTACTGCCTCACCGCGACCGTCGGCTCGGTGGTCGACAAGAAGCTGGTCATGGCGCACGAGAAGGATGGCGACATGGGCCATGAATGGCTAAGACCGCCTCGGCCGGCTCGGGGCCGTTCAAGCTCGGTCCTGGAAGCCGAACGAGAGCCTGACCATCGAGAAGAACCCGAACTACTGGGCGGGCGAGGTCGGCTTCGACCGGGTGATCACCCGGCACATCCCCGAGCCCGCGAGCCAGATGCTGCTCCTGCAGAAGGGCGACATCGACATCGCGCGCAACCTCGAGGCCGATCAGATGGCAGCGCTCAAGGGCAATCCCGACGTGGTGGTCAAGGAGGTGCCCAAGGGCGCGATCTACTATCTCGGGCTGAACCAGAAGAACCAGTATCTGTCCAAGCCCGAGGTGATCAAGGCGCTCAAGTATCTGATACCCTACCAGGAGATTGCCGACACCATCGTCAAGGGCTCGGCGGTCGTGCACCAGACGTTCCTGCCGTCCGGATTCCTCGGCGCGCTCGACGAGAACCCCTATAAGCTCGACGTCGAGAAGGCCAAGGAGCTGCTCAAGCAGGCGGGGCTCGAGAACGGCTTCAAGGTCACCATGGACACCCCAACACCTCGCCGACCATCGACATGGCGCAGATCATCCAGGCGACCTGGGCCAGGCCGGCATCCAGCTCGAGATCCTGCCGGGCGACAACAAGCAGACGCTGACCAAGTACCGCGCCCGCACCCACGACATCTATATCGGCCGCTGGGGCCCGGACTATCAGGACCCGAACACCAACGCCTCGACCTTTACCAGCAATCCGGACAATCGCGACGAGGCCAAGCTGACCGGCAAGCTCGCCTGGCGCAACGCCTGGGACATCCCGGATCTGACCGCTCAGACCGAGGCGGCAGTGCTCGAGCGGGACAAGGACAAGCGGGCCGAGATGTACCGTGAGCTGCAGCGCGCGGTGCTCGAGCGCGGGCCATTCGTCACCATGTTCCAGGACATCGAGGTGGTCGCCGAGCGCGCGAACGTGCAGGGCATGATCTGGGGCCCCTCGTTCGACGACAACAGGTACTGGAAGGGACACAAGAGCTAGGCTCTCTCGCGGCCGGGACAGGCGCCGGAGTGCCCACCCCGCTGTTCTCGCAAGGCGCGGGGCCTGCGTGCCAGGCGCTGTCGGCGCGACGGCATGCTGCGCGGCGGGCGTTCGTGCCACGATCGCCGGGCTGGCTGATGTCCACGCAAGGTCCGTGAAGGCGACCAGATCGGCAGCGAAGCGAGCGGGCTCTTCCCAGTGCAGCGCGTGCCGGCACTCGGGTAGATGATCAGCTGCGAGACCGCGATCGCCGCCGGAGGCTTTCTGGGTGGCCGCGGGCAGAACGTGTCCTTGTCGCCCCAGACGATCAGCGTGGGTACCGCGATGCTGTCGATCGCACGCGCATAGTCGTCCTCCAAATAGCACTTGCATCAACGCTCGCCTGACGCGAGACGGCATCTTCGGGGTTTGGTGCACGACGGTAAGCAGGCGGGCTGTGCCGGTTGTCGTAGGCTGCTCTCCGGAAACCTCGCCGAAGTCAGGCGCCACTGGGTCTCGAGCGTTCGATATGGCGGTTTCCCAAAGTTCCATCACGCTCGGATTGTCCTGCCAGGAGGTGAACGCGCTGAGCAGGACGAGGCCCAGCGTCCGTTCGGGATGATCCAAAGCGAACCACTGGGCGATCGAGGAGCCCATGGAATGGCCGGCGATCACCGCGAAGTTGATCCCGAACAGGTCGACGGCCGCCACGTCGCCTGCAAAGTCGCGCGGGCCGTAGCCCTGCGTGGCGCCTGGCATCGTCATGGCCCCGTGCGTGAGCGCAAGCCTCTAACCGTAACGGCAGATGGGGCAGCACGAGCTCGAAGGAGCGCCGCGAGTTGCTGTAGCCATGCAACATCACGACCGGGATAACCGCATCGCTCGCCCTGCTCGACGTACTGCAGCCTGGGCCCGTGGGGCAACTGGAGTGATTTGATGACTGGCTTCATGCTCGCTTCTCCTCAGGGCGCCCGCGGCGGCGTCGTCGCGCGCTCCTGCGAGACTAGGCGCGCTCGTTTCACGACGACGTCGCAAGACGGAGCAGTGTTTCAGTTGTTGCACACTGGTCCGCCGGGCCCGCCAGGGTCAGAACAGGCTGGTGTCGATGGACCCGCTGCGCGCTGCGTCCGCCCTGAAACGGCTGAGAGCGCGCTTGGCGGATGAGGGAGGACCAGACAACTGCTGATGCGATGCAGGTGAAGATCGTCGTTCACCAAGCCGAGGAAGGCGGCTTCTGGCCCGGCGCTCCCGGCCGGTTCAAGGCAACACTCAGCTCAAGCCAGGGCTTCAGCACCGTCTGATGAAGCTCGCCGGCATCAAGGACGACAACGAAGACGACTGATGATGGCGAAGGCTCATGTTGCTCGTAGCGCATGGACATGCGATGAAGAGGCTCCCCGAAGCCGCTGTTCGCTGGGCAGGTTGCTCGCGACCCTCGCGGTGACCTTTCTGGGTCTGCTGCTGGTCACTTTCCTGATCGGCCGGGTCGTGCCGATCGACCCGGTGCTGGCCGCCGTGGGCGATCGCGCGCCGCCCGACGTCTACGAGCGGGTCAAGGAAGAGCTCGGCCTGAACCGGCCGCTCTGGCAGCAGTTCGTGATCTACGTCAGCGATGTCCTGCGCGGCGACTTCGGCAAGTCGGTGCTGACCGCCAACCCGGTCCTCGCCGACATCAGGCGCGTGTTCCCGGCCACTCTGGAGCTCGCGACCGTCGCCACGCTGCTCGGCGTGCTGCTCGGCGTGCCGGTCGGCGTCGCCGCGGCGGTCTGGCAGGGGCGCCTGATCGATCATCTCGTGCGGGTGCTCGGCCTGATCGGCTACTCGGTGCCGATCTTCTGGCTCGGGCTGGTCGGGCTCCTGGTCTTCTACGCCAGGCTGGACTGGGTGGCCGGACCGGGGCGCCTGGACGTGTTCTACGACGGTCTGGTCGAGCCGCGCACCGGCGTAATTCTGATCGACTCGGCGCTCGCCGGCGAATGGGACGTGTTCTGGAACGCGCTCTCCCACCTGATCCTGCCGGCCTCGCTGCTCGGTTACTACTCGCTCGCCTACATCGCGCGCATGACCCGAAGCTTCATGATCGAGCAGCTCAGCCAGGAGTACATCACCACGGCGCGGGTCAAGGGCCTGTCCGAGGCCCGCGTGATCTGGCGCCATGCACTCGGCAACACGGCCTTGCCCCTGGTCACGGTGATCGCGCTGTCCTACGCCAACCTGCTCGAGGGCTCGGTCCTGACCGAGACTGTGTTCGCCTGGCCGGGGCTCGGCTTCTACATCACCAACTCGCTCCTCAACGCTGACATGAACGCGGTGCTGGGCGGCACGATCGTGGTCGGCTCGGTGTTCATCGGCCTGAACCTGTTCTCCGATCTTCTGTACCGCGTGCTCGACCCGCGGGCGCGATGAGAACGGTCCGGGTCGCTGCAAGGAACCATGGCCATGGCAAGCGCGGATCTCTGGGAGAGTGGGCAAGCCTACGAGCGTTACGTCGGGCGCTGGAGCCGACCGGTGGCCGAGCGTTTCCTCGCCTGGCTCGCTATCCCGCCCGGCGCCCGCTGGCTCGATGTCGGTTGCGGCACCGGCGCTCTGAGCCGGGCCGTCCTCGAGTGTGCGGCCCCGGCCGAGGTGGTCGGCGTCGATCCGTCGGAGGGATTTGTCACCTTCGCGCGCTCTCGCGTCGCCGACGACCGGCTTCGCTTCGAGATCGGCGAAGCGGCCGAGCTGCCCTTGGCGGACGCCTCGGTCGACGTCGCCATTTCGGGGCTCGTGCTCAACTTCGTGCCCGATCATGAGCGCGCGCTGCGCGAGAAGGCGCGGGTCGTGCGGTGGGGTGGCACGGTCGCCCTCTATGTCTGGGATTATGCGGGCGAAATGCAGTTGATGCGGCATTTCTGGGACGCCGCCGGCGAGCTCGACGCGCGGGCGCGCGAACTCGACGAAGGGTCGCGGTTTCCGATCTGCCAACCCGGTCCGCTCGCCGAGCTGTTTCGCAGGGCAGGCCTCGGTGCCGTGGCCACGGATGCGATCGACGTGCCGACCGTCTTCCGCGATTTCGATGACTACTGGACGCCGTTCCTTGGCAGCCAAGGGCCGGCGCCGGGTTACTGCATGTCGCTGCCCGAGCGGCACCGCGAGCGGCTGCGCGAGGCTCTGGCGGCCCGCCTGCCGATCGCGCCGGACGGCACCATTCGACTGATCGCGCGCGCCTGGGCGGTGCGCGGGCGCGTTCCCGAAAGGGCGTTAGGCTGATGAGCATCGCTCTGCCTGCCGGTCGGCGGCATTGGCGCACGTGGCTGCTCTCGGATCAGCCCGGCTCGGCGCTCCAGGCCCGGCTCGGGCGATCCTATCTCAGCTGGCTCGCCCTCGCCCGTAACCCGCTCGCCATGGTCGGCCTGGCGATCGTCATCAGCCTGCTGCTGGTCGCGGCCGCGGCGCCCTGGCTTGCCACCTACTCGCCGACCCAGCAGGTCCTGACCGATCGCCTGCAGCCGCCGTCCGCCGCGCACTGGCTCGGCACCGACGAGCTCGGCCGCGACATCTACTCGCGCATCGTCTTCGGCTCGCGCCTCACTCTCTACATCGTCGGCCTGGTGGTCATCATGGTCGGCCCGATCGGCCTCCTGGTCGGCACGGTCGCCGGCTACGTCGGCGGCTGGCTCGACACGGTGCTCATGCGGGCGACCGACATCTTTCTCGCCTTTCCGCGCCTGATCCTGGCGCTTGCCTTCGTCTCGGCGCTCGGTCCCGGGATCGAGAACGCGATCATCGCGATCGCGATCACCGCCTGGCCGCCCTACGCCCGGATCGCGCGCGCCGAGACGCTTACCGTGCGCAACTCCGACTTCATCGCCGCGATCCGGCTCCAGGGCGCATCCGCCGCGCGGATCATCTGGGGCCACATCATGCCGCTCTGCACGTCATCGCTGATCGTGCGCCTGACCCTCGACATGGCGGGCATCATCCTGACCGCTGCCGGCCTTGGCTTTCTCGGCCTCGGTGCGCAGCCGCCGCTGCCCGAATGGGGCGCCATGATCTCCTCGGGCCGTCAGTACCTGCTCGAGCAGTGGTGGGTCGCGACCATGCCCGGGATCGCGATCTTCGTGGTCTCGCTCGGCTTCAATCTGCTCGGCGACGGGCTGCGCGATGTGCTCGATCCCAAGCAGCGCTAGTCAGCCGGCGGCGGTGATCGGCCGAGGCATCAGGTCTCGGCCTGGGTGAGGATCACGAAGTCCTTGCCCGATCGCGTGTCCGCGTTGGTCGGCAGATCGGTGATCATCAAGGTCGCCCCGGGACCGAGCAGCGACTGCAGGGTCCTCGAGGCGGCGGTCGGGATCCGCACGCGATCGAACGCGGCTGTCGCCACGTCGACCGCGGTCGAACTCGATGCCCCGCTCCTTGCCCAGGGTCACGCTGTGCCAGCGCTCCTGGCCGCCCTGCTGGCCGGCGAGCACGAAGACGTGGGTGCCGAGAGGCACGCCCGGATCGAGGATGGTCACGGGCGTGCTCAGCACCTCATCGCCATCGCGGAGCGCGAAGAGATCCCGATCGGCGCCGCTGACCACGATGCCGAGCGATCCGGTGCCGGAAGCGGGAGACGTCGAGGCCTCGAGAGGCTCGACGGCCTGCACGTCCTGCTCGATCGCCTTGTCCCAGAGCAGCCCCGGGCGCAGCACGTCGGCGGGCGCCGTGCTGCCGTCGGCGATGATCACCGGCGTGCCCGGCTCGGTCACCTCGTAGAGCAGCCGGGCGAAAGCGAGCGGCAGGTGCACGCAGCCGTGCGAGTCCGGGTAGCCGGGCAGGTTGCCGGCATGCAGACAGACGCCCGACCAGGTCAGGCGCTCGGTGAACGGCATGGGCGCGTCGTTGTAGAGGTTGGAGCGATGCATCGTCTGCTTCTGCAGGATCGTGAACACGCCGGTCGGTGTCGCGTGCCCGGGCCGTCCGGTCGCGCAGGTCGAGACGCCGATCCGGATGCCGTCGCGGTAGACGTAGGCCCGCTGGTCCGGCAGCGACACGATGATCACCACGGGCCCGGAGGTGGCGCGCTCGGGATACCAGACGAACTGGCCTGGTTTGAGCTTGCGCACATCCTCCATCTCTTCGTCCGCGCGCGGCAGCCGGGCGAGCAGGTAGCCGGCGACGGCGAGGATCGCGCAGGTTCCGTGGGCGAAAGCCCGCCTCGACACGCGCATCGGCATATCCCCTGACCCCGTTCCACAGCAGCGCGAGGGCGCTGTTCGGCCTTGGTCCGGTGGTACCGCGCCGGCGCCGGACCGGCAAGCTTCGGGCCTGGCGCGCGAGCGCGCCGTTCGCCGCCCGCCGCTCTCAGTTGCATGCTGATCGGTGCCGGACTTGTGTGTTCTGCGGACTGACAGCGGGCCGCAAGTCTCGGCGGGCCCCGAACCTGGCGGAATGTCGGCTGCGGTCACTCGCCGGCTTGATTGGCCGACCATCGATCTCACTTAGATAATCATGGTTTGCGGTTGATCGCGACCATGGTGGAGGAGGAGGCCTTGCCAGGCACCGATGAGCGCGGATCGCGGCTGCGCCCGGCCGGCGCTCGCGGGACAGCGCCACCGGAGCCGTCGCACGCGGAGGTGAACGGTGAGCCGATCGCCGACGCGCCGGGCTGGCGCGTCGTCCGGCGGGTCGGCCCCATGGCCGAACGCGAGGCGGCGACGTCCGATTGGGCGGAGCGGATGGGCTTGAGCGATCGGATCACCTCCGAGGACCTGCAGCCCCCGGCGAGCGCCCTGGGGGCGCCGCCCCGGCCGGTGCTCACGGCCACGAGGCGGGTCGCGGGGCGCGGCCGGCGGCGGGGACGCGGCATCTCGCTCCTGGCGCTCGCCGCGGCGATCGTTCTGGTCCTGGTGCTCGGCCTCGTCATGGTCCGCGCACAAAGGCTCGATTGGCCCGGTGGCCGGGCCCTCGGCTGGGCCGCAGGCCTGGCCGGCTCTCGCGTCGTCGGGGCAATCGCGGAGCTGCCCGGCCCCGCCGGGCTCAGCCAGAGTGACCCTGCGGACGCGGCCGCAACCGCGGCGCCGGCCGCCGTTGACGGCGAGACGAAGCCGCTCCGAGCCCTGGATGCGCTGATCGCCGAGTGGAAGCAGCGCCCCGATCCGACCCGGGTGCCGGGCGCGACGGCGCCACCGGCCGGGGCGGCTCCCGCAACCGGGCAAGCCGACCACCGCCCCTGAGGCCCCTTGGGCGCGAGCGACGCCGTCCCGCAAGGCGCCCTGTCACCTCCTAGGCGGCCGCGGGCAAGTGGGGCTAAGCTCCGCGCCATGACCGCGAGCCTGATCGTCCAGAACCTCTGGGTCCGCTACCCGACGCCCGCGCGGGTGATCGAGGCGGTGCGCGGCGTCTCGTTCACGCTCGGCCGCGAGAAGCTCGGCATCGTCGGCAAGTCCGGCTCCGGCAAGTCGACCATCGGGCGCGCCATCCTCCGCCTGGTGCCGCGGCCGGGCGTGGTCAGCGCCGAGCGGCTGATCTTCGATGGCATCCATCTGCTCGCGGCCGACGAGGCGACCATGCGCGAGGTCCGTGGTCGGCGGATTACGATGGTCATGCAGGACCCGAAATTCTCGCTCAATCCGGTGATGACCGTCGGCCGGCAGATCCGCGAGGCGTACCGCGCCCACGGCCGCGCGTCGCGCGCCGAGGCCGAGCGGCGCGCGCTCGACATACTGGCCGCGGTCAAGATCCGCGACCCCGAGCGGGTGTTCGGCTGCTACCCGCACGAGGTCTCGGGCGGGATGGGCCAGCGCGTCATGATTGCCATGATGCTCGTTGCCGAGCCGGACATCCTGATCGCCGACGAGCCGACCTCCGCGCTCGACGTCACGGTGCAGATGCAGGTCCTCGCGATCCTCGACGATCTGGTCACCGAGCGTGGCCTCGGCCTGATCTTCATCAGCCACGACCTGAATCTGGTCGCCTCGTTCTGCGACCGGGTGCTGATCATGTACGCCGGCCGCGTGGTCGAGACCTGCCGGGCGAGCGAGCTGCATCGCGCCCGCCATCCCTATACCCGCGGCCTGCTCGCGGCGCTGCCGCAGGTCGAGCGGGAGCCCGGCCCGCTGCCGGTGCTCGAGCGTGACCCCGCCTGGCTGGACGGGCCAGGCGCCGCAGCCACCTAGCCGGCAAGGAGAGCCTCGTATGGGACAGAAGGTCGCAGGATGGCGCCCGGCGTCCCAAGTCGTCGCCGACCGTCCCGGTAACCCGCTCGCGGGTCCGCTCTGCCATGCCTGTGCGCTCACTGGTCGTCGCCGGGGATCAGGCGACCTGGTTCAGTACGCGCTGGTCCGGCGACGCCGGGGGCGCTCTTGCCAGTTAAGGAGGCTCTGGTCCGGGCGACGCGGAGGGCGCGCTCTAGCGCGGGGGCGGCGATCTGCGCGCCTGGCTGCCTCGATCAGGCACATCGCGGCCGAGGTCGCCGATGGTATCGAGCCGTGCCTGCGCGGGCGCTCCGAACCAATTCACGCCGCCGATAGCGATCTTGAATCAATGAGGTTTTCAGACATCTCGCTTTTTGGTCTGATATGTGGTTGTTGCTCGCGGCGATCGACGTCGCGATCGCGGTTGTTCGGTGTTTCTCCATGCTCGGTCGGATGGTCATCCATGGTCTTCTTCGTCTTCGTCGCTGCGTTGCCTTTCCCGCCGGTGTCCTCGCAGCGCGGCCATCGTGCCGGCTCATGAGGGCGCTGGTTCTGCTCGCCCTCGGCATGGGCTTTCTCGCGGCGTGCTCGACCTCCAACAAGCCGGCCTGCGAAACCTTGCCTCCGGAACAGAGCGGTCTGACCGGCTACAAGCTGGGGCCGGCCGATGAGGTCCAGGTGACCGTGTTTCGTCAGGACGACATGTCGGGCAAGTTCTCGATCGATGGCGAGGGCTACCTGGCGCTGCCCCTGGTCGGTGAAATCAAGGCGGGCGGCCTGACCACGCGGCAGCTCGAAAACGAGATCGCGATTCGGCTGAAGGCAGACCAGTATCTGGTCGACCCACAGGTCGGCATCCAGCTGCTCACTCATCGATCGATCTACGTGCTCGGCGAGATCAGCAAGCCCGGTAGCTACGAATACCGGGATGGCATGACCGTGACCAATGCCGTTGCCCTCGCCGGCGGCTACACCTATCGGGGCAATCAATCCGGCATCACGGTCGATCGCGGCACGTGTATCGTGTCGTCGACGCGGCCGGACACCGAGGTGTTGCCGGGTGACATCATCACGATTCCGGAGCGGTATTTCTGAGCGGTAGAGCCGTGCCCACCCGCTGATGGATCGCGCCGACAGCCAGCTTGGCGCGCGGCGCAACTCCGGCTGAGGGGTTGACATCGACGCAGACGGAGGCGTCGAACCGGCTGGACGACGCAGTGGGGAGGCGATTTCATGCGCGCGAGCCAGCCCAATTTCCTGATCGTCATGGCGGACCAGCTGGCGGCCCGGGCGCTGCCGGTCTACAGCCACGCGATCGTCAAGGCGCCGCACATTATGGCGCTCGGCGAAAGCGGCGTGGTGTTCGATGCCGCCTATTGCCCGAGCCCGCTCTGTGCGCCCTCGCGCGCGGCGCTGCTGGCGGGGCAGCTGCCGTCCCGCATCGGCGTGTTCGACAACGCCGCCGAGTTCCCGGCGGCGGTTCCGACCTTCCTGCACCATCTGCGCCTCGCCGGCTATCGCACCTGCCTCGCCGGCAAGATGCACTTCGTCGGTCCCGACCAGCTGCACGGCTTCGAGGAGCGGATCACCACCGACATCTACCCGGCCGACTTCGACTGGACGCCGGACTGGTCGCGTCCGGAGCATCGCCCGTCCTGGTACCATTCGATGCTCTCGGTCGTGCAGGCGGGCCCCTGCGTGCGCAGCAACTCGATCGACTACGACGAGGAGGTCGCCTTCACCGCGACCCGCTGGCTGTACGACCTGGCGCGCGAGCCGGCACCGTTTTGCCTCGTCGTCTCGTTCACCCAGCCGCACGATCCCTACACGATCAGCGATGCCAGGTGGGCGCGCTACGAGGGGATCGAGATCGACCTGCCGAGCGTCCCCGCGATCCCGTTCGATCGCCTCGATGCGCACAGCCGACGCCTGCACCAGATGTCAGCCGTGGGCGCGTATCGCCAGAGCGAAGAGCGCATCCGGGGGGCGCGGCGCGCCTACTACGGCATGATCTCCTATGTCGACGACCGGATCGGCGAGATCCTCGCGGCGCTGCGGGCAGGCGGGCTCGAGGGCGACACGATCGTCGTGCTGACCTCGGACCACGGCGATTTCCTCGGCGAGCGCGGCCTCTGGTACAAGATGTCATTCCTGGAGCCTTCGGCCCGGGTGCCGTTGATCGTGCACGCGCCGGAACGGTTTGCGGCCCGGCGCGTGGCGACGCCGGTCTCGCTCCTGGATCTGTTTCCGACCGTGCTCGAACTGGCCCAGGGTGGCGCACTGCCCGAGCTCGCCCAGCCGAGCGATGGCGTGAGCCTCAGGCCCGCGCTCGAAGGCGGCACCCTTACCCCGCAGGTCGTGGTCGGCGAATATCTGGCCGAGGGCGCGATTGCGCCCTGTTTCATGCGCCGCGAGGGCCGCTTCAAGTTCATCCACAGTGCACCGGATCCGGATCAGCTCTACGACCTCGAGGCGGACCCGCATGAGCTCGACAACCTGGCCGGACGGCCCGCGCACGCCGCACGCTGCCGCGCCTTTCGAAGCGATGTCGAGCGGCGCTGGGACGGGCAGGAGCTCCACGATGCGGTGCTGGCGAGTCAGCGCCGCCGCCGGGTGATCGCGCCGGCCCTCGCCCGCGGCCGGCGGACCGCCTGGGACCATCAGCCCGACCTCGATGCGTCCAGGCGCTACGTGCGCACGCACATGCCGCTCGACGATATCGAACGTCGGGCGCGCTTCCCCCAGGTGTCGATCCCGGCCCCGGACGCCTGAGCTTTTGGGTTGTGAGCGCAGGCCGGCGTGCTAGGCTCGAAGGCCATGGCATGGGGTCCGAACGGACATCATCGGGCAAAACAAGAGGAGGCTTTCATGTGGTTCGATCGAGTGGCCGCACGGTTCGCCGTCTTTGGTTGCGCCGCGGCCGTGGCTCTTAGCCTGGGCAGCGCAGCCGCGCTCGCCGCGGGCGAGCTTCGCATCGCCAATGCCGGCGAACCCAACTCGCTCGATCCGCACCATGTGTCGGGGACATGGGAGAACCGGATCGTCGGCGACATGTTCATGGGGCTGACCACCGAGGCGGCCGACGGCAGCGTGATTCCCGGCGCCGCCGAGAGCTGGACGGTGAGCGATGACGGCACCGTCTACACCTTCAAGCTGCGCGACCACACCTGGTCGGACGGGGTGCCGGTGACCGCCGACGACTTCGTCTTCGCCTTGCGGCGCATTCTCGATCCCGCGACCGCGGCCGAATACGCCTCGCTCCTGTATACGATCAAGGATGCCAAGCCGCTCAACGAGGGCGCGATGCAGGGCATGGACCAGCTCGGCGTACGGGCGATCGATCCGAAGACGCTCGAGATCACCCTCGAGGGGCCTACCCCGTATTTCATCGAGCAGCTGACCCACTACACCGCCTTCCCGGTGCCCAAGCACAAGGTCGAGGCGCTCGGCGATAACTGGGTCAAGCCGGAGAACATCGTCGGTAATGGCGCCTACAAAGTAGTCGAATGGGTGCCGAACACCTACGTCAAGTCGGTCAAGAACGACAAATTCTACGACGCCGACAACGTCTCGATCGATACCGTCTATTACTACCCGGCGGAAGAGCGCAACGCGGCGACCAAGCGGTTTCGCGCCGGCGAGATCGACGTGCAGTATGACTTCGCGTCCGATCAGATCGACTGGCTGAAGGCGAATCTGCCGGGGGCGACCCACATCGCGCCCTACCTCGGCATCTACTATTACGTCTTCAATCTGCGCAAGCCGCCGTTCGACAACAAGGCGGTCCGCCAGGCGCTGGCCATGGCGATCAACCGCGAGGCGATCACCGACAAGGTCCTGCGTACCGGCGAGCTGCCCGCCTACAGCTTCGTGCCGCCCGGTACCGGCAACTACGGCGAGCCGGCCTACGTGAGCTGGAAGGACATGCCGGACCAGGAGCGCTTGGCCAAGGCCAAGGAGCTGCTCGCCTCAGCCGGCTACGGTCCGGACAATCCTCTGAAAATCCAGCTCAGCTACAACACCTCCGAGAACCACAAGAAGATCGCGATCGCGGTCGCCGCCATGTGGAAGCAGCTCGGCGTCGAGACCTCGCTGCTCAACAGTGAGGTGAAGGTCCACTACAAGGACCTGCAGGAGGGCAACTTCCAGGTGGCGCGCGCCGGCTGGATCGCCGACTACAACGACGCCCAGAACTTCCTCTACCTGATGGACAGCGCGACCGGCGTCCTGAACTACGCCGCCTACGCCAACCCGGAGTATGACCGGCTGATGGGCGAGGCTGCCAAGACCGCCGACCTCCACGCGCGCGCCGATCTGCTGCGCCAGGCCGAAGCGATCGCGATGGACGACATGCCCAACGTCCCGATCTACTACTACATCTCGAAGAACCTGGTCTCGCCTTCGGTCAAGGGTTGGGTCGACAACACCAAGGACATCCATCGCACGCGCTTCCTGACCGTCGAGCGCTGAGCGGCTTGCGGGGGGCGGTGGGCCGGCGCCCGCCGCCCCTTGCGCCTTTGGTCGATGTCGTTGCGTGGAGGCGCCCAGGCGGGTCGATGAGTGATCTGCAGAAAGAGGACGTCGTCAATCGCGTGCTCGAGCACGACCGTCCCGGCCGTTCGTTCGTCGCCATCGAAGGTTCCCGCTGGGGGGAGTTGATTCTCCCCTCTCCGGACGAGGCGGCTAACAGGATCGAGGCCGGGCTCCGGGTGCTGGCGGTGACGAGCTTTTTCTACAGCATCGAGATGGTGAGCGCTCTGCTTCGCTGCGAACGCACTCACCCCGCGCGCCTCTGTCCGGTGGCGGTCGCAACGGATGACGCGGTCAATGCGGATGCCAGGATCGGCCTCCGCAAGAGGATTTGGAAGCACTACGGCCAGTCCGAACGGGTGGCGATCGAGGTGGCCACGATCGAGACCGCGCTTCAGTCGGGGCTGCCCGTTTACACGGGCGAGTTCAAGATCGCGTGGTTCTACCGACAGCTAATGAGCTGGCACCCCGACGCCATCATCGTCTGCGGGTGCGGTCAGATCTTCGACGCCCGGATCCTCGGGCTGCCGCGCTATGGCGTCTACAACTTTCACCCTTCCGATCTCGCCCACGGACACGGTGCGGGTGCCCAGCCCTACGAAGACAGCCTGGCGCGCAACGATCCGTGGACGTGTTGGACCGTGCATCAAATGACCGAGAAGGTCGACGCCGGTCCGATCGTGGGCCAGTCTCCCAGGATCTCGGTTGCCGATGCTCGGGGAGGAATCGTGCAGGATCCGAAGCGCTTCTACGACAAGTTGAGGGGCGTCGTCGGACCGATGGTCACGATCCTTCTCGAGGAGCTGGTCCGCCTGGCTGACGGAGGTCGCGATGGACGCATCGCAGCGATCGACTTCGGGGAAAGGCTTCCGGAAAGTGTCAGGACGCGCCTCCAAGAACCGATCACCTGAGCGCCGGGTCGGGCAAGGCCCGCGCGGGTGAGGCCGTGGGCGCCTACGTCATCCGCCGCATCCTGACCAGCATCCCGACCCTGCTGGTCATCATCACCATCGCCTTCTTCATGATGCGCATCGCCCCCGGCGGGCCGTTCGACCGGGAGCGCGCGCTGCCGGTCGAGATCGAGAAGAACGTGCTCAAGGCCTACAACCTCGATCAGCCGCTGATCCTGCAGTACCGCGACTATCTGCTCGGCATTCTGCACGGCGATTTCGGGCCGTCGTTCAAGTACCGCGACTTCACGGTCGCCGAGCTGCTGGCGACCGGTTTTCCGGCGAGCCTCAAGGTCGGCGGCATCGCGATCCTGCTCGCGGTCCTGGTCGGCATCACGCTCGGCACGCTCGCAGCACTCCGCCAGAACAGCGGCTTCGATCACGCGGTCATGGCCACGGCGATGACCGGGATCACGATTCCGAACTTCGTCATGGCGCCGCTCCTCACCTTGATCTTCGGGGTCTACCTCAGCTGGCTGCCGGTCGCGGGCTGGAACAACGGCGCGCCGCGCAACCTGATCCTGCCGGTGATCGCGCTGGCGCTGCCGCAGATCGCCTATATCGCGCGCCTGACCCGCGGCAGCATGATCGAGGTTCTGCACACCAACTACGTCCGCACGGCGCGGGCCAAGGGGCTGCGCGAGCGGCTGGTGGTCGTGCGGCATGCGCTGAAGGGCGCGCTCCTGCCGGTGGTCTCCTATCTCGGCCCGGCGACCGCGCAGGTGGTGACCGGCTCGGTGGTCATCGAGACCATCTTCGGCATCCCCGGGATGGGGCGCTATTTCGTCCAGGGGGCGCTGAACCGCGACTACACGCTGGTGATGGGGACGGTGATCGCCTACGCGGTGCTGATCATCGCCCTCAATCTGGTCGTCGATCTGCTCTATGGCCTGCTCGATCCGAAGGTGAAGCAGCGATGAGCCTCGCGCTCCACCCGGAGGCGCTCGGCGCGCCCGGCGCCATCGAGGGCCGCTCGCTCTGGCAGGATGCGCGCCGGCGGCTCTTCCGCAACCGCGCCGCCGTGGTCTCGATGGTCGTCCTGGCGATCATCGCGCTGCTCGCGCTGTTCGCGCCGCTCCTGGGCCCGCACCCCTACGACGAGATCTACTGGGACCGCATCCAGGCGCCGCCCGACTTCGCCAACGCCTTCTGGTTCGGCACCGACGGCAACGGCCGCGACCTGTTCGTGCGCACCCTCTATGGCGCCCGCGTGTCGCTGCTGGTCGGCATCCTCGCGACCGGCGTCAGCTTGGTGATCGGCGTCACCTGGGGTGCGGTCGCCGGCTACGTCGGCGGCACGATCGACAATCTCATGATGCGCTTCGTCGACGTCATGTACTCGCTGCCGTTCATGTTCTTCGTGATCCTGCTGATGGTCGTGTTCGGCCGCCACATCTTCCTGATCTTCATCGCGATCGGCGCGGTCGAGTGGCTGACCATGGCGCGGATCGTGCGCGGCCAGACGCTCTCGGTGAAGGCCAAGGAGTTCATCGAGGCGGCGCGCGCCGCAGGCGTCTCGAACCGCAGGATCGTGAGCCGGCACATCATCCCAAACGTGCTCGGTCCCGTGATCGTCTACGTCACCCTCACCGTGCCGCAGGTGATCCTGATCGAGAGCTTTCTGTCCTTCCTCGGCCTCGGCGTGCAGGAGCCGCTCACCTCCTGGGGCGTGCTGATCTCGGAGGGGGCGGCGCAGATGGAGAGCGCGCCCTGGATGCTGATCTTCCCGGCGAGCTTCCTCGCGGTGACCCTGTTCTGCTTCAACTTCATCGGCGACGGCCTGCGCGATGCCCTCGACCCGCGCGATCGCTGAGCGACGCCCCCGATGGCCGCAGCGCGGTTTGGGGCTGAGAAAAAAGGGGCCAAGTCACTGGCATCTTGTCGTGCGAGCTTCGAATGAAGCTCCCGCCACTACTCTTTCGGTGATCGACACAGAGACATAACGGGATGTCGATCCGCAATGTGGGCAAGGCAGTCGCTCGCAAGGAGGAATGCTTGCCAGCTCTTCTAGGGCCGCGCCACAATTGTTGCACTTTGCGTGCTCCTGCAGAGCAGGAGTTCCGAGGATCCCAGGAGCAGCCACGAGATCATCGGGCGTCAGATGAATAACCTTAGGTGGGCGTTGTTCTTCTTCCAGGGACTCGGGCCTGCCCGCCAGCCGGTACGATGCGCGGATCAAACCGAGAGCCCAGAGGAGCCTAGAGAGTTTGCCGCCCGGGATGTGTTCCGCCTCAGCCAACCACTC
Organism: uncultured Alphaproteobacteria bacterium; assembly: GCA_963815435.1. Lineage (GTDB taxonomy): Bacteria > Pseudomonadota > Alphaproteobacteria > Geminicoccales > Geminicoccaceae > DATAOG01. The sequence goes on from CAWFGZ010000010.1 coordinate 193,010, forward strand.
CTCCTGGTATCGGCTCCGAACGTTCTCCGGCAACCGCTGAGCTGCTGTTCGGATCACGAGCCTTGTAAGCCAGGGCAGCCAATCCCATGCCTCGGCGGCGAGCAGACTGGCGACCACGCCAAGGCCGATTTCTATCAGGCCCATGCTGGTCCCTCTCGCCCAAATTCTATCCGGCTAAATGCCTCCGCTGCTCTACGGGCACCGAGAGGCAATCGGCGCCGCGGAGGCGGCGTGGCACTACATTTCGGAGGTGGATCAGTTGCCGGCGCGGGGCCGAACGGTGGGCGGCAGGGCGACGCCTGCGGCGCGGAGCGCGAGGCTGGCGGCGGGGCGCGGGCTGGAGCGGACGAGGAAGTGCTTGTCGTCGTGGGCGATCTCGGTCTCGGTCAGGGAATCGAGGTCGGCGAGAATCTCGGCCCAGGATGCTGTGCGGCCGAGGTCGGCGATGCGCTGCTCGAGCTCGGCCTTGAGGACGAGCGCGAGGAAACTGGCGAAAACGTGGCCGCGGATGGTGTCGTCGAGCTTGTGGAAAATCGGCCGGGTGGCGAGCAGGTGCTTCGCCGTACGGAAGGTCGCCTCCACGGTCCAGAGCTGCTTGTAGCGCAGCATGGCGGCGAGCGGGTCGAGGTCGGTGTTGGTGCGTAGCACGAAGACGCCGTCGAACCTGGCGTCCGCCTCGGCTTTGGCCGGGTCGATGGCGAAGTGGCTGCCTTCGGTCTTGAGGAAGCGGCGGAAGCCGGTGTTGCCGACCAGCGCCTTGTCGCCCCTGGCCAGCTGACGTTCGAGGTTGGCCAGAATCGCTTGGCGGGTGACAGCGTCCCTCTCGGCCTCCTGATGGTTGCGACAGAGGATATAGCGTGCATCGCCCACGGTCACCGCCTGTAGGGAGCGCGTGAGCTGGCCGATTTAGGTAGCGCGTGATCTGTCCGGTTCTGGAAGCGTTCCAAGGAACTTGGAACGGGGGGCTGGGTGGAGAGGCTTGCGAGGATCGGGATCATGCGTTTCGAGGAGCTGGTGGAACGTTGGGAGAAGGGTCGCCTGAGCCACGCCGAGGCGGCGGCAGCGCTCGGGGTCAGCGAGCGAACCTTGCGCCGCTGGCGGGAACGCTACGAGGAGGAGGGCGCGGCAGGACTGGTCGATCGCCGGGCTGGCCAGCCGTCGCCCAAACGGGCGCCCGAGGACGAGCTCGAGCGTATGCGCGCGCTGTATCAGGAGAACTATCAGGGCTTCACGATCAAGCATTTCCACGAGAAGCTGGAGAAGCGCCACGACTACAAGCTCGGCTACACCACGACCCGGATTTACCTGCAAAAGACCGGTGTGGTGGCGCCGGCAGCCCGACGGGGCGCCCATCGTCGCAAGCGTCCTCGCCGGCCAATGCGTGGCATGTTGCTGCATCAGGACGGCTCGAAGCACGCCTGGCTCACCGACCAGCCGGCGCTCGACCTGATCATCACGATGGACGACGCCACCAGCGAGCTCTATTCGGCGCTCCTGGTCGACGAAGAAGGCACGATGAGCAGCTTCCGCGGGCTGCTCGAGGTGGTCGAGCGGCACGGCCTGTTCATGGAGCTCTACACCGACCGTGGCAGCCACTACTTCTTCACGCCGGAAGGGGGCGGCAAGGTCTCCAAGACCCAGCTGACCCAGGTCGGGCGAGCCCTGAAGCAGCTCGGCATCGGTCACATCCCGGCCTACTCGCCCGAGGCCAGAGGCCGATGCGAGCGCGCCTTTCGAACCCTGCAAGATCGCCTGCCCAAAGAGCTGGCGCTGGCCGGGATCACCACTGTCGAGGCCGCCAACCGCTTCCTGCGCGAGGGCTACCTGCCCGAGCACAATGCCCGTTTTGCCGAGCCCGCCGAAGAGCCGGCCGCGGTCTTCGTCAAGGTGCCCGAGGCGCTCTGGCGCGACGCCCTCTGTGTCCAGGAAGAACGTCGGGTCGGCAACGACAACTGCGTGCGCTGGCATGGCCGCAGTCTGCAGATCCCGCCGACGCCGCTGCGTCCCCACCTGGTGCGGGCGACCGTCCGGGTGCACGACTATCCCGACGGCACGCTTGCCATCTTCAAGGGGCCGCAGCGCCTGGCCAGCTTCCCGCCGGCGGCGCCTGCGCGCGCCGAGGACCTGGCCGCGTGACCACCGCCACGCGGCCAGCCCTGTGGACTTGCTGGACGACGCTGCGCGTCGCCCACAACCCCACAGGGCCCACAACAGCGGTCAACTCATGCGCTACCTATTGCGGACAAAACAACGCGCTCGCTACAGGGATGCCCTCGCCACGGAGGCTTGGTGAGCGGCCCTGCCGGAAAGGCAAAGATGGCTCGCGTAGATCAGCAGGTTGGCGTCGACGAGGATCACTTGCGCAGCTACATCTTGGCCGCGAATTCCTGATCCTCGATTGCGTCGGCGAGTGCCAGCGTCTTGTCCAGGTTGATGCCGGGGGCGACGCCGCCGAGCCCAGTCGGCCTCAGCCTGTAGGGCTTGCTCTGGCCCGCCACCGGCGCAGCCAAGCCGACACGCAGGGTCTCGTTCACCACCTGCTTGAACGGCTTGTTGGACCGGTGCGCCAGCTCTTTGAGCGCATTCGCGATGCCGTCGTTGATGCGCTTGGTCGTCCGATCGACCTTTGCATTTTTTCCTAAGATCGGCTATCCTGATAAATGAGGCCTTCGGCTCTGAATGCCCTCTCCCGGTCGCGCAGGCCGCTTGCCTCCTCGCACCCGATTTGCGCCTTGCGGACCCTCCGGCCGAGCCCGCGCGTCGCACGAAGGGCGCGCCGATTTGGGCCATATTATCAAACGAACCCAAGAGATTTCTTGTTTTCAATAGGTTGGCTTTTGACCATGCGCGCAATGCCCCGGTAAGGCCGGAGCTGCCCGTCGCCGTCGAGGCGGTTGCCGAGCACGGTCTGCATCTCGAAGGCGCCGGCCTTCGACCCGGTAGTGCTCTTCGAGGAACGTGCGGTGCAGGCCCTCGACGAGCGCGTCTTGAAGAGGCACCAAAATGACGTACATAGGTTCAGTGTGAACTGGTGACGACGATGCCCCGGACAGCACTGACCAACAGCGAGCGTCTCAACCTGCGACTTAACCCGACTGCCAAGCAGCGGATCGAGCAGGCGGCGGCCTTCGAAGGCACGACCGTCAGCAATTTCATCGTGTCGAGTGCGCTGGCGACCGCCGAACGGACGATCCGCGAGCATGAGACCATGGTGCTCAGCCGGCGCGACGCCGAGGGCTTTCTGGAGGCCGTCCTGAACCCACCGAGGCCGAGCCCCGAGCTCCGCGAGGCGCTCGATGAGCATCGCCGCCGAGTCGTCTCGCGCTGAACGAGGCGATGAGCCTCGTCATCGAGCCCCTCGGCAAGCAGCATGACCGGGCGACTTTTTCCTGCGGCGTCGCCGAGCTGGACGATTACCTCAAGCGCCGTGCCGGTCAGGACATCCGACGTCGAATCGCTCGGGCTTTTGTGTGCACAGAAGGTGGCACCGGCACAGTCCTCGGCTTCTACACACTGAGCGCGCTCGCCATCGACGTCAGCGCTCTGCCTGAAGACCAGGCACGCAAGCTTCCTCGTCACCCTGTACCCGCCGCGCTCATTGGCCGTCTTGCGATCGATCGATCTGTTCAGGGCAAGGGTTTGGGCCGACTTCTCCTCGCGGATGCCATCCAGCGCACGCTCGCCGCCAGCGAACAGGTTGCGATTTATACCATCGTGGTCGATGCCAAGAATGAGGCCGCACGGCGATTTTATCAGGCCTACGGCTTTCTTTCGTTGCCTGATCAGCCGATGCGCCTGTTCCTACCTTTGCGCTCGATCCCGACCTAATTCGCAAGACAACACCCTCCGGCGTGCTGATCTCGGAGGGGGCGGCGCAGATGGAGAGCGCGCCCTGGATGCTGATCTTCCCGGCGAGCTTCCTCGCGGTCACCCTGTTCTGCTTCAACTTCATCGGCGACGGCCTGCGCGACGCCCTCGACCCGCGCGACCGCTAGGGCGGGCCTGAAGGCTCGATTCCCGACAACGCTCGGGCGGCTTGAACGAGCCCTCCGAGACACGATATCATGATATCGAAACGAGGAGAACGATGGCCCAGCTCTTGGTTCGCAACCTCGAGGACGACGTCAAGGTCCGGCTGCAGCTTCGGGCCCGGCGGCACGGTCGCAGTACCGAGGAGGAAGTGCGCGAGATCCTCCGCAACGCGGTCAGGGAGGAATCCGGTGCCAAGGAATCGCTCGGCAGCCGCCTGCGGGCGCGCTTCGCCGGGATCGGGCTCGAGGACGAGGTGGCGGAGCTGCGGGGCGAGCCCGCTCGGCCCGCAACCTTCGAAGGATGATCGTTCTCGACACCAACGTGGTCTCCGCCCTGATGCGCAAGGACGCCGATCCGGTGGTGGTCGCGTGGCTGGACCGCCAGCCGCGGGAATTGGTCTGGCTGACCGCGGTGACCGTGTTCGAGGTCCATTTCGGCCTGGAGTTGGTGCCGCCAGGACGGCGGCGAAGACAGCTCGAGGACGCCTTCGCCCGCGCGCTGGACGAGGATTTTGAGGGGCGCGTTCTGCCCTTCGAGCAGGGTGCCGCGCGGCAAGCGGCAGTGCTCGCGGCCCGAGGGCAGAAGGCGGGGCGCGCGGTGGAGATTCGAGACGCCCAGATCGCCGGGATCGTGAGCTGCCGGCGCGCGACCCTCGCGACCCGCAATACCCGGCACTTCGTAGACCTCGGCATCGCGCTCGTCGATCCTTGGGCGGCGCGCTGAGCGCGGTGCGGCTGCGCAACGACCTCGAGGCGACCGCACGAGCGCCATCCCTAACTCGGCCGTTCCTCGGCTATTTCGCTGGTCTTGCTTGGCCTAACTGGAACGCTTGCTTGGCGGAAACCAGTCGCCGATGATTTGCTCGGGAGTATAGGGACAGGCTCCAGGTAGGCGTTCGGCGGCCTCGTGCTCGTCGAAGTCGCGGAGCGTGTCCGCGAGGTCTCGGCGCGTCCGCGCGTAAAGGCGCTGCAGGTCGTCCTCAAGCTCACGGCGAAGGCTCGGCGTAAGCTCGTTCTCCAGGTCGCGCCGTTGCAGGCGGATCGTATGTCGCCATTGGTTGCGCGGCTCCTGCGCCGGCAAGTGCTGCAGCTTTAGAGAGGTGCTCCATGATCGTCTGCGCGCGGCTCTGGACTCCGCTCCTCACCGAACCCGCCAAGCCTTCGATCTCCTCGATGAGATGCTCGAGATCAAGGTCATGCAGCCGCCCGTCGCGTAGGAGTTCCGCCTGGGTCAGCGCCCAGGCGTAGAAGTCGCTCTTGTGAAGCTCGATCGGCGGTGTCTTGATCCGGGTCGCCACGCTCGGCTCCTTCATCCCCGGCGAGGGGAGGTTCAGACTATCGCCTCGAAGAGGTCACAGTTGCAACCTGGCCCGGCTCCCCGTCCGGACGCATGAGCGCCATCCTCAACTCGGTCGTGCCGCTGTTCGCGGTCATCTTCCTGGGCTATTTCGCCGGCCGCTCGCGCATCCTGGGCGAGCCCGCGGTCAAGGGGCTCACGACCTTCGTCTTCTACTTCGCGCTGCCGCCGCTTCTGTTCCGGCTGATGGCGAAGAGCGAGCTGGGCGAAGTCGCCGAATGGCCGTTCCTGCTCGCTTATCTTGCCAGCGAGGTCCTGATGTTTCTGTTCGGCGCGCTGGTCGCCGGCGTGCTCTTCCGACTGCGCTTCGCCGAGCGCATCATCGAGGGCTTCGGCTGCGCTTTCTCGAACGGGGTGCTGCTCGCTCTGCCGCTGCTGCTTTGGCTGTACGGCGATCGGGGCGGCGTGCCGGCGCTCCTGATCATCACCCTGAACGTGCTGACCTTCAGCCTGGTCACCATGCTGCTCGAGCTGTCGGGCCGCTCGATCGGCGCGGCCGGCCGGCAGGCGCTGCTGCGCCACACCGCGCGCTCGATCGTCGCCAACCCGATCATCATGGCCGCGGCTGGCGGCCTCGCGTACGGCCTGCTCGGGCTGAAGCTGCCCGCGCTGCTCGACCGGACGTTCGGCTTCATCGGTCAGACCGGCGCGCCGACCGCTCTGTTCGCGCTCGGCGCCGCGCTGAGCCTTCGCCAGATCGCCGGCAGCTTGGCGCCGGCCGCTTTCATGGTAGCGAGCAAGCTGCTGCTGCATCCGCTCCTGGTCTGGATCGCGCTGGTCCACCTGCTGAACGTCAATCCGCTCTGGGCCAATGCCGGCGTGATCTTCGCGGCAAGTCCGGTCGGCCTCAACGTCTATCTGTTCGCCCAGCACTACGAGGCGGCGGTCGAGACGGCCTCGAGCGCGATCCTGATCTCGACCGGGCTCGCCATGCTCACGATCACCGGCCTCTTGGTGCTTCTGCCGCCGGTCCCGAGCTAGGTTCCTGCGGCTCGTCCGGCCACCAGTCGCCCGCCACATCGTCGAAACTGTACGGGCAGGTTGTCGGGCAGCGCGTTTGCGGCGGCGTGCTCGTCGTGCGCTCGAAGGTCATCGGCGGCATTCTCCCGGCCATCGCGGTACAGCTCGGCCAAATCTTCCGTCAGCTGCCGACGCAGGCTTGGCGACAGATCGTCCGCGAGCTCTCGTCGCTGCACACGTATGGTCCGCCGCCAGCCATGCCGGGGATCGCCCGCAGGCGAACACTGGAGCGTCAAGAGGTGTGCTCGATGATCGTGCGGGTGCGGCTGCGGACCGCACTTCGAACGGCGATTGCCAACCCTTCGACCTCCTCGGCGAGATGCTCCAGATCGAGCTCATCCAGCCGGCCGGCGCGCAACGCCTCGGCCTGGTCGCGCGCCCAGGCATAGAAGTCGGCTCGGTACAGGCCGCCGGCCGGCGGCTTCAGCTTCGTTGCCACGATGCCAATCCTTCGATCCGCTCGCACCCATTGTAGCACGGGGCGTCGCGCCATCTAGGACCCCGGCCAGTAAGCGGCTAAGCTCGAAGCGGCTGGCGGGTCGGAGCGGAGGCATGACGCGGCGCTGGAAATTCTGGGGCTGGGGCCAGGAAGGCGACGGGCTGAGCGCGGCCGAGGAGCGCCGCCTGCTCGGGTTCTATGCTGAGCGCTTCGGCCGTATCGACCTTGCCCGCCCGGGCCCGCCGCAGGTCGGCGAGATCACGCTGCCCTCACCGCGATTGCAGCCGCCCGCGGCGCTCGCGCGAATCTGCTCGAGCGAGCCCTACGAGCGGCTCCTGCACACCTATGGCAAGTCCTTTCCCGATGCCGTCCGAATCTTCGCTCATGACTTCAAGAATGCGCCCGATATCATTGCCAAGCCAGGAAATGAGGCCGAGGTGGTCGCCGTGCTCGACTGGGCCGACGAGGCCGGCGCCGCAGTGATCCCCTTCGGCGGCGGCTCGAGCGTGGTCGGCGGCGTCGAGCCCGCGGTCGGTGACAACTTTACCGGTGCCATCAGCCTCGATCTCAAGAGCCTCGATCAGGTGCTCGAGGTCGACCGCGCGAGCCGCGCGGCGCGCGTCCAGGGCGGCGATTCTCGGCCCGGCGCTCGAGGCGGCGCTCAAGCCGCACGAGGTGACGCTCCGCCATTTCCCCCAGAGCTTCGAGTTCTCGACCTTAGGCGGCTGGATCGCGACGCGCTCGGGCGGCCATTTCGCGACCCTTTACACCCACATCGACGACTTCGTCGAAAGCCTGCGCGTGGTGACGCCCGCGGGCGTGCTCGAAAGCCGCCGCCTGCCCGGCTCGGGCGCGGGGCCGAGCCCCGATCGGCTGTTCATCGGCTCCGAAGGCGCGCTCGGTGTGATCACCGAGGCCTGGCTGCGGTTGCAGGACCGCCCGATGCATCGGGGCGGCGCCGCGCTGGCGTTCGACGACTTCAGAGCCGGTGCGCGCGCGGTCCGTGCGGTCGCGCAGGCCGGGCTGTATCCGTCCAATCTGCGCCTCGTCGATGCCAGCGAATGCCAGGCCAACGGGGTCAACGACGGTAGCTATGCGCTGCTCGTGCTGGCGTTCGAATCGGCCGATCATCCGGTCGATGCCTGGCAGGCGCGGGCGCTCGAGCTGGCTCAGGACCACGGCGGGCGGCTGCTGCCGGCCATGGGGCCGGCGCAGGCCTGGCGCACTGCCTTCATCCGCATGCCCTACCAGCGCGAGCTGCTGGTGCCGGCCGGGATCATCTGCGACACCTTCGAGACCGCGATCACCTGGGACCGCTTCGGGGCCTTCCATCAGCGGGTCACCGCGGCGACGGCGGACGCGATCTGCGCGGCAACCGGCCGGCCGGGTCTGGTGACCTGCCGGTTCACCCATGTCTATCCGGACGGGCCCGCGCCCTATTTCACCTTTCATGCCGCGGGCCCGCGCGATGCCCTGATGGAGCCGTGGCGGCACATCAAGCGCGCCGCTGCCGATGCGATCATCGAGGGCGGCGGCACGATCACCCACCACCACGCCGTGGGTCGCGATCACATGCCCTGGTATCAGCGCCAGCGCCCGGCGCTGTTCGGCGAGGCCCTCGCCGCGGCCAAGGCTGCCCTGGACCCGAGCGGCATTCTCAATCCCGGGGTGCTGGTACCCGGTTGATCCCGATCGATCGAATGGCGCCGCAACTTGCCGGGAGGAAGGAGAGCGCGATGCCCGAGAGCGTCATGTACCACGACGGCGCCCGGCGGTTGCAGGACCGCTTCGATACGCGCCGGATCGCCGATCGCCTGGAGCAGGTCACGGTGCACACGACCTTCACCGCGGAGGATCGCGGGTTCATCGAGCAATGCCCGATGTTCTTCCTGGCAACCGCCGACACGGACGGCCGGCCGGACTGCTCGTACAAGGGCGGCGAGCCGGGCTTCGTGCGGGTCGCCGACGAGCAGACGCTCGCCTTTCCCAACTACGACGGCAACGGCATGTACCGGAGCCTCGGCAATGTCCTGGTCAACCCTCAGGTCGGCATGCTGTTCATCGACTTCGAGCGCGCCAACCGCATGCGCGTGAACGGGCGCGCGCGCCTGGTCGAGGACGATCCGCTGCTCGGTGAATACCCCGGTGCACAGCTGATCGTTCGGGTTCTTGCCGAGCGGATCTTCCCCAACTGCCCGCGCTACATCCACAAGATGCAGATGGTCGAGCGCTCGGTCTACACGCCGCGCCCGGGCCACACGCCGCCCGTACCGGGATGGAAACAGAGCGACGCCTTTCGCGACGCCCTCCCCGAACGCTGACCTCCTGGCCCATGCCCCGACATCCGGACGCATCGTGACGGGCGCGGAGCTGCGACCGCCGGCCACCCGATCACCGTCATCGGGCGTGGCGTCCGAGCGGCTGGCAAGCGGCTACCTTCAGGGCGTCCTCCTGGTGGCGCTCGCCGGCGTCTGCTGGAGCACGGGCGGTCTCCTGGTGCGCTTGGTCCAGGCGGCCGACGCCTGGCAGATCATCTTCTACCGCTCGCTCTCGCTCGCGCTGAGCCTGCTCCTGATCGTCGCGATCCGTCATCGCGGCCGCATCGCCCATGCCTTCGCCAAAGCCGGCTGGACCGGCGTGGTCGCGGGCGCATGCCTCTCGGGCGGTTTCATCGGCTACGTGCTCTCCCTCTATCACACGAGCGTCGCCAACGCGGTGTTCATGCTCGCCACGGCGCCTTTCTTCTCGGCGATCCTCGGGCGCTGGCTCCTCCGCGAGCCGGTGCTGCGGGCAACCTGGCTCGCCATGGCGCTGGCAATGCTCGGCGTCGCGGTGATGGTCGAGGGCAGCTTGGTGGTCGGCACCATCGCCGGCAGCCTTCTCGCGCTCGGGGCCAGCCTCTCGTTTGCCGTCTACAACGTGCTGCTGCGCCGGGGCCGGGCCAACGACATGATGCCCTGCGTGGTCGTCGCCGGACTGATCGCCGCGCTGATCGCCATGCCGGTAGTCGCCGCCGGCTCGGCCGAGGCGGCTCCCTATGGCGCTTTCGTCCTCAGCGCGCACGACCTCACGCTCTGTCTGACCATGGGCGCGCTCCAGGTCGGCATGGGCCTCACTCTCTTCACCCTGGGGGCGCGGCACGTATCGGCGGTCGAGCTTGCGCTCCTGGCCATGACCGAGCCGGTGCTGGCGCCGCTCTGGGTCTGGCTGGGCGTCGGCGAGGTGCCGAGCGTCTTCACCTGGCCGGCGGCGCGATCGTAATCAGCGCAATTGGTGCCAGGCGCTGTCCGGCGCCCGTCGCCGCCCCACTCCGCCGATGGTCTAGCGCGACAAAATCGGTGTTGACAGCATGCGGGTGCCGTACAATATCCCTGTACATGATGGGAATTTCACGACGATGACCGATCGACTGACTTACAGCCAGCTTCGCGCCAATCTGAAGGCGGCCTGCGACCAGGTTTGTGACCAGCACGAGCCGCTACTGGTCGAGCGGCGTCATGGCGGCGACGTCGTGTTGCTGGCGAAAGAGGACTACCGATCGCTCGAGGAGACGGCGTACCTGCTCAGCTCGCCCGAGAATGCGAGGCGGCTCCTGGAAGCGCTGCTCCGGCGCCCGGAGGATCGAGAGACGTTCAAGTCGATCGACGAGCTGCGGAATGCGCTTGGCGTTTGAGCCGCAGGCGCTTGAAGATCTACGTTACTGGATCGAGCAGGATCGTCGCAAGGCGTTGCAAATCATCCGGTTGCTCGAGGAGAGCCAGCGATCGCCACACTCCGGTTCGGGCAAGCCCGAGCCGCTCAGGCACGCCTTGGCAAGCTGCTGGTCACGGCGCATCGACCGCGAGCATCGCCTCGTCTACAAGGTCAAGGGGGATTCTCTGATCGTACTGGCCTGTCGATACCATTACTAGTGCTAGCTATCAAAAGTAAGCAGGCTATACTACCTCTTGTCACCCGCGACGCTGACTTGTGATGCTTGGTACTAGTGCTCTGCCTCGGCAGGTCTTCTCGAAACTGTCGTGCGACGCAACTACGGCTGCGATCTAGGAACCGAGACTTCGGCCTTCGATGCGCCAGTCTGCGCGCGCCAGGCGATCTCGGCCAAAAGCGCGGCATGGCTCGAAAGGTCGCCAAGCGGCTTGCCATCGACGATCAGGTCGCGCGGCAGGAAGTCGAGCCGCATCGCCAGCGGCCGCGCGCGGCCGGCGCCCGCAAGGAGCATGAAGTCGATCCGTTTCTCGCGCGGGCGGCGGGTGCCGTCCGGCATCAGCCGCGGCTTGGTGCCGCTCGCGGTCTCGGGATCGCCCGGATGGGTCGCGAGCCAGAGATCGACGAAGCGCCGCGGCGCCACGGCCTCGTCCAGCGCTTTGAGGAGGAAATTGTACTCCGAGCCAGGGTCGGCCCGATCGGGATTGCCGCCCCAGAGGTTGAAGTCGCCCATGACCAGGACCGGGCGCTCCGCGCTCGCCCGGCGCCGGACCAGGGCCGCGAGCTCCTCGATCTGGCTGCGGCGGACCTCGGCACGATCGTCGTCCGCCTGCAGATGCGTCGTGAACACATCGAGAACATCGGCCGGGTCCTGACGTGCGGGCGAGCCGCGCATGCAGCACGCCCTTGGCGGCGAGTGCGTCCGCGCCGGCTGCCTCCTTGAACGCGATCATGTCGAGGCCGACGATCGGCAGGCGGCTGGCAAGCGCCAGCTCGTCGCCGACCAGCGGCAGCCAGCCCGAGCCATCCTCGAGCTCCGGCCCGGCCGCGACGGCAAACATCCGCCCCGAGGGCAGCCGGGACGGCTTGCCGCACATTTCGCCCTTGGCTCTCCAGCTGCTCGAGCAGCTCGGCGCGCCGGCGATCGTTGATCGTCTCCTGCAGCGCGATCACATCGAAACAGGCGAGCGCCGCTCCGATCGCCCGCGCCCGCGCCTCGACGTTCGGCCGCTGGCCGGGGAATTCCCGGATCAGGTGGCGAAGGACCGGCAGATCGGGCATGACGAACTGAACATTGTAGCTCGCCACGTCGAGCGTCCCGACTGGCGGCGACTGGCCGGCCGCGCGCCCCGTCGGCCATGCCCCGAGGAGAAGGACCGCTGCGGCCGCCAGAGCGGCGCCTGATCGCCGGATCATGCGCCGCGCCGGGCCCGATGTCGGGATTTCGCGCCCCGAGGTCGGCCAGAGCATGGTGCGACGGCCGTGAAAGCCGCTATGGTGTCGGCCCTCGGGCGGGTTCGAAGGGCCATGCAGGCGGCCCGGCAGCAGGAGCGAGGCAACGTCATGGCGGCGACAGCGCGTGAGGGACGGCGTGGCGGGCGCGAGGCCCGGCGTCAGGCGAGGACCTCGATGGAAGTCCGCGCCCTGCCGGTGCTGGAGCGGCGCGTGCCGGTCTACGAGGTCCTGGACGAGGCGGGCCTGGAGATGATCCACGAGGCCTCGCTCGCGCTCCTCGAGGAGGTGGGCATCGAGTTTCGCGACGCCGAGGCGGCCGCGATGTGGAAGGACGCGGGCGCCGACGTCGAGCGCTTTCGCGTGCGCATCCCGCGCCAGCTGCTGATGATGCTGGTCGCGAAGAACCCGAGCCTCTTCACCGTGCACGCGCGCAACCCCGAGCGGAGCACGGTGATCGGCGGCAATAACGTCGCGTTTGCACCGACTTATGGATCTCCGTTCGTCTACGATTTCAACAACGAGCGGCGCTATGGCACGCTCGACGACCTGCATCAGTTCCACAAGCTCGCCTACCTGTCCCCCGTGATCCACAACACCGGCGCGGTCGTCTGCGAGCCGGTCAATTCGCCGGTGCCCAAGCGCCATCTGCACATCACCTACAGCGCGATCAAGCACTCCGACAAGCCGTTCATGGGGCCGGTGACCGCGCCCGAGCGCGCCGCGGATGCGGTCAGGATGGCCAAGATCGTGTTCGGCGACGAGTTCGTCGATCAGCACACGGTGATGATCTCGCTGGTCAACTGCAACTCGCCCCTGGTCTGGGACGAGACCATGCTCGGCGCGCTCAAGATCTACGCACGCGCCAATCAGGCGGTGATCGTGGCGCCGTTCGTGCTGGCCGGCGCCAACACCCCCGCCTCCGCCATGGGTGCCACCGTCCAGCTCAATGCCGAGGCGCTGGCCGGGATCGCCTTTGGCCAGCTCTGCCGGCCGGGCGCGCCGATGATCTACGGCCATTTCATCGCCGCGGTGTCGATGAAGTCGGGGGCACCGATGGCCGGCACGCCCGAGCTCGCGCTCATGAACTACGTGATCGGCCAGCTGGTGCGCAAATACCGGCTGCCGATGCGCTCCTCGGGCATGCTCTGCGGCGCCAAGACGGTCGACGCCCAGGCCGCCTACGAGTCGGTCCAGACCATGTGGCCGGTACTGCTCTGCGGCGCGAACTACGTAATGCACGCCGCCGGCTGGATGGAGGCGGGGCTCGCCGCGAGCTTCGCCAAGTTCGTGCTCGACGCCGAGCAGATCGAGATGTTCTACAAGTTCGGCCTGGGCCCGCAGTTCGACGACTTCGAGGACGCGCTGAAGACGGTGCGCGAGGTCGGCCCAGGTAGCCACTATCTCGGCACCGAGCACACCCAGAGCCACTTTCAGACCGCCTTCTTCATACCCGAGCTGGCCGACAACAACAGCTTCGAGCAGTGGCAGCTCGACGGCTCCAAGGACGCGACCACGCGGGCACTCGAGACCGCGCGCCGGATGCTCGACAGCTACGAGCCGCCGTCCCTCGATCCGGCAATCGACGAGGCGCTCTTGGCCTTCATCCGCGAGCGCGAGGCGGTCCTCCCGGACAAGATGGATTGAAGGGTGCGCACTTTGGCGAGCGCTGGCGGCTGTTAGGGCCCGGGATCGCAAACCTCAGCAAAGTCATCTAGGAATTGTGGGTTCAGATACTTTACCAGCGGACCAGCCTTGTCAACATTCGCTCGAATAGCGGAAAACGGTATATAACGGCAGAGGTCCGAAAGCGGAGTAGGAAGTTTTGAGAAGGTCGGACGGCTAATTTCTTCCTTAACCTTTTCACGGCGTTCGTCTGGCGCAACTATGTACAACGGCATGGCGAGGTTTGGCTGCATAGAAATGAGATCTGACATGCGCAGCAGTCCGGAGTAAATTGATGTCGTGCTTTCAATTTCGAATGCTGCGACGATCGCCGATCCTTTCAGCCAAAGAACGTCGATCATTTCGACCGTCCGTTTAGTCACATCATCAAATTGCATGGGCAGCACGCTGACCAAATTCGAGAGTGCTGCAAAGGTATGACCGTTTATAATGCGGTTTCTGTCGTTTCGCGCTATCCAGACGCCTAACCCCATATCATTTCCCAGTTTTGCGAGCAACCATTGTATTTCCAGATGTGCACTGACTTCTTTCGCTTGTTCCGTATCGCTGCTGACCGAGGTCTGGACGACGTTGACTTCTCTCTCGTCCTCAGGAACGGTGAAACTTACGCCATCGGCTGACTTGAAAAGAGGGGATCGACGCTTGAGTTTTGCGAGATCGAGGGGACGCGAGACCGGGTTGGCTTTCGCTTGCTCCAACGCCTTCATAACTGCAATGGCATCTGAGGACTTCCAGCGGGCCGGAGAACCACGTAGTGCGCCTGTCCATGCATGCGGGTTTGACAGGCTCCGAAAAATGGTTAGCTGATCGCGTAGTTCCAGGATTGGTACGGCTACGTCCGGTTCGAGAGCAATGAGGAGTTTGACCGGCAGACGAACAGGGAACGGGTCATCCGCCCAAATCGGGCTTTCGTCATGAAAAGCCCTGCCCATTACCTCGAGAAGTCCGACCCAACGCGATACACCGGTGAGATAGCAGAGGAAATAATCGCCAGCACTGATTCGCTGAGCAGTTTTCCATCTGGATTCACGAAAGCCGGTAACCGCGGCGCCAGCCTTGAGGAACTCTGTCCAGGTCTTGTGGCTGAAGAGATCGAGCCAATAAGCCCTTTCGCTCACCGTCGCCTCGCTCAAAACGCGAACTACCATCTGCCATGGCCACTTTAGCATGTCAGCCGCCGGTGGCCAGCGGTTTCGCGGGTGGGAACAGTTCCATGGACGGGGGCCTGCACCGAGGATGTTGCGGTTATGCAAACGCATTCTCGACGGATGGCGCTCAAGCCGCGTCCGCTGGGTGGGATGCGCCGGGTAGTCTTCGCGCCGCGCTCCGGTTGACGCTCAGGCCTAGCACCCCTGCGGAACTCGAAGCAGATCCGCCAGGGTCCGCTCACGGTTATAGCTCCCACCACGACTAACGGTAGACGCAAGGGACGGCAGGAGGGCGGAGGAGCAGGGAGAGGGCCTCGCCCTCACAGCAGGTCGAGGAACTCGTCGATGGTCAGCCCAGCCTGCTTGATGATCGCGCGGAGCGTACCCGGAGGTAGATCGCCGCGATGCACAGGCACGACCGGGCGCGTCTCAGGTCGGAGGGGATTGCGCAGGTGGTGATGGCTACCCTTGATGCGATGTACCCTGAAGCCAGCCCGTCCGAGGGCGCGGACCACCTCATCCGCCGACAGCGCCGGGAGCCGCCGGCGTGTCATCCGACCGCTGTTACGCTCACCCGATCGACCAGCGGTGGCGGCGCGGGATCGCTTTCCGGGATCGGCTCGCCGTCCTCGCGCAGACACTCGATGTAGCCCATGATCGCATCCGCGGCCATCGCCCGCGCTTCACTCAAGGTCTCGCCGTAGGTGACGAGACCCGGCAAGGCCGGACAGGTGACGGTGTACCCCCCCTCGGGCTCCGGTTGCAGGAGCACCGTATAAGTGTACGCCGCGGCGGACACGTTCTCCTTGCGCTTCATGCCCCGATCCTAGCACACCCCGAGCCCGAGGTCAGCCCTTCCGGGCATCGCTTCCGCGGCGGCCGGAGCGTAGGCCGCATCGGCTGGGTGTAGCCGGCGTCCGATCTCCGCGCCGCGGTCGCACTCGGCGAGCCGATGTCATGCTGGCTCTGGAGAGCGGACTGAGTGCCAACGAAGCGTTCACAGCTTTGCGCGATGCTTCGACCCACGGCCGGAGCCTTCTCGTGGGGGCTGTCCGGCCGAAACCGTCACCGTGGATCCCGAGATATCGGGGTCCGCAGCAAGGGTGTACGCGCCCGGGGATGGCCCGATGATACCCAGGCTCCGCTCGGGGTTGAAAAGCCTGGCTTTGCTTTGCAGCGCCATTCTGAGTTTCCTGCTGCTCGGCGACGTGGTGGGGTGCGCGAACGAGTCCGTGGACCAGTCTGACTATTACCCCACCTCCTCCCGGCAGCCCCTGGCCATGAGCAACTCGTCCGCAGAGGGCTCGGGCCGGACTTCGCCCGATACGGATGCCGGCGGCGGTACGTCGAGCGGCGGCGCGCTTTCGCCCAAGCTCCCCGATGGCCGGCAGCGTGCCTTCCCGACCGCAGAGGGCTTCGGTGCGGCGGCGAAGGGCGGCCGGGGCGGCAAGGTCGTCCATGTCACCAATCTGCACGACAGCGGCGAGGGCTCGCTCCGCGCCTGCATCGACGCGAGCGGCGCCCGCACCTGCATCTTCCGGGTCGCCGGCACCATCACGGCCGAGACGCCGATCAGGATCATGAACCCGTTCCTTACCATTGCCGGGGAGTCGGCGCCGGGCGGCGGCATCGCGATCAGGAACGGTCCGGGCAATGGCGAAGCTCCGCTCCAGACCCTCACTCACGACGTCATCGTGCGCCACATCCGTCTCCGTCCCGGCCCGGGCGCGAAGTCCTGCTGCCTGAACGCGCTCGGCATTTTCCGCGGCACCAGGGACGTCATGTTCGATCATCTTTCCCTCAGCTGGGGCGTCGACCAGAATGTGACCGTCTGGAAGTATGCGAACGACTACACCATACAGTGGAGCATCATTTCCGAGCCCCTCTACGATGCACCGCACCAGAACCACCAGGGCCGCCGCGCCAGGAACATCAATCTCACTCATACCGGCAACAATAGCTTCCACCACAATCTCCTGGCGCATACGACATATCGCAATCCCCTGGTCGAGAACGACACGGGCGTCACCGACATCGTCAATAACGTCATCTATGACTCCGGCAGGGCCGACATCGGGCTCAGCGACCGCTATGGGCGTCTGCGGGCGAATGTCGTCGGCAACTACGACATCGACGGCCCGGTCAGCCTTCACTACCGGGCGCGTCTCGCCCGAGATCTCTTGGCCGACAACTATCTTGTCGTGCTCATACGGGAAGGGAGGCGAGAGAACGGCTTCGAGGTATTCGTCGATGACAACTACAGCGAGCCGCGCCTTACCACCGCCGCGCAGCCTGCGATCGACGCCGTCTACCCGGGGTATTTTGGCCGGAAGTCGCTCGTCGCGGATGCCGCATGGCGTGCAGGGGCGCTGGTTTCGACGCGTGTGCCCGCGCCTGCCGTCCGCACCGAGAGCCCGCAGGGTGCATATGCCTCCGTCGTCGCCGGTGCCGGCGCGACCAGGCCTCGCCGCGACGCCGTCGATACGCGTATCGTGTCGGAGACGAAGAACCGCACGGGCAAGCTCGTACTGAGGGATCCGGCTGAAGTCGGCGGCTGGCCGGATCTCTCCGGCGGGGCGGCGTACCCAGATTCGGACCGGGACGGGATCGCGGACACGTGGGAAACGGCGCATGGCCTCGATCCCGACAACCCTGCCGACGGTGCCGAGGACCGGAACGGCGACGGCTGGACGAATCTCGAGGAATTTCTCCACGAACTCGCGGGTGATTAGTCTAGTGCCCGTCCATAAACGCTTGTTTTTCAAGTGATTAGCTGGGCTTGGCTGGGCGAGGTAGGCGATGTTGGGGGGCTTGGCTGAGACGATTCGAGTGGCGGGCGGCTTGGCGGCATGCCAAGGGGAAGTCGGCGCAGGGGTGATCGGCCGGCGCAGCCGGTGCGGCTTTGCGGGAGCGGCCGGCGTCAGGCGGATCTGAGACGCGCGAAGAGGGCGAGGTTGTAAGCGACGACCGCGGACCAGACGTAGGCCTTGAAGTGGTCGAGCCCGCGCCAGGTGCAGCGGGCCAGGCCGTAGGCGCGCTTGAGGCAGGAGATGTCGGCCTCGATGCCGGCGCGGAAGTTCCTGAGCTTGCGATAGACCCAGCGGCTCCGGACCATGTCTTCGATCCTGAGGCCAGCCTTCTTGTGGAAGGCCATGTCCTGCACGCCGCGGGCTTTGGCCGCGGCGAGATTGGCGCGGCTGGCGAAGCCGCCATCGGCCGCGGCCTGACGTGGCGCGGCGTCCCAAAACGCGATGTGGCGCTCCAGCATCGGCACGAGCCGCTCGCTGTCTGCCGGGTTGCCGGCTTCGATGACGAGGTCGAGGATCAGGCCGCTCTTGCCGGTGGTCAGGTTGAGCTTGTGGCCATAGTCGACGTCGCGGCTGCCTTTGACGATGATGTCGGCATGCGGCTCGAACAGGCTGACCACTTTGTCGGCGGCGGGCAGCGCCTCGCCGGCCAGCACCCGCCGCTCGGTCTGGGTGATGATCTGCTCGATCAGCGGCTGGTAGTGCCGGACTTGGCGCTGCCAGAGCGCGACCAGCGGGTCGGCCGCTCGGCTCAGCTGCGCCGCGGCCTGCCGCAGATAAGCCAAGGTCGCGCGGGTGATCCCGATCAGCTCGCGATAGAGCGGCACCCGTTTGGGCCGGCCGCGGGTGAACTCGATGGCCCGCCATCGTTTCTTCGCCGCGCGGCGATGATCGCGCCAGAGGGGCCCGTCGCCGCCAAGCCAAACTTGCGCCGCCTTGAGGAGGCGGACCATCACCCGCACGGCGTCCCACAACAAGCTGCTGTCGCTCGGTTCGTGGATCGGCGCCGCGGTGACCGTGCTGTCCAGCCGCACCATGCTGCCGTCCTCGAGCTTCTCCTGCCGGGCGCCGAAAAGCAGCGTCCGATTGATCTCTTCCCAGGTCTCGGCGCGGATCGCGCTGATCGTCCTCTGCAGCACCGACTTCTTCGGGCTCCACGCCCAGGGCAGTCGGGCAAAGGCCCGAAACGACGCCAAGTCCTCCAGATGAAAGGCCAGCTCCTCATAGCTCAGCTGGCGGTATTGCTTGAGCAGCGCACAGCGCAGCACGCTCTCCGCCGGCAGGCCGCAGCGGCCCGTCTCCTTCACCCCGTCGCGGCGCAGGTCCGCCGCCACCAGGCTGAGCAACGCGCCATGGGCATCCAGCCCGTCTGACATCGCCTTCAGTTCGCGGCCGATCTCGTGTCCGGCGAACACATCGAATATGCTGGCTTGGACCGTGCGTTCTTGGCGCATTGTCGGCTCCGGCGGTGGCGGGTGATCCTTTGGCATCAGTGGCTTGACGCCAAAGCCTACTCGAAACCGCCGGAGACCGCCCGCCAAAAAAACGCTGATTCCCACAATTATTTCAGCACGTTAGGCTTTATGGACGGGCACTAGTCTAGCAGCCGGACGTCGGCCACTCGGCTTACGTGGCTCCGCCGACATCGCGCCATAGAACGTCTTCAAGCCGCATCGGCGGGGCGAACGCGCTGAACGATCTCCGCGCCGCGGTCGCGCTCGATCAGAGCGATCTCGTACTGGCTCTGGAGATCGCGAGCCAGAACTGCGGTCGGTTGCCGAAATAGCGGCCGAGGCGCACCGCCGTGTCCGCGGTGATCCCGCGCCGCCCGTTCAGGATATCAGTGATCCGGCCCGAGGGTACGCCGAGGTCGAGGGCGAGTCGATTTGCGCTCAAGCGATGCGCTTCAAGCTCGCGTTTCAAAAGTCGTCCGGGATGCACGATGGGAGGCACGGCCCTAACCCCTGAGATAGTCGACGATCTCGACGTCGTAGCCGTCCCTGTTCCGAAACTCGAATCAAAAGCTTGTCGTTCGGGGACTGTCCCACGGCCGTCTTGCCGACCGCCTGATTTGATGGGAAAGTTCGACCGCGTTAGGCGCAAGGAGGGTGGCATGTCACTGCAGAGCGAAGCCGACGGCTTACTAAAGACTGCCGTCGCCAGGGGCGATGTGCCGGGCGTGGTCGCGGCCGCGACCAACCGCGACGGCACGATCTACGAAGGCGGCTTCGGCGAGCGCGTTCAGGGCGGCGGCGCCGCCATGACCCCGGACACCGTCTGCTGGATCGCTTCGTTGACCAAGACGCTGACCGCCGCAGCGGCGCTGCAGCTGGTCGAGCAGGGCAAGCTCGACCTCGACCGCCCGGCGAGCAACTGGGTGCCGGACCTCGGCGCGGTCGAGGTGCTCGAAGACTTCGACTGGACCGGCCAGCCGGTGACCCGGCCACCCAAGCGGCCGGTGACGCTGCGTCATCTGCTCACCCACACCGCCGGGTTCAGCTATGAGATCTGGAATCAGCAGATCATCCGCTATCAGGAGGCGAAGGGCGTCCCCGGCATCATCAGCTGCCAGAACGCCGCCCTGAAGACGCCGCTCCTGTTCGATCCCGGCGAGCGCTGGGAATACGGCATCAACTTCGACTGGGCCGGCAAGATGGTCGAGGCGGTGAGCGGCCAGCGGCTCGGCGCGTACTTCAAGACGAACATCCTCGAGCCACTCGACATGCGCGATACCGCATTCAAGATCACTCCGGAGATGCGCGCGCGCCTCGCCAAGATCCACCAGCGCGGCGCCGACGACCGCCTCGAGCCGCTGCTCGATCTCGAGATTCCGCAGGAGCCGGAACTCGAGCTGGGCGGCGCCGGTCTCTACGGTACGGCGGGTGACTATCTGAAGTTCGTGCGCATGATCCTGAACCGGGGCGCGGCCGACGGGCGGCACGTGCTGAAGCCCGAGACGGTCGACATGATGGCGCAGAACCAGATCGGTGAGATGCGGGTCGGCATGCTCAGGACGGCGATGCCAACCTCTCGAACGACGCGCGAGTTCTTCCCCGACATGGCCAAGACCTGGAGCTTCAGCTTCATGATCAACACCGAGGAGGCACCGACCGGTCGCACGGCAGGCAGCCTCGCCTGGGCCGGACTGGCCAACTGCTTCTTCTGGATCGACCCCAAGAAGGGCGTGGGCGGCGTTTATCTCACCCAGGTCCTGCCCCTCGCCGACAAGAAAGCTTTGCCGCTGTACTTCGAGTTCGAGAAGGCGGTCTATCGGAACCTCGCGTAGCCGATGTGCCACAGCGGCACCGGCAGGCGCGACCGCGCGCTGCGCTGAGATCGCAGGCGAGCGCAAGCGCGTGCGGCTCCGGCCGGCTCGCGATGCCGCTCGCGCAGAGGTGCGGGCAGGGCCTCGCGGTGAGACGCTCGTGCCTGCTCGCCGCCATCTCGTGGGCGCTATGGGCAGCCTCGGCGGCGGCCTTCGAGCCGATGCAGGGCTGCTTCATCGCCGATGCGGTCTGTCCCGCGCCGACCTCGCTCCGGGCGACGCGCAATCCCGGTGACATCGCGACCGAGGTCGACCGCGCCTATCCGCTGCTCGGCGCCAACCGGAAGGTCCAGGCGAGCCATTTCCAGATCCGCATCCCCGAAGCCGACCCGCACGATCGCTGGGTCGCGGTCAGCTGCGGGCATACGGTCGAGGCGTGCGACCAGCCGGCGGGCCCGCCGGCCGTAGCCGCCGACTACGTTCTCGCGGCGAGCTGGCAGCCGGCCTTCTGCGAAGCGCATCGACGGACGCCCGAGTGCCGCTCGCAGACCGCCGGACGCTTCGATGCCAGCCACCTCGCGCTGCACGGGCTCTGGCCGGAGCCGCGCCGCAACGTCTATTGCGGCGTCAGCCGGGCGCAGCGCTCGGCCGACGAGGCGGACCGGTGGCGCGACCTGCCGCCGGTCGATCTGAGCGAGCGGACGCGGGCGGAGCTCGAGCTCGTCATGCCCGGGACGCAATCCGATCTCGAGCGCCACGAATGGATCAAGCACGGCACCTGCGCCGGCACGCCGCCCGAGGCGTATTTCGGCACCGCGCTCGCGCTGATGAGCCAGCTCAACGCGAGCCCCGTGCGCGCGCTGCTCGCGGCGCGGATCGGCGAGCGCCTGGGCGCAGCGGAGCTTCGCGCCGCCTTCGATGAGGGCTTCGGCGAGGCGGCGGGCGCGCGCGTGGCGATCGGCTGCGCGGGCGGGCTGATCACCGAGCTCGAGATCCACCTGCGCGGCACGCTCGGTCCGAGCGCCCGACTCGCCGACCTGATCGCGGCGGCCCCACCTGTCGACGCGGGCTGCGGCGGCCGCCTGGTCGATCCGGCCGGCTTTCGTCCGTAGGCGACCGGCGACCACCATGACGCCCGCGAGAAGATCGAGGTCGCCGGGAGCGACTTGGAAGTGCCCGACCGACGCTGCCGGCGCGGCCGTGACGCAGATTTGCGACAGTGGTGTCGCCTCCATCCGGTATCAGCCGATCACCGGTTTACCCAGCTCGATCAATGCGTTAGCGGTTGATCCGACTCTCCATCGGTATCAGTGTAGACGGTGGAGTCAGAACGACGTCTTGCGCCTCAAGCTCTCGATGCGCCAGTTTCGTCGCATGCTGTCGCATCCGAAGCGTCCATCTGCGCCATTTCAAGTCACGAAGACTGCTTTGAGTCGATGGATCGACGACCGTTGCTTTGGTCTGCCGTGCAACATTGCCACTTCATTGATATATTTGCAGTATGATGGGCCGATGAACTTGTTTCATGATGATGAGTAACTCGAGATGTCCGACCTCGCCTAGCGAGTGCTTGATACCGCTGATCCCGCGCTGATCCGATCGTTACATGCCAGAGCCAAGATCAACCCACAGTTGATCCAAAATCGGTCCGCGATCTGATCCCGTCTGGCGTCAATGGATCGAAAATGGTTGCAAGATGCGTGATGTATTTCTCGCCCGGATGGCCGGGCCGATTGATCGGCGGCTCAGCCTGAGGCCGGTTGATCCTCGCCTCCATTCAGCCGGGCGAAATGGCGGATTCGCTGGCCTTTGGGAGCGTCGAGTATGTCCATCCGAGCTCGAGGAGGAAGCTCGGGCTAAGTCTCAAGTTCGGCGGCGCGTTAGCGGCCGGCGGGATGAGGCTGCCGCTCGGTGCGTCGGTCTGATATCGGGCGCGTCGGCGCGAATTGATACGATGAAAATTCCAGGCCACGACGATGGCAATCGCCGCCAGAACGACATAGGCGAAGAAGCCGCCGGCATAACCCTGCTTTCCGAGCGCATCCACGGTCGCGCCGAGGAATGGCGGAATGATGAAGCCGCCGATGGCGCCGAGCCCCCCGACCAGACCCGAGGCGCCGCCCACGGCCTCGGGGACGTATTTCGGCACCATCTTGAAGACCGCGGCGTTGCCGATGCCCATACCCAGAGCGATCAGCAGCTCGCCTGCGAGATCCTCGTAGAAATCTTCCACGAAGGTGAGCACCAGCGCGCCCAGCCAGCACGAGGGTGAAGGCCATGATCGCGGTCCGCTCGCCGCCGATCTTCTCGGACAACGTGCCGCCGAAGACTCGGATCAGCGCCGCGAGGATGGAAAAGCCCAGCCCGCCGATCGACGCCGGCCGCGCGGGGATCGAGGTCATGGAGATTGATCCAGTAGGTCGGGAACCAGGCGGTGAGCGCGAGGAAGCCGCCGAAGGAGACGAAGTAGAGCGTGACCAGGCCCCAGGTGCGGGTATCCTCGGCGGCGGTGATGACGGCCTGCCAGACCGTTCCGGTCGGGAACAGCTCCTGTCCTTTCTCCCTGGCGATTTTCCGGCTCTGCTCGAAGTCGAGCCCTTGATGGCGCAGCTGGAAGAAATAGGCGTCTTGCGCGAAAAACAGATAGATCGCCGCTCCGATCGTGAGGAAAAGAAGCCAGGCCAGGTATGAGCCGGCAAGCCCCCAGACCGCGATCGCGTAGGGCAGAAGCAGGGTAAAGATGCCGGGCGCGAGATTGCCGATGCCGCCATAGGCGCCGAGCACGGTGCCCTGGCGGGATTGCGGATACCAGTAGGAAACCTGCGGAATCCCGACGGAGAAAGAGGCGACGCCGCATCCGCTGAGGAAGCCGAACATGACGATAATCGGATAGGCGCTGACGTCAGGGTCTTGACCGTCACGAGAATGAACACCAGGCCCCACATGCCGATCAGCGACAGACCGAACAGCGTCAGCATCGGCATGCGGCCGCCGACCCGGTCGACCCAGGCGCCAAACGGAATCCGCAGTAGCGAACCGGTGAGTTGCGGCGCGGCCACAAGAAGCCCGAGCGCCAGCCCGCTGAGCTCCATCTGCTGCTGAAAATATTTGGCTGCCGGCCCGTAGAGCGCGACCGCGGCGAAGCCGACGAAGAACCCCCAGGTCCCCATCGTCAGACCGAGGGCCGGATTTCCTTTCAGCTGATAAGAGCCTGTTGACCGACTGGCCACAGCGCCGGCTTCGTTGGCCATGATGCGTCACGCCCCGCACGTATCATTGGAGCGTATCGTCGGAGCGCGCCTGTCAGGCAGCCCCGCAGTCGCCCTTCTATCGGATGAGCACCTCGCCCCTTGATCCCGTCAAATCGTAGCGCCCCCCGCCTAGCGAGTTTGGGCGCCGCTCGCTTTTGGGCGAAGACGAATCTGGCGCGCTCGAGGTCTGGAATGACCTGCCTGTCTCGCCCGCCTGGTTTCGCGCGCCGCCGAAGCCCTCGCCGACCTCTACCAGGCAATCGGCCGCCGCCACGGCGAGGCGGGGACTTCGAGTTCCGCAGAATAGCGGTGGCGCCTGTCGGCTCCATATCGTAGAGCGGTGGTGCGGAAACACAGACCATGCGCAAGCAGGACGCTATTCGTTGCCTCAGAGAGCATGCGGACGCCATCAAGGCGATCGGTGCGACTTCCATGTATCTCTTCGGTTCAGCGGCGCGCGACGAAGCCCGCGAGGCGAGCGATCTCGACCTCTTCATCGATTACGACCAGGACAGCAGGTTTTCGGCGATCGAGCTTCTGCGCATCAAGCATTATGTCAGCGACGCCCTCGCGATCGACGCTGACGTGACCACCCGGGACGGGCTCCATCCGCTCATCCGCGAGGAGGTCGTGGCCTCGGCTGAACGGGTTTTCTGAGGGTGTCGGTCGATAGTCTTCAGGCTTGCACTTACCTGCTCTGTTCGGCTATATGCAGTTTGGAGAGTCACAGGCATGCACCCCGATGCAAGGGGCGGTCGGCCATGAGAGCGGCGAGTTCGCGGACTCCGTACGACGCCAGAGCCGTTGCGAACCTGTTGTTGGATATTGCCGACGCCCAGAACGTGCACCTCACCCAGGTTTCCCTACTGAAGCTTTTGTATTTTGCGCATGGATGGTATCTCGCCCGGAGCGGCAAGCCTCTGATCTTACAGGCGTTCGAAGCATGGGAGCGCGGACCCGTAGTGAAAGTCGTACGGGATGAGTTCAAAGCCTTTGGCAAGCGTCCGATCACGACGCGTGCCTCCAAGCTCGACATCTACTCAGGACGTAGAAGCAGAGTTGCGCCCGATGTTTCACCCGAGGATGTTCAATTCGTGAGTTCGATCTTCGATGCTTATCATGTCTATGATGCGTGGCAGTTGTCACAGATAAGTCATGAAACGGCTTCACCGTGGGATCGGCTTTGGAACTCATCCGAGCCAATCGGCAGGCTTGCGTTGCGCTTACGTGACGAGGACATCAAGGCGCATTTCGTCGGCCTCTCCAAGCGTTTTCGGCTGTCCTGAGGGAGTTGAGTTGGCGATGGCTGGAATTTCACTCGTCAACGTGCAAGATGTAGCTCGTGCTCTTGGGCCCGAGCCTCTCAAAGTGACGCCGGAGCGGGTCGCTGACTGGCTTCTAAGCGACTACGTGAAGAAGCGCAACGGTGGCTTTAACTATAACCCTTCCATCAATACCACCTACGAGTTGTTTAGAGGGGAGGTCAGTTTCGATGACGCCGTTCGATACTGCTCGATAACGGGCAATCCCAAGGGTCGTCGTCAGAATACGGACGCCATCAAACAGGTTGCCCCGTACGCTCTCGCAAACATCTCCACTTGCTACCGTATCGGATTTGCGGCTGTCGTCGTAGGAAGGGTACGAGGGGAGACGGTCTATATTGGTATCAAGGCTCCCATGGTCAGGGTTGCTCATCATGAAGCGTTCGTGGTGATGCCTGGATTCCGCATGTCTCATCGCCCCATCGAGGCAGAAATCGACGTGGCGTGCTCGATCGCGTTGGCAAATTTCGGGAGAGACGATTTCTCTGACGCCGATTTCGAGTATCTTTACGCAGGCCCAGGGGCCTCCGGCCAACGTGATTTTCGGGCCATCAGGGGCAGGGATAGGAACATCTACGAACGTGACGCAGTCGATGCGTTGCTCGATATCTACGTCAAGGGCGTCGCTCTAGCTGGCCAAGCCCGCGTAGAGATCCGACAGCCCAACTTGAAAGGCTATCGCATCTTCGATCCGCGTCAGCCTTTCTTTTTCTAAAACCTCTCTCTCGCGAGCACCAGCAGATCTGCCGGCGCATGCGGAATTGAAAAGGGGCGGCCGGAGCCGCCCGAGAGGATTCAAGAAAGAAGAAAGTTCGGGCCGGCGTGCCTCACGCCCCGCCGCCTTTGAGCTGGTAGGCGGTGCCCCAGCCCCAGGCGCCGGAGCCGAAGCCGCGCGCCACGACGCGCTCGCGGTAGATGTCAGAGACCACGTCGCCGTCGCCCGCGAGCAGCGCCTTGGTCGAGCACATCTCGGCGCATAGGGGCAGCTTGCCCTCGGCCATGCGGTTGCGGCCGTATTTCTGGAACTCCGCCGGGGCTGTTGTCGGCCTCGGGGCCGCCGCCGCAGAAGGTGCACTTGTCCATCTTGCCGCGCGTGCCGAAGTTGCCCGCCTGCGGATATTGCGGCGCGCCGAACGGGCAGGCGTAGAAGCAGTAGCCGCAGCCGATGCAGAGGTCCTTCGAGTGCAGGACCACGCCCTCCTCGGTCTGGTAGATGCAGTCGACCGGGCAGACCGCCATGCACGGCGCGTCCGAGCAGTGCATGCAGGCGACCGAGATCGAGCGCTCGCCCGGCTGGCCGTCGTTGATCGTGACCACGCGGCGGCGGTTGATGCCCCAGGGCACCTCGTTCTCGTTCTTGCACGCGGTGACGCAGGCGTTGCACTCGATGCAGCGCTCGGCGTCACAGAGGAACTTCATGCGTGCCATGGCTCATCCCTCCCTCACGCCGCCTCGATCCGGCAGAGCGTGGCCTTGGTTTCCTGCATCTGGGTCACCGAGTCGTAGCCGTAGGTCTGCGCCGTGTTGCGTCGCCTCGCCGAGCACGTAGGGGTCGGCGCCCTTCGGGGTACTTGGCGCGCAGGTCCTTGCCCTCGAAATGGCCGCCGAAGTGGAACGGCATGAAGGCGACGCCGCGCGCCGACCCGCTCGGTGACCATGGCCATGACCTTGACCTTGCCGCCCTCGGGACCTTGCACCCAGACCATCTGGCGGTCCTTGATGCCGAGCGTAGTTGGCGTTCGTACGGGTTGATCTCGACGAACATGTCCTGCTGCAGCTCGGCGAGCCAGGGGTTGGAGCGGGTCTCGTCGCCGCCGCCCTCGTACTCGACCAGGCGTCCCGAGGTCAGGATGATCGGGAAGTCCTGGCTGAAGTCCTTGACCTGGATCGACTGCGTAGAGCATCGGCACGCGGTCGAACGGCGCCGGTCCTCGTAGGTCGGATAGTCCTTCACCAGATCGCGCCGCGGCGTGTAGAGCGGCTCGCGGTGGATCGGCACCGGGTCGGGGAAGGTCCAGACCACGCAGCGTGCCTTGGCGTTGCCGTAGGGGGCGCAGCCGTGCTTGATCGCGACCCGCTGGATGCCGCCCGAGAGGTCGGTCTTCCAGTTGGTGGCGTCGCCGGCGACCTTCTCGATCGCGGCGCGCTCGTCCGCGCTCAGGTCGCCGTCCCAGCCGAGGGCCTTCAGCATGGCTTCATGGTGAACTCGGGGTAGCCGTCCTTGATCTCCGAGCCCTCCGGCCAGCTGTCCTCGGCGAGCAGGTTCTCGCCGTTGCGCTCGACGCCGTAGCGGGCGCGGAAGCCCATGCCGCCCTCGGCGACCGGCAGCGAGATATCGTAGAGGACGGCGCTGCCCGGATGCTTCATCTCGGGCGTGCCCCAGCAGGGCCAGGGCAGGCCGTAGAAGTCGCCGTCGCACGGACCGCCGTTGGCCCTGCAGCGTGGTCTTGTCGAAGGTGTGCTGATTGGCCATGTGCAGCTTCAGCCGCTCCGGCGACTGGCCGGTGTAGCCGATCGTCCACATGCCGCGGTTGAACTCGCGCAGTGATGTCCTCGACCGAGACCGCGCCGCCGTCGACCCCGATGTGCTTGAACATCTCGTCGGCGAAGCCGAATTTCTGCGCGAACAGGTACATGATGTCCTGATCGGGCTTGCACTCGAACAGCGGCTCCACCACCTTCTCGCGCCACTGCAGCGAGCGGTTCGACGCGGTGACCGAGCCCGAGGTCTCGAACTGGGTCGCGGCCGGCAGCAGGTAGCACGCCGTCGGTACGGTCGTGCATGACCGCGGTGACCGTCGGGTAGGGATCGATGACGACCAGAAGATCGAGCTTCTCCATCGCCTTCTTCATCTCCGGCCCGCGCGTCTGCGAGTTCGGCGCGTGGCCCCAGAACACCATGGCGCGCACGTTGTCGGGCTGGTCGAGGTTTTCCTTCGCCTCGAGCACGCCGTCGAACCAGCGCGAGACCGGGATGCCGTCTCGCCTCCATCAGCGTCCTTCCTGAGGCGAAGCGGCCGAGCAGGTAGTCGTAGCTCGACGTCCCAGACCCGCGCCCAGTGTTTCCAGGAGCCCTCGGCCAGGCCGTAGTAGCCGGGCAGCGATTGTCGGCGAGCACGCCGAGGTCGGTCGCGCCCTGGACGTTGTCGTGGCCGCGGAAGATGTTGGTGCCGCCGCCCGGCCACGCCCATGTTGCCGAGCGCCAGCTGCAGGATGCAGTAGCGCCCGGGTCTGGTTGTTGCCGATGTGGTGCTGGGTGACGCCCATGCACCAGATCACGGTCGCCGGCCGGTTGTTGGCCAGCGTGCGCGCGACCCGCTGGACCTGCGAGGCGCGGCACGCCGGTGACCCGCTCGATCTCCTCGGGCGTCCATTTGGCGACCTCGTCCCGGACCTGGTCCATGCCCCATACCCGCTGGCGGATGAACTCCTTGTCCTCCCAGCCGTTCTGGAAGATGTGCCAGAGGATGCCCCAGATCAGCGCCACGTCGGTGCCGGGGCGCAGGCGTACGTACTCGGTGGCATGGGCCGCGGTGCGCGTGAAGCGCGGGTCGCAGACGATGAGCGGCGCGTTGTTCTGCTCCTTGGCGCTGAGCAGGTGAAGCAGCGACACCGGGTGGGCCTCGGCGGGGTTGCCGCCGATCAGGAAGATCGCGCGCGAATTGTGGATGTCGTTGTAGGAGTTGGTCATCGCGCCATAGCCCCAGGTGTTGGCGACACCCGCGACCGTGGTCGAGTGACAGATCCGCGCCTGGTGGTCGATGTTGTTGCTGCCCCAGAAAGCGGCGAACTTGCGGATCAGGTAGGCCTGCTCGTTGGAGTGCTTGGCCGAGCCCAGCCAGTAGACCGGTCGGGGCCCGACTTCCTCGCGGATCTTCGAGCATCTTGTCGCCGATCTCGTTGATCGCGTCGTCCCAGGGGATGCGCTGTCCATTTGCCGCCGACCAGCTTGAGTCGGATATTTGAGCCGCCGCTCGCCGTGCGCGTGCTCGCGCACCGAGGCGCCCTTGGCGCAGTGGGCGCCGAGATTGAACGGACTGTCGAAGCCGGGCTCCTGGCCGATCCAGACGCCGTCTGGTGACCTCGGCCATCACCGTGCAGCCGACCGAGCAGTGCGTGCAGACCGACTTCTTGATCTCGACATCTGGCGGCGCCGTGGTCTGCGCCTCGGCCCTGGTCACCATGCCGCGCGGACAGCGCGCGCGGCGGCGGCGAGCACCGCCGACCGTCAGGCCGGAGCGGTTGAGAAAGGTCCGGCGATCGATGGTGCTGCCGGTCAGTCCCGTGAGCGTGCTCGACAAACGGGAGCCGTGCGCTACACCGTTGGTTTTCTTCCTAAGCATTGTCCTCTCCACCCGACGTCGTGTCGACCGGCCGCATTCACCCTAGAACCGCGCCAGTTCATAGACCTTCTTGACGTGCGCCGTCTCGCGATAGCCGCTGGCGCGCTCGCCGCTCTCGTCCTTCGCCTCGACCGCGGCGGCCCCGACGGTGGCGGCCGCGGCGCCGCCGAGCGTGCCGAGACCGGCCAGGTTCAGGAAGTCGCGACGCTTCGCGGCCGTGGTCCCCCGATCCTTGTTCATCGCACCACCCCTTCGGTTCTCGATGAGCTCATCGCGACGCGCCTTGATGCCGGCGCGAACGGGACCGTCGCCCACCCGTCCACGCATGTCCCCTAGGCCGCCATGCGAAAGGCGGTCATCTCGATCTCCATGAAGACGCGCCCGAGCGTCCCGATCGGCGTGTACAGCCTGGCCGCCCTCGCCCGCTCCAGATCTTCGAAGAAGCGCTCCCCCCAGGGC
This sequence comes from uncultured Alphaproteobacteria bacterium, assembly GCA_963815435.1. Classification (GTDB taxonomy): domain Bacteria; phylum Pseudomonadota; class Alphaproteobacteria; order Geminicoccales; family Geminicoccaceae; genus DATAOG01. Next base: position 223,298 of record CAWFGZ010000010.1, read on the forward strand.
GCCAGGTGAGCATCGAAGAAAGTCTTCTGAGCGCTCAGATCGAGCGGCGCGCCGAACGCACCGGTGATCAGCCCCGCCATCATGTCGCAGAGCGCGGCGATGTGGTCCTCGGGTTCGCTGACGCCCGCGGCGCGGGCGATGCCGAGGCGGGCCATGTCGACCCGCAGCTTGGCCAGCGGCCGCTCGTGCAGGAAGCCAGTCAGATAGTACGAGGCGTACGGCACCAGCTCGCCGCGCCCGACGCCGATGAACAGCTTGTGGTACTCTTCGGCGGCCGCCTCGGGCGTCGTGCGCGCGGCAAGGCGCGCAAGGGTATCGAGGGTGCGTCCGAGTGCTGTGTCGTCACCGGTGAAGCGGCATGCAAGTTGAAGAAACGCCGGATCCGGCGCTGTCGCCAGAAAGCGCGCGAGAAGCCCGTATTGATGCGCCCGCAGGCGATCTTCGGGCAGAACCTCGTCGGCTACCGTTCTCGCGGTTTGCATCCCAGCTTCGCTGGCACTCCCCGTGGGCGCTGGAACGACAAGCGCCTTTTTGTTTGCAACTAGAAGAGCTTTCATAGCCCTCTTATCGGGCGCGCGCAAGTTCGGCGCGCGTGGCTCGCCGGCGCAAGCCCTCAACCCCGCCGCGGCAATGGGCGCGGCCGGCGGCGCCTCACGGAGCTGTGAGCGTCAGGGTCGCGCGGCTCGGACGCCGCCGGTTCGGCCGCGCGCCGGCCGCGGGCGTGGTCACGGCCGCCGGGTTCGGCTTGGCCGGATGCTGGTTCGGGCGCGACCGCCGCGGTAGCGGGCAGGCCGGTCGCAGCTGTCGGCTCGGGCGGGGCGCCCGCGGCCGGCTCTTCTTCGCCACGCGGCACAGCACCACGCTCGAGAGCCTCGATGTGCTCGAGCATGCCCTTACCGACCCGATAGGCCGTCCTGAGGCCTTTCACGGCCCGCGCCTTATCGGTGTAATCCTCGCAATAGTCGTCGAGCCCATCGAGACGGTTGTAGATCGGATCGAGCCGCCACAGTCGTCGGAGTGCGGCTTGATGCTTCTCGAGCGGCACGCCCTCCTGGAGGAAGACCCGGAAGTCGGATGCCGCATCGAGTGTCTCGGGGTCGGGCAACGCCGGCGGTCCGCCCGGTGGTGCCGCGACCTCGCCATCGGGCGCCGGCTGATCGCCGCTCGCCTCTGGGGGCTCGTCGTGTTCGGCTTCGGTCGGCGCCGGTTCGGCCTCGCCACGGCGCGCGGCCTGCTTGCGCCGCGACCAGCGTCGGACGAAGCTTTCGTCGTCCTGCTCAGTCATGGCGTCGTTCCGTTGTCGGCGGCCGAGGCGCGGTCTCCGCCTCGCCGTCCTTCCAGGGCTTGCGTTTGCGCTTGCGGAACGGCTCGTCGACGTGGTGGCGATCGATGAACGCCTGCACCCACGCGATCAGCCCCTCGGGCATCGGAACCGCCTCGACGATGTCGTCGCCGAACTCGGTGTAGCTCTGCGCCTCATAGGGCGAAGCAGTAACGACGAACGGCGCGAACTCGTGCTCGCCGCCCGATTGCCGACGCAGCCCGACGTAGATCGCAGGCTGGTTACCCGAGAGGTTGTAGCGATAGGCTTCGGTTTCCTTGCGGTGCAGTTCGAGTGGCAGAGTCGCAGCGTGAAACTGCACCCAGCGCTCGCCGCGCCGGAGCTCCGTCCAGGCCTCGACCTTGGGCGCACCCGGAATCACCGCGAGCGGCGTCCAGCGCCACTTCTGCCAGCGATGGTCGATCTCGCGCCGCTCGATCACTACGCCGAGCGGCATCCGGACACTGCGTTCCATGGTTCGTGCATCGATGTCAGCTGTCACAACATGGGGCAACGGTCATCACGGGGCAACCCAACCGTCGGATCAGCCCTTTCAGTCAACCGCTTCATAAGCCCGGGTTCCCGCGGAATAGGCGATCAGCATGATCGCATCTTCGCCGCCGGAATTGCGGGCGAAGTGCGGAGTCCCGGCGGGGACGAACGCGGTGTCGCCCGCCTGCAGGCGAACGACCTCGGTGCCGATCGTCCAGTCCACCTCGCCCGCGATGACGTGGATCGCTTCGCTGCAGTTCGGATGCCGGTGGGTCTCGGTGACGAACCCCGGTCGAACGAGCATGCGCGCGAGGCTCATGTCCGCGCCGGGATGAAGCGCATCGTCGACGAGCCAGGTCATCGTACCCCACGCCGCCGAGACCCGGCGCTCACTCTGCTTCATCTACCCGATCCCCCTTGCTGTCAGACGATTAGCCACGCTCGATCGGCAGCGACGCGTCGCGCGCCCATTCGGCCATCGAGGCATCGTAGAGGGCAAGGTTGTCATAGCCCAGGCGGTGCAGGAGAAAGAGGCCCGTGGTCGCCGAGATGCCGCCGCCGCAATAGCAGACGATGCGCTCGGCCTTGTCGGCGCCGAGGGCCTCGATCCGCTTCGCCGCTTCGGCGAGCGGAATCAGCAGCTTAGTCTCCGGATCGGTCAGCGACGGCCAGGGCAGGTTGACGCTGCCCGGAATGCGTCCCGGGCGGCCGTAGCGGGACGGCTCCTCGCCCGTGAAATCCGGCTCGGAGAGGGTGTTGATCAGGCAGATGCCGGGATTGTCGATCGCGGCGAGAACCGCGCGCCTGTCGACGATGAGCTCCGCTCGCGGGCGCGGAGTGAAGGTGGCGGGCGGGTAGGTGCAGGGCGCGCTGCTGACCGGGCGGCCCTCGGCGAGCCACTTCTCGAAGCCGCCATCCAGAACCGCTGCGTCATCGAAGCCCATGGCGTGCAGCATCCACCAGACCCGGGTCGCCCACATGATCCGCTCGCGGCTGTAGAGCACGACGCGCGTGCCCGCCCCGATGCCGTGGCGGGACATGGCCTGCGCGAACTGCGACGCCGGCAACATCATGAAATGAACCGGGGCGCCCCGTCGTGAAAGCTCGCCCGGCAGGTCGAGAAAGCCGGCGCCCGGGACATGCCCCAAGTCGTAGTCGGCGCGTCCGGCTTCCGGGTGATAGGGCACGGCTTCGTCGGGGTCTGCCGGCCGCAGGTGGGTCGTACAGTCGAAGATCCTGAGGTCCGGATCGCCGAGATGAGCCGCCAGCCAATCGGTCTGGACCAGACAGCCGGGGGCGTGGTCGGTCGCGGCCATGGCTCGCACCTTTCCGCTCGGGGCAGGGGGCTCGGCAACTTCGTCCAAGCCATGCCCCGACGCTAGTCCCGTCGGCCTTGCAAGGGAATCGGTTTGGCTGCGACAATGCTCAGACGACGGTCGAGGATTTGCCGGGCAAACTCATGCAACGCAAAGGCAAGCGGCTCCTGGTCTGCAATTGCGAGGCGAGCATGGCGCTGGACGGCAAGGCGCTGGCCAGGGCCTGCAGGCAGGACATCGCCGGGCGCGTGCACACTCAACTCTGCCGGGCACAGCTCGCGAGCTTCAAGGAGGCGATCGCGAGCGGCGAGCCGGTGATCGTCGGCTGCACCCAGGAAGCGCCGCTGTTCGAGGAGACGCGCGCCGAATTCGGCCCCGACACGCCGGTTGCCTATGTCAATATCCGCGAGCGCGCGGGCTGGGCCGAAGAAGGGCCGAAGGCGCTGCCCAAGATCGCAGCACTGCTCGCCGAGGCCGCGCTCGACATTCCGCCGACCTCGACCGTCACCTTGAAGTCGGGCGGCGAGTGCCTGGTCTATGGCCGGGACGAGGCCGCGGTCGAAGCGGCCAGGCAGCTCGCCTCGCGCCTCTCGGTCACGGTGATGCTGGTGCGGCCGGAGGAGGTCATCCCACCGCGCCTAGTCGACGTCCCGATCTTCCAGGGCACGATCAGGAGCGCCTCGGGACATCTTGGCGCCTTCGATCTGGAGGTCGACGAGTTCGCGCCGACGATGGTCTCGTCGCGCCAGGCGCTCGCCTTCGAGCGGGCGCAGGACGGCGTTCGGACCCGCTTCGATCTGATCCTCGACCTTACGGGCGGCGCGCCCTTGTTTCCGGCGTCTGAAAAGCGCGATGGCTATCTCAGACCCGACCTCGGCAACCCTGCGGCGGTCCAGCGCGCCCTGTTCGACCTGACCGATTTGATCGGCGAGTTCGAGAAGCCCCGTTACGTGCAGTTCGAGGCCGATCTCTGCGCCCATTCGCGCAGCGGACGGATCGGCTGCACCCGCTGCCTCGAGGTGTGCCCGGCAGCGGCGATCCAGCCCGCGGGCGACGTGGTCGCGATCGATCCCTACCTCTGCGGTGGCTGCGGGGCCTGCCACAGCGTCTGCCCGACCGGTGCTGCCGCCTATGCCTATCCGCCCGCAATCGCGATCCTCCAGCGTCTGCGCACGCTTCTGATGACGTTTCGACAAAGCGGGGGGAGCGTCCTGCGCTCCTGATCCATGACGAGACGCACGGCGGCGAGCTGATCTCGCTCATGGCCCGCTTCGGCCGAGGCCTGCCGGCCAACCTGATCCCCTTCGCCCTCAACGAAGTGACCCAGCTCGGCCTCGACGCAATTCTGGGCGCGTTGGCCTACGGCGCCGGGCGGCTCCTGGTCCTGGTTCCGCCCAAGCGGCGCGGCGAGCTCGCCGGCCTCGAGGCGCAGCTCGCTTACGCCGAGGCCGCGCTCGAGGGGCAGGGCTACGGCCGCGGTCGGCTCGAGCTGTTGCTCGACGACGACCCGGACACGGTGGAGGGGCGCCTGTTCGATCAGCCGGAGCTCGGCCCGATGCCCGCGGCCGAGTTTCTGCCCATGGGCGACAAGCGGGCGCTGATGCGGATGGCGCTCCATGAGTTGCACAGGGCGGCGCCGCAGCCGGTCGACCACCTGCCTCTGCCCGCTGGCGCGCCGTTTGGCCGCCTCGTGGTCGACACCGACGGCTGCACCCTCTGTCTCGCCTGCGTCGGCGCCTGTCCGACCGGGGCGCTGGTCGACAATCCCGATCGGCCGCAGGTGAGCTTCGTCGAGGACGCCTGCGTGCAGTGCGGTCTCTGCCAGAGCACCTGCCCGGAGAACGTGATCAAGCTCGAGCCGCGCCTCAATTTCACCGACGAGGCGCGCCAGCCGGTCCTGATCAAGCAGGAAGAGCCGTTCGAATGCATCCGCTGCGGCAAGCCATTCGGCACCCGGTCTTCAATTGAGAAAATTGTCGAGAGACTCGCCGAAAGGCATTCGATGTACAGGGATTTGTCGGCGATCGAGCGAATCAAGATGTGTGACGACTGCCGGGTCGTGGTGCAGTTTGAGGCGAGGGACAACCCACTCGCAGCCAGCCCCCGCCCCGCTGTCCGCACCACCGACGACTATCTGCGCGAGCGCGAGGAGATCGAGGCAGCGCGACGCAGGTTCAAGGCGCAGCAGCCGGACGGCGAGGGCGACGACGGCCCGACGTGAGCCCGATGTCGTTCGGTTAACCTTTCGTCAACCGTCGGTCCCCAGCGTGCGCTGATGCCCGGATCGGTCACGACTGCGCCGGTCCGTGCCTGATGGAGTGAGACGGCGGGCTGCGCGCGCCGGCGCGCGCTCAACCGCGCACGCGCGGCAGCATGATGTGGTGCCAGGGGCTCGGCATCTCGCCGACCTTGACCTCGATCAGCGCCGGGCGCTCGGCCGCGAGCGCGCGCTCGAGCGCCGGGCGGAGCTCCTCCGGGCCGGCAGCTGAAAGGGCGGCTACGCCAAAGCTTTCCGCAAGACGGCCGAAATCGGGATTGTGCAGGTCGCTCGCGATCACCCGATTGCCGTAGAGCTCGCGCTGCATGCGCCTGACGTTGCCGTAGGCGCCGTCGTTGAAGACCACGGTCACGACGTTGATGCCGGACTGGACCGCGGTCGCGAGCTCCTGAACGTTGTACATAAAGCCGCCGTCGCCCGCGATCGCCACGACCGCCTGATCCGGGCGGGCGACCTTCGCGCCGAGCGCGGTCGGATAGCTGAGGCCCAGGGTTCCCTGATAGCCGCTCGAGATGTAGCGGCGCGGACCGTAGACCGGAAACGCCAGGCGGGCGACGTAGCCGACCTGGGTCAGATCCTCGACCAGGATGCCGTCCTCCGGGAGTGCCGCGCGGATGGCTTCGACAAACTCTATCTGCGGCGTGAGCTCGCGCCGATAGAGAGCAAGCAGCTCCTCTTTGGTCGCCGCGACGCGCTCGCGCCAGGCGCGCCGCTCAGCAGCGTGGATCTGCGGCAGCAGCACGGCCAACGCTGCGCTAGCATCCACGAGCAGGCCGACGGCGGGGCGGGCGTGGCGGGTGATTTCGATCGGGTCGAGATCGATCCGGATCACCTTGACCGCAGCATCCAGGCCCCAATCCATCGGAACCCGCTGGAAGCGCGAGCCGATCGCGAGGGCGACGTCGACCGCGGGCCAGAGGCGATGCGCCATGGTGATGCTGAGGCTGAGGGGCGAGCGGCCGTCCATCACGCCCTGGCCCATCCGGTCAGCGACCACCGGTGCGCCGAGCCGCTCGGCGAGCTGCCGGACGAGCGCGCTCGCGCCTTGAGCGCCGCCGCCTGCAAAGATCATCGGCGCCGTGGCGGCGTTCAACAAGGCGGCGGCCCGCTCGATGCCCTCGGGATCGGGTTCCGGCGGAGCGATCGAGGTCGGCGCAACGTCGTCCGCCGCGAACCAGGCCTCCGTGGCCAGGACGTCCATCGGCACCTCGAGCGCCACCGGGCGCGGCCGGCCTGTCGCCATCTGGCGAAACGCCTCGGCGAGCAGGCGTGGCACGTCCTGCGGCGCCTCGATTCGCGCCGCCCACTTGGTCAGGCGCTGCATGATGCCGAGCTGATCGGGCAGTTCGTGCAGGAGGCCGACGCCGCGCCCGATGTGGCGGCTGGGGATCTGGCCGCTCAGGCAGAGGACGGGCGCGCTGCAGGCGTAAGCCGTGGCGAGCGCCGCCGTGGTGTTGAGAAATCCAGGCCCCGGCACGACGCAATAGGCGCCCGGCCGGCCGCTCGCTGCGGCGTAGCCGTAGGCCATGTAGCCGGCGGCCTGCTCGTGGCGCGTGACGATCACCCGGAGGCGCTCGCCGGCATCGTACAGCGCGCTGAAAAAGGCATCGTTCTGCACGCCCGGAAGCACGAACAGGCTCTCCAGACCGTGCGCCAGGAGCCCCCGAACCACGGCTTCGCCACCAGTCATGCGCGCCATCGACCGCCTCCCTCTCTTGCTTGGGCTATAGCGCCGCACCCGGCGGAGCACTGGCGCCGCCATCCTCGGCGGCAAGGCGGGTGAGCGCGGCGCCGGACAGCTGGTAGGGCAGCCACTCATCGACCTTCGAGAAGGCGAGACGGCGGTAGAAGTCGCGCGCCGGGTTCCAATCCAGCACCGCGAGGCTCATGCGGCTGCAGCCGCGCTCGAGCGCCAGCGAGGCGAGGCGGGCCATCAGCTTGCGGCCGATGCCGAGCTCGCGTGCCGCCTCGGCGACGAACAGGTCCTCGACGTAGAGCCCCGGCCGCCCGTCGAAGGTCGAATAGTTGGGATAGAACAGGGCGAAGCCGACCGCGTCGCCCGCAACCTCGGCCAGAAGGCACTCGAAATGGCGGCGCGCGCCGAAGCCGTCGCGCAACACGTCCGCCTCAGTGATCCGCACCCGATCGAGCAGGTTCTCATAGGCCGCGAGTGCCCGGACCAGGCGGACGATGGTCGCGGCATCTGCCGGTCCGGCCGCGCGAATGGTGAGGGCCATCATGGCGCACAACGGCTACAGCTTCTCGACCGTGTCACCGACCGCGATCACGCCGCGCTCGACGATCCTGGCGTAAATGCCGCGCAGATTGAGGCGCAGACCTTCGCGGGAGTTGACGAACAGGGTGGCGTCCACGCCGAAGCGTTCCGCGAACTTCTTGCAGCCCTTGTGCGGCACCGCGGTGATCTCGAGCAGCGCCGAGCCGACCGAGAGCCGCGTGCCCGGCGGCAGGTTCTCGCCACTGAGATCGAGGTCGACGAACATGTTGTCGCCGGCCAGCGGCCAGCGCGCCTCATCCTGCGCGATCAGGGTGATGGCGCGCGCATTCATCATGACCACCTGAACGTCCGGATGCGGCCGTCCATCCGGCAGCGACATCCAGCAGCCTTTGGCCCAGTTGTCGCCATGCACGCCGCCCTCCGGGCTGAGCTCGCACTCCAGCAATGAGATACGCGCGTTGGTCTCGGGCCGGATGACGATCGCCTTCAGGATCCCTTGATCCTTCGGAGAGCACAGGATCCCGCTCATGCCGTCCTGAAGCTCTCCGAGGCTGAGATGATTTGTCACGAATGGGTTACTCCATCGGGCTAAACAAAAAAGTGAGACGCCTACCGGCCGGGCAGCGCCGGCGTGCCGGCGCACAACGCCTCGGCGCGCGCCTTGAACAGCTCGGCCTGAGCGGCACTGATCGCGCCCTCGCTCAGCATGTGGTCGATCTGCGCCGCGCGCTCGGCACGGCATGCGAGCGACGGATCGAGGGCCGCTGCATCGCTCGCTCCCGGGAACAGATCAGCGCGGTGCAGCCAGGCGAGGACGCCGACGCAGGCCAGGAACACGAGGAACGCGATCACCCGCGCCGCCGACCGGTCGAGGAAGGATCGCTGCGCCGCCAAGGTCAGCGCCGCCGAACGCAGATGGGCCCCGTAGTGACCACAGATCCGTCAGCCGAGCCTCGGTCTGGTCCTCTCGACTGAGGGCCGGCTGCGGACGCTCTCCCACCAGCGCTTAAGGTTGGGCGCGCCCGCGAGCAGCTTCTGCCCATCGGGAGTTTGCGAGATGTAGTCGTAGACCGGGATCAGCAGCAGATCGGCGAGGCTCAGGCGATCGCCGGCAAGGTAGGGGTTGCCGTCGATCAGCTGCTCGAGGGCTTTGACGCAGATCTCGGCCTGCGGCATCGCGGCCGTGATCGCAGCCTCATCGGCGGGTTTGCCCATCATCGGCATGATCGCCCGCTGAATGAAGATCTGGGTGATCATGCAGGGGTAAGCGTAGCCGCCGATGATGCTCATCGCCTGCGCCATGCGCGCCCGGCCGCGGCTGTCGGCCGGCACCAGATCGGGGCCCGGAAAGACCTCGTTAACGTAACGTGCGATGGCGTCGGTCTCGTACAGGGCGAAGCCGTCGTGCTCGAATGCCGGCACCTTGGCAAACGGGTGTCGGGCAAGGTGCTCGGGCGTCTTGGTCGCCCCGGCCAGAAGGTCGACCTCGACCAGATCGTAATCGACGCCCTTCTCCTCCAGGGCGAGCCGCGCGGTGCGGGTGTAGGTGCTGTAGACGGGGCCGTAGACGATGGGCTTGGCCATGGCGGTAACTCCCTCACTGTTGTGGTCTGATTACGTCAGCTCGATCTTGCCGTCGATCTTCTCGCTCAGCTGAATGCCGCCGACCTTGAGGGTGACCTCGGCATTCAGGGTCTCGTTGCCCTTGAGCCTGCCGGCGTCGATCGCCTCGCGGACCGCTTTTTCGATCTCGCGCTGCGAGGTCACGCCGACCTTCTTGAGAAACTTCCGCAGGCTCATGTTGAACACGTCCTCGTTCATCTTCGTCTCCTTGGTCGCGATCAGGCCGCGCAGGCGAGCGGCAGATTGACCAGCAGGTTCTGCGGCTTGAGCTTGAGCCGCTTGGCAGGGGTCATGGCGAGGCCGAGATAGACCGGGCGCCCGCGCACCCGGGCCAGCATGTCGGCGGGATCGCGAAACTCCAGCCGAAACAGCGCCAGCAGCCGGCCGAGCCGCGCCTCGTCGACCGAGCGGCCCTCGTAGAGATCATTCAAGAGCGCGCTCGCCTCGACGTCCAGCCCGACGTGCCAGACCCAGCGCTCGTCCCGGATCTGTTGCACCGGCTGGATGGTCACGCGCGCGGCCGTGAAGTGGGCCACCCAGGCTTCCAGCACGCGGCAGAGCCCGTCGAGCCCCGGCCGCGTGAAGCTGAGATCGAGCACGGTATCGAAGCAATCGGAACGCTCCCAGTAGGCTGTCGCGTTGGCCTCGTCCAGGACATCGAGATCGACGCTCCTGAGCGGCGCCGCGCTCTCGACCAGAAGGCGGCCGAGCGAGATCCCCGGGTCAAGACCCGGCATGCCTGCGCCGGAGGCGCGCATCTCGACCGTTTCGTCGTCGGCGAGCAGGACCGCGCCGTCTCGGATCGTGACCTTCTGCTCGCGGAACAGAAGCTCGGCCGCGCGCAGGCGGAGCGGATCCGCGTAGACGGCCAGCAGATGGCGCAGAATGAGATGGACCAGCTGGTCGAGGAACAGCGGCGGGATCCCGGGCGCGCCCTGTCGGATCAGATCGAGATAAGCGGCATCCAGGCTTGGCGCCGCGAGGAGGCGATCGCGAAAGCCCAGCAGTGTGCGGTAGTTGTCGCGCGCATCGGGATCGGCCAGCCGGGCCAGGTGCGCGTCGCTCACCTTGAGCCGTGGCGTGCGCAGCAGAGCGTCATGCAACGCCAGCTCCTCGCCACAGGACTCTTCCGCCGGCAGGACTTCGGGCCGCAACAGATAGGCGCGCAGGAAATCGTCGGTCGGGCGGAGGCGACCCTCGACGTCGACCTCGAGCAGATGGTAGCCGGACGAGCGCCAGAACTCAGGCACCGCAGCTAGTCCGAGGCATCGCAGTGGATCATCTTGGGCAAACGCATGACGGCTTCGCGCTGGCAGAGGCCGCTGCCACTGCGCGTATCGTGCGGTCACACCGACCAGCTCGGCACCTTCATGGCCTCGTCAAGTGAGATAGTCTGGGTCACGCCGTCCTTGACCAGGCGGATCGCGCCGGTCTCGGTCAGCCCGGCGAAGGTTCCCTCCCTTTTCTGGCCGCCGACGTCGATCTCGACCGGCTTGCCGAGGCCGGTCGCCCGGCTCATCCAGGCCTGCTGAACAGGTCCAACGCCGTCTTCCTGCCAGCGATTGATCCAGGCGAGGAAATGGCGGGCGAAAGCCTCGAGGAGGTCGACGGTCTGAATGTCGCCGCAGCCCTCGTCGGCGAGCGTGGTCCGGTGAATATCGTCGCCGGGTTCGGCATCGCCCCAGCGGCCGCGCATCGCGACCCCGAAGCCGATCACGATCCAGTCAGGCACTGCGGTGGAAGACGCCGTCTCCGCCGTGGTCATGCGCACTCCACCGACCACGCCGCCATTGACTTCGAGCCGATCCGGCCAGCCGAAGGTCACCGCGACCACCGGCGGCACCAGGGCGCCAACGGCATCGCCGAGGCCAAGCAAGGCGACCAGGACGATCGGCAGGGAAGCTTCGAGCGACTGCTCGGGGGCGAGCGCGACAGCGCATTCGCAAGCCTCCTGGCCGATGCTCCAGAGGAGGGTGCCGGCCTCGGCGCCGTCCGCCGCCACGCTCACGCAGCGATCGAACGGATCGACCTCCGGAGTCACGGCGAACGCCCGAAAGAGCGGCGGAAAAACCGGTCGCTCGGTCATGGTGCTGCCAATCGTGGAGCGTTCGCTCCCGGCAGGGCCCGGATCATTCGCCACCTCCCTCTCACACCCGGCACCGCGAAGCCCCGACCTTCGCAGGGGCGCCGCACGCCGCTCCGGAACGAGCACCGGAGGTCCCCCTGAAGGACCGGGCGGCGCTCCTCGCTGACCAGGTCCCTAGCTTGCCGGAACAGCGGTCGATACGGAAGGTGCTAACAGCGTCGAAGAAACGGGATTTGACGGCGTCGCCACAGCGATCGGCCAGGGCGGTGCCCGTCGCCCTGCATCAGGCGCGCCGGCGACGGCGACGCAGACGGGTCCCGGGCTCGGCGTCCGGTCCGGCCGCATCGTCGGCGCGAGGTGACGGCAGCTCGATGACGCGGGCGAGGTTGGGGTAGGGGGCGCTCTTGTGCGGGATCGCCATGGCGCCGACGAAATGCTCCTGGAAGCGCGGCTCGACCGCGGTCTCGATCTTCTCGATGCGCCGCACGACCTGCTCGATCTCGGTACGAGCGTTCTGGTTGAGCAGCGCGATCCGGGCGCCGGTGCCGGCGGCGTTGCCCGCGGACGAGACCTTGGCGAGGTCGCAGTCGGGGATCAGGCCGAGCACCATGGCGTAGGTGACGTCGATGTGGCTGCCGAAGGCGCCGGCCAGCGTGATCCGGTCGACCCGATCGACGCCCAGGTGGTCCATCAGCAGTCGGGCGCCGGCATAGAGCGCCGCCTTGGCCAGCTGGATCGCGCGCACGTCGTTCTGGGGGATTCGGATCTCGGGCTCGCCGGCGCGGATCAGATAGGAGAAGGTGCGGCCCTCGGCGCGCACGCGGGTGGTCGTCGCGGCCATGGCGCCGTCGATCGTGCCGTCGCTCTTGAGGATGCCCGCCAGGTACATCTCGGCCATCGCCTCGATGATGCCGGAGCCGCAGATGCCGGTGACGCCGGTCGTCCGGGTCGCCTCGGCGAAGCCGGGCTCGTCCGACCAGAGATCGGAGCCGATCACCTTGAAGCGCGGCTCGAGGGTTGCGCGGTCGATGCGCACCCGCTCGATCGCGCCGGGCGCGGCGCGCTGGCCGCAGGAGATCTGCGCGCCCTCGAAGGCGGGGCCGGTCGGCGAGGAGCGGCGAGCAGCCGATGCCGGTTGCCGAGCACGATCTCGGCGTTGGTGCCGACGTCGACGATCAGGGTCATCGCGTCGACGAGATGCGGCGTCTCGGAGAGAATGACGCCCGCGGTGTCGGCGCCGACATGGCCGGCGATGCAGGGCAGGACGTAGACCCGGGCGTTCGGGTGCACGTCCAGCAGATCGAGCTCGCTCGCCCAGAGCGTGATCGCCTCGTTGGTCGCGAGCGCGAACGGCGCGCCGCCGAGCTCGGTCGGGTCGATGCCGAGCAGGAGGTGGTGCATGATCGGGTTGCCGACGAAGGTCAGCTCCAGGATCTCGCGCGGGTCGATGCCGCCTCGGCGGCCACCTGCTCGACCAGAGCGCGCGACCGCCTCGCGCACGGCGCGGGTCATGGCGCGCTCGCCGCCCGGGTTCATCATCACGTAGGAGACCCGGCTCATCAGGTCTTCGCCGAAGCGGATCTGCGGGTTCATCAGCCCGGCCGAGGCGATCACCTCGCCGCTCGCGAGATCGCAGAGATGGGCCGCGATCGTGGTCGAGCCGACGTCGACCGCGAGGCCGTAGGCGCGATCGTGAAAGCCCGGCCAGACCGCGATGATCCGGTTGCCCGAATGCACCGCGACGGTGACCTTCCACTCGCCCTGGCGCAGCGCTTTCTGAAGGCTCTGCAGGCTCCTGAGGTCGCAGGTCAGCTCGGCCAGCTGCCACTGCTCGCCGAGCGCCTCCTGCAGGCGCTGCAGGTCGCCGCTCGGCCGCTGCATGTCGGGCTCGGCGACCTCGACGTAGTGCAGGCGCACCACCGGGTCGAGCTCGATCGCCCGCACCTCGGCGCGCTTGCGCACGACCTGCTTGTGCACCTGGCGAATCGGCGGGCACGTCGATCGCCAGATCGCCCAGGATCGCCGCCTGGCAGCCGAGCCGGCGACCCGCGGCGAGGCCACGGCGCTCGCGATAGCGGATCTCGATCGGGCCGGGCTCGGAGACGTGCTCGGCGCGCGAGGTGATGCCGTGCTTGGCGAACGCCCCCTCGCCCACGGTGACCTGGCAGCGCCCGCAGAGGCCGCGCCCGCCGCAGACCGAATCGAGATCGACGCCGAGCGCGCGCGCCGCCTGCAGGAGCGAGCGTGCCTTTGGCGAACCGGCCGCGCTTGCCCGACGGCGAGAAGACGACGAGCGCGGTCTCGCTCACCTGAGCCCTAGGCCCGCCGGCGGCGGCGCTCGCGCCGGTCGCCGCCTTCGCCCTCGGCCTGCGGTTCGCGGAACGCCTTGAGCCAGCGCCGGCAGTCGCGGTCGTGGCCCATCAGCACGTCCGCGCCCTTGACCGCGGTGGTCTCCTCGGCGTGCAGCGGGTTCATGATCGCCGAGGTCATGCCGGCGCCGATCGCCATGGCGAGGAAGTTCGCGTTGAGCGCGTGCCGGTTGGGCAGGCCGAAGGCGATGTTGGAGGCGCCGCAGGTGGTGTTGACCTTGAGCTCCTCGCGCAGGCGCCGGATCAGGTGAAACACCGAGCGGCCGGCCTGGTCGAGCGCGCCGACCGGCATGACCAGCGGATCGACCACGATGTCCGAGCGCGGGATGCCATGGTCCGCGGCGCGCTCGACGATCTTTTTCGCCACCTCGAAGCGCACGTCCGGGTCCTCGGAGATGCCGGTCTCGTCGTTCGAGATGGCGACCACCGCGGCGCCGTGCTTCCTGATCAGCGGCAGGACCGCCTCCAGGCGCTCGTCCTCGCCGGTCACCGAGTTGACCAGCGGCTTGCCCTGGTAGACGGCAAGGCCCGCCTCGAGCGCGGCGACGATCGAGGAGTCGATCGAGAGCGGCACGTCGGTCAGGGACTGCACCAGCCGGATCGTCTCGGCCAGGATCTTCGGCTCGTCGGCGAGCGGGATGCCGGCGTTGACGTCGAGCATGTGGGCGCCGGCCGCGACCTGGGCGAGGGTATCGGCCTCGACGGTACTGAAGTCGCCCGCCGCCATCTCGGCCGCGAGCTTCTTGCGTCCGGTCGGGTTGATCCGCTCGCCGATGATGCAGAACGGCCGCTCGAAGCCGATCACCACTTCCTTGCTGGCGGAGCTGACGACGGTATCGGTCATGGGCAGGATCCTTCGGCGGCAGGTTCGCGGCCGCCATTTGCCACGAGCGTGCGCAGCCGCTCGTGCGGGTAATCGGCATCGAGGCGCGCGGCCGCGGCATCCGCCTCGCTCTCCAGCTCGTCACTGCAGGCGCCGGCCGGGCTGCGCCGCCATTCGCCGAGATAGCCGTCGGTATCGCGCAGTCCCGCGCGCATCGCCGCCCGGTCGATCGCCTCCTGAAAGCGCTCGTCGAGCGCACGCTTGGCGCTCCTGCGTCCGGCCTTGACGATCACTTGCGCGGGAATGTCGCGCCAGAAGACGATGAACAGCTCGGCCACGATCCGCTCCGCTCAGCTCGCCCGGCGGAGGAACTCGGCCAGCCCGCCATAGCCAGTGATGCGTTGCTCGTAGGCAAGGCCGAGCCGGAGCGCGGCCGCCTTGGCCGCCTGTTCCAGCCCGCGATCGGTGGTCTGGGCCAGATACACCAGCTTGGTGTAGTTGCCGAAGTAGAGCGGCAGCAGCTCGGGGTGGCGGTCGAGGCCCGAGGCCCTCGATCACCAGCCGCTCGAAATGGCGCACCAGGTAGTCGGTCAGGTAGAAGCAGCCGGGCTCGGCGTCGTGCTCGGCCAGGAACCGGTCGAGCCCGCGGTAGAAGGCGTAGCAGTGCGGCCCCTCGATGCGCTCGACGCCCTCCTCGGCCAGGACCCGATCGAGCGCGCCGCCGGTGCCGCAGTCGCCATAGAGCACCAGGATGCGCTCATAGCGTCCGCGGGCGGCGCGGATCTTGGCGCGTACCGCTTCGGGAATCCGCTCGGGCCGGTTGTGCAGCTTGGCCGGCAGGCAGGCGAGCTTCATGTGGCTGCCAGCCGTTCAGCTCGATCAGCGCCAGCACCTCGCGGGCAAGCGCGCCGCATGCGATCAGAAGGGTCCGAGGCGGCGCCATGCCAGCACGCCGCTCAGGCGCGCGCCATCGCCGGCTGGCGGTTGTGCCGCCGGGCCACGAGCGTCTTGGCGGTCTCGACCGCGACCGCGGCGTCGCGGCAATAGGCATCGGCGCCGACCGCCTCGGCGAACGCCTCGTTCAGCGGCGCGCCGCCGACCAGGACGATGTAGTCGTCGCGCAGGCCCTTGTCCTTGAGGGTGTCGATCACGACCTTCATGTACGGCATGGTCGTGGTGAGCAGCGCCGACATGCCGAGGATGTCGGGCTTGTGCTCCTCGAGCGCGTCCAGATACTTCTCGACCGCGCAGTTGATGCCGAGGTCGATCACCTCGAAGCCGGCGCCCTCCATCATCATCGAGACCAGGTTCTTGCCGATGTCGTGGATGTCGCCCTTGACCGTGCCGATCACCATCTTGCCGACCGCTCGGCGCGCCGGTCTCGGCGAGCAGCGGGCGCAGGATCGCCATGCCGCCCTTCATGGCGTTGGCGGCGAGCAGCACCTCGGGCACGAACAGGATGCCGTCGCGGAAATCGATGCCGACGATGGTCATGCCGGCGACCAGCGCCTCGGTCAGGACGTCGTAGGGCTGCCAGCCGCGCTCGAGCAGGATGTGCACGCCCTCCTCGACCTCTTCCTTGAGGCCGTCGTAGAGATCGTCGTGCATCTGCTTGACGAGTTCCTCGTCGTCGAGCGAACGGAGGTCGAGATCGTCGCTCTCGGCCATGGCTCAATCCCTATTGATTCGCTGATCCGCAAGAGCGCATCGGAGCCTCAGGTAGTTTTCGCGCCGCCGATCGGCTTGTGTCTCCACGACCAGCATTAGCTCAAATACGACAGGTTTGCCAATGCGGACCAGGACTACACAAACATGACCAGGAGGTAGACCACATAGGCGAGGAGCAGCAGGCAGCCCTCGATCCGATTGACCCGCCAGCCGGTCACGGCGAAGCCGACCCCGACGATGGCGACTGCGAGCATGACCCAGACGTCGAAGCGGGCGATCGACAGGGGCACGGCGAGCGGCCGGACGAGCGCGGTCACGCCAAGAATGCCAAGGGTGTTGAACAGGTTGCTGCCGATGATGTTGCCGAACGCGACGTCACCGTGACGGCGCAGCGACGCGACCACCGTGGTCGCGAGCTCCGGCAGCGACGTCCCGACCGCGACCACGGTAAGCCCGATGACCGCGTCGGAGACACCAAGGCGACGCGCCAGCTCGATCGCGCCCTCGACCAGCAGATCGGCGCCGACGACGACACCAGCGAGACCCCCGAGCGTGGCGCCGAGGGCCAAGGGCAGCGCGCGGGGCACGGGAGCGACGCGCTCGGCCTCGGCCACGTGCAGGGCCGCCGCGGGATCCCGGTCGCGCCGTTCGGCCAGGTAGGTCGCCATCGTGTAGGCGAGCAACAAAAGGAGAAACAGCCCGCCGAGCAGGCGGCCGATGCCGCCCGTGAGACAGACGAGCGCAAGCAGCAGGCTCGCGCCGAGCAGGACCGGGCCGTCGCGACGGAACGCCGCAGGCTGCGTGGCGAACGGCTGGATCGCCGCACCGATGCCCAGGACGAGCAGGATGTTGGCGATGTTGCTGCCGACCACGTTGCCCATGGCGAGGCCCGGCGCGCCGGAGAGCGCCGCGCCCAGGCTCGCGACCAGCTCCGGGGTCGAGGTGCCGAAGCCGACTAGCGTCAGACCGATCAGGAGCGGCGACACCTGGAAGCGCTCCGCCACCGTCACGGCGCCGCGCACCAGAAGCTCGCCGCCCGCGAGCAGCAGGACGAGGCCAGCCAGGAGCAACAGATAGGCCATGGTCAGATGGCCGTGCTTCGGGCCGCGTCAGATCCGCGGCGAGCAGGGCTGCGGAACCCGCATGGCCGCGGCATCGAAGCCGTCGCGGCTTGCCGCTCAGGTCAGAATTGCGGTGTCTGCCATCCGATGGCGGCGAGCTCGCTCTCCAGCGCCTCGGCCTCGACGTCCGGCAGCGGCAGGAAGGGGGGCCGCACCCGCCGCCAGTCAGGATCGTTACGGCGATCGGCGATCACGTGCTTCATGACCGTGATCAAAGGGCGTAGCTGCAGCAGCTTGCGGACGGTCGTCAGGTCCTCCTGCTGCTCCCCGAGCCCCCGCTCGCCGGCCTGGAAATCGTCGTAGAGCTTGCGGATCGCGCGCGCATTGACGTTGCAAGAGGCGCTGATGCAGCCGGCGCCGCCGATCTGGAGCCCCGCCAGGAGCAAGGTTTCCACACCCGGGAAGATGGCGATCTCCGGGAAGCGTTCGATGAACTGCCTGGTGGTCTGCCAGTCGCCCGAGCTGTCCTTCACTCCGGCGAGCGTGTCCGGGTAGCGGCGGAGCAGGAGCTCGATCAGGCCGGGCGTGATCGGCACGCCCGAGAGGCGCGGAAAGTGGTAGAGGTAGAGCTTGAACCCGGTCGTGCCGACCCGCTGGATCACGTGATCGAAGCTTGCGAACAGGGCCTCGTCCGAGTTGTCCTTGTAGTAGAAGGGCGGCAAGGCGAGCACACCCGCGACACCGAGGCCCAAGGCGTGGCGGGTCAGGTGCACCGTGTCGGTGAGGGCGCAGCAGCCGGTGCCGACCAGGATGCGCTCACGCGGCAGGCCGGCGCCGAGCGCGGCCTCCAGCAGCTCGGTCCGCTCCCCGACCGAGAACGAGTTGGCCTCGCCGGTGGTGCCGAACACCACCAGACCGCGACAGCCCTCCTCGAGCAGCCAGCGCGCGTGGGCGACGAAGCGATTGACGTCCGGCTTAAGCTCTTCATCGACCGGTGTCAGGGCCGGGCACCAGACACCGCTGAGCTTGTCCGCCCTGGTTACCGCTGCCTCTCTCTGTTCGCTCGCCGTCATGGCCCGCACCCCCCCCTCTTCGAGCGCTGCCTTCGCACGCCGGGGCCTTTGGCGCAAGCCTTGCCCGCTGGGTCGCGCGCCAGGACCGGACTGTCGCCGGGCGCGCCGATCTGATCGTAGGAGCGGATCGTCCGGACCTTGCAGCCGGCACGCTTGGCGAGCCGACCGATCGTGATCCCCGCCGCGTGCACCGAACGGAGCCCCTTGATCCTGCGGTGTCTTTAGGTCTTAACCTGCATCGCAATTGGTTTCTCGGATCCTTCGTTGGGGGCACCAGGCGTGGCGGATTGCGCCGGCTGTGATGTGAAGTTCGACGGCACGTCGCCTGCCTACCTCAGGGTTCTCTGGGCCGTCATCGCGATCAACGCGTCGATGTTCGTGATCGAGATGGGCGCCGGCGTGGCTGCGGGCTCGATGGCGCTGCGTGCCGATGCCCTCGACTTCCTCGGTGACACGGCGACCTACGCGATCAGTCTCTACGTGATCGGGCGAAGCGCTCGCGTGCGCGCAGCCGCGGCTCTGGTCAAGGGGGCGAGCCTCGGCGGGCTCGGCCTTTGGCTCCTCGGCTCGACGATCTATCGGGTGTTCGTCCTGGGGGTGCCCGACGCCCTGGTCATGGGCGGGGTCGGCACGCTGGCGTTCGCTGCGAACACGATCAGCGCCTTGCTCCTGGTCCGCTACCGCGAGGGCGATGCCAATGTCCGCTCAGTCTGGCTGTGCAGCCGCAACGATGCGCTCGGCAATCTCGCCGTCGTGCTTGCCGCTACCGGCGTGATCGCGACCGGTACCGGATGGCCCGATCTGCTCGTCGCCGTCATCATGGCGAGCCTTTTCCTGCATTCGGCCGCGAGCATCGTGCGGCAGGCCCTGCATGAGCTTCAGAATCCCACCATCGGTGTTTGGCGCCGCCAGGTGAGATTCGCGAGCGCTCAGCGAGGCCGCTCCGCCTTGATCTCGATCCGGATCACGACATTCTCGCCGACTGTCTTGGTCGATGCCCAGTCGCCCTTGCCGACGCCGTAATCCAGCCGCGAGATCGTGAGCTCGCCCTTGGCCTCCGCGATCAGCTTGCCCGGAGCAGCGGGAGCATCCCCGATCGTCAGCTCGAACGGCAGGACGACGTCCCTGGTGACATCGCGGATCGTGAGTTTGCCGTGCGCTTCGTAGGCATCCTCACTCCGATGGATCAGCTTTGCGCTGGTGAAGTGGGCCGTCGGCCACCTTTCGACGTCGAAGAACGCGGTGGAGCGGAGCAAAGTGTCCCGATCCTTGTGGCCGGTGGCGATGCTCCCGGTGTCGATCTTGACGTCGACCCGGCTGTGGCCGAGGTCCTTCGGGTCGAAGTCGATGGCGGCGGTGAAGTGCTCGAAGCCGCCGTCCACCGGAGCACCCTGCTGGAGCGCGGTAAAGCCGATCCTGCTGCCGTCCTCGACCTGCCACGGCTTGGCGAGGGCGCCGTCGCCGATCAGCCAGAGGGCGGCAAGTCCGGCCAGCAAGCATCGTCGAATCGCGGACATCGGCGGATCCATCGTTGTCGGGTGAGGAAAGTGCTCGTGTGAGGTCAGGGCGGCCCGAGCGGGCCCGGCAGCATTCGGCGCAGCACATCGTCGCCAAGCAGGAAATGGTGCCGGAGCGCGGCCAGGACGTGGACCAGCACCAGTAGCATGAAGAGGAAGGCACCGAAGTGATGCACCCGGAGCAGGGTCTCGCTCAGCGGCTCGTCGGGTCCGATCAAGGCCGGCAGCGGCAACACGCCCCAGAGCACGACCGGAAAGTTGGCGGCATTCGACTGCAGGAAGCCGATCATGGGCTGGACCAGCAATAAGGCGTAGAGCAGTCCATGCGACGCCCGGGCTGCGGCCCGCTCCCAGGTCGGCATGGTCGAAGGCAGCGGCGGCGCCGGGTGCCAGAGCCGCCAGAGCAGACGCAG
Source organism: uncultured Alphaproteobacteria bacterium (assembly GCA_963815435.1). GTDB lineage: Bacteria > Pseudomonadota > Alphaproteobacteria > Geminicoccales > Geminicoccaceae > DATAOG01. Next base: position 243,574 of record CAWFGZ010000010.1, read on the forward strand.
CGCGGCCAGAGCGAAGATCGTGATGCCGCACCACTTGTGCAGCTGATAGAGGTCGAACTTCTGCTGGCTGAGCGGCAGACGGACCATATACCAGCCGAGCCCGAACATCATGAGAACCAGCGCCGCGATCAGCCAGTGCAGGCCCTGCGCGACCGCGCTGTAGCGCACGATGGCTCTCAAGCGCGTCCCTCCCGACCGGCCGATCCGATCCCCGGAACAAGGTAGCGTGCGCCGTGGATTCGGGAAGTCACGATGTTCTGAACCAGAGTGCCTTGCGCGCCGCGCGTGGGCTCGACAAGGCGCGGCGGCGCGGCGATATTGGCGCGCCGGGTGAGGGGCTCCCGCCAGAAGACGCGATGACCATCAAAGCCGTGACCTTCGATCTCTGGGACACCATCGTCGACGACGATTCCGACGAGCCCAAGCGCGCCGCCCGCGGTCTGCGCAGCAAGCGCGAGGAACGCCGGCATCTGCTCTGGCGGGCGCTCGATGCGCAGGAGCCGATCGACCTCGAGCAGGTCAGCCTCGCCTACGATGTCGCCGATGCCGGTTTCAACCTGGTCTGGAAGGAGCTGCACATCAACTGGACGCTCGAGCAACGGCTGCGGGTGGTCCTGAACGGTCTCGGGCGAAGCCTGCCCGCGGCCGACCTAGCCCGGGTGGTCGAGGCGACCGGGCGGATGGAGGTCGAGATCGCACCCGATCCGATCGATGGCATTGCCGACGCCCTGGCCGCGCTCGCCAAACGGTACCGGCTGGCCGTGGTCTCGGACGCGATCGTCACGCCCGGGACCAACCTGCGCGCAATCCTTGAGAGATACGGCCTGCTGCAATACTTCGGCGGCTTTGCCTTCTCGGATGAGGTCGGGCGCTCCAAGCCGCATCGCTCGATGTTCGAAGCCGCGGCGGCCCAGCTCGGGGTCGAGCTGCACGAGATCGTCCACGTCGGCGACCGCGAGCAGAACGACATCAAAGGGCCGCACGCGATCGGGATCAGGGCGATCCTGTTCACCGCGACCCGTCCAGATGACCGGCGCGACACGACGGCCGATGCGGTCTGCGAGCGGCATGCCGACCTGCCGGCCCTGATCGACCGGCTGGCGGCGGCCTCGGGCCAGGAGGCGCCCTGACATGTCCGGTCGGCCGCGTTTCCTGGTCGTCGACGGCTACGCCCGGGAGGGGCGCGAGGATCTGCGCGCGGGCGGCGCGAGCACGGCCGGTGCGCTGTACGAGCGGATGCTGAAGAAATGCGCGCCCGGCGCCCAGGTCGACATCGTCTATCCGGCCGACCCGGGCGCCGCGCTGCCGACCGGCGCCGCGCTCGAGCAGTACGACGGCATCGCCTGGACCGGCTCGAGCCTGACCATTTTCAAGGACGATCCGCGCGTTCGACCGCAGATCGAGTTCGCCCAAGCGGCGTACGCTGCTGGGGTGCCGAGCTTCGGCAGCTGCTGGGCGGCGCAGATCGCCGTGGTCGCAGCCGGCGGCCGCTGCGCCGCCAATCCCAAGGGCCGCGAGATGGGCCTCGCGCGCAAGATCGCGCTCACGCCCGAGGGACGCGCGCATCCGCTCTACATCGGCAAGAAATCGGTGTTCGATGGCTTCATCAGCCACGACGACGAGGTGACCCACCTGCCGCCGAACGGCGTGCTGCTCGCCTCCAACCGTTATACCCACGTCCAGGCGGTCGCGGTCACCCATCGGGGCGGCACGTTCTGGGGCCTGCAGTACCATCCGGAGTACGATCTGCACGAGCTCGCGCGGCTCTGCTATTGCCGCCGCCAGAAGCTGACCGATCTCGGTTTCTTCCGCGACGTCGACGCCGCCCAGGCCTTCGTCGACCAGCTCGAGGCCCTGCACCAGGACCCGACCCGCAAGGACATCGCCTGGCTGCTCGGCATCGACGAGGACGTCATGAACGAGGACATCCGGCTCGCCGAGGTGCGCAACTGGATCGGCCAGCTGGTGCTGCCATGCATGAGGGCGTGAGATCGCACATGCTGCCGGCGCTCGCCACCCGGCGCCGGAGAGATCGATGACGCAGGCTCTGGAACGACCGGTCGCGCTCGTGACGGGCGGGCGCCGCGGCATCGGGCGCGGAATCGCTTTCGCTCTGGCCGAGGCCGGCTTCGATATCGTAGTCGCCGACCTCGAGCGCGATCAGGACGCCGAGGCGAGCCTCGCGGGCATCGCCGAGCGGGGCGGGCACAGCACCTTCCTGGCCGCCGATGTCGCCGATCTCGCGGCCCAGCCGAAGCTAGTCGACGCCGCGTTCGAGGCCTTCGGTCGCCTCGACTGCCTGGTCAACAATGCCGGCGTCGGGGTCCTGAACCGAGGCGATCTGCTCGACGTTTCGGTCGGGAGCTACGACCGTTGCCTGTCGGTCAACCTGCGTGGCCCGTTCTTCCTGACCCAGAAGGTTGCCCGCCGCATGCTGACGTTGCCGCCCGCGGGAGGAGTGCCGCCGCGCTCGATCATCACCATCACCTCGGTGAACGCCGAGATCGCCTCGATCAGCCGCGGCGAGTACTGTATCTCCAAGGCTGGCGCGTCGATGCTGACCCGTCTGTTCGCGCTTCGCCTGGCGGCCGAGGGGATCGGCGTCTACGAGGTCCGGCCCGGCATCATCCGAACCGCGATGACCGCACCGGTCGCCGACCGCTACGAGCGCGAGATCGCTGGCGGGCTCAGCCCGATCGCGCGCTGGGGCGAGCCTGCCGAAGTCGGGCGCGCTGTGGCCACCCTCGCCACCGGCGGCCTGCCGTTCAGCGCCGGTCAGGTGGTGTACGTGGATGGGGGACTGAATTTGCCGGCGTTTTGACCGGCTGAAAAGGAGGTGGCTCGCGGCCGCCGTCGGCGAGGCGGCGGTACTGCGCTTCGCCCTCGGCGGTCGGCACCCAGATCGCGCCCGGCCCGTTCGCCCAGCCGCGCGCGGCGATCAGCCCGCCCGCGGCCAGCTCCTCCACCGCCGGGCCGTCGCCGAAATGACGTTCGAGCATCGCGCCGGAGATGCCGCGCACCGGCCGCGGCATCGCGCAGAGCCGCTCGAGTATCCGGAAATGCACGCTGTCCCGCTCGATCGACATGCGCCACTATGTCGACGAAGGTCGCGGACATGTAAAGCGGTTCGCGCGCGGGCTCGCGTCCGCCGCGAGGCTAGGGGAGGGAGGTCGAATGTCGGATCTGTTCTCGCTCGACGGCCAGGTCGCCCTGGTCACCGGCAGCTCGCGCGGTCTCGGCTTCGCCATGGCCGAGGCGCTGGCCGCGCATGGTGCCCTGGTGGTCCTGAACGGACGCGACGCAAAGACCCTCGAGATCAAAGCGGGCGCGCTCGCAGAGCGGGGCGATCGCGCCGAGGTGGCGCCGTTCGACGTCACCGACGGCGCCGCGGCCGCGGCCGCCATTCAAAGGATCGCAGCGCGCCATGGCCGGCTCGACATCCTGGTCAACAACGCCGGCATCCAGCACCGGGTGCCGATCACGGAATGGGCCGACGAGGACTGGGAGCGGCTGATCGGCGCCAATCTCTCGGCCTGCTTCCGGCTCGCGCGCGAGGCCGCCAGGGTCATGCTGCGCCAGGGCTCGGGGCGGATCATCAACACCGGCTCGGTGGCGGCGATCCTCGCGCGCCCGACCATTCACGGCTACATCGCCGCCAAGGCCGGCCTGCACGGCCTGACCCGCTCGCTGGCGGCGGAGCTCGGCGCCAAGGGGATCACGGTCAACGCGATCGCCCCCGGCTACTTCGCGACCGAGCTGAACACGGCGCTCCTCAACGATCGCGAGTTCACCGCCTGGGTCGAGAAGCGGACGCCGCTCGGCCGCTGGGCCAGGCCAGAGGAGCTGGGCGGCGCGGTGGTGTTCCTGGCATCCAGGGCCGGCTCCTACGTCAACGGCCACGTACTCGCGGTCGACGGCGGCCTCTCGGTGAGCCTCTAGACCTCGATTTCCCCGGACGAGGCCTCGGAGGCGCCGAGCAAGTCGTCTCGCAAGCGAGGGCGGTCTTTGCCAGCCCTCGCCCGAGCGCTCAATCGCCTAGCTGGCGGGCCGGGGCGCACGGGGCAGCGCCGCGCAGTCGGGTGAGAGCCCGGCGCTGTCCTGGTGTTTCCAGTAAAACGCGCGCAGTCGTAGCCGTGCGGGCAGCTCGATCGGCTCGGTCCGGGTGATGATCAGGTCGGCCGTCGGATCGGTGATCGCGCGCCAAACGCGCCAATTGAAGATATCGGTAAGGATCAACCCGCTCGGATAGCACTGGATGATGCGCTCGAGCGATGCGGGCGTGCTGACGACCGGCCGACCGGTGCGCGAATCGCGCGCGAACTCTTCGCCGGACGAGGTCTCGGACAGCCGACTGGCATTGACGGCGAAGTCGTAGTCGCCGAGGTAATACAAGGCGAACGTGTCGTTGGCAGTGAGGATTACGCCGGCCGAGCGCAGCCAGGGCCCGAGCAATTCGCGCGCCGAGGCCCAGTCGGTCGCCCGCTCGTTCTCCCCGAGCGCCACGCCAAAGGGCTTGAGAAGGGTCCGCGTCGGACCACCACTGGAGAGCAGAAGGAACAGAATTCCCGCTGCGATCAGGCCGTAGCGTGCTGCCCGTCCCGCCGCGGCGGGAGCCACCTGAAGAATCGCCCGGTCCGTGACGGCGATGACGCAGCGCCGCAAGAAAGGCCATGCCTGTGCGAGCGCGATGCCCCAGGTCACGAAAAGAAACGGTAGTAGAAAGTAGATGTAATCAGTATGCTTCATGGCGCCAATCGACAACACGCCAACTCCAGGCAAGAATACGCAAAGACTAAATAGCGACGGCCTGGGCTTGGCAGCCAAAGCAACTAGCGCCATGAAGGGTAGCAGCGGCCAGAAGGATGGGTAGTTTTCGATAAGGTGAAGATGATAGAACCATACCTGGTTGCTCACCGGCTGGGAGTGAACAGGCGTGTTGCGTAGGATTGTGAACAGGGTGTGGACGATACCGCTTTCGATCAACACGACTGCGCTGACAATCATGCCGAGCACAATCGCTGCGATCAGCAGTCGAAACTGCCTGGGATCGTGCCGCTGCGCGCCGAGCCAAGGCAAGCCAACCGCCACGACCAGCCACAACGCGAGGCCGCCGGCCCCCACCACAGTCAGCGGTTGAAGATGCAGGGCGAGCAGAAGGCAAAGCCCGATCGCGCTGGCAAGGGCTGCGCGGCCAAGCCGCGACATCGGTGTTTCCGTCAAGGCGAAGACGCCCACCGCAGCGAGCCAGAACAATAGACCGTGGATCGCATAAAATCGGGCGAACGTGGAAGCATAGATGCTGATCGGGGACAAGCACAGGAGCAGAGCGGCAATCCATGCCGCCAATTGGCCGGCGTGCACGCGCGTCCAGAGAAACACAAGCACGACGAGCAGACTACCAGCCAGCAGTGAAGGGATTCGAGCGGCCACAAGAACTCTCGCCCATGACCCCGAAGAACTGAGCAACCAGAATCGTGAACAGCTCGGCCCGAGGATAAAGACCGTCGGCGATCCGTGGCACACCGTCGAGGAGCCACCCGCGCGCCGCCAGAACGGTATAAATCTCGTCGTTTGTAGGTCCGAGAGCGAGGCTTGGCAGACGCAGCAAAATTGCGATCACGAACAAGAGAACCGGTGCCATCCAGCTCGAGCGCTCGGATGCACGGCTGGGACTGAGGATCCCGGGGTCGAGGTTCGCCGTCTTCATTGCCAGGCCAGATTCTTGTCGGTACTATCGCACGAGGTCAGATTGGGGCGGGGGCGGTTACGAAGAATGAGCAGCGGCTTGGGGCGAGTCAACAGAGAATCACTGGGGGCTTGGAGAGAGCCCCGACTTGGATGGAAAGTGCCTTGGCGTTGCCTTTCACCGTCGCGATGGTGGTGCCAATGGTCGGCGATGTGGTAAGAAGCCGGCGGCAATCACTGGCTGAGCGAACCCCTGTTGTGGCGGCACATCGCGCTGTATCTCCTGGCTCGCGGTGTTCCCGGGGTCATCAATCTGGCGGCCAACGTCGCGTCGCGCCCGACCGCCGCCCACTTGATGGGCGATTGCTATTGACATCCGGTGAGGCTAGATAGCGGGCCGGTGCTATCGTTGATCGGGTGCCACCTGGTCTCGGTGGCCCGAGGAGGCGGCTTCCCCCACCGCGATCAAGCAGTGGAAGTCCGGTTGGTCGGTTCTCCCCCGATGGAGCTGGTCGGTTGGCTACTCACGGACACGATGATCGAGAGATCGCTCAGAGCGCCGCGAGCGGATCGCATTCTCGTTCGGGTTGGATTTGTTCGATGGGCTCGCCGCGCAGAACGGGGCGATCGGCAACGACCAACCCGTCCACGAGGCTTCCAGCCGCAATATGTGCAGGCCAAGAGCCTGCCTCTTCCTGCTCGTGGATGCGCCCGACGTGCGAGAATTGGCTGCCGGGGTGGCAAGCGTGCCAACCGCTCAGCAAAAACGTTCCTTCAGAACTGACTTGCTGTTCGGTCGATGCAGGGGTTTGAGGCGGGTCGCTTGTTCGGAATCAATGCACTAGAGGCTGTCCGAAAGAGGCTTTGGAGTGTGGGACTTGCGCGCGGCGCGACGATCGCGCTCCTTATCAACGCGACAGGCGTCGCACTAGGGTTCGCGGCGAAGGTGGTGTTGGCGAGAATTCTCGGTCCTGAACAGTTCGGCGTCTACGCATACGTTTTGGCCTGGGTGACAGTTCTCTCGCTTCTGGCCACGCTTGGATATGGCGACGCCATCATGCGCTTTGCGCCAGCATACCGCGTGCAGGAACGTTGGGGTCTCCTGCGCGGTCTCGTCCGGTATGCTGAAGCATCGATCCTGATTGCCGGCCTTGGAATCTTTGCGGTCGGTGCCGCAGTCGTCATGCTATTGGCCAGCCAACTCGCTTCAGGGTTGTGGCAGACGTTTCTGCTGGGCTTAGCAGCGATCCCGATCCTTGCGCTCGCGCAAACGCGCTCCTGCCTTGCCCGGTCGTTTGGCCGGGTTTTCTCAGCGCTCGCGCCAAACGCGACGGTCCAGAGGCTGACCATTATTGTGGTCGTCCCGCTTTTCGCCCTGGTTTTGCGCCAAGATATCGGACCGGCGATCGCAATGGTGATAACGCTGTTTGGAGCGTTCCTTGCACTCTTACTCTTGACCTTCTCCATCCGCAGTGCTTATCCGGTCCCCATGCGCTCGGCGCCGATCGCCGATGATCGTGCGCTGTGGCGTCGAACGTCGTTGCAACTGCTGCTCGTCGCGGGCACCCAGCAGTGCATGAGTTAGAGCGATATACTCTTGCTGGGCTGGCTTGCCGACACTACCGCAGCCGGAATTTACATTGTCGCCAATCAGATAACCTACGTTACAATTCTGACCCTCATCGCGATGAACCAGCTCATAGGCCCGACAATTTCGACATTGTACGTAAAGCAAGACTTCGATGGCCTTCAAAAGGTTGTAACATTGACGTCGTGGTGGATATTTGGTTTGAGTTTTGCTTTGACAACACCGATCTTCCTATTCTCCGACGTAATTCTACATGCCGTGTTCGGAGGCCGGTTCGCCGAAGGCGCCATGGCTCTACGAGTTATCCTCATCGGACAACTCCTTAATTGCTCCTTCGGATCGATTGTATTTCTGCTGACGATGACAGGCCATCATTCAAAGGCCACGTTGGTGTTCGGTAGCATGGCCGCTCTCAGTATCGGCCTCAACGCGGTTTTGATACCTCTGTTCGGACTTGAAGGAGCGGCGATCGCCAAAGCTCTCACATTATTCGGATGGAATGGCATTATGGCGGTGATCGTTTACAGGAATTTGCAGATTGTGCCAGGCATTTACAACACGAGTTACATCAAGTTGCTAGGCCGGATCAAGATGGCCAGACCGCACGCTCGGCAGACACCAGACAGCCTCTCAGGAGATTGATGCGGGCTCGTTGCAAAATGACCTCGGTCACGCCTCCCTGGCCTTCGCCATGTGGGTTCCGGGCGATCGGGAGTGTTCATGGCGACGACCTGGCGACGTTGTGGGTCCCGGGAAGCGACCGACCAATGTTGGCTATCCAGACGAGCACCGCGTGTCGGTGATGCGTGCGCCATTGGCCGAGATTTTTCGATCGAGCAGGCCCGGACGCTTCCTGCTCGGCGCGGTGCGACTTGTGATCGACGTGTTCAATTCGCCGTTTCTCGGATTGCTGCTTGCCGTCCTGTTCGCGGAGAGGTTGCGAAGGCCGCACAAGAATCGTCGAGTAAGTGTGGCATTCTACCCGCGCATCCCTAATCATCGGTACATGATTTGGAAGGCTATTAAATATATGGGCGCTAAGATGGTGCTGCACACCGATGTCAAACCGAGTTTATCATCAGAGTTCCTATACATCATGTGGCTCGACCAGACGTTTATTGATGGCCGGGTTAGGGATGGATTGCCAGTCGAGAAGCGAGGCGCCGCTTTGAATGGCCGTCTGCTGGACATCAGCAAACGGCGCGTGGACGCCGTGTTTACCCCATCTTCGACAGTGGGTTTTGCTAAGTAGCTGAACGTGAACGGCAATCGGCGCCGCGGAGGCGGCGTGGCACTACATTTCGGAGGTGGATCAGTTGCCGGCGCGGGGCCGAACGGTGGGCGGCAGGGCGACGCCTGCGGCGCGGAGCGCGAGGCTGGCGGCGGGGCGCGGGCTGGAGCGGACGAGGAAGTGCTTGTCGTCGTGGGCGATCTCGGTCTCGGTCAGGCCGATCTTCGACAGTGGGCGGGGGAGATCGGGCGGTTTTGGCCGCCAATTGATTGATTTTGTTGAAGCGAGACTGGCGGCGGTGAAGGGGTGTGCTGCTAAATAATCGCTCTAGAGCGCGCTTTTGTATTGACATTTTGGCCAGTTCGTGTGCTGCTTTGCGGCATGTTCGTCCGCGAGAAGCAGATCGGCCCCTACCGCTACCTCTACCTGGTCGAGAGCGTCCGCGAGGGTGGCCGTACCAAGCAGCGGATCATCAAGAACCTCGGCCGCAAGGAATCCGTCGACGCGAACGGCGACCTCGATCGGCTCGCCCGTTCCGCCGCCCGCATGGCGCAGCGCTCGATGGTTCTCTCGCTGCTCGACCAGGGCAGCGTGCCGGCGCTCACTACTCACCGGATCGGACCGCCGCTCGCCTTCGAGCGGCTCTGGCGTGAGACCCGCTGCCGGGCCGTGATCGAGGACCTGGCCGCCGAGCGCGGCTTCGGCTTCTCACTCGAACGCGCGTGTTTCCTCACCGTGCTTCACCGGCTGATGGTCTCGGGTTCGGACCGCTCGGCCGATGCCTGGCGCGAAGACTACCGGATCGACGGCACCGACGACCTCGCGCTGCACCATCTCTACCGGGCGATGGGCTGGCTCGGCGAGGAGCTGCCGGACGCCGAGCAGACGGACCGCACGCCATTCGTCCCGCGCTGCCGCAAGGATATGGTGGAGGAGCGGCTGTTCGAAGCCCGCCGCGACCTGTTCAGCGAGCTGTCGGTGGTCTTCATGGACACCACCAGTCTCTACTTCGAGGGCGCGGGCGGCGAGACCCTCGGCCAGCGGGGCCACTCCAAGGACCACCGGCCCGACCTGATGCAGATGATCGTCGCCGTGGTCATGGATCAACGTGGCCGGCCGCTCTGCTGCGAGATGTGGCCGGGCAACACCACCGACGTCACGGTCCTGATCCCGGTGGTCGACCGCCTGCGCCGGCGGTTCGGGATCGCTCGGGTGTGCGTGGTGGCCGATCGCGGGATGATCAGCGCCCAGACGCTCGCCGCTCTGGAGGCGCGCGGCCTCGAGTACGTGCTCGGGGTCCGCGAACGGACCACCAAGGAGGCTCGCACCCTGGTGCTGGACGACGACGGCCCGTTTGTCCCGCTCACCATCCCGCGCCAGGGTCGGCCGGACACCGAGCTCGAGGCCAAGGCGGTGACCCTCGGCGGCCGCCGCTACATCGTCTGTCGCAACCTGGCCGAGGCGGAGAAGGACGCCGCCGACCGGGAGGCGATCGTGGCCAGCCTGCGCCGAGCACTCCGGCACGGCGACAAGGCGCTGGTCGGCAACCGCGGCTACCGGCGCTTTCTGAAGGCGCCTGAGGTCGGCTTTGCGATCGACGAAGCGCGGATCGCCGAGGACGCGCGCTTCGACGGGATCTTCGTCTTGCGCACCAACACCGCGCTCGACCCCCTCCAGGCGATGCTGCGCTACCGCGAGCTGCAGGGCGTCGAGCAGCTGTTCCGAAGCGCCAAATCCCTGCTGGCGACCCGGCCGATCTTCCACAAACGCGACGCGACCATCCGCGGCCACGTGTTCTGTTCGTTCCTCGCGCTGGTGCTGCAGAAGGAGCTCCGCGATCGCCTGGCGGCCGCCGGCCTCGACTTCGAATGGGCCGACGTCCTGCGCGACCTGGATCGTCTCCAGGAGGTCGAGGTCGAGCAGGACGGCAAACGGTTCGTTCTACGTACCCCGACCACCGGCTCGGCCGGCAAGCTCTTCCAGACGCTTCGCGTCGCGCTGCCGCCGAACCTCCGCGACGCTGCCTCCCAGCCCGACGACACTCCCGCCGAACCCGCCCTCTTGTAGTGCTAAGCCCATTCGCGCGCGCTGTAAGCGTCTGAGAATCCGATCTTTCTCCGATCGCGGTGTCGAAGATCGGTCAGGGAATTGAGGTCGGCGAGAATCTCGGCCCAGGATGCTGTGCGGCCGAGGTCGGCGATGCGCTGCTCGAGCTCGGCCTTGAGGACGAGCGCGAGGAAACTGGCGAAAACGTGGCCACGGATGGTGTCGTCGAGCTTGTGGAAAATCGGCCGGGTGGCGAGCAGGTGCTTCGCCGTACGGAAGGTCGCCTCCACGGTCCAGAGCTGCTTGTAGCGCAGCATGGCGGCGAGCGGGTCGAGGTCGGTGTTGGTGCGTAGCACGAAGACGCCGTCGAACCTGGCGTCCGCCTCGGCTTTGGCCGGGTCGATGGCGAAGTGGCTGCCTTCGGTCTTGAGGAAGCGGCGGAAGCCGGTGTTGCCGACCAGCGCCTTGTCGCCCCTGGCCAGCTGACGTTCGAGGTTGGCCAGAATGGCTTGGCGGGTGACAGCGTCCCTCTCGGCCTCCTGATGGTTGCGACAGAGGATGTAGCGTGCATCGCCCACGGTCACCGCCTTGGCCTCGTAGTCGATCTCGTGGCCGCGCTTGGTGATGGTCAGCGGCACGGCCGGCGCGGCGTCGGCAAGCACGACATCGCGCACCACCTTGTCGGTACGCTCACGGGTGCCGAGCAGATACAACAAGTCGCGCCCCTCGAGCGCTGCGACGGTCTCGGTGCTGATCATGCCGCGGTCGGCGACCACGCAGATCCGGCCGATCGCGAAGCGCTGGCGCAGCCGGTCGATCACCGGGATCAGGGTGGTGACGTCGGCGACATTGCCCGGCCACATCTCCGAGCAGACCGGCCGCCCGTCGCCATCGATGAGGACCGCCAGGATCATCTGGGGCAGGTCCGGGCGATGATCCTTGCTGTGGCCGTGGCGGCCGAGGGTCTGCCCGCCGGCGCCTTCGAAGTAGAGACTCGTCGTGTCCATGAACACCAGGTCGAGCCGGCTGAAGAGATCGCGCCGGTGGGCGAACAGCCGCTCCTCGACCAGGTCCTTGGTGCAACGCGGGGCGAACGGCGTGCGCGCGTCCTGCTCCTCTTCCGGCAATTCTTGGCCGAGCCACGCCATCGCCCGGTAGAGATGCTGCAGCTCCAGCGCCTCGGCGCCAGCGATTCGATAGTCCTCGCGCCAACGATCGGCGGCGAGATCGGAGCCGCCGCCCATCAGCCGGTGCAGCACGGTGAGGAAGATCGCCCGCTCGAGCGCGAACCCGTGCTTGCGCTCCTCGGCCAGGTCTTCGATGACCGCTCGGCAGCCGGTCTCGGCCCACAGGCGCTCGAACACCAAGCCCGGCCCGATCCGCCGGACCACCGCGGTCGGGTCGTCCTGCACCGCGGTCACCACCAGCGCGCGCGTCGCGAACCGCGCCCCCGAGCGCAGCAGCCGCTCCAATTGGCCGCTCGCCTCCAGCTGGTCGAGGCGCCCGAGGGTGGCGATCACCCGCTGCTGCACTCGACCACCCGCACGTCGGCTCTCGGCGATCTGGAGATAGGCCCGCCCGCCCGAGGTCTTCTTGCGGAAGTACATCGCTGCTCCCACGTGGAGCGTACACACTTCCACTGTAGACCGCATGATTCAAGCAAAATCGATCGATTGCGTGGCACTACATTTTGAGCTTGACCCACCCTCGACCCTAGGAAATCTGCGGCTTTCACAGCTACTCGGCCGTCCCAACTGTCGAAGATGGGTTTACCGAGGTATTCGGTTACGGTCTTATGCTGGAGCCCACGAAGCACCAGGGACAATGTGTAGAAAAGTCGAATCGAAATGGACAGCATGACGGCCGTGTAATTCAATGTCCAGTTGACAATCCTGATCCAGAGAAAATTTATCAGAAACTGGTTGACAATCGTGTGAGCGATGGAATTGTGATGGATATTCGGATTCCGATTATCAGCGGAGACATTCCATTCGCGTATTTGAAATATCGACCGATACAATCGCGATTTTCTAACACAAACTCGAAGGTATTGATACACAGCGTCGGCGAATGTTTGTCGGGTGCCGAAATCAATCAGATCAAAGAATTTTGTTTAAGAATAGGATTGGATCTTGGCGAATTAGATCTGGTGCGCGATTGTGAGGGCGGCAGGTTATATATCGTTGATGTCAACAACACCCCTTACAGACCGCCAAATCATCTGGGGCTCTGCGGGTCGCTGCAAGCAATACGGCTGTATTCAAATATGCTCTTGACAAGATGTCCGGTGGCCAAGATCGGTTGTTGAGGGTAGGCCAAGGCCGGCCCTGGCGGCTGCGCCAATGCCGACGCTTAACTCGTCGTCTGCCTTGGAGAATACGCTTACTCCGGTCGTGGGCTGTTTCAGCTACTCTCCGCCAATCGCGATACGCTCAAAATCGCGATTGCGGCGTTGGGCAGGCCGCCATCCTTCGGTTGATTGCGGGGGGGAGCGTGGCCTTGGCCGGCGAGTTGATCGACGGAGTGATGGCGTATGCCAGCCGCGCCCAGGGCGCTCTGACACTCCGTCGGAGCCGTGATCGCCAACGGATCGACTGCGATGCTGAGCCAGCAGCCTGGTACGGTTCCGGCCTCGGTCCATGAAGGGAACTTGCGTCCGCCGGGCTTGGCCCACCGACGGCCGCTACGCATACTGCACGTGATCATGCGCATGGACCGCGGCGGCATCGAGACTTCGCTGATGCACCTGTTGAGGACCGTCGACAGGCAGCGCTATCAGATGGATTTCCTCGTCCTGAGGCCGGAGCCTGGTCAGCAGGACGATGACGTCCGGACGCTCGGTAGCCGGATTATCCCTTGTACCCGGGTCCGCCGGCCGTGGCGCTTCGCCCGCGACTTCGCCCGTGTCATGCGCGAGCACGGGCCATACGACGTGATCCAAAGTCATACGCACTTCTTTGGCGCCTATGTGCTGAGGCTTGCGGCCCGGCATGGCATTCCGCTGCGCATAGCGCATAGCCGCAACGACACGCGGGTCGCAGAGGAAGGTCACGGCTGGGCGCGCCAGTCTTACGTGTGGTTGATGCGGCGCTGGATTCGCGCCTATGCCAACTACCGTGTCGCGATCAGTCGGAGCGCCGCCGAAGATCTGTTTGGGGCCGATTGGCAGCGGGACGACCGGCACCGGATGATTTACTCGGGCCGCGATTTCACTCCCTACGCCGGCGCCGTCGATACCGCCAAGGTTCGCGCGGCGCTTGGCCTGCCTGCCGGTGCCTTCGTGCTTGGCCACATCGGCCGCTTCTACTGGCGCAAGAACCATCCGTTTGTGGTCGAGGTCGCGGCCGCCCTCTTCGAGCGCGCGCCACGCGCCCGGCTGCTGTTGGTCGGCGACGGCCCGGACCAAGCGGCCATCGAGACCCTGGTCGCTGCGCGTGGGCTCGCCTCGCGTGTCGTTTTCGCCGGGGCGCGCTCCGACGTCACACAACTGCTCAAAGGCGCCATGGACGCATTCGTATTCCCCTCGCACCATGAGGGTCTGGGGATGGCTGTGGTCGAGGCCCAGGCGGCCGGCCTGCCCTGCGTGATCGCGACCACCATTCCTGAGGAGATCGATGTAGTGCCCGAGCTGATCCACCGGCTGCCACTGAGTGCGCCAGCTGAGGTCTGGGCCGAGCGGATTCTCGACGCGACGCGCGCGCCACGCCCCGGCCCCGAGGACGCCTACCAGGCGGTGTGCGCAAGCGAATTCAGCATTGAACGATCCACGGCACGCCTGTGCGAGGTTTACGACACCGCGCCGGCGTCCAACTGCCGCGCCCGCCAGACTTCGATGCGCCGGCCGAGCAAATCCTCGAGTTCAAGAATATGAGGCTCGTACAGCTCGTGCAGCAGTTCTCGCGTCTCTTCCAGCATCCTGGGCCGCTGGCTGCGTCGGCCAAAGATGCGCGGGGCGCCCGAGCGCTTCGCCAGATCGACGAGCTGATCCAGGCCCAGGTCGCTCAGGGCTTCCCCAAGCCGCCGGGCGTAGCGGAACGCGGTCGTAAAGTACGGCACATCGCCAGAATTTGCCCGACGCTGCACCAAGCTGACCGGATCCTCCCAAAGACGCGTTAGACGCAGGAATCCCCCTAGCCTCTGGAGCTCCGTCCATGGATCGTGAAGCACCTCTTCAAACAGCATGATGTGCATGCTCTCAGCGGAAAAGACCTCCAGGTACCGTTGGATCTGTCTGGCATAGAAACCGCGCTCTCTTGCGTCCTGTTGCTCCTCAATGAACTGCGCGAAGCTTCTGCGTTCGCCAAAGCTGCGCACGTGATGCAGATACCCTGAAAAAGCCCGCTCGACCGGGTTTCGAAGTAGCGCGATCAACCTGCAGTCGGGCAGTAGGGCAAAAATCCGCCTAGGCGCGGCAGGATCGAACAGGTAGTCGGGGGTCACCTCGCCGATCGCGCGATACCGGTGAGCATCCTTGTCCGGCGGGAAGAAGCTTTGGTACCAGTCGACCCCGCGTTCAAAATGCGCGTCGAAATAATGGAGTTCCTTGCGATGCGCCGGCACGTATACCTCCTCGTGCGTTCGGAGTATTGAATCGAGCAAAGTCGTGCCAGAGCGCTGCGCACCAATTACCAGAAAATTGGGCAGAACCATTGACGACCCCGTCATGACGGCGTTTCGCGGTGCCACAGGAGAAGACCATCGGTGGCGGCGATGTCAAGCCCTGATCGAACTGGACTTGGAGAGGCTTGCCGTGGAGCCGCGATGGTATACTCTCTAGCGGTCATCGGATCGAGGGCCACGACATGACCAAGCCAGGGGCGGAGCCGCGCGAAGTACGGGAGGCTCGGCTCGCGGTGCTGAAGGATCGGCGAGAGCGATTGCGTTGGTGGGACCGCCATCCGCGGTTGACGATGATCCTACTCAACGTCGTTTTCGTGCTGCTGCTGCTCGGTGGCGCTGAGACGTTCCTTCGCTTCTATCTGCCATACAATGCCGGCTACTACATGGCATTTGAGGCAAAACCTGGGGTCCAACACTTTCCATACGGGATAATCAAATATAACTCGCTAGGATTCCCCGACGACGAGTTTGATCTTGCGAGCACGAAGCCGCGCATCGGATACTTTGGAGATTCGGTGACCAGAGGCGTCGGCGTGGGGAGTGGATACCGGATCAGCGATCTGCTCGAACAAGCGTATCCGGCTTATGAGCACTGGACTTTCGGCACGGTCCGGGATGGCGTGGACGAGCGTGGAGCGCAAAAGATCCTCGAGCTCATCAAGATCTATCATCTGACCACCGTTGTCTATCTTCTCAACCTCAACGATATTCTTCTGTCGAATCGCTTCGCCGAACGGAACACGGAACCCTGGATCGCTCGCATCAAGGCGAGGCTGATGTGGCTGGATCGCTTCCGCGGTGAGAGCTATTTGTATACGGTGATCCGATCGCAGGTCCGTCTCTTCCTGGCCGCCCACGGCTATGGCCATGACGGTTGGAAGGCGGCCGAGCTGTTTCCGATCGAGAATGAGGAGGCTGTCCAAGACACCGCCGAGCGCGTGAGTAAGCTCGCTCAAGAGCTCGATCGTCGAGGAGTGGCGTTCGTGGCGATCCTGCTCCCCTATGAAATGCAGGTGTCAGCCGAGGCCGCGCGGAAGTACTGGGAGCTCGGAATCCGCTGGGATGAAGATTTTCTTAGTGGACTCACACAAAAGATGCTGATTGAGGATTTTGCAGGACGTGTAAAATATTTTGATGCACGGCAGGCATTCCTGCCCGATGGGGCTAAATCCTTGAAACAAAATAAACTCGGCGAGTACTTCGTATACAATCGCGGCGACAAGCTCGATTGGAACCACCCGAATCGGGAAGGCGATCGACGAATCGCCGTCTGGCTGACGCAGCGGGGGATCTTCGGTACCCCTAGTAGCAACGGCATTGCTACTAAGGCGCTCGGGGCCGCACTGATCGCTCCCAGATCCTGATGACACGAGCGTTGTTAGGCGTGTAATCCGACGCGCGCGGCGGGCCGCGAGTCCAGCTGCGGACGCTGGCCTACCTCCCGCCCGATCGAGGGATAAACCAGATCGAGAGAACAACATGACCAAGCCGCCGCGCCGCGCCGCCCGCCCCCGTGCGGTCGTGCTGATCCCGGTTTACAACGATCAGGACGGGCTCATCCGCTCGCTCGAGTCCCTGCGAGGTGACGGCGGCGTCTTCGATGTCGTGGTGGTCGACGACGGCAGTGCCCCACCGCTCGATATCGCCGCCGGGCTGCCGTTCCGGACCGAGCTGCTGCGCTTGGACCGTAACCGGGGCATCGTCGGCGCCCTCAACGCGGGGCTCGAGCACATTGCTGCCGCCGGCCACTACGAGTACGTCGCCCGCCTCGATGCAGGCGATCTCAGTCTGCCGGGCCGGATGGCGGCGCAGATGGCCTTCCTCGACGCTCACCCCGACCACGCCGTCGTCGGTTGCTGGGCGAAGCACGTCGATCCAGACGGCAAATTCCTGTTCGACTTCCACCCGCCGGCGACGCATCGTCGTGTGATCCAATTCCTGCGTTACCGCAGCGGGTTGGTCCACACCTCGATCATGCTGCGCTTGCGCGCGCTTGAGGAACTCGGCTTCTACAGAGAGCCCTTCGCCGGCGCCGAGGATGTCGAGCTCTACCTGCGGCTGGCCCGCGGCTATAAGCTCGCCAACCTCGAGCGTACCTTCGTGGTCCGCGAGATAACGCCCGGCTCCATCACCAGCCGGCGGCAGACGGTGGCGATCAGCCGTTTACACACCCTGTTGCACCATTTCGACGGGCGCTCGATCCACGCCTATCTCGGCCTGGCCAGCAATCTCGCGTTCCTGCTCCTGCCGCGCGCGAGCGTGCTGCGGGTTCGAGAATGGGCCGATCGTCTGAGACGTCGCTCCGCTGGCTTCAATCAATCCTAGGTTGACAGGCTCCTGATCTAGGAATATAGTCCGGCGATCGATCGGTCCTCCTGGACCTCAACCAGCCGACTTCGCATGGAGCCACGTTCCGATGGTCAGCGCGATCGATTCCACCAGGCCGGTTGACGGCTTGTCGCCCGTCAAGGCCGAACTCCGCGCCAATCTGGAGGCCGCCAGGACCGAGATCGAGGCGCTGCAGGAGGGTAAGGCCGATAAACCGATCGATTTCGTAACCGACATTGCGAGTACGACCCCGGACAGGCTGTGCGGCACGGGTAGCAGCGGTGATCCTGAACTGGTTCAGGTTGGCAGCGGGCTCGCGTATAGCTCTGGCGTGCTGAGCTCGACCGGGACCGCAACGCCGAGCTTGGTCGCGGCTACGCCCACGGCAGGCGTTTATGCACTCTCTGATGCCGTGCGCTTCTTGGCGAGCAATGTCGTGCTCAACACCGACACCGATAACACCGACATTGAGGTGCCTGAGAACTACCTGACACCGGGTGAAGTCGCGATATTTCAGGTGCTCGTCAACAATTCTGGCTGCACCGTGTCGATCCAGAACGACCCCAGCGGGCGCGTGCTCAATGGGGTAACGGACGGCAGCCCGATCGCGCTCGGCCCGGCCGGCTCCACGGTTACGATTATTGCGCTGCCGAACAACGTGGTGCGTGTCGAGGGCGAGACCGCCGAGGCGAGGACGCTGCTGAACGACCTGGACGCCAATGGCAACGAAATCCAGAACGTTGTCCTGACCGGCGCCTCGCTCGGTGATGGCTTCGACGCGAACGGCCAGGCGATCACGGCCAATCTGGCCGGCGTGGTCACGAGCGTAAGCGGCGCTCTCACAAACGCGCACCTCGGGCGTCTCATCGTGACCTCGGGCGACATCACGGTGCCGGCAACTGAGGGATTTCACTGCCTGGTCAAGGCGGGCGGTGCGCATACGGTCACGTTCAATTCGACGGTGTCGGCCCCCATGACATCCGGCGACGTTTACTCGATCTTCGTCCAGAGCACCGCGGTGATCATCATGACGCCAGGCGCCACGCCGGTGGCGTTCAGCTGATGCTTATTCGAGGAGAAGCTCTCTTTGCGCAAGCGGCTGGGGCGGTCACGATCGACCAGGTTACCGGAGCTGCTGTCGCTAGTGCAGCTGATCCATGGGGCGCCGTGGCACACACGCTCGGGGCATTGGCCGACTACATCCTCCTCATGGTGTCGGCTGAGAACACCGCAGACACCGCGATCGCCGGAGTTACCGTCGGCGGTATCTCGATGAACGCCGGCGCGCTGGCGCAGCTCGCGGGGTCCCGTGGCGTGCAGCTCTTCTGGCTAGACAACAGCGGTTCGTTCCCATCCACCGGCTCCGTGGACGTGATCGTCGATTGGGATGGTGCCACCATCGCCGGTTACATCGGCATCTATTCTTTGATCGGGGCGCATTCTGGAGCGCCGAACCGCACCAACGTAGTGACCAACGCGTCCAGTGGCTCGGGTGCGCCATCGCTGGCCTCCGTGCCTGCCGGGGCCGCCATCATCTCCGGCGTGAACGGCAACGCCACCGGCACGTGGACAGTCTCCGGGTCGGATGGCGATGCAGTCGACTATACGAACGGCACGGCCTCCGGTGCCCAGAACGGAGCATTTGCGCACTCTCTGCCGGGTTCATCGATGACGGTCACCCACTCATGGACGGGCGGTCTTAACCGGATTGCCGCTCTGATGGCTGAGATCCTGCCAGCATGAGCAGATATTTCGGCAGCGCGCAGGGCGGCGTGACGCTCTTTCCGGCGTTCGCGGCACCACTCACGCTCGTCAGCCGCTACTCGCTCGACAGCGATGCAACGCTGACCTCCGGCAACGGCCCGAACGGCAGCGCCGTCGCCTCGCCGGACTTCACAATGGGCAGCCTCACACAGGGCGATTTCAGGCGGCGGTAGCGGGGGAGCCGGACGTCACAGCGTCACCGTTCCTGCGCACGGGAGCACGATCCCCGGCACATTCGCCTCGTTGCAAAGCACCATCAACAATGCCACGGCGCCGGCTACGGTTGTTGTGGACGCCGGCTCGTACACCCTGACCCATCTTCGACAGTTGGGACGGCCGAGTAGCTGTGAAAGCCGCAGATTTCCTAGGGTCGAGGGTGGGTCAAGCTCAAAATGTAGTGCCACGCAATCGATCGATTTTGCTTGAATCATGCGGTCTACAGTGGAAGTGTGTACGCTCCACGTGGGAGCAGCGATGTACTTCCGCAAGAAGACCTCGGGCGGGCGGGCCTATCTCCAGATCGCCGAGAGCCGACGTGCGGGTGGTCGAGTGCAGCAGCGGGTGATCGCCACCCTCGGGCGCCTCGACCAGCTGGAGGCGAGCGGCCAATTGGAGCGGCTGCTGCGCTCGGGGGCGCGGTTCGCGACGCGCGCGCTGGTGGTGACCGCGGTGCAGGACGACCCGACCGCGGTGGTCCGGCGGATCGGGCCGGGCTTGGTGTTCGAGCGCCTGTGGGCCGAGACCGGCTGCCGAGCGGTCATCGAAGACCTGGCCGAGGAGCGCAAGCACGGGTTCGCGCTCGAGCGGGCGATCTTCCTCACCGTGCTGCACCGGCTGATGGGCGGCGGCTCCGATCTCGCCGCCGATCGTTGGCGCGAGGACTATCGAATCGCTGGCGCCGAGGCGCTGGAGCTGCAGCATCTCTACCGGGCGATGGCGTGGCTCGGCCAAGAATTGCCGGAAGAGGAGCAGGACGCGCGCACGCCGTTCGCCCCGCGTTGCACCAAGGACCTGGTCGAGGAGCGGCTGTTCGCCCACCGGCGCGATCTCTTCAGCCGGCTCGACCTGGTGTTCATGGACACGACGAGTCTCTACTTCGAAGGCGCCGGCGGGCAGACCCTCGGCCGCCACGGCCACAGCAAGGATCATCGCCCGGACCTGCCCCAGATGATCCTGGCGGTCCTCATCGATGGCGACGGGCGGCCGGTCTGCTCGGAGATGTGGCCGGGCAATGTCGCCGACGTCACCACCCTGATCCCGGTGATCGACCGGCTGCGCCAGCGCTTCGCGATCGGCCGGATCTGCGTGGTCGCCGACCGCGGCATGATCAGCACCGAGACCGTCGCAGCGCTCGAGGGGCGCGACTTGTTGTATCTGCTCGGCACCCGTGAGCGTACCGACAAGGTGGTGCGCGATGTCGTGCTTGCCGACGCCGCGCCGGCCGTGCCGCTGACCATCACCAAGCGCGGCCACGAGATCGACTACGAGGCCAAGGCGGTGACCGTGGGCGATGCACGCTACATCCTCTGTCGCAACCATCAGGAGGCCGAGAGGGACGCTGTCACCCGCCAAGCCATTCTGGCCAACCTCGAACGTCAGCTGGCCAGGGGCGACAAGGCGCTGGTCGGCAACACCGGCTTCCGCCGCTTCCTCAAGACCGAAGGCAGCCACTTCGCCATCGACCCGGCCAAAGCCGAGGCGGACGCCAGGTTCGACGGCGTCTTCGTGCTACGCACCAACACCGACCTCGACCCGCTCGCCGCCATGCTGCGCTACAAGCAGCTCTGGACCGTGGAGGCGACCTTCCGTACGGCGAAGCACCTGCTCGCCACCCGGCCGATTTTCCACAAGCTCGACGACACCATCCGCGGCCACGTTTTCGCCAGTTTCCTCGCGCTCGTCCTCAAGGCCGAGCTCGAGCAGCGCATCGCCGACCTCGGCCGCACAGCATCCTGGGCCGAGATTCTCGCCGACCTCGATTCCCTGACCGAGACCGAGATCGCCCACGACGACAAGCACTTCCTCGTCCGCTCCAGCCCGCGCCCCGCCGCCAGCCTCGCGCTCCGCGCCGCAGGCGTCGCCCTGCCGCCCACCGTTCGGCCCCGCGCCGGCAACTGATCCACCTCCGAAATGTAGTGCCACGCCGCCTCCGCGGCGCCGATTGCCGTTCACGTTCAGCTACTTAGCAAAACCCACTGTCGAAGATGGGCCTGAACTCGACGATCATTCCGAAAACTGGCGTCTGGATCACAGGTAATGGCGTTACCATCGATCCCAATGGCTTGATGGTATTTGATCTCACTCACGGTCAGAGTGATGTCTGAATCTCTGGGTTTACTATCGATGGCGCGCCAGATGATGGGCTCAGCGGTCTCATCAACATAAACAACGGTTGCGATGACATTCACATCGTGAATAACACCTTCCTGAATTTTGGCAGCGCCGTGTGGATCTGGGCCGGTGATAGTGTCTATGTGCAGGGCAACTTGTTTCAAAGCGGCACCCAGGCGATCAGCTCGAGGTTGAATGGTGGCACCTGCGATACGCAGATTATTTCCGACAACGAATTCATCGATAATACGCGCTTTGCAGTTGAGACCGGGCATTTCGGCACGACCCAGACGAATTTTCACTGTGACAGAAATTTGATCCATGGCACGGGTGATCTGGGTCTTTCGATCATTGGATACTATGGCTCCGGTACGGTCTGGGGCAATGAAATCTATGGCCGCACAACTGGCGGTGGTATCGAGCTCGGCAATGGTGGCGGTCAGGAGACGCATATTACTGCATCAAACAATTATTGCCATGATAACGCTGGCCCTGGATTTCTAGTGGCACATGGTCCCGGCACGGTCTATGAGGCCAACATACTCGATAATAATGGTGGCGGTGCTTTCGCCAAAGATGGTGGGTGGGATAACACTGAGTGGATCGGTGTCAATATGGTCGATGGCGTGCCAGTCACTGGCGCGTTTGGCGCGAGCTACGGCTCCAAGCCACAGACCTACACACCGTCGGATGTACTGGATGGGACGGGCGGTGCGGTCTACCTCACCGGGTCGAGCTATCTCACGCTTCCGGCCGGAAACAGCTATCACGATCCGGCGAACCTACCGAACGGGCTGACGATCAGCTTCTACCTGCGCCTGCATTCGCTGCCGACGACCTCCGGCAACATGCAGGTGTTCACGGTCCCGGGTTCCGGCGGCCTCACCAACAGCGTCGGCGCGATGGCGCTATTTGAAGTCCGGCCGGGCGGCGCGCTCAGCGGCTACAGGTTCGACCCGGACGGTAATGTTCAGTATTGGGAGAACAGCTCAAGCGGTATCCCGGGCGTCACGCTCGCGATCAACACCAGCTACCTCGTGGTCATCTCGCTCGGCAGCCAGGGCGGCAAGCTCTGGATTGACAAGACCTTTGTGGCGCAGATGGCGGGCACGAATATCTGGCAGGACCAAGTGAAGTACATCGGGGTGTACCAGAACGGCACGGCCGGGCATCTGGACGGCGCGATCGACGAGCTGTCCGTCTACCACGGCCAGGCAACGCAGGCCGACGTTGGTGGCTTCGACGACGCCGAACAGAGCGCCGATTTTCCGAGTGCTGGTGGTGGCGCCAACAGCATCACCCTCGCGCCGATCTATATGTGGACTGACGAAAACGGTGAGGGTGAATGGAAGATCACAGACACGGCCATCGGCGGTGCGATATCGAGCAGCTCTGGGGGCGCGCTGCCAGCATTCCCGATCGATGTTGATCCGACGCCCTACGTTCAGGGCGCGAGCGGCGGCAAGTCCGGCTGGACCTACCAGTGGCAGAACTCAACCAAGGGCACGTGGTCGCGAGTGAGTTCGCCGTCTGGCGACATGCGATTTACGCCTGGCACCACAGCCGGCCTCGACAGCTCGCAGTACCGCGTGAGCGATGACGGCGGCAGCACCTGGAGCAGTTGGCAGTACGTCTACACGCGCGTGCTCGATCGCAGCCTAGCGCCTGCCCCGTACTTCCTGATCGAGGATTACTCGGGTTCGGATAGTCTCGCCAAGCTCAACAGCGCACGGGATGCAGCGGTTGCAGCTGGCGGGGGCACCGTGACGACGCTGACTCGCAGCACGGTCTATACCGAGATCCACAACCATGCCCTCAAGCCGAAAGTCCATTATCTCGGACTTTATTTGAAGTTCTCACCGGATCGCTACTCAGACAACAGCCAGTGTTCGATCAGCTCACCGAACGGCCAATGTTCCGGCTGGAGCCCTGGCTCTTCCGAGAACATGCTCAACGGTGTGACAAACCGCAATGTCTTGGTGGATGCTGGTATCCGGCACAATTTTGTTGGACTTACGCTAGATGATAACTCCTACCTCCGAGCCCTGCGTCACACTTCCGGCAGTGCGGCAAATCCAGCGTCTACATGCGGCACCTGCTGGCCGGGCAATCGGAATGCGAACAACGACAAATTCAATTTCCAAGCCGACGCCGCCATTCAGCTCCAGGGTAAGACGAGCGGCAATGCGTCTGACCGCGTTCTTACCGGCTTCTACGGCGTCTTGATCTTCAATGCCACGGCAGACGGCGTCCGTGGCGCCGGCGCTGTGGACACCATCTCCGAGGACTGCATCTTTTATCAGACCTACCGGGGCGCCTACATCTACGATAGCGCCAACAGTAAACTTCGCATGTATCGCGGCTCCATCATGGCTGGATACCCGAACCAGCAAGTCGGGACTCAGGTGTCCGCGCACGCTGGCGACATGGTCGGCACGGGATGTGACTTCGAGACGCTGTCCTATGGCGGGACGAACTTTGTCGATGCGGGTCACGAAGACTGCATCATCGACAACGACGTTGATGGCGTGGTCCGCGACAACAGCACGTTCTATTTCAATGGATGCACGATGGGGCCTGGGCTAAATCTGCGCGGGAAACAGGGCAATTCGGACGGGAACACATACGGCGGCGTAACCGGACCCGCAGTCTGGAGTTTTGGTTCAAGCCCCACGACCGGCCGGCGCAGCACCATCCGCTATCACCTACATGGCGGTGGCTCTGGCACGTCGCGACCGGGCTGTGTAATGGGGGCTTTCTCGGGCTTTGTCAACACCAAGCTACAGTGGCTGTTCGAGGACACGGATTTCGTGACATGGGGAGCGCCCTATGCCTACCATCTCAGCGTCTACACGCCGGCCGCCGGCCAGACCTGGGCGATCAACCTCGGTGACAGCCTGAAGGTCGGCGACGCGACACTGGTCAGGCTGATCAACTGCACGGCCATGGTCGGGTCGAACATGCCGGCCGGGTCGAAGACGATCCTGCTGTTCAAGACGGTCAAGGTCCTCGCCACCAGCAACGTCGTGCGTCTGGACGGCCTGACCATCGGCAGCGGCTTCGCGCAGGATGCCATCCGGCTGAACGGGGAGAGGCTTGAATATCGAAATGTCTCACATGAGGGCTTCCCGAGCGCCACGATCCAGCAGATCTGCCCCGGCGCCGGTGAGTATGTGCCGATCTAGGAGCTTTGGGAATAGCGAGCGCCATCGATCCGACGAAGCTGATGAACGATCGGCTGATCGATGAGGCCTGCGCCGCACTCCGGGTCGCCATGGGCGCATGACCGCATGCTATCATAACCTGCTGAACCAGCGCATCAGCGTCAGCAAATCATAGTCCGATTCGAGCTGTGACCCCCGCCTTGGGAGGGGTTGTGGGGCGCCCCGGCCGCGAGCGGGGCAGCCTCACCCTCGATCTTGATGCCGCCAACGTCTTCGAGGTCACTCTGACCGAAGGATGTGGGCCACACTGGTTCTGGTCAACCGGCTGGCTGCGAGCGAAGCGGGCTCGGCGACCCCGATCCCGAAGCGCAAGCGAAACGCGGACCGTGACGTGGCCGGGCTCGGTCTGCTGGCCAGGAGGCGCGCCGCCTGCTACAACCGCCCGGTCAGACGCGGCGGACATCTTCGCGTCTGTCAGAGGGACGGGGGCGTCACATGATACGGTTTTCCCGGCGAGAAGGCCTTTTCCTGATGTTGGGCGCTTCGCAGGCGGCCGTCCTCGGCAGCGCGTACGCCGATGTGCTTTATGACACCCTTGTGCTGGACACTTTCAAGGACGATGTCGTCAGCTACTGGAAATTCCAGAATGACGGCGTGGACCAAGTGGGGCGAGTGCATTCAGGGGAAGGGCACGACGCCACCATTACGGGCCGGCCGGAGCTTCATGTCGCCAGCATCGTCCGCTTCGACCCCAGGGGCGAATGCATTGCCTGGCCTGGCACGCCGGGCGTCTATGCGGAGGTTGAGCACGACAGCGCCCATAAGACCGACGAGGGCACCATCGTTGTCACGTTCCAGCACGACAGCCTGCGGCAGAAATCGACCCTCGTCGCCGCTGATGCCAATGCTGCCGCGGGGGGGCTGTCGATGGAGGTCCTGCCGAACGGCGCGCCTCGATGCTACCTGAGGCGTCGGAGCGACGGCAACGCCGTGATTCTGGTCGGGCAACCAGGCGACGCCCAGCCGAACAAGGCTTACACGCTGATCTTTAAGTGGGGTCGGGCAGGGCTCTCGATGACGCTATGGCCCGAGAATAGAGATGAGAACAGAAATGAGAACAGAGGCTTCGTGCGCCGGCAGAGCGATGCTCTGAAAGACGGCCTCACGGACAGTAACTCGCCGGTTCGCTTCGGCGCATGGCACACCGACGCGAGCCAGCACGACGGGCCCTACGGTCGCGTCATCTGGCTCAAGCGGCAAATCCCCAATGCCGAGGAAGCCTTCCTGGCGCAGGCGAAGACCATTGTGCGCGATGGCAGTAGCGCGGTCCGGCTTAGTGCCATCTACATGTGGGCCGATTACGAGGGTAACGGCGAGCGGAAGGTGACCGACACGGCGATTGACGGCACGATCGCCAGCAGCTCGGGCGGCACGCTGCCGGCTTTTCCGATCACGGTCGACCCGACGCCCTACGTGCAGAACGCCCGCGGCAGCAAAGACGGATGGTCCGCCCAGTTCCAGAACTCGACCAAGGGCACATGGACGCGCCTCGGCAGCGGTGACTTCCAATTCACGCCGGGCACGAGCGCCGGCTATGACGACAGCCAGTACCGCGTGAGCGACGACCGCGGCACAACCTGGAGTGCATGGCAGACCATCGAGTCGCTGGTGCTCGACCGCAGCCTCTGCCCGGGTCCGTATTTCCTGATCGAGGACTACGGCGGCGACAACCAAGCCAAGATAGAGGCGGCGCGGGATGCAGCCGACGCCGCAGGCGGCGGGACAGTTACGACAATCAAGCGCAGCACTGTCCTAACGGACGTCGCTGGCCTGCAAATTAGACCAAATGTCCATTGGTTATTCCTCAACATAAAACGGGCGGATAGCAAATGGACTGATAACTCTGGGTGCACGCCGACTGGCAACGGCCAGAGCTCAGGATGGAGACCGTCTTTCCACACCGCGCTGATTAGTGGCGAGGAAAACCGCAGAGCAATTGTGGACAGCGGCAACCGGATCTATTTCTTGGGCGGCATCATGGACTGCAACATGTTCAAGCAGGCACTCTACCACACGACCGGAAGCGCCGCGGACCCGTATTCCAACTCTGGTACCTGTTATCCAGGCGTTCGCCAGCAGACCAAGGACTTCTTCAACCTCCAGCACAACCCGGCGTTCAAGCTGCGCGGCAAGGACAGCTCTGCCGCGGCGGATCGAGAACTGGTCGGCGTCTACGGGATGTACATATTCAATTCCACGTCAGATGGCATTCGCGGCGTAGGCGCGGTGGATCTCATAGCGCACGACAACATCTTCTCTGCGACCGCGCGGGGCGCCTTTGTCATGGACGGCGGCAACTCGAAGCTTCGCACTCAGCGCAACCGCATCCTCGCCGGGATCAACGTCGGCGGATACCCGCTCGGGGCTGGAATTGACCATGAGATGCTGCTCTATTCCGGCAGCGGCTACGGCGATTATGTCCATCAGGACGATTTCATCGAGCAGGACTTCGACATGGTCATCCGCTTCAACAGCCCGTACACGTTCAGCGGATGCACGATAGGGCCAGGGCTCAATGCCAGGGCGAGTAACGCAGACGGCGCTGTCTGCACGATCCAGGGCAGCGCTGCGAACCCGCGCGCCAAGGTGCGCTACCACTGCACGGGCGGCGGGGCGGGGGGAAGCAGACCGGGGTGTCTATTTGCCGGCTGGTCCCGCCGTTCCCCTTACAACATCACCTATAAGTTCATCGACACCGACTTCATCACCTGGGGCACGCCGTATCCGTACCACGAGAAGCTGCTGACCCCGGCGGCAGGGCAAACGTGGGCGATAGACTTCGGCGACTCCGTTGAAACCGCCTATGCGTACCGCATCGAAGTCACCAACTGCACGGCCTCGGTCGGTCCGAACATGCCGAGCGGTTCCAAAACGCTGCTGCTGTTCAAGACCGTCCAGGCACTCACTACGACCCAGGTCGTGCGGATTGACGGGCTGACGATCGGCAGCGGCTTCGCCCAGGACGCCGTGCGCCTGAACGGCCAGAGGCTTGAGTACCGCAACGTCTCACATGAGGGCTTTCCGAGCGCCACGATCCAGCAGATCTGCCCCGGCGCCGGTGAGTATGTGCCGATCTAGGAGCTTTGGGAATAGCGAGCGCCATCGATCCGACGAAGCTGATGAACGATCGGCTGATCGATGAGGCCCGCGACGCACTCCGGGTTGCCATGGGCGCATGACCGCATGCTATCATGACCTGCTGAACCAGCGCAGCTGCGTCAGCAAGTGGTCGTCCGGTCTGGGGTAAGGTCCCAGCTCAGAATGGGTCGCATCAGAATGAACTGTTGCACTGATGAAGGCGACGGCGCGCCGATGCTGCTACCCGCCGGCGGGCCTCAGCCAAGCGACGGCGTTTGAATCACGCCATGCAAAGCCAGAGCAAGCAGAGAGGCCTGCCGGTCACGGCCGCCCGCGCTCCATCCGCCGGCGTTGCGACCATCCCTTCTGTCCTGTATTGGCTGGTGGCGCTGGCGGTCGGCAGCAGCTTCTATGTCGTGATCGAGCCGGCACCGACCGATCTGTTCTTCCTGCTGCTGTTTGCGGCCGTGCTGGGCAAAAAGGGAATCCGCTTTCCGCTCGATCTCAACCCGATTCTGGCCACGGGGCTGCTCGGCTTCTTCGCCGGTAGTGCTTTCTCCATCCTTTGGAGCCGGGAATTCGTTCATGCGGCCTTCTTCTTTTCGATCACCACCTATATGCTGATCAGCTGGTTTCTGGTCGTCACGCTGCTGCAGAATTACGGTCCACCGATGTGGGAGCTGATCCGGCGTGCCTTCCTGGTCGCCGCCGCGCTCGCCGCCATGATTGGCCTGGTGAGCCACTTCTACCCGGGGCTCCTGGAGCACCTCGGCCTGCACAGCTACGAACGTCGGACCGAGAGCACCTTCAAGGACCCTAATGTCTACGCGCCTTTCTTGTGTCCAGCGCTGCTTTTGGTGATCAATCAGATGGTCACCCGCCGCATTCTCTCAATAACCTCGATTTCCTTGCTTTGCCTCTTTGCGGTGGAGCTGCTCGCCGCCTTCTCGCGCGGCGCCTACGTCAACTTCGCCGTGTCTCTGTTCGTATACTTCGCCCTGCTGGTCTGCCTCATTCCCCGTCGCGATTGGCTGACCCGCTCGTTCATGATCGCTGTTGCAGGCTCTCTACTGATTGTCGCAGCATCGATCGTTTTTCTCAAGACGACAGGACTCGAGGACTTCCTTTTTCAGCGTCTGCAGCTACAATCTTATGATACGGAGAGGTTCTCGACGCAAGAATTGGCGATCTCGACGCTCACCGAGGCTCCGTTCGGCATCGGTCCGGGGCAAAGCGACGTATGGTTTCCGCGCGCGCCTCACAACGTTTACATCCGGATGATGATCGAAAACGGCCTTTTTTCGGGGCTCAGCTGGCTGCTGTTTCTCATAACGACCGTTTGGATCGGCATGCGCGGCGCGCGGCGCCCCGGCCCCTTCCAGGATGTCTACGTGTGCTCGCTCGCCATTCTGGCGGGGATCTTGGTGAACAGTCTCGTCATCGACAGCGGGCACTGGCGACACTTCTTCCTGTTTCTGGCAATTCCGATCGGCCTCGACCGTTATGAGCGTTCGCGGGCGCGCGCCGCGGTTTCCGTTGCGGTTGCCGCCACCCGTTCGTAGATGGCCAGGGTCTCGCTCAGCATGCGCTCGAAGCGGAAAGCTCTTTCGTAGCGCCGTCGAGCAGCTGTCCCGAGCCGGCGTCGGCGTTCGGGATCGCTGATCAGACTGGCCAGCGCGCCACGGAGCGCCGCAACGTCGTCGCGCGGCACGAGGATGCCGGTTTCGCCGTCGATCAGCGCTTCGGGCACACCGCCGACGGCGGACGCGATCACCGGCAGGCCCGCGCTCATGGCCTCGAGCACGCTGTAGGGCAGACCTTCCCAGCGGCTGATCAGAGCTAGGATCTCGCTTTGTCGAAGCAAGTCGGCAATCTCGTCACGGTGGCCAAGCAAACGCACGCGGCAGGCGAGACCGAGGTCGGCAGCGAGTGCCTCGACGCTCGCCTGATCCGGGCCATCACCGGCGAGATCCAGGCGCCACGGCTCGGCCCGTAGACCGGCCAGCGCATGCAGCAGGCTGGCGTGATCCTTCTGCGCCGCGAAGCGACCGAGCATGACGATACGGACCGGCCCCCGCGCCGGCTGCGGCGTGCTGGCGCTCACCGCAAGCAAGTCCGGCACGCCGTTGTGGATGCAAGTGATCTTGTTGGGCAGCGCGATGCGATAGTCCAACGCGAGCCGCCGGTCGTACTCGCTGACCGTTATGATGTGGTCGGCGAGGCGTGACATGAGACGTTCAGCCAGCGCGTACACCGTGCGCCGCGTTCGCGGCACGCCCTCGGTGAAGGCCCAGCCATGGGCCGTGAAGATCACCGGAATCCGCAACTGCCGCGCTGCGAGGCGGCCGAGCCAACCGGCCTTGGACGAGTGAGTCGTCACCAGATTCGGCCGCAGTTCTTTGAACAGTGCCGTCAGCTGGCGCAGCGCGGCAAGGTCGCGATGCGCAGCGATCGGCCGGACAAGGTCCGGGACCAGTCGAACCGGCACTCGTCGGCGCGCCAGTTGATCGAACAACACCCCCGCCATGCCGGCCAGGACAGTCACTTCGTGACCAGCAGCGTGCATTGCTGAGGCCAGTTCACGTACGTGAACCTGTGCCCCCCCAATTTCATCGGCCCGGGTGATGACGTAGACGATCCTCACCTTTCTCATCCCGTGTCAGTGACGGCGAGGATAGATGAAGCGGGGGATCATTGCGATCGTGTCCGGCATCCTCCAGCCTCAAGATTGCGGGGTGCTCGGCGCCGGGCATGGACTGGTCGGACAGGCTCGATGCGCCAGGATGGTGCGAATCTGCACCTTTCTTAGCGGCGAAACAGAACGGAATCACAAAGGGTTGGGCTTGGTGTCAGTCACAGCTTCGGATGACGGGCGGGCAGCCAAACCAGGAAGAAGAAAGTGACCCTGTCTCCTGACCGATCGAGAATTCTCGAGATTTTTCGACATGCCAACCTTGCAGCGGGTCGGATACTCGTCCCATATCGCGCTATGAACGGCATGCTCGAATCCGGTAATGTGAAAATAGTCTTCAACATCAGACGAAAAAGCATTCTTCACCGGAAGCTCCGTACTTCACCCATTGCGCAAACGCTGATTGTTCGAATGACCCTTCTCAGAAGGTCTATCACCCGGTCGCGCTTCCTCTCCTCCACAGCGCCGCCGCACCATGCACACTCACTATAGAATTGGACCGTCGGCTCGACAAGGCTCTCAAAGCGATGCACGCAAGGCTCGAGTGTCGGTGACAAGCTTGAGGGAGATGAGTCGCGGCACCGGAGTCGAGGGCCGTACAGATTTGCCCGGGCGCGCGTTAGGTAATTCGGTGGAATTTTCGGAGCCGCACGACGCCATGCCCGAAACGGTCGACCGACGGGATGCGACAGGTGACGCATTTTTGCGTCACTTTTGCGTCACTCTTGCGGCTCAAAGACGCTGAAATCGCCGCTTTTCGACCGCTTTTTTGGCCCAAAATCGGTGGTCGAAATCGTCAAAGTGGCGAAAAAACCTGTTGGCGCAAAGGTTTAGGCCGAGTCTACAGATGCTACAAAAGTGACGCATAGTGGCGCATTCTGTCCACTCCGCGGCCGCCCGGAAATTCGTGCGCTTGTGCCGAACGTTCGCCCCGCCGCTGCTGGCTAGTGACATTTCGAGAAATTCGGTAACTCCTTGAAATCGCCCAACTCCATAGTACCAGTGATCATCGAAAAACGCCCCGCCACACCTGAGCTGAATTTCGCCCGGAAAAATGACCGGATTACCGGCACATCGGGGGTCGGCGCGAATTTCCGTTCGTTCCCGTGATGGCCGCGTTTCCGACCCAGCCAAAGACCGGCCGCGACACCGAGATCGATCCGCTGGCTCACGCCTCGGTTTCTTGCATCTGTTCTTACATGATGATAACATGACAACTTCGGTTCGCCGCTTAGAAGGGGCCTCAGAACAACGACTTGGCCACACGGACCGCGCACCGATCAGCGGCCTTGACGCATCTGGTCGCGATCTCCTGACGTCGGCCAAGCGCTGTCCTCACCAGCGGTGAAGAACCAAACGAACCCGAGAAAGATTGGCAAAACAACGCTTTGTGAATTCAGAGCATGGATTCGCCCGAGTATACCGAATGAGCCGCGACCAGAACCGCCTTCGCCCCGGGCTCTTTGCGCGCGGGACGGGTTCGCGCAGCGCCGTGATGCCGCAGGTGCCGATCGCCATTCCGGCCTTGTGCCGGATCGGCTGGCCCTCTAGAACAACCCCAGCGAATCGATCGGGTGACAAGCAACGTGACCTCACAGACGACCTCCGTCGGTATCATCGGTGGCAGCGGCTTCATCGGCACCTGGCTGGTCGAGGCCCTCCGTAACCAAGCGCATGCGGTCCGGATCGTCGACGTCGGGCCATCGCAGCGCTTTCCCGAGCTGCTCGTGCGGGCGGACGTGCGCGACCGGGCGGCATTGCTGGACGCCTGCCGCGGCTGCACGACTCTTTACAACCTGGCTGCCGAGCATCGGGACGATGTCCGGCCCCGCCAGCGCTATCGCGAGGTCAATGTCCAAGGCGCCGAGAACACTTGCGCCATCGCGCAGGATCTCGGGATCGAGCGGATCGTGTTCACGAGCAGCGTGGCCGTCTATGGCTTGCCGGAAGGTGAGGCCGACGAGAGCGCGCCGCTGCGGCCGTTCAACGACTACGGCCGCACCAAACTCGAAGCCGAGACGGTGTTTCGTCGCTGGGCCGAGCAGGGGCCGCGGCGCAGTCTGAGCATCGTCCGGCCGACCGTGGTGTTTGG
The DNA here is from genome assembly GCA_963815435.1 of uncultured Alphaproteobacteria bacterium. Lineage (GTDB taxonomy): Bacteria > Pseudomonadota > Alphaproteobacteria > Geminicoccales > Geminicoccaceae > DATAOG01. The sequence continues at coordinate 276,253 of CAWFGZ010000010.1, forward strand.
GCCTGGCAACCGCGGCAACGTCTATGAGCTCCTGCGCCAGATCGCGTCCGGTCGCCCGGTCATGATTGGTGACGGCAGCAATCGGAAATCCATGGCGTATGTTGCCAACGTGGCCGACTTCCTGGTCCATGCGTTGAGCTTTGGTCCAGGCGTGCACGTCCACAACTACGTCGACAAGCCGGACGTCGACATGCGGGGTTTGCTTGATCTCGTCAACCAGACCCTTGGCAAGACGGGTACCCTGCGGATTCCCTATGCGGCCGGATTAGCCCTCGGCGTGGGGTTCGATATCGCCGCGCAGCTGACCGGTCGGAGCTTTCCCATCAACACTGTCCGCGTCCGCAAGTACGCCGCCAATACCCAGTTTGCCGCCGAACGGGCCCTGCGTTCGGGCTTCAGGCCGACATACTCGCTGCGCGACGGGCTGATCGAGACCATTCGTCGCGAGTTCGTCCCGCGGGCAGACCCCGGGTCCAGGCTTCGAGGGCGTCCGTATCGTCGGCTGGCCTGATCCGATAGCTCCAGCTTGGCCCGACGGGCCGCGGTGACGGTCAATCGCGGACCGCCGATTGTGCCGTCGCCAGTCCTGCTTTCACGCAGGTGATGGCATCCGTGCGCTGATACGGCGTCGCAGCGTTGCCCAAATGCGTAGCCCTGCGCACAGTGATCGGAGCGCGATGGCGCCGGCGAGGTGACGGCGCGCTTCTGTTTGGCCAGCGAAGTGCTATAGTGATACTTGCTTTGCAGGTCGTCAGAGGGAATGCGCGACCGGAATGAAACATCAGTTGGGCAACCGCGGTCTGTGGCTTGTGCTAGTGATTGGTCTGCTGTCACCGTCCAACGTGATTGCACAGGACAAGCAACTTTCCACGGTTACTGTCGCTGAAGGCCAGTCTCTGCGCGACATCGCGCAGGAATATCTGGGTGATCCGGATCTCTGGACGGAGATCCTGCGCGCCAATGGCCTCTCGGTCGCGGACGTCCACCCCGGCATCAAGCTCAAGATCCCGGTCGGCGAGGTGGCCGCCGCCAACAAGGCACTCGGCGACGCCCTCGACCGGATCCAGCAGGCGACCGAGCAGGGTGCCCGCCTGTTCGCTGCGCAACAGATCGGCCAGGCGCTCAAGCTGCGCGATGCGGCGCTCGCGAAGCGCAAGGCCGGTGACTGGGACACGGCCACCAAGCTGGCCGGCGACGCCGGGCGCGCCGCCGACGCCGCTTTGAAGGTGGCGTTGGCCGAGCGGGATGCCGCGGCCGACGCGCTGCTCAGCGACCGCCAGGGCTGGGTCGAGGGCCAACGGCCGCAGGATCTGGTGTGGACCGAGCGCCAGCTCAACGCGATCCTGATCGAGGACGAGAAGGTCCGCACGCTCTCGCGCTCGACCGCGCAGATCACCTTCCAGGACGAGAGCCGGGTGCGCCTGAACGCCAACTCGCAGGCGGTGATCCAGCGCATGCGGGTCGATCCGCTGAGTCGCGAGGAAGAGGCCAAGGTCAGCCTGGTCGAGGGCGACTTCTACGCTCTGCTCGCCGGCAAGAGCCAGCGCAAGAACTTCGAGCTGCAGGTGCCGCAGGTTCAGACCCAGATCGAATCAACCAATTTCTGGGTCCGGCACGACACCAGCGGCTCCAAGTTCGCCAACTACGACGACCGGGCGCTCGAGCTGTCGGCCCAGGGCGAAAGCGTCACCCTCGGCCGCAATCAGGCCGCCGTGGTGCACAGCGGCGCGCCGCCCAGCCCGAAGGTCGACGTCCCTACATCTCGATCGGCGCGCCCGCCGAGGGCGCGATCCTGCGCCAGAGCCCGATCGAGCTGCGCGGCGAGAGCGAGCCGGGGGCAAAGCTGGAGCTGGAAGGCCGACCGCTCGAGGTTGGCCCCGACGGCCGCTTCGCAACCGAGTACCGGGCCAGGCCCGGTGTCAACCGGCTAACCGTCAAGGCGACCGATGCCGCCGGCAACATGACCGAGCGCACGCGCGCCTTCATCTTCATGCCGGACGAGCGCGTCGTGGTGATCTTCGACGACAGCCTGCCGAGGCTCGGCGTCCGCCATTTCGTGACCGCGCGGGAGGTGATGTCGATCACCGGCCAGACCAGCGCCAACGCCCAGATCCAGATCCGCGCGGCCGACGGCAGCGAGCACGCCTCCGCCTATGCCGGCGCCAACGGTCGGTTCGGGGTCAACCTGCCGATGCGGGCACCCGACGAGAGCTTCGAGATGCAGGTGAGCGCGCCTTCGGGCTTCGCGAGCACCGACAAGTTCGAGATCATGGTCGATCAGACGCCGCCCAAGATAGAGTTCGAGACGCCGCCGCCCAGGGTCACCGTGGTCGAATGGGTGGCGCTGCGCGGCAAGGTCGACGGCGGCACCGAGCTTCAGATCGACGGCCGGCCGACCCAGCTGATCGGCGAGGCCTTCGATGAAACCGTAACGCTCCGGCAGGGCCCGAATCGGATCGAGCTGGCGGCGAACGATCTGGTCGGCAACATCCGCGTCGAGAAGCTCGAGATCGTCCTCGACCAGGAGCCGCCGCAGCTGGTCAACGAATCGGTCTCCAAGAATTGGGCAAACGGCAGCGACGCGGTGACCGTCAACGTCGTCGCCCGCGACACTTCCGGCATAAAGCAGGCGGCGCCGTTCACCCTCCAGGTCGGCGACCGGTCGCTGTCCGATTTCCTGCGTTTCAACAAGACCAGTCAAAGCTATCGTTCGACTATCGTCTTGCCCAAGGATGCGAGCGGAGCGATCGCTTGAAGGACGTCGACCTTGAAGACTACGCCGGAAATCGGAAAAGGTACACGTTCAGGTAAACCAAGCCGCGATCACAAGCGGCCAGAAGGCTGTCCATGCTGGCTCTGCCGCGCGCCATCTACGTCGTCCCCGGCTCGATCGCTCTGGCCGTCCTAGGCTGGAGCGGGCTCGCCGCGGCTCAGGAGACGCCGCTCTCGGTGACCTATGGCCCCAAGGCCTCGACCGGCGAGGGTGACCCCGACTACCGCGAGGTGATCTTCCTGAGCGTGCCGGACGGCGTCCAGGACCGGCTGTATCTGCGCGTGTTCGACCCCGATACCGGCGGCGACCATGACCTGATCTACGGCACCGCTGAGGATACCGAGACCCGCTTCCGGCTGTTCGGCGGCGAGAGCGCCTACAGCGGCGCGGTGAGCGGCGGCCCGGAGCCCGGTCCCGAGCAGCTTGCCGCGGGCACCGTGCTCGACGAGCGGGTGATCGGGGCGAGCGCCGCCCTCGACGACCGCTGGCAGACCCTGTTCACGGCCCTGCCGGGGCAGGGCGAGGCGATCGGGGGACGGCGGTCTTCCGTCTGCAGGTCGAAGGCACCGCCGGCAACGATGCCGACCTCTACTCGGTGACGCTCAGCCTGCTCGATCGCTGCAATCTCGCCCCCGACGGGCTCGAGATCGTCGACCTCAGGCCCACGGTGCGGGTGCCGGACAGCCAGCACGTGACCGAGCTGCGCTTCACGGTGCCGGCGGACGCCGAGCGCCTGACGGTGCGCAACTTCGATGCCGCTAACGCCGCGATTTCGTTCGTCAGCGCCCTCCGCTCGGTGCCGCTCGCCGCATCGGGTTAGAACGAATGGCGCGACAGCGAGGTCGCCCTCCAGCCGGATGAGCGCGGCCAGATCGCAGCCCTGGTGGACACCTCCATCTACCGAATTTTTTGCGGGGTTTGAGGTGGGCGAGGGCTGGGCAGGTCCGATGCGGTCGGCCTGGTCCTTGGCGGTACTGCTGTGATGCTGCCTGGAGAGGCCTGGCGATCGCTGCGGGCGGCGTCAGGCGAGCGCGGGCTGGCGTTCCAGCCAGAGCAGGCGGCGCATGTTGTGGACGAGGTTGGCGAGGCCGATCTTGGTCGTCGCCCGAGCGAGGCCGATGGTGCGCACGAACAGGCCCATCCGGTGCTTCTGCTCGGCGAACACATGCTCGATGTGGGCGCGGACCGCGGACTTCGCCGCGTTCGCCTTGGCCGTGCGGGTCGGCATCGGCCGCCCTGCCGGCTTCTTGCGGTGGATGTAGCTCACGAACATGCGCTGGCGCAGAAGGTCCTCGTTTCTCCTCGAGCGATAGGCCGTATCAGCCCAGACGCCGCCGGCCGTGTTCGTGCGATCGAGCAGATCGTCCAGGCGCGCGCCGGCATGCGCGGCGGCGTCGGTCACCAGCCACTTGCGGATCAGCCGGTGACGGCGATCGGCGCTGATGTGGTTCTGGTAGCCGAACTCGGGGATCGCCAGATCGACCATCGGCGTCTCGCCTTCGCCGCGCGGCTTGGCCTTAGTCGTCTTGACGGTCCAGCGCGCATCGCGGTCCTTTTGGCTGAGCTTCGCTGGCTTATCCTGCCAGTCCTCGGGAATGCGCCCCTCCCTGATCGCCTGCTTCTCGGCCTTGGTGTTGCGCTGCTTCGGCGCGGCGACGATGCTCGCGTCCACCAGTTGCCCGGACATCGCGAGGTAACCCGCGGACCGCAACTCCTGGTCGAACAGCTCGAACAGGCGCAGGGTCGCGCCGGCCCTGGTCAGGGCTTCGCGAAAGGTCCAGATCGTATTGGCGTCAGGAACGGCGTCGCCCAGCCCGAGCCCCAGGAACCGCATCCAGCTCAGCCGCTCGCGCAGGTAGAACTCACAGCGCTCGTCGGACAGATTGTTCTGGGTCTGCAGGATCAGGACCTTGAACATCAAGACGTGATCGAACGGTGGTCGGCCGCCCTTCGATCGATCTGCCCGCGGCACGGCGCGCTCGAGCTCGGGGCGGAACAGCTCGAAATCCACCACGGCGGCGAGCCGCTCCAGATCGTCACCCTTCTTCGACAGTCCGGCGAGCCGCTCCTCAACATCGAAAAATCCCCCCGGCCGACCCATTCGATCCCTCCCCACGACCCACGCCGCAGTAGATCAGATCCCGCCCCCCCTCGCCCAGGTTTTTGGAGGTCTCCTGGCGTTCGGCGGCGGCGGGGAGCTGCGATCGACGCCACTTTCCAGATCACCGATCAGGCGGGCGAGGTGCTGCCGATCCAGCTGCCACCAAGGCTCTGGAAGCCCAACCAGCGGCCTCTTGCCGGAAGCCGACGTCGAGCTGCTCGCGAGCTGCGTCTCGGTCGCGTTCGACGCGTCGCGCTCGAGCGATCCGGACGGCGACCAGCTGAGCTACGAGTGGCAGTTCGGCGACGGCGCGAGCGCCAGTGGCCAGTCGCTCGCCGAGGTCAAGGTCGACGCCCAAAGCCGCGATCAGGGGAGCCCCGGCAAGATCCCGCCGCAGCAGGCGCGACGGTAAGCTGCGGCGGGCCCCAGGGCGACGCGGCGCGTGCGGCTCAACCTGCGCACCAAGCTCCTGCTGTTCGCGATCGCGATCGCAATCGTGCCGCTGCTGGTCGCCGGTCGGACCATGATCCGGATCGCTCAGGACGAGCTCAAGAGCTCGGCCAACGAGCAGCTGATCAACACCGGTCGAGGGCGCGAGCCTGCCCCTGGTCGTGACCAAGGACGAGTTCACCGCCCGACTGAAGGCGGCGGACCTCGATCCGGTCGAAGTTCTGCGGGTGCCGGCGGCACTGGTCGGCGTCTTCCAGGACAACGCCAGCGCCGAGGTCAAGGATGTCGTCTACCTGCCGCAGACCGACGACTGGCTGGCCACGACCGTCTTGCCGCTGAAGTCGCCGCTGGCTGGCAGCCGGGCCGTCTTCTCGGCCCGTATCGACCTGAACCGGGTCGAAACCTTCATCCGCGACAACCCGTTCAGCAAGACGGGCGTGATCACCGTGGTCGACGGCCGCGGCCACAAGGTGTTCGATCCCGCCCGCACCGATCTGAACGATTTCCCGATCGTGACCGCGGCGATGGACCTGATGGCATCACGCTCGTCGGTCGTCAGCGTCGAGCCCTATGCCCGGCCGGACGGTACGGTCATGCTCGGTGCCTCCGCCTTCCCACGCTGGCTCAAATGGGCGATTCTGGTCGAGAAGAACCAGCGCGACGCTTACCTCGCGATCGACAAGATGACCGAAAGCCTGGCGTTCTGGGGTTTGATCGGGCTGGGCGTCGCGGTCGCGGTCGCGGGCGCCGTCGCCCTCGCGCTCGGCATGAGCCGCCCGATTCTGGAAATCGACCGGGTGGCGGTCGAGGTGGCCAAAGGCAACTTCGCCACCCGCGTGGTGCGCGGCGTCAGGCTCAAAGACGAGATCGGCGATCTGGCCCGGCGCATGAACGAGATGATCGTCGGCCTCAACGATCGCTTCCAGCTGGAGAAGTTCGTCTCGGGCGGCACCATGGCGGCGATCAGGACCTCCGAGCACGAGGGCGTCCGGCTCGGCGGCGCGCGCCGCCGAGCCACCATGTTGTTCTGTGACATCCGCGGCTACACGGCCTTCGCCGAGGGGCAGGAACCGGACGTCGTGGTCGATGTGCTCAACTTCTACTTCCAGCACCTGACCGATCTGGTGACGCAGCACCATGGCGACGTCGACAAGTTCGTCGGCGATCAGATCGTCGCCGTGTTCCAGGGCGACGACATGGAAAGCGACGCGGTCGCCTGCGCACTCGCGATGCAGCAGAAGATGGCCGAGCTCAGCCGCGATCGGCCGGAGTTCGACCTCGCCGTGGGAATCGGCATCAACACGGGCGAGGTGACCATGGGCGCCATGGGCAGCGCGCAGCGGATGGATTTCACGGTCCTGGGCGACGCGGTGAACCTCGCCGCCCGGCTCTGCGCGCACGCCGGCCGCGGCCAGACGCTGATCAGCCAGAGCACCTCTGCGGCGCTGGCGGATCTCTCCGAGCTGGTCGTCGAGGCCCTCGAGCCGATTCAGGTCAAGGGCAAGAAGGACCTGGTCGTCGTCTATGAGGTCCGCCCGTTGCCGACGGTCGAAGCGGTGGCGAGCTGACCGGCTCCGGTCTCCCTGCCATCCTCACTCGCCGCGCCCCCTGCGCCCGTCCAGATCGATCCCCTGATAGATCGCCGCCAGGTGGATGCAGACGTCGAAGTCGGCCAGCGCGACCATGGGGCTGAGATCGTCCGAATAACTTCGGTATGACCACTGGCTGGCGGCGCATCGACTGAACACCTCGAGGTAATAGCCCTCGGTGCTGACCAGCACGTAGTGCTGGAGATCGGCGATCTCGAAATAGGCCAGGCGTTTGGAGCCGCGGTCGCGCACCGCCGTGCTCGGCGACATCACCTCTACCACGATCGCCGGCCCGCCAGCCGCGGCAGAGGCAGTACCGGGCTCATCGAAGAGGACCATTGAGTCCGGTCGCAGGAGATGCGCATCGCCGACCCGGAGTGCCACATGATGCAGAACCCGCCAGGGTCGCCCGCGCAGCTGCCGGCGCAAGGCGTCCCTGACCCGCCCGGCGAGCATCTCATGCGCCGCTGACGGTGTCTCGAGCGGCACGAAACGACCGCCGATCAGTTCGCCGTCCTCGAAACGATCACTCACCCGCTCACGCGGCCCCAGCAGGGTGAAGCGTTTTGGCTTCATGCCAGACAGCTCGAACTCCCTCCGCGCCCGATCAGTCGTCGGTGTCCGGGTGAGACACTCATAATGGAGCCTGAAGCTCACTTGGCAAGCCCTGCCGGGCCTCCGCGACCGGCCGGCGCCGCATGACCCGCCCGACCCTCCGGCCGCGCGGGCGACGATGGCCGGCCTAGGCCAGGCTGCCCGCCAGCTCGGCATGAGCGCGGCGCGCCGCGCGGATCCGCCGGACGGCCTCCTTCGGCCAGCGCCGCTTGGCACAGATCCACTGCTCGGGTCGCTCGCGGATCCAGCGCTCGAAATGGGCGTGGACCTGCTCGGTCATCCGGCGGGCGGCGAGGCGCGGGTCGGCGATCCTTGGATCGGGCCGGATCGGCTCGTGCAGCGTGATCCGAAAGCGGGCGCCCTCGAGCCGCTCGGTCCGGGTCGGGACCAGGCCGGTGCCGAGCTTGAGCGCGAGCCGTGCGGGCACTGTCGTGGTCGGCGCCTCGATGCCGAACAACGGCACCAGCTCGCCGGCATCAAACCGCTGGTCCATCTGCAGCCCGACGCTGCGGCCGGCGCCGAGCTCGTTCAGGATTTGCCGCGGCCCGGCGGCGGCATGGATGAAGCCGACCGGCAGCGTGTTGCGCCAGCGGGCGATCATCGCTTCGAGCCGGGCATTGCGCTGGCCGCGGAAGACGACGCTGACCGGAAAGCCCCCGAGGCTGCCGGCGATCGCCGGCAGGTTCCAGTTGCTCTGGTGCGCGGCGACGAAGACCATCGGCGTCGTGCCATCACGGAGCGGCCCGAGATCGAAATGGGCGACCAGCTCGATGCGCGGATCCGGACCACCGGCGCAGATGGCGGGCAGATGCGGATACTCGGCAAGCACGCGGCCAATCTCGCCCCAGATCGCGACCGTCGTGCATTGGAGTGCGTCGTCGTCGCGCTCCGGAAACGCCAGCGCGAGGTTGTCGAGCATGCGGCGGTGGCGCGCGAGCCGGGGGCCGAGCCAACGGCCCAGACGTTCGCCGAAGGCGGAGGCCTGGTCGACCGGCAGGGCGGCGGCGGCCAGCCAGATCAGGCGGACCAGGGCGACGTCGAACTCGCCGACCGCCCGCTCACGCCACGACGCGCCCCTGACCAGCTCCTCGAGCGCCTTGCTGACGAACAGCCGGGCCATGCGGCCGGCTCAGCCCTCAGGCCGGCGCAGCGACCGGCGTCCCTTGGCCGCGCGAGATGCCGTCTCCAGGTCTACCGCTGCCACGGTCCGGCCTCGCACGATCTCGTTGAACTTCGCGATCCAGCTTTCCTCATGGTACCAGTGCAGGGTGACGTCGATCTCGCCTGTTGAAGCCGGCTGATGAATTCCGGACTCCTCGCCGGGCGGGCGCTCTTCCCCTATTGAGCTTATGTGTTCGATCTGAAGTTCAAGGGCCGCGTCGCCGCGTCGCGGCTCTCCGACTACGACAGGACCTGTCCGGCCACCGGCGCGCCGGATGGGAAGGCGTCGGCGCGATCGGGGAGAACGCGAACGTGGCTATAGACCTCAATGACCCGCCCGCCGTCAAGGCGGATCGGGTGCGCCGCGGGCAACCGCAGTCTCGTTCCCGCCTCGCGCCGGGCCCGGGGGAAAGCAGGCCGGGTCCGACCTGAGCCGCAGCAAGCGGGCTTGCCGGCCGGGATCGCGGCCCTAAAGTCGGCACTGGTGATCGTCTCGTCCGAAGCGGAGAGCGCCAGCCTTTGTCCGACGCCAGAGCAGCCCGACCGACTGAGCCCGGCCGCTTCGCCGCCAACATCATGCACTTTGCGCGCTTGCTGCGCGCGGCCGGCCTGCCTGTGGGGCCTGGCAAGGTGCTGGATGCGCTCCGCGCGGTCGAGGCGGTCGGCCCCGGCAGCCGGAGCGACTTCTACTGGACGCTGCACGCCGTGTTCGTCAACCGGCGCGACCAGCGCGAGCTGTTCGACCAGGCGTTCCACATCTTCTGGCGCAAGCCCGATCTTCTCGAGAAGATGATGCAACTGCTGCTGCCCCAGATCGACACGGGCGAACCCCCGCCATCGAGCGAGCTGGCGAGGCGCCTCGCCGAAGCGCTCAGCCCCGAGAAGCTCCCTGGGCAGGGCGAGGCGCCCGAGGACGCGGAGCCGCCTTCGATCGAGCTCGACGCGACGCTCAGCTTCTCTGCACGCGAACTGTTGCAGCACAAGGACTTCGAGCAGATGTCTGCGGTCGAGGTTGAGCAGGCAAAGGCCCTGATCCGCAGCATGCAGCTGCCGATCAAGGCGGTGCCGACCCGGCGCTTTCGCCCTGATCCCTCCGGCTGGCGGGTCGACCTGCGCCGCACCCTTCGCCAGTCGCTGCGCGGCGGCGGGGCGATGATCGATCTGGCCAGAAAGCGTCGCCTGCGCCGCCATCCGCCACTCGTGATCCTTTGCGACGTCTCCGGCTCGATGGAGCGCTACTCGCGCATGCTCCTGCACTTCATGCACACGGTCACCAACGATCGCGATCGGGTGCACTGCTTTGTCTTCGGCACGCGGCTCACCAACATCACCCGCCAGCTGCGCACGCGCGACGTCGACCTCGCGCTCGCCAAAGTCGGCGATCTGGTCCAGGACTGGTCCGGCGGCACCCGGATCGGCCACTGCCTGCACGAGTTCAACCGTGTCTGGTCGCGCCGCGTGCTCGGCCAGGGCGCGGTCCTGCTGTTGATCACCGACGGCCTCGATCGCGACGCCGGCGAGGGGCTCGAGCTCGAGATGGAGCGCCTGCACAAGAGCTGCCGGCGCCTGATCTGGCTCAATCCGCTGCTGCGCTTCGACGGCTACGCGCCGATCGCGACCGGGGCGCGGGCGATCATCCGCCACGTCGACGACTTCCGCCCGGTGCACAACCTCGAGAGCCTGGCCGAGCTGACCGCGGCGCTTGGCCGCATCGGCCCTAAGCGCGAGGAGGGCCTCACCACCTGGCAGGGCATGGCCAAGCGGGGCGCAGCGCTCGCGCCGCAAGGCTGAGCTCGCGGCCAGCCTCGAGGCTCCGATCGCCTAGTCCGCTCGGGTTGGTTTGGTATCTCGCTGGCTGCCGCATGCCCGGCTTGTTCTCGTGCCGCTCGGGTTCGTTTGGCGCTTCAGCTCGGGCTCGCTTCACACCTCTCATGCTGGCGTGCAGTCCCGGTCCTCGGACCAACTTGGAAAATTCGAGGCGGTTCGGCGCTTGGCATGCCCCTGGCCGCTCGGGTTCGTTTGCTGTCGCTTTGATGACGCATTGGTGACGCATTAGTGGCCATTCGTGGATCACTCGGGTTCGTTTGGCGTCGCAAACTGTCGCCTCGATGCGCCCTGATGCGCCGTTTCTGCGGCATCGGGCGACGTTCGTGAGGCCGGATTGACCGGCATCGGAGACCGGCTCGGCACAACCAGTGTAGCCGACTATAGGAATAAATACAACTCACCGATTATCGCCATGGGGCAGTGCACGGCGGACGGACTGAAATTGGCACGGTGCCCGAGAAATGGGCGGAATTTCGCGCCGGGCTCGAAAAATCGCCGGAAATTCCGGAAATTCCCGCATTTTCGCTGGCGCTTGGGACGGCGCGGGCCGGAGATGCGCCCGGCACCGGGCGCGACCGGCGCTTCGACGAAGGTGAGGACCGCGTGGGACTGGTCAATGACCGGAAAATTCGCGCTGATCGACGCCGCCGTCTTCTCGCCCGAGAGGCGGCGCAATGGCTCTGCGGACCGCGAACTCGGAGGCGGCGAGCGGGCATCCCTCGCGCAGGCGCCCCCGCGGGATCAGCCCACTCGCGGATCCTGATCCGATGCTCCCTCGATCGCCCTGCCCACACCGACGTCGTCCACGAGCGCCAGGAGGGTATGATTGTGGATGGACCAGCCACTAATCCGGTGAACTACCCAACAAGTGTTCCAACAGCGGCTCGAGCTGAGCCAGGGCGTGGGTCGTCGCATAGTCGCTGACCGCATAGGGCAGGACCAGCCAGCCGTTGTAAATCAGGGAGCCACAGCTGTAGACCACATTCGGGACGTAACCGTCGCGCTCATGATCGAGCGGTTCGAGCAGCGGCTGACGGAGGCGCCCGATGACCCGGCGCGGGTCTTCGCGATCGAGCAGGGCGGCGCCGATGCAATAGTTGCGCATGGCGCCGACCCCATGGGTCAGGACCAGCCAGCCAGCCTCGGTTTCCAGGGGCGAGCCGCAGTTGCCGATCTGAATATACTCCCAGGGTGCCTCGGGCTCCATCAAGACGTCATAGTCTTCCCAGTAATGGATATCGTCGGAGAACATCAACGTGATGTTCACTCCGCCCTGGCGACCCAGCATAGCGTAGCGGCCGCCAATGCGGCGCGGGAACAGCGCCATGCCTTTGTTGTGGGCCGCCGCGCCGTGCAACGGCCCAAGCCTGAACTTCCGAAAATCCTCGGTCTCGATCATCTGCGGTAAGATGCGATTGCGGTCGAAAGCCGTGTAGGTGGCATAGTAGCGGTGGCTGCCATCGTCCTCGCGAAAGCGCACAAACCGCGCGTCTTCGATGCCGCCCTGCTCGCGGGGCGACACGGGAAAGATCACACGCGCGGACAACCCCGCTGAATTCGGAAACTCGACCACGTACTCGCAGTGCGCCGCCCAGCGGATCGCGTCTCTCACGGACTGCTGTTCGTGCTCACCAGTCGAGCAGGGCCAACGCTCGGGGTGGCGCAGAAAGTCCTCCAACTCTCCGGGATCGAACGTTGGCGCAAGGTCGCCGAACGCGGCGGCAACGAAAGGCTCGTCGATGCCCAGTGCCAGCAGGGTTGCGACGAAGTCGGCTTTGCAACAGCGCGGGTAATGGATCTCGGGCGCGATGACCGAGCTGGAAACCGGATCAATTGCGAGGTCGCCGTCGACGCCGATGAGGCCTTCGCGAAACTCGATCGACGAGAGGTGGCCCTCGCCGGTGGCGCGCAAGCTCATGACGAAGCGCAGCGCACCGGCAGGGACGCCTTTCTGATCCGGGTGCGGGACAATCGAGGGGTTGAACAGCGCCGACGATTGCAGGCTGTACTCGCTCATGAAGTAGGCGCCGATCAGCAGAGACTGCTGCGGCGAGGGTTCCGTAGCCGGCGGCATGAGGTGAGCCAATTGCCGATAGCGATCGGAGAATACGGCATCGATGCCCGCATGCTCATGGCTCAGGCAGCGCATGACATCCTGCAGTCCGGCCTTCACCTCGGACGGGGACATTCCGAGAATCCGCTGGATGATCTCGCGGACGCGGCGATCGCCGCCGGGCAGAAACGGGCGCAGGAGCATGCGCGAGTTGTCGGGGCGCAGATACTTACCTGAGCGGCCAATCGGGAATCTGTCGTCGGACCCCTTTGCGCGAGGACTGGAGGCTTGAGCCATGCTTTCTCGTTCTGGCTTACGCGTGTATCTGCGCGAAGCTCAGGCTTGAGCCTGGCAACCCCTCCGGCCGCGCGGTCGCTGCAGCGTTGGTCACCTCTGCGCTCGCCGCCGTGGAGATCTGCAAGCTTGTCATCTCCTCTAGCGCCAGCAGAAAAGCCAGCGTCAACTCCGCGCCCTGGTTTAGATTAACCCGGTCGAAATGCAAGCCGTCATAGCAACCGCCGGACGCCGGATTGTACAGCGGTTGGTCGAGGTCGTTGCGGCCGAGGAACCATTCGAAGGCGCGCCGGGCCTCATCGCGCCAGAAGCGGTCACCGGTCGCCTCGAAGGCTTCGACGCAAGCCGATACCGTGGCCTGCGCCTCGATCGGTTGCTGGTCGAAGCGGGCCCGCGGGCCGCCGCGACGATAAAACCCGTTCGAGCCGATCGGCACGAAGTAGCCGTCGCGGGTCTGCTCGGTCACCAGCCAGCGCAGCGTCTGCAGCCCCAGCGCCAGCGCCCCCTGCCGATGCGCCCCGCCATGGCGGCCGCTGCAGATGAGCGCGTGCGGCAGTTTCGCGTTGACGTAGCTCAGGACCGGCTCAAACCACGGCCAAGCCTCCTCGCTTTGCGCCTCGTACAGGCGAATCAGCTTTTCGGTCAGCCGGTCGTTGATGGCACTGACGTTGCGGTCGCCGCTCAAATGCTCAAGGTATTCCTGAACGCCGATCAGCCCGAATGCCCAGGCGCGTGGCGAGCTCACGACCTCCAGCTCCGGCAGGGCCTGAAGAAAGAGCTCGGCTGCCCACTTCTGGAAGCTACGGTGCTTCGAACGCCCCAGACACATGCCCAAGACCCACAGACAGCGCCCGAAGCAGTCGTCTGAACCGGTCTCATCTCGCCAGCGGCGATCGAAACTCATGAAGTTCCGAAAGCGGCGGCTGTCGCGGTCGAAGGCGTGCTGCACGAAGGCAGAAAACTTGGTCGCAAGCCGCCGGCGAGCCGGCAAGTCGTGACTCGTCAACTCCAGCAGAACCATGAGAAGGAGCGCGCGCGCGTTGTCGTCCGTGCAGTAGCCGTCGGCGTAGCTGGGCATGGCGTAGGCCGCATGTTGAAAGATGCCGATCGAATCGGTGAGCCGCTCCACATGATCCAGTGTGAGCTCGGGCAGCTCGAGGGGTTGCTGAGCCAGGGTCTTGACCGCGATCCGAGGGCCATCACGACGCTTATGGTCGCCGCGTGCCTGGCGGAACGAGGCGAAATAGTGATGGGCCGCCTGGCTCCAGATCATCCCTCGGCCCGAAAGGTAAGCCCGTCTGCGCATCGCATCGAGGCGCGCCTCGTCGTCCAACAGACCGCACACGGCGGTCGCGATAGCCGCGCTGTCACGGAACGGCACGAGCACGCCGCTATCCCCGGCCAGCAGCTCCTCGGCATGCCAGTAGGGGGTCGAGACGACCGCTTTGCCACAGCCGAACGCATAGCAGAGCGTGCCGGAGGTGGCCTGCGCTTTGCTGAGATACGGGGTGACATAGATGTCCGCCGCGCCGATGAACTGCTCCAGCTCCTCGAGCTCCACGAAACGGTTGTAGAAGGCGACATGTTGCGTCATGCTCAGTTTCTCAGCCAGACGCTCCAGGCTCAGCCGGTAGCCCTCGCCTTCCGCGCGCACGAGATGCGGATGGGTCGCGCCAAGAACGATGTAGATCAGCTCCGGATGCTGCCGGGTGATCTCAGGCAGCGCCTGGATCACGTACTCGATCCCTTTGCCCGGGGAGAGCAGGCCGAAGGTCAGCAACACTTTCTTGCCCTCGACCCCGAACTGATCCTTGAGGGAGTCCGGATCGACGTAGGGCACGTCCGGAATACCGTGGGCGATCAGATCGATTTTGGCCTCGGGAGCAGCCATAGATCTCCCGCAAAATCGTGCGCCCGCGCTCGGTCATCACGACCAGCCGGTCCGATTGCCTGACAATTTCGTCCATCACCCGGCGTTGGTCGGGAGCGGGCTCCCGCAGGATGGTATGCAAGGTTGTCACCACAGGAAGGTCGACCTCGCGCAGGATTGCCAGAATATGGCTGCCCGATCGGCCGCCATAGATCCCGAACTCATGCTGCAGACAGAGCACGTCAAAGCCGTTAAATCGAAGGAAGTTCACCGCTTCCTGATAGTCGCGCAGGCGTTCCTCCTGGATTTCGAACTGCACTTCCTGCTCATAATCGTAGCCTTCCGGCACGTCATTGACGGTCAGCACGCCGCATTCCGCCTTTGGGTACTGGGTGGCGACGGCCTCGCGCAGGTCGTGCGTGAAGGTGGCGATGCCGCACCTGCGCGGCAGATAATCAGAGACGAAGGCGATTTTTGACGGCTGGTTTGCGTCATGCATGGCTGATTGAACCTCGTTGGAGTCGGTCAGCCGTGGATCCTCCACGCCAGACCCCGCGTCAGAACGGCCAACGGGGCCCTCCAGATCCGCACGGTATGGTGCGTCATCGTCGCTTCCTCTCCTCCAGCTCGAAAATCGTCGCGTAGACATGCTCATAGGCCGCCACCATGGCTGCGATCGAGAAGTACTTCTCGACGCGACGCCGGCAGGCATGGCGGTCGATTTCAGCGAGCCGGCCCAGCGCCTGGACGGCCTGCTCGGGGGTGCTGACCAGGAAACCGGTCTGCCCGTCCTCGATGACCTCGCGGCAGGAGCCGAGATCCATCGCGATCACGGGCACGCCCGCGGCATTGGCCTCGGCCAGGACCAGGCCAAACCGTTCCGGGATCGTGTTCAGGTGCAAGAGCGCCCTTGCCTGAGCGAACAGCTCGTTTTTGCCGGGCACACCCACGGGCCCGACATAATCGGCAGTCTGGCCATCGAGATGGGGTTCGATCCGTTCGTGGAAGTAGGGTTCGTCCTGCACGATGCCTGCGATGATCAGGCGCCGCCCACTCCGGCGCGCGACCTCGATCGCGAGATGAACGCCCTTGTCCGGATGGATGCGACCGAGAAAAACCAGGTGCTCACCGGCGCGTTCCTGGAGCGGGTAGAGCGAGAGATCGATCCCGTTGTAGACGGTTGCCAGATAACTCAGTGCGGGAGCGCGGTCGGCGTCGCTGATGGAGACGTAATAGCCGTCGCGATATTTTTCATAGATCGGCATGATTTTGGGCGAGGAGAAGCCATGGATGGTGGTCAGAACCGGTGTCTGGATCAGGCGGCTGTAAGCTCAAAGCCATGAAATCGTAGTGGCTGTGAATGAGGTCGAACTCGGCGGCGTGCTCGAACGCTTCCGCGATGTGAAGGTATTCGGCGACCTTGGGATCGGCGGCGGGGTCCTCCTCATAGCCCTTGTCAATCACGGCGTGGAGCCGGGCGCGGGTGATCGAGTCCTTGGTGGCGAACAGGGTCACGTTCCAGCCGCGCGCGACCAGGCCTTCGGTGAGGTTGCTGGCCACCGTCTCCCAGGCGCCGTAGTGCCGGGGCGGTGTCCGCCAGGCGACCGGTGACAGAACAGCCACTCTTTTGTCGCGCTTGATCACGCAGCCCAGCCCGCCTGAATCCGCCCGAGACTCAGCATTTGATTCAGAGCAAATCCTACTTTCCTACGGTCGCGAGCCGTTTTGGGCTCGGCCGGAGAAACCGACGCCACTCAGGCATGCCGCACCGAGTTGCCGCCCTTGGAGAATCGTCTCGATCAGCGAGGCGGCTTCCTCGTGGGCCGCCGTGCCGCCGTCGGTCACCAGCGGCATGGAGTTGCGATGGGCGGCCGCCGCGTCCTCGAGGATCGCCCTCGCTTCGGCCCGGTCGATGATCTTGTTCTCGGTGAGCGACAGCAGCATCGATTCGCAGATGGCAAGCGCCGCGTGCCCTGCCGCACCTGAAACGCTGCTCATGGCATCCTCCTGCTGTGAGCGGATCTGTGGGACCGAAAGCCCGTCGCGGGCCCGCGGTCCACCAGTGGAAGCACCAGACTATCCGTTTGAGAGCGGCACCGGACTAATCTAGAGTAGTCGCCGCCGCCGCCTCGTCGCGTCCGCTCGCACCGCGATGATCGGCGGGACGGCGGCCGTGACCGCGTTCATGGTTGAGGTCGAAGAGCCCATCGCAACGGGCGCGAGCGCGCTGGTTCAGAAGCTCAGTCGGTTCCTGCCGCTGAGGCCCGTCGAACTGGCGAGCCTTGCCGGCCTCGAGGCGCGGCGGCGCCCGACGTGGTGCTGAAAACGGTTCGGGCCGCCCGAAGGCGGCCCGAACGCCCGATCACCGATCGGTCGGAGCTCACCTCACGAAACGCGCCTGCTTCTCGCTCTCGTTGGCGCCCTTGAGACCGACCTTCCTGGTCTGCTCGGCCGGATCGTGCGTGCCGCCCGACATGGACTTGGCGAGCGCGCGACTGGCTTTGGCATAACGGTCGGACAACCTCTTCGCTTGTTCGCCCGCTTCCTGCATCGCCTTTCGCGCATGCGAGATCTGGATCTGCATGGCTTCCTGCATGTTGGCGGCGTTGATCACCGCCTTGGAAGCCTCGAACGAATCGTTCAGCGAACGTTGAGCGTAGCTCAGCAGCTCGGTATTGAACTCGATCAACTGCTCGCGAGCGACCGATCCGCCGACCTCAGCGCCGTTCACGCCAAAACCGGGCAGCTGCGAGAACATCTCCTGGTAACGGGTCAGGCCCTCCTTGACCCCGCGGGTCCACTCGTCGACGGCGTGCTGAGTGGGCTCCTGCGCTGCGCCCGCAACTTTACGGGCGGAATCGGTCGCCCGGTCGTTGCCCTTGCGAGCGCCATCGGCGACACGGGTCGTCTCGTCAGCAGCGCCACGATCTTTTGAATTAGCCATGATGATTCCCTATTTCTGCTAGATGTTTCGAGAAACTATTTGATTCCTCGTTGAGGTTAGATAGTCATGCCCAAGCCGATATTCAAGGTTGTTCATTAGATTCTGCAATATATATTACCAGAATAGGAGCCAGCTGCCGGAAGGCGTTGCCTGCGTCCGGCCAGAGTTCAGGCCGGGGTCACGGTGGCGGGGAACGGCCGCCGTTTGGATCGGACATGAAGCGGCCAGCACCAAGGCTGTGGTTCGGAGGCCCGTGACCGTGGTACGATAGACTCATGACCGCGGTCGCAAGCGCTCTGGTTCAGAAGCTAAGTCGGTTCCTGCCGCTGAAGCCGGACGAGCTGGCGAGCCTTGCCGGCCTCGAGGCGCGGCGGCGCCCGATCCCTGCGCACACCGAGATCGTCCACGAGCGCCAGGAGGGCCACCACGCGTTCATCCTGCAGGAAGGCTGGGCGTGCGCGTACAAGCTGCTGCCCGACGGCGGCCGGCAGGTGATCGATTTCTCGGTCCCGGGCGACGTCATGGGCCTGCGCAGCGTGCTGCTGCGCACCTCGGACCACGCTTTCTGCGGCGGTCAGCGACATCGTCGTCGCCGAAGTCTCGGCGCGGCAGATGATCGACACCTTCCAGCGGGTGCCACGGTTGGGGGCGGCGATCCTGTGGGCGGCCTCGCGGGACGAGGCGATGGTGGTCGAGCATCTGGTCAACGTCGGCCGGCGCAGCGCCCTGGTGCGCACGGCACATCTCCTGCTCGAGCTGGGGCTGCGTCTGCAGCTCGTGGGCCTCGGCTCGGACAGCGGCTTCGCCTGCCCGCTCAACCAGTATCTCCTGGCGGATGCGCTGGGGCTGACCGCCATCCACCTGAACCGCGTCCTGCGGCAGCTGCGCGAGCGCGGTCTCGTGACGTTCCGGGAGGGTCGCGTCGAGTTTCACGATCTCAAGAGCCTGCGCGACCTCGCCGAATATCACAGCGGCTATCTCGACCAGAGCAACGAGCTCGGGCTCTGAAGATCGCGCCGGCCGCCGTGGGCGGGTCGAGCTGCTAATCCAGGTTAGTGCCGACCGGCGGCGGGTCCGGTAGGAGCGACCGGGGGCATTGGCCACGCGACGTGGTCGGCTCCGCCCGGATCCACTGCCTGACGTGGTAACGCTTCTGCATGCCCCGGCGCTCGCCTCAGCCTCACCTCGATCTGCCGTCCGGTGAGCGGCCTGGCGAGTTGATCGGACGAGTCAAGGAAGCACCCGTTGGCCGCAACGGGCGGGCGCTTCCCGGCGCCGCCGCGCTCACTGAACCAAGCATCGCCATACCCGCTCGACCCGAGAAGCTTAAGCGGCTGCTCGGCGCGATCAGCGACGAGAACAGGCACCTCACGGCCCATGTTCGCCGCCTCGAGGCGGAGCTCCGCAGGAGCTCGGCAGAGCTTGCCAAGCTGCGCGGGGAACTGCGTGGCGCGGTGCAGGACGCTCTGACCGACCCGCTCACCGGCTTGGCCAACCGCCGGTCGTTCGATCTGGAGCTGAGGGCGATCGCGGGCGCGAGCAGGTCGTCACCCGCGCATCTGGTGATGGCTGATATCGATCACTTCAAGCGGGTCAACGACGTCCATGGGCACGACATCGGCGACGAGGTCTTGCGCATCGTGGGCGGGGTTCTCCTCGCCAATGTCAGGCGCGACAGCCTGGTCGCCCGTGTCGGCGGCGACGAGTTCGGGCTCCTGCTGCCAGGGGCCAGCCCGCACTATGCGGCAGGGATCGCCATCCGCCTGTGCGAGCTCCTCGCGTCCCGCCCGCTCGTCGTGCGCGGCCACCCCGAGATCACCGAGCGAATCACGCTCTCGATCGGGGTGGCCGGTCGCCACGCGGGCGAAAGCGCTGCGCGGTGGTATGCACGCGCCGACGCGGCGCTCTACGATGCGAAGCGCCGCGGCCGCAACCGCATCAGCATCGCTCGCATGCTCGAGCTCAAGTTTTAACTTAGAAGGCCGATGTAATTCCAAATTTGATCTCCATATATCATTATAGCCCGGGGTGCTCGGGCCGAAGTTACGAAATGTCCGACGCGCGCCTTGCCCCTATCACAAGCATGTATATCTGCGCCGAATCAAGAGATTCCGGCGAGAAGTACATAGCGAGATCTGGAGACATCTGATGAGTGTGCGCACGAGCCGCAAGACCGTCACCTTCAAACGGCCTTTTTCTTTGAGCGGGATCGACGAGGTGCAACCGGCCGGCAGCTATACGGTGGAGACCGACGAGGAGCTGCTTCCGGGCTTGTCGTTTCCCGCCTACCGGCGCGTCGCGACCATGATCTTCCTGCGATCGCGAGGTGGACCGGTCGTGGAGGAGGTGGCCAACATCGATCCGCTGGAGCTGCAAGCAGCTCAGGACAGGGAAGTCGGCCTGCACAGCCTCGCCGACTATCACAACGGTTATCTCGACCAGAACAACAGCCTCTCATCCAAGCCCCATGATGGCTAGAGCCACACTCGGTGGCGCTCAGGCAGTTGTAGGAGACGAGTGATGCACGGGCACAGGGTTGGTAGCGCAGCGTACTCATCGATCGCCGACTGGTTCGCCCTGAACAGCAACGAACTGACCTGGATCGTACTGGTTAGCGTCGGCGTGCTAGCCGTCGGGATGCTGATTTGAGCGCACACCGATTCAGCTCCGTTTGCGGTTCTGTTGGCGGCGCGCTCTGCTGTGCAACACAGCGAATGGGGGGCTTGCGCCAAGGGCCGCAGCTTGAATCTCTTCAAGCGGAGATCGAGCGCTGATATCGCACGTCTCGTCCCAAATCCTTAGCTGCCTAGTCTTCCTGCCCCCCTGTTCATTTTGCTCTCTGGCGCTGTGGATGTCTCTGGTGAGGCCATGAGCACCCCCGTTGCTGATCCGCGTCTGGATGATACTCGGCTGCTCGCGATCAGCGGGCGAACTTGCTGTATCGTCACCATTCCGCACCCCACGGCCCAGGCTTGACGGAACGCTCGGTCAACGCGGCGCTGCCCAACTAATCGAGGTTAGTGCGAACCCGGCGATCAGGCGGCTACAGGTGCCTGGTTGAGGTTCTTCGCTCGGAACCAGAGCGCCGCGGTGTCGGGCTACCGGGTCGGTTTTGCATGAGGCCGGCCCGGCGCTCCGAGGTCGCCGATAAGGCGTGGCAACAAAATGATCAAGGGGGAGACGGTGATGCGGGAGACGATCGAACCCAACCGTCGACACGCTGGGGACTACCTGCCGGTCGAGCCGGAGGCGCGTCGCTGGGTGACGCCGCTCGCTCCCTACCGGGAGCCGAGACTTGGTCGGAGCCTGGCGGAGCTCGCCGTCAGCGGTGTGCCGTTCGTGGCCTTGTGGCTCGCGATGCTGCTCAGCCTCCGCTACTCCTACTGGCTCTGCCTCTTGCTTGCCGTGCCGGCGGCGGGCTTCCTCGTACGCCTGTTCATGATCCAGCACGACTGCGGACACGGTTCGTTCTTCCGCCGGCGGCTGGCCAACGACTGGCTCGGCCGGACGCTCGGTGTGCTGACGCTCACGCCCTACGGCTACTGGCGGCGCACGCATGCCACGCATCACGCCACCTCCGGCCATCTCGGCCGGCGGGGCACGGGCGACGTCGACACGCTGACCGTGCGCGAATACCAGAGCATGCCGGCGTGGCGCCGCGGTCTCTATCGCGTCAGGCGTCACCCGATCGTCGTGCTCGGCTTCGGGCCGTTCTACCTGTTCGTCCTCAAGCACCGTCTGCCGGTGCGGCTGATGCGCGCGGGCAGGGCCCCCTGGCTCAGCACCATGTCGACCAACCTCGCCATCGCGGTGGTGATCGGTCTCCTGGTCGCGGTCTTGGGAGTGCGCGACTTTCTGCTGGTTCAGGCGCCGATCATCCTGCTCGCCTCGTCGGCCGGCGTCTGGCTGTTCTACGTGCAGCACCAGTTCGAGCACACCTATTGGGCGTGGGACGCGGACTGGAACCTCCACACCGGCGCCCTGCAAGGCAGCTCGCACTACGACCTGCCGCCCGTGCTGCGCTGGTTCACGGCCAACATCGGCATCCATCATGTCCATCATCTGAACAGCCGGATCCCCTGCTACCGACTCGGCGAGGCGCTGCGCGAGCATCCGGAGCTGCGCGCGGTCAGTCGCCTGACGCTCATGGGGAGCTTCCGGTGCTTCCGTCTCGCCCTGTGGGACGAGGACCAGAAACGACTGGTGAGCTTTCGTGAAGCCCGGACGTTGCTGGTGTCCGGATCACGCAACGACCCGATTCGCGCTTCGTCATCGGCGTCGCTCGGGGCCGCCGGCTAAACGGCCGCGGTCCACCGAGTTCCGCGCAGGCGCGATCCTCCGCCCGGGAGGATCCCGGGATCCGGCCCGGCTGGTCCGGGCGCAAGGCCGTGGATGCCGACCCCCCCTGGACGTGGGGTCGCGACCCGGCTTCTTTGCGGCATCCATGAGAGCGTTCCCCCGCATGAGGCGGCGGCGTCTACTTGGCCTGGCCCTGACGGCGGCTTCAACGCCGCTGCTGAGGCCGCTCCTCTCTGCCCGCACGTACGCCGCGGCACGACCGGACTTGCGCTTTCGCGCCTCGTGGCGGGGGTTGTCGATCGGCGAGCACCGCGTCGCGTTCCGGATGGACGGCGATCGCCTGGTGGTCGACACGCACATCGACATTGCTGTCAGCGTCTTGTTCTTCACCGTGTTCCGCCTGATGCACGATGCGCAGGAAATCTGGCAATCCGGCCGTCTGGTATCGGTCAGGAGCACGACGGACCTCGACGGCACGCACCTGCAGGTCTCCGGCAACGCTGTCGGGGACGGCTTCCGCATCGTCGGCGAGAACGGCCCTTTCCTCGCGGCCGCGGACCTTTTGACCACGAATGCGCTTTGGGATAGCCGCATCGTGCAGGAGCAAAGGTTGATCGACGTCCAGTACGGCGGAGAGATCGGGCTGGTCGCAAGACTGCTTGGCGACGAGCAGGTCACCACGCCACAGGGGCAGGTGCGCGCCAGCCGCTATCAGGTGATCACACCCCATTACGCCGGCAGCGTGTTCTACGACGGGGACCAGCGCTGGGTTAAGGCCGTGATCGAACTGAAGGGAGAGACCATCGACTATGCGCTCGCGCCATAGGAGGGTCCCGAGAGCCTGGTCCTGGGCCGTGGTGATGGCATGCAGTCTCGCAGCTTTGGCCGTCGCCCAGCTGGGATGCGCGCAGGTGCTGAAGCGCCCCGACGTAGTGATTGGCACGGCCAGCCCGGCCGACCTCGACTACCCGCTTGGCGGCTCGATTTGCCGGCTGTTCAACCTCGATACGGCGCGCCACGGTCTGCGATGCGCCGAAGAGCCCTCGGCGGGCTCCGTTGCCAACATCGAATTGCTCCGTAGCGGCCGCATCGATATCGGCATCGTGCCATCGGACGTGCTCGTCGACGCCGTGGCCGGCCGGGGACCGTTCGCCGGGCAGGGTCCCGCTACCGATCTGCGCGTCCTGTTCGCCGCGCATGCCGATGTATTCACGCTCGTCGCTCACCAGGGATCGGGAATCCGCACGGTGGCGGATCTGCGCGGCAAACGCATCGGCATCGGAAGTCCCGGATCGCGGCAAAGAGCCAACATGGAGCGCGTCATGGCGGCTCTCGGCCTCACGCCGAATGATTTCGCGAGCGTGCGCGAACTTTCGCCCGCGGAGCAGAACCGGGCCTTTTGCGCAAATGAGCTCGACGCGATTGTCTACTCGGTCGGCCACCCGAATGGCCTGATTCGCGATGCGACCTCCACATGCCACGGCATGCTGATCGCCGTCAGCGGCCCGGGCATCGACCGGTTGTTGTCCGAATACCAGGAATACGAGCGCGCGACGATTTCCGGCGGCACCTATCCGGTCAACCCGGCGGATGTGCACACCTTCGGCGTTCGCGCCGTGGTCGTCACGACCACGCGCATGCCCGACACCGTGGCCTATGAGATCGCCAGAGCGGTGTTCGACAATTTCGACGATTTCCGGCGGCTGCACCCTGCTTTCGAAGCGTTATCGGTCGCGGAGATGGTCCGTACTGCCGGACCCGCGCCGATCCACGCTGGAGCCACGCGCTACTATCGCGAACACGGCTGGCTGCCGTGATGCGCCGCCGTCTGTCCGCAATCGGCTTGGTCGTCACTCGGCGAAAGTACGAGAAGTTCCCAAATAAATGTCTTGAAGTCGCTGATGCAGGTTAGCGGCGCGCGGTCATCGGCGGCCTAGATTTGGTCCTCAAGGAACTCCAGGCGATGGCTTGGCGTGCTTCGATGCAAGGGAGGGCACGATGCGTGGGCGACTGGCGCCCGAGTTCGCAACCCCGTTTTTGGCAGACAGATCATGAAACGAACTGCCTTAGCGACCGCCTTGTCCCTATCGCTCCTGGCGTTGGGCGCGTGCGGTAGCAGCACGACGGATCGCGCCATCAGTGGCGGCGGAATCGGCGCCGGGGCTGGCGCGATCGGCGGCTGGCTGCTCGGTGCGCCGGTCGAAGGAGCGCTGATCGGGGGCGCCGTCGGCGCCGGCACCGGCGCGCTCACCAATGAGAACCAGATTAATCTCGGCAAGCCTGTCTGGCGGTAGAGAAGACCTTCCGAGGGCAGCTGCGGCAAGCCATGGAGAGAATAAATGACAGGATTCACGAGGTCCTGGCGACCGCTCCTTGCGGCCGTCGGTCTTGCCATGCTGGCGGCCTGTGCGGGTCAGGGCTCGCCGCCGCCGGCCGCAGCGCCGCAAATGGCCGGCGCCTGGTACCAGGTCTTTTTCGACACCAACAAGACTGATCTCAGCCCGAGAGGGCAGCTGATCGTCAACAAGGTGGCTGATGTCGTGACGCACAACGATGAGGTTCGTGTGACGGTCATCGGCAGGACCGATCGCGCCGGCACCGCAGCCGCGAACATGGCTTTGTCGGAGCGGCGGGCGGAGCTGGTGCGCGACGCGCTGATCGGCGCCGGCGTACCGTCCGCCCGCATCGACACGAGCTGGCTCGGCGAGGGCAAGCAAAACATGCCGACGCCCGACGATGTCGCCCAGCAGCGTAATCGAGTGGTCGACATCGTCATCCAAGAGCCCCCCTCGTGAGGCTTGGGTCCCGTCGGCGGCGGTTCTCTCGAGATCACTCCCGCGCCGTGGCGCATGAGTGGCAACCGCGGCGAGATCGCCCGAAGCGGACCCAGATTGGCGACGGGATTTCAGGGTGTGATGATCGTTCAGAGCGGCTTTGGTGGCGAACAGAAATCAGCAACGGCACGGGGGAGGCGAGGTTAACCAGCCATGCGTAATGCAAACTGGCTAGGAAGCGTCCTTGTGGCGCTGGCACTGACCCCTTCCCTTGCCGCATGCTCGGCGATGTCTGGCCGCGAGACCGCTGGCGAATACGTCGACGACGCGACGATCACGACCAAAGTCAAAGCCGCAATGTTCGACGATCCCTCGTTGAAGGCGATGCAAATCGGTGTCGAGACCATGCAGGACGTCGTGCAATTGAGCGGCTTTGTCGACTCCGCGCAAACCAAGGCCAGAGCCGGAGAACTTGCCCGCAGCGTCAAAGGCGTTCGGGAGGTCAAGAACGACCTCGTCGTTCGCTAAGGAGGACGTGGGAGACGCACATGCGCATGACTCAGATCCTGGGTGCCGTCGCTCTCGTGATTGGCTTGGTTCTCCTGGGCTTTGCCTACCACGCCTCGAATGCGCCGATGGACCAGGTTTCCAACGCGATCACCGGACGCTTCACCAGCCAGACGATGTGGTACTTGATCCTCGGAATTGCCGCCGCCGTCGGAGGTGTCCTGCTTGTCGCATTCGGCAGACGATAGAGTGCGGCCAAGCGCGATTGGCACGCCGTGCGGAACCGACGTGGGCAAGGAGCCTGCCTGAAGGCGGCGAGAAGGGGACGACGATGAGCATCGGAACGATCCTGCTGATCATCCTGATACTGATGCTGCTGGGCGTATTGCCGACTTGGCCGCACAGCAGGGGGTGGGGCTACTACCCGACCGGCGGCATCGGGCTCATCATCATCATCATCATCGTGCTGCTGCTCTTGGGCCGGCTCTAGGGCCCGCGACCACGATCGCCCGCTCCGCGTTAATGGAGGCTCACGACCACATCGAGTGTGATGAGAAGACGATGGCAGACGCAACGTTGAAGCTCATGAGCTGGAACTGCAATCAAGAATCGGGCTCGTGGCCGGAGGCTGCCGGTCATGGGGCTGACGTCTTGTTGTTGCAGGAGGCGACGCCTGGACCGGTTCCTTCTGGGCTGCTGGTTGTTGCACCGGATCTCGAGGGCGGCTGGCTGACGGGCGGCTGGACGTCCCGGCCTTGGAGCACGGCGGTCGCAGTCCGAGAAGGCGTGCAGGCCAGCCCGCTGCTTTTAGCAGCTCTCGACGCTGCTCAGGCCGATCAGCTCGGCGTGAGCCGGGCCGGGTCGTTAGCCGCTGCGGCGCTGGCCCTACCGAACGAAGATCCCATCACCGTCGCTTCAATCTATGCATCATGGGAACATCCCGTCAGCCACCTAGCGAGCCGCTTGATCTACGCGGATGCCTCGGCCCACCGAATTGTGTCCGACTTGTCTGCTCTCATTGGGATAGAGCACGGGCACCGCCTCCTTGTCGCGGGTGACTGGAATATCCTCCGCGGCTATGGTGAACATGGCTCACAGTACTGGCGGGCTCGATACGAGAGTGTTTTCGCTCGCATGGAGGCCTTAGGACTTCGACTTGTCGGTCCCTTCGCTGGACGACGGCCTGACCCGTGGCCTTCTGAACTGCCCATCGACAGCGACACCACGCCGACCTACTGGCCGGCCGGTGGTCATCCCACACGACAGATCGACTTCGTGTTTGCATCCACCGAGTTGGCCCCGCGGGTTCACGTCACCGCGCTCAACGGCAGTTCGTGGACTTGCGACCACTGCCCAATCCGTATCGAGTTGTCGCCTCAACGCTGACGTGATCGACGGCGTCGATCGCATACTCCGACGCAAGGCGGCGACTGAATTCCGATCCAAGCCGGCCACTATTCCCGATCACTCTATTCCGACGAAGCTGGCCACACCGAGAGCCTCAGTGACGATGGCCCTGCCTGTAGCGATCCGCAGCCACCGGCGACGAAGGCGGTTTAAGGAGACGTTGAAGAAGAAGATCGGGGTCGCCCGAGCTACAAAATCCTGGGGGCATGCAACCCGGCGCTGGCTTACGAAGCGCTCAAGCTCGAAAATAAGGTCGGCACGATGCTGCCCTGCAACGTCGTGGTCCGCGGTGCCGGCAACGGACAAACGGAAGTGGCCGCCATCGATCCAGTCGCATCCATGCAGGCGATCGACAATCGGGAGCTGAAACGGGCTGCCGAGCAAGTTCGCGCGAAGCTCGAAAAGGTGGTTGCCCAGCTGTGATCTGACTGACACTCACAACCAGTCTACGCAGGACAGCCCGCCGAAGATGATCTCGATCGACTACGAACCGATCGTCGACAGCGAGCGACCCGTGGCTCAACCTCCCGCACAAGAACGTGCCCAAGTGCGGCACGCACGATCTCCAACACGGTCGCCGAGGGCACGAAACTCGAAGGTGGTGTCTGGAGGAAGTGGTGAGCCGTCTGCATACTGAACGCCACCTGGTGTCGCGCATCGGCTGGCTGCGGGCAGCCGTACTCGGCGCCAATGACGGGCTTGTCTCGACAGCGAGCTTGATCGTCGGTGTGGCGGCTGCCTCGGCGTCAAGTTCGGAGGTGCTGATCTCCGGCATCGCCGGGCTGGTCGCTGGCGCCATGTCCATGGCGGCAGGCGAGTACGTTTCGGTCAGTTCGCAATCCGACACCGAGCAGGCCGATCTTGTGCGCGAGCGATCGGAGCTCTCAAGCCAACCCGCCTTCGAGCATGAGGAACTGGCCCTGATCTACGTCAAGCGCGGCGTCGAACCGAACCTCGCGCGACAGGTCGCCGATCAATTGATGGCGAAGGACGCGCTCGGCGCCCATGCGCGGGATGAACTCGGCATCTCGGAGGTGACGACCGCCCGTCCTGTCCAGGCGGCCCTGACGTCGGCGGGCACCTTCGCAACGGGGGCAGTGTTGCCGCTTTCGGTGGTCCTGGTCTCGCCTCCGTCGATGCTTGTTCCGATCGTGTCGATCGCGTCGCTCGTATTCCTTGGCCTGCTTGGCGCGATCGGTGCGCGGGCCGGGGGCGCGCACGTCCTCAAGGCAACATTGCGTGTCACGTTCTGGGGCGCGCTGGCGATGGCGTTGACGGCCGGCATTGGCGCTCTCGTCGGTACGGCCCTCTGAGGGGTGCGCCTCATCACGACCCCGGCGTGCAAGCTCGTCGCAATCCGACCCCATCGCTCACGGGCCATCCGATCGGCGCGAGCCGAGCCATCCCCACACTCGGCGCACCTGGAGCTCGGCCTACGCCAGCGCCTTTACCTACGCCAGCGCGTTTGAGACGAACCCGAAGATAGATCCATATCTTGCTGGCCCGGCCTTGCAACCGGGCCGGTCTATCGGTTGATCAGCTTGCCGATCACCACGCCGATGCCGAACGCCAAGAGTACGCTCATGAAAGGACGCTCCTCGATCTGCCGCTCCACGGCGGCGACACCCTCGCGGCCGCGTCGGCTCGCCTGCTTCGTGGTGTCGTCCCATACTTCACCCGCCCGGTCGGTCACCCGCCCCACAGCAGCGCGGGCACGTCGCCCCCGCGTCTTGACTTCGTCCGTGGCGACATCTCCGAAGGAGCCGGCGAACGAGCGGATCTCCTTGCGCAACGTGTCAAGGCCCGCCTTGAGCGTGTCGAATTCCTCTTCCAGGTTTCGGTTGGCGGCGGCCATGTATCTTCCTCTGTGTTGAGGGTCGGGAACGACTGGATCATCCCTAAAATAGGCTTCGACGGCGCTGATCCAGGTTAGCGGCGCGCGCTCATCGGGCGCCTAGAATTACTCTGCAAAGCAGTCCAGAGAATGCCCTGGCGGGCTCGATGCAAGGGGAGTGCACGGAGATGGCAATATCTTCTCGGTTCTTGTTGGTTGACATGCGGGCTGCCGTGGTGTTGGCGGCCGTGGCCGTGGCTTCCTGCACGCCGCCTCACTCGTTGCAGCAGGTGAAGACCAGCAATCCGAGCGTTACTTATGAGTATAGCGGCGATCAGGAACTGCTTCAGGCCCAACAGAACGCGGTGGTGTTCTGCAGTCGGTATCAATCCGCGCCGCGACCAGCCAGGTTCACGACCGGTTCGAACGGCCAGAGCAACAACGTGGTCTTCGACTGCGATCCGAGCTACGCGACGGCCGCGCCGCGTCAGCAGGCGTTCGATCCCAATCTCACTTACAGCTATCGGACGGACCAGGAACTGCTGGACGCGTCGTGGAATGCCCAGACCTACTGCATGAATAACGGGTCGCAGCGGGCGGTCTCGAACATACGCACCAACACGGACGGGTCCAGGACCGTGGTGTTCCAGTGCACTCGAGGGTGACCCTGGAATAATTGCAGAGGTCCGATGATCCGGCGAGGCTGAGCCGGAAGGACCGTCGGACGATGTGTTGGTCAAGCGGGACCACTCCACAAGTGGATGGGAGACAAGAATGTACAATATTTTCTGGATTATTGGTGTGATTGTCGTCGTTCTTGCCGCTGTCCTTTCTTGGGCTTCGCTGAAGCTCTCGACAGGAGTAGGGGGCGGGCGCGGTTTGATCGTCACGCAGCGAAAGTACGAAGGGGAGTAGTATATGCGTTCCTGAAGTTGCCAAATAAAGTCTTGTAAAGTCTTGAGGGCGCTGATGCAGGTTAGCGGCGCGCGGTCATCGGCGGCGTAGATTTGGTCCTCAAGGAACTCCAGGCGCTGCCCTGGCGTGTTCGACGCAGCAAGGGAAGCACACGATGTGTAAGCGACTGGCGATCACGTCTCTAACCTTGCTCGTCCTGGCGGGATCGGTTGCGCTGCCCGGCGCCTGCAACACGACCGCAGGCGCCGGAGCGGACATGGCGGCCGGCGGGTAAGGCGATCGAGAACAGCGCCGACAAGAACAAGGGCTTACTAGCACATGGACAAGGATCGGATCGCGGGTGCCGCCAAGCAGGCCAAGGGCGCCGTCAAGGAGGCCGTCGGCAAGGTGGTGGGCGATGCCAAGTTGCAGGCCGACGGCAAGGCCGACCAAGTGGAAGGCAAGGTGCAGAATGCAATCGGCGGCCTGAAGGACGCGATCCGCAAGGCTTGAGGGAGCATCATCCGCATCCGAAGTCCTCGAAGCCCTCGCGCGGCCTGCCGACGCCGTCAGACACGGCGTGCGCCGGCCTCAACGTCTCAGCTACGGGGAAGGAGCCTGCCCCGGTGGACGCTTGCAGCTTACAGCTGCCTGCTCGGTCCATCTGACTAGCGGTCAAAGACGCCGGGTGAGCGCCTGGCGCATGCACCCTGCCGGCCCGCCAACCAACGAGGGATCGAAACGTGTCGCTTCTCGGGCTCATCGCTTTCCTGATCGCGGCGATCGACATGGCGACCTCTCTGGTTGGCCTGTCTTTCACCTCGGTCGCATGGTCACCGCTGATCTTTATCCTGATCGGTGTGTTGCTATTCACACTCGAGTCCCTGCAGCGCACGGATCGGCCCGGCGCGTGAAGGCGCTCGGTCCGATCGTACTTGGCATAGGCTTGCTGACGGCGTGCTCGACCGCGGAGATGCCTCGGTGCGCTGGCGTAGCGCAGGACGGCACCGGTTCGACCAGCTACAGCCTTGGCTCGGGCGATCAACTCCAGGTCGTCGTATTTCGGCAGCCCGATCTGTCTGGTCAGTTCGCGCTCGATGGCGAGGGCTACCTGGCATTGCCGCTGGTGGGCGAAATCGCAGCCGTTGGTTTGACCACGCGTCAATTGGGGAACGAGATCGAGATTCGGCTGAAGGCCGGTGACTTCCTGGTCAGCCCACAGGTCGGTGTGCAGCTCGTTACCTATCGATCGTTCTATGTCCTGGGCGAGGTCGGGACGCCTGGCAGCTACGAGTATCGGAATGGCATCACGGTGATCAACGCCGTCGCCCTTGCCGGCGGCTACACGTCTCGGGCCGATCAATCGGACGTGACGATCGGGCGCGGCGACTGTCGGTTCGCCACGCAAGCCGATACGATGGTCAAGCCGGGCGATATCATCACCATTGCCGAGCGGTTCTTCTAATCGGAGAGCGGCCCGCCGAGCTCAGCTCCGGCCCGACCGGGAAGCCCTGCCGGAGCTGCTGCTGGTAGCCGAGACCGGCCTGATCGAGATCCCGAATGCAGACGCTAGGAAAAATTGCGGCGCGGTGGCTAATGCAGATTAGCGCAGCGGATCGCCTGCTCGGCTAAGAGTAGTGGTCAGGGCCCGCGGGCGGCGCCCGGCGCGCATCGAGCGCAGAGGAAACTCTCGGATCCGCCGCTCTGCTCGGGGCCTGCGATATGAAACGCAGGTGTCCGAGAGAGTCTAAGAGAGGTCTGCTTCAATGCGAGGCAGACCCACCCAGAGAGGTTGCTATGGAACAGCACCGAAGTCTTTCGCAGCGCTTCCAACAGTACCGGGCGAGCAAGGCCGTGCTGTTCTGGGCCTGCGCGGGATCCGTTATTGTCGCCACCGTCGTCGGCTTCCACTGGGGCGGCTGGGTGACCGGCGGCAGTGCCCAGAAGATGGCGGAGGAGTTGGCGGCACAGGCGCGCCAGGAGCTGGCCGCGGTCGTGTGCGTCGATCGCTTCATGGCCGCGCCGGACGCCGGCGTCCAGCTCACCGCGCTGAAGGCGATCGACAGCTCCTACGCGCAGAGCAAGTTCGTCCAGGACGGCCACTGGGCCGTCATCATGCCCGCCAGCAGCACCACCGATTACAAAGCGCAGGCCGATGACCGCGGGGCGGCCGGGCTGTGCGCCGAGGAGCTTGTCAAGCGCGAGCTGCCCACGCCCGGGAAAGCCGCGCCGATTGACGGCGGGGCAGCCGTTGCGCAATAGGCGCCGCCCGGGAGCATAGCCGCGCGAGCAGTACGAACTTGATTGACAGCCGTTTTTGCGGAGGGCTCGACATGACCATCTCGAGGCAGCAGTTACACCTCGATCAGGCCGGGGGAGGAAACGCCGCGCGGCCTCGGCTCCGGGCGGCAGCCTTGGATCCGCGCGAGCCGGTCACCAGGCGCGCGGCGGCGCTCGAGGCGCTGTTCCGGGCCGATTGGGCGCGCAGCGCCCCGAGGTGGCACCGGAATTTGGCATTCACTGCCGAAAGTTACCAGCGGGCCCGGATCGTGGTCGAGCACGTCCTGGCGCCCGAGCTGGCCGCTCCGCTCACTCTCCTCGCTGCTCGGTACGCCTGAGGCGACCGCTGTTCGGCGGCTGACGGAGCTAGACCAGCACCCGAACGGCCAACTGCGGCTGGACCGCATGCTGATCGAGGCGCTGATCCACGCTTGTTGCCGCGGCAAGCGGCCACTCCTCTCATCTGAGACCGTGATCGAGATCTTTTGGCCAAAGCACGAGGCCAGGACGACGAGATGGTCGAGCATCCAGGGATAGCAACCGATCCGGGCAGCATGGGCGACCAGCGCTGGAAGGCACCCGCAGAGATCGACAAGAGAGGGCATCCAAATGCCATCGCAAAGCGGTGACGGCAACCGGGGCGGCCCCTGGGGCGTCCGGGGCGGTCCCAGTCCCGACCTCGAGGAGGTGATTCGGCGGGGCCAGACCCGCCTCAAACGGATGATGCCGCGGCGGCGGACCGCGCGCGACGGGGATGATCCTGATTTTCTGTCTCCTTCTGGCCGCCCTTGGCGTTTGGACGGCCTTTTACACCGTACCGAGCGACTTCGGTCGCCGTCGTGCAGCGCTTCGGCAAGTATCTCAAAGAGGTTCAGCCAGGACTGAACTTCAAGCTGCCATTAGGCGTTGACGTCGCCACAATCGTTCCGGTCAAGCGACAGTTGAAGCAGGAATTCGGGTTCGCGACCCCGGGCGCCACCGATCCGTACCAGAGCTCTCAAGACGGCTCGAAGGAAACTCAGATGGTGACGGGCGATCTGAACGCCGCGCTGGTGGAATGGGTGGTTCAGTACCGCATCTCCGATCCGATGAAGTTTCTGTTCGATGTTCGCGAGCCGAGCACAACCCTCCGCGCCGTCTCCGAATCCGTCATGCGGGAGGTGGTTGGCGACCGCACCGTGGACGAGGTCATTACCATCGGCCGTCAGGAAATCGAGGCGGAAGCACTGATCAAAATGCAGGAGCTGTCCACAAAATACGAAATGGGGATCAGCATCGACCAGGTGCAGTTGAAAAACATCAATCCGCCCCAACCGGTGCAGGAATTGTTCAACGAGGTCAACCAGGCCCAGCAGGAGAAAGAGAAGCTGATCAACGAGGCCCGGCGGGACTACAACAAGGTGATCCCGCTCGCCGAGGGCGAGAAGGATCAGCGCATCCGCGAGGCCGACGGCTACCGGCTCAAGCGGATCAACGAGGCGGAAGGCGATGTCGCCCGGTTCAGCGCCCTGCTGGCCGAATATCACAAGGCCGCGGAGGTCACGCGCCGCCGCATCTACATCGAGACCCTGCAGGAGGTCCTGCCGGGTATTCGCTCCAAGATCATTCTCGACGCGCAGACGCAGAGCATCCTGCCATTTCTGAACCTCGACCCCAAACCGGGAGATCGACCATGAACAGGTTCATCCTCATCGGCATCTTGGGGGCTTGTGGGCTGATCGCGTACGTCTTGACGAGCTCGTTCTACACCGTGAGCGAAGTCGAGCAGGTGATCATCACCCAGTTCGGCCGACCGGTCGGCGAGCCAGTGACCACGGCCGGCCTCAAGCTCAAGTTGCCCTTCGTCCAGGACGTCAATCCGATCGACAAGCGGATCCTCGAGTGGGATGGCAGCCCCTCGGACATGCCGACCAAGGACAAGCTCTACATCGCGGTCGACCTGTTCGCCCGCTGGAGGATCAACGATCCGCTCCAATATTTCCTGCGGTTGCATGATGAACGCAGCGCCCAGTCTCGACTGGACGACATTCTCGGCAGCGAGACCCGTAACGCTGTCGCGAAGCACGAGTTGATCGAGATCATTCGCACGACCAAAGATCGTGTGCCGCTGCGCGACGCCCAGCTTACCGACACCGAGACCGACGTCGGCGCGCTGGTGCCGATCCAGAAGGGGCGCAAACTGGTCGAGCGGGAGATTTTCGCGGCGGCTTCCGAAAAAGTTAAGGTGTTCGGCATTGAATTGCTCGATATCCGGTTCAAGCGGATCAACTATAACGAGAGCGTGCGTCCAAAGATCTATGATCGAATGATCAGCGAACGGCGGCAGATCGCGGAACGCTTCCTGTCTGAAGGGAATGGCGAGGCCGCCCGGATCCGCGGCAATCGCGAACGCGACTTGAACAAGATACAGTCGGAAGCCTATCGGAGCGTCGAGGAGATCCGCGGCGTGGCGGACGCGAAAGCCACCGAAATCTACGCGAGCGCATACAACCAGAGCCCGGAAGCCGTTGAATTCTATGAGTTTACCCGGACCATGCAATCATACAAGTCCATAATCGCACAAGATACGACCCTGATCCTTTCCACGGACAGTGATCTCTTCAAGTTCTTAAAAGGTATGGCTCCCGATAGCGGCAGCTTTGCTGCCCAACGTGCCGCCGAGAACCAACGACAATTCACGCCAGTCGCGAACGAGTTCGCACAGAGGCTTAATGCAGGTGCCGAGCCTCGAAAGGCATGCCCCGCCCGAATAAAGCTCGCCAAAGAGGACGAATGAAGATGTCGAGCCCGCACAGCCCGCCGGAGCGGACCGCGTCCGTCGACAATGATCGCGCCGACGACATCGTCTATCCGGCCACGGTCCCGTTTCTCCTGGTTCATCTGGCCTGCCTGGCCGCGATTTGGACGGGGCTGACGACGGAGGCGTTGGTGCTGTGCGGCGCGCTGTACGTAGTGCGGATCTTCGCGATCGCGGCGGGCTACCATCGCTATTTCGCGCACCGCGCGTACAAGACCAGCCGGATCGTTCAGTTCCTGCTCGCCTTCCTGGCCCAGACCTCGGCCCAGCGGGGGGTCCTGTGGTGGGCGGCCAAGCATCGGCGGCACCACAGTCACTCGGACACCGAGCTCGACGTGCACTCGCCGCGCCAGCATGGCTTCCTCTATGCGCACCTGGGCTGGATCTTCACGCCGCGGCACGGCGCGACCGACTACGGTGCGATCGCCGATTTCGCGCGGTTTCCGGAGCTCGTATGGCTCGATCGGCACCCCTATCTGCCGGCCGGCCTGCTCGGCCTGCTGGCTTGGCTGATCGCCGGCTGGCCGGGCCTGGTGGTCGGCTTCTGCTGGAGCACCGTGCTGCTCTGGCATGCGACCTTCGCGATCAACTCGGTGGCCCACGTCGCGGGGCGCCGGCGCTACGTGACCGGCGACGACTTGCGCAACAACTGGTTCCTCGCGATCCTGACCATGGGCGAAGGGTGGCACAACAATCACCACGCGTATCAGTCCTCGGTGCGTCAGGGTTTTCGCTGGTGGGAGTACGATCCGGCGTTTTACGCCCTGAAGATTCTGTCCTGGTTCGGAATCGTCTGGGATCTGCAGAGCCCGCCCGAGACCGTCGTCAGAGGCGAGCAGCGCTTGGGGCGCAAGGTGATCGAGAAGGTGGCCCGCCAGCTTGCCGGCACGTTGCCGATCGAACGGATCGCTGCGCAGACCCACGAAGCGTTGGCCCAGATGCCGACCTGGGCGGAACTGCGATCGAGGGGCCGAGCGGCGTGCAGTCATGCGGAGTTGTTCCTGGCCGAGATCCACCTCCCGCACATGCCGAGCGTCGAGGACCTCCGTGGCTACGCCGAGCAGCGCCTCGCCCGGACGGTGTCGCTCGACGAGATCGCGCGCCGCACGCGACAGATCCTGCTCGAGGCGATCGCCGTCCGGCTCCTCAACGAGGCTGAGACCGCCCGCGCAATCGTGATCTGTCCATCGGACCCGCCGAGCGGGACCGGGCCGGCGGGAACGCTGACCGCCGGCAGGGCGTTTCCCGCCAACCTGGTTGAAGGGCCGCCTCATGAAGCTGTTCGAGTGCCAGAATTGCGGCCAGTTGCTGTATTTCGAGAACACCCGGTGCGAGCGCTGCGCACACGTCCTGGGCTACATTCCGGACGGTGCGCTGCTGAGCGCCCTTACCGAGGAGGACGGGGATCGCTGGCGCCCGCTGGCCGCGCCGGAGCAGGTCCACCGCTTCTGCGCCAATGCCGCGCACAAGGCCTGCAACTGGCTGGTGCCGGCGGACGGCCTCGGATGCGTTCTGCCGGGCCTGCCGCCACAACCGCACGATCCCGGACCTCGGCCCGCCGGAGCACCTGCTGCGCTGGCAACGCCTCGAGGCCGCCAAGCACCGGTTGATCTACGGGCTGCTCCGCCTGGGGCTGCCTTTGGTCAGTAAGTGGGAGAATCCGGAGACCGGGCTCGCCTTCGACTTTCTGGCCGATTCCGGGGCGACGTTCCGGGAAACGTCCCAGGTCGTTACGGGCCATGCCAGGGGCTGGTCACAATCAACGTCGCCGAGGCCGACGACGCCGAGCGCGAGCGGGCGCGCAAGGAGATGGCGGAGCCCTACCGCACGCTGCTCGGCCACTTCCGCCACGAGATCGGTCACTACTACTGGGAGCGACTGGTCCGGGACGGGCGGCGGCTGGAGTGGTTTCGCACGATGTTCGGCGACGAGCGCCAGGACTATGGCGCGTGCCTCGAAAGGCATCATGGCGAGGGCCGGCCGCCGGACTGGCAGGAGCGGTTCGTCAGCGGCTACGGCAGCGCCCACCCGTGGGAGGACTTCGCCGAGACCTGGGCGCACTATCTGCACATCGTCGACACGCTGGAGACCGCCGAGGCGTTCGGTCTGCGCGTCCACCCCCGGGCCGGACACGATCCCGCGCTCACCATGGAGATCGACTTCGACCCGTACCGACAGAGCGACTTCGATGCTCTTCTCAAGGCCTGGCTGCCGCTCACCTATGCGGTCAACAGCCTGAACCACAGCATGGGCCAGCCGGACCTCTATCCCTTCGTTCTGGCGCCCGCGGTCATGGCGAAACTGCGCTTCGTTCACGGCCTGATTCACCCAAGCGACGCCTGAAGCCGGCCTCGGCCAGCTCCCACGCGATGCCGACGACGCCTAAAATGATCTGAATTGCAGCGATGGCCAGCCGTGCTGCATCGACTGCAGCAAGATTCTCCTCGGCGAGGTGCCGCTTGTGCGAGCGGAGCGAGCCGCATGTCGGCCCGATCACCACCGAAGTTGGAATCAACGCCTTCGCCGCATAAACTCACTTTCGGGTCAGCCTCTTAGTCCACATCGGCATGCTCGAGCATGGATTTTTACTTTCAAGACTGATGTAAAACCTTTGACTTGGTCCCCATATATTATTTCAGCGCAATGTTTTCGGTGCAGACGCGCCAAATGATCGCCGGGAACCTGCATGGCGGGTACTGCCAGAGGCGGCCGAACCGCGACGAAATTCACAACAGAGAAAAGGTGAGGTGTTCAAGCACCAGAGTGATGAAGCCGCATCTTGAATGGTACCTCGAGCAGACCCGCAAGTTTCCGATCCTCGACGTGGACGAGGAGCGGCGTCTTGCCCGGGACTGGCGCGACGTCAAGGATCCGGAGGCCGCCCGGCAGTTGCTCGGCAGCCACCTGCGTCTCGTGGTCGGGATCGCCCGACGGTTTGGCGGCTACGGCATGCCGCTGGCCGACCTGGTCGCCGAGGGCAACGTCGGTTTGATGCGGGCGCTTGCCAAGTTCGAGCCGGAGCGCGGGTTCCGTTTCGCCACCTACGCCATGTGGTGGATCCGGGCAGCGATCCGGGAGCACGTCCTCCATAACCGCTCGCTGGTGACTATGGGCACCACAACAGCACGGAAGAAGCTGTTCTTCAATCTGCGCCGGCTGAAGAGCCAACTCGGCGAGCTTGGCGAGGGCGATCTCCCGCCGGCCGCGGTCACCGGAATTGCCCGGGAAGCTCGAGGTCAGCGAGGACGAGGTGATCGAAATGAACCGTCGCCTCGCCGCCATGGACCAGTCGCTGTCCGCGCCGATGCGGGCCGACGGCGACGCAGAATGGCAGGACATGCTGGCGGCCGACGGTCCGGACCAGGAAAGCATCATTGCTGAGGCGAGCGAGCTTGCGTGGCGGCGTGATCTGCTGGCCAAAGGTCTGGCGACGCTCAACGAGCGCGAGCAGCACATTCTGAAGGGGCGGCGGCTCCGAGACGAAACCATGACGCTAGCGGATCTGGGCCACATCTACGGCGTCTCGCGCGAACGCGTGCGTCAGATCGAGGCACGGGCGTTCGAGAAGCTGCAGAGAGCGATGCTGACTGCAGCTGCGAATCAGCAGCAGGGCGACACCCGCCTATACGCACCCTGAGCAAGCTCAGACGGCGCGCCGGCCCAAGCGACCTTTGTCGCCTTGAGCTTTGCCCTTCGAGCCCCCCAAAGAGGCGGAAGTCCCTCGCTGGCTGCTCCAAGCCCATCAGAGCTCGCCTGCTGGACCGGCGCGTCACTCCGATTCTCGCTCGTCATCTTTATGCTCGTGAAGAAAGCGAGCGATTTGCTCTTTCAGTTGCGCTGTCTGGCCCGCCTCACCCATGGCGACGGCGTGCTCGAAAAGTTGCCGCTGGGTCGGCGTAGGCAGGTCATTCCACTGCAAAAGCACCGCCGCCCCCAGGCACTGCAAGATACGCCGTTCTCCCTCCGAGAGAGGCACGGGCTTGGCGCGGCCCGGTTCTGATGCTGGCCCAGAAGCACCCCCTTCGCTCTCCCATCGGGCAAGGCCGCTGGCTAGCGGATTGCTCGGCTTCCGTCTCTTTGATTTCTTGGCGATCATGCGTATGCAATATGGGATGCAGAAGAGCCCGTCGCCATTGGAAACGGGGCGTCATGTCGTCAGCCGCTGGAGCGACGCAGCCGGTGTGCGTAGACGGCACGCCCAAGTTCTTAACCCATGGATAACAAAAGCAATGTGTTAGATGATCATCTTAGAAATATTACGATAGTAAGAGTTGTCAGTCTTGTAAAGATTCCACAGAAACACCACTTAATAATCAGCGGCAAATCTTTTCATATCCCAGTGATCGGAAGCCGCGAGCGGGTCCGATCCCGAGTCCGGCCGCATGGGCGGCGGACCCGCCGCAAAACCTGAGATACCGCTTCTCAAGGAGGGTATTGAGCCATGCGTACCTACGACTTCACTCCACTGTTCCGTTCGAGCGTCGGTTTCGATCGCTGGAGCAACCTGTTCGAGGCCGCGTTGCGCGCCGATGACAGCGCCGCCGGCTATCCGCCCTACAACATCGAGAAGATGGACGACGACAAGTACCGGATCATGATGGCGGTCGCCGGGTTCGGCGAAAACGACATCGAGATCACCGCGCAGGAGAACCTGCTCGTCGTCACCGGCAACCTCGGCGAGCCGCGCGAAGGCGTCACGACCTACCTCTACCGTGGCATCGCGACGCGCGCTTTCGAGCGCCGCTTCAGCCTTGCCGATCACGTCAAGGTCGTCGGTGCGACGCTGGCCGACGGCGTCCTGCAGGTCGACCTCGAGCGTGAGTTGCCCGAGGCGATGAAGCCGCGCCGGATCGCCGTCGAGAGCAGGCCCGGTTCGGGTCCGAAGGTGCTCGAAGGCAAGAAGGTGGTCGAGGCCAAGAAGGTGATCGAGCACAAGAAGGTCGCCTGATCGCCGCCTAACTCCACGCCGCGCCTCGCGCGGCGCGCGTGGGCAGGGATCGGGGGCGTCCGCCCCGTGTGCGGGCGCCCCTCTCTCTTTGGTCGTGGGGCACGGGCAAGGAGCGCAGCCATGCATGCGCGGTCGGCGATATGTCCACTGTGGCGAGCTGCAGCGAGACGAAAACCGCCCCGCCACCTTATCCCTGCGGACAACGCTGCGCCTTGCCCACAAGGGCCCAACACCGCAACCATGACCATTTTGCAGAAGATTCTGAGCACAACTAAATGATGGTCGCAGAGGCTTCATACCCACTGCGTGGAGCGGGGACACCACGGCGCGCGGGCTGCAAGTTTCCCCGCCACACGAACACGCAGATGGAGAATTTCGCCGAGCGGATTGACAGCCGATGCAGCGATCCCGATATTCACGTCGTTAGCACTCATGGTGCGTGAGTGCTAACAGCCACTTCGACCCGCAAGGCAAAAGACGTCGGAAGTCTTCCGGCGTGGCTGTTCGACCGCCGTCTTGGCCTTGGAGCACGAGGAGGAATCATGAAAATCAAGCCGTTGCATGATCGTGTGGTGGTCCGCCGCATCGAAGAGGAGGAGCGGACCGCAGGCGGCGTGTACATCCCTGACACGGCGAAAGAGAAGCCGATGCAGGGCGAGGTGGTGGCGGTCGGCCCCGGCGCGCGCGACGAGGCGGCAAGCGGATCCCGCCGGACGTCAAGGAGGGCGACACCATCCTGTTCGGCAAGTGGTCGGGCACCGAGGTCAAGATCGACGGCGAGGAGCTGTTGATCATGAAGGAGTCCGACATCATGGGCATCATCGAAGGCAAGGCGCGCGGCCCGCAAGAGCAAGGCGGCGTGAGCCAGCAAGATCGCCGAAAGTCCAAGAGAGCAAGCCAAGTAAGGAGGCCTGACGGCCATGGCTGCCAAAGACATCAAGTTCAACACCGATGCCCGTGCGTCGCATGCTGCGCGGCATCGATATGCTGGCTGACGCGGTCAAGGTGACGCTCGGCCCCAAAGGCCGCAACGTCATCATGGAGAAATCGTTCGGCGCGCCGCGCATCTCCAAGGACGGCGTGACCGTCGCCAAGGAGATCGAGCTCTTCGACAAGTTCGAGAACATGGGCGCGCAGATGCTGCGCGAGGTCGCCAGCAAGACCTCGGACGAGGCCGGCGACGGCACCACGACCGCGACCGTGCTCGCCCAGGCGATCGTCAAGGAAGGTTACAAGGCGGTCACCGCCGGCATGAACCCGATGGACCTCAAGCGCGGCATCGAGACCGCCGTCGCGGCGGTGATCGAGGAGCTGAAGCTGCGCTCCAAGACCGTCTCCACCGAAGCCGAGATCGCGCAGGTCGGCACCATCTCGGCGAACGGCGACGCCAGCATCGGCGAGATGATCTCCGAGGCGATGCAGAAGGTCGGCAAGGAGGGCGTGATCACGGTCGAGGAGGCCAAGGGCCTGCAGACCGAGCTCGAGGTGGTCGAGGGCATGCTGTTCGACCGCGGCTATCTCTCGCCGTACTTCATCACCAACGCCGAGAAGATGTCGGTCGAGCTCGAGGAGCCCTACATCCTGCTGCACGAGAAGAAGCTGTCCGGCCTGCAGCCGCTGCTGCCGGTGCTCGAGCAGATCGTGCAGTCGGGCAAGCCGCTCCTGATCATCGCCGAGGACGTCGAGGGCGAGGCGCTGGCCACGCTCGTGGTCAACAAGCTGCGCGGCGGCCTCAAGGTCGCGGCGGTCAAGGCGCCCGGCTTCGGCGACCGGCGCAAGGCGATGCTCGAGGACATCGCGGTTCTCACCGGCGGTCAGCTGATCAGCGAGGATCTCGGCATCAAGCTGGAGCACGTCACCGTCGACATGCTGGGCAAGGCCAAGAAGGTGCTGATCTCCAAGGAGGAGACCACGCTCGTCGACGGCGCCGGCGAGAAGAAGTCGATCGAGGGCCGCTGCGGCCAGATCCGCGCGCAGATCGAGGACACCACCTCCGACTACGACCGCGAGAAGCTGCAGGAGCGCCTGGCCAAGCTCGCCGGCGGCGTCGCGGTGATCAAGGTCGGCGGGGCGACCGAGGTCGAGGTCAAGGAGAAGAAGGACCGCGTCGACGATGCGCTGCACGCCACCCGCGCGGCGGTCGAGGAGGGCATCGTGCCGGGCGGCGGCGTGACCCTCCTGTACGCGGCCAAGGCGCTCGACAAGCTGAAGCCCGAGAACGACGATCAGCGGGTCGGCATGGACATCGTGCGCAAGGCGCTTGCCGTGCCGGCCAGGCAGATCGTGGTCAATGCTGGCGCCGACGGCTCGATCGTGGTCGGCAAGCTCCTGGACAAGGACGACCTCGAGCTGGGGTTACGACGCCCAGAACGACAAGTTCGTCAACATGTTCAAGGCGGGCATCGTCGATCCGACCAAGGTCGTGCGCACCGCGCTGCAGGACGCGGCGTCGGTCGCGGGCCTGATCATCACCACCGAGGCCATGGTCGCCGAGAGGCCGAAGAGGGAGTCGGCGGGCGGCGGCAGCATGCCCGGCGGCATGGGCGGCATGGGCGACATGGACTACTGAGCCACCTGCCGACCACGTTCCAAGTCATGGGGCCGCTCCCTCGGGAGCGGCCCTTTCGTTTCGCTAGACCCATCTTCGACAGTTGGGACGGCCGAGTAGCTGTGAAAGCCGCAGATTTCCTAGGGTCGAGGGTGGGTCAAGCTCAAAATGTAGTGCCACGCAATCGATCGATTTTGCTTGAATCATGCGGTCTACAGTGGAAGTGTGTACGCTCCACGTGGGAGCAGCGATGTACTTCCGCAAGAAGACCTCGGGCGGGCGGGCCTATCTCCAGATCGCCGAGAGCCGACGTGCGGGTGGTCGAGTGCAGCAGCGGGTGATCGCCACCCTCGGGCGCCTCGACCAGCTGGAGGCGAGCGGCCAATTGGAGCGGCTGCTGCGCTCGGGGGCGCGGTTCGCGACGCGCGCGCTGGTGGTGACCGCGGTGCAGGACGACCCGACCGCGGTGGTCCGGCGGATCGGGCCGGGCTTGGTGTTCGAGCGCCTGTGGGCCGAGACCGGCTGCCGAGCGGTCATCGAAGACCTGGCCGAGGAGCGCAAGCACGGGTTCGCGCTCGAGCGGGCGATCTTCCTCACCGTGCTGCACCGGCTGATGGGCGGCGGCTCCGATCTCGCCGCCGATCGTTGGCGC
Source organism: uncultured Alphaproteobacteria bacterium (assembly GCA_963815435.1). Taxonomy (GTDB): domain Bacteria; phylum Pseudomonadota; class Alphaproteobacteria; order Geminicoccales; family Geminicoccaceae; genus DATAOG01. The sequence continues at coordinate 318,870 of CAWFGZ010000010.1, forward strand.
GAGGACTATCGAATCGCTGGCGCCGAGGCGCTGGAGCTGCAGCATCTCTACCGGGCGATGGCGTGGCTCGGCCAAGAATTGCCGGAAGAGGAGCAGGACGCGCGCACGCCGTTCGCCCCGCGTTGCACCAAGGACCTGGTCGAGGAGCGGCTGTTCGCCCACCGGCGCGATCTCTTCAGCCGGCTCGACCTGGTGTTCATGGACACGACGAGTCTCTACTTCGAAGGCGCCGGCGGGCAGACCCTCGGCCGCCACGGCCACAGCAAGGATCATCGCCCGGACCTGCCCCAGATGATCCTGGCGGTCCTCATCGATGGCGACGGGCGGCCGGTCTGCTCGGAGATGTGGCCGGGCAATGTCGCCGACGTCACCACCCTGATCCCGGTGATCGACCGGCTGCGCCAGCGCTTCGCGATCGGCCGGATCTGCGTGGTCGCCGACCGCGGCATGATCAGCACCGAGACCGTCGCAGCGCTCGAGGGGCGCGACTTGTTGTATCTGCTCGGCACCCGTGAGCGTACCGACAAGGTGGTGCGCGATGTCGTGCTTGCCGACGCCGCGCCGGCCGTGCCGCTGACCATCACCAAGCGCGGCCACGAGATCGACTACGAGGCCAAGGCGGTGACCGTGGGCGATGCACGCTACATCCTCTGTCGCAACCATCAGGAGGCCGAGAGGGACGCTGTCACCCGCCAAGCCATTCTGGCCAACCTCGAACGTCAGCTGGCCAGGGGCGACAAGGCGCTGGTCGGCAACACCGGCTTCCGCCGCTTCCTCAAGACCGAAGGCAGCCACTTCGCCATCGACCCGGCCAAAGCCGAGGCGGACGCCAGGTTCGACGGCGTCTTCGTGCTACGCACCAACACCGACCTCGACCCGCTCGCCGCCATGCTGCGCTACAAGCAGCTCTGGACCGTGGAGGCGACCTTCCGTACGGCGAAGCACCTGCTCGCCACCCGGCCGATTTTCCACAAGCTCGACGACACCATCCGCGGCCACGTTTTCGCCAGTTTCCTCGCGCTCGTCCTCAAGGCCGAGCTCGAGCAGCGCATCGCCGACCTCGGCCGCACAGCATCCTGGGCCGAGATTCTCGCCGACCTCGATTCCCTGACCGAGACCGAGATCGCCCACGACGACAAGCACTTCCTCGTCCGCTCCAGCCCGCGCCCCGCCGCCAGCCTCGCGCTCCGCGCCGCAGGCGTCGCCCTGCCGCCCACCGTTCGGCCCCGCGCCGGCAACTGATCCACCTCCGAAATGTAGTGCCACGCCGCCTCCGCGGCGCCGATTGCCGTTCACGTTCAGCTACTTAGCAAAACCCACTGTCGAAGATGGGCCAAACTGATGCATCGCGACGACGCTCGGGCTGGTTTGTGCTGACCTGGGCCGAAAAAGCCAGCAAATCCAGCGGGTTTTGGGCTCGTTCGGTTTTTCGGCCTCCCGGGCCCGCTCGCTCCGCTCTTCTGCTCGCCCGCCTCAAACCGGCGAATGGGAATCATAACCTATTTTCGCAGACGATGACCACCCCAATCTCTTACCTCCGTCGTAACTCGCTTAGAGACGCCACACCCGCGCCGCGAGCGCCGTATAGTGCCGTGAATGCACCGCTCGGGGTAGGGGTGTAAATCACACCAAACCTTCGTGGAAG
>CAWFGZ010000011.1:0-174805 GCA_963815435.1 uncultured Alphaproteobacteria bacterium
GGCTCAGCAATTCCCGGCGCGCCAGGTGCACGAGCGTGGCGTCGGCGAAATCCATTGGCCGGTCGGCATATCCGCGCATCAAGTCCTCCAATGCCGACAGATCGGCATCAGCGATCGGCAGGACGGTGACCACGCCGGATCGGAGGAATCCCCAAGCTGCGCCCGGATGGCGAAGTCGAAGGTCAGTCAGATAGAAAAGCTCGGTAAGAACAGCGGCAGATGTCGCGAGAGGAACATGCAAGGATTGGTAAGCCTCAACGCAGCGCTCGTGCCATCTATCCTTGTTGTCGAGCAAAGCTAGGATTGCGCCAGTATCGATCAGTCCGCTAGCGCGGGTATTTTCTTGCCAGCTTCTCAATCATGCGCTCCCGAACCTTCTCGGACTGCTCAGGGTCGCCGCCCCTGATGCTCCCGATGTATGGTGCGGCCGCGGCCCGCAGGCGCGCCTGCTCGGCCTCGTCGTCCTCGGCGCCCGCAGCCCGCGTCTTCAGCCACTCGCGCGCAATTCGCTCGAGCAGCCGCGAGACGCTGATGCGTTCGCGCCGCGCCGCCGCCTCGAGCGCGTCCTTGAGGTCCGGCGCCAGCCGCCAGCTGTAGACTTCACTCTTCATGCATTACCGTGTAGTGCACACGACAGTCGAACGCAACGCCTTGCGATCAGGTCATCCTGCCCGGCCCCAGACCAGAGCGAAGCTGACCGGTTGACCTGCGTGCTTTTGCCACTGGGGACGTTTAGGTGATCTTCTTGACGTCACCAGAGAATTCCATCGCGCAGAAGCCGCCACCCTGGAACTGCTTGCCGATCGGGTCGGGCGGTAGCTTCAGGTCGGCCTCGGTGGCACCCGCCGCAAAGTCCTCCGCCTGGTCCTCGGGCCGGTAACCGAGGCGCCAGGCGTTGGCGTTGTCGTACCAGGCGCGCGCGTTGTCGGAGATGCCGTAGACCACCTCGAAGTGGATCTCGGCGTGCTCGAGGCCGATCCGCATCAGCTGCACCAGATCGCGCGGGCTGATCCAGATCGAGAGGCGCCTGCGGTCGACCGGCTCTTCCCAGACGTTGCCGATCCGGATGTTGAACACGCCGAGGCCGTGCTTATCGGCGTACAGGCGGCCCAGTGCCTCGCCGAACGCCTTGCTGACGCCGTAGCGCAAATCCGGCCTCGGCATCACTGTATGGTCGATCGTCCGCTGGCGCCGGTAGAAACCCACCACGTGGTTGGTCGTGGCGAAAACGATCCGCTTGACGCCCTCGCGGCGCGCCGCCTCGAAGAGGTTGTAGGCACCAATGATGTTGTTCTGGAGGACCGGCTCCCAGGCGTCCTCGACCGAGCTGGCGCCGAGGTGAATGATGCCGTCGACGCCGGCGCAGATCCGCTCGACCGCGGCCATGTCGGCGAGATCCGCGGGCAGGAACTCCTCGCCCGCCTCGGCGTCGATCGCGACGATGTCGGACAGCCGGATCGTGGGATAGATGCCGCGCAAAAGCGGCCAAATCCGTCGCCCGATGCCGCCGGCGGCACCCGTGATCAGGACCCGCTGCATTGCCTCCTCCCCTTGCTCGATATGGGCCTTATTAGCCGGCGAAGTGCAGGCTGGGTAGCCCCTCGGGCGGACCTCGATCAGCCGGTCTCGTCTTTCGCCGACGCGAGCGCTATCAAGTGGCAGCGCCCACCGGCCAGCCCGCGCGCTCCGAGGATCAGCAGCATGAGCCGCCGCCCCTGCGTACTCGTCCTTCAGCACATGGAGCTCGCCCATCCCGGGATCTTCCGTGACTGCCTGCGCGCGGACGGCATCGAATGGGACGTGATCGCGCTGGAGGCGGGAGACGCGATCCCGGCGCTTGAGGACTACGACGGGCTCCTGGTCATGGGCGGTGCGCAGGACGTCTGGCAGGAGGCCGAGCATCCCTGGCTCAGGTCCGAGAAGCAGGCGATCCGCAAGGCGGTCCTGGAACACAGGATGCCCTATCTCGGCATCTGCCTTGGCCATCAGCTGCTGGCGGCAGCGCTCGGCGGCGAGGTGCGACCGGCGACGAACCCCGAGGTCGGCGTGTTCGAGGTCGAGCTGACTGAGGCGGGGCGAGGGCATCCGCTGTTCGCCGGGCTGGAGCCGACGACCCGCTTCGTGCAGTGGCATGCAGCCGAGGTCACGACACCGCCTGCGGGTGCGACCGTGCTTGCCTGCTCGAGCGCCTGCGCGGTGCAGGCGCTGGCGGTCGGCGAGCGGGCGTTCGGCCTGCAGTTCCATGCCGAGGTCGACGTCCCGACGCTCGCTGACTGGCTGTCCGATCCCGCGACGACCGAAGCCCTGATCCGGCGCCTCGGCGCGCACGGCGCTGCCCGCTTCCCGGCCGAGGCACACGCCCAGATGCCAGGCCTCAATGCGGCGGCCCGGCAGATCTACGCGAACTTCGCAGCCCTGCTCGAACCTTCGACTTCAGCGCGCAGGCGATGAGCGGCTAGGACGCCGCCCGGCTGGCCGGGGCGCGCGCGAGCCGGGCCGCGTAGACCGACCCCACCCACGCGATCATCAGGTTCGCCGCGAGGCCGATCACGCCGGCATGCCAGCCCCAGAGCCTGCCATGGCCGCTCAGGCTCATCCCCGCGGCGAGCAGCGTGCCGACCACGAGCCCGGCGAGCGCACCCCGCGCGCTCAGTCCCGACCACAGCGTACCGAGAATGAAGAGAGGCGCGATCTGAATCAGGATCTCGAGCTTCAACTCGATCAGGCCCCAAAGCGTGATGCGCGGGCTCAGCGCAAAGACGATGAGCCCCAGCATCACCGCCCAGGAAAGCGCTTTGCCCAGGCGGGCGAGCTGCTCGGACGAGGCATCCTTCAGCCATGTCTTGCCGAGGACATCCTTGGCCAGGATCGACGACAGGCTGAGCAGGACCGAATCGGCCGTGGACATGATGGCGCCAACGGTGCCGGTCAGGACCACGATCGCCATGGCGTGAAGCCAGAGGGACTGGCTCGCCCAGATGCGCAAGAGCTCCGGCATCACCTGATCGGCAGCAATGCCCTCCAGACCGGAGAGGCGTGGCACGCTCAGGATGCCGACCAGAAACATCGGCAGAACCGTGACCAGGGGTAGGAAAACCATGACGCTCAGCGAATTGCGGAGGGTCCTGGCACTCCTCGCGGCAAAGATCCGCTGCAGCGCCTGGGGATAGACGGGAGCGCTCAGGCTGACCAGCACGAGCGTGCTGATCCAGCCGCGGATCGCCTCGCCTTCCGGCACCGCTGCTTTGGCCGGCGCATGCGCGATGATCCAGGCGGAGGCGTCGCTCAGCCCCTCCAGGTCCGGCAGCACCGCGATCAGAATGCCTGCGAGGCCGATCAGCAGCATCGCCCCCTGGGCGCAGTCGGTCCAGGCCACGGCACGCATGCCGCCAACGGTCTCATAGAGCACGACGACCAGCCCCAGACCCACGACCCCGGCCCAGAACGGCACTGCCTGGCCGGAGAGCGTGGCCACCACGTGACCCATCGCCATCAGCTGAGCCAGGAGGAAATTCGTGATCACGACCAGGAACAGCAGATTGGCGATCAGGCTCAGCGCGGGCGAGCCGTAGCGATAGTCGATCCAATCGCCCGGCGTGACAAAGCCTTGCCCACGTGAGGCGCGGTACAGCTGTGGGGCAAACAGCAGATAGACCACGACGATCGCGGTCATGAAGCCAATACTCATCACCCATGAGAAGCCGACCCGATAAGTCTCGCCCGGAAATCCCAGCAACGTGTTCCCGCTATACTGCGTCGCATAGAAGGTCAGCAGGAGCACGACCGTACCGAGACTGCGGTTGGCGAGATAAAATTCGCGGAGGCTGGTCTGCCCCTGCACACGTCGGGCAGCCAACGCCAGCCCGACCATCCCGAGCAGATACAGAGCGAAGACGGCGAGCGTGCCGATGCCAAAGGGCCCCTCGGTCATCGGCCCGCCTCGTCGTCATCGAGCGGCCAGTGGCGCTGAATGACCCAGGCGGTGAAGCAAGCGATGGCGATCACCGCGAGGACGGAGAGCACCACCCAGTAGGGCAGACCCAGCCAGAGCGTCGGCGCCTCGTCTGCCGGCAGATACCAAGGGACCGAGAGCGCAAAGAGCAGCAGGTAGACGAGCCAGATCCAAAGGCGGCGCGGCGACGCCATCGGAGGGCGATCGGAAGCTTCGGCATGCTCCTTTCGCATGGGCCTCCCCTACATGGGTTCCGGTCGGCGGCGCCCCGCTCGCATCTGTTGCCGCGTATCGCCGCACTGCGCGAACGCGCACGGATCGCTCGACCGCATCCGGTGCCGGAAATGGCTACGCGGGCGGGTCGCGCTCGCCCCGGTAGCCGGTGCCGAGCAGATAGATTTCCGAGGAACCGGGACGGCTCGCCGCGGGGCGCACCAGCTTCACGCGCGCAAAACCGCGCCGCGCCTCGGCTGCGATCGCGCCTTCGATGCCGCGCAGCAGCTTCAGCACCAGGCTGCCGCCCGGGGCGAGCAGCTGCGGCAGCAACGCGAGAGCCGCCTCCGCGAGCGCCTCCGCGCGCAGACGGTCGACCATTCTTTGGCCGGTGGCCGCGGCGGCAAGATCGCTCAGCAGGATGTCGACGGGACCGCCGGCGACCTCCTTCAAGCGCTCGACGGTTTCCGATTCGGAGAAATCGCCCTGCAGCAGGGTGGCGCCCTCGATCGGGGCGATGTCCTGGAGGTCCAGCCCGATCACCCGGCAACCGCGCGCAGCGGCGACCTGAGCCCAGCCGCCGGGCGCGCTGCCCAGGTCGATGACGCGCCGCCCGGGCCTCAGCAGATCGAAGCTCCGATCGATCTCGAGCAGCTTGTAAGCCGCCCGCGACCGGTAGCCCTCCCGGCGCGCGCCCTGCACGAAGGGGTCGTTGACATGTTGCGCGAGCCAGCGGATCGAGCCGGCGCGCCGTCCCTTCGTCTGACGGAGGCGGACCTTGCTGGCCCGGGGTTGCCTGCTTGCCGTCATCGTTCGGAACGCCGCTCGCCCCCGGCCGCCAGTCTCGGTCCGGCCGCGGTCACTCTCTCGCCGGCCAGCGCCTGCTCGAGCGAGCGACCCATCAGCTCGTGCAGTATGCCTTCGCGCAGGCCGCGATCGGCGACGCGCAGGACGTCGGTCGGCCAGCTCCGCAGGATCGCCTCCAGGATCGCGCAACCGGCGACCACGAGATCCGCCCGCCCGGCGCCGATGCAGGGATGCGCCGCCCGGGTCTGGTTGTCCATGCCACGCAGCCGTTGCGACACTTCGGCAATCGCACGCGGCTCCATGATCAGGCCGTCGATCCGCCGCCGGTCGTAGCGCGCCAGATCGAGATGGACCGCAGCGAGCGTCGTGACCGTGCCCGAAGTACCGAGCAACTGGGTGCGCGCGCCACGGAGCCGAACGCCGATCCGGTGCACGGCTTCGATCGGCACGAGCAGGCTCTGCGCCCGCCGGACCATAGCCTCGAAGATGGCCGCATCCGGCTCGACGGCAAAGGCCTCCGAGAGGCTGACGACGCCGATCGGCACCGAGGTGATGCAGCGCAGCTCGGCACGACCATCGCCTCGGGTCCGATCGAGCCAGAGCACCTCCGTACTGCCGCCCCCGATGTCGATCAGCAGAACGTGCTCGGCCGTCGGCTCGATCAGCGGCAGACAACCGAGCAGAGCGAGGCGGGCCTCCTCCTCATTGGGCAGGATTTCCAGCGTCAGCCCGGTGACCCGTTTGACCCGATCGAGGAACTCGACGCCGTTCAGGGCCCGTCGGCAGGCTTCGGTGGCGACGCCACGCATCCGGACGACGCCGTGCCGGGCGATGATCCGGGCGCAGGCGCGCAGCGCCGCGATCGTCCGGCCGATCGCCCGTTCGCCGAGGCGGCCGGTCTTCGCCACGCCCTCGCCGAGCCGCACGATGCGCGAGAAACTGTCGACGACCTCGAAGCCGTCGCCGCGCGGCCGCCCCACCAGCAACCGACAGTTGTTGGTGCCCAGATCAAGAGCGGCGAGCGACGGCGGGGTCCAGCCGCGCGCGCCCGAGCGGCGATGCGGAACGGTCATGGGACGATCGTTTTTAGCCGGATTGCCCGTAATTCGACAATGCTTCTTGCTCGCCCGGTGGAGATCGGCGCGCGCATTCACTCTTGCCGCGTCCGGAGGTCTTGGGTTAGCTAGCGCGCTTCCCGTGCCGGGGCCTGGCTGCGATCGGCCACCGAAGAGGTAGAATGAGCGAAGCGATCGTCGCACAGAAGGGCCCGTTCGCGGTCGAGCTGCGGGCGGGCAGGACGTATGCATGGTGCGCCTGCGGCCGGAGCCGGCGGCAACCGTTCTGCGATGGTTCGCACAAGGTGACCGCGCTGCAACCGGTGCTCTTCAAGGCCGAGCACGACGGGACCGCCTATCTCTGCGGTTGCAAGACGAGCAGGGGGCGGCCGTTCTGCGACGGCAGCCATAAACAGCTGTGAGATCGCACCTACGGCGTAGCTTTGTGACCGCCTTGGCCGCGGCGCTCCTGCTGGGGGCCTGCAGCGCGGCGGCGCCGGTGCCGCCGCCCGCAACGGTTTGCCCGACGGCTTTGCTCCTCTCGGGTGCCGAGCGGAGCGCGGCCTATCGTTCGGAAAGCGACCGCACTCCGGATGGAATGCAACATCTGGCCGTACTGACCGATCTCGCCAGCGACTGCCGCTACGTTGAGGACGGCGTCGAGGTCGATCTCGCCTTCAACCTGATCGCCGAGCGGGGACCGGCGTTCGCGGGCGGGCCGGTCCAGCTCGCCTATTTCGTCGCCACCGTCGACCCCCAGCAACAGATCCTGGCCAAACAGGTGTTCAATTCCGAGATCGATTTTCCGGCGGGTCAAGACACCGCGGGCTCGGCTCAGCAACTGACCCTCAAGATCCCCTCGGTCAGCGCGGAGGGCGGCGGGGGCTACGACATCTATGTCGGCTTCCAGCTCGACGATGCCCAGTTGCGCGCGCGCATGCAGCCGCTGCTCCCGTAGCTGTCGCTTGCCATAACCCTGCTCGGGGTGGTTCCTCTACGCGTGCCTTCGCCGGCATGCGAACGGCGGGCAGACGCCGAGGGAGCCCGAAATGACCGAGAGCGACGACGCCAGGCCGCCGGGGGACCTTTTTGCCGACGCCCGGAGCTACGACGGGCTGAAACGCTCGGCGGAGGGTTGCCGGGCCTGTCCGCTGTATCAGAACGCGACCCAGACGGTGTTCGGCGAGGGACCGGCGCCTGCGCGTCTGATTCTGATCGGCGAACAGCCGGGCGATCAGGAGGACCTGCAAGGGCGCCCCTTCGTCGGTCCCGCGGGCCAGCTCCTCGACTGGGCGCTCGAGAAGGCAGGGATCGAGCGCGCCGCGGCCTACGTCACCAACGTCGTCAAGCACTTCAAGTGGGTGCCGCGGGGCCGGCGACGGATCCACAGCAAGCCCTCCTCGCTCGAGATCAAGGCCTGCCTGCCCTGGCTCGAGGCGGAGCTCGAGCTGGTGCAGCCGAAGATCCTGGTCTGCCTGGGCTCGACCGCGGCGCAGGCGCTCCTCGGCAGCACCTTTCGGGTCACCCAGGAGCGCGGCCGCTGGCTGCGCTCGGGCCTGGCGCCGCATGTCATGGCGACCATTCATCCCTCGGCGCTGCTCCGGATCGAGGACGACACGACCCGCAAGGCCGCGATTCGCGAGTTCGTGCGCGAGTTGCGCCTGATCGCCGACGTCCTGCTCAGCGACGCCTAGCGGAGGCGCGGCTCCTTGCGCCTCCTCTGCGACGAAATGTTGACCGGCATTGGTCGCTGGCTGCGGATTGCGGGCTACGACACGCTGATCGCGCGAAGCGGCACCCTGGACGCCGACCTCCTGACGCTCGCCCGAGCCGAAAGCCGCATCCTCCTGACCTGCGATCGCAAGCTCCGGCATCTCTCGGGCCATGACCCGGGGGTCGTGATCCTTGGCTCGGAAGAGCCCAACGCGGCCGCGCGGGAGCTTCGCACCCGGCTCGGCATCGACTGGCTGCACGCGCCCTTCAGCCGCTGTCTGGTCGACAATGCGGTGCTTCGCCCTGCCAGCGAGCGAGAGATCGCCAGCGTTCCGGAGGCCGCGCGGCGCGACGACGAGGCGGTCACTGCCTGTCCCGAATGCGGGCGGGTCTACTGGCCCGGCAGCCACGTCCGGCGTATGCGAGCGAAGCTGGAGCGCTGGCGGAACCTTTGACATTTCCGCCCACCGGGCTTCTCCTGCGGTCCCGGGGAGATCGAGCGATGTCCGAAGTCGTGGTCATCACCGGCGCGGGCCGGGGCATCGGTGCCGCGACCGCCCTTGCGGCCGCAGGCCGTGGTTATGCCGTCTCGGTCAACTATCACCGGGATGCCGACGCCGCGGGCGCATTGGTCGAGCGCATCGGCGCGGCCGGCGGCCGGGCCATCGCCGTCCGGGCCGACGTCGCCCTGGCAGAGGAGGTCCTGCATCTGTTCGAGACGACCGAGCGCACGCTCGGCCCGCCGACGGCGCTGGTCAACAACGCCGGCACGACCGGGCGGATCACACGCTTCGAAGACCTCGACCTGCCGACGCTGCGCCGCGTGATCGACGTCAACCTGATCGGCGCGATGCTGTGCGCCAAGGAGGCGGTGCGCCGCTTCTCGAAGGCTCATGGCGGGCGGGGCGGCGCCATCGTCAACGTCTCCTCGGTCGCCGCCGCGACCGGCAGCCCCGGCGAATACGTCCACTACGCCGCGACCAAGGCCGCCATCGAGGCCTTTACCCGCGGCCTCGCCCGTGAGGTCGCGCGCGAGTCCATCCGGGTCAACGCGGTCTCGCCCGGCACCGTCCAGACCGAGATCCACGCCGCAGGCGGCGATCCCGATCGCCCGGCACGGGTCGCGCCGCGCATTCCGATCGGGCGGGTCGGCCGGCCGGAGGAGATCGCAGAGGCCATCCTCTGGCTGCTGTCCGACGCCGCCTCCTACGTCACCGGCAGCGTCCTCACGGTCTCGGGCGGACTTTGACCTCAAACCCAGGATGGTGACCTTTGCCATGACCCAGCCCAGGCATCCCGCCACCCTCGCCGCGCAGGCCATCGGCCGGCCAGACGAGGCGACCGGTGCCCTGATCCCACCCCTTTACGCGACCACGACCTATCTGCGCGATCCGGACAACCAGTACCGCCGGGGCCGCAGCTACGGCCGGGCCGACAATCCGACCTTCGACCACCCGGAAGCGCTCCTGAACGCCCTCGAGGGCGGCGCCGGCTGCCTGGTCTTCGCTTCCGGCATGGCCGCGGCGACCACGGTCTTTCAGGCCCTCGCCCCGGGCGATCACGTGATCGCGCCCAAGGTTATGTACTGGGGACTTCGCCACTGGCTGATCAGCTTCGGGCGTCCCTGGGGCCTCGCGGTCGAGCTGGTCGATACCAGCGACCTCGACGCGCTCGCCGCCGCCATCCGCCCGGGCGCCACCAGGCTGGTCTGGATCGAGACCCCGGCCAATCCGACCTGGGCGATCACCGACATCGCCGCCGCGGCCGAACTCGCACACCGCGCGGGCGCCCGCCTCGTGGTCGACGGCACGGCCGCGACCCCGGTGCTGACCCGGCCGCTGGCGCTCGGCGCCGATCTGGTCATGCACTCGGCGAGCAAATATCTGAACGGCCACAGCGATGTGGTCGCGGGTGCCGTGGTCACCGCGCGCGCCGACGACTTCTGGGCGCGGATCAGGGCGCTGCGTCACGATGCCGGCGCGATCCTCGGCCCATTCGAGGCCTGGCTCCTGCTCCGCGGCATGCGCACGCTCCATCTGCGGGTCGAGCGCGCCTGTCGGAGCGCATTGTTTCTCGCCGAGCGTCTGCGAGGGCATCCGAACGTCGCCGCGGTCCTCTACCCGGGACTCGCCGACCATCCCGGTCACGCGGTCGCTGCTCGCCAGATGCAGGGCGGCTTCGGCGGCATGCTCTCGATCCGCGTCAGGGGCGGCGAGGCGGCCGCGATCGCCACCGCCGCAAAGGTCGAGATCTGGCAACGTGCGACCTCGCTCGGCGGGGTCGAGAGCCTGATCGAGCATCGCGCCTCGATCGAGGGCGAGAACAGCCCCGTGCCGCCCGAACTGCTCCGCCTCTCGGTCGGCATCGAGCACCCGGACGACCTCCTCGCCGACCTCGAGCACGCGCTTTCAGGCTAACTCCCGCGAGTACGCCAGGGCTGTGAACGGGGTCCACACGCTCCGGCGCACGGTTTTGATAGTGAGAGGTGGTCATTTCCGATCGGGATCGGGGCCAGTGTCTCGCACCGGATTCGATCGTGGGGCCGATCTATCCCGAATGACCAAGGGCGAACAGCAGAGGGCTCTCAATGCCCGGAGGACGCCAACGGCAAGGAGTTGACCCGATGAGACGAGTTCACCTTTTCGCTTTCGCATTTTCGACCATGGTCGCGACCGCCGGCATCGCCCACGCCGAGCGCTCGGTGATGGTCAATGGCATGCGCCTGAATGAGCCTCAGATCTCACAGCTGGAGCAGATCCATTGCGGTCCGATCCCCAACGGCAACTATTGGCTCGACACCCGGACGGGCATCTGGGGCTACGCCGGCGATCCCCACCCGCAGGGTCATGTCATGGACAACTGCTACAACCCGGGCCGCCGCCCGAGCCTCTCCGAGCGGGGCATGCTGTTCTCACCCCGCGATTTCATCGACTGAGCAGCGGCCCTTCGGGGCCCCGCGCGGTCAGACGCCGAGGCGCTCGCAGAGGGGATCGAGCGAGGGATGGAGGCTGGCGGCCTCTCGCTTGAGATAGGCGAGCAGCGCCCGCTCGTTGGTTCGATCGGACTCTTCGGCGCCGATCTGGGCGGTCAGCCAGGCGGCCTCGTCCTGATCGACCCGCTCGGGCGAGTCGCCGCCAAAGAGGAGGTGCATGGTGATCGCCTTGACGAACAGGTCATGCCAGGCCGGGTCGTTCTCGGCCCCCGCCGTCGCCCGATTCAGGGCGAACAGGAACTCGGCCTCGGTGCGGCTGATCGCGAGGCCGTTCTGGCCGCCGCTGCCGTAGATCAGACGGCGGATCACCTCGACGTCGGCCTTGTCGATCGCGCCCGCCCGCCGCCCGGCATGGCCGAACAGGGCTTGCTCACTGTAGAGGACGCTCTGCTCGACCGCCCGCAGGATGAAGGCGCGCAGCCGCTCCGAGCAGCCATTGGTGCGGAAGGAGAGATTGAGCAGAAAGCGCAGCTCGGTCGGGTCGTCGACCGCAGGGCCCGCTCCAATCCACTGGAACAGCATGCGTTCGGCGTCTTCGGTCAGCTGGCTGTCGCTGCCTTCGCGCCAATAGAAGAAGTCGGTCAGCGCCTCGACATAGAACTCGGCCCAGGCCGGATCGTCGCCCCGGCTCTGGCGATTCAGGTGAAACAGAAACTCGGCCTCCGCGCGGCCGATCGAGCCGTTCTGGTAGATGGCGCGGCGCAGCCGCAGGACATGATCGACCGTGATGCGGCCGCTCGTCCGAATTTCGGCTTCGAGCGGGGCCAACGCCTCGGGCCAGCGACTACCCATTCCATTCCCCTCCACTTCACCCGGCGCCGCATCCTAGGCAGGGCGATCTTAAGCCAGTGTTGATGGGGGCGTGGGCCGCTACCTGGCCTTGACGGCCCCTTTGCCAGGGTCCGCGCATGGCGAGGCGCGCTTTGCATCGGCCCGGGTATCGGCTACCAAGCCGGAGCACTCGGTGGCCTTGGCGCCGCCATCCCCCTTCATTCTGCTCGACCAGGGAGCGGCACGGCATGGGGTCTGCTCTGTTCTCGCCGATCGCGCTGCGCGGCCTGCAGCTCGCCAACCGGATCGTCGTATCGTCGATGTGCCAGTACAATGCCGAGGACGGCTCGGCGAACAACTGGCACCTCATGCATCTCGGCCAGTTCGCCATGGGCGCGGCGGGTCTCGTGATGACCGAGGCGACCCATGTCTCGGCGATCGGCCGGATCACCCACAAGTGCCTGGGGCTCTACTCCGATGCCAACGAGCAGGCGCTCGCGCGGGTGATCGCGTTCTGCCGCCAGTACGGAGTGACCGCGCTCGGCATTCAGCTGGCGCACGCCGGGCGCAAGGGCTCGGTCCACACCGCCGCTCGAGGGCAGCGCGCCGCTCGGGCCGGAGGAGCAGCCCTGGACCACCGTGGCGCCGTCCGCCCTGCCCTACGCCCCCGAGTGGCACGTGCCCGAAGCGCTGGACCGCGCGGGCCTAGCGGCGATCAAGACGGAGTTCGTGGCCGCGGCCCAGCGGGCGGTCAGGCTCGGCTTCGACCTCGCCGAGCTGCACTCTGCGCACGGCTATCTGCTGCACCAGTTCCTCTCGCCGATCAGCAACCGGCGCACCGACGAGTATGGCGGTGGCCTCGAGCAGCGCCTGCGCTTTCCGCTCGAGGTGTTCGAAGCCGTGCGCCGCGTCTGGCCCGAGGACAGGCCCTTGGGCGTGCGGCTCTCGGCGACCGATTGGGTCGAGGGTGGCTGGACGATCGATGACACGGTCGCGCTGGCGCGGGCGCTCAAGGCCCTGGGCTGCGATTTCGTCGACGTCAGCAGCGGCGGCCTCGACCCGCGCCAGAGAATTCCGCTCGGCCCCGGCTATCAGGTCCACCTCGCCGAACAGGTCCGGCGCGAGGCCGGCATCCCGACCTGGACGGTCGGCATGATCACCGAGCCGCGCCAGGCCGAGGCGATCGTCGCCGAGGGCCGGGCCGACCTGGTGGCGCTCGCCCGGGCCATGATGTACGACCCGCGCTGGGCCTGGCACGCGGCCGCAGAACTGGGCGCCGAGACCTCCTATTCACGGATGTACCTCCGCTGCCACCCGTCCCAATGGCCGGCGCACCCGGCCCGCCGCAGCTCCGCTTAGCGCCCGACCCGAAACTCAGCTCTCGAGCAGGTTGGCGAGCTTCATGGCTACCCCGAGCGAGCCTTCGACCTTGATCTGGCCGAGGGTGTAGGCGAGCGTCGGACTGAGACGGCCGTCGATCAGCTGCACGAGATGCTCCTCGGACAGGCGGATCGTGCACTCGGCCGGGGCGTCCTCGTTCGAGAGCGCGGGCGGGTTTTCGGTCGCATCGATCAGGACCGAGCCGATGTTCTCGATCAGGAACTTGACCTTGTAGCCGAGCGCGGCCAGCTGGGGGAGCTGGGCGCGGAGCTGTTCGGTGGCGGTTTCCAGGCTCATGGCACCTCGCGCGTAGGCGGGAGAAGGAATCAGATCGCCGCGGCAGGCTCGCGACCGTCGGCGGCGCCGTTGCCGGCCAGCGCGGACGGGACGGCATTAAGGCGGCGGAGCTCCTCGGCGATCAGAGCACGCCTCGACGGCTTGCCGAGCCAGGTCAGGGGCAGCTCGGCCCGGAACTCGATCTGCTTCGGCTGCTCGAACGGGGCGAGCTTGTCGCGCAGAAACGCGCGCAACTCCGCCACGGTCAGGTCCGAGCCGTCGCAGACCTTGACGTAGGCCTTGATCGTCTCGCCGCGATGCGGGTCCGGCACGCCGCAGACGCTGGCCTCCGCGATCGCCGGATGGAGCAGGATCGCCTCCTCGACCATGCGCGGGTATACGTTGAAGCCGGCGTTCAGGATCAGGTCCTTGACCCGGTCGATCAGGTGGACGTAGCCGTCCTGATCGATGTAGCCGACGTCGCCGGTGTGCAGGCGGCCGCCGCGCAGCGCCTCGGCGGTCTCCTCGGGGCGCTCGGCGTAGCCGGCCATCACCTGGGGCCCGCTGATGCAGATCTCGCCCCGCTGGCCGAGCGGCAGGCGACGGTCAGGATCGTCGAGCGAGACGATCTCGACCAGCGTGCCGGGCAGCGGCAGGCCGATCGAGCCCGAACGGCGCATCGCGCCGAACGGGTTGATCGTGCAGACCGGGCCCGCCTCGGTCAGGCCGTAGCCCTCGACTAGCGCGCAGCCGGTCAGGCGCTCGAAGGTCTCCTGCACCGCGTGCGGCAGCGGCGCCCCGCCCGAGATGCAAAAGCGCAGGCTCGAGAGGTCGTATTGCTCGAGCAGCTTCGAACCGTTGATCGCCGAGTACATGGTCGGCACGCCGAGCAGCACCGTAGCGCGCTGATGATCGATCACCTTGAGGAGCTGATCGAGGCGAAAGCGGGGCAGCAGGATGGTCTCGAAGCCGCCGGCGAGCGCGACGTTCATCACGCCGGTCATGCCGAAGACGTGGAACAGCGGCAGGGCGCCGACCACCTTCTCCTGGCCGGGGCGCGCACCGACCGCCCACATGGCGACCTGGTGGGTGTTGGTGTAGAGCGCGGCGTGGCTCAGCATGGCGCCCTTGGGCAGGCCGGTCGTGCCGCCGGTGTATTGCAGCACGGCGACGTCCTGCAGCGGATCGACCGCAACCGGTTCGAACTTGCCGTCGTTGGCGATCAGCAGCTTGAACTTGACGTGGCGCTCGTCGTACGGGACGTCGGCGATCTCCCTGCGGCGAAGGAGAGCGAAGAGGGTCCGCTCGCGCCATGGCAGGAGGCCGCCCATCGAGCCGACCACGATCCGCTCGAGGCAGGTGTCGGCGAGGCGGCCCACGATCTTGGGGTACATCCCCCGGATGTTGAGGGTGACCATGATCCGGGTGCGCGAGTCCTCGATCTGGCGCGCGATCTCGCGCTCGGCGTAGAGCGGGTTGTAGTTGACCACCGTGCCGCCGGCTTTGAGGATCGCGAAGAAGCAGATCACGTAGTAGGGGCAGTTCGGCAGGAACAGGCCGACCCGCACGCCCTTGCTCACGCCGAGCGCCTGGAAGCCCTTGGCGGCGCGGTTGACCAGCTGGCCGATCTCCTTGTAGCTCGACTTGCGGCCGAGGAAGTCGAGGCAGGGCCGTTCGCTGTAGCGGGCAAGGGCGTCGTCGAGCAGGCGGAACAGCGGCTGCGGCGCGAGGTCGAGCGTCCAGTCGAGACCTTCGGGGTAGTGCGCCTCCCAGGGGAAGGGGCGAATCAGCGGCGCGTCGGGCAAGGTCTCTGCGGGCGCCGGCGACCCGGGGCCGCGACCCCGGAACGGCCAGAGACGGCCCGGCCAGCGGCTGAGCAGCGCGGCCATCGTCCAGTCCCTTGCAGGTCTGCCCTTGATCATCGAGGTGCTGCGTCACCCAACCGCCGCCGACCGGTCCCCGAACCATTCTCGCGCAAAGAGCATCAACAATGCGTTATTTTGAGCTCGGGACGGCCAGCTCGGACTCAGCCCTGAATCCCGAACTCGCTGAACGGCACGAACGCCACCGGATCGCCCGGCTCGACCCGGGTCACCTCCTCGCCCAGCTCGACCAGGCCGTCGGCCTCGGCGAGCGAGGTGAGGATGCCCGAGCCCTCGCGCTCGACCCGCTGCACCGCGAGGCGGCCGTCCGCACCCTGGGTCAACCTCGCGCGCAGATATTCGCGCCGTCCAGGCTTCTTTTTCATGACAAACGCGGCCGGAACCAGAAAGGTCCGCGGCTCCGGCCAGAGGCCGCCAGCGAGCCTGACGAGGACCGGACGGGCGAAGCGCAGGAAACAGACTACGGCCGCGACCGGATTGCCGGGCAGGCCGATGAACACGCACCGGTCGAGCTGTCCGAAGGCGAGCGGTCGACCGGGCTTGACCGCGATCTGCCAGAAGTGCAGCCGCCCGAGCCGCTCGATCGTGCGCACGACATGGTCCTCGTCGCCGCGCGAGACGCCGCCCGAGGTGATCACCGCATCGTGCGCCGCCGCGGCCGCCGCCAGCGCCTCCGCCACCGCCTCTGCCCGGTCGGGCAGAATGCCGAGGTCGGTGACGCGAGCGCCGAGCCCGCAGAGCAGGCCATGCAGAATCGTGCGATTGGCGTCGTAGGTCGCGCCTGGTGCCAGCGGCTGGCCCGGTTCGGAGAGCTCGTCGCCGGTCGAGAACAAGGCCACGCGCAGCGGGCAGAAGACCTCGAGCTCGGCCCGCCCGAGGGTTGCAGCGACGCCGACGTCCTGCGGGCGGAGCCGCTGACCCGAGTGCAGCACCGCCTGACCCTTGCGGATGTCCTCGCCGGCCTTGCGCCGGTTGGCGCCGGGCCTGATGCCGGTCGGGATCAGGACCGTCTGACCGTCCAGTTCGGCGTCCTCCTGCATCAGCACGGTATCGGTGCCGGCCGGCAGCGCCGCGCCGGTCAGGACGCGCAGCGCCGCGCCGCGCGGCAGGCGCCCGATGAACGGGTGGCCGGCCGCCGCCCGCCCTTCGAGCAGGCGGAGCCGGGTCGACCGATCGGGCTCGAGGTCGCCGTGAGCGAAGGCGAAGCCGTCGACCGCGACGTTGTCGAAGCCCGGCACGGCCCGATCACTGATCACCGTCTCGGCCAGGATCCGGCCGTGCGCTGCGGCGAGCGGCACCAGCTCGGTCGCGACCGCAGGCTGGACGCGCCGCTCGAGCATGGCGAGCGCCTCGCCGGCCGGCAGGCGCTTCGGATCGTGGGCGAAGCAGTCGTTCAAGGGTGGTCGAGACATGGCCGCTCGAGCCCCAGCTCTTGGCGTCGGCCCGGCAGGTCGCAACTTGCCGGCTCGTAGCGCCACTCGCGCGCGCCCGGTGAGCGTACTCCGGGCTGGCGCGGCGTGCTAGGCTTGCGGCCGGACAAGGCATCGAAGCGAAGCGGGCATGAGCGAGACCATCCTCGACACGCGCGGCCTGAACTGCCCGCTGCCGGTCCTGCGGCTGCGCAAGGCGATGCGGCAGCTGCCGCCGGGCGCGCTGGTCCGGGTGCTGGCGAGCGATCCGGGGACGGTCCGCGACTTCCAGGCGCTTTGCCAGACGACGGGTGATGAACTCCTGGAGAGCCAGGCGGAGGACGGTGAATACCGCTTCCTGATCCGCAAGTCGGCCTGAGCCGGTCGCCGCTCAGCGATCGTCCAGGAAGCTGCTCGCCGCCAGATCTTCGTCTCGACCTCGGATCGCCGTCTGCGGCGGGCGTTCGCCGCCCAGAGATTCAGCGCCTCGACCGCAATCGAGAATGCGATCGCGAATAGAGATAGCCGCGCGGGATATGGAAGTGCAGGCCGTCCGCGATCAGCGCGACGCCGACCAGAAGGAGAAAGCTCAGCGCCAGCATCTTCACGGTCGGATGATAGTTGACGAAGCCGGCGACCGGCTCGGCGGCGCACAGCATGACGATGATCGCGAACAGGATCGCGAGGACCATGATCGAGAGGTGATCGGCGATGCCGACCGCGGTAATCACCGAATTGAGCGAGAACACCATGTCGATCAGGACGATCTGCACGATCACGGCGCAAAAGCCGCCGGTGCTCTGGAAGGCATTCTGATCCTGGCCCTCCAGCATCTGGTGCATCTCCTGCGTGCCCTTGAAGATCAGGAACAGCCCGCCCGCCCCGAGCACCAGATCGCGTAAGGACACGTCGAACGTCTCGATCGAGAACAGCGGCTCGGTCAGGTGGATCATCCAGACCAGGCTGAACAGGAGCGCGAGGCGGCCGAGCAGGGCGAAGCCGAGGCCGATCCGTCGACCGCGCTTTTGCTGATGCGCGGGCAGCCGCGCCGTGACGATCGAGAGGAAGATGATGTTGTCGATGCCGAGGACGATCTCGAGCACGGTGAGCGTGGCGAGGCTCATCCACGCCTGCGGATCAAGCAGCAGTGCCAGCGGTCCCGAGATCACCTGTGGAATATGGCGGTGGGACCGGAGCGCCTCAAGCCCGGCCGGCCGCCACTTTCGTGCGCGAGCTGCGGCCCGGCTGGCGCCGCCCTCCAGGCGGGGGACGAAGCCGCCTTACCCCACATTGGCTCGGCTCGGCCGATCGACTATTCAACCGCATCGGATCAAGGGCGGAACCAGCTCAGCGGGAGGAACATCGTGGTCGGCATCAAGCGCGTATTGATCACCGTGGCGTGCCTCGGATTCGTGGCCGCGAGCCCGGCCCGGGCGGGGGACTATCCTCGGACGGAGACGGTCTACCAGGGAGAAAGCACGGTGATGGGCGAACCAATCGTCTATCCGCCGGGCAAGGCCGAGGTTCTGTCGGTGATCGTCACCCTCCTGCCGGGGGAGGAGACCGGCTGGCACCGGCATGGAGTGCCGCTGTTTGGCTACATCCTCGAGGGCGAGGTCATGGTGGACTACGGTGAGCGTGGCACGCGGACATACAGATCAGGCACGGGCTTCATGGAGGCAATGGCGACGGCTCACAACGGCCGCAACATCGGCGACAAACCCTGTCGCATCCTCGCGGTCTTCATGGACGCCCGAGGCGTCAAGCCGACAATCCCCGCCCCCGCGCCGACAAGGTGATGGATCACGCCTTCAAGATCCGGGCGTGGTAGGCGAGGTGATCGGCCATGAAGCTGGCCATGAAGTAATAGCTGTGGTCGTAGCCGGCCTGGTAGCGGAGGGTCAATGGGATGCCCGCCTGCGCGAACGCGGCCTGCAGCAGATGCGGCTTGAGCTGCTCGTGCAGGAACTCGTCGCTGGTGCCCTGATCGATCAGCACCTCCTCGCTCCAGTCGGAGCGCGCCGCGAGGAGGGTTGCGTCGTAGTCCTGCCAAGCCGCCCGATCACTGCCCAGATAGCCCGTGAGCGCCTTCTCGCCCCAGGGACAGCGGCTCGGCGAGCAGATCGGCGCGAAGGCCGAGACTGACCTGTACCGACCTGCGTTCCGGAGCGCGCAGATCAAGGCGCCGTGGCCGCCCATCGAGTGCCCGAAAATGCCCTGGCGGTTGGGATCGATGGCGAAGTTCGCTTCGATCAGCCATGGCAGCTCTGCGGTCATATAGCTGTACATACGGTAGTGGCGCGACCAGGGCTGCTCGGTCGCGTCGACATAGAAGCCCGCGCCCGAGCCGAAGTCGTAGGCGTCGTCCTCGCCCGGCAGATCGACGTCACGCGGGCTGGTGTCCGGGGCCACGATCACCAGGCCGTGCTCGGCGGCGTAGCGCTGGGCGCCCGCTTTCTCGGTGAAGTTGGCCCAGGTGCAGGTCAGGCCCGAGAGCCAGTAGAGCACCGGCAGCGGGCCCCGCTCGGCCTGCGCCGGCCGGTACACCGCGAACTCCATGCGGCAGCCGGTCTCGCGCGACTCGTGACTGTAGACCCCCTGGATGCCGCCGAAGCAACGGTGCTGCCTGAGCGTGGTCAAGGTCATGCTCGCCTCGCTTCGGATGGGCGGCGGGCGAGGCCCGCCCCGCCCGCGCGCTCTTGTCTCTAGTAGAGGACCACGCTGCGGATCGACTTGCCCTCGTGCATCAGATCGAAGGCCTCGTTGATCCGCTCGAGCGGCATGGTGTGGGTGATCAGGTCGTCGATGTTGATCTTGCCGTCCATGTACCAGTCGACGATCTTCGGCACGTCGGTGCGGCCGCGCGCGCCGCCGAAGGCGGTGCCCTTCCAGACCCGGCCGGTGACCAGCTGGAACGGCCGCGTCGCAGATCTCGGCCCCCGCCGGCGCCACGCCGATGATCACCGACACGCCCCAGCCCTTGTGGCAGCATTCGAGCGCCTGGCGCATGGTCTGGACGTTGCCGATGCACTCGAAGCTGTAGTCGGCGCCGCCCTTGGTCAGCTCGACCAGATAGGGCACGAGATCGCCCTTGATCTCCTTCGGGTTGACGAAGTGGGTCATGCCGAACTTGTGGGCGAGATTGCGTCTTGCGCGGGGTTGAGGTCGACGCCGACGATCATGTCCGCCGCCGCCAGGCGCGCGCCCTGGATCACGTTCAGGCCGATGCCGCCGAGGCCGAACACGACGACGTTCGCGCCGGCCTCGACCTTGGCCGTGTTGATCACCGCGCCGATGCCGGTGGTGACGCCGCAGCCGATGTAGCAGACCTTGTCGAAGGGCGCGTCCTTGCGGATCTTGGCGACCGCGATCTCCGGCAGCACGGTGTAGTTCGCGAAGGTCGACGTGCCCATGTAGTGGTAGACCTTCTGGCCGCCTTGGCGAGAAGCGGCTGGTGCCGTCCGGCATCACCCCCTGGCCCTGGGTCGCGCGGATCGCCTGGCAGAGATTGGTCTTCTGGCTGAGGCAATACTCGCACTGGCGGCATTCGGGCGTGTAGAGCGGGATGACGTGATCGCCCTTCTTGACCGAGGTGACGCCCGGCGCCGACGTCGACCACCACGCCCGCGCCCTCGTGGCCCAGGATCGTCGGGAACAGACCCTCGGGATCGGCGCCCGAGAGGGTGAACTCGTCGGTGTGGCAGACGCCGGTCGCCTTGATCTCGACCAGCACCTCGCCTGCCTTCGGTCCCTCGAGCTGACGGTCTCGATCGAGAGGGGCTGGCCCGCCTTGTGGGCCACTGCGGCGCGTACCTCCATCGCTCCTCGTCTCCACGATTAAGCCGAACCCCGCACGTCACCGGACAGCCTGTCAGACTGCCGTGGCGGTGACAAGACCTGCACCGGGCCTCGCCCAAGGCGCCGGGCGCGCACCCGGTTCGTCACCTAGGCGTCAAATCTTCTTGTCGTTTTTCAATTCAAGGTTATTATATTCAACCATAGCGCGAGAGAATAGAGTCAGCGATGTGAAGGAGGTGGCTGATGGACGCGCGCCCGCTCGAGTTCGCCGCCGATGTCGTGAGGTTGACCGCCAGCTTCGGGCCCCTGCTCGTGGCCGTGGCGCTCGCTCTCCTGATCCGGAGCAAGGTCCACGCCCTGCTGATCGTGATCAACCTCTGGCTCTTCATGGAAGTGACCGCGACCCTCCTCGACCCCGGCTACCGCTTTGCGAGCCTGCTGTTCGAGCGCTTCGTGGCGAGCGCCCTGCAGATCGCGATCGGCTACGCCGGGGTGACGCTCTGGCGCCATTGGCGGGTCCGGGCTGAGAGCGTGACGGTCCACTGAAGTCTGCCACCGGAGCCCCCTCAGCGGGCCTCGATCAGGGCGCTCAGCGAGTTCCGCTGCCGGCCGGCGGCATCGAAATTGTCGAGGGCCAGCCAGCGCTCGAAGGCGCCGCGGATGGCCGGCCACTCACTGTCGAGCATCGAGAACCAGGCGGTGTCGCGGTTGCGCCCCTTGATGATCATGTGCTGGCGGAAGGTGCCCTCGTACGTGAAACCATAGCGTCGTGCCGCCCGCCGCGAGGCCGCATTCAGCGCATCGCACTTCCATTCCAGGCGGCGGTAGTCGAGCTCGTCGAAGACGTAGCGGCACATCAGGTAGATCGCCTCGGTCGCGGCGCGGGTCCGCTGCAGCGGCGGCGCGATCCAGATGTGGCCGATCTCGATGCAGCCGCTTGCCGGTACGATGTTCAGATAGCTCGCCATGCCGGCAGCATGGCCGGTGGTCTGGTCGATGATCGCGAAGAACAGCGGGTCGCTCGAGCGCGCACGCTCCTCGAGCCAGCGCTCGAAGGCGGCCTGGTCCGCAAACGGGCCGTAGGCCAAGTAGGTCCAGAGTGCCGCATCCTCGGGCTTGCCGTGAGACAGCCTGTAGAGACTTTCGGCATGCGCTGCCAGGTCCGCCGGCTCGAGTTTGGCGGATGCGCCCTTGATCGGCGCCCGCTCGGGCGCCCGGCCGGATGGCAGGGGCTGGACCATCGGTCCGACCGGTCTCTCGCCCGCGTCTCTAGGGTTCGGAGCCACAGCCGTTCCTCCTTCGGGTGTCATCCAGGCCTCACTCCGCCGGAAGCCGCCGTTCGTACTCCGCCTCCAGGCGCGCATAGGTCGACCAGAAGACGCGCGGTGAGCGGCCCTCGAGCAGGTCCTCGAGGAGGCCGAGATGGGTGTGCCAGCCGCTCGAGGCGCTCACCATCGCCGCGCGATCGTCGAGCCGGCGGTGGGTCAGCACGAGGAGGATCTTCTCGCCCTCGGGGGTCAGCTCGAAGGTGACTTCCGATTGCTGCCCGCGACAATCGCCCCAGGTGTAGCTCAGCAGACGGGGCGGCTCACAGCGCGTGATGCGGCCCTCGAAGCCCGTGCCTTCGTATTTCTGGTACGCCTCCGGGACCGGCTCAGGATGCGGCGAAAGACCGGAGTGACGGAAGGTCAGCTCCACGCGTCCGCCGACGCGGAGCTCCATCTCGCCCGAGGCGAGCCACTTTGCCCGCTTCTCCGATTCCGTGAGATGGGCCCAGACGCGCTCGATCGGTCCGGGCAGCACGCGCCGGATGCGCAGCGTGCGGGCCTCCGTGACGACGCCGAATTCATTCAACGCCTGCTCCGCGTCAACCATGATCGCCGACAGTCGCTGGTCGTTCATCGCTTGCTCCTCGCTCTGGCGTTGCTTCGGGCAGGTTCAGCTCGCGCTCGAGCGCGTCCAGCCGGGCGCTCCAGAAGGCGCGTTGGGCGTCGATCCAGGCCGTCGCCTCGCCGAGCGGCCCGGGATCAAACGACAGGAGGTGCTCCCGCCCGGCGCGCCGGCGGCGCACCAGCCGGGCGCGCTCGAGCATGCGGATGTGCTTGGAGACCGAGTTGAGCGATATGGCGAAGGGCCGCGCGAGCTCGGTGACCCGCGCCTCGCCCTGCACGAGTCGTCGCAGGATGGCGCGCCGCGTCGGATCGGCCAGCGCCGCCATCGTCTGATCCAGGCGCGTCTCTGCCGCTGCGGTCGCCATCATTCACCTCTATGGGTGAATATACCGCCGCCGACCGGCGCGTCAAGGCCGTAGGACCTCTGCGCAGCGCCGATCAGGCGATGGTGTCGACCACGCCGCCGTCGACCCGCAGCGCGGCGCCGGTGGTGGCGGAAGCCTGGGGCGATGCGACATAGACCACCAGGTTCGCGACCTCCTCGGCCGTGGCGGCGCGCTGGATGATCGAGGACGGCCGGTGCGCTCTGATGAACGCGGCAGCCGCCTCCTCGATCGACTGGCCGGTGGCGCTGGCGGCGTCCTTGAGCATCGCCCGCACGCCCTCCGACAGGGTCGGGCCGGGCAGCACCGAATTGACCGTGACGCCCGTGCCGGCGGCTCGCTTGGCAAGGCCGCGCGCGAGCGCCAGATCGGCAGTCTTGGTGACGCCGTAGTGGATCATGTCGGCCGGTATGTTGAGCCCCGACTCCGACGACAGGAAGATCACCCGGCCCCAGTCGCGCTTCAGCATGCCCGGCAGGTAGGCGCGCGACAGACGCACGCCGGCCATCACGTTGACCTCGAAGAAGCGGGTCCACTCGGCATCCGGGATGTCGAAAAAGTCCTGCGGGCCGAAGATGCCGACGTTGTTGACCAGGATGTCGGCGGACGGCTCCGCTTCAATGAGCGCGGCGCAGCCCGCCGCGCTGCCGAGATCGGCTGCCACGGCGCGAATGCTGACGCCCGGCGCAGCAATCTTCAGGGCAGCCACCGCCTTGTCGACCGAGGCTTGCGTGCGGCCGTTGATCACCACGTCCGCGCCAGCCGCCGCCAAACCTTGGGCGATGGCGAAGCCGATCCCGGCGGTCGAGCCGCTGACCACCGCAGACTTGCCGGACAGATCGATGTGCATGCGCAATCTCCCGCTCGGCTCATGCCGGGCTCCTATCAGCTGTGCCAGGGCTCCGGCTAGCCCCGACGGCTGGACGCGGGACAGTCCGCGGAAAGACCGCTGCACGCATAGGAGCTATGAGCCGCGCGCAGAGCGGCACCCACAAAAGGTTCTCGATGCTTTCTTTGCTAAGACCGGTTCGCCAGGATGGTGAACCTCAGCCACCGGGAAGGTTAGTCGAGCTGCTAAGGACCGTCAACGCGGGTCAAATTGGGCTCCGCGTTGGAGTTAGCGAAGTTCGTCGAATAACAGGAAGGCCGGCAGCCGAGCCTCCTCCCTCAGAGTAAACGGCACAGAAGCTTCATGTCGCTCGGACGGAGCAATGCCGACTGATGTACATAGAGCAAAAATGAAACGATGAATAGCTATGATGATTTTATCTAGCGCAATCGTGGTGTCGTGCGCCAGTTCATAAATGTTCTTACTAACGAATTCTTCAAAGCTCGGCCTCGTACTTCATTGCTTCGGCAAATGTCTTTTGAAAGAAGAATTCAGCTATGGCAAAGAAACTGTTGACGCCTTTATGATCAAACACGAATTCGTGAGTCTCATCGGATGACGAACCATGCAAATATATCGTATCCATATTTTCATATAGACTTGATTTATAGTGAAAACCGAATTGATCTCGCAGCGTCTTGAGATCAATATGCTTCTCAATTATGTTTTTGATGTCCGTTTCCGTTCTTGAGAATTCAGGATAAACGGTTTTGATTATTTTGCCGTATTTTGGTTCGTCCGTAATGTCGAAGACCTCCTTCATCTTGCTCGCGGCCATGCGCGTCATCAGCAGCGTCTGGGCGCGAGCGATCTGCCGAGTGATCGGGTCCGCGCCCTGATGTGCATCGCTCCCGGCTGCGTGGGTCGCCCGATATAGAGCTGCCATCTCATTGGCCGCGTGGCCGAGCGTCAAAAGCAGTCTCCGCTGGATTTCGTCCAGCTTCCGGAGATCAGCCGTGCGCAGGATGATCTGGTGGACTGTACAATCGACGCGGGTCACCGGAAGCTCTCCCGTTGATGACGAATTGTCCAACCATTGGCTAGCGTTCCAGAAAACGGGCGATGCGCTCGATCGCTTCCTCGATGTTGGCGATCGAGCTGGCATAGGAGAAGCGGATATAACCTTCGCCCTGATCGCCGAAGCTGGTGCCGGAGACCAGCGCGACGCCGACCTCGTTCAACAGATCGTCCTGCAGCTGGCGCGAGGAGAAGCCGGTGCCGGTGATGTTGGGGAAAGCGTAGAACGCGCCGCCGGGGCGCACGCAGCGCACGCCGGGCAAGCCGTTCAGGCGCTCGATGATCACCTGCCGGCGCTGGTCGAAGGCGCGCACCATCCGCTCGACCGGGTCCTGCGGCCCCTTGAGCGCCTCGATCCCGGCCCACTGGGTAGCGGCGTTGACGCAGCTGTGGATGTTGATCGCAAGCCTGGTCGCGTGCTCGGCCAGGTCCTTCGGCCAGACCGCGTAGCCCAGCCGCCAGCCGGTCATGGCATAGGTCTTGGACCAGCCGTCGAGGAGGATCAGCCGGTCCTCGAGCTCGGGATAGACCAGCATGCTCGCGTGCGGGACGTTGTCGTAGACCATGCGGGCGTAGATCTCGTCCGAGAGGACCACGACCTCGGGATACCGGGCCAGGCCGGCCGCCAGCCGGTCGAGCTCGTCCTTCGGGACCACGCCCCCGGTCGGGTTGGCCGGGCTGTTGATGATGATCAGCCGGGTTCGTGGCGTGATCTTCGAGAGCACCTCCTCGGCCGAGAACGAGAAGCCACTGTCCTCGTAAAGCGGGATCGGCACCGCCTTGGCGCCGGAGAACTCGATCACCGAGCGGTAGATGGGGAAGCCCGGGTCCGGGTACATGATCTCGGCGCCGGGCTCGCCGAACATGGTGATCGCGAAGTACATGGTGACCTTGCCGCCCGGCACGATGACGATCCGGTCCGGATCGACCTCGACGCCCCGCCACTTCGCGATGTCCTCGGCGACCGCCTCGCGCAGCGGCAGGATGCCGTTCGCCGGTGTGTAGCCATGGTGGCCGTCGGCGAGCGCCTTCTGGGCCGCGGCGACGACGTTCTCAGGCGTCGGAAAATCCGGCTGACCGATGCCGAGATTGATGATGCTGCGGCCCTGCTGGGCCAACTTCTGAGCGCGGGCGAGCACTTCGAAAGCGCTCTCGGTGCCCAACCGGTGCATGCGTTCGGCGAGCATCATGGCGGCTGAACCCCTGTCCCAGTGGTTGCGCTGTGGTGCCGCCACAATAACGAAGCCGCGGCGCGTGGCTAGCCAGCCATGGCCTCGCGCAGCGAGCGTGCGCTCCCGCTTTGGGGAGACTAGCTGTTGCCCCGTCACAGCATACGCTCGGCCTCGGCCAGATCCTCGGGGCGATTGGTGTTGAAGAACGGGTCGATCGGCTCGCCGGGAAAGTCGACCTGGGCCAGCCGGTAGCGGGCGGTCCAGACGTCGACCTTGCGGATGTCCTCCTCGGTCATGGCGTGGCGCAGCTCATCGGCGAGGCGCACCGGCCAGAGACCGAAGACCGGGTGTGCCTGCCCGTTGGAGCGGGCACAGGCCAGCTCGGCGCGGTTCCACTCGACCGCGGCCAGCAGGCGCGCGACGAGGTCTGCCGGGAAGAACGGCGTGTCGGTGGCGATGGTCGCGATCCAGGCGAGATCGGGCCGCTGGGTGCGCGCCCACTCCATGCCGGTCAGGACGCCGGCGAGCGGCCCCGCGAAGCCTCCGATCACGTCGGTCGCGACCGGCAGACCGAAGCGCGCGAAGCGGCTCGGATCACCATTGGCGTTGAGCAGCAGCGCCTCGACCTGAGGGCGCGCGCGCGCGATCACCCGCTCCAGGATCGTCCGGCCGCCGAGCAGGCGCAGGCACTTGTCGCCTCCGCCCATGCGCCGTGCCTGACCGCCGGCGAGCAGCACCCCGAGCACCGCGGGCGGCCCCGTCTCGCTCGCTGCCGCCATGAACTCTCTCCGTCTCTACCGCGGACGGAGGATACATGGCGCATCGAGCCGGGATTGACCATGCTCAGGCGATCTGGGGGCTGACGGCGGGCCAGCCGCCGGCGCCGTCGGCGTCATGGAGCACGATCTCGGAGCCCAGCGCGTAGCCGTTCTTGAGCTCGAGGCCGTAGCCTTCGGCAAACTGGTCCGGTCGGTAGCGGCTCGGCGCCCGGCCGCCGCGCTCGACGTCATCGAGCAGGCCGAGACGCTGATATGCCTCGGCGACCAGCTCGCCATCCGTCGGGCAGCCGAGGTGCTCGGGCTTGGCGCCGAGCCAGCCGTCGTCGCCCGCGCCGATCAGGTCGAGCAGGCCGCGCGCCGGCGCGCGGCCCGCAAGCTCAAGGCGCAACGCCTCCAGCCGTGCGCATTCGGTGGCGCTGAGCGCGCGGTTCAGGCAACGCGCGCTGATCTTGCCGGGAAAGTCCGCGATCCGGGCCGCCAGCCGGACCACGACAGTGCCCCGGCGCGGACCATCGCCGCGCGCTTCCCAGAGCAGGGGTTCGGGGTCGTCGGGCCGGCGCAGCACAAGGCCGACGTGCGTCCAGGGGCTGCGGTGGAACCAATTGATCAGACCGGGGACCAGCCCCCGACGGCCAAACAGCAGGATGTCACCGGTCTTCAGAAGACCCGCCACCGCACCAGCGTTGACGCCGCTCATCGCCCAATCCCCGCCCAGCGAGACGCCCTGCCCGAGTTGCGGTGCTCGGGTCTCGGCCACGCGTCGCCCGGACGCCCTGGAGCCTATTATCGGGTTTCAGAATGAGCGCGCAGTGAACGGCTTCACAAATTTTTCACGCGGCGTCGTCTTCGAGCGAGGCCTTGCGCTGCAGGCGGCGGGACTCTTCGGCCACGTAGTGCGGATCGGCGTCGAACACGATGCGGCTCTCGCCGGGAAGGGGCAATGGATCGCCTGCCCCTGTCTCACGTCGGCCAAAGCTCATCCGCCCGCCGAGCGGCGCAGATGCTCGACGATTGCCTCGGCCGTCAGCCGGTAGCCTTGCTCGTTGAAGTGCAGACTACGGTAGTAGGCAAGAG
Source organism: uncultured Alphaproteobacteria bacterium (assembly GCA_963815435.1). Taxonomy (GTDB): domain Bacteria; phylum Pseudomonadota; class Alphaproteobacteria; order Geminicoccales; family Geminicoccaceae; genus DATAOG01. The sequence goes on from CAWFGZ010000011.1 coordinate 27,456, forward strand.
GATTTCGCGTGGCTTCAACCGGCTCGGTTAGTGACACGTAGTCCACGCCCAGCCCTGACCACAGGGTCACGACCTTCCGTTCGAGAGCTTGAAACGGCGCCTGATCCTTTGCCAGGAAACGCCAATGCGCAGGAATGTACACGAAGGTGATCTGCCCGCCTTGCCCGCGCTGAGTCTCGATGACCTCACGCCAAATATCGGTGATCTCCCGCCACTGCGGTTCCGGTAGCGTCGGCATCGTGAACGGGTCCCGCGGTTCCCCCAGGTGCCGGAGGACATCCCCCGTTCGCCGCAACAGCAGGAAATCGAGCAGCTCATGAGGGGAGTTGCGGCCCGCGTCCTGATCGTGGGCGAGGGTGGCGACGTCCTCCGATGCCAGCTGTTGGTCGATGAATTGCTTCAGGGCTACGGAAATAGATCCGTTCATCGTCACCAAGTTTTGGACGTGCCCGGGATCGAGATACGCTCGCAGTAACGGCGAGGCACGCTCGGCAAGATAGTCTGTCAGGTCGTTGCCTTCATAGAAAAACCAGATGATGTGGCGGGGTCTCAGGGATCTGACATATTCGCGGTAGATTGCCAGTTGCGTGAGGACGGAAGTTCCGTTCATCCCGTAGCTTGCCGTCGGACCCAATACCGATATCTGTGCGGCGTAGGTGAACGCATCATGGACACAGTAACCTTGCGCGAATGAATCGCCGAGCAGGGCGAATTCGGGCTTGCCCTCGGCCCGGCCAACCACTGGATTCCGGAACCCAAAGCGGTCGCTGTGATACGTGACCCAGCTCCGATCCCGATCATGCGCACGGCAGTATGACGTCAGGACGTTCGGTATGCCTGCGAGCGGTAGAATTTCCCGACCTTCGATCACGATCGGGCTCCGACTTTCTTCGCCAGCTTTCTGCCTAAGATCGAGAAACCCGCTCGGAAACACGGCAGGGTAGGCTGCGAGACCTTGCTGTCTGAGCTTGGCGACATGCGCAATGTTGCTGTGACTGGTCGTCTCAAGGTAGGCCTCGAACCTCATGTAGGTCTCGAACAGATAGACGGGGACGACAAGCGTCGTCAGAGCAAGGCACGCGAACACTCGGGTCGCTGCACGCACGGCCAAAATTGAGAAGACTACGAAGATCCCAAGCAAGATCACTAAGGGCGGGGACGTGAGCGAATATCCACTGGCAAGGGCGTATACTGCGACGGTCAGGATCAAGAACCAGACTAGACCGCACCAGGCACCAACAAGGCGTGTTGTCAGATGCGGTCTCGAGGGCATGCCGGAGCGTTCGGTGGTTCTGGCCGTCGCCGCGCTGACCCGCACGCCTGAAGATCCCAAAGTCGAAGCTCCACCACGTTGCCAAACAATCACATCTGCTGAGCCGGCGCTGCCGCCCAGAGCGAGCCAAGACGCCCGACGGACTAAGCGGCGTCGTCTTCGAACGAGGCCTTGCGCTGCAGGCGGCGGGACTTCTTCGGGTACGTAGTGCGGATCGGCGTCGAAGACGATGCGGCTCTCGCCCGCGAGCGCGATGAACCGCTTGCCCCTCGCCCGGCCGATCAGGGTGAGGTTGGCCTGCCGCGCGAGCTCGACCCCCCAGGCGGTGAAGCCCGAGCGCGAGATCAGGATCGGGATCTGCATCTGCACGGTCTTGATCACCATCTCGCTGGTGAGCCGCCCCGTGGTGTAGAAGATCTTCCGCTCCGGGCCGATGCCGTTCAGGAACATGTAGCCGGCGATCTTGTCGACCGCGTTGTGCCGGCCGACGTCCTCCATGTAGAGCAGCGGTCGGTCGGCCTCGCAGAGGACGCAGCCGTGGATCGCGCCCGCCTTGAGGTAGAGGCTGGGCACGGTGTTGATCTTTCTGGTGAGCGCGTAGAGCCAGGAGGTCCGGAGCGCCGCATCCGCGGGCAGCCGGACCTGCTCGAAGCGCTCCATGAGGTCGCCGAACACGGTGCCCTGGGCGCAGCCCGAGGTTCGCACCTTCTTCTTCAGCTTGTCCTCGTAGTCGGTCTCGCGCCGGGTCCGCACGACGACGACGTCGAGCTCCGGGTCGAACTCGATGCCGGTGATCTCGTCATCCTGCCGGAGCATGTTCTGATTGAGCAGGTAGCCGACCGCGAGATAGTCGGGGAAGTCGCCGATCGTCATCATGGTGACGATCTCCTGGCCGTTCAGGAACAGGGTCAGCGGCCGCTCGTAGACCACCGCGGTCTCGATCGGCTGGCCCTCCTGATCGACGCCCGCGACTGTCTGGGTGAGCCGCGGGTCGTCCGGCCGCGGGCTTAGCAGGAACTCGTTCATAGCCCGCATAGTGTGGGCCGCGCCGCGGCGCCGGGTCAAGCGGGGCCCGGGGCGAGCGCGCCCGACACCCCCTTGGCGCGCGCGGGCCAGGGTAAGCTCAGCCGCCGGTACGGGCGAGGGAGACGTCGAGCGCGTCGAGGAGCTGGCGGACCTGGGCTTCGATCGTCGAAGCGTAGCCGTCCAGCTGGCTCAGAACCGCGCCTTGCCGAGCGGCCACGGTCTGATCCATACGCTGCCAGCCGGCGACCAGCCCGGCCCCGGTCCGCTCGATCTCGGCCTGCGTGTCCGCGCTGAGCTTGGTGAGCTGCGCCAGGCGCTCGTCGCGGGCACGGACCAGAACCTCGAGCGTCTGTCGACTCTCCGCGTCGGCTTTGCGGGAAATTTCGGCCCGCGCCCGCTCGATCGCGTCCTGCCCGCGCGACGCCGCCAGATCGGCCTTTTCGGCAAGGTCGGAGAGTATCTGATCGATTTTCTTTCCCATTTCCTGATGCGCCGCCTCGACCTTGGCCTGGGCACCCGCCATCAGCTCATCGAGCTCCTGCCCGGTCGCGCGCATGTCATGCACGGTCTTCTTCAGCGCCTCGCCATCGAGCCGCGCCTGCTCCAGGCTCTGATCCAGCGACCGATCGAACTCGACCAGGCGGCCGCGCGACTGGTCGACCTCACCCTTGAGGTCGGTCATTTCGGATGAGATCGTGCCCAGCGCCGCCTGGCGCGTCTCGATCTCCTGCTGCAGCCCCTCGCGCTGACCGTCCAGCCACTTGCTCATCGCCGGCCCGGCACTCTGCAGGGCATCGATCTGTTTGGCGGTGCCCTGGATCTTCACTTGCGCCTGCTGCATTTCGGAGGCCACGCGCTCGAACTGCTCGCTCATCGCCGGCAGCCGCTGCTCGAGCGCCGCGACGCCTGCGCCGAGCTGATCGAGGCGTGCCTCGAGGCGGCCGAGCGCCTGAACGACGCTGCCGTCCTTCGCCTCCAGCCGACGCTCGAGCTCGGCAATTGCGTTGTCACCGAGCGCCAGCACCGAACGGACCGACTCGGCCATGGTGGCGTTGAACTGGTCGACATGATCGCCGAGGGCGCTCTGGAGGGCCGCGATGCGCTGGTTCAGTTGGCCGGCTACGCGCAGGCGCTGATCGAGCTCGGCCCGACGATCGGCAACGCGTTGATCGAGGATGTCGGTCATGCGCGCTGCCTGGCGCTCCGTCTGCGCCGCGAGGCGGAACTCGTAGTAGGCGGTCGTGCCGCCGGCACCGGCCAGGATCAGGAGCAAGCCCAGGATCAGTGCGCCCGCCGGGCCGACCGGCACGGGTACGGCGATCGAGCGTCGCCGGGCCGCCTCCTCGGGCCCCGGCAGCGTGCCGCGGTCGCCCCCAGAAGTCATCCTCTGGTCGGTCAGGTCGATGATCTGCTTGATCTGCGCCTCGAGCTGGCCGATGCGCTTCTCGTCACGGTAGGAGCCGCTCGCGGCGCGTTCGATGTCGAGCAGCTCGGCGACGTCCTGCCGATAGTCGGCGAGCAGACGCGACTCGGCGCCGAGCGCTGCCTGCAGCCCGTCCTCGACCGCCGTGAACCACAGCCCGCGCGGCCACTCCGTGGGGCGCAGAACCTGATCGCGAAAGCGTTGCCACGCCTTGACTCTGGCCGGGTCCATCGTGCCCTCCGCGGAGGACCGGCCGACGGCGCCGCCATCGGCCAGTCTGCATTGTCCACAGACTTGCCCACAGAAACATCCACAGCTTGCCCACCCTGGCACGACGTCGCCGGTCTGGCAAATTGTCGAGCAAATGTCTCAGGTTTCGAGGCTAAATTATTGAGCGTGTGTGACGTTTTGGTCACGCCCCCGACAGGAAAGGGTCGCAGCGGCTTTTGACCCGATGACGCGCCGGTCGACCGCCGGCGCCGCTGGAACGCGCTAACGTTCCTCGCCGAGCACTTCGGCAAGCGTGAACGGCGGCTGGTCCGGGAAGGCGCCGATTGCGCAGCCGGGTGTCGGCGCCGCCTGGGCGACCGCCCGCGGATAGTTCTTTGTCATCAGCCCCGGCAATGTTCGGCGTAAGCTCGGGCTTTGGTCCAGGATATCGGCGATCTCCTCACGGCCGTTCGCGATCGGGTCCTCCCAGCTCCGGCTTGCCCGTTCGGGCTGATACCGCTGCTTGAGCATGTGCACCATGACGCGCTTGAGCTGCGACCCCAAGGTCCGCTCGTCGCGCTTGGTCAAGCCCTCGAGCTCCTCGACCAGGTTCTCGGCATCGAGCGTCGCCACGTCTCCCGCTCGGATCGCCGCGACCTGCGCTCCGACCCAGAGAGCGAAGTCCCGGTCGTACAGCGACGGCGGTTCTTCGGCTACCGCGGTCTCATTCGCCAAGCTTCGGCTTCGCATCCCGCCTCTATCCTCAAGGACCACTCTCGAACGCGCGGCTCCAAAGCGGAGCTCCAGCCGATCGCTAGCGGCGCCAAAGAGCCCTCTGATTCCTTGCCCGTGCACCACACGGACGATTTCGATCCCGTCCCGGATGAGTCGATAGTAGATCAGGTAGCGGGCGTAGCCAAAGCGCCTCAGGCCGGGCCGAACGTCGTCACGCGCAATACCCAGGCGAGGGTTCGCTGCGAGCAATCCGAACCGCTGCTCGATCCGGTCGACGAAGCGAGGCGTTGCGGATGCTGTCGCGTGCGATGGAGTCCCAGATCTCGTCGATATCGGCTTGAGCGAGCGGCGAGACGACTATTCGGGGCATGCGCTCGCGCTTCGGCGCCGTTCCCGGCCGCGCCGCTTGGTATCCGCGGCATCGAACGGGCGCCCTTCGCCGCGGTCGAGCTGGTCGATGGCCGGGTCAAGCAACGCCAGCAAGGCCTCACGGTCCGCCAGATACTGCTTCAGCGCCGCCGCCACGACCTCCGCTTCCGATGCGTATCGGTCCGCCGGGACTTCGGTGCGGGCGAAAGCTTCGAACTCGGGTGGAATCGGAACATTCATGGCGGTGGCGTTCCTTGCGCGCATTCGAATCGCAAGAGGCGACGTCACGCCTATTTCGAACATTCGACAAGAACCGTAAAGGCCTTGGCGTCGGCGCCGACGGCCGCCGGACTGAGTTGGATCGGATAGGGGTACTCGGCAAGCAGGTCGCGACGCGCCACCGCGACCCCGTTGGCATCCAGACGCTCGCCTTAATGGCAAAGTTGACGTTCTGCGGGATATCGCCTGTGACGCTGGCAACCTTGAGCGTGTCGAGCTTGCCGACCACCACACCGACGACCCGGCCTTCGAGATCGAGCAGCGGGCCGCCGCTGTCGCCGGGCTGGACCGGTACCGTAATCTGCAAGGACCGAGCGTCGTTGCCGATCCCGGCTAACGCGTTCACGGTCCCGGTGGTCACATTCGCCTCGAACGCGAGCAGCCTGATGAACAGCGCCATGGCCAGGAACGGCCCGGCGATCCGACAGAGGACCATTGCGACCTCGCCTCTGTTGCGAGGTTGGCTCTACCAGAAGTTGAGATCCAGGAAAACAAATTTCCGCCCCGGCAGCTGCGGAACGTGCTACTCCGCCGCCTGCGCAGCGCGGGCCTTCTCGACCCGGGCGGCGCAGAACTTGAACTCGGGGATCTTGCCGAAGGGGTCGAGCTGCGGGTTGGTCAGGATGTTGGCCGCCGCCTCGACGTAGCCGAAGGGGATGAAGACCATGTCCTGGCGACCGCGCGGTCGGCGCGCGCCTTCAGCGCGATCGCGCCGCGCCGGGTGGTCACGCGGACCGGCTCGCCCGGGCGCGACGCCCAGCCGGCGCAGGTCGCGCGGATGGAGCTAGCCGATCGCCTCCGGCTCCAGCGCGTCGAGCACGGTCGCGCGGCGGGTCATCGCGCCGGTATGCCAGTGCTCGAGCTGCCGGCCGGTGGTCAGGATCATCGGGTAGTCGCGTCGGGCAGCTCGTCCGGCGGCAGCACCTCGGCCGGCGCGAACCGGCCCGGCCGCGCCGGTCGGGAAGCCGTCGCCGAACACCACGTCGTGGCCCGGCTGGTCCGGCGGCGTCGCACGGATAGGTGACCGAGCTCTCGGCGTGCCAGCCGGTCCCAGGTGATGTGGTCGAGGGACGGCATCGCCTGGCTTCATCTCGGCGAAGACCTCGCGCGGGTGGCCGTAGTTCCAGTCCGAGGCCGATCCGGCGCGCGATCTCCTGGATGATCCACCAGTCCTGGCGCGCCTCGCCCGGCAGCGGCACCGCCTTGCGGCCCATCTGCACCTGGCGGTTGGTGTTGGTGACCGTGCCGTTCTTCTCCGGCCAGGCCGAGGCCGGCAGGATCACGTCGGCGAAGTTGGCGGTCTCGGTCAGGAACATATCCTGCACGACCAGGTGCTCGAGCTTCGCGAGCGCCGCGCGGGCGTGCTGGACGTCGGGGTCGGACATCGCCGGGTTCTCGCCCATGATGTACATGCCCCGGATCTGCGCCGGCGTGGATCGCGTTGACGATCTCGACCACGGTGAGGCCCGGGCTCGGGGTCGAGCTCGGTGTCCCCCAGAGCTCCTCGAAGCGCTGCGCGAATCTCGTCGTCGTCGACCCGGCCGTAGTCAGGGAAGACCATCGGGATCAGGCCGGCGTCGGAGGCGCCCTGGACGTTGTTCTGACCGCGCAGCGGATGCAGGCCGGTGCCCGGCCGGCCGACGTGGCCGCACATCAGGGCCAGCGAGATCAGGCAGCGCGCGTTGTCGGTGCCGTGGACGTGCTGCGAGATGCCCATGCCCCAGAAGACGATCGCCGCGCTGGGCACTCGCGAAGGTCCGCGCGACGTCGCGGAGCGTCGCGGCGTCGATGCCGCAGAGCGCGGCCATCTTCTCGGGCGGGAATGCCGCGAGATGCTGCTGCAGCGCGCTCGAAGCCCTCGGTGTGCGCCTGGATGTACTGGCGATCGTACAGCCCTTCCTCGACGATCACGTGCATGAGCGCGTTCAGGAGCGCGACGTCGGTGCCGGGCTGGAACTGCAGCATGTGGGTGGCGTGGCGCTTCAGCGCCTGGCCGCGCGGGTCCATCACGATCAGGGTCTTGCCCCGCTTGGCCGCCTGCTTGAAGTAGGTCGCGGCGACCGGGTGGTTCTCGGTCGGATTGGCGCCGATGACGATGATCACCTCGGCGTCCTTGACCGCGGTGAACGGTGCGGTGACCGCGCCCGAGCCGATGTTCTCGAGCAGCGCCGCGACCGAGGACGCGTGGCAGAGCCGCGTGCAGTGATCGACGTTGTTCGAGCCGAAGCCGGTCCGGATCAGCTTCTGGAACAGGTAAGCCTCCTCGTTCGAGCCCTTGGCCGAGCCGAAGCCTGCCAGCGCCTTGGGTCCGTGGCCGTCGCGGATCGCGCGCAGACCCTTGGCGGCGAGGTCCAGCGCCTCGTCCCAGCTCGCCTCGCGAAAGTGCGTCGAGCGGGTTGGCCGGGTCGATGGTCGTCGTCGACCACCTTGGGTACGCCGTCCCGGCGGATCAGCGGCCGGGTCAGGCGGTGCGGGTGCGCGATGTAGTCAAAGCCGAAGCGCCCCTTGACGCAGAGCCGGTTCTCGTTGGCCGGACCCTGGCGTCCGGTGACGTAGCGGATCCGATCGTCCTTGACATGATAGGTGATCTGGCAGCCGACGCCGCAATAGGGACAGATGCTCGCGACCCGGCGGTCGACCTCGGGATGGCCGATGCCACGCTCATCGACGACGGTGGCCGGCATCAACGCCCCGGTCGGGCAGGCCTGGACGCACTCGCCGCAGGCGACGCAGGTCGAGGCCCCATCGGGTCGTCCATGTCGAACACGATCTTCGAGCCGATGTTGCGGTAGGCCATGCCGATGACGTCGTTGACCTGGACCTCGCGGCAGGCGCGCACGCAGAGGTTGCAGTGGATGCAGGCATCGAGGTTGACCGCCATCGCAGGATGGCTCAGGTCGGCGGGTCGGCGCCCCACGCTCGGGAAAGCGGCTTTCGTGCACGCCCATCCGCTCGGCCCATTGCCACAGGCGCGAGTCCGGATGGTGCGCCTGCGCCCGCGCCGGCTGGTCGGCGAGGAGCAACTCCATGACCATGCGGCGCGCGGTCCGCGCCCGCTCCGAGGCGGTGACCACCTTCATCCCGGCCGTGGGTTTCCTGATGCAGGACGCAGCGAGTACCCGCTCGCCCTCGATCTCGACCATGCAGGCGCGACAGTTGCCGTCGGCCCGGTAGCCGGGCTCAGGCAGCCAGCAAAGATGCGGGATCAGGGTGCCCTGGCGCTCGGCCACCTGCCAGATGGTCTCGCCGGGCGCGGCTTCGACCTCGCGGCCGTCGAGCGTGAAGTTGATGGCACCGGTCATGACCGTCTCATTCAGCGAAAAACGCGAGAGCTGGCCGCGCCACGGACGCTGGTGACGATTCCTCGACCGTCTCGCTTCCGCCGCCTCGGCCAAGCGATTGATGGCCGCGGCCCGTAGGACCTCGACGGCAGACGCCAGCTCAAATCCTCTTGTAACCTAGTCCGCTGCAAGCTGCCAACCAACCGGCTCGGGCCTGAGCGCCCGACCGCTAGGAAGACACCGCTCCCCGGATCAGGATGCCGCCGCAGCGGCCCGGACGAATCGGGACGACCGCCGCCGAAAGCTGGGGCGTGCTATCGGTTCGGAGCCGCGGGTTTGAGCTCGGGCAGCGGCGGAACTTTCGGGGTTGGAGCTTTCGCGGCTCGCGCCTTCGCACCTCCCGCTTCGGCTTTATAGCCCGCCGGCTCCGAGCGCCCGGCCAGGCTCAGCTGAAAGGGCGCCAGCGATTTCTCCTCCTCTGCCGGCGGTATTGGCTCGGAGGGGGGCGGCAGGTCATCCATGTGCTGCGGCGAGCGGAGCGGCAGGCCATCCACCTGTAGCCGTGGTTCCGGGATGACTGCGGCAGCTTGATCGGTTCGCGGCCGGCTGGCGGCGGTGTCGTCGCTCGAATTCGAGCCAAACCACTTACCGAACGGCCACTCGATCTCGGCTCCGGTCGGCTGCAAACTCACGAACAGGATACCAAGAAGCAGCGCGAAGCTGCCGATGCCGAGCCATCCCATGACCGGCCGCCCTCGCGTGCGCTCCGACCGCCAGCGCACCGCCGCAGGCCGCACAGGCCGCAGCAGTTGAGGGCCGCTGGCTGCCGGCAGGGCCGGGGTGTCCGCATCGTCACGGTGGAGAGCGAGTCCGGGCGCGCCCGCGGCGCGGGCCGCGTCCATGGCGGCGGCGAACCTGGCAAAGCGCGGTTGGCTGCGCTCACGATCCAACATCGCGGCCGATCAATTCGATCGCGGGCGCAGCACGCCGCGCGGATTCTGCTCGTCGACGCCTGCGGCCACGATGTCGTTCCACTCCATCCGCTTCTTGCGCCGGTCCAAAACAGCCAGCGGGCGCGTTGGCGCGCTTCACTATCCGCTCATCCGGCAAACACCGCAAGTGGTCGCGTTCTTCCGCGAGAGCTGGTCCCTGCATGGGCCGTCCGCGATCTGGATCGGCGCCGGCTGGGAATTCGAAGATCCGGGACGAGATGACATTGTCGCAGTTGTCGCCGGAGATCATCCGACGCACCATCTCATGCATCATGTCGCGCTTCGTTCTTGCTATGGTCGTGCTGGGCACGCTTGGTCTCGCGGGAGCTCACTACCTCTTCGGGCGTGAGGCGCCCCGGTTCAGCTACCGTCTCGAGAAGGTCGAGACCGGTCCCGTCGTCAATGCCATCAGCGCCTCGGGCACGGTCAAGCCCAGTGAATCAGTGGCGGTAACGTCGCAGACGGCGGGACAGGTGACCGAGGTGCTGGTCGACTTCGACAGCGCCGTCAAGGCCGGCCAGGTGCTGGCGCGAACTCGATCCCGCGGTCGTCGCGGCGCGTCTCGATCAGGCGCAGGCCGATCTCAACGTGGCGCGGAGCGCAGTCGAGATCGCGCGCGGCCAGCTGAAACGCGCCGAGAGCGGGATCGAGAACGCGCATGCGTCCCAGCTCAGCGCGCAGGCAGACGTTCAGCACGCCGAACTCACGCTCGTCGATGCCGAACGTGACTACAAGCGCAAGCGGGAGCTGAGCGTGACTGGCGATGCGGCCAAGGCCGACACGGAACGAGCCAAGACCGCCGACGACATCGCGACCGCCGCACTGACGGCGGCCAAGGCGCACGCCAGCGCCGCTGACGCCGGGGCCACCGCTGCCGAGGCGGATGCCGAAGTCGCTCAGGCCCAACTGAACAATGCCCTTGCAACCGTCGTTGCGCGCGAAGCGGCCGTTCACCAGGTCCAGCTCGATCTGGACCATACCCTGATCCGTTCGCCGATTGACGGCATCGTGATCGATCGGAACATCGTCGTGGGTCAGTCCGTAGGGGCCAGCGTGCAGGGCCCGGCGCTGTTCACGATCGCGGAGGATCTCCGGCGGGTTCAGCTCCATGCCAACGTTGACGAAGCCGACATCGGGCGCGTGGCGATCCACCAGGCGGCATCTTTTACCTTTGATTCCTTCCCCGGTCAGACATTCTCGGGCGAGGTCGTGGCGATCCGCACGATGCCGCAGACGCAGCAGACCATCGTGACCTACGAGGTCGTCATCTCGGCCGACAACGCCGAGCGGAAACTGCTGCCTGGCATGACGGCGAATGTCCGGATCATCGTCAGCCAGCGTGACAACGTCCTGAAGGTGCCCAACGCGGCCCTGCAATTCAAACCGGAGGATTCGGGCTCTGAGAGCGCCGCTACCGCACCGGCCAGCGCCGAGGAAGGGTCAAGGGCGCAGGTCTGGCGGATCGGGCCGGATGGACGGCCGCATGCCTTTCCGATCCAGACGGGGATCAGCGATGGCGTCTACACGGAGGTGCTGGGGGGCAGGCTCGCTCCGGACCAGGAGGTCATCGTCGGCCTGGCTGAACCGCCGAGCAGGCAGGCGCATATCGGGCCGTTGAGATTCTGAGATGACCGGGGCCCTCATCGAGACCCTGGGCTTATCGAAAGAGTACCGGCTCGGCGCGGTCTTGGTGCCGGCGCTGTCGGACATCTCGATCACCGTCGGGCGCGGCGAATTCGTCGCCGTCATGGGGCGGTCGGGATCGGGCAAGTCGACCTTGATGAACCAGATCGGCTGCCTGGACACGCCCTCGGCGGGAACCTATCGGTTCGACGGCGTCGACGTGTCGACCCTCCCGCCGGACCAGCTTGCCGCTTTGCGCAACCGCAAGATCGGCTTCTGCTTTCAACAGTACAACCTGCTGCCGCGTGCGACTGCGCTCGCCAACGTCGAACTGCCGCTCATCTATGGCGGCGTGCCGCCACGGGTGCGGGCGGAGCGCGCCGCTGCCGTCCTGGCGGCGGTCGGGCTCGGCGATCGCGGCCACCACTTGCCGAGCCAGCTGTCCGGGGGGCAGCAGCAGCGCGTCGCGATCGCGCGCGCCCTGGTCAATCACCCCGTTCTGATTCTGGCCGACGAGCCGACCGGCACGCTCGACACCAAGACCGGCCTTGAGGTCCTGGGCCTGCTCGAGAAGCTTGAACCGGACCGGCATCACGATCGTGCTCGTCACCCATGATGCGGATATCGCCGGCTTCGCCCGACGCATCGATTTCTCTGCGCGACGGCCGGGTGGTCGATGATCGGATGCAGGCGAGCGCGCTCGATACCCGATCGGTGCTCGATGCCCTGCCGGTGGCCGCAATGGCATGAGTTATCTCGAAGCGCTGCGGCTCGGATGCGAAGCGCTCCGTGCAAATCCGCTGCGCAGCGCCCTGACGACGCTCGGCATCGTCATCGGCGTCGGCGCGGTCATTCATGGTCGTGACGATCGGATCGGGTGCGCGCGAGGTCGTCATCGACAAGATCCGCAGCCTCGGCTCGAACCTGCTCATCGCTCGAGCCGGGCACGCAGCTCGGCGGCGGGCGCCGTCGGCCCGGCCGCGTCCTCTCACGAGAGTGACGCCGACACGATCGCCCGCAGATCGGCGGCGTTGAGCTCGCCGCGCCCACGGTTCAGCCCGGCGTCAGGTCGTGCACGGTGACCGCAACAGCACCGACGACGCTGTAGGCGGTCGGGACCCGGGCTATCTGCGCGCTCGGGACTGGACGTCGCGATGGGCCGGGATTTCGCGAGGCGGAAACGCGGGGCCAAGGTCGTGCTCCTCGGCGAAACCGTAGCGCGCGCCCTCTTCGGCGATGCAGGCCCCTCGGCGCGCAAATCCGCGTGCCGCAAATACCCTTCACGGTGATCGGCGTTCTCTCGGCCAAGGGCAAGAAGACCTCGGCAAGGACCAGGACGACCTGGTCGTGTGCCGCCCATTCGGACCGTGCAGCGGCGCTTGATCGGCGGCAGCGGCTCGAGGTCACGCAGCATCGACACGATGCTGGTCAAGGCGGCCGAGGGCAGAGATGGCGGACGCAGAGAAGGAAATCAGCGCCCTGCTGCGCGAGCGTCACCACCTGCAGCCGCATCAGGATGACGATTTCTCGATCAGGAACCTCGAGGAGGTCCTCGCGATCAAGGAGTCGGCCGCGCGTGCCTGGCTCTCGTGGTTGCTGCCATCGCCTCGGTGTCGCTCGTGGTCGGCGGCATCGGCATCATGAACATCATGCTGGTGTCGGTGATCGAACGCACGCGCGAGATCGGCATCCGGATGGCCGTGGGGGCGCGGCAGCGCGACATCCTGACACAGTTCCTGGTCGAGGCGGCGACCCTTTCCGGGATCGGTGGTCTGCTCGGCGTGCTGCTGGGCATCGCCGGCGCCGGGGCGATTGCTGCGCTTGCCCATTGGCCGTGGGTGATCAGTCTACAGGTGGTGGCGCTGGCCGTCGGGTTCGGCGTCGCGATCGGCGGTGCGTTCGGCTACTATCCGGCGCGCCGGGCCGCAGGTCTCGATCCAATCGAGGCGCTTCGCCACGACTGACCAGAAGCCCCGCTCTGGAGCGGGGCCGACGCCGGGACGGGGAGGTGTTTCAGCGTGCCCAGGTCGACGCTCGCCGCGGGCGCAGGCCGCGCGGGGAGGATCGCGCCATCAGGGCGACGACGAGATGGCCGCGAGCCTGCCTCTGCCGCCTCGGCCCGCTGATCGTCGTGGCGGTGGCTTCTGGCTGGGCGACCTGTGCCGCGTTCGGCCTGACGCTCGAGGAAGCTCTGGCGAGGCGTATCAGGGCAATCCGACCCTGCTCGCGGCGCGCGCTCAACTGCGCCAGACCGACGAACAGGTGCCGCAGGCTTTGTCCGACTGGCGGCCGACGGTCGAGGTCTCGGGGGGCGGCGGGCAGTCCATCTCCGGACCGCTGGGGACCGCCGATCTTCGCGTCGTGCAACCGATCTATCGAGGTCGTACGTCGCCGCGGGTCGAGCAGGCCGAGAATCTGGTCCGGGCACAGCGGGCGCAGCTGCTCGGGGCCGAGCAGGACACGCTGCTGCGCGCGGCGACCGCCTACATCGACGTCGTGCGCGACGAACGCTTGCTCGAGCTCAACACCGCCTACGAACAAATTCTGCAAAAGGAGGTGGCGTCGGCGCGGCGCCGCTTCGCCGCAGGCGAGCTGACGCAACCCGCAGTCACGCGGACCGAGGCCCGGCTCGCCGGCGCCACGGCTCAGCGACGTCAGGCCGAAGGTGCTCTGGCCACGGCGCGTGAGGTCTTCGTCGAGGTGATCGGGGAAGTCCCGCAAGGCCTGACCATGCCCGATCCGGTGCCGGGCGTGCCACAGAGCCTCGATGAGATCGAGGCATTGTCGCCCGGCAACCCGGCCGTGCTCGCTGCGGTGTCTGCGGCGAGCGCAGCCAAGTCGGGCGTCGATGCCGCCTACGGCGCGTTGCTGCCGGAGGTCGATCTGCGGGGCGATCTCCAGACGAAGCGATAGTGCCATCATCGGCGAGGTCAAAATCCCTCTCTATCAGGGCGGCCTGGCGCACTCCGAGGTTCGCGCCAGCAAAGAGCTGCGGACGCAGCGCGAACAGGAAGTTGAAGCCGCGCGCCGCTCGGCGAGACAGCAGGCGCTGACCGTCTGGCAGGCGCTGGCCACGGCGCGGAGCAACGTCGAGTCCTTCCAGGTTCAGGTGAACGCCGCCAGCCGGGTAGTCGAGGGCCTTCGGCGCGAGCAGGGTCTCGGCCTTCTCGCCTACTTCGACGTTCTCAATGCCGAACTCGAGCTGCTCAACGCCCAGGTGAGCCTGATCGGAGCCAACCGTGATGCCAGGGTGGCCGCGTACCAGGTGCTGGCGGCAATGGGTCGCCTGACTGCGCGCGACCTGCACCTCGACGTGCCTTACTACGATGCCGAGCGTCACTACAAAGAGGTGCGGAACAAGGCCTGGGGCCTCAGCACGCCAAGCGGCGAGGCCGCGCCCGCCAAGTGACCTTACGCTCTGATATCCAGAGGGAACTGCCGGCTGTTGTTTCATGCGCTCACGGCGAGATCGTCACGGCAGAGTGACCCGGCCGCCGTCGGCGACATAGACTTGGCCCGTAGTGAAGCTCGAGCGCTCGGAGAGCAGGAACAGCGCGGTCTCCGCCATCTCCTCGGGGCGGCCCATCCGCTTCAAGGGGGTCGCCTCGATCATCCGCCGCCGCGTCGATTCATCGAGTGAGGTCGCCGGCATCTCGGTGTCGATCAGTCCGGGCGCGATGCAGTTGATCCGGATGGCCGGCGCGAACGCCTCGGAGCAGCTGCGCGCGAAGGCGATGACCGCGGCCTTCGAGGTGCCGTAGGCGAGCATGCTCGGCCGCGGCCGGAGCCCGGCGATCGAGGCGAAGCAGACGATCCGGCCGTAGCCGCGCGCGATCATGCCGTCCTTCACGGCCATGATCGGCAGGAACGTGCCATCCAGGTTGACCGCCATGATCCGGCGCCAGGTCTCGAAGGGCACCGCGCCGCGTTGCTCGCTCGGCGCGATGCCGGCGCTGCACACCAGCAGATCGATCGGGCCGAGGGCTTCTTCGGTCTTGACCACCATCGCCGCAACGGCCTCAGGATCGGAGACGTCGGCCTGCACGGTCAGACATTCCGCACCTTCGGCCTGCACCAGGCGCTGCGCCTCCTGCGCGGCGGCTTCGTTGCCGGCGAAGTTGATCGCGACCCTCGCGCCTTCTTGAGCGAGTCGCACGCAGATCGCCCGGCCGATGCCGCGCGCGCCGCCGGTCACCAGCACCGTCCTGCCCTCGAGTTCCTTCCCACTCATGGCCTCCTCCCCGAGAATCGATTGGGCAACAGGACGAGCTGCTGGAACCGGGCGAAGGAGCGCCTGCTGGCTTAGCCCTCGCCTTGCCAGGGGTTGATTCTCGAGGGGGCTTGACGAGCTCCGACAGGACGTTGGTGTCGAGCAGGATCAAAGCTCCACACCCTCGTGCGGGGTGCGGTTCTCGTCGATTGCCGGGTCGAGATCGACTCCTGGCCGCGTGATGCGGATGAACCAGTCGGGAAAGGGCTCGTTCCGGTCGCCCGCAGCGTCACCAGCCTGGCCATGGGGGCTCCGTGTTTGATCGCCCATGATATCACTGAGCGCGCCAGCGTCCGTCAAGCTCCGCAACCCGACCGGTCGTGATGGCCCGGCTCGCAAGTACGGGGGCGACCGCAACGGTCGCCCCCGCCACGAATGCAGCTGTCGACCTCAGCTCTTGAGGTCGACGCCGTAGAAGATGTGGATGCCGAGGGGGTCGATCTTGTAGCCGACGACCTCCTTGCGCAACGGCACGTAGACGATCGAGTGGGCGATCGTGACCCAGGGCGCCTCCTCCTTGAAGATCACCTGGGCCTGCTCGTACAGCTTCGTGCGCTCGGCGACGTCGCTGGTCTCGCTTGGCCTTGACCAGGAGATCGTCGAACGGCTGGTAGCACCAGCGCGCCCGGTTGGTGCCGTCGTGGGCGGCGGCGCAGCCGAGCAGCACGTAGAGGAAGTTGTCCGGATCGCCGTTGTCGCCGGTCCAGCCCAGGAGCATCGTCTGGTGCTCGCCCTCCTTGGAGCGCTTGAGGTACTCGCCCCACTCGTAGGACACGATCTCGGCCTGGACCCCGACCTTGGCCCAGTCGGCCTGGATCAGCTCGGCCATGCGCCGCGCGTTCGGGTTATAGGGCCGCTGGACCGGCATCGCCCAGATGTTGGTCTTGAAGCCGTCCGGGTGGCCCGCCTCCGCGAGCAGCTTCTTGGCGGCGTCCGGGTCATAGGGGTAGTCCTTGACCGCGTCGTTGTACGACCACATGGTCGGCGGGATCGGGTTCTTGGCGATCGTGCCCGCGCCCTGGAACACGGCGTCCAGGATCGCCTGCTTGTTGATCGCCATGTTGAGCGCCTGGCGGACCCGCTTGTCGGTGAACGGCTCCTTCTCGGTGTTGAAGGCGAGATAGCCGACGTTCAGGCCCTCCTGCTCGAGCAGGTTAACGTCGGGATTGGCCCGGATCGCATCCAGGTCGGCCGGGTTCGGGTAGGCCATGACCTGGCACTCGTTGGCCTGCAGCTTCTGCCAGCGGACCGAAGGATCGGGCGTGATCGCGAACACGAGGTCGTCGATCGCCGCCTTGCCGGCCCAGTAGTCGGGGTTGGCCTTGTAACGGATCACGGCGTCCTTCTGATAGGCGACCAGCTGGAAAGGGCCGGTGCCGACCGGATCGAGGTCGACCTTCTCGGGCGTGCCGGCGTCGAGCATCTTCTGCGCATATTCGGCCGAGAGGATCGAGGCGAAGTCCATCCCCAGATCGGCGATGAAGGGCGCCTCCGGCTGGTTGAGCACGAACTTGACGGTCAGGTCGTCGACCTTCTCGACCGCTTTCAGCAGGCTCGGCATGCCCATGCTGTTGAAGTACTCGTACGTGCCGCCCGAGACCTGGTGGTAGGGATGGTTCGGATCGAGCTGGCGCTCGAACGACCAGACGACGTCGTCGGCGTTAAGATCGCGGCTCGGGGTGAACCCGCTGGTGGTCTGGAACTTGACCCCGGGCCGCAGATGGAAGGTGTACTCCAGGCCGTCGTCCGAGATGTCCCAGCTCTCGGCCAGGCCTGGCCCGATCTTGGTGGTGCCATACTCGAACTCGACCAGGCGGTTGTAGATGGTGCGACGAGGCGTCGAACGTGGTGCCGGCGGTGTAGAACTGCGGATTGAAGCCCTCGGGGCTGCCCTCGGAGCAGTAGACCAGGGTCTTCGCCTGGACCTGCGTCGTCAGGGCGGCGGCAAGCGCCAGCCCCAGGCTTCCGACGACGAAACGATCAAGCATTGATGTCGCTCCCTGTTCGATTCTTGGGTCGGCGAGGTCACCCGGAGGTGACCGGCTTGACCTTACTAGGCAGGGAACGGCGCCGGCTTGTCAATGCCAAGCGCGCGCGAGCCAATTCGGCGCGCTCGAATCACCGGGCGTGGAAGTCGCGCCCGGCCGTGGTCGGGGCGACGTGCCCCTGGCGGATGACGAAATCGCCGAAGCGCTCGCCATCGAGGCGCTCGCGCGCGTAGCTCTCGATCAGCGGCGTGAGCGCGGCGAGGATCTCGTCGTGGCCGACGTCCTCACGGTAGAGCTTGTTCAGCCGGGAGCCGTCGAAAGCCGCGCCGAGATAGAGGTTGTAGCTGCCGGGCGCGCGGCCGACCAGGCCGATCTCGGCCAGATAGGGCCGGGCGCAGCCGTTCGGGCAGCCGGTCATGCGGATCACGATCGCGTCGTCGCGCAGGCCCGCGCGCTCGATCACCGCGTCCAGGGCGGTGACCAGATCGGGCAGATAGCGCTCGCTCTCGGCCAGCGCCAGGCCACAGGTCGGCAGCGCGACGCAGGCCATCGAGTTGAGCCGCAGCCCGCTCAGCTTCCCGGTCATGGCGAACTGCTTCAGGAGCCGCTCGATCCGCGCCTTCTGCCGGGGCGGCACGCTCGCGATCACCAGGTTCTGGTTCGCCGTCAGGCGGAAGTCGCCCTGATGGATCCGCGCGATCGCGCCGAGCCCGGTCTTCATGAACTGCGCCGGCGTGTCCTGCACCCGGCCGTTCTGAATGAACAGCGTGTAGTGCCAGTTGCCGTCGTGATCCTCGACCCAGCCGTAGCGGTCGCCGGTATGCTCGAAGTGAAACGGTCGCGGCTCCTCGAGCGGATGGCCGAGCCGGCGCTCGACCTCGGCGCGGAACCAGGCGAGGCCCCGGTCCTCGATCGTGTATTTGAGGCGCGCATGCTTGCGGTTGGCGCGATCGCCGAAGTCGCGCTGCACGGTGACCACCTGCTCGGCGACCGCGACCGCCTGCTCGGGCCGGCAGAAGCCCATGACGTCGGCGGTGCGCGGGAAAGGTTTCCGGCTCGCCGTGGGTCATGCCCATGCCGCCGCCGACGGTGACGTTGTAGCCGACCACGTCGCCCGCCTCGTCGGTGATCGCGATGAAGCCCAGATCCTGGGCGAACACGTCGACGTCGTTGCGAGGGCGGCACCGCGACCACGGTCTTGAACTTCCGCGGCAGGTAGTGGCGGCCGTAGATCGGCTCCTCCTCGATCTGGGTGTCGACCACCTTCTCGCCGTCGAGCCAGATCTCGTGATAGGCGCCGGTGCGCGGCGTCAGGTGATCGCTGATCGCGCGCGCCAGCTCGAGCGCAGCCGCGTGCGCCTTGGAGGGGTGCGGGTTCGGGTTGCACATGACGTTGCGGTTGACGTCGCCGCAGGCCGCGACCGTGTCCAGGAGCGCCGCGTGGATCGCCCTGCATGGTCCGCTTGAGGTTGCTCTTGATCACGCCGTGAAACTGGAAGGCCTGGCGGGTCGTGAGGCGAAGCGTGCCGTTGCCGAAGTCGTCGGCGATCCGATCGAGGGCCAGCCACTGCGCCGGCGTGCAGACGCCGCCCGGCACGCGCACCCGGACCATGAAGGCGTAGGCCTGCTCCAGCTTCTTCCGGCGTCGCTCGGGCCTGAGGTCCCGATCGTCCTGCAGATAGGTGCCGTGGAACTTGGTGAGCTGCGCGTCGTCCTCACCGATCGCGCCGGTCACCGCCTCGGCGAGGCCACCCTCGATCGTGCCGCGCAGAAAGCGGCTCGCCTCCTTGATGTCCTCGTTCCTGCTGCGGGGAGCGTTCATGCGTCTCACTCCTTGGCCTGCGGCTCAATAGACGTCGCGCTGGTAGCGGCGCTGCTTCTTCAGATCGCCGAGCCAGGCCTCGGCTGCCTCGGGCCGACGGCCGCCCTGCTCGGCGACGATCCGGGCGAGCATGGCGTGGACGTCCTTGGCCATCGCCTTCTCGTCGCCGCAGACGTAAATGTGCGCACCGTCCTCGAGCCAGGCGTAGAGCTCGGCGCGTCGCTCCCACAGCCGCTGCTGGACGTAGACCTTCTCGGGCTGATCGCGCGAGAAGGCGACGTCGATCCGGCTGAGCACGCCCTCCTTCAGGAAGTCCTGCCAGTCGAGCTGGTAGAGGAAGTCGTGGGTGAAGTTGCGATCGCCGAAGAACAGCCAGTTGCGCCCGCTGGCGCCGGTCGCCTGGCGCTCCTGGAGAAAGGCGCGATAGGGCGCGACGCCGGTGCCGGGTCCGATCATGATGACCGGCCGGTCGGGATCCTCGGGCAGGCGGAAGTTCTTGTTCGGCTTGACGTAGACTTTGAGAGCGTCGCCGATCCGCAGTCGTTCGGCGACGAAACCGGAGGCGACGCCCTTGCGCGCGCGGCCGTGGCTCTGGTAGCGCACCACGCCAACCAGAAGGTGCGCCTCGTCGGCGTCGCCTTGAGCGATGAGGCGATCGAGTAGAGCCGCGCCGGCAGCTTGCGCAGCATGCCCAGCAGCTGCTCGGGCGCCAGCTCGCACTGGAAATCCGCGAGCAGGTCGATGATCTGGCGGCCATCCAGGTAGGCGCGCCAACGGTCGCCTTCGGTCAGCTCTCGCAGGCCGGGCGCCGGGATTGACCTTCGCGTAGGCCTCGATGACCGGGCGCGAGAGCGCCGTGATGTCGAACTCGCCGGTCAGCCGCGCGGCCAGATGCGCAGTCGTTGCCGAGACCGACGGCGCGCAGCACCGCCTCGACCATCTCGGGATCGTTTTCAGCCATGATGCCCAGCGAATTGCCGGGCTCGAAGGTCAGGCCGGAGCCCTCGAGCGACAGCTCGAGATGGATGGTCTCCTTGGTCGAACGGCTGCCGTTCAGATTGACCAGCTCGGTGATCTCGGCCGGGAACGGGTTGGCTTTGCGAGTAGACGGACTCGGCCGCCGGACTCGCGAAATCGACATGGATGATGGCACCCCGGGCGTCGGCAACTTCCGGCTCCGGCTCGGCGATCCTCGCCAGCTCATCCAGCGCCGCTCTGGTCCAGTCGGCGGCCGGCGCCTCATAGTCGAGATCGCAGTCGATCCGCGCCGCGATGCGCTCGCCGCCGAGCTCCCCAAACCGCGCGTCGAGCCGCCGGCCGATCTCGCAGAAGTTGACGTAGCTCGAATTCGCCGAGCGCCAGCACGGCGAAGCGCACGCCCTCGAAGCGCGGCGCGCCCTCGGCCATCAGCGCATGGTAGAACTCGACCGCGCGCTCCGGCGGATCGCCTTCGCCCCAGGTGCTGGCGATCACCAGAAGGTTCGCCGCCTCCGAGACATCCGCCGGCGTGGTATCGGCCATGTCGAGCAGCTTGGCGGCAAAGCCCTGCTTGGCCGCGGCTTTCTTGGCGGCCGCGGCGACGCCTTCGGCATTGCCCGATTCGGTTCCGAACAGGATGGTCACGGGTATCTTGGCGCGGGCCGCAGGTGAAGCTGCGGCAACGGGCACTGCGGTAGCGGCGTGATAGCCGGCGAGGAAGCCGGAGAGCCAATGGCGCTGCTCGACGCTGCTCTGGGCCATGACCGAGTTGAGGGCCCGGATATGCTCGGCCGGAAAGGGAGCGCTCTCGGGCAGGACGGGAAGGCTGGAGCCGGACATGATCGCCTCGTTCAGAGCTGGGCGGTGCGAAGTTGGTCGGCCGCGACGATGGCGGCGGGCTCGATCTGCTGCCAGGGGCTCAGGATCTCGCTGAGACTGACCACCGGACCGATCACGATCAGGGTCGGCGCGCCGCCGAGTGCGCCGCGAGCCGCCTCGGCCGCTTGGGCAAGGGTCGTCAGATGGCGACGCTGGCGGGGCGTGGTGGCCTCTTCGAGGATCGCGACGGGCTCGTCCGGGCGCGCGCCCGGCGCCGAGCAGCGCCTGGGCGATCGCGTCGAGGCGCGCGAGCCCCATGTAGAGGACGATCGTATCGGCGCCTTTAGCCAGCGCCGGCCAGTCGACCGCCGGCGGGTCGCCGCTGCCGGCCGCGTGGCCGGTGACGAAGGCGACCGATTGTGCGCGCATGCGATGCGTGACCGGAATGCCGGCGTAGGCCGGGCCGCCGATGCCGGAGGTGATGCCGGGCACGATCCGGAACGGCACGCCGGCCGCGGCCAGCGCCAGCGCCTCCTCGCCACCGCGGCCGAAGACGAACGGATCGCCGCCTTTCAGGCGAAGGACCCGAAGGCCCTGCCGCGCGAGATCGATCAGGCGCTGGTTGATGCGCAGCTGCTTCGGGCCGCCCGCTCCGGCCCGCTTGCCGACCGTCTCGAGCCAGGCCCTGGCTCCCTTGAGCGCCAGAATCTCGGGCGCGACCAGCGCGTCGTGCAGAACCACGTCCGCCCGTTCCAGCGCGTGCCGCGCCAGGAGCGTCAGGAGGCCGGGATCGCCCGGGCCGGCGCCGACCAGCCAGACCGAGCCGCGGGCGAAGTCGGGCAGCGCCAGGTCGGGCACGGACATCGTCAGACTCCCGGCCGGTGAATGCCGCATTCGACCTTGTCCAGCCCCCACCAGCGGCCGGCCCGCGGCGCGGCGCCCGGCTCGACCCGGCGCGTGCAGGGGATGCAGCCGATCGAGGCGAAGCCCTCGGCGACCAGCGGATGCGCCGGCAGGTTGCGCAGGAGCCGGTAGCGCTCGACATCCTCGGCCGACCAGGGGGCAAGCGGATTGAGCTTGATCCGGCCGCTCGAAGGCTCGCCCTCGATGGTCGGAATGGCGCTGCGCAGCCCGCCCTGGAAGCGCTTGCGGCCGGTGATCCAGGCGGCGAACCCGGCGAGCGCCCGATCCAGGGTCTCGGTCTTGCGGATATGGCAGCAGAGGTCCGGGTCACGGCTCCAGAGCAACCCCTGCGGGTCGTGGCGGGCGAGCGCGGCGGGCTCGGGCCGGATCACCCGGACGTCCTCGAGCCCGAGCAGGGTCGTGATTTCGTCCCGGTAGTCCTGGGTCTCCTCGAACAGCTTGCCGGTGTCGAGGAAGATGACCGGCGTGCGCCGGTCGACGGTCGCGACCATGTCGAGGAGCACGGCACTTTCGGCGCCGAACGAGGAGACCAGGGCGGTCCTGCCGGCCAATGGCCCCTCGCGGAGCAGCGTGCGGAGCAGAGCAAGGCCGTTCAGCTCGCCGTAGGCGCGCCGCAGATCGCCTAGGTGATCGAGCAGACGCGCGCTCATCGCGGCGCCTCGCGCATGAGCCAGCCCTGCCGGTCGATCATCGCGTCGCTCAGGCGGGCGAGCTCGGCGAGCGGTCGGCCGCGCCGTTTCCAGGCGCTCCGCTTGGCACCCAGCCGCTCGAGGCGCGCCGCCCACTCGGGGCCGAAGCTGCGCTCGAGCTCGCGGCGGATGCGTGCCGCGAGGCCGGGGCTCCTGCCGCCGGTCGAGACGGTCAGCAGGAGGTCGCCGCGCCGCACGACCGATGGATTGTGGAAATCGCACCAGCCCTTGACGTCCTCGACGTTGACCAGCGCGCCCGCGCTGCGGGCCAGGGCGGCTAGGGTCGCGGCCTCAGCGGGCGCCAGATCGGCAATCCAAACAGCCCGAAAGCCCGCAAGCTCGCCGGCCCCCGGCAGATGGCCGCGGAGACGATGGGCGGCGAGCTCGGCCAGCTCAGCGGAGGGCGCGTCGGAGAACACCGTGATGGCATCGGCACCGCCCGCGAGCAGTGCCTGCAGTCGCCGGCAGGCGACCTCGCCACGGCCGACGAGCGCGAGTGACGTCCTGTTCGGATCGAGCACGATCGGAATCATGCGTTCCCCCGACGAAAACCGGGCTCCGTTGATCTATGGAGCGCTGCTCAAGAGCTATGCGAGCGCGGCCGCCGAAGCAATCACGCTGAATCGAGCAAAATAGAAAAATATTTCTCTAAACGCTGCCCTTGACAGGAATCGTAGATCGAATATAGGGATATCCTGGTCAGATAAGGAATTCTATTCTATTTATGGGAGGCGTCGATGGACGCGACCGATCGCCAGATCCTGGCTTGCCTCCAGGAGGATGCCACCATGCCGGTGGCCGAGATCGCGCGCCGGGTCGGGCTGTCGTCGACGCCCTGCTGGCGGCGGATCCAGAAGCTCGAGGAGTCGAAGATCGTCCGCGCCCGGGTGGCGCTGCTCGACGGCAGGAAGCTGAACGTCGGCACGACCGCGTTCGTCTTCATCCGGACCAACCAGCACAGCGTCGAGTGGCTCGAGCGGTTCGCCGCCGCGGTGAGCGATCTTCCGGAAGTGGTCGAATTCTACCGCATGAGCGGCCAGGTCGACTATCTGCTACGAGTCGTCGTGCCAGACATCGAGGCCTACGATCGCTTCTATAAGAAGCTAATTGCCAAGATCGAGCTTTCAGACGTCAGCTCCAGCTTCGCCATGGAGCAGATCAAGTACACGACGGCCCTGCCGCTCGACTATGCCTAGCCGGGCCGACCGGGGCGGCTGCACCGTCAAGCCGAAGCGCCCGACCGCGGGCCGGAATGGTGCGCGCGGCAGGAGTCGAACCTGCAAGCCGTCCCTGCTCCGCACGGTCGGCTCTGATCCCTCAGCAGCGCGCGATGAGGTGAATGCAAATCTACCATGATCGGTTCCCGGCAGACGTCGACGGGACCCGGGATCGCACTCCCGTACGACACGACGGCCGCGCCGGCTCAGCCGGCGAGAGCGACCGCCTCGGTGCGCAGGCGGCGCGCGGCGGGATCGATCACGAGGCGCCGGTCATGGAAGGCGACCACGCTCGGATTGTGGGCGATGCTGACGATCGCGCTTTCGGGCAGCCGCTCGCGCAAGAGCTTGTAGAGCTTCGCCTCCATCGCGGCGTCGAGTGCGCTGGTCGCCTCGTCGAGGAACAGCCACTCGGGGCGCAGCAGGATCGCGCGCGCCACGGCGAGGCGCTGCTGCTCGCCCGGCGAGAGGACCGGCGACCAGAAGCGCTCCTCTTCCAGACGATCGGCAAGATGGTCGAGACCGGTCACGGCAAGCGCCTCGCCGATCGCGACCAGACCGTGGGCGTCCGGGCGGTCCGGGAAGCACAGCAACTCGCGCAGCGTGCCGACCGGCAGATAGGGCTTCTGCGGCAGGAACAGGATGCGCGCATCCTTGGGCAGCTGGATCGAGCCCTGGCCGTACGGCCAGAGCCCGGCGAGCACGCGGAACAGGGTCGTCTTGCCGCTGCCCGAAGGTCCCTGGATGACCAGCCGATCGGCGGGGCGCACCTCGAGATCGACCTGGTCGAGCAGGATGCGGCCGTTGGGTAGCGCGACTTCGACATCCTCCAGGCGTAGCACCGGGTCCGCGCCGCGCTCGATCTTAAAGCCGAAGGTCGCGGCGGTAACCTTGCGGGCGGCCTCCATGCTCTCGCCGAAGGTGGTCAGCCGATCGATGGTCGCTTTCCAGTCGGCCAGCGTCGGCCAGACGTCGACGAACCAGGAGAGCGATCCTTGAACCCGGCCGAACGCGCCGGCGGTCTGGGTCAGCACGCCGAGCGGGATCTGGCCCATGAAGTAGCGGGGCGATGCAACCACCAGCGGGAACACGTCCGCCGCCTGACCATAGAACGCGGTGAACCAGGTGAGGCGCTTGTTGTAGCGCATGAACTCCCACCAGACGTCGAAGATCCGCCCGAACGCGCCATCGAGGCGCCGCTTCTCGTCCGGCTCGCCGCGATATAGCGCGATGCTTTCGGCGTTCTCGCGCACCCGGACCATGCGGTAGCGGAAATCGGCGTTGTAGCGCTGCAGATCGAAGTTCACCCGCACCAGCGGGCGGCCGATCTTGTAGGTGAGCCACGAGCCGATCGCGGCGTAGACGATCGCGACCCACATCATGTAGCCGGGCACCAAGATCCCGCCGAAGATCGGCAGGGTGACGCTGCCGGAGAGGCCCCACAGCACCGAGGTGAAGGTGATCAGAGTGAGGACCTCCGAGAGCAGGCCGAGCAGGATGACCAGGGTCTGGCCGGTGAACGCGTTACAGTCCTCCTCGATGCGCTGTTCCGGATTGTCGGCCGAAGTGCCGGTCAGCTCCATCCGGTAGTAGGTCCGGTCGGCCAGCCAGTCCCGGTAGTAGACCCCGGTCAACCAGCGCCGCCAGCGAATCTGCAGCATCTGGCGAAACCAAAGCCGGTAGACCGCGACCACGATGAAGATCAAGGCGAGAATCACGAAGTAGCGCAGCTCGGCCCAGAACGCGTCGATGTTCTTGTCCTGCAGGGCATTGAAGAAGCGCGCGTTCCATTCGTTGAACAGCTTGGAGAGATAGACCAGGAACACGCCGCTGCCGACCACGATCGCGAGCAGCCCGCGGGCGCTCCACTTTTCCTCGGACCAGAAATAGGGTGCGGTCAGCTTCCAGAGCTTGGCCAGGAAGCTGTGGGCGGCGGCAAGGCGACTGCTCAGCTTCCGCATGCAAGATCTCGCATCTCAGCCATCGCTCCGCTTCAGAGCCCAGCTCAACCACATCTGCACTCCGACCGCGAGGCCGGCGCTGCCGACGCGAAACTACGCCCGGTCAGGGGTAACGCATAGTTAAAGTCGAGACAGATCGCGGCCGGCTACCACGCCGACCAGAACAGCGCCGCGCCGATCAGAGTGATCAGCACCGCCCCGCCATAGTCGCTGACCACGGCGAAGCCCCCGTTGCGACCGGTGCCCGCAGCTTGGACACGGGCGGCGACGGCATTCCGGGCGACGATGCTGAGCATGCCGAGGGCGCCCATGGTGATCGCCATGCCGGCGGCTATCGCGACGACCAGCAGAAGACCCGGCACCAGGATGTCGTTCGCGAGCGCATAGAGCAGGATCAGCACGGCGCCGGTGCAGGGCACGATGCCGACCCCGAGCGAGAGCGCGCCCTCCTGCGCCCGCCGGCCGGCGTGGGAATGCTCGCCGTCGGCGTGCGCCGCGTGGCCGTGGCCATGGCCGCAGCAGTCGTGCCCGACTTCGATCCCGGCGCGCCGCAGGCGCGAGCGCCGGATCGCCTGGAACAGCATGGTGGCGCCGATCAGGGCGATCAGGCCGTAGCTGGTCAGGCGCACGCCGGCGACCTCGGCGGGTGCGTTGCCGAACGCCTGGCGCAGCACCAGATCGGCGAGGGCGACCACGACGATCGCGGACAGGACGTGGAAGACCGCGATCTGCAGCCCCATCATGAGCCCGCGCCCGATCTGCGCGTCACGTCCGAGGAAATAAGACGCCACGACGATCTTGCCGTGGCCGGGGCCCAGCGCGTGGACGACGCCGTAGGCGAACGCGAGCAGCATGCCGATCAACAGTGGCGTCGAGGTCTGACCGTCGCGGATCGCGTTCATGTGCTGAGCGATCAGCCGGTTGCTCTCGCGCTGGAAGGCGAGCAGCGCGCGCCCGACCAGGGCCATCGGCCCCGAGGCACGCTCGACCTTCGGGGCTTCGGCCTCGGTGTCCGAAGACTGGCCGGTGAACGGGTCGGCCCGCGCCGGCGCGCCCGGCGCGAATTCGATCAGCAATAGCAGGGCGAGCAGGCAGCAGCAGGTCATTCGGGTCATGATCAGCTGGTCGCACAGTTCAGATAGATCACGGGTGGATCGACCATTCCGTAGTAGATCGGATGCTCGGCATCCTCGCGGATGTCGAAGGTGCAGGCGCCGCTCGGCAATCCGGCGAAATGGACCGGGTCGTTCTCGTCCAGGTCGACCTCCACGTAGTACTCGGGATCGAAGACGCCGACCTGGAAGTGGTGCGCGGCCGGCTCGACCGGCTTGGGCAACGGCAAGGTGAAGTCGTAGACGAGAACCCCTTTCTTGATCGTTGCCTTGAAGTCTTCCACCTTGTCGAGGGGCACCTCCTTGCCGTCGACGCGGACGTGGGTGAAATAGCCGTACTTGTGCAGATTGGAGAACGCCCTTTTTCCACGGATGCGGTTTCGGTCTTGTCAAACTTGTGGTTGTGATCCTTGTCATATCGCTCGGTGACGAACGAACTGAAGATCTCGTCGAACTCCCAGTGGTGGCTGATGGCGACCAGCTGGCGATTCTTGAACAGGAAGGTCGTGACGTCGGCGATCCAGACGTGGGGATGCGCCACAGCCGGGCCGGACGGGCCAATCAGCGCCAGCGCTCCGCCCACCGCCAGAGTCATCATCGACCTGAAGCACGTCGCCGACATCGGCCGGGGTCCTGCTCGTGCGGCCCGGCCCATTAGCGAGCGCTGATCGTTAAGACAACGTGACCGCAGCGCACAGGACGTCCTGAGGCCGACGTCGGGTCGTCACCACTTTCGGTCCCTGACCGTCACTGAATTTCGCGCGTGACCGTGATCGGGCAGCCGCAGATCGGGCAGACCTCGGTCTCCGAGAGCGTCGTCCCCGGGGCTCCCGTCCGGTTGGCCAGATCGGCCTGCAGGCGGGCTCTGATCGCCGGATGCATCGCATCGTTGCCGCAGCGATTGGCATAGACGAGGCCAATGCCGCTGCCCGTGTCCGTCGACTCGATCGAGAAAGCGCCCGCCGACCGGCCCATGGCGAGCACCGCGAGCCCGGGCACGATCGCGGCCGAACCTCGGAGCAGGCTGCGCCGCGATACTGAGGCTGGCATGTCATTGTCTCCCATGGAGATCCCGCGTGCTGCAGTTTACGCGATCATCCTTCAGCCACAGAGTGAATTTTCTGTAATGGGGACGGTCAGCCCTGGACCAGCATGGCCGAGCGCAGCAGCGGCACATTGTGCTCCAACATCTTGAGGTAGGTGTCGGCAGGGCCGCCCGGCTCGGAGAGGGCATCGGCGTAGAGGGTGCCACCGACCTTGGCACCAGTCTCGTTGCCGATCTGCTCGACGAGACGCGGGCTCAGCGCGTTCTCGAAGAACAGGACCTTGATATGCTCGCGGCGGATCTGGTCGATCAGCCGCTTCATGTCGGCGGCCGAGGGCTCGGCATCCTCGCTGATGCCTTCCGGGGCCACGAACTGGACGCCGTAGGCGGCGCCGAAGTAGCCGAACGCGTCGTGCGAGGTGATCACCTTACGCTGCTCCGGTGGAATCTCGGCGATCTGCTTCCGCACCTTGGCGTCCATGGCGTCGATCTGGCCGAGATAGCGCTCGGCCGCCTGGTGATAGGCGGCGGCATTGGCCGGATCGGCCTCGGCGAGCGCCGCCTCGATGTTCGACACGTAGAGGTGGCCGTTGGCGAGATCCTGCCAGGCGTGCGGATCGGGCACGGTCTTGCCCGCCTCGTCCATCTCGCGCGGCTTGACGCCTGAGCTGGCGACGACGATCGGTCCCCGATACCCCGACGCCCGGATCAGGCGATCCATCCAGCCCTCGAGGCCGAGGCCGTTGACCACCACGAGGTCGGCTTGGCTGAGTGCCCTGGCATCGGCCGGCGTCGGCTCGAAGACGTGGGCGTCGCCATTGGGACCGACCAGCGTGGTCAGCGCGACATGCCCGTCGGCCACCTGCTCGACCATGTCGCCGAGGATGGTGGTGGTGGCCACGACCTTGAGCTTCCCGAGGCGGCCGCATGAAGAGGGAGCGAGACGGCAATCAGACCGGCGAGCGCAAGCGACGATGTCAGCAGAGTGCGGCGATGCATCTGAGAGCTCCCCTTCGAGATTGAGGTCAGACTGGCCGGAGCCGGAGGCGGAGCGCTCGGCTGAGGATGCCGCCCTGCGGTCCCCAGAGCACCGAAAGGATGTAGATGCCGCTCGCAGTCAGGATGATCGCCGGACCGGACGGCAGCGCCGCATGATAGGAGGCGAGCAGGCCGATCAGCCCGGAGAGGAGCCCGATCACGCTGCTGGTCAGCGCGAGCGACCAGACCTCGCGCGCCCAGAAGCGCGCCGCCGCCGCGGGCACCATCATCAGGCCGACCGCCATCAGCGTGCCGAGCGCCTGAAAGCTAGCCACCAGATTCAGGACCACGAGGACCAGGAAGATGCCGTGGTAGAGACCGCCGCCGACCCCGACCGCGCGCAGATAGAGCGGATCGAAGCACTCGGTGACCAGCGGCCGGTAGATCACCGCGAGCGTCACCAAGCTCACGCTAGTGAGCGTGCCCTCGAGCAGCAGCGCCCGGTCGTCGACCGCGAGCACCGAGCCAAACAGGACATTGAGCAGATCGACGTTGCTGCCTCTGAGCGAGACGATCAGCACACCGAGCGCGAGCGAAGTGAGGTAGAAGGCGGCGAAGCTCGCGTCCTCGCGCAGAGGCGTCAGGCGGGTGACCAGCCCTGCCAGCAGCGCCACGGCCAGGCCGGCGACGAAGCCGCCGAGGCTCATGGCGGTAAGCGACAGGCCTGCGACCAGAAAGCCGGCCGCGGCACCCGGCAGGACCGCGTGCGAGAGTGCGTCGCCCATCAGGCTCATCCGGCGCAGCAGCAGGATGATGCCGACCGGTCCGCAGCCCATAGCGAGCGCCAGGCAGGCGACCAGGGCCCGGCGCATGAACTCGTAGCTGGCAAAGGGCTCGATCAGCAGATCGTACGCGCTCATGCCGACATCCGCATCGGCCGCCGTGGTGGGGCCTCGATCAGGGCGTCGGGCATGCCCCAGGCGCGCAGCAGGTTGTCCGGCTGCAGGACCAGCTCGGTCGGCCCCCAGTCGACGACCTCGCGCGCCAGCAGCAGCGTCTCCGGGAAATGGGCCCGCACCTGCGCGAGATCGTGGAGAGCCACGATCACCGTCCGCCCCTGCCGGTGCCAGGCCCGGACGATCTTGAGCAGATCGGCGGTGGTTCGGACATCCACGGCCGCGAAGGGCTCGTCGAGCAGGATGATCGGACAGTCCTGGACCAGCATCCGGGCGAACAGGACGCGCTGGAACTGGCCCGCCGACAGAGCGCCGATCGGACGCCGGGCGCTGTCCTCGAGGCCGACCTCCGCCAGCGCGCGCGCCACCGCCTGCCCGCCGGCCCGGTCGATCGGGCGAAAGGCGCCCGTGCGCCGCCAATGGCCGAGCCCGACGACATCTTGGACCGAGATCGGGAAGCTCCGGTCGATCTCGGCCCGCTGCGGCAGATAGGCGACCTGATCGCGGCTCGCCCCTTCCAGCTCGATCTCGCCGGAGTTGAGCGGCAGGAGGCCCATGACTGCCTTGAGGAGGGTCGTCTTGCCGGCGCCGTTCGCACCCATCACCGCGGTCAGCGAGCCGGAAACAAAGCTCCCGGAAACCTGGCAGAGCGCGGGCTGCCGGTCGTAGGCGATCGTGACGTCGCGCAGCCTGATGGCCGTTGCGGTCATGGCCACCAGCCGATCGCCCAGCTGATCGCCGACCACAGCACGACCAGCGCGCCGGCCACCACCGCCGCCCGCGCCATCG
The DNA here is from genome assembly GCA_963815435.1 of uncultured Alphaproteobacteria bacterium. Taxonomy (GTDB): domain Bacteria; phylum Pseudomonadota; class Alphaproteobacteria; order Geminicoccales; family Geminicoccaceae; genus DATAOG01. The sequence goes on from CAWFGZ010000011.1 coordinate 58,215, forward strand.
CGCCCGCCCCGAGGGGCGTACTCACCCACCGCGGGACCTGCATTCGCCGCATCACTCGCCCAAAGTCATGTTATAACATTGCATGAATTTTCTGGCATCGCAAAGAAAAGTTGACCAATGGATAACGGCCTGCGGCCGGTCTTTCGAACGCCCCACGAGCGCGGCCGGGCCGGTTCCTCGAGGTCGGGGGGACGCTGCAGGTGGCGCCCGGGAGTAGCTCGCGAAGCCAGCGCGAGGGCCGCCGACGACCTGCGGATCGTCAGAGTCGATCGGCGCGGAAGGTGTTGCAGGCGCCCATCTGGCCCGTCTCGAGGCCCTGCCGGAACCAGTGCACCCGCTGCGCCGAGCTGCCGTGGGTGAACGCGTCGGGCACGACGTAGCCCTGCGTCTGGCGCTGGAGGCGATCGTCGCCGATCGCGCTCGCCGCGGTCAGCCCCTCCTCGACGTCGCCCTGCTCGAGGATGCCGCGCGCCCGGTCGGCGTGGTTGGCCCATACGCCGGCGAAGCAGTCGGCCTGCAGCTCGAGGCAGCACCGAGAGTTCGTTCGCCTGGGCCTCAGTGCTCGCCTGCTGGCGCGCCGCCTGCACCTGCTCGGCGATGCCCAGCAGGTTCTGCACGTGATGGCCGACCTCGTGCGCGATCACATAGGCCTGGGCGAAGTCGCCTGGCGCGCCGAAGCGGTTCTTCAGATCGTCATAGAAGCTGAGGTCGATGTACACTTTCCGATCGAGCGGGCAGTAGAACGGTCCCATGGCGGACTGGGCCATCCCGCAGGCGGAATTGACCGCGCCCGAGAACAGGACGAGGGTCGGGTCCCGATACTGCCGGCCCATCTGCTTGAACAGCGCTGTCCAGGTGTCCTCGGTGTCGGCGAGCACGACCGACACGAAATCGGCGAGCTGGTCCTCCTCTGGGGAGCGCGGCGCACTGGTCTGGGTGCCCGGGTAAGGCGCCTGGACGGTGCCCGTGTCCTGGAGCAGCATGCTCGGGTCGATGCCGAGGAACCAGGCGAGCACGAGCAGGGCGAGCAGGCCGAGCCCGCCCGATGCCGCCACCGCGCGCCACCCGGCCGCGGGTCGAGCCGCCCATGCCGCCCGGGATGCGGAAGCCGGCCGGGATGCGCATCCCGCCGGGCGCACCCATGCCCCGCCGGTCCTCGACGTTCTCACTGCGCCTGCCAAGCTGCCAGCGCATCGCTCCCCCCACCCCGCTCAACCGGCCCCGATCGCCGGCTCATCGTTGCCGCAGCCGTGCGCCGTCGCCGCTTCTGGTTCGACTTAGCGAGTACCCTGGTTCGGCCCACAGCGACAAGTGAAACCAATCTGCGCATGGCCGGTCGATCCCGGGATTGAAAGCGCTTCTTGAAATTGCGATTTGCGCTCGATTGACTCGCCATGGTGGGGTTCGGTACGGTCGCGCTACAAGGGGGCTTCACAGGGAGGCGGGACGATGCGGTACCATGGTCGGGTCATAGGTGCCCTGACGTTCGTGGCCGCAATTGCCGCGAGCCCACTCGCGGCGCAGACCTCGCCGCAGCAGGTGGCCGAGGCCTATGTCGCGGCCTGGAATGCGCACGATGCCGACGCCGCAGCGGCTCTGATGGCCGACGATGTGGTCTATCTCGACGTCACCGTGGGCGAGCCGCAGAAGGGCCGCGCTGCCGCGCGCGACAACGTGATCCAAGTGTTCATGACCGCCGCGCCCGATCTGAAATGGCAGATGAGGGGCGAGCCGGTGGTCAGCGCGGACGGCATCGCGTTCGAGTGGACTTTCGGCGGCACCAACACCGGTGCCTGGGGGCCGGACACGCCGGCCACGGGCAAGGCCTTCCAGTTCGACGGCGTCACCCTGATGCGCGTCGCGGGTGGCAAGATCACCTACCAGGTCGACTCCTACGACGGGCTGGGCTTCCAGAAGCAACTCGGCTGGATCCAATAGCGCCGCGAACGCGCCCGCACGGTCGCGGGCTCGACCTGGGAGTGCTTTTGGACTTTGACGCTGAATGACGGCCAGATCACGGTCGAGGGTCCGTTCTACGACGACAAGGAATCCGTGCTGGCGGTCACCGGCGGGACCGGCGCCTATGCCGCGGCGCGCGGCGAGATGAAGCTGCACGCTCGCGATGCGCAGGGCAGCGCCTACGACTTCATCTACAGCCTGACGCGCTGACGCCGCCCGGCGGCCTCAGCCCGGGGCCAGCCTGGCGGGCGGAAAGCGGTCGACCTCGATCAGCAGATCGACCAGCGCGCGGGCGGCATGGTCGACCAGAGCGCGGCCGCGCTCGGCATCGGCATTGGTGGCATCGCCGCAGGCGCCCGAGGGGTGCAGGTCCTGCGCCTGCCAGGCGAGCCTGCCCGGGCCGGTCGGCGACAGCAGCCGATAGCCGTCCTCTGTCAGCTCGCGCATCAGCGGCGCGAAGTTGCGCGCCTCGTCCATCTGCACCAGGTCGGGGCGCAGATGCAGCATCATCGAGGTCTCGATCGCGCCGGCGTGGATGCCGTCCTGCACCTCGGCCTCGGGGAACAGCCCCGGCGGGATGCCCGCCGCGTACCAGCTGTACGCGACCGCAACGATGCCGAGGCGCACGCGCAGATCGCGCGCCACGATCTCCATGACCTGCGGCTGGCCGCCGTGGCTGTTGAACAGCACGAGCTTCCTCACTCCGGCGCGGGCGACCGACTCGCCGATCTCGGTCCAGAGCCGGGCGAGCGTCTCGGCCGACAGGCTGAGCGTGCCCGGAAAGGCGAGATGCTCGTTGCTCTTTCCGACCGGCAGCAGAGGCAGGACCGCGACCGGCAGCTCTTCGGGCATCAGCTCCAGCGCCCGCGCGACGATTCCCCGATTGATGCAGGCGTCGACCACGACCGGCAGATGCGGGCCGTGCTGCTCGATCGCGCCGACCGGCAACAACGCGATGACCCGCCCCGCATCCAGCCGTGCGAACTCGGCCGTGGTCATGTCCTGCCAGAAGCGGCGCGGCAATCCGGCCATGACCCGCTCCCCTCGCCGTGGTCGTCGCACCATTCTAGCCGGTCCCGACCGCACTGTCTGTGGAGCCGTTCGATTTGCTGGCGGGGGCCGGTCGTGCCACAAAGCGGACCGCGCCCGTTCGCATCAGGGAGGCCCGAGCCATGCTTCGACGCATCACGCCGGCCGGCGTCCATCGGCCGCTCGCCAACTACTGCCATGCCACCGAAGTGCCGCCCGACGCCCGCTGGCTCTACCTCTCGGGACAGGTCGGTATCCGCCCGGACGGGCAGATTCCGGCGTCGTTCGAGGCCCAGGCGGAAGCCTGCTTCGAGAACATCGGCGCGATCCTGGCCGAGGCCGGCATGAGCGCCGCCGATCTGGTCCGTCTCAACACCTACCTTGTCGACCCGGCCGATCTCGCCGCCTATATGGCGGTGCGCGATCGCTACGTCGGCCAGCCGCCGCCCGGCTCGACCCTCCTGGTGGTCCAGGCGCTGGCCCGGCCGCAATTCAAAATTGAAATCGAAGCGATCGCTGCCACATCCAAGTAGATTGGGGCTATAGTGGGGTGCGCGGCTTCGCGGTTGCCCCGACCGCCCCCTGGCGGCACACTGTTGAGGACCACGGATGGAGGGCTCGATGCGGCTTGCCAGCTTCGCCCTTGCGTTTTGTCTCCTGCTTGGTGTGCCGGTCCTGGCGGCGCCGGGCGACACCCTCGTGGTCATCGGCGACGGGGTCAACGTACGCTTCGGCCCGAGCACCGACGCGCACATCCGCATGCAGGTCTATCGGAATCAGCGAGTTAAGGAACTGCAGCGCGAAGGCGACTGGGTCCGGGTCGAGACCGTCGGCGGCGGCGGCCAGGAGGGCTGGATTCATGGCTCGCTCCTGGCGCCGGCAGGCGGCGTGCGTCTCGCCGAGCCGGTACCGGCCGCCGCGCCGACCATGGCCCCCGCCGGCAAGCCCCCGACGTCAGCCGGTAAGCCCGCGGCACCGGGCGAGGTTGCTGCGGCACCACAACCGCCGCCCGAAGCGCAACCGCCCGCCGCGGTGAGCGGGGTCGAAGTGCCGGCCCCGAAACCGACTGCCGAGCCCCCCGCTCAGATGACCGAGACGCCGACCCAGATGACCGAGGCGTCGCCGCCTGCTTCCACCCCGGCGCCCTCGAGCGGGGTCGCCGCGGCGACGCCAACCACGCCGCAACCCTCGACCATCGAGCCTGCGGCGCCCGCTCCGGCGACGGATGAAACGATCGGCCTGGAGCGGTTTCGCGAGAGCGTCGACTATCTCAACAGCCGGGCAGTCTCGGTCGCCGGCGTCGATCTGTTCGCCGGCGTCGAGCCGCTCGGCGACGGCGGCGTTCAGGTCGCGGCGACCGACGCCTGGTCGACCATCCCGCCCGCCGGGCAGGAAAGCTACGCCAATACGCTGCTCGATCGCTGGGCGGCGGCGCGCGGCCGTACCGGCCCGGTCAGCCTGCAGATCGTCGATTCGAAGGGCAAGGTGATCATGGAGAAGAACCGGCCCTGACGACCGGCTGATGCCTAATCGTAGCCCAACGTAGCGCGCCCGATCCCGCCGTGCAGATCGAGGCAGCGTTCGAACCAGGCCCTGATCGGATCCTCCTCGGCCAACACCTTGAACGGGCTGATGGTGCGCGCCCACTGGAGCGCGCCAAAGACCAGATAGTCCGCGTAGAGCGGTCGCTCGCCGCCGAGGAACGGCGCGTCTTTGAGAGTCAGACGGAGCGGTTGCAGGCTGTTCCGGAACCCCTCGAGGCGCTCCTCACGCCCCGCCTGCATCATCTCGAGCGTGCGTCCGAAGCGCTGCTCACGGGAATTCCGAAAGTACGCCTGGTCCTCGGGCACGAGGTGCTGCCAGATATCCAGGATGATCATCCCGAACAGGCCGCTGTGCAGAACCGCCACACACCAGGACTGCACGAAGCGGGTCACCGCCTGGCCGCCCGGGCCGCCGAACAGCGACGGCCGGTCGGGATAGCGCTCCTCGAGATATCTGGCAATCGCCCAGCTGTCGACGATCAGGCGGCCGCCGTCCCGGATGGCCGGGACGGTCCTCACTTGGATGCCGCCGTCGATGCTGGCAATCTCGGTGAAGCGGGTTGGCCGCGCCTCGCATTCCAATCCCTTGTGCGCGAGAGCCATGCGCGTGCGCCAGCAATGCGGACTGAACCGCCGGTCGTCCCGGCCGACCAGATCGTAGAGAACGATCGCCAAGCGTGCCTCCCAGGCTTGAAGATGGGCTGGCAAAGTCGGGCGAACTCTGGCCGAAGTTCCGGCGTTTGGCCAGAGGCCATGCCTGGTTCGTGACGGCTCGATGTAGCCCGCGCCGCTTGCCGGGCGTTCCTGGGACTGGCGTGAGAAATCAGCCCGCCGGGGCGATACCTGATACGGCGGTGCGCGCGGTGGCGAAGACGACAACGAGGGTCAGCAGGCTGAGCCCGGCGATCGCCCAGAACACGTGGCCCGGATCGCCGAAATCGAGCACCACGCCGAACAGTAGCGGCCCGGCGATGCCGCCGATGTTGAACCCTGTGGTGACGAAGCCGAACACCCGGCCGCTGGCGCCCGGCGGCGTCACCGCCCGGACCATCATGTCGCGCGATGGTGCTACCATGCCGGAGAACAGCCCGGCGAGCGCGAACAGGACGGTGACGATTGCGATCGGCGGCAGCAGCAGCGGGACCGCTGCCGCAAACAGAGCCACCAGCGCGAAGCAGGCGCCAACCACGAGGTGATGCTGCGGCGTCCGGTCGGCGATCCAGCCCCCGACCAGGACGCCGAAGGTGCTGGCGACCAGGTAGCAGGTGAGCGGCACGGTCGCCGCGGCCAGGTCGACCGCATAGATCTCGCCGAGCGCAGCGACGCTGAAGCTCATGTAGCCGCCCTGGCTGATCGCCAGCATCGCGAAGAAGAGCAGCGCCATCAGAATCGGCGCGCTGAGCAGCAGACCCCAGCCGGCGGCGGAGCCACGAGGGCCGCCCGCCGTCCGGCCGCGCCCGGGATCGCGGTCGGCGCGCAGCACGCCGCTGTTCGCGAGCATCAGCGCCACGACGATCAGGCCGGCGACGCCCGAGAGCACCAATGCCAGCCGCCAGCCGAGCACGGCGGTCAGGGCGACGATCAGGGGCGGTGCCAGCGCAAAGCCGGCATAGCCGCCGAAGGTGTGGATCGAGAACGCCCGACCCATGCGGCGGTTGTCAACCGCGGCCGAGAGAATTGCGTAGTCCGCCGGATGAAACACGCTGTTGCCGAGGCCGGCGATCACCATGAGCAGGAGCAGCACCGGATAGCTCGGCCAGACGCCAACCAGGCCGATCGCCAGGCTGAACAGGGCAAGCCCGGTGATCAGGATACCGCGCGCGCCGAACCGGTCGACCAGGAAGCCGACCGGCGCCTGGGTCAGGGCGGTGACCCCGTTGAGCACCGAGAGCGCCAGACCGAGCTCGACATAGCCGACCCCGAACTCGTCCTTGAGCAGCGGAAACAGCGGCGGCAGGAGCAGGATGTAGAAATGACTGAAGAAATGCCCGGTACCGATCAGGCTCATCACCTTGAAATCGTGGCGAGCGGGCGCGGCGCTGGTCTCGATGGTCGTCATGGCCGGCTCAGGTTGGCAGATCGCACTGATGTGGAAAAGCCGCCGCGAGCTCATCCGCCCGGCAGGACCAGAATCTCGTGATAGGGCAGGCTCGCGCGCGTCAGCGTGACGGTCGGCTGCTCGCTGATCACGAGCTTGTAGCGGTCACGCACCAACCCGAGGAAGCGGCTGAGAGTGTACGCGCTGAAATAGTGCATCGGGATGACCAGCGCCGGCCGGATCTGCTCGATCACTTGGACCATCAGCTCCTGGGCCATCGTGTAGCTGCCGTCGACCGGCACCAGCAGCACGTCGATCTGGCCGAGCTCGCCGAGATGGACGTCGGTCAGGACGTGGTGCAGATGCCCGAGATGGGCGATGCAGAGATCGGCGACCTCGAACACGAAGATCGAGTTGCCGTTCCTGCGCACGCCGCCCGCTTCGCGCACGTTGGTCGGCACGTTGCGTACGTGCAGATCGAGATAACGCAGATCGTGCCTGGCCACGCCGCCTGCGGGGTCCCAGCCACGCAGCACGTACTTCACTCCCGGCTCGACGTGATCGGTGTAGTGGGACGGGTGGGCGTTGTTCATGGTCACGATGTCGGGCGGCTCAGCGGTACGGAACATGCCATTGTAGTCGGTGATGGCGGTTGCGCCCTTGGGGGTCTCGATCAGGAAGCTGGAATGGCCGAGGAAGGTGAGCCGCACGCTGCCTGCAGCCGGCAGCGCGGCGGGCCGATAGTCGGCGGGGAGCAGCGCGCCCGGCGCCTGGGCGATCGGAAAGCATTGGGCAAGCGCCGCGCCGCTCCCACCGAGCGACCCGATCGAAGCGACGACGGCGAGCAGCCAGAGCCGGATCCGCCCGATCGCACCGCTCCGGGAAATGCCCCGGCCCCGAACCAGACCTGCTCCGCCAGCGCAGCGTACGGCCATGTTCCCTCCCCCAGGACTCGACAACCGCCCTTCTCTCGACAAACCTAGACGACGCAACGTGCGGTACAAGTCGGACCGGAGCCGCCAGCCGGAAGGGATGCGCAGATGCCAGAGCTGAACCCGCAGATGGTCGAGATTCTGGCCCTGGTGGAGGAGGCGATGAAGGATCGGCCCGAGCGCGTGACGCTCTCGGCCGTCGAGGCCCGGGCGCAGGCGAGCGCCACCTTCGAGGCGTTCTGGAACGCCGACCGGCCGATCGTCTGGGCGGTCTACAACCACGAGATTCCGGGGCCGCGCGGGCCGATCCGCATTCGGCTCTACGATCCCGGGATCGAGCGGCCGGCGCCATGTCTGATCTTCCTTCACGGCGGCGGCTGGGTGATCTGCAATCTCGACAGCCACGACGGCATCTGTCGCCGCCTTGCGCAGGCCGGCGGCTTTCTGGTCGCGAGCGTCGACTATCGTCTGGCGCCCGAGCACAAGTTTCCGACCGGTCTCGATGATTGCGTCGCCGCGGCCCGCTGGCTCGCCGCCAACGGTCGCGACTGGGGCATCGACACCCGTCGTCTGGCGATTGGTGGCGACAGCGCTGGCGGCAATCTCGCGCTCGCTGCGCTGCTCAGCCTGCGCGATGCCGGCGCCGCGCCGCTCCGCGCCGGGCTGCTGATCTATGGCGCCTATGCCGCCTACACGGCCGAGTTCGAGAGCGCATCGCAACGGGCGTTCGGCGACGGCAGCTACATTCTCTCGAGTGCCGACATGGCGTGGTTCTGGAACCACTACATCAACTGCCCGGCCGACAATCAGAACCCGCTGGCCGCGCCGCTGCTCGCCGACCTCGGGGGTCTGCCGCCCTTGATGCTGGCCGCGGCCGAGTTCGACCCGCTGCTCGACGACAGCACGCGCCTGGTCGCGAAGCTCGAGGCCGCGCGCGTGCCGCATCGCTACGTGCTCTGGCCGGGCGTGACCCACGCCTGCATCCACATGACCCGGATGCTCGACGTCGCCCAGACGCACATCGAGGACATGGCGGCCTGGGTTCGCGAGCGGTTGACCGAGTAGGACAAACCGCCCGGCAGGGCGCCGCGATTGCTGCTCAGGGGCTGGCGCGCGGTGTCATCGCCGGAGCGGGCGCCGCGGCCGCCTGGGCTCGGGCAAGGCGCGCCTCACGCTGGGCGATGTAGATGGTCGAGCCGAAGATCAGCCCGCCGCCGAGCCAGGTCCAGACGCTCGGCACCTCGCCGAACCAGAGGTAGGCGGCGAGCGCTGCGAACGGCAGGCGCAGGAACTCGAACGGCACCACCACCGAGGCATCCGCGAGGTGGACCGCGTGGGCGAGCGTCAGCCACGCGAGCGTGCCGAAGCTCCCGATCCCGATCAGCAGCAGCCAGCCGGCGAGGTCCGGGAGCCGCCAGTGCAGCAGGCCGAGCGGGAAGGATAGCAGGGTCGCGAACATCGCCTGGTACCAGACGATGGTCGGCACCCGCTCGGTCCGCGTCAGGTGCTTGATCATCAAGGTGGTGGTGGCGGCGAGCAGGGCGCCGAGCAGCACGAGCAGGGCGAAGGGCGAGATCGCCTGGGCGCCCGGCCGGAGCACGATCAGCACGCCGACCAGGCCTAGCCCGACCGCGCTCCAGCGCCGGGCGCGCACCACCTCGTGCAGGACCAGCGCCGCGCCCACAGTCGCGAACAGAGGCTTGGAAAAGGCGAGCGCGATCACCTCGGCGAGCGGCAGATAGGCGATCGCCGCGAAGTAGCAGATCATGCCACTGACGTGCGCGACGCTCATCATCAGGAGGCGGCCCGGCCGGCGCGCCCGGAACAGGTCGAGGCGAAGGCCGCCCATGAACGGCAGCATCGCGAACAGGCCGAAGACGTTGCGGAAGAATACGACCTCGAAGGAATGCATCTCGGCGGAGACCACCCGGATCATGCTGTTCTGAATAGCAACCGAGATCGCGCCGAGGATCATCAGGAGCGCCGCCTGCACGATCGGCGACAGGTCGCGGAATGCGTTCCGGAGCGCCTCCATCGGCTGCACAAAGCACGCGCCTTAACGGGTGACAAGGCGCGCAGCCTCCGCTTTGCTGGACGTCGACCACGAACCGCGGGGGAAGACATGGCGAAGCGGATCGGCTTCATCGGCGCCGGCCTCATGGGCCACGGCATGGCCAAGAACATCGTCGAGAAAGGCTACCGACTGACCGTGCTCGCGCACCGCAATCGCAGCCCGATCGAGGATCTGCTCTGCCGCGGCGCCACCGAAGCGAAAAGCCCGGCTGCCCTCACCCGGGCGAGCGACGTCGTGATCCTCTGCGTGCCGTCCTCGACCGAGGTCGAGCTATGCGTCTTCGCCGAGAACGGCATCCTCGCCGGCGCGCAAGAGGGACTGATCGTGATCGACTCGACCACCGCCGAGCCCGCCTCGACCGAGCGGGTCGCCAAGGCGCTGGCCGCCAAGAACGTCCGCTTCGCCGACGCCCCCCTGACCCGTTCGCCGAAGGACGCCGAGGCCGGCCGGCTCAACACGATGGTCGGCGCCGACGACGCCACCCTGGCCGCCATCCGGCCCGTGCTCGAAGTGTATTGCGAGAACATTTTTCATGTCGGGCCAATCGGTTCCGGCCACAGAATGAAGCTGATCAACAACTTCCTCAGCCAGGGCACCGCGGCCCTGATCGCCGAGGCGGTGACCACGGCGACCAAGGCGGGCATCGACCTCGCCAAACTGTTCGAAGTGGTGAGTGCGGGCGGCGCCAACTCCAGCGTCTTCCAGCGCTTCATGCCCTGGGTGCTGACCGGCGAGGGCGGCATGATCTTCAAGCTCAAGAATGGCCAGAAGGACGTCCGCTACTATACCCACCTGGCCGAGGCGGTCGGCAGCACGGCGTTCCTCGGCGAGGCCGTGCATCAGATCTACACCCTCGCCGCGGCTCAGGGCGAAAGCGAGAGCTATGTTCCGGCGCTCGCCCGCGCCCTGGGCAAGGTCAACGGCGTCAGGATCGGCCCCGATGAGTGATCGACGCGGGCTTCCGCACGATCAGGCTGGCGAAGTGATTGAGCCGCCACGACGACGCCAGCGCGCGTCGGCGCTGTGGTCGACCAGGGCCACGAGGTGTCGCGGCTTGAACGTCTGAACCTAAGCGTGGCCGTCGGCCGCGCCGCCGGGATGCGAACTCAAGCTTGGGCGAGCCGACCTGGCCTTCAGATCATACGTTCGAGGCAAAGCGCGATCCCTTGGCCACCGCCGATGCACAACGTGACGACGCCGCGCCTGAGGCCGTCGCGCTGCATCGAGTGCAGGAGCCGCGTGGTGAGAACCGCCCCCGTCGCGCCGATCGGATGGCCATGCGCAATCGCGCCGCCCTCCACGTTGACGATGTCCTCGGCAAAGCCGAGTTCGCGGTAGACGGCGATGGCGATGGCCGCGAAGGCTTCGTTGATCTCAACCCGGTCGACATCCTTGATCGACCAGCCTGCGCGATCGAGCGACTGACGTACCGCCGGGATGGGCCCGAGGCCGAACATGCCGGGTTCCACAGCCGCGACGCCGTAGGAAACCAGCCGGGCCATCGGGATCAGGCCATCCTTTTCCGCCCGTCCGGCCTCCGAGACCATGACGGCCGCAGCACCGCTGTTGAGACCCGGCGCGTTGCCGGCGGTGATTGTGCCGTCCTTGCGGAACGCGGGGCGCAGCTTGGCGAGGCTCTCGAGCGTGGTGTCGGGCCGGTTGTGCTCATCGCGCTCGAAGCGGGTCGGTCCCTTGCGCCCAGGCACCTCCACCGGCACGATCTCGGCGTCGAACTTGCCGGCCCCCTGGGCGGCACCGAACCGGTGCTGCGAGCGGACTGCCCACGCGTCCTGCTGCTCACGCGTGATCTGGAACTGCTTGGCGAGATCCTCGGTGTGCCAGCCCGAGTGCTCGCCCGAGAAGGCATCGTTCAGGCCGTCGCGCAGCATGCTGTCGTAGATCTGGGCATCGCCCATGCGGTAGCCCCAGCGCCCGCCGCCCACGAGGTACGGCGCCGTGTCCATATTCTCCATGCCGCCGGCGACTGCGCTCTCCAGCTGGCCGAGCCAGATCTCCTGAGCCGCCGAGACGATCGCCTGGGCGCCCGAGCCGCACACCCGGTTGACGGTCATGGCCGGCACATCGACCGGAATGCCGCCGCCGATCGCGGCCTGGCGGGCGGGGTTCATCTTGTTGCCCGCCTGGATGACGTTGCCCATGGCGACGGTGCCGACTTGCTTGCCGTCCACGCCCGCGCGCTCGAGGCAGGCCTTGATTACGGCTGCGCCCAGGTCGACGGCCGGCGTGGACTTGAGGGTTCCGCCGTAGGTGCCGATAGCGGTGCGCACCGCGCTGCAAAGCACGACTTCATGGTTTCTCATCGCTGCTATCCTTGGCTGGAGTGGCTGGACGACAACTAGGGGTCACGCCACCAACGTGTAGATCTTGTAGCCAGTGCCGACGACGATCAGCGCGCCGAACAACTGTTTGAGCCGCCCGCCTGGCACGTAGAGACTGGTCACCCGGGCGCCGAGAAAGGCACCGATCGCGCCCGCAACGATCAGCGGCAGCGCGAGGTTCAGATCGATGGTGGCGGTCGCCATGTGGGGAACGAACGCGGAGAAGGACGGCGGCGTTACGGCGAGGGCGTTGATGCCGGCCGCCTTCTTGGCTGGAAAGCCAAGCAGGATCAGGGTCGGCATGAGCAGGAACCCCGGACCGATGCCCAAGAGCCCTGCCAGGACTGAGATCGGAATCGCCAGCAGGAGAGCCGCCTTCAGGTTCCCGGTTCGTGACTCGTCGTCCCTGTCCTTGTTCTCGGCCTCCGGCATGAGCATTCGGACGGCGAGAAACGATCACCGCCGCGAAGTAGACGATCCAGATATAGAGTTGGGCAATGATCTGGGCGAGCATGGCTCCTGCGGGCGCGACGATTGTGGTGACGATCGCCAGCAATATCGCGTCCTTCCAGAGGACATGGCCGCTGCGTGCAAATCCTAAGGTTGCAAAGAGCGCCGTGACGCCGTTCAGCAGCAGGGTTAGCGGCTGAACCTGGTGCACGAGATCGACGAGGAAGAGTCCGAGGAACGGAACCGCGGCGAAAGCCACGCCAAGGCCGAGCATGCCTGAGACGACGGCGAGGACAAAGAGCCCAGCCGAGAGGCCCCATATGAGCATCATTCCGTCCCCCGGCACGGGCGCCACGCCTGTGAAGGAGCCCGTGACGCCCGCCCCGCGAGCAAACATCAAGGTACCAGCATCCGGCCGTCACCTTCGAGGTCGGCTAAGCCGGGTCCACCGAAGCGGCTGCACCGGCTGTCTCGGCTCGCTGCAGTCGACCGATCCGCCCGACCAGCTCGGTCGCCGCCGCGAGCGTGCCGGTGACCGTGCCGAACTTGCGCACGTTGCGGTGGATCAGGTCGAGCCGACGATCAGGCCCATCGGTGTCGACGAACAGCTCGTACTCGATCCGTGCCATGCGCGGCGGACTGTCCTGACGAATTGCCTTGAGGCGCACCTCGACGGCGCGGACCTCGAAACCGTTCACGCTCGCCGCCCTCAGCGTGCTCTTGGTCATGCAAGCGGCCAGCGCCGCAAGCAGCAGCTCGGCGGGGTTGAAGGCGTCCGATCGGCCCTCGAGGGCGGCGTCGAGCGCCACCTCCGCGTCCTTGCAGCGAGCCACGCCGCGACCGTCGTCGAAACGCGACGACACCATATTACTCGAGACCGGTCATCCCGCTTGCCCTCCGCTCCGCCCGTGCAGTATTGCCGGCGAGCTGGGCTGCGCTTTGATCCAGGTCAACACCAAAGTCGTGCACAGCCTCAAGCGGGCGCGGATCGGCGGCGCGGAGTTCGAGGACTTTGACGAGCGGTGCCTGGATCTTGGGACGCTGCAGCTCGGCTCGGCGGACGTTCAGGCGGAGCGGCTTCGCCGCCACCTCGCCGAGGTGTTGTTGCCCGAGTTGATCACGGGGCCGGGTCTGCTCGGCGCGCATCTCCTGGAAGGAGACCAGGCCGCGAGCCGGATGCCAACCGCGGAAAAACGCCTGCGCGGCATCCAGGACCAGACCGCTGATTGGGCGGTGCTTCTGGCCGGCTACGACCCGGATGCGATCCAGGCCGCCCTGGCCGATCCGATCGCGCCGGCCGCGCTGGCAGCCCTGGGCGCTTCGACGACACGCACCGAGAACGTCTACCGCCTGCTCTACTGCTTGGCCTAAGCTGACCTTCCGACGTGAGCAGCCTCAGGCGTCGACCAATGGGTTAACCACCTTCAGCTCCTTGAACCGGTTGAAGTCCCGATCCGCGCTCCAGAGCTCGCTCACACCATGGTGCAGACAGAGCGCGGCAACGTGCGCGTCGTGCACTTGGGCGCCAATGGTTCGGCTCGAACTCGAGAAGGCGACGGAGGACTACCCAATAACCCGCAGTCGCGCCCAGCAAAATCAGGGTCGGCGCCTCGAGCCAAGAACTCACCTGTTCCAAGGCATTGTGGAGGGGCGTCGGAGGCTTGTGGATCCGCGGGTGGGTCGAGACCGCGAGGAACTCGTGCATGCATGGCCACGGAATCGCCCAAGGCAGCCCTGATTCAGCCTGCGAACTCAAGCATCGATACGCGCGCTCGTGCCAGGGCAAATCCTCCCGGTGTGCGTGAACCAGGATGTCGGTGTCGAACGCGATCATCCACCCCGGTCCTCGTAGATCAGAGCACGCATCTTCTCCCAGTCGTGCCAGTCGAGCCCAGGCTGCAACCCCTCGCCCTTGAAGGTGCATTTTCGCAGCTTGAACGACGCCTGCTCCGGAGCCCGCGCCGCGTTCAGGAACTGACGGAGCGCGGCTTCGACAACCGCCTTCAGGCTGAGTTTCCTCTCAAGGGCGACCTGCTTGGCCTGCTGCAGCAGGCTATCGTTGATCTCGATCGTGGTCTTCATCCGGTCTCCATGTGCTGACCCATATTTATGGGTGGCTAGGCGCCGGTCAAGGTGGGATTGTCAGATCGGGTCTTTCCGTCATCGCAGCGGCCGCCGGGGCTGGCTCGGGGCGGAACTCTCGATCCGGGCCATATCCGCTGACAGGCGGCGCTCGACCGCTTACATTACTCTCGAGAGTCGAGGTGGAGGGGCGGTACATGGGCGAGCACGACGAGGTTCTGGAGCAGCTGCGAGCCTGGCAGGACGGCGGGCGCAAGGTCGCGGTGGCGACCGTAGTCAGCACCTGGGGCTCCTCGCCCCGTCCGGTCGGCAGCCAGCTCGGCATCAACGATCGGGGCGAGATGGTGGGCTCGGTCTCGGGCGGCTGCATCGAGGGCGCGGTGGTCAAGGAGGCGCTCGAAGTCATGGCCGGCGCGCCCCCCAAGCTGCTCGACTATGGCGTCGCCAACGAGCAGGCCTGGGAGGTCGGCCTCGCCTGCGGCGGCAAGCTCGAGGTCTACATCGAGCCCGTCAACTGAGTGAGACCCTGACGTGAAACGCGCGCTCCTGGAGCGGCTGCTCGAGGCCCGCGCCGCCAAACAGCCGGCCGCTCACCTGCGTTGGCTGGAGCGGGGCGACGAGGCTTTGGTGGTGAACGGCGAGGTCGCGCTCGGCGGCCCGCTGCCGCAGGAGGTGCTCGACCAGGTCAGAGCGGCACATCGCCGTGACAAAGGCGCAACGATTCAAACGGATGAAGGGCCGCTCTTCATCCAGATTTTCAACCCTCCACTGCGCCTGATCGTGGTCGGCGCCGTTCATATCGCCCAGACTCTCGTGCCGATGGCGAGCCTTACCGGCTACGACGTCACGGTGGTCGATCCGCGCCGCGCGTTCGCGAGCGATGCCCGCTTTCCGGGCGTCGAGGTGCGCACAGACTGGCCGGACGAGGCGCTCGAGGAGCTGAAGCCCGATGCCCGGACCGCCGTCGTGACCTTGACCCACGATCCCAAGCTCGACGATCCCGCCCTCGATCTGGCGCTCCGCTCGGATGCATTCTACATCGCCGCGCTCGGCAGCAAGCGAACCCACGCCGGCCGGCTCGAGCGGCTCGGCGCGCTCGGCCACGATCAGTCGACCCTCGCCCGCATCCATGGCCCTGCCGGTCTCGAAATCGGGGCGGTCAGCCCGGCCGAGATCGCGCTCTCAGTCATGGCCGAGATGACCAGGGTGCTGCGCCTGGAGCCCGCGGCGTGAAGTTCGGCGACATCCCTCTTGCCGAGGCCGAGGGTGCGATCCTCGCCCACTCGGTCCGCCTCGACGACCTCGCCTGGAAGAAGGGCCGCCGGCTCGATGCCGTGGACATCGCCGCTTTGCGCGCGGCCGGCGTCCGCTCCGTGATTGCCGCCCGCCTCGATCCCGAGGACGTGCATGAGGACGAGGCCGCGCGTCTGGTCGCGGAAGCCGCGGCCGGCGAGCATCTGAGGGTCGACAGGCCGTTCACCGGCCGGGTCAACCTTTTCGCCGAGCAGGCCGGGCTGGTCGTCCTGGATCGGGCGCGGATCGATCGTCTGAACCTGGTCGACGAGGCGGTGACGATCGCGACCCTCGCGGAATTCGAGCCGGTGCAGCCCAGACAGATGGTCGCTACGGTCAAGATCATCCCGTTCGGCGTCGCCCGCGGGGTGGTCGAGCAGTGCGTGCGGATTGTCGCCGAGGCCGGGCCGCTGGTCCGGATCGCACCCTACCGTCATCTCGACGTGGCGCTGATCCAGACCCGGCTGCCGAGCGTCAAGGAATCGGTGCTCGACAAGACCGTCGCGATCACCGCCGATCGGGTCGCAGCGAGCGGCGGGCGGCTGATCAGCGAGGCGCGCTGTCGGCACGAGACGTCGGCCCTCGCCGAGCGCATCCGGACAAGCGGCGGTGACCTCCTCCTGATCGCGGGCGCCTCGGCGATCACCGATCGCGCCGACGTCCTGCCGGCAGCGATCGAGGCGGCGGGCGGCGAGGTCGAGCACTTCGGCATGCCGGTCGATCCCGGCAACCTCCTTCTGCTGGCGCATCTCGGCGACCGTCTGGTCATCGGTCTGCCGGGCTGCTGTCGTTCGCCCAAGCTGAACGGCTTCGACTGGGTCCTGCAACGGATCGCGGCCGGCATTCCGGTGACCCGCAAGGACATCATGGGCATGGGCGTCGGCGGCCTCTTGATGGAGATCCCGAGCCGGCCGCAACCGCGCGATACCCGCCCGGCGAGGCCCGGCCAGGTCGGAAGCCTGGTGCTTGCGGCCGGCCAGTCGCGCCGCATGGGACAGCAGAACAAGCTTCTGGCCGAGGTCGACGGTCGGCCCATGATCGCCCACGTGGTCGACGCGATGCTTGCGTCCCGGGCGGCGCCAGTGATCGTCGTCACCGGCCACGAGGCCGAAAAGATGCGATCCGCCCTTGGCCAACGTCCCGTGCAGCTGGCTCACAACCCCGACTACGAGCAGGGGCTCAGCACGTCGCTCCGGGTCGGGCTCGCCGCTCTGCCCGAGGATGTCGAGGGTGTGCTGATCGGGCTTGGCGACATGCCGCGGGTCAGGCCCCAACAGATCGACCGCCTGATCGCGGCGTTCAGCCCGACCGAAAATCGCGCCATCATCGTGCCGACGGTGCGCGGCAAACGCGGCAACCCCGTCTTGTTTGCGCGCCGCTTCGTGCCCGAGATGCTGCAGATTTGCGGCGATGTCGGTGCCCGCCACCTGATCGGCGAGCACGCCGACGAGGTGGTCGAGATCGAGATGGACGACGACGCAACGCTGCTCGACATCGACACCCCGGCCGCGCTCGAGGCGCTGCTCAAGGCCGCATCATGAGCTTCGATCCGGGCGCGATCCGCGCCGAGTTTCCGATCTTCGGGCACCGGCCGGCCGCCTTTCATTATCTCGACAGCGCGGCGACCGGACAGATCTGCCGACCCGCGGCCGAAGCACTGATCGCCTTCGAGACCACGAGCCGTGCCAACGTCAAGCGCAGCATCTATCCGCTCGCCGAAGCGGCGACCGAAGCCTTCGATCAGGCCCGCCAGCGGGTTGCGGCTTACCTTTGTGCGCCTGATGCGGACGAGGTGGTGATCACCTCCGGCACCACGCTCGGCATCAACCTCTTCGCGCACGCATTCGGCCAACGCCTTGAGTCGGGCGACGAAATCGTCCTCTCGGAGCTCGAGCATCACAGCAACATCGTTCCCTGGCAGCTGCTGCGCGAGCGCACCGGGATCGCGCTCAGGGCGCTGCCGGTCACCGAGGAGGGGCGGCTCGACCTCGACCGGCTGGACGAGGTGGTCACCGGCCGCTGCCGGCTGATCAGCGTCACCCATGCCTCGAACGTGACCGGCGCCATCACCGACCTCGCGCGCATCGTCGAGGCGGCGCGGGCGGTCGGCGCGCGCGTGATCGTCGACGGCGCCCAGCGGGCGCCGCACGGACCGCTCGACGTCGCGGCACTCGGCGTCGATGCCTACGCGATCTCCGGGCACAAGATGTTCGGCCCGACCGGCGCCGGCGCGCTCTGGGTCCGGCGCGAGCTGCTCGAAGACCTGCCGCCCTTCCTGGGTGGCGGCGAAATGATCCACCGGGTGACCTTGGCCGAGACGACCTATGCCAGGCCGCCACACCGCTTCGAGGCCGGCACACCGCCGATCGGCGCTGCGATTGGAATGGGCGCCGCGGCCAGATGGCTGGCCGAGCTCGACTGGCAGGCCGCGACCCGTCACGAGCTGGGCCTGACCGAGCGCATCCTCGACGGGCTCGGCCAGATCGATGGCATCCGCCTGCTTGGCCCCGCGGGATTGCAGGCTCGGATCGGCGTGGTCTCCTTCGAGGCGGATGGTGTGCACGCGCATGACATCTGCCATCTGCTCGGCGCCAGCGGTGTCTGCCTGCGCGGCGGTCATCATTGCGCCCAGCCGCTGATGGACCGCTTCGGCATCGTCGCGACCACGCGCGCGAGCCTCGCGCCCTACAACAACGAGGCCGACGTCGACGCCATGCTGCGGGGGCTCGACGAGGCGCTCGCCCTGTTGCGATGAACGATGAGCTTTACCAGCAGGCGATCCTCGAGCTCGCCAGACGCGCCAGGGATGCCGGCCGCCTCGAGGCGCCGCAGGCGAGCGTCACGATCGACAACCCCCTCTGCGGCGATCGGATCACGCTCGATCTGAACCTGGCCGACGGACGGGTGCAGGAAGTCGGCCACAAGGTGCGCGGTTGTCTCCTTTGCCAGGCGGCAGCCGCGGTGATCGGCGAGCGGGCAGCGGGCGAGACAGGGGCTGCGCTCCGTGACGTCGCCGCCCGATTGGCTCGCGCCATCCGCGAGGATCCGGCCGCGGCCGAAGGCCTCTGGCCCGAGCTCGGCGCGTTCGCGCCAGTGCACGCGCACAAGAGCCGCCATGACTGCGTCCTCCTGCCCTTCGAGGCCCTGATCCAGGCTCTCGACCAAGCAGAGGCTGTTCCCAGCTGAAATCGCGCCACAGCCGGAACCCGGCCCGCCTCGCCCGCGTTGGAGAGCGTCTCGCTGCCATACCCAAACGCGAGGCCTCGATGGATATCCGATGAGCGCCCGGCAAAAGTGGTTCCTTTGGCCGATCGCCGCACTCGCGGCGATCGTGGCGGTGATTCTGGTCCTGTTCGACTGGAACTGGCTGAAGGGGCCGCTTGAGGACCGGATCTCCGCCAGGTTGGGGCGCCAGTTCCAGATCGCGGGCGATCTCGATGTCGATCTGTCGCTGCACCCACGGATCAAAGTGACCGACGTGCGTCTCGCGAACCCGCCCTGGGCGAGCCACGAGCCGATGCTCGTGGTGCCACGGGCGGAAGCGGTCATCGATCTGCTGGCGCTGCTCAGGGGTGAGATCCGCCTGCCGGAGGTGAGCGTCACCGAGCCGAGCCTGCGCCTCGAGACCCGACCCGACGGCCCGCCGAACTGGCGATTTATGAGGGCGCCTTCGCTCCCGCCGAGCATCCCCGAGATCGGCCGGCTGCAGATCGCGAACGCGTCGATCGACTACCTCGAGCACGGCAGCGGGCGCAGGGTCGCGGCCAATCTCACCGAGATGACCGGCAGCACCGGCGGGCCGAGCGGCAAGATGGCGCTGGCTGCCACGGGCACGGTGGCTGGCGAGCCGCTCGACCTCCAGCTCAGCGGACCGCCCGCCGCGCAGCTCGAGGCCGCCGCCAGATCGTATCCGCTGGCGCTGAGCCTGCGGCTCGGCGAGAGCGATCTGGCGGGCGATCTCATGCTCGAGCTCGGCAAGGAGGTGCCCGCGATCGGCGCGACGCTGCACTCGGATCGGGTTAAGACGACCGATCTCGCGAAATTGACTGCCGCCAGCGCAGCGAGCGCGCCGCATGCGCGGGCCAACGCAGGCAAGCCCCGGTTCGACTTCGACCAGCTGCCGGCGCTGCGCGTCGACATCAAGTACGTGATCGGACAGTTGGAAGGGCCCGATCTGCACCTCCAGAACGTCGATCTGCAGGCCGGTCTCGCGAACGGCCTGCCGACCCTGGCGCTGAGCGGCAAGGGCACCTTCAAGGACGAGCCGCTGGTACTCGACGTGCGGGTGGGGCCGGCCGGGGCCAACCAAAAGGAGGGTACGCCCTACCGCGTCAATGCCGAGATCGAGGCCGGACAGACCAAGGTGACCGCGCAGGGCGGCATCGATCGGCCGGAGCTTCTGCAAGGCGTGCACGTCAACTTCCAGACCACCAGCGGCGATGCCACGGACCTGCTGCGCCGGCTCGGCCTGCCGGCGCCGGAGCTGCCGCAATTCCAGGCCACCGGCAAACTCTCGCGCGAGGGCAAGGTGTGGCAGCTCGATGACGGCGATCTGCGGATCGGGGAGAGCGCGGTCTCCGGTCGGGTGCGCGCGGATCTGTCGGGGCCGCGTCCCTTCATCGCCGCCGATCTCGAATCGAGCCGACTGCGCATGACGGACATCCTGCCGCAAGCCGCCGCCGGTGCCGCGATCAACGCGCCAGACAGCCCGTTGATCAAGAACGGCGACATCAATCCCGAGGCACTGCCGCCGGTGGATGTCGACTTCAAGCTTAGGGCCAGCCATGTCGAGGCGTCGGAGTTCCGCTTCGACCGCCTCGATCTCGATCTGCAGCTGCGCGATCGGGTGGCGGTGATCGACGGCGGCGGCCGATGGCCAGTTCCGCGGGCAGCCGCTCGACATTCGAGATCCATGCCGGAACCGAGGACAGCCTGAAGAACCCGGACGCTCCCTACCCGATCGAAGCTATGTTCCACAGCCAGGAAACGAAGCTGTTCGCCAAAGGCAATGTCGCCCGCGCGCTGAGCCTGACCGGGCTCGGCGTCGACCTGCGGCTCGAAGGGCCCGATCTCGCCGAGCTCGGCGACATCTGAAGCTCCCGGTCTCGGACACGCCGCCCTACAAGCTCACGGGCAAGCTCACCTATGAGGCGGACAAGGAGCGCTGGAACCTGGTCGCGCTGAACGGCACCTTCGGCGACAGCGACCTCGCCGGGGACATCAGTCTCGAGCTCGGCGGCGAGCGCCCGACCGTGGTCGCCGATCTCAACTCGAAGCAGCTCGACTTCGCCGATCTCGGTGTTTCCGCCGGAGCACCTGCGGACACCGCGGCCGGCGCCACCGCTTCTACCGGCCAGCGGCAGCAGGCCGCGGAAGCCAAGGCCACGGAGCGGGCATTGCCCACGAAAGAAATCGACATTCCGGAGCTGCGCAAAATCGACGCGAGGGTGAAATTCGAGGGCGACAATATTCAGGCCGCGAAGCTGCCGCTCAAGCGCGTGGCCGTCGATGTGACGCTCGACGATGGCAAGATGAGATTCGAGCCGCTGCGCTTCACACTGGCGGACGGCGAGGTCGAGGCGGCCATGACGCTGGATGGCCAAAGCGACCCGCCGGACGGCGACCTCGATCTGACGCTTCGCCACATGAAGCTCAACCAGTTGCTCTCGCGCTTCAACATCAAGACTGCCGGCAGCAAGGCGGAGAAGGTCGGGTGCGGGCACCTTTGGCGCCCGGGTCAAGCTCAAGGCGCACGGCAAATCCGTGGCTGAGCTCGCGGCCTCCGCCAATGGCGAGCTGGCGCTGATCATGGACGGCGGTGAGATCAACGCCCTGATCGTCGAGGGGGTCGGCCTCGACCTTGGCGAAGTCCTCGCCGTGCTGCTTGCCAACGAGGACGAGAAGCGGCAGGCCATGGTGCCGGTCGAACTGCTTCGTCGGCCAGTTCGCGGTCAACAATGGCGTGATGAATACGCAGGCGCTGGTCCTGAAGACCCCGGACAGCACGATCACCGGCAGCGGCCAGATCGACCTCGGCAACGAACGCCTCGCGCTCGAGCTGCTCGCTCACCCTCAGGATGCGAGCGCGCTCACGGCGAGCACGCCGGTACGGCGTCGAAGGGACCTTCAAGCACCCCAAGATCAATGTGGTCTCAAAGGAGCTCGAGGAGAAGAGTCTGGCGGCCCTGGCGCTCGGCGTCGTGCTCCCGATCGTCGGGGCAATCCTGCCGTTCGTCGAGACCGGCGAGAAGGATCACGGTCTGAGTTGTGGCGCCCTGATCCAGAATGCCGAGAAAGCCACTGAGGCTGTGAAGGACGTCGGAACCTCCGAGCAGAAGAAATGAGCCGCGTTTCGCGGGCGAGATCGTTTTCCCGGCCGCCGCGGGTAATGCTGATGCGCGATCACCGTCGGGCGAAGCGACTGCCGTCAGCGGCTGAAAATGGGCACGCAGGCGAGGCTCGGAGCGGGTTTTGGGTTCGTTTGGTCGAAGGACCATCGGCAGGCTCGCCACCTGCGCTTCAGTGGCCGCCTCGGCCTGGAGCCTTGATCTCCGGCGCTGGGTATAAGTCCTGATCTTGTGGCTGGCTCTTCCCAGTGTCAAGGTCAACGAGGACTGTCCGTCGAGAAAGCCCGACGAGCCCGGCCGCCTCGTTCGAGCTGGCGCCAAGGCGAGCAGGGGTTACAATGGGCCACGATCGGGAGGGAGCCAATGCCGACGACGCCGGATGCAACGCAGTTCAACGAGGATCTGCCCAACTACGAGAGCTGCCCAAAGCTGCTGGTCGGGCAAAAGGCGCTGGTCACCGGGGCCAACTCCGGCATCGGCCAGGCCGTCGCGATCGGTCTCGCGCGTGCCGGCGCCGACGTCATCGTCAACTATGTCGCAAATGAAGCCGCGGCGCGACAGGTGGTCGAGACGATCGAGGCCGCGGGCGTCAAGGGTCTCGCCATCAAGGCCGACGTGTCCCAGGAGGCCGAGGTCCAGGCGATGTTCGAGCAGGCGCTCGCGGCGTTCGGCACGATCGACATCCTGGTGCCCAACGCGGGATTGCAGCGCGACTCGTCGCTGGTCGAGATGACGCTCGCGCAATGGAACACGGTGATCGGCATCAATCTGACCGGCCAGTTCCTCTGCATCCGCGAGGCGGTCAAAGAGTTCCTGCGCCGCGGCGTGCGCAAGGAGGTCTCGGTCGCCGCCGGCAAGATCATCTGCATGAGCTCGGTCCACGAGGTGATCCCGTGGGCCGGTCACGTGAACTATGCGTCCTCCAAGGGCGGCATTCACATGATGATGAAGAGCCTCGCCCAGGAACTGGCGCCGCACCGGATCCGGGTCAACGCGATCGGCCCGGGCGCGATCCGCACCCCGATCAACACCAGCGCCTGGAACACGCCCGAAGCCTATGCCGATCTGATGACGCTGGTCCCCTACAAGCGGATCGGCGAGCCCGAGGACATCGCCCAGGTCGCGGTGTTCCTGGCGTCCGACATGGCCGACTACATCAGCGGCGTGACCCTCTTCGTCGACGGCGGCATGACCTGCTATCCCGGCTTCGCAACCGGCGGCTGAAGCGCGCGCCGGGCTGCTGCGGCGGACCTTCACCGGGCTTGCTCCTCCCCCGGGCATGATGGCAAACGCATGCCTGCGCGTGACGCTGCCATGCCCGAAACGGTGCGTTAGCCTCGGGAGCGCCCGGTTACGTCGTCGGACTCCGGCAGCGGCGGACCGAGGGGATGGGAAAATGACTGCGCGATTGGAGCGACGATGACGCTAATCGAACCGCATGGTGGCACGCTCAAGGCCCTTTACCTCGCGAGCAACGAAGCCGCTGCGTTGAGACGGAAGGCCGCCGCCTATCCCTGCTGGGATCTCTCGCAACGGCAGCTCTGCGATCTGAAGCTGTTGCTCTGCGGCGGCTTCTCGCCGCTCGAGGGCTTTCTTGGTCGAGGAGGACTACGAGCGGGTCCTGGAGCAGATGCGGCTCACCGACGGCACGCTCTGGCCGATCCCGATCACCCTCGACGTGACCAAGAAGTTCGCCGGCGCCGTCCGGCCCGGTGACCCGATCGGGCTACGCGATCCCGAGGGATTCCTGATCGCAGTCATGAGCGCCGAGGCGATCTTCGAGCCGGACCGGCGGCGGGAGGCGAAGGCCGTGTTCGGCACCGACGACGAGACCCATCCGGGCGTCGACCACCTGCTCAATCGGACCCATCCCGTCTATCTCGGCGGGCGGCTCAGCGGCATCGCCCGCCCGGCCGAGTACGACTTCAAGCAGCTGCGCGACGAGCCCCAGGATCTGCGCCACAAGTTCGAGCAGTGGGGCTGGACCCGGGTGGTCGCCTTTCAGACCCGCAATCCGATGCATCGGGCGCACCACGAGCTGACCCAGCGCGCCGCTCAGCTGGCGGAGGCGAACCTGCTGATCCACCCCGTGGTCGGCATGACCCAGCCCGGCGACGTCGACCACTTCGTCCGGGTGCGCTGCTACGAGCACATCCTCAAGACCTATCCCGAGCAGACCACCTGCCTCAGCCTGCTGCCGCTGGCCATGCGCATGGCCGGACCGCGCGAAGCGGTCTGGCACGCGATCATCCGCAAGAACTACGGCTGCAGCCATTTCATCGTCGGCCGCGATCACGCCGGGCCGGGCAAGGACCGGAACGGCAGGCCGTTCTACGGCCCCTACGACGCGCAGGAGCTGGTCGGCGAGCTGGAGCCGGAGCTCGGCATCGGGCTGGTCCCGTTCAAGGAGATGGTCTACGTCCAGGATCGTGGCCAGTACGTGCCGAGCGACGAGGTGGCGCGCGGTGAAACGGTCCTCGGCCTGTCCGGCACCGAGCTCCGCCGGCGGCTGCGCGAGGGCATCGAGATCCCGGCCTGGTTCACCTACCCGCAGGTGGTCGAAGAGCTGCGGCGCAGCTATCCGCCGCGCCACCGCCAGGGCTTCACCGTGTTGTTCACTGGCCTCTCGGGCGCCGGCAAGTCGACCCTCGCCAATGCCCTGATGATCAAGCTGATGGAGCTCGGCAGCCGTTCGGTCACGCTGCTCGACGGCGATCTGGTGCGCAAGCACCTCTCGAGCGAGCTCGGCTTCTCCAAGGAGCACCGGGACCTCAACGTGCTGCGCATCGGCTTCGTCGCGAGCGAGATCACCAAGGCGGGCGGGGTCGCGATCTGCGCGCCGATCGCGCCCTACGCGGCGATCCGACGCCGGTTGCGCGAGCTGGTCGAGGCCTATGGCGCTTTCGTCGAGATCCACGTCGCGACCCCGCTCGAGGTCTGCGAGCGGCGCGACACCAAGGGCCTCTATGCCAAGGCGCGGGCCGGTCTGATCCAGCATTTCACCGGCATCGACGATCCCTACGAGCCGCCCGAGGACCCGGAGCTGGTGATCGACACGCAGAGCGAAGCACCGGACGTCGCCGCGCAGCGCATCCTCCTGAAGCTCGAGGGGCTGGGGTTGATCAGGTGAGCGATCGGGCGCTATCGAAGCTCGCTGTCGGCCCTTGGTCTTCGAGCTGACGCCAGCCGATAGCGCTTAGTCTAGGTCTCTCGGCCAGTCCGCCTCCGGACCGCGAGATCAGCTCTCGAGCGACGGCTTTCTCGGCCGCTAGAGGTTCTCGCGTGGAGACGCGCTCGCGGTAAGACGAGCGCCGACCGCCCGGACTGAACCGTCATCGAGCGCCATTTAAGCTCGCGCCGTGTCGGCGTGGCGAGCGCATCTCGTCTCTCCTGTCGCAAAGCACTGGCTCATCGGCGCGACTGCCTCGGAAGAGCGCAACTGTCTGATCCATCACGCCAGGGTGGACTGAGCGCCATCCGTGGGCTCACGCCGGTCCGCTGACGCCGGCGCTCTCGAAAGTGGCCATGCCGGTGTGGCAGGCAAGCGCGGCGCGGCAGAGCAGAATTGCGAGCGCGGCGCCGGAGGCCTCGCCGAGGCGCATGTCGAGCTGCAGCAGCGGCCGCAGCCGAAGGTGCTCGAGCAGGCGGGGGTGACCGGGTTCGGCCGAGCAGTGCGCCGCCTGGACGTGATCGAGTGCCGATGGCTCGAGGGCCTGGACGATCGCCGCGGCAGCCCCGGCGACGAAGCCGTCGAGGAGCACTGGAATGCGGATCTCCCGGGCGGCGATGAGCGCGCCGGCCATCGCCGCGATTTCGCGCCCGCCGAGGCGGCGCAATACCTCGAGCGGATCGCCGAGCGCCTCGGCATGGCATGCCAGCCCCCGGCCGACGACGGCGACCTTGTGCGTCACTCCCTGCCGGTCGAGGCCCGTTCCGGGCCCGGTCCACCCGGCGGCCGGTCCGCCGAACAGGGCGGCGCAGATCGCGGCCGCCGACGTCGTGTTGGCGATCCCCATCTCGCCGAGCGCCAGCAGGTCGAGGCCGGACGTGACCGCCGCCATGCCGCGATTGACCGCGTCCAGGCACTCCGCCTCGCTCATCGCGGGCGCCTCGACAGAAGTCCGCGGTCGGGCGCTCGAGCTCGAGGGCGACCACGCGGAGATCGGCCCCCGCGAGCCGGCAGAGCTGGTTGATCGCGGCGCCGCCCGCCTCGAAGTTGGCCACCATCTGCGCGGTCACCGTGCTCGGATAGGCGGACACGCCGCGTGCGGCGACGCCGTGATTGCCGGCAAAGACCAGCGCGGCGACCCTTTCCAGCCCGGGCGGGTGGCGGCCCTGCCAGGCGGCGAGCCAAAGCGCCAGCTCCTCGAGCCGGCCGAGCGAGCCGGGCGGCTTGGTCAGCTGTTGCTGGCGCGCGCGCGCCGCTGCCGCTGCCTCGGCGTCCGGCCGCGGCAATTGCAAGAGCCGCCTTCGCAGCTCATCAAGGCTGGAGATCGAGTTTGCCGGCGGCATGTCGGTTCTCGGGTCGGGCGTCCTGCAAGGACGGGGTGGCGATGGTGCGCGCGGTGATCGACGACTTCAAGGTGGCGCTGCAATTTCTGACCCGACTGCCGGTGCGGGTGCCGGAGCCCTGGCCGGAAGGCGCACTCGCCCGGAGCGTGGCGATGTTCCCGCTGATCGGCCTGCTGATCGGGGCGGTGGGCGCCCTCGCCTTCACGATCGCCATCTGGCTGGGTCTGCCGCCGGCGCTCGCCGCGGTGCTCGCCGTCGCCGTCCAGATCCTGCTCACCGGCGGTCTGCACGAGGATGGTCTGGCCGACCTCGCCGATGGCTTCGGTGGCGGCCGGACGCGGGAGGAGAAGCTTGAGATCATGCGCGATTCGACACTGGGTAGTTTCGGCGTCATCGCGCTGATCCTGGCGCTGCTCGCTCGAATCGGGGCGATTGCGGCCCTGGCTCAGCCAGCCACGGTCGCCGCGGTTTTGCTCGCGGCCGCCGCCATCTCGCGGGCCATGATGCCGCCTGTGATGCTGTGGCTTGCGCCGGCGCGAAGAGACGGTCTCGCGGCGACGAGCGGCCGACCGCAGCTTGCCCGTGTCCTCACGGGCCTGGGCCTTGCGACCTTGATTGTCGTTCGCGCTGTTGGCGCCGCTCCGCGCCCTCTTGGCTATCCTGCTCGCGGCGGGCGGCGTGCTCGGGCTGGCGATCCTCGCCCGGCGCCAGATCGGCGGCCATACCGGCGACGTGCTCGGCGCCGCGCAGCAGCTGGCCGAGATCGGATGTCTGTTCGGGGCGCTCATCTTCCCACCGGCGGCATAGCCCGGCGCGCTCAGATCGAGGCCAGACGGCCGCCGTCAGGGTGGTGCGGAGGCAGCCCCGGGTCGGTCGGTCCGACCCCGGATGTCCCCGCGCGGCTGGCCTCGGCGGCGAGTGCCCCGGTCATGCCGGCCGCCCTTCGAGCTGGTCCGGTTCCGCGAATCTTGTTCAGATGATCGAGCACCGGACCACCTGCTGCTGGGGCGTGGTCAGCCCGGCGGCGCGGGACGCCAGGTCTCTCTCGAACAGAGTACTGAACTCGGAGCGGGACTCGTTCATGCCGGCGAGGCGCAGACAATGCCAGGCCATGGCGCGGTTGCCCGAGCTGACGGCGTTTTCCAACTCGCTCGGGAAGACCGATTTCCTCACTCGCTCGAAAAATTCTGGTCCCGATTTCCGACTGAACTTCCGCCTTTTGCGTGACTGATTCCCTTTGCTTCGTGACGGTCTCGTTAACGGCTCGCAACCATTGCTATCCAATCTGGCCCATGGTCCATGCGATCCTGGGAATCCGTTGCGGCGTGAAGATCGGCCGCGGAGTCCCAGGGTCGCATGGACCATCCGAAGAAACAGTTGACGACCGAAGGGTAAAGATTTGGTTAATAGCGGGCGCGGAGCTGAGGAGCTGACGGTTCGCGCGTGGTCTGCGCGCCCCGAATGTGCGGTCCCCGAAGTGCGACGGCTTCGCGCCGCCAGCTGCGGGGTCCAGCCCGAGGCAGGCCGGAAGGCGTCTCGGGGCGCGCCGAGGGAGTGGAGGAACATGGCCGGGACGGCATTGATCATCGGGGTGGGTGAAGGCATCAGCGCGTCCTTCGCCAGGCTTCTGGCGCGGGACGGGGTCAAGGTGGGGCTCGTCGCCCGCCGGCCGGAGAAGCTCGAGCCCCTCCGCGCCGAGATCGACGGCCTCGCCTTCGGCTGCGACGTCACCGAGCCGGATCAGGTCGAGCGCCTGTTCGCCGAGGCGGACGCGAAGCTCGGCGCTCTCGACGTGGTGCACTACAACCCGAGCTATCGGGTCCGCGGCCCATTGGTCGAGCTCGACCCGGAGGAGGTGCGCAAGACCCTGATGGTCAGCGCATACGGCGGGTTCCTGGTGGCGCAGCAGGCGGCCCGGCGCATGCTCCGCGCAAGCGGTGGGGCCATCCTGTTCACCGGCGCCTCGGCGAGCGTCAAGGGCTATGCCGGATCGGCGCCGTTCGCGATGGGCAAGTTCGCACTTCGCGGGCTGGCGCAGAGCCTGGCACGCGAGCTGGCACCCAGAAACATCCACGTCGCCCATTTCGTGATCGACGGCGGCGTTCGCAGCAGGCACCGGCCGGAGGCCGCCGACCGGCCGGACAGCCTGCTCGACCCGGACGCGATCGCCAAGACCTATCTCGCAATCCTCAAGCAGCCGCGCAGCGCCTGGAGCTGGGAGGTCGAGCTCCGCCCCTGGGTCGAGACCTTCTGAGCGCGGCTGGCACTGAAAATCCCGAGGCCGAGTGGCCGGCCTCGAAGGCAGCCTGCGCCGGAATGGTCTGCCACCCGCTCGCCCGGTCAGGAGACCGTCATCATGCCGGCGTATCTGATCTCCGACGTGTCCGTACGGGATGCCGAAGCCTTCCAGACCTACCGAACCCGCGCCGCCGCTGCGATCGCGAGATATGGCGGGCGCTATCTGGCGCGCGTCGGAGCGATCGAGCCCCTGGAGGGAAGCTGGCGGCCCGAGAGGATCATCATCGTCGAGTTCCCCAGCGTCGAACAGGCGCGGGCCTGGTATCGCTCGGCTGAGTACGCCTCAGCGCTCGCCGTTCGCGACCAGGCATTGAGCCGCGACCTCATCCTCGTCGATGGCGTCGTCGATACGGCTTGAGATGCGCTCACGCGGCCCTCGTGAGGCCCGGAACGGCGGGTCGGAGATCATGGGCGGCATGACCCTGCACCGGTGAGGTGCGGCCGGCGCGTGGCGGTGCTCAGGATCCCTCCGCTCGCATGCGGCGGAGGGCGAGGAGGTAAATGCGATGGTGAAGCTCGCAGCCATGGCCGAGGCGGTCGCCGGTCTCTTGAAGGCGCGCGGGGAGACGGTCGCGGTCGCGGAATCGTCAACCGGCGGCCTGATCGCTGCGGCCCTGCTCGCGCTTCCGGGGGCGTCCGCGTATTTCGTCGGAGGCGGGGTGATCTATACGCAGAAAGCCCGCGAGGTGCTGCTCGAGGAGGACCTCGCCCGCCATCCCGGCATGCGCCCGAGCACCGAGGCCTACGCGCTCCTCGAGGCGAGCGCGATCCGCCAGCGCCTGGGCGCGACCTGGGGCCTCGGCGAGACGGGCGCCACCGGTCCGAGCGGCAACCGCTATGGCGACGCCCCCGGCCACAGCTGCATCGCCGTGGTCGGCCCGCGGACCTGGAGCATCACCCTGGAGACCGGCCGCTCGGAGCGCGAGGCCAACATGTGGCGCTTCGCAAAGGAGGCGCTCGCCCTGCTCGAGGCGGTGCTGCGCGCCGGCCGGGGCTGAGGGCGGCTCAGCCCACGCGCGGACAGATCTATCGCGGGGACAAACCGGGTCATGGCGCCCGTGCACCAGGAGAAGATGCGCGAGCAAAAGGTGAGGCCCAGAGCGCGCCGCCGGCTCTGCCAGGGAGAGCCAGCCTCCCCCGCGGGTCGGCGCCGCGGGTCATGTCGGTCGAAAAGCCCGTTCGACTGGCCGACAACCCAAATGATTCTCCTCGGCGCCACGAACCTCCTCGGCGAAGAGCATAGCATCGGCGTTCGACTTGTGGTAGAGACTCGCTGGAGCTGGAGCACAGAGGAATGAGGGCAATTCTGAGCGGCACGACGATCCTTACGGTCCTGGCGCTGGTCACAGGCTGTGAGGCGCAAAAGCGCTGGGAACAGCAGCAGATCGCCAAGTACGGATGCGCCTACGGCTGTGGCCTGGAGGCCGCAGCGCCGATGCTGATGGGCGCGGGGGCAAACTGGATGGCGCTCGGCCAGCCCCAGTCCTATCAGGCCCCGGTGGTACCCCGGCCGGTGCTCACCTGCACGACACACTTCGGTGTGACGAGCTGCTATTGACGTACGCCGTGCGCTGATCCTGGCTGCAGCCTTTGTGGTCGCGCCAGTCTCGTGCACGGCACTGCTGGTCATCTTTGCGGTGCCGATCTTCGATTTCGGCTGGTTCCTCATCGAGACCATGGCCAAGATCCAGCTCTGGGCGCGCCTGATCATTCCGCCGATCATCCTCGCCACCAAGGCATATGAGGCGCTGAAGCGTTTCGTCTGACCGGCGCCGTCCCCGACCAACCTATGGGATCGGTAAAATCCCGAGACCAAATCTGTTTGTCTTTGGTCGGGCCTCATAAAGCTTGGGGCGGGGTCGCCGCTCAAAGGCCCATTCTCGGATCTGCTCTCTATCATCGGGAGGCATTCGGCAGCCAAGGATCACCCCGGTGAGCAGCTCGGGCGGGAACCGGCGCACACCCGGCCCGCCATCCAGGTCGAACACTCGCCACTCCCTCTCGTAATCCCAAAACCTGGCCTTCGTGAGCAGGGTCTTTGTCACCGCTCTTGTGCGATCATCCAGTATGCTTGCCGCCGCTGGGTACGCAGCTGAATAGCTCACTGGCTGGGCTCCGCCGAGGAATGGCTCTTTCTCGTGACGGAACTGCACGCAGAAGCCGGTATGTCCCTTGCTGTAGTGGGCCCACATGAGAATGTCGTCTGCCACTTCGGACAGGCAGTAGACCCCAAGTCTGTCCACGTCTGCCTAAATCCCTTTCGTTGCGCCCTTGTACACCCGTGGATCTCTTTGGCGACCTTCCGCGATTATCTGATCCACCTTGTTGCGCCTATCCGCTTCGCTCCACGTGGGCGCGCACTTCAGAAACAACCGTTCCAGGTTCGCTCGATGTTGTTCATCGGTGCCGTCCATCGAAACGCGCACGCGGCAGTCGAAGGGATCGTTGAAGCTTGCGGGAGAGGCAAAGTACAATTCACTATGGAGAAGAAGTCGCTCCGCATAGAGGCGCGTGCTCTGTTCGAAACTGCGGTACTTGTAAAGGAATTCGTTACTCACGGCTCCACGCACTTCTGGGGAAAAAAATGTGTCAGGGACTTTTTCGAGGCTGGCGGCCTTGGTCATCGCAGGTGACCGGATCTTCCTTGCCGGGTCGAGTGTCAGGCAACCTTCTGGGCTCGAGCGCGTGGCGTCGGCGGCTCAGGCCGCGAGGGCTCGCGCGAACAGGGTGCCGAACTCGGGCCGGGAATCGGTCACGCCGGCGAGGCGGAGGCAATGCCAGGCCATGGCGTGGTTGCTCGAGGTGACCGGTTTACCGAGCTCGGCCTCGATCTCGCCGACGGCCTCGACCAGGCGAAGGCTGGTGCAGGAGACGAACACGGCATCGACCTCATCCGAGCGGCCGAGCTCGATCGCGGCATCCCGGATCGAGGCGGCATCAATCCGCGCGGCCTTGCGGTCGTCCTCTTCGTTGAACGAGCCCATCACGGGCACGCGGAAGCCGCGCGCCTCGATGTAGTCGCGCATGAAGCGGTTGATGTCATCCCGATAGGGCGTGAGCAGGGCGATCCGCTTTGCGCCCAGCGCCCTGAAGGCGGCGAACGCGGCCGTGATCGGCGTCGTGCAGGCGACGCCCGGTCGCACGCTCCGGATTCGCTCGAAGACGCGTTCTTCGCCGATGACCATCGAGGCCGAGGTGCAGCCGAAGGCGACCACGTCGAGCGGCAGTCCCGGGAGGATCAGACCGGTCGCCTCGATCAGGCGGCCCTCCATCGCCCGCAGCGTTTCGGGCGTGATCTGCGCATCGTTCAGGATCCGGCTCTCGTAGAGAGCCACGCCCGGCAGTTCGAGGAGGCGTCGGAACTCGTGCTCGATGGTCTGGTCGGTCGCGAGCACGATCAGGCCGATCGCGGCCCGCGCGGCAATCCCGCCATCGAGGCGATGCGCGAGGTGCTGGCGGTTGATCGGGGCCTCATCGAGCACGGTCGCCATCGTCAGGGTCTCCCTCAGCCTGCGACGATCAGCAAGAGCCCGGCCGCGATCATCAGACCGCCGCTCGCGCGCCCGACCAGATCGCCGCGCGGCAACACCTTCTCCAGCAGAACGAAGACGGCGAGCGCGGCGATCCAGAGCAGGTTCATGACCCCGAACACGAACAGGAGCGCCATCAGCACCCAGCAGCAGCCGACGCAGTAGAGGCCGTGGTGCAAGCCCATCCGGAAGGCGCCCACGCGCCCTGGGCGCCAGTGGTGGGCGAGGAACGTGATCGGCGAGCGGCAATGCACCAGGCAGACGTTCTTGAGCGACGTCCACTGATAGAGCCCGGCCAGGATCAGCAGGCCGCCGCCGAGCCAGGGGCTGGCGCTGACCATCATCGGGGACAGGAGCGCCGCCTGCTCGAGCGCCCATTGGGCGGCCGTCGCGCCGAGGCTGAACAGCGCCCAGGCGGCGAGATAGCCGAGCGCGAACACGCCGGTGCCGGCGAGGCTCGCCCCCTTGGCCTCCTGGCGCTCGCGCACCCGGTCATAGAGCAGGATCATCGGCGCCGCGCTCGGCAACATCATGCCGACCATCATGATCGTCCACATCAGGAACATCAGGACGGCATAGCTCGCGCTCCAGGCGCCCAGCGCCGGCATCGCCATCCCGGCCATGTCGCCTGCCGGCATGCCGCTCCTGCCGCCGCCAGACATGTCGCTCATGCTGCCGCCAGACATTCCGCCCATGTCACCCATGCCCCGCGCCATCCAGATCAGATAGAGCCAGGCGAGCACCGTGATCCCGATCAGCCCGGCGAGCGCCGGCAGCCGGTCGCGACGCAGGATCAGGGGCAGGAACGCTTCACCCTCGGCCGTGCGCACGGCCGTGTTCCGGGCCATGGGTCAGTTCTCGACGATGCCGTAGGGGCCGTAAGCGACGTGGGTCAGGCAGGCGTAGCAGTCCCGATTGTCGAAAGCGAGATCGCCCTCGCCCCGGAACCGGCCGCTCGCGACCTCCGCCTCGCGGAACTCGAAGCCTTCGGGCAGCCGGATCACCGCGCGGTGCGGCCGGCCCGTGACCGGGTTGCGGATCGGCTCGATCGTCATCTCCATCACGGCAGGCACCGTGAGGCGCCCCGTACCAGCCGCGATGTCGCAGGCGAACTCGATCGGCGCGAACACCGGCTCGAGCTCCTTCTCGATGGTCGAGCCGTAGATGTTGTAAAGCGTCGTCGGCTCCTGCTCCTTACCGCCCAGGATCGTGAACAGCGCCTCGCGCTGCGCCGCGCTCGCCCGTTCGTCGATGATGCCCTGAACCAGCCCGCCGCCCTCGTGGACCGGCCCGGGCCAGCGATAGCGGGCCGCGACGATCAGGCCGTCCAGCCGCACGTCGCCGAAATAGCCTTCCTCGATCTGGTGTGCCTCGAGCCCCTCGCACATGCCGCGGGTCGGGCGGCCGTTGAACTCGCAGGGACAACCGTAGTCGCAATTGCACGATGCAATTTTGGGGCCCTTAATCAACCAATCGACGTAAGCCATAAGCTCCTCCGGTCTGTATGCCTTAGCGCACCGGCCCGCTTGGGGTCATGTGCAGCATGGCGAGGTGGGCGTGCCCCTCCGCCCAGTCGTGCGCGATCGCGCCGCTCGCCTTCGTGGCGCTGCTCGCGAACTCGGCCTCGGTGTACTCGAAGCCCTGCGGCAGGACCAGGCGGGCGTAGTGAGGCTCGCCGGTCACCGGGTTGCGGATCGGCTCGCTCTGCGCCTCCACGAGGCCGGGGACCGCAAACCGTCCGGTACGCTTCTCGAAGTCGACCTCAAACTCGACCGGCCGGAACTGCGGCCGGTGCACCGTGGCAAGAGTTGCCCGAAGGGCGTTGAAGATGGTCGCCCCGGGCTCGGTCTCCTCACCCGCGAGGATCTTGAGGATCGCCGTCCGCTGGCGCTCGTCCGCCCGCTGGTCGACGACCGGCAGGGCCTCGCCGTCACCCTCGTGGATCGCGCCGGGCCAGGCGAGCAGGCTGACCCAGTGCAGGCCATCGAGGCGGACGTCGCCGAAATGGCCCTGATCGATCCGCATCCCGACCGCCGCCCGGCAATGCCCATGCGTCGGGCGCGCGTTGAACTGGCAGGGGCAGCCCCAGTCGCAATTGCAGGTCGAGAGCTGCGGCCCCCGGATTTCCCAATCGACGTGTGGCATCTGGCCTCCATATTGATGGCCGCACCCTTTGGCCTGAATAGTAGCGCGGGCTAGCGGAGCGTCAAACCCTCGAGCGGCAGATCGGGCGTGCGGCCGGCGATCAGGTCGGCGACGATCCGCGCCGTGCCGCAGGCCATGGTCCAGCCCATGTGGCCGTGGCCGGTGTCGTAGTAGAGGTTCCGGAAGCGGCCACGCCCGAGAATCGGCGTGCCTTCGGGCGTCATCGGCCGCAGACAAGCCCAGTATTGCGGCCGCGCGTAGTCGCCAGCGTTCGGAAACAGATCCCGGAGCGCACCGAGCATGCTCCGGAAGTCGGCCGGCCTGTGGCTGGTGTCGTAGCCCGCGAACTCGGCGACCGCGGTCGCGCGCACGCGATCGCCGAGCCGGACGTAGGCGCAGAGATTGTCCTCGTCGACCCCGCCGACGGTCGGCGGGTTGTTGGCGCCATCGACCGGGATGGTCACCGAATAGCCCTTGATCGGATAGACCGAGAGCCGCTCGCCGAGCGAGCGCGTCAGCAGCGGGCTGTCGCTGCCGCAGGCGAGCAGGTAGAGATCGGCCCGCTCCTCGCCCCGATCGGTCAGCACGCGCTCGATCCGATCGCCGCTTGCCTCGACCGCGCGCACCGTGGTGCCGTAGAGGAAGCGGGCGCCGCGCCCGGCCGCGAGGGCCGCGAGCGCGCGGCTGAACTTGCAGCTGTCGCCGCTCTCGTCGCCCGGGCTGTAGATGGCGCCGGCGATGCGGTCTTTGCTCGCGGCGAGCGCCGGGTCGATCTCGGCGGCGCGCTCGCGGTCGACCACCTCGACCTCCTGCCCGGCCTCGCGCAGGATCTGCATGTTCGCCGCCCCCCGATCGAGGGTCGCCTGCGAGCGGTGCAGGTAGAGGATGCCGCGCCGCTCGCCGTCGTAGGCGACCCCGGTCCGGGCGACGACGTCCTGGAGCGCCGCCTGCGAGTAGCGGCAGAGCCGGTGCTTGATCTGGGTGTTACGCCGCGCCCGCGCGCTCGTGCACTGGGCGAGGAACTTGAGCGACCAGCGCCAGAAGGCGGGCTCGGCCGAAAAGTGGAAGCGAAGCGGCTGATCCTCCCGGAACAATGATTTGAGCAGCGTCTTGGCCGCCTTGGGCGAGGCCCAGGCGAAGGCGTGGCCGGGTGCCACCAGGCCGGCGTTGGCGAAGCTGGTCTCGCTTGCCGCCTCGGCGTGGCGCTCGATCACTGTCACCTCGTGGCCGTCCTCCAGGAGCTGCCAGGCGGCGGTGACCCCGACCACGCCCGCGCCCATGATCAGGACGCGCATCGCCCGCTGCCCTACGGCAGGGCCGCCGTCACCATGATCTCGACCGTGAACTGGGGCCGCGCGAGCGTCGCCTCGACGCAGGCGCGCGCCGGCGGGTTGCCGGGCGCCACCCAGGCGTCCCAGACCTCGTTCATCTCGTCGAAGGTCGAGATGTCGGCGAGCCAGATCTGCGCCGCGAGCAGCCGCGTCTTGTCCGTGCCCGCCTGCTGGAGCAGATCGTCGATGATCTGGACGATGTCGGTGGTCTGCTCGCCGACCGATTTGCCCGCCGCGTTCTGGGCGACCTGGCCCGCCAGATAGACCATGCCGTTGTGGATCACGGCCTGGCTCATCCGCCGGCCGACGTGCAGGCGCTTGGTGCTCATCCTCGGTGCCTCCCCCGGGTTCGAAATCCGGCGTGAGAGTAGAGCACGCGGGTGGTTTGTCCAGCCTACCGGCTTTTGCCGGCGCCCCGCTTGGGGCAACATGGCGACGCGGCGCCAGCGGGCGGCGCGAGCGCGGTCGATCGGGCGCGGAAAGATGAGACTCGGAGGCAACGTCGATGCATAAGGTGCTGATCATTCAGCCATTTCACCAGGACGGCATGAAGCTGTTCGAGGCCCGGAGCGACGTCGCCCTCGAGATCGTCGATGGCACGTCCGAGGCCGAGCTCGCCGAGAAGATCGTGGACGCCGAGGGCGTGACCATCCGGACCGCGCCGCTGCCCGCGAGCGTGATCGAGCGGGCCGAGCGCCTCAAGGTCGTCTCGCGCCACGGCGTCGGCTACGACAACGTCGATGTCGCGGCGCTCACCCGTCGGCGCATCCCGCTCGCGATCGCGGCCGATGCCAACGCCACCGCGGTCGCCGAGCACACGCTCTACTTCATGCTGGCGCTGGCCAAGCAGGGTCTCCGCTACGACCGCGCCACGCGCGAGGGCCGCTGGGCGGTGCGCAACAGCCTGGAGGCGGTCGACCTCCTCGGCCGCCGGGTCCTGGTCATGGGCTTCGGCCGGATCGGGCGCGAGGTCGCCAGGCGCTGCGCCGCCTTCGGCATGACGGTCATGGTCTACGACCCCTACGTCCAGGCGAACGTGATCGAGGCTGCCGGCGACTACCGCTCGGTGCCCGACTTCGAGGCGGCGCTGCCCGAGACCGACGTCTTGACCCTGCACATGC
This sequence comes from uncultured Alphaproteobacteria bacterium, assembly GCA_963815435.1. Taxonomy (GTDB): domain Bacteria; phylum Pseudomonadota; class Alphaproteobacteria; order Geminicoccales; family Geminicoccaceae; genus DATAOG01. Next base: position 95,239 of record CAWFGZ010000011.1, read on the forward strand.
CGCTTGGCGGCGAGAGCCGGGCGCTGATCGGCAAGGCCGAGCTCGAGGCCCTCCCCGCCCACGCCTTCGTCATCAACGCCGCCCGTGGCGGCATCGTCGACGAAGCAGCCCTCTACGACGCCCTTACCTCCGGCACGATCGCCGGGGCCGCACTCGATGTGTTCGACCAGGAACCGCCACCCGAGGACCACCCGTTGTTCGCCCTCGACAACATCGTGCTGACGCCGCACAGCGCCGGGCTCAGCAAGGAAGCCGCGATCCGCATGGCGATCTCGACCGCGCGCAATGTCCTCGCCGGCATCGACGGCAAGCTCGACCCCACGATGGTCGTCAACCGCGAGGTTTTGTGATCACGAGGTAGAACCGAAAGCACTATGGCCCGTTCTTGACTTGGAACTCCGACGAGATGCCTACCCAGAACCCGAACCAGGAACGTGCACTGATCACCCGGCACGATCCGAAGCGACCGTACGGATCGAAGGTCACGTTTCAAATCTTGAACTCCCACAGCATAGGCGAGCTTGAGAACGTCACGATTCTCCTCGACTCGGGCGCTATCGCGACAATTCAGCCGGCGCGTCGCCCGTCCTGGGAAGGAGGTAGAAGGTTCCTGATCAAGCTGGAGGGATTCCCGACGGCCGGCGCAGCCGAAACAGAAGGTCTTCGATTTGCGCAGGCCCTTCTGTTATCGGCGATTAGTTTGAATTTTGGGTTGAGGCTTCTGTATCACGGTCGCGAGCCGGCGCTTGTGTATGAGCGATTTCGATCTGAGGGGGCAACGGCGTGGGGCGAAGGAACCGTCGGCTGGCCAGCGTCCACCGTCCTGACAGAGCTCACCGATACATTCCGCTGCAACCTACTCGACAGAAGACTTATCTTGTCCATGGAGCTGTATTGCGCCGCGCTCCTTGAGTTCAATGAACGCACCCGCTTCGTTACCGCAGTCTCGGCGCTCGAACCTCTTGCGCAACAGGAGAACCTCGGTCCGACGGTGTCTGCATATGTTGACGAGGCTCTTGCTGTACTCGGCAGGGCCAGCGACATCGAGGAAAGGGTTCGTACTTCCCTGTGCGGGAGGATCAATCAACTGCGTCAGGAATCAGTACGCCAAGCCATTTTTCGCTTGGCTGACTCCTGGTTTCCTGGTTGCGTCGAGATTCGTAAGAGGATCGACCGCGCCTATTCGCTCCGCAGCGAACTTCTCCACGAAGGAGCATTCGCAGACCCAGACGTCGATCTGACCTCTGAGATGAACAGAATCTCCACTGTGCTCCGAACCCTATATGAACGTGCATCAGGCCGCCCACTACGGGCCCGTTTCGTGGCCTAGCTACACGATCGACGTGGATAGCGGCAGCGCGGTCCCCGCGACTGTTCGATCTGGTTGCCGTGAGATAGGAAGCCGCGATCCGCATGGCGATCTCGACCGCGCGTAACGTCTTCGCCGGCATCGACGGCGCCCTCGACCCCTCCATCGTCGTCAACCACGAGGTGCTGTGACGCCGGGGGGCTTAGTACGTATCCGGCGCCGGTCTGGGCCGCCGAGACGTGTTTCTTGCTTGCATCGCCTGGGCTTCCACCTCCAGCAAGACGGGATTTCGGTCGCTATGAAACAGCCAAGAACGCCGCAAGAGCACATGGACGCTGCTTTCGACAATTACTTTGATCTTTCAGCGATCCTGACTGCTGATCTCAAATCACTACTGGACATCGAGGTCGATGAGCAGCATTGGAGACGAAACTTTGTTCGTTCCAGCGCGGCCTTATTCGAAGGCTACGCGCATTGCCTGCGGCAAATGTGTGCAATTAGCTTTGAGTGTGCGGCGCCGAAACTAACCCACAAGGAGATCGATCTGTTGCACTCTGACCGATCTTCGACACCGCGATCGGAGAAAGATCGGATTCTCAGACGCTTACAGCGCGCGCGAATGGGCTTAGCACTACAAGAGGGCGGGTTCGGCGGGAGTGTCGTCGGGCTGGGAGGCAGCGTCGCGGAGGTTCGGCGGCAGCGCGACGCGAAGCGTCTGGAAGAGCTTGCCGGCCGAGCCGGTGGTCGGGGTACGTAGAACGAACCGTTTGCCGTCCTGCTCGACCTCGACCTCCTGGAGACGATCCAGGTCGCGCAGGACGTCGGCCCATTCGAAGTCGAGGCCGGCGGCCGCCAGGCGATCGCGGAGCTCCTTCTGCAGCACCAGCGCGAGGAACGAACAGAACACGTGGCCGCGGATGGTCGCGTCGCGTTTGTGGAAGATCGGCCGGGTCGCCAGCAGGGATTTGGCGCTTCGGAACAGCTGCTCGACGCCCTGCAGCTCGCGGTAGCGCAGCATCGCCTGGAGGGGGTCGAGCGCGGTGTTGGTGCGCAAGACGAAGATCCCGTCGAAGCGCGCGTCCTCGGCGATCCGCGCTTCGTCGATCGCAAAGCCGACCTCAGGCGCCTTCAGAAAGCGCCGGTAGCCGCGGTTGCCGACCAGCGCCTTGTCGCCGTGCCGGAGTGCTCGGCGCAGGCTGGCCACGATCGCCTCCCGGTCGGCGGCGTCCTTCTCCGCCTCGGCCAGGTTGCGACAGACGATGTAGCGGCGGCCGCCGAGGGTCACCGCCTTGGCCTCGAGCTCGGTGTCCGGCCGACCCTGGCGCGGGATGGTGAGCGGGACAAACGGGCCGTCGTCGTCCAGCACCAGGGTGCGAGCCTCCTTGGTGGTCCGTTCGCGGACCCCGAGCACGTACTCGAGGCCGCGCGCCTCCAGAGCGGCGAGCGTCTGGGCGCTGATCATCCCGCGATCGGCCACCACGCACACCCGAGCGATCCCGAACCGCCGGCGCAGGCGGTCGACCACCGGGATCAGGACCGTGACGTCGGTGGTGTTGCCCGGCCACATCTCGCAGCAGAGCGGCCGGCCACGTTGATCCATGACCACGGCGACGATCATCTGCATCAGGTCGGGCCGGTGGTCCTTGGAGTGGCCCCGCTGGCCGAGGGTCTCGCCGCCCGCGCCCTCGAAGTAGAGACTGGTGGTGTCCATGAAGACCACCGACAGCTCGCTGAACAGGTCGCGGCGGGCTTCGAACAGCCGCTCCTCCACCATATCCTTGCGGCAGCGCGGGACGAATGGCGTGCGGTCCGTCTGCTCGGCGTCCGGCAGCTCCTCGCCGAGCCAGCCCATCGCCCGGTAGAGATGGTGCAGCGCGAGGTCGTCGGTGCCGTCGATCCGGTAGTCTTCGCGCCAGGCATCGGCCGAGCGGTCCGAACCCGAGACCATCAGCCGGTGAAGCACGGTGAGGAAACACGCGCGTTCGAGTGAGAAGCCGAAGCCGCGCTCGGCGGCCAGGTCCTCGATCACGGCCCGGCAGCGGGTCTCACGCCAGAGCCGCTCGAAGGCGAGCGGCGGTCCGATCCGGTGAGTAGTGAGCGCCGGCACGCTGCCCTGGTCGAGCAGCGAGAGAACCATCGAGCGCTGCGCCATGCGGGCGGCGGAACGGGCGAGCCGATCGAGGTCGCCGTTCGCGTCGACGGATTCCTTGCGGCCGAGGTTCTTGATGATCCGCTGCTTGGTACGGCCACCCTCGCGGACGCTCTCGACCAGGTAGAGGTAGCGGTAGGGGCCGATCTGCTTCTCGCGGACGAACATGCCGCAAAGCAGCACACGAACTGGCCAAAATGTCAATACAAAAGCGCGCTCTAGAGCGATTATTTAGCAGCACACCCCTTCACCGCCGCCAGTCTCGCTTCAACAAAATCAATCAATTGGCGGCCAAAACCGCCCGATCTCCCCCGCCCACTGTCGAAGATCGGTCTGAGAACTCGTTCAAGACCGGAGATCGGATTCGCCTCACCCTACGTGCTGCCTACCGCCTCTTTGAGCTGAGTCCTGAGCCTAAGTTTGGAGGTCAAGAATGGGCTAAAGCAAACCGCATGCTCCAGAAGAGACACGCGCTGATGCATCCCAAGACATCAAGCGATCTCGCCGTTGATGATGATTGTTGGAGCAAAATCCACGAAGGTGTTGTCTGGTTAATGGAGCAGTTTTTTGACTTTGTCGCTCTTCTGCAGAAGAAGCATCTTGCTGAAAGAGACGCGGGCACAGATTCGAAATAGGTGGCGTTACAGCCGACAGGGCCGGCGCGTGACCCGCGTAACCGCACGGCAATTAAGCCTTCCGCCGGCCGCCATGTCGCGAGGGCAGCGATCGAGCCAGAAGTGCGATGGCTTCCGGCATCGCCCCGGTCGCGGCAGGTCTTGCATATTTTCCTATGTCCTGGTATGAGCGGCCCGGTCAGGCCTGCACCCCGGGGCTTCGTTGCGGCATGGGCGCCGCCTTCCTACGGCCAGACGGACGCCCCCGCCCCCCCAACTACCAAACGAACCCAAAAGCCGCGCAAACCCTCAGCTCCAGGGCCGCGGGCTCAGTTACGTCGGCCGCTGACCCTCACTTCCGATAGCGCGCAGGCATCTGCGGGTTGGTGGCGGGGTTGGTGTCGTGTTTGGCCATGCGGGTGATCAAGGGGCCGCCGACCAGTGGGCGAAGGTCGGCTGCTTTCGGCGTCGTCTGAGGCTCGACAGGCTTGCATATTTTCCTAGACGTGATATGAGGAATCGGCCCAGTGTGGGCCGCCCGCTCGCCGCCTCGCCCCGGTCCCGAGAACGCCGCCGGCCGCAACTACCAAACGAACCCAAAAGCCAGGCAAACCCTGATCTTTCAGCGTTTTTCGTTACATTTTTCCCCTGGCACCAGGCGCCGCCTGGCTTACGCCGCCGCGGACCGTCACTTGCGATAGCGCGCCGGCATCTGCGGGTTGGTGGCGGGGTTGGTGTCGTGCTTCGCCAGCCGTGTCACCAGCGGGCCGCCGACCAGGGGGCGCAGCTCGGCTTCGAGGGGGTCGGCCTTGGTCTTGGCATAGACCTCGTCGCCGTCGACGTAGAGCGTGAAGGACTTTTGGTACTTCTTCTGTTTCGCCGGCTGCTCGATGGTGTCCTTGGTCCATTGGTAGAGCGGGTATTTGTCCACCCCCCGCCGCTCCGCTTCGGCGACGTAGTCGGCGAAAGCATCATACTGGCTTTTGAGCTTCGCGCGGTGCCTCGTGAGGATGTCCGCGAGCGGCCGGAGCGCCGGGGAGGCCGGATCGCGCCGCGCCACCGCGGCGACCTCGTCCGGCATCTCGATGCGCAGCTGGTATTGCCATTGCTCGGTCATGGGCACCTCTTGCGATTCCCCCCGTCGCCCGTGGCTCCGACATGGTGGCCTCGGCGCGCGCGATCAAGCGGGCAACGCCCGCGCGGAGAACAGCTGGGCGCTGAGGAAGGCGGCTCGACCCCGGCCGCCGGGATCGACCGGAGGCTCGGCCGGTTTATCTGGTGTTGGTGAAAGGTTCGCCCTGGATAACCAGACGACGGATGTCGCCCGTTCCATCGGTCCACTCACCGACCGCTTGGCCGTCGGCGTCCGTCACGGTGTAGTGGTCGATAAGCTGATACAGGACCGCGAGGGTCCGTCTGTCTGCCTGAATGGTCTTCTCGGCAGTCTTTTCGTATTCCCACTTCTCCTCCTGGTACATGCGGCGAATACGATTGTAGGCATAGCCGAAGGTGGCGCTGCCCTTGATTTCGATCCCGCTCTTCGTCGTGCCGCCGGCCTCGGCCCCGACTTTAAAATTGAAAGTTTCGCTCGCTTCTTCGAAGTTGGACTTGGTCAGGCCATGAAGGTAGCGGTAAGTAATCTTGTCCTCTCCCTTGGCGATATGATCAATGCGGTCGCCGTACGGCTCCCGCATGTCCCAGTATTGCTCGCGGGTGATCACATAATAGGGCATCGCCGCGACCTGCCCCATTCGGTCGCGCTTGTATCTGAAGTCGTAAACCAGAGTTGCGGGCACGGCCTCGGCGGCAACCAGAACCGGCTCGGTCGACTGAACCACGGCCTTGCGGCCATAAAGCTGATCTTCCGTGAGTTTCGGCAGGCGGTCGTCGATCGCGCCGGGTTGCGCCACGGGCACCGGAAGCACCGGTCGGGCCGCCGTGATTGGGTGGGCGATCAGCGCGAACTTCTGATCGTCGTTGCCGGTCGGCGCCCAGCGGAGGACGTTGCCGTTGCCGCCGACCGCCACATTTTCGTCCTTGGTCATCTCCTTTAATCGGAACGCACCCCCGGAGTCCGGCTGAAAGAGGAAGCGCTGTGCCCGCTCGCCGGTGTAATCCCACATGAGGATGTTACCGTCGCTGCCGACAGACATGTAGTTGCGGAAGTGTTTGTTCACGAAGTGGTAGCCATCACCATTCTCCGCCGGGACGATCAGCCACAACTGATCGTCCTTTTCGTTGGCTGACCAGCGCAGAACGTTGCCGTTGTCGCCGGCGGCGACCCGCTCACCCTTTGTGAATTCCGTGATCTCGTACAAGTTGAGCGCCATGAGATCAGGTCCGGCGCTCGCCTGCCCCCCGATCGCCCTGTCCGCATTCGCGCGCAAAGGGAATATCGAGCCGGTTTTCATAACTGTCACTCCTCAGGATGAACGTCAGAACGGTCGGCACGGCATTGAATGCCGCTGCTGAGCTGATCAGCCTACCGAGTTGGCCAGAGCGTCCCGCCAGGCGCCTTCAGGAACAACCATGGTTGCCGGAAGGTGTCGTAGGTCTGCCGCCCGGCAATCCTGGGTTCACTCCGGAACAGAGGGTAAGTGAGAAAGACCGATCGTCAAGACCAGCCCGCCAGCTTCCCGTCCGCCATTGGTCATGTGCAGGCTTGACCCGCGGACGCAGTGGACCAGCGGGTCAAGCCGCGGGTGACAAGAGGGAGTGAGGTGCCGTGACTCGGCTTGCGCAGTTCGGCGCGGCCGACGCCGCTTTGCCGCAGGGAAACGGACGATTGACCGCCCGCGGAGGTCGAATACACTCCCACCTGGGGGATGGCCACCGATCGGGTGGCTTGGCCATATGAAAATTCAACCTCGGAGAGGGAGTGCTTCATGTCGTCTTTATCCCAGGATGTCAGTGAGTTCGCCCGTACATTTGCCGGACAGCTGCTCCAGCCCTCCGATAGCGGCTACGAGGAAGCGAGGCGGGTCCACAACGGGCTGGTGGACAAACGGCCGGCATTGATCGCCCGATGCCAGGGCGTGGCCGACGTCGCCGACGCGGTAAAACTGGCGCGAAAGCTTAGCCTGGAAGTTGCGGTCCGGGGCGGCGGTCACAACGTGGCAGGGCGCGCGACCATCGACGGCGGGCTGATGATCGACCTCGCGCCGATGAAGGGCATTCACGTCGATCCGAAGGCTCGTACCGCCCGCGCCCAGGGCGGCGTGACCTGGGCCGAATTCAATCGCGAGACGCAGCTTCACGGCCTGGCCACGACCGGCGGCGTCGTGTCCACGACCGGGATCGCGGGGCTCACTCTCGGCGGCGGGGTGGGCTGGCTGATGAGCCAGTACGGCCTCGCGCTCGACAACCTTCGCTCGGTCGACCTCGTCAGCGCCGAAGGCAAGGTCCTCAAGGCGAGCGCGGACGAAAACGCCGATCTGTTCTGGGCGGTGCGCGGCGGCGGCAGCAACTTTGGCGTGGCGGCGTCCTTCGAATATCGGCTTCATCCGGTGGGTCCCTCGATAACGGGCGGCCTCATCGCCCATCCCTTCAATCGCGCCAGGGAAATGCTGCAGTTCTACCGCGATATCACGGCATCTCTGCCCGACGAGGTCACGGTCTTTGCGGGACTGGTCCATGCGCCTGACGGATCCGGCGCCAAGCTGGCGGCAATGATCCCCTGTCACTGCGGCCCGCTCGAGGTCGGCGCGGCGGCGATGCGCCCGATCAAGGAATTCGGATCGCCCGTGATGGACGCCATTGGCCCTATTCCTTATTGCGCGCTCAACGCGATGCTGGATGCGGCCTACCCGAAGGGAGCGCTGAACTACTGGAAGTCGAGCTTTCTCACCCAATTGAGCGATGAGGCCATCGACGGGATGATCGCCTGCTTCGCCGAGTGCCCGACCCCGATGGGGCAGGTGCTGATCGAGCACTTCCATGGCGCGGCAACCCGGGTCGGTGGCAGCGACACCGCCTTTCCCCATCGCGCGGAAGGCTACAACCTGGTCGTGCTGTCCGAGTGGATGGACCATGCTGCGACCAATCGGTGCGTCGCCTGGGCGCGCGACACCTATGCGGCGATGGGCCCCTTCATGGGCTCCGGCCGCTACGTCAACTACATGGCCGACGACGAGGAGGGGGATCCGGCGGCTGCGGCGTACGGGCAGAACTACCACCGGCTCCGGGAGCTCAAGTCCAAATATGATCCGGAGAACTTCTTCCACATCAACCAGAACATCCGCCCATTGTAGGCATGCTCCACCGGCCAGGTTCGTCGTTTGGCACGCTCGAGTGGCCCTGACGAGTCCTGCCGAACCGGGGCGCCTATTGAGTCGCGGACGGGTGGCCTAGGGTCACCAGAATGATGCGGTTGGTGGCGGTCTGGTGGATCAGGAGGTTGCCATCCCGGGTCGGCCGCATGTGGCGGACGATGCCGGCGTAGACGTCGCCCGAAGGGATCGGCCAGCTCTGGAAGGTCTCCGTCCTCGGGTCGAAGCGGACCAGGGTATCGGGCCGCTCGCCCAATTCGTTGTACCAGACGATGCCGCCCACGACCGCGATCGCGTAGGGGTACGAGGAGGCGCCGCTCGGCGAGGGCCACTCCTTGATCTCGCCGGTCTTCGGGTCGAAGCGGCCGAGCCGGCCCTGAGACGAGTTGACGTACCAGATCATGCCGTCCTGGGCGATGTCGAGACGCCGGACGGTGGTCGCCGGATTCGGCAGCCTGATCTCGGTCAGCGCCATCGTCACCGGGTCGACCTTGACCAGGCAGTTGCTGCCGTTGCAGGCGACCCAGGGCACCCCCTCGGCGTCGATCTTGATGCCGTAGGGCTTGGCACCCCGCGTCTGCATGGTCACGAGCCTGATCGCACCGGTCGCGGGGTCCAGCCGGCCCACCATGTTGCTCTGCTGGAGCGTGAACCAGAGGATGCCCGCCCGGTCGAAGACCGCGGTGTGCGGATCCTTCGCGGCCGGGTCGGGCATTTTGTAGACGGTGATCTTGCCCGTCGTCGGGTCGAGCTTGCCGATCGTGCCGTTGCCGTTGCCCGTGTACCAGACGTTGCCCGCGGCATCGAGGGTCACCGAATGCGGCAGCGCGTTGTCCGGCAGCGGGTATTCTTCCATCGCCCCGGTCGCGGGATCGATCCGCCCGATCAGATTGCCCCATTGCCCGGCCCACCAGATCGAGCCGTCGGCCGCCTCGACCGGATCGCGCGCGCGCTGACCGAGCGTCGGAACCAGCCACTCCTTGAACGTGATCCGCGCGTTGCCTGGTATCAGCCGGGGCGCCCGCCTGGTGTTGGGCGGAAAATGCGTCGCCAGATATTGGAGGATCTGGTCCTGTTCCTTGGGGCTGGCGGACAGGTCGATCATCGCGCTGGTCAGCTCCTTCCAGCGCTCGCGGGTGTAGCCGGAGCTGCGCGTGATCTGGCCGGTCTGATGGCAGGCCGTGCAGACGCTCTCGACGAGCTCCCTGCCCGCGCCGTCGGGCAAGGCGGATGCCTGGCTCTGCGCCTGGGCGGCAACCGAAATGAGCGCGCCCAGGACCGCGCCCGCCACCGATGCCCCCCACGGCAATACCATTGACAGCCTGGGCATTGCCCGCCTCCCGCCGGTCTGCTCGGGAATCGCAACCAAGAAAAGGTTCTTCCCGGTCAGCCGGAAGTCAAGCGCTCGTCGCGACCGAAGCCCGTCGGCGCCACCTCGGCAAAGTCAGCCGGCCAGAGCAAACCCCGAAGTCAGGGCACTAAGAGCAAGGACCTTCGTTGCCTCGAACCGGGACGCCCCTCTCGGGGCCGACATTGTGCGCCCGCTCCGGGCCGTGGCGCGGGCGGGCGTGCTCCTCGACGAAGACGTGGCTGTAGAGCTGGGCGAGCCACGCCTTGCCCTCCTGGGTGTGGTCGAGATGGCCGATGGCGTCCTGGACGTAGGGCTCGACCGAGGCCCAGAAGAAGCGCGGATAGGCTTCGGCGAGATCGGCCGGGCTCTCGTAGCCGCGCGCCTGCGCGATGCCGATCTCGGTGAACTCGTAGAAGAGTGCATTCAGCTTGCTCGGATAGAACGGGTCGGCGAGCTGGCCGATCAGGTCGGCCGCGCGTACCAGGCCGGGCTCGCCCGCGGTATCCTTGTGGTCGTCGTCCTGCGGGCACGGGAAAGCGGGTGAGCTCGATGCCGCGCGCGACCCGCTCCTCGTCGATCACGGGAACCTCCTTCAGGCGGTGGCGCACGAAGATCTTGGCGCGATCGACGTGATAGGGCCCGAGGGCGGCATCGGAGGCGCCGCGCGGCAGCGCGATCGTGTCGCCCGCCTCGTTGATGACGTAGCAGCCATCGCCATCGCCCGCGCAGATGCCGCGCAGATAGCCGATGTCGTGGACCAGGGTCGCCGCCGTGAAATGCAGCCAGTCCTCGGCCGTCACGTGCTCGGCCAGGATGCGGCCCTTGAGGATGGCCTGGCCGACCATGGTGACGAGGATGGTGTGGTCGGCGTCGTGGTAGAGCGCGTCGCTGTTGGCGATCCGCTCGATGCCGACGCGGGCCATGGTGCGCAGCAGCTCGGCGAACTCCGGTCGCCGCTGGCCAAAGATCACCGAGTAGTTGGAAGCGAGCCGCTCGCCCAGCTCGACGGCGAGCACGCTTGCGATATTCATCCGGGACACCCCAGACGCCGGATTGGCAGGCCGACATTGCGCCCCTCGGGGCGTCGTGACAATCCCCATGAGCAGTCATCCGGGACCAGTCGCTGGCGCCTGAGGTCCGACCTGAGCGGGTTTTGGGGTTTTGGCAGTGTCGAAATCTGTGACCCGCAACGGCTATCGCGCGGCAAGGGCCCGCCTAGGCGCAGCGCCGACCGGATTCGCGTCGAGCGATCATTCCTTCAAGCCCGCCTTGCGCAGGCCGTCGGTGAACCTTTCGGCGTCCGCCGGGTTCCTGAATGGCAGACGAGCGATATGATCTTCAAATGAGTATCGAGGATTGATTTTCTCGAGTTCGTGCCAAACCCGCCGGGCCTCATCTGCCTTACTCAGATGGCCCAAAGCTGACGCGAGGAACGCGCGAGACAAATCCGTGGTCGGATTGATGGTAATGCGATCTTTGAAGCACGTCGCCGCGGTTTCGTAGTCGCCAGCCACGAAATGGGCCGTGCCAAGGAAATGCACGTACTGCCCGTGCTGGGCGGCCGGGTCGAGGCGCATCGCCCGTTCGATGTAAGGGATCGCCTTGGCCGGCTCTCCCGCATAGATGTGGAAGATGCCCCGGGTGTTGAGCGCGAGCGCGAAGTTGGGGTTGAGCGACAATGCCCGGTCGGCCTCATAGGCCCATCGCTCATAATCCTTCCTCCACATGGCGACCACGGCGGCGACGTAGTGGGCGAAAGGATCCTTCTCATCCTTGGCGATCGCCTCGCCGATGAAGCGCTCGGCCTGGTCGAGTGACGTCTCCGGAGCATCGCTCCAGTGGTTCTGATAGTCCAGGACGTAGCCGATGCCCAGGCCCGCGTAGGCGCCGGCATAGTTCGGATCGAGTTCGATGGCGCGCCGGAAACAGGCCATAGATTGCTCGAACATCTCGCCATCTCTTTTGGGCCCGTACATCAGCGCACGACCTTTGAGAAATAGGTCGTGCGCTTCGACGTCCCTGGTGCCGCCATCGGCGATCAGGGATTTTTCGGCCTCACTCAGCGTGACCTTAAGCGCCGCTACGATCTGCTGCGTGACATCGTCCTGGATCGCGAAAATGTCGTTGAGATCGCGGTCGTAGCGCTCGGCCCAGAGATGTCCGCCGCGCGAGCCATCGATCAGCTGGGCGGTGACGCGAACCCGGTTGCGAGCCTTGCGGACGCTGCCTTCAGGGCGAACCTGACGCCGAGCGCCCGGCATACGTCGGGAACGTTGACCGCCTTGCCCTTGTAGACGAAGGCGGAGTTCCGCGCGATGACGAACAGGCCGGAGACCTTGCTGAGATCCGTGATGATGTCCTCGGTGATGCCGTCGCTGAAATACTCCTGCTCGGGATCGCGGCTCATATTGTCGAAGGGGAGCACGACGATCGACGGTTTGTCCGGCAGCTCCAGGGGCGTCGACGAGGCGGGTGAGGCGGCCGCACTGGCCTCGGCTCCGACGACCCAATGCCACACTCGTACGGGCCGATCGATGTTCTTGAGTGCCCGCTCGCCCATATCGCGGAATCGCAGGTCGAGCTTGTCCCGCACCTGATCGTGAGACGGGTGCCGAAATGCAAATGCCGCCTGGCTCCGCCAGCGTTTCCAAGTCGCGCCGCCAGGTTGACGCCATCCCCGTGGATGTCGTCGCCTTCGATGACCACATCACCGAGGTTGACGCCGATTCGAAACACGATCCGTCGGTCTTCTGGCAGCTCTGAATTTTGCTGAGCGATCGCCTCCTGCACCTCCGCCGCCATCCGAACCGCGCCGATGACGCTGCCGAATTCCGCGAGCACGCCATCGCCCATGAGCTTGACGATACGTCCCCGGTGCTCGGTGACCTTCGGCCTGATCAGGTCCTTCAGGAGGGCATTGAGGGACGCCAGGGTGCCCTCCTCGTCGGCGCGAACTGAGCCGCGAGTACCCGACCACGTCGGCAGCAAGGATCGCAGCGAGACGGCGCTCCACGGGTCTTCTCCTTCGCGCGGGACAATAGCGACGGCACGCCGGAATTCCAGGGTGGTGGCGGCACGCCCGATGGTCGGTGCACGGCTAAGACCCACCCCCTCTTTTGTCATTCGAAGCGGCGAGCCAGCTGTTCGAGTGACAATCGCGCGCCGGCCTCGTTGTCCTCCGGCCGCAAGCCTCGGCGGGAGGTTCTTGCACAAGAAGGAGACTTCTGTGCCGCCGGACACCTCTTCGAACGTCACCACGATGGTCATCTCGCCGAAGAAGGCCGGATCGGTGGCGTCGAAGCTGACTGCTTCGACGATTCTGCGCGGCGGCGCCAGTTCCACGAACCGCACGTTGACCCTGTCCTCCTTCTCCGACGTCTTGCCGCGGAAAGAGCGCTCGCCCGGCGGGTGAAACAATGACATCCGATATCCGCCCCCGGCCCGCGCGTCGAACTCGTAAATCTCGCCCGTCATCTCTGCCGGAGGTAGCCAGGCGATGAGTGCGGCGGGGTCCATGAAGGCCTCGTAGAGTTCCTCCGGCCGGGCCTTGATGATCCGCGCTGTGCGGGTCGAGGCGCCCGCATGCTCTTCGCTCATGTGGCGGCTCCGTAGTTGCGCTCGAAATTCAGCTTGAACATCAGATCACCGAACCGGTCAGCTTTCCACCGACGACCGGACTTGGCTGCCGCTGGAAGGGGGCGCAGCTTACCCGCATTGGCATGCTGACGCTCACCCCGGGAGCGCGATTGGAGGCAAATGAGCCATGACCGATGCGGTGGCAGTGCATTACGGCGGTGGCGGCGATCTGGCTGAGGCGATCGCCGCGAGCCTGCGGCGCGCAGGCAAGGATCTCGACGCCCTGACGACGGCCGATCTGGCCAGCGTCGACGAGTTTCACATCCGAGGCCGCAAGGCGACCCTGGAGCTGGAAGAGCAGATAAATCTGCCGCCCGGACTCGCATGTCCTCGACATCGGCAGCGGGCTCGGCGGGGCAGCGCGGGCTCTGGCCGAGACGTATGGCTGCCGCGTCACCGGCGTCGATCTGACCCAGGCCTTCTGCGACGCCGCGACCGTGCTTTCGGACTGGCTGAGGCTCGGCGAGCGCGTCGCCTTCCAGCAGGGCGATGCCACCCGTCTGCCGTTTGCCGACGATCACTTCGATGCGGCGCTGACCATTCACGCCGCGATGAACATCCGGGCCAAGCACGAGATGTACGAGGAGGCCCGGCGCGTGGTGAAGCCGGGCGGGACGTTCGCCATCTATGACGTTCTAGCAGGGCGAGGGCGGCGAGGTCCTGTTCCCGGTGCCCTGGGCGCGCGAGCCTTCGATCAGCCATCTGGCGACGCCCGAGGAGATGCGCTCGCTCCTGACCGATGCCGGCTTCAAGATCCTCGAGGTGCAGGACTCGACCGACGAGAGCCAGCGCTTTTTCGAGACGATGCTGGCGCACATGGCGCAGTCGGGTACGCTTCCCGTAAGATGGCAAATCATATTTGGCGGCAATTTTCCGGAAATGGCGCGCAATCAGGTTCGTAACGTGACCGAACGGCGGATCAGGACGGTCAGCTACATCTGCGAGGCTTGAGGGCGCCGGCAATGCCAGCGATTCCGGGGTTCCAGATCTTCAGCCGCACCAGGGGTGACGGGCGCCGTCCCAGGGGCGGGCGAGGCCTTCGGCGACCAGAATGGCGCCGAGGGAGCGGCCGGCACGCTCGAGGGTGCGGAGCTTGCGCCCGTAGCGGTCCTCATCCCGCTCGCCGGTCCGCACCAGCTCGAAGGGCCCCGCGTTGATCAGCTCGAGGAGGCGGCGCGTCGCGCGCTCGCCGCGCACCCGCTCCGAGGCGCACTTCGGGCTGAAGATCTCGGGCGCGTCGATGTCCTCGAGCCGGATCTTGAGCCCGCCGTAGCGGATGGTGTCGCCGTCGATCACGCAGTTGGCTCGGTGCGCCCATGCGCAGAGTACGAAACCGCCACCCGCGTTCATGACGAAGGTGCTTTCCCCGCTCATGGCGTTCGGAAGCCGCTCGGGCGCGAGCCACGCGGCCCCCGCCACGGCGATCACCGCTGCCAGCGGCGACCATGGCATCCGCCGCAGCCACGACTTGCCGCGTCTGTTTGCCGCCCGGCGTCTGAATTCGATGGCTTTGAGCAATGCCGCTGGTTCCTCCCGATCTCTGTCGCCAATGACAGAGTAATCCGGCATCGTTGCGGATCAGTATATCCATGCCGCGCAATTGATGCCAAAGAAAGCCATGCGGCAATATTGCGTCGATCATTATTCAACCATTGGTTTGGCACTCGAGCATGACTATCCGCCTGCGCGGCAACAGGCGCGTCGAAGCGATCTCGTTCGGGAAGTCCGTGGACCGGGCGCGAGCAAGGGCGGTCGCGCGGGCGACAAGGCCTCAGTCGGGCTGGGTCTCGATCAGCTCGATGCCGTCAGGGAACTGAAGCCAGCGATGGCGTCTTGAGGCCCAATAGAGGCGTTCGGGCGGCGCGAAATCGGGATCGGCAAAGCAGCCGACCGGAATGCCGACGATTCCCGGGTAGGCCTCCAGCCGAAAGCAGAGGGTGACCCCGCAGATCGGGCAGAAGTCGCTCTCGGAGCCAGCGCCCGGAATCGCCCTGATGCCGCCAGACGGTCCGCTCGCCGGCGACCGTCACGGCCGATGCCGGATAGAAGGCGCTGTAGCTGAAGGCGCCGCCGCTCGTTCTCTGGCAGCTCAGGCAGCTGCAGGCATGGACCGCGGCAGGCTCGCCGCGCGCCACACGTGAACTGGTCGCAGCCGCAACGCGCCCTGCGCTCCGGCGTGCCGCCGGTCTTCGTCACATCTCTCGTCCTGGTCACGCCTCCCATCCTCCGCGCGGGTTCTCTCGAGTTGACCGAAAAGCATCTGCCCCCGGCAGGCCATGGTTAACCCCGAGCGCCCGTGGGTACGAGCCTCGCCTCTTGCGGCTGGCGACATTCGGTCGCAATGTCGGCAGCTGAGGCAGCGGTTTGGTTCACGGTACTGTTGCGCCGCGTCCACAGAAACCGTGATCATCTGTGGCGCGGTTGCGTTCTGGCCTTGACCCAAGTCCGATCGATATACTAATTCGCAAATGCTTGGCTTAGGGGCAAAGACCGGCCAATCTCAAGAGGGAGCACCAACCCTTGGTTCATATGCCTTCGCTCGTGATGAACGGGAGCGATCGATAGGCTGGCTCTGCTCAGCAGGTCCGGGCAGCGGTCCCGCTATCACCGAGAAACAACCACAATGAAAATCGCCATTCTCGCTGGCGGTCTCGGATCGCGGCTGGTCGAGGAGACACGCGCCAAGTCGAAGGCCATGGTCCGGGTCGGCGACCGGCCGATCCTCTGGCACCTGCTCAAATACTACGAGCACTACGGCTTTACGCGAGTTCGTGATCGCGCTCGGCTATCGGGGCAACTCGATCCGGAGCTACTTCGCCGATCTCGGCGCGCGGCGGCCAGCGGCCTCGAACGGAGTGCACACGGTCGTCTATCCGGACGCCGAACCGGGCTGGACGGTCGAGCTGGTCGAGACCGGTCTCGAGACCCAGTCGGGCGGCCGGATCAAGCGGCTGGCGCCCTATCTCGGCGGCGCGCCCTTCATGCTCACCTGGTGCGACGGGCTCGCCGACGTCGATCTGCACCAACTACGCGCGTTTCATGAGGCCCACGGCCGTCTGGCCACCTTGACCGCGATCCATCCGCCGGCGCGGTTCGGGCGGCTGACGCTGGCCGGCAATCGGATCGTCGCCTTTCGCGAGAAGGCGGTCGATGAAACCGAATGGGTCAATGGCGCGTTTTTCGTCCTCAATCCCGGCGTGCTCGACTACATCGCCGGCGATGAGACGCAATGGGAACGCGAGCCGCTGGCGCGACTGGCGGCCGACGGTCAACTGATGGCGTACCGCCACGATTCCTTCTGGCAGTGCATGGACACGCTGCACGAAGCCCAATTCTTGACCGGGCTGTGGGAGGAAGGGGCGGCGCCCTGGAAGGTTTGGGAGTAGCCATGCGGGTGTTGCTGACGGGACACGAAGGTTACATCGGCACCGTGCTGGTGCCTCTTCTCTGGGCGGTCGGCGACGAGGTGGTCGGCCTGGACAGCGGCCTGTTCCGCGAATGCTCGCTCGGGGCGGTGCGCCCGGTGCCGACCATCCGCAAGGACATCCGCGACGTCGAGGCGCGCGATCTCGCCGGCATCGACGCGGTGATCCATCTGGCCGGCTTGTCGAACGATCCGCTGGGCGACCTCAACCCCACGTTGACGTTCGAGATCAACCACGAGGCCACCGTGCGCCTCGCCGAACTGGTCAAGCGTGCGGGTATCCGGCGGTTTCTCTACGCCTCGACCTGCAGCGTCTATGGCGCCGCCGGCGACGACATGCTCGACGAGACGAGCCCTTTCAATCCGGTCACGCCCTATGCCGAATCCAAGACCCGCTCCGAGCGGGATCTGCGCCGGCTGGCGGACCAGAGCTTCAGTCCGGTCTATCTGCGGGCGGCCACCGCTTATGGCGCTTCGCCGCTGCTGCGTTTCGACCTGGCGGTGAACAATCTGGTCGCCTGGGCCGCGACCACCGGGCGCGTCTTCCTGAAGAGCCTCGGCACGTCCTGGCGACCGTTCGTCCACATCGAAGACATCGCGCAGGCCTACATCGTGCTCCTTCGCGCCCCGCACGAGCTGGTTCACGATCAGGCGTTCAACATCGGCCAGACCGACGAGAACTACCGGATCCGGGAGATCGCCGAGCTGGTGCGCGATCGTGTACCGGGAACCCGGATCGAGTTCGCCGCGGATGCCTCGCCCGACCATCGCAACTACCGGGTCAACTGCGACAAGGTGGTCCGGGTGCTGCCGGATTACCGACCGCACTGGAAGGTCGCCCAGGGCATCGACGAGGTTTACCAGGCGATCGGCGAGGCCGGGTTCAGCAGCGACGACTTTGAGGGGCCGCGCTACAATCGGATCGCGTACCTGCGCCAGTTGCTGGCCGACGAGCGGCTGGCGCCCGATCTGCGCTGGGCCGATCCAGCCATGATGGCAGCCGACTGAGTGACATGTCGGCGCTGAGATGACGATCTATCGCACGGAGAGCCGCTGTCGGTCCTGTTCGGGTGCGGAGCTCGAGACGATCCTCGCCTTCGGCGAGACGCCGCTCGCCGACCGGCTTCTGACCGCCGCGCAGCTCGCCGCGCCCGACATCAAGGCGCCCTTGACGCTCAGGTTCTGCCGCGCCTGCAGTCTGGTACAGATCGCCGAGACCGTGCGGCCGGAGATTCTGTTCGACAGCGAGTATCCGTACTTCTCCTCGGTCTCGAGCACGCTGCTCGCCCACTCGCGCGCCAACGCGCTCGAGCTGATCGAGCAGCAGCGTCTCGGCCGCGACTTCCTGGTCGTCGAGATCGCCAGCAACGACGGCTATCTGCTGCGCAACTTCGTCGAGCGCGGCATCCCGGTGCAGGGCATCGATCCGGCCGAGGCGCCCGCAGCGGCGGCGATCCGTGCGGGGGTGCCGACGCTGATCGACTTCTTCGGTCGCGACCTCGCCCGCCGGCTCAAGGCCGAGGGCCGGAGCGCCGACGTGATCGTCGCCAACAACGTCCTCGCCCACGTCGCCGATCTGAATGGTCTGGTCGAGGGCATCGCCACGCTCCTCAAGCCCGACGGCGTCGCCGTTCTGGAGATGCCTTACCTGGTTGATCTGATCGATCACTGCGAGTTCGACACGATCTACCACCAGCATCTCTGCTATTTTTCGGTGACCGCGCTCGACCGGCTGTTCCGGCGCCATGGTCTGATCGTCAACGACGTGCGCCGGCTCGCGATCCACGGCGGCTCGCTGCGCCTCTACGTCGGCCATGCCGAAGCGGTCCGCCCAGCGGTCACCGAGTTGCTCGCCGCGGAGCGCGCGCGCGGCTTCGATCGTCTCGAGGCCTATGCCCGGTTCGCCGACGCGGTGCGCACCGTGCGCGAGCGGCTCACCGGGCTGATCGGCGATCTGAAGGCGAAGCGCAAGCGGATCGCCGCCTACGGCGCTGCGGCCAAGGGGACGACGCTGCTCGCCTATTGCGGTCTCGGGCGCGAGACGCTCGACTATGTGGTCGACCGCAATCCGTTCAAGCAGGGGCGCTACATGCCCGGCAACAAGCTGCCGATCCTGGCAGCCGAGAAGCTGCTCGAGGACCAGCCCGACTACACCCTGCTGCTGACCTGGAACTTCGCCGATGAGATTCTCGCCCAACAGGCCGGGTATCTGGCCGCGGGCGGCCGCTTCATCATCCCGATTCCCGAGCCGCGCATCGCCTGAGGACCCGGGACCGCGCGAGCGGCAGAGCATCGAGGACCGGCATCGAGCGATCGGCCTCTTGGTCTTGGCACAATTCGGAGTACGACCCGATGAGCGATCCCGGCGCGACTGAGCCCATCTGCCCGTCCTGCGGCGGCTCGGGCATGACGTTCTACGAGCTCGACGACGTGCCGGTGCATCAGGTCAAGCTCGTGGCCAGCCGCGCCGACGCCCTGAGCTGCCGCAAGGGTGACATCCGGCTGGCGTTCTGTCGCGACTGCGGCTTCGTCTGGAACGCCGCCTTCGATCCGGCGAAGATGCAATATCAGGAGGACTACGAGTCGACCCAGGCGGTCTCGCCAACCTTCAACCGCTTCCACGATCGCCTCGCCCACGATCTGATCGAGCGCTTCGATCTGCACGGCAAGAAGATCGTCGAGCTCGGCTGCGGCCAGGGCGAGTTCATCACCATGCTCGCTGAATATGGCGACAACCATGGTTACGGCTTCGACCAGGTGATCCGGGACAACTCGGGCAACGAGCGGATCAAGTTCGTCAAGGACTACTATGGCCCCGGTACAGTCATCTGCGGCCGGACTTCGTCGCCTGCAAGATGACGCTCGAGCACGTCCACAACACCGGCGAGTTCATCCGCGACCTGCGCGCCACGGTCGGCGATCACCCCGAGACCGTGGTCTTCTTCATGATCCCGGAGATCACGCGGATCCTCAATCTCGCGGCCTTCTGGGACGTCTACTACGAGCACTGCTCGTATTTCAGCCCCGGCTCGCTCGCGCGCACCTTCCGGCGTGCCGGCCTCGACCCGATCGAGGTCTGGACCGACTATGAGGACCAATACGTGCTGATCGCGGCCCGACCGGGGCAGGGCAAAGGCCCGGTGCTGGCCAACGAGGCGCCGCCCGACGCCCTCCTGCCCAGGTCCGCACCTTCTCCGAGCGGGTCGCCAAGGATCGCGATCGCTGGCTCGGCCTCCTGCGCGAGACGCGGGCCGCCGGCAAGCGCGCGGTGCTCTGGGGCGGCGGCTCGAAGGGGGTCGCGTTCCTGACCACGCTCGGGGTGACCGAGGAGCTGTCCTATGCGGTCGACGTCAATCCGCGCCGGAGCGGCACCTTCATTGCCGGCACCGGCCAACAGATCGTGGCACCGGAGTTCCTCAAGGACTACCGCCCGGATGTGATCATCGTGATGAGCCCGATCTATCTGCCGGAGATCGGTGCTCGGCTGGACAGCATGGGTGTCCAGCCGGAGAGCCTGTTGCCGGTCGAGCAATCGCGGTAGCGGCCGGGCGGAAATCAATCTCCAAGAGTGCCCTGATAACGGGCCTAGTCGTCACTTTCGCGGGGCGCGCCCGCCCTGCCGCCAACCCAGGCGCGCGGACCAGGCGGGAGTTTAACCGATCTTCGACACCGCGATCGGAGAAAGATCGGATTCTCAGACGCTTACAGCGCGCGCGAATGGGCTTAGCACTACAAGAGGGCGGGTTCGGCGGGAGTGTCGTCGGGCTGGGAGGCAGCGTCGCGGAGGTTCGGCGGCAGCGCGACGCGAAGCGTCTGGAAGAGCTTGCCGGCCGAGCCGGTGGTCGGGGTACGTAGAACGAACCGTTTGCCGTCCTGCTCGACCTCGACCTCCTGGAGACGATCCAGGTCGCGCAGGACGTCGGCCCATTCGAAGTCGAGGCCGGCGGCCGCCAGGCGATCGCGGAGCTCCTTCTGCAGCACCAGCGCGAGGAACGAACAGAACACGTGGCCGCGGATGGTCGCGTCGCGTTTGTGGAAGATCGGCCGGGTCGCCAGCAGGGATTTGGCGCTTCGGAACAGCTGCTCGACGCCCTGCAGCTCGCGGTAGCGCAGCATCGCCTGGAGGGGGTCGAGCGCGGTGTTGGTGCGCAAGACGAAGATCCCGTCGAAGCGCGCGTCCTCGGCGATCCGCGCTTCGTCGATCGCAAAGCCGACCTCAGGCGCCTTCAGAAAGCGCCGGTAGCCGCGGTTGCCGACCAGCGCCTTGTCGCCGTGCCGGAGTGCTCGGCGCAGGCTGGCCACGATCGCCTCCCGGTCGGCGGCGTCCTTCTCCGCCTCGGCCAGGTTGCGACAGACGATGTAGCGGCGGCCGCCGAGGGTCACCGCCTTGGCCTCGAGCTCGGTGTCCGGCCGACCCTGGCGCGGGATGGTGAGCGGGACAAACGGGCCGTCGTCGTCCAGCACCAGGGTGCGAGCCTCCTTGGTGGTCCGTTCGCGGACCCCGAGCACGTACTCGAGGCCGCGCGCCTCCAGAGCGGCGAGCGTCTGGGCGCTGATCATCCCGCGATCGGCCACCACGCACACCCGAGCGATCCCGAACCGCCGGCGCAGGCGGTCGACCACCGGGATCAGGACCGTGACGTCGGTGGTGTTGCCCGGCCACATCTCGCAGCAGAGCGGCCGGCCACGTTGATCCATGACCACGGCGACGATCATCTGCATCAGGTCGGGCCGGTGGTCCTTGGAGTGGCCCCGCTGGCCGAGGGTCTCGCCGCCCGCGCCCTCGAAGTAGAGACTGGTGGTGTCCATGAAGACCACCGACAGCTCGCTGAACAGGTCGCGGCGGGCTTCGAACAGCCGCTCCTCCACCATATCCTTGCGGCAGCGCGGGACGAATGGCGTGCGGTCCGTCTGCTCGGCGTCCGGCAGCTCCTCGCCGAGCCAGCCCATCGCCCGGTAGAGATGGTGCAGCGCGAGGTCGTCGGTGCCGTCGATCCGGTAGTCTTCGCGCCAGGCATCGGCCGAGCGGTCCGAACCCGAGACCATCAGCCGGTGAAGCACGGTGAGGAAACACGCGCGTTCGAGTGAGAAGCCGAAGCCGCGCTCGGCGGCCAGGTCCTCGATCACGGCCCGGCAGCGGGTCTCACGCCAGAGCCGCTCGAAGGCGAGCGGCGGTCCGATCCGGTGAGTAGTGAGCGCCGGCACGCTGCCCTGGTCGAGCAGCGAGAGAACCATCGAGCGCTGCGCCATGCGGGCGGCGGAACGGGCGAGCCGATCGAGGTCGCCGTTCGCGTCGACGGATTCCTTGCGGCCGAGGTTCTTGATGATCCGCTGCTTGGTACGGCCACCCTCGCGGACGCTCTCGACCAGGTAGAGGTAGCGGTAGGGGCCGATCTGCTTCTCGCGGACGAACATGCCGCAAAGCAGCACACGAACTGGCCAAAATGTCAATACAAAAGCGCGCTCTAGAGCGATTATTTAGCAGCACACCCCTTCACCGCCGCCAGTCTCGCTTCAACAAAATCAATCAATTGGCGGCCAAAACCGCCCGATCTCCCCCGCCCACTGTCGAAGATCGGTCTAACGCAGCTCCACCGCGCGCTCGATCGCGAAGCGCTCGGGTCCGTCGGCGGCCGGCCGTTCGAGCGTAACCTCGCCGGAATAACGACCCGCCGGCCAGTGCGCGCCCGGCCGTTTGGCGCCGGCAAACCCGAACCAGCGCTGGCGGCTTTCGTCGATCGCGACGGCGTGCTCGACCACCGGCCTGCCGTCCGGCGCGATCAGCCGGAAGGTCACGCGGTCGCCCGGTTCGACCCAGTAGCCGTCGACCCAGAGGACCAGGGCCGGACTGGTCACCGGGAGGGTCGCCTGGCGATGCCAGCCGCGGCGGACGTCATCCTTTCCGGGCGCGGTGGTGGCAAAGCCGGCACTGCTCAGGACGACCGGTTGGTAGGCGAGCTGGCGCATGACTTCCGGCCGCCAGAGAGGCGCCGGGCCCGGGCCGCAGTCCTGGCTGCGCTCGAGACCGATGAACGGATCGATCACCTCATCGCCGTGGCGCACGTCGAAGTGCAGGTGGGGAAAACTGGTCTCGCCTGAGAGGCCGACCAGGGCGAGCGGCTGACCAACCTCGACCCGGTCGCCCTTCTGGACCATCAGGCTGCCCCGGCGCAGGTGGCAGTACCATGTTGTCCAGCCGTCGCCGTGCGCGATCCGGATGCCGTTGCCGCACTCCTTGCCCGCGATCGCCTCGCGGCCGCCCTCCTCGACACTGACGTCGGGGATACCGTCGCGCAGCGCATCGACCACGCCGGCCGCTGCGGCGCGGACCTCGACCCCCGATGCCATCGCCGCGAGATCGCGGATCGCGAAATCGGTGCCATTGTGACCGTCACCGGTGAGCAATCCGCAGGCGTAGTCGAGGACGCCGGGCCCCGGGTCGTGGTCGACGTAGCGAACGATCCAGCAATCCTCGCCCGGCTTGCAGTCGATCGGCAGCGCGAGGTCGGTCGGCATTTCGGCACGCGCCGCCACTGCCACGAGCAACCCAGCCAGGATCGCGGCCAATCGAGGCATGTCTGGCCCTCAATGGTCGAAGTGGTAGAACAATTCTATTCTGGATCGACTATAACGCAAGAGAACTCGGAACCGCCCGACGCGCGTCTCGAGCGCAGCCAGACGAAGCCGGGCTCAGACGCCCTCAGGCGGCGGCCGTTTCGGCCCCGCCACGGTTTGCGCCGGCTCGGCGCGGCCAGTCACGAGCCAGGGCTGCCACGCCTGGCGCAGCATTCGTTGCCAGATGACGAACGGATTCAGCGCGAGCCAGGGCCAGAGCGGGAGCTGCGCGTCGAGATAGCGACCGAAGGCGTCGAAGGACGGGCTCGCACGCAGGCTGATCGTCAGCTGCTCGGCCTCCTGCTCGGGCAGGCTGCGGCGCACGATCTCGACGTCGAGATGGGGAAGTCGCCCTACCGCACGGGTCTCCTCCATGGCACTGCCTCCTCTCGAAAGTGATCTCCACGATGTCACGGGGAACGATGGCGCGCGCGAGTCAAGGATCGTGATCACCCTCACCTGCTCCCCTGCCGCCAGGTCCAAGGCAGGTCGAACTGCCCGCTCCAGAGGCCGCTCCCCGCCTCCTTGGCGGCCTCTTCGACGCCGGCATATTGCTCGGAGACCCGACGATCGGCGAGCGCCCAGCCCGACTGGACCATGTTCTGGCTGAGGCTGGCGCCGTCCACGCTGCAGTTGGCGACGACCGCGGCACCATCGGCTTCGAGCCCCTTTTCGGCATCCGGCACCGGCTCGCAGACCACGTCGCGCCCCGCCACCAGATCCCAGAGCGTGGCGCGCGCCACCTTGCCGCACTGATACTCGCGGCCCGCGTGGTGGCAGGTCTGCTCCGGCGCCGGAGCCGCGATGCCGTACAGGCGGATCCGTTGGCCGCCGATCTCGAGGGTGTCGCCATCGATGATCCGGGGCGGCCCCTTGATCTCGCCTTCGGCGCCAAGGGCGACCGACCCGGAGAGCGCGAGCGCGAAGACGGCGAGCCCGAACGTCCCGGTCCAGGTCCGCATCACTCGCTTGGCCATCCTGCGCTCCCGGATTTCACTCCCGCCCCTCGTGGCGCGCGGCGCATGCCGCTAGACTAGTGCCCGTCCATAAAGCCTAACGTGCTGAAATAATTGTGGGAATCAGCGTTTTTTTGGCGGGCGGTCTCCGGCGGTTTCGAGTAGGCTTTGGCGTCAAGCCACTGATGCCAAAGGATCACCCGCCACCGCCGGAGCCGACAATGCGCCAAGAACGCACGGTCCAAGCCAGCATATTCGATGTGTTCGCCGGACACGAGATCGGCCGCGAACTGAAGGCGATGTCAGACGGGCTGGATGCCCATGGCGCGTTGCTCAGCCTGGTGGCGGCGGACCTGCGCCGCGACGGGGTGAAGGAGACGGGCCGCTGCGGCCTGCCGGCGGAGAGCGTGCTGCGCTGTGCGCTGCTCAAGCAATACCGCCAGCTGAGCTATGAGGAGCTGGCCTTTCATCTGGAGGACTCGGCGTCGTTTGGGGCCTTTGCCCGACTGCCCTGGGCGTGGAGCCCGAAGAAGTCGGTGCTGCAGAGGACGATCAGCGCGATCCGCGCCGAGACCTGGGAAGAGATCAATCGGACGCTGCTTTTCGGCGCCCGGCAGGAGAAGCTCGAGGACGGCAGCATGGTGCGGCTGGACAGCACGGTCACCGCGGCGCCGATCCACGAACCGAGCGACAGCAGCTTGTTGTGGGACGCCGTGCGGGTGATGGTCCGCCTCCTCAAGGCGGCGCAAGTTTGGCTTGGCGGCGACGGGCCCCTCTGGCGCGATCATCGCCGCGCGGCGAAGAAACGATGGCGGGCCATCGAGTTCACCCGCGGCCGGCCCAAACGGGTGCCGCTCTATCGCGAGCTGATCGGGATCACCCGCGCGACCTTGGCTTATCTGCGGCAGGCCGCGGCGCAGCTGAGCCGAGCGGCCGACCCGCTGGTCGCGCTCTGGCAGCGCCAAGTCCGGCACTACCAGCCGCTGATCGAGCAGATCATCACCCAGACCGAGCGGCGGGTGCTGGCCGGCGAGGCGCTGCCCGCCGCCGACAAAGTGGTCAGCCTGTTCGAGCCGCATGCCGACATCATCGTCAAAGGCAGCCGCGACGTCGACTATGGCCACAAGCTCAACCTGACCACCGGCAAGAGCGGCCTGATCCTCGACCTCGTCATCGAAGCCGGCAACCCGGCAGACAGCGAGCGGCTCGTGCCGATGCTGGAGCGCCACATCGCGTTTTGGGACGCCGCGCCACGTCAGGCCGCGGCCGATGGCGGCTTCGCCAGCCGCGCCAATCTCGCCGCGGCCAAAGCCCGCGGCGTGCAGGACATGGCCTTCCACAAGAAGGCTGGCCTCAGGATCGAAGACATGGTCCGGAGCCGCTGGGTCTATCGCAAGCTCAGGAACTTCCGCGCCGGCATCGAGGCCGACATCTCCTGCCTCAAGCGCGCCTACGGCCTGGCCCGCTGCACCTGGCGCGGGCTCGACCACTTCAAGGCCTACGTCTGGTCCGCGGTCGTCGCTTACAACCTCGCCCTCTTCGCGCGTCTCAGATCCGCCTGACGCCGGCCGCTCCCGCAAAGCCGCACCGGCTGCGCCGGCCGATCACCCCTGCGCCGACTTCCCCTTGGCATGCCGCCAAGCCGCCCGCCACTCAAATCGTCTGAGCCAAGCCCCCCAACATCGCCTACCTCGCCCAGCCAAGCCCAGCTAATCACTTGAAAAACAAGCGTTTATGGACGGGCACTAACTAAACGCCCCGCCGGAGGAGGCCAAGCTCGAGGGAGACAGCGCACCATGATCGGCGACCCGACCAAGCTGGTGATCAAAGCCCGGTTCCCACGGCTGTCCGAGGCGCAGCGCGCGCCCTTTCGCGAGCGCTCGACCTCGTTCGTGGTCGATGCCATGGACGGCCGGGGCGCCCTCGACCACGCGATCAAGCCGCTCGACCCGAGGAGCCGCTTCGTCGGCAGCGCGCTGACCGCGCGGGCCGGCGCCCGCGACAACCTCGCCGCGCTGGCCGCGCTCGATCTGATCGAGCCGGGCGACGTCCTGGTCGTCGCCGCGCAGGGCTTCACCGGCACGGCGACGCTCGGCGACAACATGGCGACGATCGCCAGGCTGCGCGGCGCGGTCGCGATCGTCACCGACGGCATGGCGCGCGATGCCGCCGAGATCATCGAGCTGGGCATACCCTGCTTTTGCAGGGGCGTGACGCCCAACTCGGCCTTCCCGAGCGGCCCGGGCGAGGTCGGCCTGCCGCTTGCGCTGGGCGAAGTGACCATCGAGGCGGGCGATCTGATCATGGGCGATCGCGACGGCGTGGTCGTTGTGCCGCGTGTCCGGCTCGACGAGATCACGTCTCGCCTTGAACAGGTCGCAGCCAATGAAGCCGAGATGCACGCCAAGGTCGCCCGCGGCGAGATCGGCTCGCTGCTCGAAGGCTACCCGGACCTCAAGGACCAGATCCGCTACGTCGACTAGAAGCCAGCTCGCGCTTCACTGACGAGTCTGGCGACGCGAGCCGTCGTACCGATTGACTTATCGCACAGCGAACGCATGATCTCCCGTTATGGTAGAGACGTTACCGCCGCCCCAGATCGTGATACACGAGATTGAGGAGGTCGATCTCCGCAGCGTGTTCGCCCGGGAGGACCGAACCTTCACACCCTGGCTCAGCCGCCCGGAAAATCTTGCCCGGCTTGCGCGTGCCCTCGGCATCGAGATCGAGCTGGAGGCGATCGAGGCGAACAGCGGGACGTTCCGAACGGACATCCTGGCCAGGAACTCGGCGGACGGCACGACCGTCGTCATCGAGAACCAATTCGGCCGCTCCGATCACGATCACTTCGGCAAAGCCATGACCTACCTGGCAGCCCACGATGCAAAGACCGTCGTGTGGATCGCCGAGGCCTTCGCCGAGGAGCATCGCGCCGCGCTCAACTGGCTCAACGACAACACCACGGAGGACGTGGGTTTCTATGGCGTTATTCCCCGGCTGATGCGGATCGCCGGGTCACCGCCCGGCCTTCAATTTGACGTCGACATCAAGCCGAACACCTTCGTAAAGAGGGAAAAGCGTACGACATTCGCCATCGACGAAGAGGTCATGGCAACTCGAGAAGCCTTCTGGAAGTCGTTTGACAAAATTCTGACGGCCGATGACGCGCTTTCGAAGTGTCAGAGGCGTTACGGCGGTCGATTGGGCTTTCAATGGATATTTCCAGCGATCGCTCCAGAATGGTCTGAGGACGAGCCGCATGTGCTCGCATTCATTCAGGCGGGCAAAGGGCGGCAGGGCATCGGAGTTGTCCTGGAGTGCCGTAAAGGCGCCAGACCAGAGGCAGATGTACGCCTTCAGCACGCTCGCGACGCGTTGCAGATGCGCCAGATCGTGCTGGGCGCCACACCGGCCGACCTCTCCGATACGACCAGGGCCGCCGCCCTCTCACTCGGACGCGTGAAGCCCGCCGTCGAGGAGCTCAGTCGCGCCTTCGCCCAGTGACCGGCCGCGCTCGCCTCACAGCGCGAGCGCCAGATCCGTCCAGACGGCGCCGCGCGAGCTCGAATTCCACGGCCGCGGTGATGAACTTGACGCCGCGGGCGCCGTCCTCGACCGTCGCTGGCGCCGCCTCGAGCTCGCCCATCTCGGGCGGCAGCGGCGGGCGGCGCTCGTCACCTGCGGGCTCAAGCTCCTGCTCTGGTGCCGACTGCGAGCGCCCTCGCCTGCCCCTTGCTCGGCACCGAGGGGCTGACCGCCGCGGTCGCCGCGCTGTTTACCGCCGGGCCGATCTCGGCCTCATCCGACGTGCTCGCCCGCCAGCTTGGCGGCGACGCCCCGCTGATCGCCGGCCTGATCACGCTGACCACGATCGCCGCCGCCCTCACCATGCCGCTGGTGCTGGCGCTCCTGACCTGAAGGGCCTCCGCAACCAAGTCGCTCACAGGCCCGCACAACTCGCCCCTGCGGCCCCGGCCGGTCAGCTGACCGGCCGGGGCGCTCACCCGATCTTGGGCGAGCCGCTGCCCTGCTGTGCTGTGGCAGGCCGTCGGTGATCGCGTAGTAGGGGGCTTTGTCGGCAACGAAGATGTGAACCGTGGCCCGAAGGCCGGAGGCGTCGTCGAGCGAGCCGACGGCGATTCCGCAGTCGGGGCCGCCGACCCGGCGCCAGAACAGGCTCGCTCCGCACTCGCGGCAGAAGCCGCGCTCCACCTCGGCCGACGACCGGAACCAGGCGAGGCCGCGCTGCTCGACCAGCTCCAGCGCGTCCGCGGGCACGCTGGTATAGGCAGCGAAGTGGCCATGGGTGCGACGGCACTGGCCGCAATGGCAGTAGACGATGGGACGCAGCACGCCCTGCAGTCGATAACGGACAGCCCCGCAGAGGCAGCTGCCGGACTTCGGCTGACCGGCGGTCAAGGCCTTCCCTCCGGCTCGAGCCGCAGATCCGTCCAGACCGCGCCGCGCGAACTCGAATTCCACGGCCGCGGTGATGAACTTGACGCCGCGGGCGCCGTCCTCGACCGTCGGCACCAGGGTGGCGCCCGGATCGGGCGCCCGGTTCTCGAGCTTCGCCGTGACCAGCTCGGCGCAATCGCGGTAGAGGTTGGCGAAGCCCTCGAGATAGCCCTCGACGTGGCCGGGCGGAATGCGGGTCACCCGGCCAGCACTCTTGCCGGTGTCCGGATGAGCGCGGATGACCATGCGCGGCGGTTGCCCCGAGGGCAACAGGTGCAGAACTTCCGGGTGCTCCTGATGCCACTCGAGGCCGCCCTTATCGCCGAAGACGCGGATGCGGAGTGCGTTGTCGTTGCCGGGTGCCACCTGCGAGGCCCAGAGCATGCCGCGCGCGCCACTTCCGTAGCGAAGCAGGATGTTGCAGTTGTCGTCCACGCGGCGGCCGGCGACGAAGGTGGACAGATCGGCGCAGAGCGCGTCCGCCTCGAGGCCTGTGATGAACCCCGCCAGATTGAAGGCATGGCTGCCGATGTCGCCGATCGCACCGCCGCCGGACTGTGCCGGGTCGGTCCGCCAGGCGGCCTGCTTCTGGCCGCTGTCTTCGAGCTTGGTCGTCAGCCAGTCCTGCGCATACTCGACCTGAACCACACGGATCTGGCCGAGTTCGCCCGCCTGGACCCGCTCGCGCGCCTCGCGCACCATCGGGAACCCCGTGTAGTTGTGGGTGAGGCCGAATACGAGGCCGGTCCGTTTGACCGTGGCGACCAGATCGAGCGCATCCTTCACATTCGTCGTCAGCGGCTTGTCGCAGATCACGTGGATGCCGGCCTCGAGGAACGCCTTGGCCGCCGGATGGTGGACGTGGTTCGGGGTCACGATCGCGACCACGTCGATGCCATCCTCGCGCGCGGCCTCCTTGGCCGCCATCTCGGTGAAGCTGCCATAGGCGCGATCCGGCGCGATCCGGAGCTCTGCGGCCGAGGCCTTCGCCCGCGCGGGATCGGATGAGAGCGCGCCCGCGACCAGCTCGTAGCGATCATCGAGCCGCGCCGCGATCCGGTGCACGCGCGCCGATGAACGCGCCCTGGCCGCCGCCGACCATGCCGAGCCGCAGCCGGCGCGCGACCTTGCCGTCTCCCTTGCCTTCGATAGCCATGGCCCCCCTCCCCGTTCAGGCGATGCCGAGCATCCGCCGGTTCGCGGCCTGATCGGCACTCTGCGCGATGAAGTCCTCGAACGACGTCTCGGTCACCCGGATGATGTGATCGGCGATGAACGGCGCCCCTTCGCGGGCACCATCCTCGGCGTGCTTCAGGCAGCATTCCCACTCCAGCACCGCCCAGCTGTCGTAGTCATAGGCCGCGAGCTTGGAGAAGATGCCGACGAAGTCGACCTGGCCATCGCCCAGCGAGCGGAACCGCCCAGCCCGCTGCAGCCAGGGCTGGAAACCCGAGTACACGCCCTGCCTGGGGCTCGGGTTGAACTCCGCGTCCTTGACGTGGAACGCCTTGATCCGCTCGTGGTAGACGTCGATGAAGCCGAGATAGTCGAGCTGCTGCAACAGAAAGTGGCTAGGGTCGTAGTTGATGCAGCAGCGCGGATGGTTGCCGACCCGTTCCAGGAACATCTCGAAGGTCGCACCATCGAACAGATCCTCGCCCGGGTGCAGCTCGAAGCCGACGTCGACCCCCGCCTCGTCGTAGGCATCGAGGATCGGTCGCCAGCGCCTGGCCAGCTCGTCGAACGCGGTCTCGATCAACCCGGCGGGGCGCGGCGGCCAGGGGTAGATGTACGGCCAGGCGAGCGCGCCCGTGAAGCTGACGCTGGACGACAGGCCGAGGCGCTTCGACGCCTTGGCGCCGAGCCGCATCTGGTTGACCGCCCATTCCTGCCGCGCCTTGGGATTGCCGTGGACCTCCGGCGCCGCGAAGGCATCGAAGCCGGCGTCATAGGCGGGATGAACCGCGACCAGCTGGCCCTGGAGATGGGTCGAGAGCTCGGTCAGCTCGACGCCCGCATCTTTGAGCGTGCCCTTGACCTCGTCGCAATAAGCGTCGCTTTCGGCCGCCTTCTTGAGATCGAACAAACGGCCGTCCCAGCTTGGAATCTGGACGCCCTTGTAGCCCAGATCCGCCGCCCACTTCACGATGCTGGCGAGCGAATTGAACGGCGCCCGATCGCCCGCGAACTGGGCGAGAAAGATCGCCGGTCCCTTGATCGTCTTCATGCGAGCCTCCCCCGAGGATGCGATATTGCTGAGCGCAATCTAGGCGACCTCGCGTGCGAACGAAACGGCTGTCTGCCCAAGACAGCCGGCGATCATCCCGCAGCCGCGAGACTTGACAAACCGGACCTGGCTTCGGCTTATCGCCGCGGGTTTAGCCGGAGGGCTCGAGCGGTGAGCGAAGGTGCCAGACGCTACTTTCCGGTCTCGTGGGAGGAGCTGCACCGGGACGCGCGGGCGCTCTCCTGGCGCCTCGCCGAGCGGGGCCCGTTCGAGGGCATCGTTGCGGTCACCAGGGGCGGGCTGGTGCCCGCGCACATCGTCGCCCGCGAGCTCGACATCCGCCTGATCGATACCATCTGCGTCTCGTCCTACGACGTCGAGGTGCAGCGCCAGCCGGAAATCATCAAGGGCGTGCGGGGCGACGGCGCCGGCTGGCTGATCGTCGACGACCTGGTCGATACCGGCCAGACCGGCCGGCTGGTGCGCGAGGTGCTGCCCAAGGCCCACTTTGCCACTGTCTACGCCAAACCGGCCGGCCGGCCGGTGGTCGACACCTTCGTCACCGAAGTGAGCCAGGACACCTGGATTCTTTTCCCCTGGGACATGGAGCCCAAGTTCGCGCAGCCGATCGTGACGCTGAAGGGACAGTGAGGCTCGATCCCGCGCGGCCATTTGACCAGCCCCGATGACGAGCATCATCTCGAGCAGCCTGCCAGGGCGCCGAAGCGCGAGCTACTTCGTCGGTCTGCTCGCCCTTGGCCTGCTGGTCGGGCATGCCGCCACGGCCTCGGCCAGCCTCGTGCTGCAGGGCCTGGCGGCAGACGAGAACACGCCCGACCCGCCGGCCTGGCCCGACTGGCGCGGCCACAGTCGCCCGCACAATCCGGCGCGTGCGAGCCTCGCGCAGGGCGCGCTCTCGATCGAGGCGTTCCAGAACGTGCCCGAGCTGGCCCAGTTTCGGGGCGTTGGCCTGGAGCTTGCGGCTGGTCGGGGTCGCTCGCCGCCCGAGGCTGTGGTCCTGGCCGCCGGCCGGTTTGACCTCGCCGGGCTGACGGCGCGCATCGCCGATCCGGATGTCCTGGCGGGGTCTGGGCGGATCTTCACCCTCCGCCGGCCGCTCGTGATCCGGCACGGTGCGAGCCTGCTGATCGGCGGCAATGCCTGGCTGCGCCTAGATACCGCGCGCGGCGCGGCCATCGTGAACGCCGGCCGCCTGATCGTCACCGAGAGCAAGATCACCTCCTGGGACGCCGCGAGGGCGCGCCCGACCCGGCTGGTCGCCGATGACGCGTTTCGACCGTTCATCGCCGGGATCGGCGGCTCATAGACCGAGATCCGCGCCAGCACGCTCCGACACCTCGGCTATCACAGCGAGAAGTCCTATGGCCTCAGCTTCACCAGCGGTCCGGCTCGCCTGGGCCGCGGTGCCCCGCGCGGGCTCCTGGTCGGCAACCGCATCGTCGGCAACTACTTCGGCGTCTATAGCTACGAAGCCGAGAACGTCGTGATCGCCGGCAACGAGTTCCGCGACTCGATCGTTTACGGCATCGACCCGCATGACCGCTCGAAGCGATTGATCATCGCCGCCAACCGAGTGGTCGGGACCCGCCGCGGCCACGGCATCGTCCTGTCGCGCGAGGTCACCGACAGCTGGATCGTCGGCAACCTGTCGGTCGCCAACGCCGGCTCGGGGATCGTGCTCGACCGCCAGAGCACCAGCAATCTCGTCGCGCAGAACGTGGTCGCCGGGAACGGCGGCGATGGCATCAGCCTGATGGAGAGCCCGCACAACCTGCTCTGGGGCAACCTCGCCCTCGGCAGCGCCAGGGCTGGGCTGCGGGTGCGCAACAGCTGGGACCTGCGGGTTTACCGCAACCGTTTCGCCCACAATGGGGTAAGCGGGGTCGAGATCTACATCAGGCAGCCCGATCGAGAGGCCAGCCGTGGTCCCCGCCCTGACCCCGACCGCATGGACGTCACGCACGATGTGACGCACGACCTGGGCGAGAACCTGTTTCAGAACAATGGCGGCTGCGATCTCAGCGCCGAGCACCCGGGCCGGCTCGATCTGTGGGGCGCGCATACGGCGGCCGACAGCCTCGAAAGCCAGCCTGCGGCGCTCAGGCTGTGCGGCGACCTGCGTCGGGCGGGCCCGGAGATCAAAGAGCGACTCGACCGGGACGGCGGCGTGCGCATCATCGATCAGGCGGTTGGTGCGTCCTAGTCGGATGCGGTCGATTCACGTTCCGCTGATCCGACAACCGCGCCGCCCCTGAGCAGATGCATTCGGATCAGCGCTACCGATCGGAGAAGATCATGCTTCGTCCTCTCGCCCTGGCCATCGCACTCGCGACCGTTTGTAGCTCGGCCCTGGCCGCGGATGCCGGGCGTTACCAGATCGTCGTCGTACCGGCGCCGGTCGAGGGCCCGAAGGAGTCGTCGGCGCTGCTTCTGGATACGCTCACCGGTCGCAGCTGGCATCTGATGGTGGACGACAAGGGCCGGCCGCGCTGGCGCGGCATCGAGTTCGCCGGCGGCTCGCAGGGCATTGCCGCAGCCCCGGTCGAGGAGCAGGCTCCCTCCGGCGCCGCCGCGCCCGAGGGCGGGTCGGCAACCAAGCCCTAGCTCACCTCGGCTGCGCTCGCGCTGCAGCTGACGCGGCGGCGATGCGCACGCGACCAGATGACCAAGGCATTGACTGGCTCTGTGCGAACGCGATCGAACAGGCAGGAGACACAGCCGAGCGCACCCGGCGAGGTCTGTCCGAATTGTGGTTGGGCGCGGCCGCTGCTCTGGGTCCACGGCCATGGCCAGTGCCCGCGCTGCGGCACCGTGATCGCGCCCTGCTGCGAAGGCGCACCTTTGGCCGACGTCAAGCCCAAAGCCGCCGTACCGGGCGCACGCAAGCGCAAGCCGGACTAAGCGTCGCCGGCGCCGGCCGGTTCGACGCGCGCCCGCGCCCGCAAGTGGGCCGTTAAGTGGGGATACGCTCGCCGGACTGCTTGTCGAACAGATGGATCGTGCCGGCATGTGGTGCCAAGCTGATCTTGTCGCCGTGGCGGAACTTGTGCCGCTCCTTGAACACCACCGACACCTCCTGGCCGGCGAGATGGGTGAAGACCAGGATCTCGGCGCCGGTCGGCTCGACCACGACGACTTCGGCGGGCAAGCCACCCACACCATCGGTCAGGTCGAGATGCTCCGGTCGGATGCCGAAGACGATCTTCTGGCCGTCCCGGCCGCCGGCGCTCGCAGGCAGAGGCAACTGGGTCCCGTCCGGCGTGACCGCACTCGGCGCGCCGCCGTTGCGCTTGATCGTCGCCTCGAGAAAGTTCATGGCCGGCGAGCCGATGAACCCGGCGACGAACAGATTGGCCGGGTGATCGTAGAGCTCGAGCGGATCACCGACCTGCTCAACCACGCCATCGTGCAGGACCACGATCCGATCGGCCATGGTCATGGCCTCGATCTGATCGTGAGTCACGTAGACCGCGGTGGTCTTGAGGCGCTGATGCAGCTCCTTGATCTCGGTCCGCATCTGCACGCGCAGCTTGGCGTCGAGGTTGGAGAGCGGCTCGTCGAACAGGAACACCTGGGGATCGCGCACGATCGCGCGACCCATGGCGACACGCTGGCGTTGACCGCCCGAGAGCTGGCGCGGATAGCGCTCGAGGAAGTCCTGCAAGCCCAGGATCCCCGCCGCCCGGCTGACCCGTTCCTGGATGACGTTCTTGGGCGCCTTCGCCAGCTTCAGCGAGAACGCCATGTTGTCGTACACCGTCATGTGCGGATAGAGGGCGTAGTTCTGGAACACCATCGCGATGTCGCGATCCTTGGGCGGCACGTTGTTGACCACCCGACCGCCGATCGCGATCTCGCCGTTACTGATCTCCTCGAGCCCCGCGATCATTCGGAGCAAGGTCGACTTGCCGCAGCCCGACGGTCCGACCAGGACGACGAACTCGCCGTCGCCGATCGCGATCTCGACGCCGTACAGGACCTGAGTTCGAGCCGAAGAACTTATCGACCTTGGCGATGTCGACCGATGCCATGATGTCCCCGCCCGTTCGTTAAGCCGCCACCACTAAGAGGGCCGCAGCCGTCCCCGCGGCCTCGCCGGGCCGTCTGCTCCGCACGGCCGGATCATGGCGCGGATCTTTCGAATCATCAAGCGGTTGTCGCCGCTTGCCCGGACATGCGCTCCAGCGCTGCCCGCTCGAGCCCGAGGCCCTCCCCCGCCGCCATGATGTGCGCCCAGGTCGTCGGGTCGATCGGAATGCCATTCGCCAGACGCTCGGCCTTGGCGCGCCGTTCGGGCTCGCCCGGCAGCAGGACCTCGCCGCCCGCTGTGCGCGGCCTTGAGGTCTTGACGAACTCCAGGTGGCGGCGGATTTCGGCGCCAAGTCCGTCCGGCTCGGCGAAGGCCTCCGGAGCGATGACGATCGAGAGCATGCTGCTGCTGAAGCGGGCCTGCTTGGCCGGCGGGCGGCTGCAGCCGCCCCCGGTGAAGGCACCCGCGAACAGATCGACCATCAGCCAGAGTGCCCCTCCCTTGTGGCCGCTCACCCCGCCCCCGAACGGCAGGAGAGTGCCGGGCGGATCGGTGTACAGCTGGTTCGGATCGGTCGTCGGGCGGCCGTCCGCATCGAGCAGGCAGTCGGGCGGGACCTCGACGCCCTTGTTACGGGCGAGGCGAACCTTGCCTTCGGCGACCGCGGACGTCGCGAAATCGAGCACTACCGGTGCGCCATCCATGACCGGGATGCCTATCGCGAGCGGGTTGGTCGTGCCGCGACCGTCGCGCCCGCCATGCGGCACGACCCGCAGCGGAATGCCGGTGGCGTTGACGAAATGGAGCGACGCCATGCCGGCCGCGGCGGCCATTTCCGCCCAGTCGCCGAGACGCCCGAGATGGGCCGAGTTGCGCAGCGCCGAAAGTGCCACTCCGTGCATCGCCGCCTTGTCGAGCGCCGCCTGGACCGACTGCTCGCCGACGATCTGGCCATAGCCGCCCCGGCCATCCAGAACCGTGACCGTATCGGTCTCGGAGACGACCTCGGCCGCTCGATTCGGCGCGATGTCGCCGCTTCGGACCTGGTCGACGTACTGCGGCACGCGGATCACGCCGTGGGAATCGTGGCCGTTGAGATTGGCGTCGACCAGGCGGGCGGCGACCTTTTCGGCCTCGGCCGCGAGCGAGCCCGCGGCTTCGAGGATGGTCGCCGACAGGCGCCGAAGTCGATCCGCGGCAATCTGCATCTGCTGCCTCCCCGCTCCGCTCTGCCGGGTCCGGCACAGTGCTGGCCGGGCCGTGTCTCTGCCTTCTATACCGCCCGCGAAGGGACCGCCAACGGCCATCATGACGCGGGCGGGGTTCTTCAGGCTCAAGCGAGGGATCTGGCGAAGATCGACCGACCAGCAGACCATGCCGCGATCGGTTTGCCGCTCGAGTGGTCAAACGCACGAGGAGTGCCGCCGACTTTGCCAGGTTGCGGGTCGGATTGCTGCATTTGAGGCTTCCCGACAAATGGGTAGTTTCCGGCCATCATCGGCCACCATCTATGTGTTAGGATCGGTCACCAGAAACGATGTGAGGGCGCCAGATGGCCAAGGCGCTGCTTCGCCCGAGCCTCTACGACGAGGACTTTCTCGCCTGGACCGAGCAGCAGGCAGCGCTGGTGCGCGCCGGCCGCCTGGACCAGCTCGACCTCGACAATCTCGCCGAGGAGCTCGACACCATGGGGCGCAGCGAATGGGGCGAGCTCGAGAACCGGCTCGAGGTCCTGCTCACGCACATGCTCAAGTGCGACCATCAACCCGAGAAGCGGTACCCGCAGCTGGGACGCCACGATCAACGAGCAGCGCACCCGTCTGCGGCGTCTGTTCCGCCGGAGCCCGAGCGTTCGGCGCGGCCTTGGACTTGCCATGGCTGAGATCTATCCGGATGCCGGCACCAGGCGAGCGCCGAGACCGGGCTCGACGACAGGCATTTCCCGACGACTGCCTTACAGTGTCGAGCAGGTGCTCGGGATGCCGCCGGCCAAAGCCATGGCGGCGCCCGCATCCACGGCCGCGTCGGCGGCGCGGACGCCGAGGAAGTAGCGTGCGCTCAGAGCGGGCGCTGGCGGAAGGCGTCGTTGGCGAGCCGCACCGGCTGGCCGAGCAGACCTTGCGGGCGCCAGATCAGGACCGCGGCCAGCAGGCCGAACACCGCCACGTCCTTGTAAGCGAGGCTCAGATAGCCGGCCCAGAAGGTCTCGAGCGTGGCGATGATCAGCCCGCCGAGCATCGCCCCGGGGACCGAGCCGATGCCGCCGATGATCGCCGCCGTGAGCGCCTTGAAGCCGAGCAGATAGCCGTCCGAGAAGCGGACCCCGCCGTAGCGCAGCAGGATCACGAAGCCGGCGATCGCCGCATAGCCCGCGCCGAGCGAGAAGACCAGCGCCACGATGCGATCGACGTTGATGCCGCAGAACGCCGCCATGTCGACGTCGTCGGCGCAGGCCCGCGCCTGGCGCCCGAAGCGAGCTGCGGGCCATCAGGAGCCAGAGGCCGCCGTACAGCCCGATCGCCAGGACCATGACCAGGATCTGCGAGGTGCTCACGCTCACTTCGAACCCGCCGGCCTCGGTCAGGCTGTGGGCCTCCGAGAAGACGGGCTGAATCCAGCGGTCTGCGGAGCCTTGAGTGAGCCGCAAATACTCCTGAAGAAAGATCGCGAGGCCGATCGTCGCGATCAGCGGCGCCTGCGAGGGCACGTCGCGCAGCGGCCGGAACACCAGCCGCTCGGTCACCAGGCCGTGCGCCGACCCGACCACCGCCGCCAGAGCGAGCACGGCGAGCAGGCCGAGCGGCAGCGCGCTGGTCCCGCTCAGGGCGAGCACGGTGACGCCGATGAAGCTCGTGTAGGCGCCGACCATCGCGATCTCGCCGAAGGCGAGGTTGATCTTGCCGATGATGCCATAGACCAGCGTGTAGCCGATCGCGACCAGACCATAGAGGCAGCCGAGGGTGAGCGCTTCGATGGCGAGCTGGAGTCCGTAGAGGAGATCGCGCCAGCCGCCGAACGCGGCGCCGCCCGCGGGGCTCTCGCCCCCGCTCGCCTGCTCCTCGTACCGGCCAAGCCAGTACTGCCGCAAAAGGAAGACCTGAACATCGGACAGCTCGCCGGCGCGATCGCCGACGACGCCGATCAGCTTCAGGCGATCGCGATCGAAGCCGCTCCCGCCGAAGCGGCAGGAGAGCCAGTGCACCCCGGGCGCGGCGTCCGGCCCGGTCATCCGATAGCGGATGATCACCGCGTTCGCGGCCGTGTGGTCGACCTCGCGGCCTTCGATCGTGATGCCGGTGTCGGCGCCCTCGACGCCCGGAAGCACGCGCTCGCAGAGCCGTGCCTGCTCGACGTCGAGGGCGCTGCAGGCGCAGAGCTGAAGCAGGAGGGCGAGGCCCGCGCATCGGACCAGCCACCGAGCGGGTCTCAGGGGGGCGCGTCCGGTGCGCCGGATCCAGGTGAGCGGCAGGGACCGTACTGGAAGTATCCTCTGGTCAGCGCCGGGCATCCTTGCGCTCGACCGCCACTCTCAGCGCACAAGATCGCGAGGTTTACACCTGGCCCGCGCGCCGGGGCTGATGGCGCATACCCGGCTTCCGCGCTTTGCCTCCCGCAGCCGACCGCCGCGTCTGGCGCCGTGCCTGGCACCTCGCGACCAGCTCCCGGCCTTGCCGGACCGGATCGACCCGGTCGCGGCGCTTGGCCGGTACCGCCGACATCCCTGGCCGACGCGCAGTGCAACTCTCCCCTCCGATGGTCCATGCGACCGTGACAGTCCGCGCCACAAGTTAGTTCGGGGCGCACGGACTCCCAGGGTCGCATGGACCATCGGATTCGGGCCGCCTGGCGGCCCATGGTTGACGAAAGGTTAACCGGACCGCGATGGCATCAGGTCACCACGACTGGGCGAAGCGAGCGCCGGGCGTGACCTAGGCCGCCTCGGCTTCCGGCGGGGGCGTCGGCCGGGGCAGCTCTTCCGCGGTCAGCGTCTCTTTCTCCAGCAGCTTCTTGGCCAGGCGGTCGTGCTCGGCGCGGCGGTCGCGCAGAATTTGCAGTGCCTTTTGATAGACGCGGTCGATCCGCTCGCGCACCGCGACGTCGATCTCGCGCGCGGTCTGCTCGCTGAACCGGCGCCCGCCGCCCTCGCTCGGCACGCCAAGGAAGGTTCCGCGCTCGGTCTCGAGAGCGGCCTGCCCCAGCTTGTCGTCCATGCCGTAGCGCGTCACCATGCTGCGCGCGATGTCGGTGACCTTGATCAGGTCGTCCGACGCCCCGGTCGAGATCTCGCCGAACACCAGCTGTTCGGCCGCCCGACCGCCGAGCAGCACGCACATCTTGTTCTCGAGCTCTTCGACGGTCATCAGGAAGCGGTCCTCGGTCGGCCGCTGCAGGGTGTAGCCGAGCGCGCCGACGCCGCGCGGGATGATCGAGATCTTCTGGACCGGATCGACCCCGGGCAGGCTCAGCGCGACCAGGGCGTGACCGAGCTCGTGATAGGCGACCACCTGGCGCTCCTTCGGGTTGAGCAGCCGGTTCTTCTTCTCGAGGCCGGCGACGATCCGCTCGAACGCCGCGGTGAAGTCGGCCATGGTGACCGTCTCGGCGTGCCGGCGGGTCGCGAGCAGCGCCGCCTCGTTGACCAGGTTGGCGAGATCGGCGCCGGTGAAGCCCGGCGTGAGCGCGGCCACCTGCTCGAGCTGCACGCTCGGATCGAGCTTGATCTTCTTGACGTGCACCTCGAGGATCTGGATCCGGCCCCGCTTGTCCGGCCGGTCGACCAGGATCTGGCGATCGAAGCGCCCGGGGCGCAGCAGCGCCGGGATCGAGGATCTCCGGCCGGTTGGTGGCGGCGAGCAGGATGATGCCCTGGCTCGGGTCGAAGCCGTCCATCTCGACCAGCAGCTGGTTGAGCGTCTGCTCCTTCTCGTCGTGGCCGCCGGCCATCGGGCCGATGCCGCGCGCCCGGCCCATGGCATCGAGCTCGTCGATGAAGATGATGCAGGGCGCCATCTTGCGCGCCTGCTCGAACAGGTCGCGCACCCGCGCGGCGCCGACGCCGACGAACATCTCGACGAACTCCGAGCCGCTGATCGAGAGGAAGGTCACGCCGGCCTCCCCGGCCACGGCGCGCGCCAGCAGGGTCTTGCCGGTGCCGGGCGGGC
This sequence comes from uncultured Alphaproteobacteria bacterium, assembly GCA_963815435.1. Classification (GTDB taxonomy): domain Bacteria; phylum Pseudomonadota; class Alphaproteobacteria; order Geminicoccales; family Geminicoccaceae; genus DATAOG01. Next base: position 135,459 of record CAWFGZ010000011.1, read on the forward strand.
CGATCAGCAGGATGCCGCGCGGCAGGCGCGCCCCGAGCACGCCATAGCTCTTGGGATCCTTCAGAAAGTCGATGACCTCCTGGACTTCCGCCTTGGCCTCCTCGACCCCGGCGACGTCGGCGAGCGTGGTCTTGGTGTCCTTCTCGACATAGATCTTGGCGCGGCTCTTGCCGATCGACATCAGGCCGCCGGCGCCCATGCCGCCCATCGACATGCGGCGCAGCAGAAAGATCCAGATGCCGAAGAAGATCAGCGCCGGCAGCACCCAGGACAGCAAGGTGGTGAAGAAATTGGAGTCGCTGCCGCCGCGGAACTCGACGTTGTATTTCTCGAGCTCCTTGGCGAAGGCGGGGTCGACGCGGGTGGTGACGAAGCTGGTCGGCTTGCCTGGTTCGGTGTCCTTGAGCGTGCCGATGATCCGGGTCTCGGTGATGACCAGCTGGTCGACCTTGCCGCTCTGGAGATAGGATTGAAACTGGCTGTAGGGCAGATATTCGGTCTTTTGCGCCTGCTGGAAAATCGCCTGCACGATCAGAATCGCCACGACGGCGATCATCACGTACCAGGCATTGAAATTGGTTTTCTTGTCCATGACCTGCACCCTCCTCGCCACAGGTGTGTCGGCGGCGACACCCCGTCAAGCTGGCTGCGCCAATCTGCGTGCCCGGCTCGTGAATTGACGCGAGCCGCGGCCGAGTTCTCGCGCCGTCTCCTAGCGGGCGAGCTGGGCCGGATTCTCGCCGACTCGCCGCCAGCCGGCCCGCCGGGCTTCCTCGTCGCTGCAGAACAGCCGCTCGCCCCTGGCAGGATCGAGGGTCGTGGCTTCGTATCCTTTGTCGGTCGGGACGACGTAGATCCGCTGGTTATCACCCCTTAACGTACCCTTGACATTGCAGGCATCGGTCGGCTCGTCGGCCTTGCCCGCCGTCCGTCGACCCGCCCGCCATTCCGATGGCAGCGTGAACTGGCTGCGCCAGATGCCTAGGTCCGCTTCCTTCGCCTTGCGCTCGACCTCGCCGTAGTCGGGAAAACTGTCCGGCAACGCCACCGCGTAGCCGTCACGCAGCATGGCGAGACTCAGATCCTGATCGTCGCCAAGCTCGCAGACCCGGACGAGCTCACCGTTCGGGCCATCGCTCTGTCCGCTTTCTTTCCAGGGCTTGCAGATCACCGGCTGACTCGCTGAGTTTCACCATCTTCTGCAAAGCCAACGCCGCCTCGACCCCGCATGGCCAGGGTTCGTTTTCGCGCAGACACGTCTGTCCCAGCTCTGGGGCATCGATCCCGTAGAGCTGGATGATCTCGCCGTCGCTCTGCAGCGTGTCGCCGTCGATCACCTGCAGATCCTGCCCCGCGACGTCCAGTGGTGGTCGCCCAGGCGGCCACTGGCCGATGGACGCCGATCAGCCCGGCCGAAAAGCCGACAGCCAGGGACCAGACAGAGCGCCGCCCGAGCGGCTCGCGAGCGCGGCCAAGCTCTCATGGGGCTGGCCGCCCCGTGCTACCGCATCCTGGGAGAATTCGCCGGCATGCCTCCGACCTGCGCAGCTCCTATGCCGGTCAGGCATTCGGCCCAACTGTCGTTTCCGTTGAGTAAGGTAGGCGGCTCATCGCCCGCTTCCAGCCCGTCGTGACGGCCCCGCTTGCCGTGCCGCCGACCGGCTGCCGCCGCCAGGTTCCGCCGGTCATCGAGGCCGCCGAACCCCCGCCGGCCGCTCAGCGGGCGTCGCCCGCGCCGCCGATCCGCCCGCGTGCCCGGCGCGAGCGGAGCTTCGCCAAATTGTGCGTTGCGATGTCGTCGAGCGAGAGGCCCAGGTCGGCCGCCAGCACGGCCACATACCACAGCACGTCGCCGAGCTCGTCTCTCAGCGCCTCGACCGGCGCGGCGGCGAAATCGCCGCCCTGGTCGCGCAGCACCTTCTTGATCTTGCCGCAGACTTCGCCCGCCTCGCTCGCCAGGCCGAGCGCCGGGTAGATCACGCGGTGGCGGCCGGCGTAGATCGCGGTCCGCCGGGCCGCTTCCTGATAGTCGTCGAGCTGCATCGGGGTCACCGTCGTGCACTGAGATGAGCAGGTTTGCCAGGACCCGGAATTGCCCCTAAGCTTCGCTAAAGTGCGTCGTTCGGGACGGCCCCGGCGACCCTTTTCTTAACCCCGCCTCGAGGCGGACAAAAGGGAGGTACATATGCACAGGATGTCGCTTGCCGCGGTGCTCCTCGCGGGGTCTGCCCTGGTCTGGTCGGCCACGGCGAGCGCTGCGGATCAGAAGGTCTATGGCGTGCTCCTGAAGACGCTTTCCAACCCCTTCTGGGGCGCCATGGAGGAGGGCGTCAAGGACGGCGCCAAAGAGGCTGGCGTCGAATACTACCTGCAGGCCGTCGAGTCCGATCAGGCCGCCGAGCCGCAGCTCAACGTCTGCAACACCATGCTCGAGCGCAAGCCCACGGTCATGATCACCGCGGCGATCAATTCGACCAACCTCCTGCCCTGTCTCAAGAAGGCGACCGACGAGGGCATCCCGGTGGTCGATCTGGACGCCAATCTCGACCACGCCATCGCCAAGCAAGGCGGGGGTCAAGATCGCCTTCACGATCGGCTCGGACAACGTGCAGGCCGGGCGCCAGGGCGCCGACTATGTCGCCAAGCAGCTGGGCAAGGACGCCAAGGGTCCGATCCTGGTGATCGAGGGCCTCTCGGGCAACATCACCGGCCAGAAGCGCGCCCAGGGGTTCGCCGAGGAGATCAAGAAGGTGGCACCCGGGCTCGAGATCGTCGCGTCTTTGCCGGGTGACTGGGACCGCGCCAAGGCGGCCAACATCACCAACGACATCCTGACCCGCAATCCCGACCTCAAGGCGATCTTCGCCGCCAACGACACGATGGCGCTCGGCGCGGTCGAAACGGTCTACGCCGCCGGCAAGGGTGGCGACATCATCGTCGTGGGCGTCGATGGCAATGTCGATGCGGTCAAGTCGATCAAGGCGGGCCGGCTGAACGCCTCGGTCGCGCAGCTGCCCTACCTGGTCGGCAAGCAGGCGGTCGAGAAGGTCGGCGACGTGCTCGCCGGTAAGAAGGTCGACGAGTTCATCTACGTGCCGACCCTCGTGCTGACCAAGCAGCTCCTCGAGGAAAACAAGGACCCGATGCTGGAATACGTGAAGTAGCGCCCCGGCGTGACGGCACGCTACGATCGGGTGCGTACGGTGCCTTGGGGCCGCGTCGGCTGATGGCGCGCCCCGGCACCGCGGAGGAACGTGACACCATCGCGGTCTCGCAGCCGCAGGTCCGGGCCGGGTTGCTCGCGCGCGCGAGCCGCCTCACGGTGCGTGTCGAATTCGCTCGCGGTGCTGGTCATCCTGATCGCGGCGATGTCGGTCCTTTCGCCTTATTTCCTCTCGATCTCCAACTTTCTCAACATCCTGCTCGCAACCGCGGTGATCGGCGTGCTCGCGGTCGGCTCGACCTTCGTGATCTGCTCGGCCGGGATCGATCTCTCGCTCGGCTCGGTGCTCGGCTTCGCAGGCGTGGTCGGCGCGCTCTCGGTCAACGCGCTGGGCCTGCCCTGGTTCGTCGCGGTCCCCGCCTGTCTGATCGCCGGCGCGCATGTGCGGTGCGATCAACGGCGTCCTCGTGACGCGAGCGAAGATTCCGGCCTTCATCGTCACCCTCGGCATGCTCGGCATCGCGCGCGGCGCGGCGCTGGTCCTGACCAACGGCAAGCCGGTCTACAGCCTGCCCGACCCGCTTCTTTATCTGGGCCAGGGGCGGCCGCTCGGCGTGCCGACGCCGGTCCTGGCGTTCATCGGCGTGGCGCTGATCGCGCACTACGTCCTCGCGTACACCCGCTTTGGCCGCTACACGCTGGTGATCGGCGACAACGAGGCGGCGGCGCGCGCGACCGGCATCCACGTCGAGGCGCACCGACTCAAGCTGTACAGTCTCTCGGGCATGATGGCCGGCATTGCGGGCATGCTGTTCATGGCCAGGGTCAACGCCGGCGATCCGACCGCCGGCCTCAATTACGAGCTAACCGCGATCACCGCAGCGATCATCGGCGGCACCAACCTGTTTGGCGGCCGCGGCAGCGTGCTTGGCACGGTGATCGGCGCCCTGATCATGGGCGTGCTCCAGAATGGCCTGAACCTCATGGCGGTCCAGTCCTATTACCAGCAGATGGCGATCGGCGCGGTCCTGATCCTCGCGGTCTGGCTCGACCGGATCAATGCCGCGAGGGCGCAGCGATGAGCCTGCTGGCGCTCGATGACGTGCAGAAGCGCTTCGGCACGGTCGAGGCGCTGCGCGGCGTCACCTTCGGTGTCGAGGCCGGCAGCGTGGTCGGCCTGGTCGGCGACAACGGCGCCGGCAAGTCGACCCTGATGAAGTGCATCACCGGGATCTATCGGGCCGATGCCGGCACGATCCGGTTCGCCGGCGCGCCGCTCGATCAGCTCGACCCAGGCCAGCGGCGCCAGCGCGGCATCGAGATGATCTATCAGGATCTGGCGCTCGCCCGGCAGCAGGACGTCGCCACGAACATCTTTCTCGGCCGCGAGCCGACCCGCAAGGTGTTCGGCCTGTCGCTCGGCACGATCGACCGCGGCCGGATCGAGGCCGAGGCCGAGCGCATGATCGAGCGGCTCGGGGCCCGCATTCCCTCGATCCGCTACATGGTCGGCCAGCTCTCGGGCGGCCAGCAGCAGTCGGTCGCGATCGCCCGCGCGCTGACCTTCGAGCCCAAGCTCGTGATCATGGACGAGCCGACCGCCGCGCTCGCCGTGCGCGAGGTCGACCACGTCCTCGAACTGATCCGCGAACTGAAGCGTCAGGGCATCGCGGTGATCCTGATCAGCCATCGCCTGACCGACGTGTTCGCCGTCTCGGACCGGATCATGACGCTGCGCCGCGGCCGGGTGATCGCCGACGAGCAGACCGCCGAGACCACGATGGCGACCGTGGTCGCGCACATCGTCGGCGCGGGCTGAGCCAGCACGACGGATGAGCAAGGCATGAGCGAGACGATCAGCGATCTGGTGAGCGGCCATCCGGCCGGGGCGGTTGCCGTCGCGGCGCCCGAGCGCCCCAACCTCACCTATGAGGGCCTTCGGCGCCAGATCGATCGGACCATCGAGGCGCTGAATGGCTTCGGGCTCGGCCGCAACGATCCGATCGCGATCGTGCTGCCGAACGGCCCCGAGATGGCGACCGCATTCGTCGCCGTAGCGGCTGGTGCTGTGGCGGCGCCGCTCAATCCGGCCTATCGGGCCGAGGAGTTCGAGTTCTATCTGACCGACCTCGGGGCGAGGGCGTTGATCACTCTCGCCGGCGCCGACACCCCGGCGCGCGCGACGGCGGCGAGGCATGGCATCGCGCTGCTCGAACTGCGCGTGCCCGAGGGCGCACCGGCGGGGGTCTTCGAGCTTCGGGGCAGCGTTTCTGCTGGCGCGCCCGCGCACGGCGGGCCGGCGACGGCGGACGACGTCGCGCTGCTGCTCCACACCTCCGGCACCACGTCGCGGCCCAAGATCGTGCCGCTCAGCCAGCACAATCTCGCGGTCTCCGCCGCGAGCATCCGGCGCGCCGTCGCCCTCTCGCCCGCGGATCGCTGCCTGAACGTCATGCCGCTGTTCCACATCCACGGGCTGATGGCGGCGGTGCTCGCCTCGTTCGCAGCGGGCGCCACGGTGGTCTGTACGCCCGGCTTCAACGCGCTCCGCTTCTTCGCCTGGCTGGATGAGTTCCAGCCGACCTGGTACACGGCGGTGCCAACCATGCACCAGGCGATCCTGGCCCGAAGCGCGCGCAATCCCGAGAGCGTCGAGCGCGCCCGACTGCGCCTGATCCGCTCGTCCTCGTCCTCGCTGCCGCCCCAGGTCATGGCCGACCTCGAGCGCACCGTTCCGCTGCCCGGTGATCGAGTCCTACGGCATGACCGAGGCGGCTCACCAGATGGCAAGCAACCCGTTGCCGCCCGCGGCGCGCAAGCCCGGCACGGTCGGGATCGCCGCCGGCCCCGAGATCGCGATCATGGCCGCCGGGGGACAGCTGCTCGCGCCGGCGGGGTCGGCGAGGTGGTGATCCGCGGCCCGAGCGTCACCCGGGGTTATCAGAACAACCCCACGGCCAATGCCGCGAGCTTCACCGACGGCTGGTTCCACACCGGCGATCAGGGCGTGCTCGACGACGAGGGCTACCTCACCCTCACCGGGCGGCTCAAGGAGATCATCAACCGCGGCGGCGAGAAGGTGGCGCCGCTCGAGGTCGACAACGTGCTCTCCGCCCATCCCGCGGTCGCTCAGGCGCTGACCTTCGCCATGCCGCACGCCAAGCTCGGCGAGGAGGTCGCTGCGGCGATCGTGCTCAAGGAGGGCCAGAGCGCCAGCGAGAGCGAGATTCGCGATTTCGCCGCCGAGCGGCTGGCCGACTTCAAGGTGCCGCGCAAGCTGGTCTTCCTCGACGAAATCCCGAAGGGTGCCACCGGCAAGCTGCAGCGGATCGGCCTCGCCGAACGGCTGGGACTGGGCCCGTGAGCCGGACGGCATGAGGATCGGCATCTTCGGCGCGGGCGCGATCGGCGGCTATCTGGCGGTCGAGCTGGCGCGCTCGGGCCAGGAGGTCGCCGTGATCGCGCGGGGCGCCAACCTCGAAGCGATCCGGGCCAAGGGCCTGCGCCTTTGCATCGGCGGCGAAGAGCGCTCGGCCCAGGTAGCGGCGAGCGCGGATCCGGCCGAGATCGGTCCGGTCGGCTATCTGTTCCTCGCGGTCAAGGCCAATGCCGCACCGGCGATCGCGCCCCGCCTCGGGCCGCTGCTCGGCCCGGAGAGCGCCGTGGTTACCGCGATGAACGGCATACCGTTCTGGTATTTCCACGGCCTCGAGGGGCCGCTTCGCGATCACCGGATCGAGAGCGTCGATCCGGGCGGCGTGCTCTGGGAGAGGGTCGGCCCTGCGCGCTGCATCGGCTGCGTCGTCTATCCGGCCTGCGAGCTGGTCGAGCCGGGCGTGATCCGGCACATCGAGGGCGACCGCTTCGCGCTCGGCGAGCCGGACGGGACGCGCAGCGAGCGCGTGCAACGTCTGAGCCAGGCCCTGATCGAGGCCGGCTTCAAGGCGCCGATCCGGGCGCGAATTCGCGACGAGATCTGGGTCAAGCTCTGGGGCAATCTCTCGTTCAACCCGATCAGCGTGCTGACCGGCGCCACGCTCGACGTGATCTGCACCGATCCGGGCACCCGCGCGGTCGCCCGCGCGATGATGCTCGAGGCCCAGGCGGTCGGCGAACGGATCGGCGTGCGCTTTAGCGTCGAGGTCGAGCGCCGGATCGATGGCGCTCGGGCGGTCGGCGCGCACAAGACCTCGATGCTCCAGGATCTGGAGCGCGGGCGCGCGCTCGAGCTCGATGCCCTGGTGAGCGCGGTGCAGGAGATCGGCCGCCTGGTCGGGGTGCCGACGCCGACCATCGACACCGTGCAGGCCCTGACCCACCTGCGCGCCCGCACGGCCGGCTGCCCGGATCGCTGAGCTGCCGAAGCACCAGCGGCAAAAGGCCGGTTGCCCGCCCCGGCTCGGGCGCTCTATGTCAAGCGCGAACGTCACCCGGTACCCGGTCCGACGCCTCTGGAGCGCTCGATGAGCCTTTGGCTGATCCTCGGCACGATGACCGCCCTCGCACTCGCGCTGGTCCTGCTGCCGATCCTGCGCCGGCCGGGGGCGGCCGCGGCTCGGCGCGACTACGATCTCGGCGTCTATCGCGCTCAGCTCGGGGAGCTGGAGCGGGAGACGGAGCGCGGTCTGCTCGGGCCGGACGAGGCCAGGGCGGCGCGCCTCGAGGTCGAGCGCCGGATGCTCGCCGCCGATGCCGAGAGCCGGCGCGAGCGTCCCGCCAGGCCCCGCGCCGGCGACCTGCGTTGGGTGACCGCCTTGGTCCTTCTGCTCGCGCTGCCGGCGCTCTCGGCGGCGGTCTACTGGCGTCTCGGCCGTCCCGACCTGCCGGCGGTACCGTTCGCCCTGCGGACCGATCGGGCCCCGGCGGTGGCCACCGCCGGCGCCGGCGAGCAGCCGAAACTGCCGTCGGTCGAGACCATGATCGCGCGCCTCGAAGAGCGTGTCGCGGCCAAGCCAGACGACCTCGACGGCTGGCTTCGTCTCGGCCGGGCGTACGAGCTGATCGGCAAGCCCGCCAAGGCGGTCGAGGCGTACCAGCATGCGCTGCCGCTGGACGAGGGCAACGCCGAGCTGCACGCCGCACTCGCCGAAGCCGAGATCCAGGCGGCCGACGGCATCGTCACCGAGAAGGCACGCGCGGCGCTCGAGCGCGCGCTCGAGCTCGAGCCGACCAACCCGCGCGCCCGCTTCTATCAGGGACTGGCCCTGGTCGAGCGCGGTGAGCGACCAAAAGCACTCGAGGTCTGGAAGAGCCTGATCCGGGACACGCCGGCCGATGCGCCCTAGCTGCCGGCGCTGCGTGAGCGGGCGACCGCCCTCGCTCAGGATCTCGGTCTCGATCCCGCCCGGGCTCTACCCGAGCCGGCACCGGCCGCCGCACTCGCCGAAGCGGCACCCGAGCAGCTCCCGACCGATCCCGAGGCGCTGCGTGCGGAGGCTGCCAGGCTCGAAACCTCGCTTGGGCAAAATCCCAAGAGACTGGCAGGGCTGGATCCGGCTCGCCCGCGCTTATGCCGCGCAGCAGCAGCCGGCCGCAGCCGAAGCGGCCCTCGGCCGCGGCGCTGAGGTTTATGCCGGCGCACCCTTCGTCCAGCAACAGTTCGTCGCCGCCGCCAAGGAGCTCGGCATCGCCGCGCCCGGAGCCGCGCCGGGCGCCGCGGCCGACGCGCGCGGGCCGAGCGCGGAGCAGATGCGCGCTGCCCAGAACATGTCGCCCGCCCAGCAGACCGAGATGATCCGCGGCATGGTCGGAGGCCTCGCGGCGCGGCTCGCCGACCGGCCCGATGACGTCGAGGGCTGGCGCATGCTGGCGCGCTCTTACCGCGTCCTCGGCGAGAAGGCCAAGGCGGCCGAGGCGGCCAAACGGGTCGCCACGCTCCTGCCCGACGATCCCGTCGCCCAGACCGACTACGCCGAGACGCTCCTCGCGCTCGAACGGGCCGACCGGCCGCTCTCGGCCGAGGCGGTGAGCCAGCTGCAGCGCGTCGTCAAGCTCGACGCCGCCAATCCCGAGGCCCTGTTCTTCCTCGGCCGCGCCGCGGCCGAGCGCGGCGAAGCCAAGGAGGCCGCGGGATACTGGCAAAGACTGCTCGCCCAGATGCCCGCGGACGCACCCCAGCGGGCGAAGGTCCAGGCCCTGATCGACCAGCTGCCCGCCACCAACTGAGCCACCCTGCGGCCAACTCCTGGCGACACTTGGATTGACCGACGGGCGCAGGCATATTTCGGATCCTGGACCGGCAGACGATCATCCTCCGCCTGCGGGCGCATGAGGCCGCGCTCGAGGAGGCTGGGCATCATGTAATAGATGGTGCCCTTGTCCTGGGCCGTTGCGGCTATCGCCCTGGCGACGGCTTGTCTGGGTCGGCTCGAGGCGCTCGCAATCGTGCGATTTTTCTTGTGCGAACGCCATAGTTCGCGCACGGTCGATGATCGGCTCGGGGGCCCGGACATCCTTTGACCATGCGCGTCGAACCAATTGCCCCACCCCGCCGGCAGCTCTCGGCGATCCTGTTCGCCGATGTGCACGGCTACAGCGGGCTCATGAGCCGAAACGAAGAGCGCACCTACCAGCGGGTGAGCCAGGCCATCCGGCTGATCAGGTCGCTGATCGGCGATTACGGCGGCCGCGTCGAGCACGTCGCCGGCGACGGCGTGCTCGCTCTGTTCGAGAGCGCATCGCAGGCGCTGCACTTCGCGATCGCGATTCAGCGCGAGTTCCGCAACGAGGCCGTCTGGGCCGGCGACGACGAGCCGATCGCCTTTCGGATCGGCATCAATGTCGGCGAGGTTCTGGTCGGGGACCAAGCCAACATCCAGGGGCACAGCGTCAACATCGCGGCGCGCATTCAGGCGCTCGCCCGGCCGGGCGGCATCTGCATCACCGAGGCTGTCCAGCGCGCGGTGCGCGACAGCTTAGGCCTGGCGATCAGCCCGCTGGGGCCGCAGTCCCTGAAGAACATCACCGAACCGGTCGAGGTCTTCGCGATCGAGGTCAACGGCGGGTCGCCGGTGCCGGTGCCGGTCGAGCTGCCGCCGATGCGGAGCGAGCTGATTCAGCCCTCCACCGAGGCGTCGATCGCGGTCCTGCCGCTCGACAACCTGTCGGGCGATCCCGGGGACAATCACCTGTGCGACGGCATCACGGGGGATGTGATCACCAATCTCAGTCGCTTTCGCACCCTTTCGGTGATCGCCCGGCATTCGGCGTTTCTGTTCAGGGATCGCAAGGTCCCGCTCGGTGAGATCGCCAAGCATCTGGGGGTGCGCTACCTCCTGAGCGGCGGCCTGCAACGGTCGGGTCGCCAACTCCGGCTCCGGGTCCAGCTGACCGAGACGGATACCAGCCGGGTGCTCTGGTCGGACCGCTACGACGGTGATCTGGAAGAGGTCTTTGCCTTTCAGGACGACGTGACCAGCGTGATCGCGTCCCGGCTAGCGGTCCAGATCAGCGCCGCCGAACACCGCCGGGTGGACAGGCTGCGAACGCCCGATCTCCGCGCTTACGGCCTGATTCTGCGCGGCCAGGACCTCAGCCTGCAGTTCCGCAGAGAGGCCAATCTGCATGCGCGGCGCCTGTTCGAGCTCAGCACCGAGATCGACCCGTACTACGGACGCGGCCATGCCGGTATGTCGCGCACCTTCAATCTCGCCTGGCGCTATCATTGGACGCCCAATCCGGAGGCGGCCCTCGATAAGGCGATCGATCTGGCAAACGCGGCGATCCGCTACGACAGTCTGGACGCGCGCGGCTTCGGCGAGCTCGGCTTCGCCTGTCTTTACAAGAAACAACACGATGCCTCGCTCGCCTCCTACGAGCGGGCGATCGAGTTGAACCCGAACGATGCCGACATCCTGGCCGAGATGGGCGATTCCCTGACCTACTGCGGCGACGCCAATCGCGCCGTCCAGCTGCTCACCCGCGCGATGCGCCTGAATCCTTACTATCCGGACTGGTATCTCTGGTATTTGGGTGAGGCTCACTTCCATATCGGCGACTATGGAGCAACGATCGAAACGCTGAAGAAGATGCGCGATCAGTCCGAGGCGCATCGGTTGCTCGCATCGAGTTACGCCCATTTGAATGAGATGGCCGAAGCACGTCGCCACGCCGAACAGGTGCTGCAGACTCACCCGAACTTCTCGATCGCCCACTGGCGCACTGTCCCGCCCGACAAGGATCCGGCTCAACTGGAGCGGTTTATCGACGGCCTGCGCAAAGCCGGCCTGCAATGACGCCAAGAGCCGCTTCATCCGATCCGGCACGGCCGGCGCCGGGCTAGGCGTGGCCCGCCCGTCGTTTCAGGTCGAGCTGCGACCGGCGACCGAACGGGACTACGGGTTCGTCGAGCGCCTGTACGTCGAAACGATGAGGCCGCTGCTCCAGAGGCTTGATGCGTGGGACGAGGACGAGGCACGCGTCGAGTTCCGCGGCTACTACGAGCTCGACGAGGTCCGGATCATCACGGTTGACGGCCGGGATGCCGGCTTTCTCCAGGTATTCGAAAGAGAGCGAGATATCACCCTCGCCCAGATCCACATTGAGGCCCCGTACCGCGCACATGGCATCGGCAGCCGCCTGATCCAGGACCTGCTGCGCGACGGGCGGGCCAAGAGACAAGCCCGTGTCCTATCCGTCGTGAAACAAACCCCGCCCAGGCGCTTTACGAACGCCTCGGCTTCCGCGTGGTTGGCGAAGACGCGACCAAACTCCACATGCGGTGGCACGCCGCCTCTGCGTGATCCGCCGAGGCTGCCGGCCATCGCCAGGGCAATACGAGAATAGCGCTAACGGCCACCCAGTGAAGCGCTCCTCTGGAGCATCTGCGCAGCTTAATCACTCCAGCCGCCACCTCGGTTCCGAATGCGCGCTTGCGCGCCAGCGACCCGTGCCTGGGCGCCACTGAGGCGTGCCTGCGCACCACCGATCTGCGCCTGGGCACCACTGTAACCGGCAGTCGATCCGTCGCCCATCAACATGGCCTCCAGCAGAATCTGTTCCAATGGCCCCGTCTCGATGTCGAGGCGGATCGAGAAATCGCCCTTGTCGTAAGACCAGACCAAATGTCATCCGAAAACTCGATAGTCTTGGGCAGCGACTCCGGTGTCGATCGACATTATCCGGCGCTCGAGCCAGCGCAAATCCGCAGGTTTGCGCGGGTCAACGGCTTTTCCAGCACCATGCACGAGGAAAATGGCTGGCTTGGGCAACACGTAGAAAGCCACCTTCATAGCTGAAATAGCGTAAATCCGCGCCAATGTGGAATAGGGGTCTCGAAGTTGCTTCTGCTAGAAAGTTGTTGGCGCTCTCCCGCCCGGGGGCAAAGTGGTCATGCAGTACTTTTTCCTCCGTCGGCGCCATCGGGTGGAGGACTGGAGTCGCGTCATCGGTGCACCACTCGCAAGATCTCGAACTACGCGACCATAGAGCAAGACATTGGACGGGCTAAGTAGTGTTTCCGGCATTTTCCCCTCCACTCAATCCGAACAGCGCCGACCATTGGCGGCAGGCGGCGATACGATTTCGCTGGAAATTTTAGTCGGATTTGGCAGGCAATGCAACCCTTACCATAGCGCCGACCCCGATTAGGGCAACCCGTTGTCATCCTCGTGATCGAGGAAGCGCCCCCGGCTGGCCGCGTCTCTCGCGCCGGGCGATCTCCCAGCGCTCGCGATAAGAGAGTGGCGGCAAGCCGTGCCGGTGCTCGGGCACCAGGGTGCGTGCCGAGACCGCATGGCTGTAGGCGCCGGGCGGCGCAAGCCGCGGGCCGACCACGGCCGTGCCGATCTCGCGCCAGCGCAGGCTGTTGATGATCGCCCGCCGATAGCGGCCGCCGCTCAGCTCGCGATCGACCTCGAGCAGGATCTCGCCCACATCCGCGTAGTGCAGATGGTCGGGCGACAGCCGCTTCCAGGTCTCCGCCAGGGCAACGCCGAGGTAGTCGCGCGCCTGCACTAGCGCTTCTCTGAACCCGGCGCGCCTGGCCCTGGTAAGCATCGTCGAACAACGACTGGATGGCGCCTTCGTATTCCGGGAACCGTTCGAACTGGTCGAACAGGTCCTCGACCTCCGGGCTGATCAGACCCCGATCGAGCAGGTTCTCGTCGAAGATATCGACCAGGATGTCGAAAATCGCGCCAGTGAGCGGCTCCGACAGCTCGTGCTCGTCGCGCCAGCCGAGCCGAGAAGTCTGACAGCTTGCGATCGTTGCTGGCGATCCGGATCTGCGTGTGCGGCGACAGCTCGGCGAAGCGATTGAGCTCATTGAAGGTGTAGAGATTGCCGTGCGTCGTCTCGAGCAGATGATCGAGCACCGCTGTCGAAATGCATCGTGGCGACCAGCGCCGCGAGGTCGGCTGCCGACCTCGTGGAAGCCGAAGTACTCGCCATCGACGCGTCGTCGGCCGGCAGGCCGATCTCGGCATAGATGATCAGGTGGCCGAGCTCGTGCGCGATGACGTCGAAATTGAGGCTGAAGGGACGCGCCTCGCCGGCTGGCGGGAAATCGGAGCCGATCTCCATGAAACCAAAGCCGGATGTGGCGTTGTCCAGCTGGCGGAGCAGGACCACCTCGAGGGACTCGTACTCGCGGCCGGAAATGCCAGGTGATGCGCCGGCCGAAATACCGCTCCCAGACGTCGAGGGCGAAGCGGATCGAGCCATAGGCATGGGCGGCCTCGAATTCCGGCGTACCGACCTCGAGGTAATCGAAATGGCCGTCGGCGTCGGGCAGGGCCGGCGCGCGGATCGGCCCGCGCCAGGGCGGCAGGGACAGGTAGGGCGTACCGTAGGCCGTAAGGTTGAGGCCGTACGGCTGGCGCTTGCCCACCGGGTCGATCACGTACATGCGGTCGTCGGAGGGACCGGGGCCGACGCTGCCCGCGGGCGGCGACAGCCAGACCGTCTCGGGCTCGTGCTCCGCGCTGCCGTAAGGCGCCTGCGGATACAACCGAAATCGGGTCCCGCTCGGGCGGCGCTCGGGCGGAAACTCGACCACGTCATCGAAATGCCGCTCCTCCCTCTATGCCACCCGGCGGCGCAGGCACCCGCTCAATTCTCGCGATCTCGTTCGACCGCATGCTCGCAACCCGAGCAGTATAGGTACTCGCGCAACAGCGCGCGATAGAAATCCGTGCGGTCCGCGAAGCCGAGCTCACGCGCGGCGGCTTCGATGTCGTCGGGCAGCGGACGACCGAGCCGCTGCTCGAAATACCAGGCCAGGAGCTGCGCCGGGACCACGCCCAGGTCCTCGGGCTCGGGATGGTCGAGGCCCTGCGCCGTCAGCCGCTCCTGCTTGTCCCGGCCGCGAGCCGCGAGCCGCGCATAGTCGCCGCGAAGGCGCAGCTCGTCGAGCAGGCGATCGCGCAGGCCGGGTTCGGCCAGCGACCTGATCGCCTCGAGCCGCTCCTGATTCTCGAGCAGGTGTCGAGCCGTTCGGGAGCCATGCCGTTGGCGGCCAGCCAGCGCTCGAGATCGGCGCGCGCGAACAGCCCATGCCGGGCGCGAAGGCGGCCGAGCGCGTGGCGGAGCGCCGTCCGGTCGATCCTTTGGCGGCGCCGCCCGGCCTCGCGCTCAGCGAGCAGACCGAGCAGCGCCCGATCGTGCATGCCGCGATAGATATCGGCCTCGAGGCGGAGCTCCTCGAGCACCCGGTCCTCGGTGAGCCATGTCGCCGCTTCCGTCAGCCTCGCTCAGGCGGGACGCTGCCGAGGTCGCCGTCGCGTCGTCCCACATCTCGGTCCATTCGAAAACGTAGTCGACCCGCATCGGGCCGGCATCCGTGGCCAGCAGCGCCCGCATGGCCTCGAGCATGGCCAGCGCGTCGGCGCGCTTCTGATCGACCCGCCCGCCAGCAGCCAGGCACGCAACGCCTCGAGCTCGGCATCGGGCACGGACCGCTCGGCCGCTCGGCCCAGCAGCTGCTCATAGGTGCGCTCGTGGTAGAACAGGCTCTTGGCGATGCCGACCAGGGCCGCGCAGCTCGCCGGGCCGATGATGCCCGCAGTCTCGGCCTCGGCCAGCGTGCGGCGAATGTTCACCATCGCCTCGGACAGCGCGAGATAGCCGGTCTCGGCGGGGCCGTGGATGACCGCGACCTCGTCGTCATCCTCGAGCTCGCCGTCGCCGATAGGCCTCGAAGATCGGGCCGACGCCGCGCATGCCGAACGCATGCAGCTCGGCCGCGCGCAGAGCCCCCATGCTGGCGCTGCCGAACACGTGGATGCCCTCGGCCATCGCCCAGAGGATCTCCTTGTGCCAGACCGAGAGCGCGCCCTCGAAATAGCCGTCGATGATCCCGATCGCGCCCGGCCGGCCCTGCGCGACGCGATAGACGTCGCCTTGCGCGACCGGAGGCAGGCAGATCGACGTCGGCTGCCGGCGCGCGACCTCGTCGCGACTGATCGTCGGGCCGGCGAAGACGTAGGCCGTCATGGCCGGCGCCGCGCGGGCGGCGAGAGCGCGCGCGGCCCGGCACGTAGTCGGCGTGGTGATCCGAGCCCTCGAGCCCGGGAATCACGACTTGACGACCGGCAGGCCGAATTCCGGCCGGGTAAGGTCGACGGCCACCACCTCGCTCACGTTGGCGGCCGACGAGGCGCTCCAGCAACCAGGCGAGGTCCTCTTCGAGGGTCGGGAACTCCTGGTTGGGACGGCCCGAAAGTCGCGCATCGGGGCGTCCGTTCATCTGCTGGCCGAGCGCCCGCTGGCGGCTCACAAGAGTGGCCCGGGTGAACTCGTGCGTGCCGAAAGGTCGTCGCGCGAGCCGGTGATGTAGGTCAGGCGAACCTGGACCGCCTCGGTCAGCGCCCGCAGCAAGGCGATCGTGCGCGTCGGATGACAGCCGGCGCCGACGCCGGCGTGCGCTGATCTCGCTGCGGATCCATGATGACGCATTGCAATGAGGCGACGCCGATATCGGTGCTTGCGTCCCACACCCCGACCGACAAGCCTGCGCCTTCGAGCCGGGCCAGCAGCTCCTGGCAGGTCGGATCATCGATCGTTTCGAGATCGATCCTCGTTTGCTCGCGGCGCGCCTTGTCCAACTGGTGCCAGAGGCTGGTCGCGTCGCGCTCGATGACCTCGCAGATGCCGTGGCAAAGCGCCTCGAGCAGATGGTTGCCCGAGGCGAGGCCATTCGTGCCGGCGGGAAAGCAGCCGCTGCCGGGGGGCAGCGGCAGGACCGCGTTGCAATGCACGCTCTCGAGCGGCAGCCAGACCTCACGGTCGTCGAGCAGGTTGCGCCCGGCGACCCAGAGCATGGGCAGGTCGGGGGCGAAGCGGCCGTCCGCCACCCGTGGCAGGCCATCGAGATCGATCAGGCGGTGCGTCCGCGCCAGATCGCGAGCGCGCCGAGCTTGAGCGGCAGCTCGATGCGCTCGGCATGGTACAGCTCGATCGCCTCCATCACCCCCGACGCCTTGGCGGCGTCCAGGGTCAGGCCCTTGCCCTGCGAGACCGCGAGCGACCGCGCGTTCGGCCGGCAGACCATGACCACCGGAACGCCGGTACGGTCGAGGCCGGTGACGTTGGCGATCCGGGTGATGCCCATGGACGCCAGGTGCGGCCGCACCCGGGCGAGGGTCGCGGCGGGATCGACCGTCCGGTGGGTGCCGAGTCGGTACGTCTTGACACCGTCAGCGGACCTGGCGTGCTCCGCCGTTCGGTCTGGCTCGAGGACGGTCGACATCGGATCGCCAAAATCGCATGGTCACTATCGAGCCAGCAACCTATGCGTCTTTTCGCCGGCCGACAACAGTCTCGCGGTTAGCCCTCCCCCCGCCCTCCCGCCCCCCCCGCGCCCCCCCCCTCCCCCCCCCCCCCCCCAGCGAGCCGGCTGCTGCCCATCCGGCGGCCAGCCGCGCCGGTCAGCTCACTCGGCCGCCTGGCGCTCGGGCGGCGCCTCGACCTCGTGCGGGGCGACCCGGCGCGGGGCGGCGGGGACCGCGGCCGGATGCCGGGTGCGGGCGAGAAGCGTGTACGCGGTCGGCACCACGAACAGCGTGAACAGGGTGCCGAAGGAGATGCCGCCGACGATCACCCAGCCGATCTGGGCGCGGCTCTCGGCGCCGGCCCCGGTCGCGAGCGCGAGCGGGATGGCGCCCAGCACCATGGCGCCGGTGGTCATCAGAATCGGGCGCAGCCGCAGCCCCGCCGCCTCGATCACCGCCTGGAACTTGTCGCGGCCCTGCTCCTGCAGCTGGTTCGAGAACTCGACGATCAGGATGCCGTGCTTGGTGATCAGCCCGACCAGGGTGATCAGGCCGATCTGGCTGTAGACGTTGAGCGTGCCGCCGGAGAGGTGCACCGCGATCAGCGCCCCGGTAATCGAGAGCGGCACGGTCAGCATGATGATCAGCGGATCGATGAAGCTCTCGAACTGCGCCGAGAGCACCAGATAGATGAAGGCCAGCGCCAGAAGGAAGGTGACGTAGAGGCTGGCCGAGGACTCCTTGAACTCGCGCGACTGGCCGGCGAGGTCGGTCTGCGCCGAGGACGGCAGGACCCGCTTGGCGGCGCCCTGGAGGTAGGCGAGCGCATCGCCGAGGGTGTAGCCGGGTGCCAGCGTCGCCGTGATGGTCGCCGAGCGCAGCTTGTTGAAGTGGTTGAGCTCCTTCGGCGCGACCCGCTCCTGGACCGAGATGATGTTGTTCATCGGGATCATCTGGCCGCGCTCGTTGCGTACATAGATCGAGGCGAGGTCGTCCGGATTCTGCC
The DNA here is from genome assembly GCA_963815435.1 of uncultured Alphaproteobacteria bacterium. Classification (GTDB taxonomy): domain Bacteria; phylum Pseudomonadota; class Alphaproteobacteria; order Geminicoccales; family Geminicoccaceae; genus DATAOG01. The sequence continues at coordinate 153,337 of CAWFGZ010000011.1, forward strand.
GGTCGACGTCGGCGACCTGGACGATCACGTCATACTGCTTGCCGTTGCGCTTGAAGCGGGTGACCTGCCGGCCGCCGAGCATGGTCTCGAGGGTGCGCCCGACGGTGTCGACCTCGAGGCCGATGTTGGCCACCTTCTCGCGGTCGAGGTCGACCTTGAGCTCGGGCTTGTTCAGCTTGAGGTCGGTGTCGACATTGACCATGCCGGGGAACTTGCGCGCCTCGGCGAGCAGCGCGTCGGTCATCTTCTGCAGCTCGGCATAGGGCTCCGAGGTCTGGATCACGAACTGCACCGGCTTCTCGACCGGGCTCTGGCCGAGCGAGGGCGGATTGACCGCGAACGCCAGAATGCCCGGGATGCCGAACATGCGCCGGCCGAGCTCGGCGACGATCTCCTGCTGCGAGCGCGTGCGCTGCTCCCAGTCCTTGAGGCGCGAGAAGGAGATCACCTGGCTGACCGTCGGGAAGCCGGTGACGACGAAATACTGCTCGATCTCCGGCACCTGCTTGTAGAGCGCCTCCATCTGGCGCGCATATTTGTCGGTGAAGTCGAGGGTCGAGCCCTCCGGGGCGATGCCGATGCCGACGATGGTGCCGCGATCCTCGGTCGGGGCGAGCTCGGACTTCAACGAGCTAAACAGGAAGTAGCTCGAGCCCACGACCAGCAGAGCCGCCAGCACCACCAGCCAGCGCGCCCCGAGCACGGCGGCGAGCGCCCGGCGGTAGCTGCGGGTCAGCGCCACGATGCCGGTCTCGATCACCCGGTAGAACATGCCGTGCTTCTCGACGTGGCGCAGCATCTTGCTGCACATCATCGGCGAGAGCGACAGCGCGACGAAGCCCGAGACCAGCACCGCGCCCGCCAGCGCGAGCGCGAACTCGGTGAACAGCCGCCCGGTGCGCCCGGTCATGAAGCCGATCGGTGCATAGACCGAGGCCAGCGTCACGGTCATGGCGAGCACGGCGAAGCCGATCTCGCGCGCGCCGACCAGCGCCGCATCGAACGGCGCCATGCCCTCTTCGACGTGGCGATGGATGTTCTCGAGCATGACGATCGCGTCGTCGACCACGAGCCCGATCGCCAGCACCATCGCCAGCAGAGTGAGGGTGTTGATCGAGAAGCCGAAGACGTACATCAGCGCGAATGCGCCGATGAGGCTGACCGGAATGGTGACCAGCGGGATCACCGTCGCGCGCAGCGAGCGCAGGAAGAAGAAGATCACCAGCACCACCAGCACGACCGCTTCGGCGATGGTCATGAACACCGCGTTGATCGAATGGCGGATGAAGATCGAGCTGTCGTACGCGAGATCGGTCCGCATGCCCTCGGGCAGATCCCGCTGGATCGCCGGCAGCTCGGCGCGGACCTCCTCGGAGATGTCGAGCGGGTTCGCGGTCGACTGCTTGACCACGCCGAGCGCCACGGCACTCCGGCCGTTGAAGCGCACGTTGACCCGCTCGTTCTCCGGCCCGAGCTCGGCCCTGCCGACATCGCCGAGACGGACTGGATAGCCGTCCGCCTCGCGCAGCACGATGTGCTCGAACTGCTCGGGCGTGCGCAGATCGGTCTCGGTGACCACGGTGAACTCGCGCGCCTGGCTCTCGATTCGCCCGGCCGGAACCTCGATGTTCTGATGCCGCAGCGCGTCCTCGACGTCCTGCGGCGTGAGCCGGTAAGCGGCGAGACGCGCCCGGTCGAGCCAGATGCGCATCGAATAGCGCCGCTCGCCGAAGATCCGCACGTCGGCCACCCCGAGCAGATTCTGCAGCCGGTCCTTGACCAGGCGGTCAGCGACGTCGTTGACCTCCATCGGCGAGTGGCGATCGGACGAGAAGGCGAGATAGATCACCGGCTGGGCGTCGGCCTCGACCTTGGAGACGATCGGCTCGTCGATCTCGTCCGGCAACTGGCCGCGCACCCGCGCGACCCGGTCGCGCACGTCGTTGGCCGCGGCGTCGGGGATGCGGTCGAGCCGGAAGCGGGCCGTGATCTGGCTCTGTTCGGGCCGGCTGATCGAGCTGATGTAGTCGACCCCCTCGATGCCGGCGAGCAACTCCTCGAGGACCTGGGTGACCTGGGACTCGACGATGTCGGCCGAGGCGCCCTTGAAGGTCGTATCGACCGTGACCACCGGCTCGTCGATCTTGGGATATTCGCGCACCGTCAGGCGCTCGTAGGATATGATCCCGACCAGGACCACGACCAGCGACATGACGGTCGCGAGGACCGGGCGGCGGATCGAGAGATCGGGCAGGAACATCGGCTCAGGCCTGGCTCTTCGGCACCGGCTTGACCTCGGCGCCGTCGTGCAGCTTGAGCTGACCCGCGGTCACGACCTCGTCGTCCGGGCCGAGCCCCTCGGTCACCTCGACCATGCCCGCGTGCCGGATGCCAACCTTGACCTTGGTCAGCACCGCCTTGCCGTCCGACACCTTGAACACGAACTGATCGCTGCCCTGCGGCACGAGCGCCTGCTCGGGCACCTGGATCGCATCGTTGCGCTCGTTCAGCACCAGCGTGACCCGCGCGAACAGGCCCGGCCGCAGCCGGTCGTCCGAATTGGGCAGGCGGGCGCGCAGGAGAATGCTCCGCCCGCTCTCGTCGATCAGCGGATCGATGGCATAGACCTCGCCCGCGAAGGTCGCGCCCGGATAGGCATCGACGCTGAGCTCGATCTTCTGGCCGGGTGCCAGCGCCGACAAGTAGACCTCGGCGACCCGGAAGTCGGCCTTGAGCGGATCGATCTGCTCGAGATTGACCATGTCCTGGCCGACGTCGACGAAGTCGCCGACCGAGACCTTGCGCAGGCCGACCACGCCCTTAAACGGCGCCGTGATCACCAGCTTCTCGAGCTTCGCCTTGGCCAGTTCGAGCGCGGCCTGATCGGCATGGAGCTGGGAGAGCGCCTCGTCGCGCGCCTTGGTCGTGCCGACATTGCGCTTGAGCAGATCGATCGCGCGCTCGTAGTTGGCCTGGCTCAGATCGAGCGAGGCCTGCACCTGCTCGAGCTCGGCGCGATAGACCGAATCGTCGAGCACGATGAGCGGCTGGCCCTGCTCGACCCGCTGGCCCTCCTGGAAGCGGATCTCGGCGATCCGGCCCGCGACCTCGGGCCGGAGGATCACCGATTCGTTGGAGCGGAGCGAGCCGACCGCGGTCAGGCGCCGCTGGATCGGCCCGACCTCCACCTTGGCGGTCTCGACCGGCATGGCGAAGCCGCCCTGCGCCATCGGCTGGGTCGCGCCGCTCGCCGCCTCGGGCCGGGCGTAGAACCACCACCAGGCGCCGCCGGCGCCCGCGAGCATGCAGACGGCGATCAGGATTTGGACGAAGAAGCGCAAGCGAGTTCCGATTTGATATTGACTGATCGAGCGCGCCACCCAAGACGGCGCCCCGGCGCCGACCGAAGTAAGATCTAGGGTCTGCTGCGGGTGCGAGCAACCGGGAGCGCCGGCTCCCGGCCGGACGGCGCGCCCATCGCGGCCATCCGACGCACGGGCTGGAGCTTCATCGGAGCGCGCTCTGGCTGCTCATCGTCCATCTCGCGGGGGCGCTGGCGTGCCATCGCGCACCGCGCCGAGGGCTTCGTGCAGCCTCGTGAAGATTCGGGCTTCCCCGATCGCTGCGGTGATGCCGTGCCGGTCCATGTCGGAGCGCAGGTAGCGGCTGACCCGCGCGAAGACCAGATTGACTCCGCGGCGCTTCAGCTGCTCGAGCAGATCGAGAACCGAGCGCGCCGCGGCGTAGTCGAGATCGGTGATCGCGCCGGCATCGACGACGAACCATCGCACCGGTGTCGGGGCGTGCTCCACGAGGGCCTGCACTTCATCGACGAAGCGGTACTCGTTCGCGTAGAACAGATCCGCACCGAACCGGTAGACGATCAGCCCCGGCTCGGTCTCAGAGCCCGACGCCGCCGGCGCCGGCAGCCAGCGGCCCGTCGCGTCCGGCACCAGCACCATCGTGTGCGGCCGATAGCTGTGGCGCACGTGCCGCAGCAGCGACAACGCCATTGCCAGGAGGATGCCTTCCTCGACGCCCACGAGCGCGACGACTGCGGCTGTAATGACGGCGAGCGTGAACTCGCCCGGGCTCTCGCGGCGGATGTCGCGCAGGCTTCGTATGTTGACGAGCCCGACGGCAATCGTGAACACGATCCCGCCGAGCACGCAGCGGGGCAGGTACTGCAGCGGGCCGGTCAGGAACAGCAGCACGAGCAGGACCACGCCGGCGAACACGAGCTGCGCGACCTGGGTGCGCGCCCCGGCGCGCTCGGCCATCGCCGTCTGGGTGGGACTGCCGTTCACCACGAAAGTGCCGCTCAGCGCCGCCGCGGCATTCGCCGCCGCCAGCCCGAGGATGTCGGCGTTCTCGTCGACCCGTTCGTGGTAGTGCCCGGCGAAGACGCGGGAGGCTGCCGCGCTCTGGGCGATGATCATGACAAAGCACGACGCGGCAATCGGTAGCAGCTTCAGGAGCTCGGCCCAGCCTACGCTGGGGAGAGCGAACGAGGGCAGTCCGCCCGGAACCGGCCCGACGACGGCGATGCCATGGCCGGCAAAATCCCAAGCAAAGCTCGCGGCGATGGCGCCGACCACGACGAACAGCGGCACCGGGAGCCGCGGCAGGAAGTGGCGCGAGACCAGGATACCGCTCACCACCACCGCTGAGATTGCCAGCGTCGGAACGTGAACCTGTCCGACGCTCTGAACGACCTGCCACAGCTGACCGACCGTGCGCGGGGAGTTGATTGTCACGCCCAGCATGTCGCCCAGCATGGCGATGCCGACCTGGAAGCCCACGCCGGTCAGAAATCCGACCAGCACCGTCCGCGAGAGGAAGTCGGCCAGAAACCCCAGCTTGAAGACTCGCGCCAGCAACAGCAGACCGGCAGTCAGCAGCGCCACCATGCCGACCAGCGCCATGTACTTGGCACTCGCGGGCGGCGCCATGTCCGACAGCCCGCTGGCGAAGATCGCCGCCGTCGCCGAGTTGGCGGCCACGACCAGGTGGCGCGAGGAGCCGAAGGTCGCGAACGCGACCAGCGGCAGGAGCACGGTGTAGAGCCCCGTGACGACCGGCGTCTCGGCGATGCGGGTGTAGCCGAGCACCTGCGGAATGTTCATCGACGCGAGGGTCACGCCGGCCAGGGCATCGCGCAGCGCGCGTCCGCGGCTGAGAGGCCGAAGGCCCGCAAAGAGAGTCAGCCGCACCGGCGCCCCGCGCCGGCTTGCGTCGCGCGTCGAGCCGGCCCGAACGTCCGTCGATCAGCGTCCCGGCATTGCGCGCGCGGATCAACCGCCGCCGCCATGCGGCTTTGCCCCTTTGCCGAGCCGATCGACGAGCGCATCGGCGATCAGATCGTCCGTGATCACCACCTCCGATGCGCCCGCGCGATGCAGCAGCCCTGCGCGTGGGCTGTCCGCACCGGTCACGGCGATCTTCAGCTTCGGGTTGCGGGAATGCGCCGTCAACGTGATCGAGACCTTGCGGTCCGGATCCTCGGTGGTCACCACCAGCGCCCTCGCCCGCTCGATCCCCGAGTGGTCGAGCACGACATCGTCCAACCCGGCATCGCCCTGGACCACGAGATAGCCGAGATCGGAGGCTTGAGCCGCCAGGGCGGCAGCCCGATCGACGACGACCACCTGCTCTCCGGCGTCGCGCAGTCGGCCCGCTACCAGCCGCCCGAGGGCACCGAAGCCGATCACGATCACATGGTTGGCGAGACGGCCGAGCTGGTGTCCCATGGTCCTGTTCTCCCGCAGCGCCATGACGGCATCGCTGGAGAGGATGCCGGTCAGCCTCGACAGAGCATAGCCGCCGATCAGCAGGAAGGCGCCCATCGTCGCCATCATGAAGATCTTCTCGCGCTGGTCGAGGCTGGTGAAGTCACCGAGCGTCGTGACCAGGTTGAGTGCGTTCCAGAGCCCCCGGAGGACTTTCGCCGGCAACCGCTCGCCGGAGGAATCCAGGACGACCAGTCCGATCGCGCAGACGGCGAGCGCCGCAAGCAGCAGGCCCACCGTATGCAGGGCGCCACGGCGCCACTCCCGCATGTGCAGGCGGCCGAACCGGGGCTCGAGCACGCGGTAGATGGGCATCCGTCTCTGATCGCTCGCCAGCCGGCGGACCGGCGTTTCCGTCCTCGCGGCGTCTGGTCCGACCGCCTTCGGGCGGAGCGGCCCTGCCTCTTGCGTCCTGCTGGTTGGCCGCGCCCTAGCCCGCCGCTCCCGGTGGGCGGCCCGAAGCCGACGTGGCCAGCGCCCGTGCGGGCCCCGCGGCCGGAGTGGGCGCGGGCGCCGAAGCCGCGCCCGGAGCAGGCGCCTGCTTGGCATCGTCGGCGCCGGCGGCGCCTCTGTGCCCGCCCAGCCACTCACTGAAGCCTTGCAGGATGGCGTAGAACGGCGGCACGAACAGGTTGTTGAACAGCGTCGCCGAGATCATGCCGCCGAGCACCGCGGTGCCCAGCACCTGTTGGCCGGCAGCGCCGGCGCCGCTCGCGGTGGCGAGCGGAATCATGCCGAGGATGAAGGCGAGCGAGGTCATCATGATCGGCCGAAAGCGCTCGTGGGCGGCCTTGATCGCCGCCTCCCCGACGCTTGCACCCTGGGCGCGCTGGTCGCGCGCGAACTCGACCACCAGGATGGCGTTCTTGGCCGCCATGGCGATCATCAGCACGATGCCGATCTGGCAATACATGTCGTTGGCAAACTGGCGTGCGATCATCCCGCCGACGACGCCGAGCAGGGCCAGCGGCACGGCGAGAATGACCGCCATCGGGTTGGTCCAGCTCTCGTAGAGGGCGGCGAGGATGAGATAGACCAGGAGAATGGACAGAGCGAAGATGTAGATCGCCTGGTTGCCGACGATCTTTTCCTGCAGAGACATGCCGGTCCAGCTGTAGCCGACGTTGTTCGGCAGCCGGTCTGCGGCGACCTGCTCCATCAGGGTCAGCGCCTCACCCGAGCTGAAGCCGGGAGCGGGGCTGCCACTCAGTCCCACCGTCGGGTACAGATTGTAGCGGGAGACCGTCGCCGCTCCCTGGGTGTAGCGAATGCTGGCGAGCGCGCCGAGCGGAACCATCTCGCCCGCGTTGTTGCGGGTATAGAGGTTGGCAATGGACCCGGGCTGCAAACGGAACTCGCTGTCGGCCTGGACGTAAGTCTGATAACTCTGATTGAATAGATTGAACTGGTTGACGTAGCTCGATCCCATGAAAGACTGGAGCGTCGAGAACACGTTGCCGATCGGCACGCCCAGGCTCTCGGCCTGGGTCCGGTCGATGTTGACGAAGATCTGCGGAACGTCGGCGCGGAACGGAGTGTGGACCGCGGCAATCCCGGTCTGGCTGCGGGCCGCCTCGATCATTGACTGGGCAGAGCGTGCCAGCAGGTCGAGGTCGGTGCTGCCGCCTTTGAGCTCGAGCTGCATCTGGAAGCCGCCCGAGACGCCGAGACCCGGAATCGCCGGCGGAATCACGACAAAGGCTTCGGCCTCCTGAATCTTGCGCAGGCGGTGCTCCACCTCCCCGAGGATCACCCTCTGGCTCAGCCCGGCCGCCTCGCGCTCGGCGAAGCTCTTGTAGACGAGGTACATCACAGCCGCGTTGGAAAGCGTTGTGCTATTGTCGAGCAGCGATACACCGCCGACGGTCACCCAGCCCGCGATGCCGGGCACACCATCGAGAGCCTTCTCGATCTCTTGCACGACCGCCTCAGTGCGGGCGAGGGAGGCGGCGCTCGGCAGTTGCACGCCTATGATGCCATAGCCCTGGTCCTCCTCGGGCAGGAAACCGGTGGGCAGGCGCGTGAAACCCCAGCCGCCGACCCCCAACACGACGAGAAACAGCGCCACCGTCAGAAATTTGCGCCCGACCATGAAGCCCACGGTGCGCGTCTGGCCGTTGGTCAGCGCCCCGAAACCATGGTTGAACCAGCGGAACAGGAAGAAGCGGGGCGGCGCCGGCTTGCGCAGGATGACGGCGCACAGCGCCGGCGTCAGGGTGAGCGCGTTGATGGCGCTGAACGCGGTCGAAGCCGCGAGGACGAGGGCGAACTGCTGGTACATCTGGCCGGTGATGCCGGGCAGGAAGGAGGCCGGGATGAACACCGACATCAGGGTGAGGGTGACGCCGGCGATCGCGCCGCCGAGCTCCTCCATGGCCCGGATCGCCGCCTCCTTGGGGCCCACGCCCTGCTGCTCCATGATCCGCCAGACGTTCTCGACCACCACGATCGCGTCGTCGACCACGATGGCGATCGCGAGCACGAGACCGAACAGGGAGATCAGGTTGATGGTGATGCCGAAGGCCGCCATCAGGGCGAAGGTGCTGATCAGCGACACGGGTATGGTGATGGTCGGGATCAGCGTTCCACGCCAGTCCTGGAGGAAAATGAAGATGGTGAGGAAGACCAGCAGGCCGGCCTCGAACAGGGTGTGGATCACGCCGTCGATCGAGTTGCGCACGAAAGTCGTCGTGTCGAACAGGATCTCGTAGTCGAGCCCTTCCGGGAACGACTTCTTCAGCTGGTCCATCTCCGCGCGCACCGCCTTTGCGACGTCGAGCGCGTTGGCGGTTGGCAGCTGATAGACGGCGATGCCGGCGGTGGGCTTACCGGTCAGGTTCGAGAAGTTGCTGTAGCTCTGCGCGCCCAGCTCGACGCGACCGACGTCCTTGATTCGTACGAGCTGGCCGCCGCCGCCAGGGGTGGCCTTGACCACGATGTTCTCGAACTGGGAAAGCTGATCGAGACGCCCGAGCACGTTGATCGTGAACTGGAAGGGCTGGTCGGCGGGCTGCGGCGGCGTGCCGGTCTGGCCGGCGGCAACCTGCGCGTTCTGCTGATTGAGCGCCTTGACGACGTCATCCGGAACCAGCCCGAAAGTCTGCAGTTTCTCCGGGTCGAGCCAGATCCGCATGCTGTAGGTGCCGGCGCCGACGACGTTGACGTTGGCCACGCCTTCAAGTCGCGCGAGCGGGTTCTGCAGGTTGATTGCGGCGTAGTTGGTGAGAAACAGGCCGTCGTATGCGCCGTTCGGCGAGACGAGGTTGGCGAACAGGAGGATGTTGGTCGACTTCTGCTTGACGGTCACGCCCTGGGCCGAGACCTGCGGCGGCAGCTGGGCCAGTGCGATCGCGACGCGCTGATAGACCAGCGTTTGCGCGTTATCCATGTTGGTGCCGACCTGAAACGTCACGATCAGCGTATAGGTGCCATCCGAGGCGCTGAAGGACTGCATGTAGAGCATGCCGGGCACGCCGTTGACCTGCTGCTCGATCGGGATGCCCACCGTGTTGGCGACCGTGGCGGCGCTGGCGCCCGGGTAGCTGGTCGTCACGAAGATCGTCGGCGGTGTGATGTCCGGGTACTGCGCGATCGGCAGCCGGAGCATCGCCACCACGCCAAGCAGCACCGTGACGATCGCGACCACCGCGGCGAAGATCGGCCGTTCGATGAAGAACTTCGAGAACATGCCGGCTACTCCGCCGACTTCTTCGCGTCTGCGGGCGTCTCGGCGGCGACGGCCGGGGCCGCGGCCTGTGCAGGAGTGACCTTGGCGCCAGGGACGGCACGCTGCAGCCCGTCGACGATCACCCGGTCGGTCGCAGCGAGCCCGGCGTCGACCACGCGCATCGTGCCGACGAGCTGCCCGGGCTGAATGCCGGCGCGGTGCACGACGTCATGGTCGTCGACCGTGAGCACATAGGCGCCGGCCTGATCGCGACCAACCACCGTGTCCGGCACCAGCAAGGCGTCGACCCGCTCGCCGAGCGGCGCGCGGATTCGGGCGAACAGGCCCGGCAGCAGCTTATAGTCGGGATTGGGGAAGATGCCGCGCAGCTGCAACGTCCCGGTACCCGCGGTCAGCTCGATCGCGGCGAAGTCGAGCTTGCCCTGGTGTGGAAATCCCTCCTCGTCCGCCGTGCCGAGCTGCAGCACCTGGTCGGTCGGCCTGACCGGCGCTTTCGCGTCCCGCCTTCGCGCGTTGGTTCCGGATCCGCAGGAGGTCACGCTCGTTGATCGTGAAATAGGCGTAGATCGGATCGATCTGGTTGATCTCGGCCAGCTCGGTCCGCGCCCCGCCGACTCCGACCAGGTTGCCCGGATCGATCAGGTGACGTCCCATGCGGCCATCGAACGGTGCCTTGACGCTCGTGTAGCCGAGATTGATCTCTGCCAGGTCGACCTGGGCCTGGGCCCCGATCATGTCGGCCTGGGCCGCGTCTCGATTGGCCCGCCAGGTGTCGACGTCCACGGCGGAGGCCGCCTTCTGCTTGAACAGGCCCGAGTAGCGGTCGAACTCGGTCTGGGCGTGCTCCAACTGGGCCTGAATCGACCCGACCTGCGAACGGGCCTGCTCCAGCTTCGCCTGATACTGGTCCTGCTCGATCGTGAACAGGAGGTCGCCCTGCTTGACGCGCTGGCCGTCCTGGAAGTGGATCTGCTCGAGGTAGCCTTCGACCCGGGCCACCAGCTGTACGGTGTTGGTCGCCGCGGTGGTGCCGGTGAGCTCGACATAGTCGGTCACGGTCCGCACCTCCGGGTGCGCCACCGTTACCGCCGGAGGCGGAGGCGGAACATAAGCGTTGCGCTGCTCCTCCTTGCAGCCGGCGAGGAGCAGCGCGCCGACGCTGACGCCTACGAATGCCGTCAGGCTCAGACGAGACATCGCTCTCCTCTCGCACCCCATCACGATACGCGGTTCACCATTCGGGCAGGCGGGGCCGCTGCGGGCGGGGAACCGGTATCGGCGGCACTTTGACCTCGTAAGCCAGAAGACTGCCCCAATTGGTCCGGCGTGGTCATCGCCTCGATCGTCTGTGGTGGCACGAACTCCTGATCCTCGCGGATCTGCCAGCCGCCGCCCAGAGCACGGTAGACCGCGACCAGATTGCTGGGAATCGCGCCGGCGGTCACCGCCAGGGAGTCCTGCTGCGCCAGCAGCTGTTGCTCGGCCACGAGCACGGTGGTGAAGTCGGTGACGCCGCTGCGGTATTGCAGTATGGCCAGATCGAGCGAGCGCTGCGCGGCGCGCACCGCCTCGCTCAGGACCTTCGCCCGCTCCTGCTGCTTGCGAAAGCCGACGAGGCCGTTCTCGACTTCCTGCTGCGCCACCAGCACCGTATTCTGGTAGGTGATCAGCGCCTCCTGGAAGGCGGCGTCCTGGGCGCGAACCTGGTTGGTGATCCGACCGTAGTTGAGGAAGTTCCAGGTGACCGAAGGGCCGAAGGTGAAGGTGCGGCTCTTGGCGAGAAAGATGTCGGAGAGATCGAACTGCTGCCAGTCGCTCGCGGCGAAGCCGAAGGTGCCGACCAAAGTGAAGCTCGGGAAGAGGTCCGCCTTCTGAAAGCCGATCAGAGCGCTCTGCGCGGCCGCGACCGCCTCGGCCTGGCGGATGTCGGGCCGTCGGCGCAGCAGGTCCGCCGGGATGCCGATCCCGACCTGCGCCGGTGCCACCGGGATGCCCTTGGAGGTACCGAGAAGATCATCGAGCGGGCTCGGCGGCAGCCCGATCAAGGTCGCGATCGCGTTCTTGGTCTGCTCGATCTGCTGTTCGAATTGCGGGATCGTCGCCTGGGTCGAGGCGAGGATGGTCTTAGCCTGCTCGACGTCGCGCTCATCGGTGGTGCCGCCGCGGAACCGGGCGGTCGCGATCTGCAGGCCCTCCTGCTGCACCTGGACGTTCGCGCGAGCGACGAGCGAGCTGCTGCTCGAGCGTGCGCAGCTGGACATAGGCGGTGGCGAGGTCGGCGGTCAGGCTGACGAGCACGTCGTCGTAGCCGGCCACGTTGGCGGCCAGCTGGGCATCGGCCGATTCGACAAAGCGGCGGAACTTGCCCCAGAAATCGAGCTCCCACGCGGCCTGCACGCCGATCGAGGCGGTGGTGTACTCGAGCTCGGAGGACTTGCCCGTCGGGGCGAACGGGGCGCGCGCGCTCTCGCGCTGGTGGGCGAGGTCGCCGACCGCCTGCTGCGTCTGCGGGTATTCCTGACCGATGGCGACGCCGAGCTGGGCGCGGGCCTGCAGCACCCGAACGCCGGCGACGCGAAGTGGCAGGTTCTGCTGGTAGCCCAGCTCTTCCAGCCGGGTCAGCGCCGGATCGGCGAACATCCGCCACCAGTGGGCGTAGTCGCCGGGCTGCGGCGGTGATGCGCGATTCGGTCCCGCTCCAGCCGGCGTTGACCACGGCGTCGGGAGACTGGAAGTCCGGGCCGACCATGGCGCAGCCGGACAGCAGCGCCGCTGCCAACGCAGGGGCGGCCCCGGTTCTTCTAATGGCGTTCCTCAAAGCGCGCTCTCCTTGGCGAGCCGGCGCCGCACCAACGTCTTGCGCTTCGGGTCCGGCACCAATCCCACATGGTCATCGACGTCAATCCGGAGGAACCAGCACTGGAGCGGCTCGGTGTAGCTCGCAGAAAGGCCGCTCACGCCGGCACAACCGATCGCGCCTGCCGCGACCCTGGCCTCGTCCGCCGCCGCTCCTGCCGCGAGCAGCGGCATTGAGCTCGTCGCGCGTGACCACACCGTCGCCGCTGGCATTCATGCTTCTGTAAGCCTGGTCCCACTCGTTCTGACTGAGGTTGTTGTCGTTGTTGCTGTTTCTGACTGAGGTTGTTGTCGTTGTTGCTGTCGTACTCGCTTTAGAAGCTGAGGTCGCTTGAGGAGCCGCTGGCACAACCGCGCGTCGACAGAACAAGACAGAGCATCGGGGCGCCCGCGCCCGACGCCAGCCTCTGGTGTTCCACGATCTTCTGGCCGGCGGTCATGAATCAAACCGGTATTGCCTGCCTACCTGGCAAAGGTGTCCGTCAGCCTGGTGCGCCTGTCAAGCCAGCGTGGGTGCTTGGCGATCAGTGGGAATGCGCAGAGTATTCAGGCGCTTCGACGTAGATCAAACGGGCGATCGCAAATGACATCGACCTCCTGGTCGCCCAACGAACCATCCTGTAATGCCTTCGGCCGCTTGGCAAAAAGCTACATGTGCAGCCGGCCGAACCGGGGCTCGAGCACGCGGTAGATGGGCATCCGTCTCTGATCGCTCACCGGCCGGCGTACCGGCGTTCCCGTCCTCGCGGCTGTTGCTCCGGCCACCTCCTGGCGGAGCGGCCCTGCCTCTTGCGTCCTCCGCCCGGGCAGCAGCGCGCCGCCTTCGCGATCCTGGCGTGCCCCGATTCCGAGCCGCACGCAAGCCACGCGCTCGATTTTCACGTGGAGCGCAGGCGATTCATCGCGCGGTCCGAAAGCTAAGAGATTGTTTTGATGCAGCATCGGGCGGATCGCTCTCGGGGAGCTCGCGCGCTTCGGCCTGGAGCAGCCTGAGCGCTGCGAGGGCGCGCGCCTGGCTCCTAGGAGCCTGTCCGAGAAATCGGAAGGGGGTGGACGGGGTGGCTGGGGCGTGATTCAAGAGGCGGCATGGCAAAGACCTTTCGTGCTTGGGACGTGGATCAGGTCTGGCTGCTGCCGCCGTCGGTCCATGACTTCGTGCCGGCCGGGCATGGGGCGCATCTGATCCGCGATCTGGTGCGCGAGACGCTGGACCTGAGGGCGATCATGGCGGCCTATCCGGAAGAGCGGGGCCAGCCGCCGTACCATCCGGCGATGATGACGGCGCTGTTGCTGTACGCCTACAGCCGGGGCGTCTACGCTTCGCGCCGGATCGCCGTGGCCTGCGAGGAGCGGGTGGACGTCATGGCGGTGACCGGGCTTCAGACGCCGGACTTCCGCACCATCAGCGACTTCCGCAAGCGCCATCTGGAGGCCCTCGGCGCTCTGTTCGTCCAGGTGCTGACCTTGTGCCGCCAAGCGGGCTGGTGAAGCTCGGCCACGTTGCGCTCGATGGCACCAGGATCAAGGCCAACGCCTCTAAGCACAAAGCCATGAGCTACGGCCGCATGGTTCAGGCGGAGGCGCAGCTGGCGGCCGAGGTGGCGGGCTGGCTGGCGGCGGCCGAGGCCGCCGACGCAGCCGACGACGCCGCGCTCGGCCCGGACCGGCGGGGCGACGAGTTGCCGGCGTGGGTGGCCGACAAGGCCGCGCGCCTGGCCAAGATCCGCGAAGCCAAGGCGGCGCTGGAGGCCGCGGCGCGGGCCGAAGTCGGGCCTCCGGCGGCCGCAGAGGAGACGGCGACGACGCGGCGATGAGCCGGAGGCGGAGGGCGCGCCACCGGCCGCCGGGCCACGCCCCACGCCACCGCCGCCCCCCGCAGAGACTCCAGCCCAGGCGCCCAAAGCCAAGGCCCAGCGCAACTTCACCGACCCCGACAGCCGGATCATGAAGACCAAGGACGGCTTCATCCAGGGCTACAACGCCCAGGCAGCGGTCGACGGCCAGGCCCAGATCATCGTCGCCCACGGGCTGACCAAACGGCAGCGACCAGGCTCAGCTCACGCCGCTGCTCGATGCCATGCGGGCCAACACCGGCCGCCAGCCGAAGGAGCTCTCCGCGGACGCCGGCTACTGCTCGGAGGCCAATCTCGAGGCCCTGCAAGGACGCGGCGTCCGCGCCTACGTCGCCACCGGCCGGCAACGCCATGGCCAGGCGGCCGCGACCGGCCGGGGCCGCCAGCAAGGGCCGCGGCGGCGGGCGATGCGCACCCGGCTGCGCCGCGGCGGCTTCAAGAGCCGCTATCGATTGCGCAAGCAGATCGTCGAGCCGGTGTTCGGGCAGATCAAACAGGCCCGCGGCTTCCGCCAGTTCCTGCTGCGCGGCCTGGCCAAGGTCGAGCACGAATGGGCGCTGGTCTGCACCGCCCACAACCTCCTCAAGCTGGCCCGGACCCTGGCATGAGGCCGACACCGCAGCGCGCGCCGGTCCCTCGGAGATCTCCATGTCCAACTCTCCCACCAGCATGCCCGTACCACTCACCATTACTCGGACGGGCTCCTAGGGACGACCACCGGAGGTCGCCCGGGAGCGGCGCGCAGCTCGGCGAGCACCGAGCCGCGGTAGCGGTTGCCCGGAGCGCACCGACCACCCGAGGTCGGTGCTGGCTCCGGCCAACGGATCTCGAGCGCGCGCGGCCTATTGCCGTCCCGCATCAGCCCGAGCCCGAGCGCGGCCTGCCTGTCGCCGGTGTTCGGGGCGGCGGGGCCGAGATGGCAGCCGAGCAGCGCCGCCTCGAGGCGGTCGCCGCGTCTCGCCCGCCAGGCCGCGGTCACGATGCGCTCGACCAGTGTCAATTGCCGAACGAACTTTCCTCAGAAGTGCCGAAGTAAATTTCCCCAGCTGACGGCTTCGGCGATCAGGTGGTGGTTGGCGTTGGGTCTTTCGGTTTGGGCGGCCGGCCGCGGCGGCGCGGTGTCGGCAGCGGCGGCGTGATGAGGGCTTTGGCGCGGATGTGCTCGGGCACGAGGTCGGCATGCTGGCGCAGGCGGTAGCTGGAGCCCTCGATCTGAACGACCACGGCGTGATGCAGGAGCCGGTCGAGGAGCGCGGTGGCGACGACCGGATCGCCGAAGATCTCGCCCCACTCGGCGAAGCCGCGGTTGGAGGTGAGGATCATGGCGCCCTTCTCGTAGCGGGCGTTGACCAGCTGGAAGAACAGGCTGCCGCCATCAGGGACGACTGGCAGGTCGCCGATCTCATCGACGATCAGGAGCGCAGCGCGGCAGAAGAAGCGGATCTTGTCGTGCAGCCGGCCCTCGTGTTCGGCCTTGGCCAGCGCGGCGACGAGGTCGGCGAGGGTGACGAAGTAGACGCTGCGCCCGGCTTTGACCGCCTCGACCCCGAGCGCGATCGCGAGGTGGCTCTTGCCCGTGCCGGGCGGCCCGAGCAGGTGGACCACCTCATGGCGATCGACGAAGTCGAGCTGGGCGAGGGCCAGGACGCGGTTGCGGTCGAGCGACGGCTGGAAGGTGAAGTCGAAGCCGGCGAGCGTCTTGATGGTCGAGAGCCTGGCCATCACCAGCGCGGTCTTGACGCGCCGGTTCTCGCGGATCGAGAACTCCTCGGCGAGCAGCCCCTCGATCGCCTCGAGCGGGCTGAGCTCGCCCTGCTCGAGCTGGCGGACAGTGGCTTCGATCATCTCGAGCGCACGCGGCATCCTGAGACCCACCAGGGTGCGCTTGATGCGATCGAGCACCGAGCCGTTGGGATCGGCGCGCGCCGTCATGACGGCCGCTCGGCGTTGGCGAGCCGCAGGGCGACGGCCTCGTAGAAGAGCGCATGCACCTCGAGGACACGTCGGCGGGTGGTATCGGGCACGCTGTAGAGGTTGCCGCCGACGCTGACCATGCCCTCGTGGGCTTGGCCGCCGGAACGGGGTTGGGGCCCCGTTCCCCAACCCGGCGGCCAAGCGCCGTTCGAGCCTGAGGACCGAGCGGAACGGCACCAGCGGCAAGGGCTGGAGCTGCGGCTGCTCCTCGGCGAAGGCCGTCGGCGACGACCCGCCCGGTGGTCGCGTGGACCCGCGGGTTGGCGACCGTGTCGAGCCAGTCGCGCAGCTGGGCATTCAGGTCGTCGAGGTTCTGGAACGAGCGGGCGAGGAAGAAGTCCTCGCGGATGTAGCGGTACGGCCGCTCGACCTTGCCCTTGGTCTTGGCCCGGTAGGGCCGGCAGGCCTTGGGGTGGAAGCCGTGGTGGCGGGCGAAGTCGACCAGCGCCCGGTTGTAGACGATGTGGCCCTGGGCGTCCTCGCCGCTGACCGCGGTCTTCATCCGGTCGTAGAGGATCTGGCGCGGCACGCCCTCGAGCGCGGCGAAGGCGGCGAGGTGGCAGCGCAGCACGGTCTGCAGGTCCTGGTGCAGGACGAAGCGCGCCCAGAGCAGGCGGCCGTAGCCGAGCACCAGGGAGAACAGCCAGACAACCGGGTCACCCCCGGCTCGTCGGCGAACACCACCTGGAACTGGGCGAAGTCGACCTGCGCCTGGTCGCCGGGCGGCGTCTCGAAGCGGACCTCGAACACGGCGGGCGGCGGCGGCCGCAGCTCGCGGAGCGCGTCGGTGACGGCGCTGTAGCCGCCCCGGTAGCCACGCTCCTTCAGCGCCCGAAAGAGGCGCCGGCCGGTCAGGCCCGGCCAGGCCTCGACCCGCTCGCGCAGGTAGGGGACGAACGGGTCGATGCGCCGAGGGCGCAGCTGCCGCGGGCCATAGTCCGGCGCCTCCAGGCCGCGCCCGAGGTCCTTGCGCACGGTCTTGCGATCGATGCCGAGCTGAAGCGCGATCGCCGAGACGGGACAGGCCCTGCCGATGCAGATCCAGGATCATGACGACTTCCCCGAGCTTGATCACCGTCCCGTCCCCTCCCGCCTGAGGGGACGGCATCGGTGATCGGTCCGCCGCCCGACCTCCCGGGGCTCGCCCCGGGAGGTCGACCCTCACCGCGAGCCTGGGGAATATTCAAACGGCACTTCTGGGGAAGATCACTCCGGTATCAACAACGACGCGGTCGTCATCCCCCCACTACCGTCCCCGCCAGTTTCCCCCCGACGGGCATCCGCCACCCTCCCCTCGCTCCCGCCGATTTTCGCGGGCACGGATTCCCAGGGTCGCACGGACCACTCGAAGACAGCGTTAACCGCCCGACCTTAACGTCCGGTTAAAGTCTGACACCGGTTTGCGGCCGCCGATGGCGTTTGCGCCCCCCGCGAATGCGAGACGGTCGGCGCGGATCGCGCGGGTCGAGGCGGCCGAAATCCTACACGCGCGCCGCTCCGGGTCGACCTTGGTGGTCGGCCCTGGGAGCCAGGCGCGCAACATCCCCTTCATGCGCCGTCCGCTCGCCCGTCCGGACCGTCGCCAGGGCCGTACGCCTCTCGCCGCCTTCTGCGCCCGGCTCCGGCCGCGGCCGCCCGCTGCCGCCCCGCGAGCCCGGTTTCGCTCTGTTGTATTTTTTCCTATGAAATGGTAGCATCTTGCCCCAGGTTTCGCTACCCTCTTCTCTTCTTTGCTGATCTCCCCCGAAGGACCCATCCCATGCGCCGCAGAGAACGTCGTCCAAGGGCCAATGCGGCATGGCCATGGCCCGCGCACGAGACCCTAGAGCGCGCCCTGCCGGACTGACCCTGCTCCAGGCCGAGGCGTTCCAGGGCGGCGGCGCGGCAACGCCGGCGAGGCACTTCTCCGGTCGACGCTCCTGTGACCAAACGAACCCGAGAAACGGCCCTAAAACAACGATTTGGCATCCGGGCGATCCATTCCTCCGCGCCTCGACGCGCAAGACTGCGCCGGGAAGTCGCTCCCCGGCCCTGCCAGAGGTGCGCTTGCTTGCGGCGCGGTTCGCCGCACCTGCACGCCGTGTCAGGATCACCCCGGCACCGCAGAGCCTTACGCGGCTTGGCCGAGTTCGGGTAGACTAGAGAGTGGTCGCAGAAGTGCCTGGAGGCCACAGGCTCTTGCGTCTCGTCAACCGATTGATGGTTCGAGCCCTCGTCCTGATCGTCGTCCTCGCCCCGCTGCCGTTCGGCAGCAACCGGCCGTGGGCATGGAGCCTCCTCGCCCTGGTGGCGGGCGCGCTCCTGACGACGTGGGCCTGGCGCTCCTGGCGCTCGGGAGCGCCACCGGCGGTGGCGCCGGCGCGGGTCGGGGGCCCCATGCTGCTGTTTCTGCTGGTGTGCCTGTACGCGGGTCTGCAAGCCCTGTCCGGGCTGCCCGATCTGCTCGCCAACCCCTACTGGCAGCTGCCCGCTCATCTGCTGGGCGCGGCGCCCTTTAACAGCATCAGCATCGACCCGGCCGGGACCATCACAGCCCTCATGCGCCTGCTCACCTACGGTGCCATCTTCTGGCTGGCGCTGCAGAGCTTTCGCCCGGTCGAACAGGCGGATCGCGCGATCTTCGCGATCGCTGTCGCGGCCGCCGGCTACAGCGCCTACGGTCTGCTGATGCACTTGTCCGGCGCCGAGCTCATCCTCTGGTATCCGAAATGGGACCATCTCGACAGCGTGACCGGGACCTTTCCCAACCGGAACCACTTCGCGACCTTCACCGGCCTCGGGCTGCTCTGCACGCTCGCCTATCTCGCCCGGCAGCTGAACGCTGCCTTGAACTCGAAGGACGGGCTGACCGAGCTTCTCCTTCATCCACAACCGCAGCTGTTCGCGATCCTTGCGGCTGTGCCGGTCGGCCTTGCGGGCCTGGTGCTGTCACTGTCCCGGGCCGGTGTGGTCAGCACACTGCTGGCTTGCGCCGTATTTCTGGCCGGGCTGGTGGGGCGCGGCCGCGGCCAGCGCATCATCGGGCTTGCTCTCCTGGCGACGTTCTTCACGCTGGCAAGCCTCTACGTCGCTTCCGGAGGCGAGGGCCTCGCCAACCGCCTCGCTCTTCTGTTCGATCCCGAGGAGGCAGAGTATCGTTTTCCGGCCTATCGCCTGATGGTCCACGCGATTGCAGACTTTCCCTGGCTCGGGATAGGGTATGGGGCGTTCGAGGATGCCTTCAAGATCTACCGTGCGCCCCCGATCGTGGCCTACTTCGACACCGCGCACAGCACGTACCTGGAGAACGCCCTCGAACTGGGTCTGCCAGCGGCCCTGGCGCTGTGGTCGTCAATCGGCTGGCTGGCCCTGATCTGCCTCGGCGCGTTCCGGCGGCGCCACACGGCATGGATCTACGGTTGGGCGGCCGCGTGCGCGACCCTATTGGTCGGGGTCCATGCCGCCTTCGACTTCAGCCTGCAGATCCCCGCGGTCGCGGTCCTCTATGCCGTCATCCTCGGGATTGGCTGCAGCCAGTCCTGGAGCCGCCAGGCCGAGGCGGCGCCGTTCGCCAGGCATGGCGCATCCGTCTCCTGGCCGCGCCCGACCTGATCGGGCCGGAAGAGCGATCGCCGGGCCGGACAATCGCGAGAGCTATTTCGAGAGCGCGACGTAGACGCCGTCCCAGTCCGGTCCGGGCGGGTCGAGGCGCATGGCGACGATCCGCTCGCCGTAGAGCCGATACAGCGTGCCGAGCTGCGGCGCCTCGTCGCCGCTCCGCCAGAGGATCGCCCCGAACATCTCGCCGCGCCGCCGGCACTCGAGGAGATGCCGCTCGGCAGCGTCCCAGTCCTGCCCGCGGTAGGCCTCGAGCATCGCCTCATGGGCGCGGGCGAGAGCGCGAAAGACTTCCGAACGCTCCAGCTCGGCATCGCCGAGCAGCCCGAACAGCCAGACCGGCAGCGTCTTCCCCTTGAGACGGATGAGGTCCAGCCGGAGGCTCGCCAGATCGGGCGCGGCGGCCTGGGTCGTATCGCCAATGACGGTCTCGACGCCGTACGTCTTGCTCTGTCCTTCCAGGCGCGAGGCGACGTTCACCGGATCGCCGAGCACCGAGTAGTTGAAGCGCTGGTCCGAGCCCAGGTTACCGACGTAACACTCGCCGGAGTTGATCCCGACGCCGATCGCGATCGGCACGACGGGCTGACCCCTGCCGGCGGCCTCGGCCTGCATTTCCTCGTTGAACTCGCGCACGCGTCTGATCATCGCGAGGCGGCGAGGCATGCCTGGCGGGCGTGGTCCGGGACGTCGAGCGGCGCATTCCAGAACGCCATGATCGCGTCACCGATGTATTTGTCGATGGTCCCGCTCTGCTCCATGATCTTCTCGGTCATCGCGGTCAGGAAGCGGTTCATCAGCCGGGTGAGGTCTTCGGGCGCGCCGGCATAGGCTTCCGACAACGTCGTGAACCCGCGGATGTCGCAGAACATGATCGAGAGCTCGCGCGTCTCGCCGGTCAGCTTGAGCTGCTCGGGATTACCGGCCAGCTGATCGACCATGACCGGCGAAAGGTACTGGCTGAAGGCGCCGCGAATCGAACGGCGCATCGCCTGCTCGCGGATGTACTTCGCGAGCGCGAGCCAGAGCACCACCGCGACCACGACGAATGCCGGATAGGAGCCGTCGATCAGCAGGTTGTGGTCGGCGAAGGCGTACCAGCTGACGCCGAGCGCCAGCGCCGTGCTGCCGAGCAGCAGAGGCGGCAGGAAGCCGGCTGGAATGAGCGGTCCGACCACCGCGAGCACCAGGCCGGTGGCGACGAAGAAAGTGCGCTCCGCCCCCGGAGCATAGGAGGGCCGGCGCAGGTGATTGGCGGTGTAAATCGTCTCCAGCAGCTGGGCATGGACCTCCACACCCGGCATTCGCGCGGCGACCGGCGTGGCCTTGATATCGCCCAGACCGGCCGCGGATGTCCCGACGATCACGACGCGGTTCACAATTCGCCCGCGGTCGACCCGTCCGGCCAGTACGTCGCCCGCCGAGATATAGAGATCCGGATCGGGGAGCGCGTAGTGGACCCAGATCTCCCCTCTGCCGTCGGTCGAGATCGCCACCCCCCGCAAGATGACGCTCTCGATGCCGCCCTTGCCGGAACGGACCGCGATCGTCGGCTGCCCGGTGGCGACGCGCAGCGCCTCGATCGACAGGGTCGGCACGATCCGACCGGCGACGTCGGCCACAGCAGGTACGCGGCGCACGATGCCGTCCAGATCGGCGTTGAAGGTCAACAGTCCGACGCCTCGGGCAGCCTCCTCGAGCACCGGCACGCT
>CAWFGZ010000012.1:0-6767 GCA_963815435.1 uncultured Alphaproteobacteria bacterium
AGCGAGCGCGTTGTTTTGTCCGCAATAGGTAGCGCATGAGTTGACCGCTGTTGTGGGCCCTGTGGGGTTGTGGGCGACGCGCAGCGTCGTCCAGCAAGTCCACAGGGCTGGCCGCGTGGCGGTGGTCACGCGGCCAGGTCCTCGGCGCGCGCAGGCGCCGCCGGCGGGAAGCTGGCCAGGCGCTGCGGCCCCTTGAAGATGGCAAGCGTGCCGTCGGGATAGTCGTGCACCCGGACGGTCGCCCGCACCAGGTGGGGACGCAGCGGCGTCGGCGGGATCTGCAGACTGCGGCCATGCCAGCGCACGCAGTTGTCGTTGCCGACCCGACGTTCTTCCTGGACACAGAGGGCGTCGCGCCAGAGCGCCTCGGGCACCTTGACGAAGACCGCGGCCGGCTCTTCGGCGGGCTCGGCAAAACGGGCATTGTGCTCGGGCAGGTAGCCCTCGCGCAGGAAGCGGTTGGCGGCCTCGACAGTGGTGATCCCGGCCAGCGCCAGCTCTTTGGGCAGGCGATCTTGCAGGGTTCGAAAGGCGCGCTCGCATCGGCCTCTGGCCTCGGGCGAGTAGGCCGGGATGTGACCGATGCCGAGCTGCTTCAGGGCTCGCCCGACCTGGGTCAGCTGGGTCTTGGAGACCTTGCCGCCCCCTTCCGGCGTGAAGAAGTAGTGGCTGCCACGGTCGGTGTAGAGCTCCATGAACAGGCCGTGCCGCTCGACCACCTCGAGCAGCCCGCGGAAGCTGCTCATCGTGCCTTCTTCGTCGACCAGGAGCGCCGAATAGAGCTCGCTGGTGGCGTCGTCCATCGTGATGATCAGGTCGAGCGCCGGCTGGTCGGTGAGCCAGGCGTGCTTCGAGCCGTCCTGATGCAGCAACATGCCACGCATTGGCCGGCGAGGACGCTTGCGACGATGGGCGCCCCGTCGGGCTGCCGGCGCCACCACACCGGTCTTTTGCAGGTAAATCCGGGTCGTGGTGTAGCCGAGCTTGTAGTCGTGGCGCTTCTCCAGCTTCTCGTGGAAATGCTTGATCGTGAAGCCCTGATAGTTCTCCTGATACAGCGCGCGCATACGCTCGAGCTCGTCCTCGGGCGCCCGTTTGGGCGACGGCTGGCCAGCCCGGCGATCGACCAGTCCTGCCGCGCCCTCCTCCTCGTAGCGTTCCCGCCAGCGGCGCAAGGTTCGCTCGCTGACCCCGAGCGCTGCCGCCGCCTCGGCGTGGCTCAGGCGACCCTTCTCCCAACGTTCCACCATCTCCTCGAAACGCATGATCCCGATCCTCGCAAGCCTCTCCACCCAGCCCCCCGTTCCAAGTTCCTTGGAACGCTTCCAGAACCGGACAGATCACGCGCTACCTAAACCGGCCAGCTCACGCGCTCCCTACAGGCAGCAGCCGGCTCGCTTGTCGGCCGGCGAAAAGACGCATAGGTTGCTGGCTCGATAGTGACCATGCGATTTTGGCGATCCGATGTCGACCGTCCTCGAGCCAGACCGAACGGCGGAGCACGCCAGGTCCGCTGACGGTGTCAAGACGTACCGACTCGGCACCCACCGGACGGTCGATCCCGCCGCGACCCTCGCCCGGGTGCGGCCGCACCTGGCGTCGATGGGCATCACCCGGATCGCCAACGTCACCGGCCTCGACCGTACCGGCGTTCCGGTGGTCATGGTCTGCCGGCCGAACGCGCGGTCCCTCGCGGTCTCGCAGGGCAAGGGCCTGACCCTGGACGCCGCCAAGGCGTCGGGGGTGATGGAGGCGATCGAGCTGTACCATGCCGAGCGCATCGAGCAGCCGCTCAAGCTCGGCGGCTCGTGCGATCTGGCGCGGACGCACCGCCTGATCGATCTCGATGGCCTGCCACGGGTGGCGGACGGCCGCTTCGCCCCCGACCTGCCCATGCTCTGGGTCGCCGGCCGCAATCTGCTCGACGACGGTGAGGTCTGGCTGCCGCTCGAGAGCGTGCATTGCAACGCGGTCCTGCCGCTGCCCCCCGGCAGCGGCTGCTTCCCGGCTGGCACGAATGGCCTCGCCTCGGGCAACCATCCGCTCGAGGCGCTTTGCCACGGCATCTGCGAGGTGATCGAGCGCGACGCGACCAGCCTCTGGCACCAGTTGGACAAGGCGCGGCGCGAGCAAACGAGGATCGATCTCGAGACGATCGATGATCCGACCTGCCAGGAGCTGCTGGCCCGGCTCGAAGGTGCAGACTTATCGGTCGGGGTGTGGGACGCAAGCACCGATGTGGGCGTCGCCTCATTGCAATGCGTGATCATGGATCCGCAGCGAGATCAAGCGCACGCCGGCGTCGGCGCCGGCTGTCACCCGACGCGCGCGATCGCATTAGCGCGGGCGCTGACCGAGGCGGTTCAGGTTCGCCTGACCTACATCACCGGCTCGCGCGACGACCTTTCGCCGCACGAGTTCACCCGGCCCATTTTTGTGAGCCGCCTGCGGGCGCTCGGCCAGCAGATGAACGACGTCCCGATGCGCGACTTTCGGGCCGTGCCCAACCAGGAGTTCCCGACCCTGGAAGAGGACCTCGCCTGGTTGCTGGAGCGCCTCGCGGCTGCCAACGTGAGCGAGGTGGTGGCCGTCGACCTTACCCGGCCGGAATTCGGCCTGCCGGTCGTCAAGGTTGTGATTCCCAGGCTCGAGGGTTCGGATCACCACGACGACTACGTGCCGGGCCCGCGTGCTCTCGCCGCCCGCCCGCGCCGGCCATGACGGCCTACGTCTTTGCCGGTCCGACGATCAGTCGCGACGAGGTACGCGCGGCCGCCGACGCCGGGATCGTATGCCTGCCTCCGGTCGCCCAAGGCGACCTCTATCGCATCGCGCAGGGCCGGCCGGGAGCGATCGGGATCATCGACGGCTACTTCGAGGGGGCGCTCTCGGTCTGGCACAAGGAGATCCTCTGGGCGATGGCCGAGGGCATTCACGTGTTCGGCAGCGCTAGCATGGGGGCTCTGCGCGCGGCCGAGCTGCATGCGTTCGGCATGCGCGGGATCGGCCCGATCTTCGAGGCGTATCGGGGACGGCGAGCTCGAGGATGACGACGAGGTCGCGGTCATCCACGGGCCCGCCGAGACCGGCTATCTCGCGCTGTCCGAGGCGATGGTGAACGTGCGCCGCACGCTGGCCGAGGCCGAGACTGGCGGGCACATCGGCCCGGCGAGCTGCGCGGCCCTGGTCGGCATCGCCAAGAGCCTGTTCTACCACGAGCGCACCTACGAGCAGCTGCTGAGCCGAGCGGCCGTGGCGGTCCGTGCCCGATGCCGAGCTCGAGGCGTTGCGTGCCTGGCTTGCCTGGGGGGCGGGTCGATCAGAAGCGCGCCGACGCGTTCGCCATGCTCGAGGCCATGCGGGCGCTGCTGGCCAGCGGATGCCGGCCCGATGCGGGTCGACTACGTTTTCGAATGGACCGAGATGTGGGACGACGCGACGGCGACCTCGGCAGCGTCCCGCCTGAGCGAGGCTGACGGAACGGCCACATGGCTCACCGAGGACCGGGTGCTCGAGGAGCTCCGCCTCGAGGCCGATATCTATCGCGGGGGTGCACGATCGGGCGCTGCTCGGTCTGCTCGCTGCAGCGGGAGGCCGGGCGGCGCCGCCAAGGATCGACCGGACGGCGCTCCGCCCACGCGCTCGGCCGCCTTCGTGCCCGGCACGGGCTGTTCGCGCGCGCCGATCTCGAGCGCTGGCTGGCCGCCAACGGCATGGCTCCCGAACGGCTCGATTTCTCCTCGAGAATCAGGAGCGTCTCGAGGCGATCAGGTCGCTGGCCGAACCCGGCCCTGCGCGATCGCCTGCTCGACGAGCTGCGCCTTCGCGGCGACTATGCGCGGCTCGCGGCTCGCGGCCGGGACAAGCAGGAGCGGCTGACGGCGCAGGGGCCTCGATCACCTCAAGCCCGAGGACCTGAGCGTGGCCCCCGCGCAGCTCCTGGCCTGGTATTTCGAGCAGCGGGCTTGGCTCGTCCGCTGCCCGACGACATCGAAGCCGCCGCGCGTGAGCTCGGCTTCGCGGACCGCACGGAATTCTATCGCGCGCTGTTGCGCGAGTACCTATACTGCTCGGGTTGCGAGCATGCGGTCCAACGAGATCGCGAGAATTGAGCGGGTGCCTGCGCCCCGGGTGGCATAGAGGGAGGAGCGGCATTTCGATGACGTGGTCGAGTTTGCCGCCCGAGCGCCGCCCGAGCGGGACCCGATTTCGGTTGTACCCGCAGGCGCCCTACGGCAGCGCGGAGCACGAGCCGAGACGGTCTGGCTGTCGCCGCCCGCGGGCAGCGTCGGCCCCGGTCCCTCCGACGACCGCATGTACGCGATCGATCCGGTCGGCAAGCGCCAACCGTACGGTCTCAACGTGACGGCCTACGGTAAGCCGTATCTGTCACCTCCCCCCCTGGCGTGGACCGACCCGCGCGCCGGCTCATGCCCGATGCTGACGGCAATTTCGATTATCTCGAGGTCGGTACGCCGGAATTCGAGGTGGCCCATGCCTATGGCTCGGCCCGCTTCACCCTCGACGTCTGGGAGCGGTACTTCGGGCGGCGCATCCCCTGGCATTTCTGGCCGCAATACGAGTACCTCGAGGTGGACCTGCTGCCGTCAGCTGGACAAACGCCTCATCCGGCTTTGGTTTCATGGAGATCGGCTCCGATTTCCCGGCAGGTCGGTCGAGGCGCGTCCCTTTCAGCTCTAATTTCGACGTCATCGCGCACCAGCTCGGCCACCTGATCATCTATTCCGAGATCGGCCTGCCGGCCGAAGGCGCGCTTGATGGCGAGTACTTCGGCTTCCACGAGGCGGCAGCCGACCTTACGGCGCTTGATCGCCACGATGCATTTCGACAGCGGTGCTCGATCATCTGCTCGAGACGACGCACGGCAATCTCTACACCTTCAATGAGCTCAATCGCTTCGCCGAGCTGTCGCCGCACACGCAGATCCGGCTCGCCAGCAACGATTTCAAGCTGTCAGACTTTTCGGGCTGGGCTGGCGCGACGAGCACAAGCTGTCGGAGCCGCTCACTGGCGCGATTTTCGACATTCTGGTCGATATCTTCGACGAGAACCTGCTCGATCGGGGGTTCTTGATCAGCCCGGAGGTCGAGGACCTGTTCGACCAGTTCGAACGGTTCCCGGAATACGAAGGCGCCATCCAGTCGTTGTTCGACGATGCTTACCAGGGCCAGGCGCGAAGGGTTCAGAGAAGCGCTAGTGCAGGCGCGCGACTACCTCGGCGTTGCCCTGGTCGTAGACCTGGAAGCGGCTGTCGCCCGACCATCTGCACTACGCGGATGTGGGCGAGACCCTGCTCGAGGTCGATCGCGAGCTGAGCGGGGGCCGCTATCGGCGGGCGATCATCAACAGCCTGCGCTGGCGCGAGATCGGCAGCGGCTGTGGTCGGCCCGCGGCTTGCGCCGCCCGGCGCCTCCCAGCCATGCGGTCTCGGCACGCACCCTGGTGCCTGAGCACCGGCACGGTGTTGCCGCCTACTCTCTTATCGCGAGCGCTGGGAAGATCGCCCGGCGCCAGAGGCGCGGCCAGCCGAGGGCGCTTCCTCGATCACGAGGATGACAACGGGTTGCCTCAATCGGGGTCGGTGCTATGGTAAGGGTTGCATTCCTGCCAAATCCGACTAAAATTTCCTGCGGAATTGTATCGCCGCCTGCCGCTAATGGTCGGCGCTGTTCGGATTGAGTGGAGGGGAAAATGCCGGAAACACTACTTAGCCCGTCCAATAGATCCTCGCTGGATGGTCGCGTAGTTCAAGACTTGCGAGTGGTGCACCTTGATGACGCGGACACTCCAGTACCTCCACCCGATCCGGCGCCGACGGAGGAAAAAGTATTGCATGACCCCTTTGCCCCAGGGCGGAAAAGCGCCAACAACTTTCTAGCGAATCAACTTGGAGACCCCTATTCCGCATTGGCGCGGATTTACGCTATTTCCTATGAAGGTGGCTTTTACGTGTTGCCCAAGCCAGCCATTTTCCTCGTGCATGGTGCTGGAAAAGCCGTTGACCCGCGCAAACCTGCGGATTTGGTGGCTCGAGCGCCGGATAATGTTGATCACACCGGAGTTGCTGCCCAAGACTACGAGTTTTCGGATGACATTTTGGTCTGGTCTTACGACAAGGGCGATTTCTCGATCCGCCTCGACATCGAGACGGGGCCATTCGTACACATTCTGCTGGAGGCCATGTTGATGGGCGACGGATCGACTGCCGGTTACAGTGGTGCCCAGGCGCAGATCGGTGGTGCGCAGGCACGTCTCAGTGGCGCCCAGGCACGGGTCGCTGGCGCGCAAGCGCGCATTCGGAACCGAGGTGGCGGCTGGAGTGATTAAGCTGGCGTGCTCCAGAGGAGCGCTTCACTGGGTGGCCGTTAGCGCTATTCTCGTATTGCCCTGGCGATGGCCGGCAGCCTCGGCGGATCACGCAGAGGCGGCGTGCCACCGCATGTGTAGCTTGGTCGCGTCTTCGCCAACCACGCGGAAGCCGAGGCGCTCGTAAAGCGCCTGGGCGGGGTTATGTTTCACGACCGATAAGGACACGGGCTTGTTCTTGGCCCGCCCGTCGCGCAGCAGGTCCTGGATCAGGCGGCTGCCGATGCCATGTGCGCGGTACGGGGCTTCAATGTGGATCTGGGCGAGGGTGATATCGTCGCTCCTTTCGGATACCTGGAGAAAGCCGGGATCCCGGCCGTCAACCGTGATGATCCGGACCTCGTCGAGCTCGTAGTAGCCGCGGAACTTGACGCGTGCCT